>NZ_JHWV01000044.1 GCF_000622005.1 Anaerovibrio sp. RM50 | reverse complement strand
GGAGACCAGCTATGAAAAGTCAAGTATGGATTAGCTGGAATTTGTAAAATCCTTTTTGTAGCAAAAATGGGTAACCTTAACAAGGCTCCCTGGTGGGTGCTTTTTACAAATCTATGATGTTGGGTATCCAGATCTCTTAGTCGAGGTTAAATTCTACATTGTCAGTCATTATCTTCCAGATAATCCTGACGAGTTTGCCTGCACAATGCCCGAGGGCGTTATAGTGTGAGCGGCCTTCAGCCATCTTGGCATCATAATAAGCCTTGAAGGTGGCATTGTTTTTAACAACGTTATGTGCTGCGTTTATAAGAGCATACCTGAGGACTGTGGATCCACGCTTGGACATTCTGGTTTTTTTAGCTTGGAAGTTTCCAGACTGGTATACAGAAGGATCTAAGCCAGCATATGCAAGCAGCTTGTTGGGGCTGGAGAATCGGTGTATATCGCCGATTTCACCAAGTATCATTCCGCCGTTTATATATCCGATTCCCGGAATGGTTTTGATGACAGAATCATTGAATTTCATAATGTCCGTCATTTCAGCTTCAATTCTCTCTAATTGGCTATCCAGTAACTCAATCTGTGCAACGGTGTGGGTTATCTGAATAGATAGAGCACTGTCGTTGGCACCGACAGACTTCTGTGCAAGAACTCTTAACTGCTGAGCAATCATTTTATCAAAGTGTCCGTGGGAGGTTACAGTGAGAAGATGAGCCAGATGAGTCATATGCATAGAAGCAATAGCTTCTGGTGTAGGCGCTTCTTTTAATAGCGCATAAACAGATTTTTGATGCAGACCTGATTTGAAGAAATACTGCAATTCAGGGAATACCTCATCAATATAAGAAGTCAGCTGAATCTTTAATCTGGTTCGCTGCTTAATAGTCTTTTGACGAAAACGGCCAAGAGCCTTGAGGTTCATCAGATCTAGATCGAAAAAGGTCACGAATCTGAGTTGATCCTGCATCATGAGAGTTTTGCAAATAATGTATGTGTCGACTTTGTCAGTCTTCGTTTTGCGCACGTTGTTTTTACGCATAATAGAAGTCTTTATGGGGTTCAACACACACACTTTGTAATTAACGGTAACAAGGTATCGAACAAGGTTGTCACCGTAGTGTGCCGTTGATTCAAGACCAATGATGATGCTGTCCTTATCGAAAAAATCGAGTTTGGATATCAGCAGTTGGAAGCCATCATTGTCATTTGTAAATTTGAACGGCTCGATGAGTATTTCACCATCAGACGAGATGGCTGAGGCGAAATGGTTGAGTTTGGCAATATCAATGCCTACATAAATCATGAGGTTGAACCTCCCTTTCTAAAGTCTGATACCGTGATATCCACCAGCGATTATCATCGTAGACTTGATGGAAATAAGTACTCGGACAGCTCCGGCAACATCCAGCTATAAACAATTCAGATAAAGGTAGTGGCAATACACTCCTTAGAGTAGTCAAAGCTACAGGAAAACAATCAAAAGTCCACAGTATCTGAATGTATTGAACCACGATATTAAAAAGAAAGGAAAGTATGTGTTTTAGCTTCTAAAAACATCATACAAG
>NZ_JHWV01000043.1 GCF_000622005.1 Anaerovibrio sp. RM50 | reverse complement strand
TGATATGCCTTATCAACAATTACATCACATAAATAATAGGTTGTAGCATAATCGCTGATAACCCTTGCAAAACCCACCAGCTTTTCCTCGGCATCTCCGAAGGATGCAGATGAGCTTTAGATTTCGTTGTAAGGGCGTAGTGCGAAAAACCGTTTCACACGAAGTTTACCATTTCTATCAATGTCATTCCTTATCCAGTATATGGACTGCCAATAAATTTCTTCTTCCCATGACGTTTCACATCGTACAATAATTCATCGGCTTTTTCAAACATATTTCTCAAATCATATGAGGTTTTGGTTTCACCGTACACATAACCGAGAGAAAAATTAACCTTTTCCCCTTCCCTGCTGCTGTTAAAGCTGCTCAAATCTTTTTTCACGGAGTCCAATTGCTTTTCAAATAAATCAATATCAACATCGTCTCGAATCAGCAGGAACTCATCACCGCCATAGCGATAAATGGTGGTATTGGTCAGCTTTTCCTTCATACTGGAGCTCAGTATTTTCAGTACCTCATCCCCTGCATCATGACCCCAGGTGTCATTTATCAGCTTGAAATTATCCACATCCATAAAGGCAACGGTTAGTTGCTTGCCAATATAGTCGTCATAATTTTCCCGGAGAGCATGACGATTATACAGACCGGTTAATTGATCTGTTTTGCTTTGGAACTGCAGCTGTTCATTATGGTGACGGAGCTGGCCATTAAGCTCGTACAGCTCCAGCTGTGCATTTCGCCAGCGATAGCGCAAATAGGCCACAATGGCCGTATTTATAATGACGCTAAGCAAAATGACCATCATTTTATATATATTAACCTCAGTAAAAGTGAAAAAATCATGGTCCATGGAAAAGAAATACATGGAATAAATAATAATCATCAGGGTGGAAAGCACCCCGGCCATGCGCCCGAACATGCTGGTAAATATGATTATACCGGTAATCAATACCATATTGGGATTGGGCACCTTTAAAAACCAAACAAGGGCTATCAGCAGTGCCATACCCAAAAGGGTCACAGTGGATGTAAACCAAAGATTTTTATTACGCTTATGAAAAAAAATGGATTGCTTATTCATTTCCGCTCATCTCCAATTTATTTAATTATTGTAGCCCTGGGCCAGGGACTGGAGCAGAGCCACCTGATTTATACTTTCCCGCTCTATAAGTGATGGCGTGGCACCTGCCACATTTCCAGTAAACAGACCAGCTAACAAAGTAACAGCTATTTTCTTTTTAATATTCATAATTCACAACCTCCCGAAAATCTATATTTTTTATCGTCAAATTCGCCATGGATAATAAATTTTTCTCTTTTTTTACTATATATATTCTATACAGTATGTTAAAAATCCTTTCCATAATGGAATAGTTGTATCACATAATCATCTGTGGTAAAATTCTTTTAAATAAACTCCCATTCCATTTGCTGGTCCACCCCAGCAAATATTAAAGCCGGTCCTCCAACTGGCTTTTCTTAATGATAGGCGCACTGCTGGCCCCCACGCCAACAGTGATAAGGTCAGTCCAAGGACTGGCCTTTTTAATTTAGAAGGGCATATTGGCTCGCCGCAA
>NZ_JHWV01000042.1 GCF_000622005.1 Anaerovibrio sp. RM50 | reverse complement strand
TGATATGCTCCCCCTATAAGAGACAGTGAAAAACAAAAACTGTCATTATAGGGGGATTTTTCTATGCCACATAAAAAGAAAGCGACTACTGAAGAAATAATTAGAGTCATTCATGCATACTTATCTGAAGAAATTGAATTAAAAGATGCTGCCCAGCAACTTCAAGTTCATACTTCCACGATACGTAGATGGATAAGACATTATAAGGCCGAAGGGATCCAATTTTTTATGCCTCACGAACATAATCGTGTGTACTCAGCAGAGCTAAAGATGAAGGCTGTTCTTAGTTATTTAAACGGTGAAGGCGGCTATATGTTCATCTGTCAAAAATACAAAATTAGAAGTACTTGCCAACTAAGAGATTGGATTAAGTTGTATAATGCTCATGGAGACCTTAACTCCAGAAAACATTCAGGAGGCGGAAGTTACATGAGTAAAGTACGCAACACAACGCAAGAAGAACGAGTGCAAATAGCCAAGGAATCCCTGGCCTCAGGTAAGAATTATGGCGAGATAGCCCAAAAATACAATGTTAGTTACCAACAGGTCAGAACATGGACATTACGTTACATGGAACTCGGGGAATCAGGGCTGGAAGATCGTCGTGGCAAGCGTAAGAAAGACCAGGTCCCACGTACAGAGCTGGAAAAAGCCAAAATTGAAATTGAAAAGCTGAAACATCAGCTATATATGGCCGAGATGGAGCGTGACCTATTAAAAAAATTGAAAGAGCTGGAGAGGGGGGACCTCTTGGACAAATAAGGCAGCTGCGTGCTTACAAGGCTATACGGGATTGCCATCAAGAAAAAGGCTATCCTATTGATGATTTATGTATGTTGCTTAATATCGCCAGATCGGCATACTACAAATGGTTATCCGGTAGAAAAAGCAACAGGGTGTTGGAAAATGAGCACATTGCAGAAAAGGTGGAGCAAATTCATTCCGAACATCCAGATAAAGGATATCGCCGTATCAATGATGACCTGAAACATGATTATGATATTCACGTCAATGATAAGCGTATACTTCGAATATGCCGGGAAAAGGATATAAAATCCACAATTAAGTACAGTCGCCACGGCTGTACCAGAAATGCTAAACGGCCTCAATATATTGCCGAGAACTTACTTGATCGCAACTTTTATGCGGATAAACCAAATGAAAAGTGGCTCACCGATGTTACTGAATTCAAATGGTATGAAGGATTAGAAGCACGCAAGATTTACCTAAGTGCAATTCTAGATCTGTATGATAGGCGAATAGTTGCTTTTGCCATAGGGACCCACAACAACAATCCGTTGGTATTCAAAACATTGGATGAAGCTGTTAAAAACAATCCAAACGCTCATCCACTATTTCATAGTGATCGTGGTTTTCAGTACACAAATAGGGTGTTTCACCATAAATTGGAAAAATATGGCATGATTCAAAGCATGTCTCGTGTCGCCCATTGCATTGATAATGGGCCTATGGAAGGTTTTTGGGGCATATTGAAAAGAGAATGTTATTATGGCAAACGCTTTACAGATAGACTCAGTCTAATACATACAATTAAATCCTATATTGCTTACTACAACAATAAACGTGTTCAGCGCAGCCTTGGCATTTTGACACCAATAGAAAAACA
>NZ_JHWV01000041.1 GCF_000622005.1 Anaerovibrio sp. RM50 | reverse complement strand
CTCCTAAAATAGTAACCTTTTCGGGATTTTTGTTTTTTTTCACCCTATTTTATGTACCTTACGAAGGGAAAAAGTAACCTTTTCGGGACTTTTACTCAAAAAGTAACCTTTAGGGGACTTTTGAAAAATACACGGTTGTTTTATTTAAAAAATAGCCAAAGTAACCTTTTCGGGACTTTTGGAATGATAAAAGTAACCTTTTCGGGACTTTTAAAAAGCCCAAAGTAACCTTTAGGGGACTTTTAGAATGATAAAAGTAACCTTTTCGGGACTTTTACCCCTAAAAAGTAACCTTTTCGGGATTTTTGAATTCCGCAACCCTTTATTACACAAGGCTTTATGAGGTATTGCAAAAGTAATCTTAATCGTTAAACTAAATTAATAGTTATTTTATAAATAGAAAATTAAATAATAGCCGACAAGGTAGAGTTTCTTCTTAATATTGAGTTTTTTAAATTTGTTGTTTAAATTTTAAAAAATACAGTTTACCCAAAATATACAGTTTCTTTAAATTAAAGAATTAGTATTTTGTTTTTCTAAAAAACCGATTTCTCAAATTACTAATTTTGATTTTTTAAATAAAATTAAAATACCCGCTTTGGGAAATGGAAAAATAAAAAAATAGAAATTCTTTTAAAATACTTTTTTCTAAAAAATGATATTAAAAAAAATCAAAATCAAAGTTTAAATAAAATATCTGCTTTCTAAAAATGATAGTTTTTCTTCTTCAGCTAGAGGAAATCATCTCTTAGGTCTGCAGACTCCCCTGAAGGGGCATCCATCTCTATAGTTGGGATGCTTCTATTTTTCTAGTCGGCTAAGGAAATTATCTCTAGGTCTGGAGACTTCCCTAAAGGGACTGTCTACTATTTATTTGGGATGCTTCTAGCCCTTCGGCTAAAGAAAAAAGAATACTGGTAAAAGAGAAAATCTTTCGCCCACAGGATATAATTTAGAACGGTGGCAATCTTTTCTTTAGTCGGCAGGAAAAGAAATATAAACTCTAAGAAAGAATATAATAAGGAAAAGCCTCAAATTTCGATTTTACGAGCCTATTTTTTAAAAAAGTATATGATTGTCCTTTTTGATATCAAATTGCTCAAAAACACCCTTATTTTTTAAAAATAGAGGGTATTTTTTATGCGTGAAAATAAAAAAAGCGAGGCACCGCACATTTTTTATATTATGCAGTGCCTCAGAGCTTTTATAAAATGGTAATTAAAATATAACATATTTTATTCTTTTGCGTGAAAAAAATATAAAAAAATAGCCGTTTTTTATTTTTTCTTAATTTTGCGTTTTTATATTCTGTTACAATTTATAAAAATAAATTTTTAAAAAGGAGAGTTTTTATAAAATGGATAATAATAAAATAAACGAACCAGTATTATCATCAGAAGTGGATGATTCACATTCTACACCTTTATCTGCATTAGCTATAGAAAATGCAGTGCCAATGGAAATACAACCACATCATAAAGTATGTATTTCTAAAGATTTGGCTTTTGCAACATCAACTCTTTCTCCAGTGGCACAAAAATTATTTTATTGTGCTGTTTCTACTATTGATACTTACGATGAAGAGTTTTCAACATTTTCTTTAAATGTCAAACAGATAAAAGATTATTTCCCAAATATTCATCCTAAGAAATTGCCACAAGCTATTAGTAAAGCTGTTGATGAAATATATAATGCTTCATTTTATCAAATAAAATTTAATTCTTCACCAAATGAAGAAGATGAAGTTGCTAGATGCCATATTGTAAGGGGCAGTAAATATAGCAGGGGAAAAATTACTTTTAGATTTGACGAAGATTTACGACCATACTTGTTAAAGTTACAAGGTAATTTTGCTCCTATTCCAATGTCTTATTGGGGTAAATTCATTACTACAAATGCGATGAAACTTATGGAAGTGCTGTATTTTTGGTTTAATCTTCAATTTAATAAATCAAATAAGAGAGAAGATTTCCACGCCAAAATAACAATTCCAGTATATAAATTACAATATTTATTTGATGGGGATATGGTTTCCTTAGCAGCTACTGGTACTTGGAAGGAAAGCAAATATAAGGGATTCAATAAATTAAACGAAAAAGCGTTAAAACCTTCTATAGAACAAATCAATAATTCTGGACTACTACATATTACTATGGAAAAAGAATATGATAAAAAGTACCGCCACCCAAGAGAAAGAAATTTGCCTTCTTCCCCACATACAATTACGGCTGTAACTTTTGTTATATCTAAACCTAAAGTTCTTACTGTTACAGAAGAAATGGCTAAACTTGCAAGAGCAGAAAAAAATGAATACAACAGTATAAAATTCTATCTGGCTAAAAGGTTCTATATTCCCAATGATAAATTAGATGAAGCATTCCCACTGGAAGATAAAGATGACTACTTCTTTATGCGACTAAAGTTAGTCTCTATTTCAATGCAATCTATGTTAAATGTGGCTTCTAACGGTATGTATAACAAAGATATTATTGAATATTTTAGAAAGGCAAAAATTAAAAATACCTATGAGGACAGAAAAATGTATTCCAGACTAAGAAAGCCTCTTGACCTCTTGGTTTATCTACTAAAAGACAGCTACAACAAAAGATTATTTGAATCAATCAAATATTACAACAGGAATTATGTAGGAAATGATAATTTAATAAACTACATTGATAAAACTAAGTTACTGAATGTTATTCAGGATATGGAATCTGACCTTGATTCTGCTTGTGATGAGCCAGATACTAAAAAAGAAATAGATAAAGTATTTGATATGGTTAGAGGTACTTTGGAAACAAACCCAAATAAGAATTGGATATCTTATTTTAATAGCATAAAAAAATAATAACTGGCATAAATAAGAAAAAGCACTCTGATATGCTCCCCCTATAAGAGACAGTGAAAAACAAAAACTGTCATTATAGGGGGATTTTTCTATGCCACATAAAAAGAAAGCGACTACTGAAGA
>NZ_JHWV01000040.1 GCF_000622005.1 Anaerovibrio sp. RM50 | reverse complement strand
ATATGGCCGCATAAAAAAGGCCGACAGAACAATGGCTGTCGACCAAAGAAAATTTATATTTTTTTACTGTCCTCTTGACGGGTAGCAGTTCAAAACGGAGTGCTTTTCTTTGGTCGGCTAAGAAAGATAAATCTGCGTTATCTCTGTTATCTTATATCCTTTTATATGTGCCTTGTATTTATAGAAATGGTGTAAATCCGTCACCTCCAGATTATAGAAAAATAAATTCTGGTATAGGAATTCCCCCAGAAATTCGTAACTGTACGGCATGGCTTCTTTAAACTGACTCAAAACCTCTATTTCTGCTTCTTTCCTGCTTATACATTCTGGATAGTGCAACTCACTGGTTTTCTGGGCTTTTCTGTTGACGGTTATTGATATTTGTATATCTGTCCCCTCATTAGTTGGCTCAAATTCGGTTACAATATACGATTTGGCAACTGCAAAATCCTGATAAGACACATCTATGATATGATTATCAGTTTGAAAGTCTACCATATAGGGAATAAGAATAATCTGTTCCCCCGTATCTGTTAGGCAGTGAAAGAGTGGTGGCTTTGATTGTGCATATCGTAGGGCTGTTTCCCACGCCTGTTCCAGATACATGAAGTATTTGTCCTCGTTGTGATTTTCAAAGACTTTTAGGTTCATTTCTTTGCCTCCCGTCAGAACGGTAGCTCATTGTCTGCATCCATAGGCGTACTTGTATCTGGTTCTTTAAAATCAGGTACAAATGGATATTCAGGATTATAGTTTGGATGTTCTTCATCTAGCATTTCTTCCAAAGTTACTTCTTCATCATCAAATGGGATTCCACCGCTAAAGGAAACATATTCTGCCTTGCTCCGTTTTTCCAGACAGTTCAGTATATAGTTCAGTTCCTCCAAGGATGGCTTATGTTCATGGAATATAAAGCCTACGCTTGCCCTGTTCGTTTCTCTCCTATAGTAGCAAGCTGTCTTTATAGAGGATTCGTACCTTTTACGGTTTACTACAAAAGAGCCAGTATCTTCGTCTACCATAACATTAATAGCCCGTTTCATTGGATAGTTCTTTATGTCGCATATCTTCATTTCTCCGTGAGTGGATAATAAAAGAAAAGTGCCATCATTCATTAGATGGACAGCTCTGATTTCCAGTTTGTAGAACATTTCAAAAATGGCTATAATGCGGTATCTGTAATCATCTAGCTGAAGGATAACATCAAATGGGGAGCCGTAGCCTAGTTTATGGGCTTTTTCAACATGGTCTTTGATTAGTCGCATATTATTGGCTATTTCTGAATTGGATAGTTCCAGTCCTACATCAAATTTATTCTGTTTCCTGATTTGGGTAATATCATTAGATTCCCTCCCTTCTATTTCGTCTAAGAGGATTTGATGCTCCAAATACTGGGCTTTGCTTATGGTGTATTCCTCTTTCAATTTCCTGTAATGTTCTGGTCTTAGCATTTAAAAACACTCCTTTCAAAAATACATATAAATGGGCTAGTATAGTCAATGTAGCACAAAAAAACAGGCGATTTTTAAAAAAACAGCCTGTTTTTGAATTATTATAAAAATATCTCGACTGGAGAGCCAGATGCATCTATACTGAAGCAAACAGTACCTTGATAACTGAATACTCTCTTTCTCTCCTTATTTGAAAGGAGAGATTTTTCTATGAAAACAGAGCATAAATACATTTCATATCGTCCAGACAAAGATACCTACATTGTTTCTTTGCGTGTAGACGGTAAAAAAACCTATTTTACCTGCCATTCCTTAGAAGAAGCTATTAAGAAAAGGGATTCCTTAGTTGAATTGCACAATCTGGATAAAAAGATTGTTAGCAGTTTATCTACTGAAAGAATAGTGAAAGCTATTCCTACCTTAGAAGAAGCGTTCACTGAGTTTGTAGAAAAGGATGTACGCCCAAGAGTTGCACTTTCTACTTATTCTAAATACAATCTTTGCAAAACAAACTACTGCAAACAACTGGGAAGTATCAGAATAGACCGTATAAGCCATGAAGCATGGCAACGGTTATTTTCTGCCAGACAGGAGGAAAACCATTATTCAAAAGGCTATGTTATGGACGATGTACGCAGATTCAGGGCTATGTACGAGTATTTCATCAGTCTGGGGATTATTGATACTAACCCGTTTGATAACCCTATCAAACTGCAGAATACTCACAAGGTTAGGCGTAGGGGTTTTACAGAGCAGGAAAAAGAGCGTTTTCTTGCCACGGCTAAAGAATATGATACGCAGTGGTTTATTATTTTCTCTTTGTATTTTGCTACTGGTGCAAGACGGGCAGAGCTACTTGCCCTTAGATGGCAGGATATAGATGTTTCAAATAAATCTATTTGCATTAGGCGTAGCATCACCAGAGGAACAATGGATGGCGTATACAGAGAAATAGTAGGCAATACCAAAACTGTATGCAGTGTTAGGGATATTCCCGTTTCAGAGGATATGTTATCAATGATACTTTCCCTGCAAAAAGAGGATTTTAAGCCCTCTGATTATGTATTTACAGCCAATAAATTGCCGAAAAAGTATGAGCACATGAGTTTAAGCAACACTGAGAGAGTGTTTAGGCGTATTGCACAAAAGGCTAAACTGGATAAGTGTTTATCCATACACTGTATCAGGCATTATGTAGCATCTAAGCTCATTACTAATGGTGTTGACCTTTCTACAGTACAATCCATAGGCGGTTGGAAAAACCCTAATGTTCTTTTAGCCGTTTATGCTCACAGTAATGAAGAAGCCAAAAGAAAAGCCCTTGAAAAAGTTATCTTTTAGCCGTTTTTCAAGGGTTTGATATTTGGTTGTCAGTTGGTTGTCCACAGGTTGTCCACAGGTTTTACACAGAAATTCTGAATAAACATTTAATTAAAAAGTCTATTTGACTTAAAAATATATGCCATTATTGACATATATTGATTGATTTTGTACAATAATAACAGTGTAAGAGAGGTGCTCCGAGTGGTTTAAGGAGCTGGTCTTGAAAACCAGTGATGTCGCAAGGCACCGTGGGTTCGAATCCCACCCTCTCCGCCATATATGGAGTGGTAC
>NZ_JHWV01000039.1 GCF_000622005.1 Anaerovibrio sp. RM50 | reverse complement strand
CTGCCAAAACCGTGGAGCCCTCAATATTGGCGTCACCGTCTACAAGAATCTGTCCTTTTGTGCCCCCGTCATAGGCCTGCAGATACCCATCAGAAACCAATTTTCCTTTAATGTTCATGCTGGTATCACCATTTTTTGCCCCAATGGTACCATGATTGAAAAACTGTCCTGTGGTGTCATCTTTGAAATCTTTTGATATTTTTTCCGACATATCATTAACTGTATAATCGCCACCATACAGCTCGGCATCCTTTGCCACCGTTACATTTACAACATTGGCTTTACCATTATAATTAAGAATGCCCCCAGTTACATTCATTTTCATATTATCTTCACCGGTAATATTGCCATTGTAAGTCATATTGTTGTTATTAAAATTTAGATTGGTCACCAGGTCTGGGATATAGTTATGGTAATCATAGCCCCTTACCCCTGTGTTACCATTATACTGAATACGCAATACATCCCGATTATTTTGGTCACTATCATAAGCACCTTCACATTCCTTGGCATCAAACTGTTTCCAGTCAGAAATTATGTTGCCTTGTATGCTGGCACCATTATTTATGTTAATATTCTTTACAAAAGCATTTTTACCAATGTAAATAGCTGCATCACTGCCTGCCAATTTACCAGAAAGATTGTAATCATCAACCAATGGTCCTACAAGCTCATCTATCGCCACATTACGGGTATTGGCATTCATATTATAAGTAAGATCATAATTGCTGGCTCTACTAATTGAGCCAGGCTCCTGTCCGCTGTCCTTGCTATTAACCCAACGTTTATAACGAATATATGATCCACGATACTCATGACCAGCTCCGCCACGGGAGGAACCAAAGTCAAATCTGATTCCTGTTCCGCCTTCACCTAATGCAGTAACAGTACCAGCCTGGTCCACTTGTTGATTGCGGCCATAGGAAATCATTACGCCGTTTCCCCGATAACCATCTGCATGGATTTCCGTGTCCTCCGGAATAATCAGCTTGTTTTCCATTCCATCCACTCGTATACCGGTACCACCATCACCTAGGGTCATAATATCTGCAGACTGGGTCACCTTATTGCCATAGCCATAAATATGAAGCCCAATTCCCAAGGCCACATCACTGTAGGTATTGTTAAGATATGCTGTTCCCTCATCGTTTCTGGCGAAGAACCCTTGAGTATTATTAATAGTCCCACCATTTCCATAGATGGAGCGGCCATAATATGCCTTGCGGTCAATGTTATATCCCAGATCCTGCAATGCAGCCAGCTCTGCTTCCAAAAATGCAGTATAATTACTATAGCTGCGATGACTCATCATGCCAGAGGTCTGGATATGGGAACCTTCAAATCGTTTACCTTCCCAACCATTTACCGGTAAAGCACTACGACCAAAGAAGGTTGCTCCACCCAATGCATCAACTACGTTTTTACCAGAAAAATAAGCAAATCCATTACCTTCATCTGTGACTTTCTTATCAACAATGAAATAATCCTTTGGTGAGATACTTGGATTATCATCTTTCAGTTCCTCAAATTGATCGGAAGTTATAATTCGCATACCAGGCTTGGCCTTGTTGTTATTCTGGTCGTAAAGCTGCAATGACCAGGATTTTTCATCAGTAAGCCCTGGCATAATATATATATTGTCTCCACTTGTCCGTCTTTTCAGTGCAATCCCCAACGCATGTCCCAGCTCATGTCGCACAGTTGTTGCATAATTGACGGCCTGCTCATTGGTTGGGAGCACCGTATCAGTATCCAGCCACCAGCCATAGTCAGCACCTTTGCGTTGGGCACCGTAATAATACCCTAACCTTAAACGGGTATAGGCATAGCTGCCCTCTGGCAGTACACCAGTTTTTGCCTTATCATAGGTTAACTCATCGTATAGGTTACCATTTTGTAATTGCTGAGAAACAAAGTGTTCGGTATTCTTGTAGCTTCTTCTGATTGGCGTGATTCCATCTGAGACAACACTAAGTGAACTGGAGGATGCATTCCTTACCCAATAAGTGGTGACGAAAATCTGCCAAGGATCCTTATTCTTCGCTGTAGGCCCCAACATATCTGTCCAGTATGACGCACTGTCTGCAGCACCTTTAATAAGAGAATTAGGTAAATCATATACAGCCTTAGGAACCATCCATTGACGATTAGTACCTATTCCCTGACCTTCCTTCAAAAAAATCATTTCGGCTATTTGCCTACCATCATAATCGAGGCTCTCCGTGGCCAGGTATTCACTTTCATTCGCTGCAGCATAGGGAGTAATTGACATTAATCCGATTAGAATGGCTGATACCAGCGCACTATGTTGAGCTCTAGTTATTTTTCGATACTTTTTCATACTACCACTCCTTACGATAGATTATGGTTGCAATTACTCCTATTGATATTTTAAACATATTCAATATTTAAATTTTTCAACCAAATTCAGATGGAGTTAAATACTCCATCTGAATAAGTAATTAATATATTAAATGTATTAGATATTCTTGAAGGTACAACCATTATAAATTTTGTTCAGTGCCTTCTTTACTGCTGCCAGTTTATTAGCCTGCAAGCCCACATGAGGATGGAACTTTATGCTCTTGGTAATTCCAAGACTATCCGGTGATTTTCCTGCCAAAAGTCCCTCGATTTGTTTTTTATCCAATTCAATACTTGATGCCAAAACATCATATTTCCCATCAGCCCGTTTTTTGATGTAGACAAAGCCTGCGCCACCAACAACAGCATCGAGCTCCATATCGTCCATTACCTTATCCATGATTTCCTTTGTCATAATAAACACTTCCTTTCTTTTCATGTCAGATTAGCGATAAGATTTTTTTGTTTCTCTTGTCCTTTATATCCCTAAACAAAGAAAAGTGTTATGAAAAAATTACCACATTCTTCTTAAGGTAACTGCTGCCATAATGTCCTTATCGTGGCTGCCCTTTTGGAGAGCCAAATCCCCGGCCAAAGTCCAGCCAGGGGCAAATTCAGCCTCGCCTCCAAGAGACATAATGAAATGGGTCTTATCCTGCTGTCCCTGCAGCTCATAGGTAGCAGTGTCATTACCAATGTAGCCGTAGGTGAACTTTGGATCAGCCCCCGTAAA
>NZ_JHWV01000038.1 GCF_000622005.1 Anaerovibrio sp. RM50 | reverse complement strand
TGGCTCAATCTCATTAAGTATTGCTGGCAACGCAAAAAGCCCGCGGCAGCCACACCGCGGACTTTTCGCGGAATGACTATATTTCTATCCCGGCCGAGAGAGAAAACAGGGGTAAAACGTCATTCCGCAATGACAACTTATTTAACTGTCTTAATTATACACAATTGTGGATAACGTGTCAATATACTGCACAAAAATAATAAAATGTATTCAAATATAGGAAATACGGTATTAAAAAAAGGGCTCATTTCTGAGCCCCTATACCGTCAGTGTATGTTGTATCTGGCATTGAATTCCATGTTTATGTCGCGGATTTCCTTTTTTCCCTCTATGTAAGGGCGATACATTTCAAAGGCATCACCAACACCCAGCTGACAGCCAGTGCAATTTTCACAGCCCTCAGAGCAGGCCAGGGCCTTGCGGACAATTTCCTCACGCTCCTCACGGGTTGTATCTTTGATGAGTATGCTTTGTGCCATAAGTTTGCCCTCCCTTGCACGATGCTATACCACTTTATCGCGGTCAATTTCTTTGGAAAAATTATAACATGATGTGGTATTTCTGACCATTTATTTATGGGGTGGGCGTATGCCGTGGGGGCGACTGAAGCTTTGGACCATATAATGAAATGTAGTTACCTGTATTCAAGATGAGATCTTGTATCTTTTCCATTAAAGTGGTAATATTATTTTACAAATCCAATTTTTTTTAATTCTCATTTCTCTGCTATTTGATATAGCAGAGTCCTTCTCAAGCCGGTCTTTGTGATCGGCTTTTTTTCGACAGATAGCAATGTTGGAAAGTTGATAAAATGAGTACAAAATGAAAGGAACAGCCTACAAAAAGGGCTGTTCCTTTTTATTAATGTTACGGCTTATTTTATTCCTGTTATTAGCGCCATCTTTCTTTATTTCTTTTATCTAACCAATCATGCCATTCTTTTTGTTTTTGATACCATGGGTCGAATACTTCTTTAAAGCTGCTTTTAAATTCTTGGTCATATTCTCCGTTTTTAAGTTTTTTATACTCATGACCGTATGGCACAAAATTTGATTCTAAACATTTTGTTTTTTCGTTATATGTAATTGTGCCACCCATTACTTGAGGAATACCAACTGTACCACCCATTCCATTAGGAATAATAAGTGTGTTTCCGTCTTCTGATTTTTTCGCTACAAAACGGTTGGATGGATCTTTATCTTCTTCTAATTCTCCATCAGCATTCATGTACACATAATAGCAATCAATAAAATAATCTTTATCGCCATTCTTTTGAATTTCAAAACCAGCTGCTCTAGGAGGTAAAACAGAGGTACCGTTATTTATTTCTGCAACCCATTTTCCTTCAAATTTTTCAGATGCGCCACAGCCAGAAATCATAATACCTAAAATACAGATTAATAGACCCCCGAAAATTATTTTTAATTTTTTGCCCATTTTTTAACCACCCTCTCAGATTATTTTTATTGGACTTTTTGCCCACTATGGTTATTCTATATTATTTACCTGGAATCATTCAACAAAGGCAAAGTTAAATTTATATTAAAGTTTGATTAGACTGGAATAGCTTATAACCATATAAATACCTATATATCAACATACAATAGGTTTTATATTTTGTTGTCTTTTTTTTAGAATTTTAATGAATCGGTTATGCCATTGAAAAGTTAAAATCTATATGATACAATGGCCTCGGTTGTTTAGATATGGGAAAATATTCCTGTAGTCGCTACCTAAATAACGGGCTTTTTTTATTTAGGTATGTCTATAATTATTAATAATTGAGAGGATGGTTTTAGTGAAAAAAAGTGTACGTGGTTTTTGTGCTGCCTTAACTGCAACAGCATTTCTTGTTTCTGCAACTCCAAGTGTTGAGGCTGGTATTGACTGGGGTAATGTTCTTGGATCTGTAATCGGAACAGCTATAAATAATAGCAGTGGTAATAATAATGGCGGTAATAACGGCGGTAACAATGGTGATTTGTTAGGCGGTTTATCAAATCAAAGTCATGCACATAAGAACCCAAATCAAAATGAACGATTGTTTATGTTAGCAGTTGAGCAAAATGATCTAGGAACGGTGCAATCAATGCTAAATGCTGGTGTTGATATAAATGGAGTATATGCTGTTGACAGCCCAATTATAGAAACCAGTACAAATGGTGTAACTGCTTTTATGGTAGCAGTATCAAAAAATAATAGAGATATGATGCAATTTTTATTGGAAAACGGGGCTGATGTAAGAGGTTACTACCAGTTCAATAATAATTTTGAAGCATATATTGTTTCAGCTGCTTATAAGGCAGATCTTGGCCTGCTTGAATATCTCCATAATTGGGGTGCTGATATAAATTTAAAAAGTTCAAGGCTTAATGATAATGCTTTAAATCGTTTAATGGAACGAGTAGAGTCATTGTCTTTTTATCCAGCAGCCACATATGATTGTGCAAAGTATCTTGTCGATAATGGTATAAATATAGATAATATTAGTAAGTCTCTTTATGGTTCTAGGCCTTTTATTACAGCATCCCGTAATCATTTATATGATTTAGTAGATTTATTTGCGGATAATGGAGCAAATATAAATATTAAAGACACTTATGGCAAAACTGCTATGGATATAGCAATAGATCGAAAAGATTTAGAAACAGTAAAATATTTACAGAATGTGATGGCAAGGGGACAGCAGCCATCAAAATACCAGGAAGCTAAAACAGCTTCTGATGCTGCAGCTGTAAAAAACAAAGAAGTAGTGTCATATTCCAAACACATTACCAAGGCCATGATTGCAGGGAATGAAGCACAAGATCTTTTAAATAATGCTGGCGTTCCAGTTCAGCAAATTCCACTTCAAGACAGAGTCAAAATAGCTAAAAAAATGTTAGGAAAACTTAATGAATCTATAAAAATAATTGATGAAAATAAGTTACAGCTAACCAAATGTACTCCAGAAGAAAAAGAAAAAATGACAAGTTGGGAAAATGGAGTTAAATCCCTGAGTATGAAACAAAGGGAATATGTAATGATACTGGCAGAAAATAGAGAGCTTACTCATGAAGATTATGAACAGGTTATTTCCTATATGGAGGAAGCTAACAATATTGCCAATTCAAATTATGACTTGTTAGTTGCTGCTCAAAATTATTTTCATGTAAAATTCTAACTATACTCTTTTATAATTCAATTTTTAATTACATCAGATGCCCTCTCTAGTGGAGGGTATCTTTTTTTGCAAAATAAAAGCACTCGTAACGAGTGCTTTCTGTATCAATTCAATTAAAATGCGGATTTTATTAAATCATCCGGACTAACCTGTCCATTGTTTTTGGAAAGATTATTGGTGGAATAGCAATCATAAACTAAATTATATAAATCATCCCAAAAACTCCCTGGAACGACGGCATTAACTTTTTCCTCTTTCCCCTCAGTAATTCTTTTTCCCGCATCGTTATAGCCGTAATACGAGAGTGTGAAAGTTTTTCTGTAAATAATAACAACAGTAACAGTTAAGGTCTTCTATGGTAAAATATAAAATCATAGGAGGCCTTTTACTATGGC
>NZ_KK211386.1:2743-3938 GCF_000622005.1 Anaerovibrio sp. RM50 | reverse complement strand
TCTGCCTTGGTATATTTGCCTGGAACAGCAGCAGTAGCAGCTTCGTAAGACTTATCGGTATCATAGACATTCATAACTGCATCAAACAGCTCTGCATCATCGCTGAGTCTATCAGCCAGTTTCTTAATGTCATCATTCTTAAAAGCCTTTTCCACGCGATCTTCCGGCATATCCTGAATGCACTTTAGTAACTTCTCACCATCAATAGCTTCCTGAATAACCTGAATCTTGTCATTGTTTAATACTGTCATAATGAACGCCTCCCTTTATTGTGTGTTTGTTTTTCTTTGTCCTTTATATCCATGAGGGGATAAAAGTGTTATAAAAATTTTAAAAATAATGGGGATAAAAGGAAGCCACCCACAAATTCTTTGACTCATTGAAATAGACAGTTCCCTCGTAATTGCCCCGGACACTGGTTTTTGACATACCCTTTTCCTCCTTTTAACTAAATTATAAACCTTCGCAGGAACAAATTCCCACTTTTTACGACCTGCAGGGGAAATAAATACCCATACCCTTCATTATCAAATTAAGAAGATGAATTGTATGGGAATAACTTTGGAAAATGTTGTGGATAAATGCCCCTATTTGGTGCATAAAATGTGAATAACCTGTGTATATCTACCTCCCTGCCGCCACCGTGCAGTACATGGTGCGGACATATAATGTCCCCAATATCCCCCTTATTCCTTGTGCCACAAGGCTTTTCACGTCCCTAATATAATATAAGATAAAACAAAATAATATATTAGTAGAACAGGGCACCCAGCGTTTTTTGATGTTCTCCCAGTAGTTCAAGGAGGGCACCAACTACGGGGCACATAAGGATGATTTTATAAGATGGTATGGGACACTCTGAAAGAGTAGTTGCCTGTTGTAACCATTCATGTTAAAATTAGGTTATCATATTACTTTCCGTATAACGTTTTCCTTTTATGTGCTACATTTTTGTAGTCGTTCCTTCCTTTGCCGGTCTTTATGATCGGCATCTTTTTTGGCTTCAACAGAGGATAGTTGCATAGTGCAACCTTTTATGTTAAAATATTCTCATAGAATCCCATTCCAAGAAGCTGGGGACTCCCCCCGGCCAACAAGAGAGCCAGTCCTCCAACTGGCTTTTCTTAATTATGATAGGCGCACTGCTGGCCCCCACGCCAACAGTGATAAGGTCAGTCCAAGGACTGGCCTTTTT
>NZ_KK211386.1:0-1633 GCF_000622005.1 Anaerovibrio sp. RM50 | reverse complement strand
ATTCGCATTCATGGCCCACGTCGTAAGCCTTTCCAGATCATCCGCGATATTATTGATATAGTAAAGGATATCACGAGTCCTAAGAAGGATACTCCACAGCAGGATCCACAGGGACCAAAGAAGGCTGCATAAAAAAAGAAGATATAAATATATCCCCTGGCTAATATAAAAGTCAGGGGTTTTCTATATTCAAAAATATACCTAATGGCACAATAAAAGAGCAGCTCGTAATGAACTGCTCTCGTAGACTAAAGCTCGTTATTTAGGCTGTTCTCGAGTCGCAAACACGGCCGTTAGAAAAACCTAATAAGAAGCAGGCAGCTGTATTCTTACGCTTCTTATCTTTAACTACGCCGATACCAACCCCCACGATGGCACATGCTGCTTTGTACGAAGGTTTACCTTTGTCTTCAGGTCGCGGTTTACCCCTTCCCCCTGCCACCTGATCAAGCTCGTCCTCGGAAAGATTCATTTCCTTCAGTTGCTCCTGCTCATATTCCTTCAATTCCTCAAGGGTAAATGGCAGACCGACTTCCTCAGCCAGTGGAATAACGATAGCTGCTACTGCCTTTTCACGAAAAGCAATATCATCTGCAGAGCCCTCATTCTTCTCAGCAAAATCCTTATCCAGAGCATTGAGCTTTTCAGCCAAAGCTGCATCCTGGGCCAGCTTATCATAAAACTTTCCTACATTTTCCTTTGCCATAATGTATTCCTCCTTAGTATTTAAATATTGTTGTTTACTCTTGTCCTTTATATCCATGAGGGGATAAAAGTGTTATCTCTTTTTTATTTTTCTGCAAAAAATTTGGATTTCCTGCAAAACAAAAGAGCAGCTCATAAGGAACTGCTCTCGTAGACTAAAGCTCGTTATTTAGGCATCTCTCTTGTCGCAAACACGGCCGTTAGAAAAACCTAATAAGATGCAAGCAGCTGTATTCTTACGCTTCTTATCTTTAACTACGCCGATACCAACTCCCACAATGGCGCATGCTGCTTTGCACCTAGGAGGATTATTTCGTAACTTAAACTTACCTCCAGCTACCTGATCCAGCTCATCCTCGGAAAGAGTCATGGTCTTCATCTGGTCCTGCTCGTATTCCTTTAATTCCTCAAGGGTAAATGGCAGACCAACTTCCTCAGCCAGTGGAAGAACGATAGCCTCCGCTGCCTTTTCGCGCATAGCTGCATCATTTGAAGAAGTCACGTTCTTCTCAGCGAAATCTTTATCAAGAGCATTGAGCTTTTCAGCCAAAGCTGCGTCCTGGGCCAACTTATCATAAAACTTTCCTACATTTTCCTTTGCCATGATGTATTCCTTGTATGATGTTTTTAGAAGCTAAAACACATACTTTCCTTTCTTTTTAATATCGTGGTTCAATACATTCAGATACTGTGGACTTTTGATTGTTTTCCTGTAGCTTTGACTACTCTAAGGAGTGTATTGCCACTACCTTTATCTGAATTGTTTATAGCTGGATGTTGCCGGAGCTGTCCGAGTACTTATTTCCATCAAGTCTACGATGATAATCGCTGGTGGATATCACGGTATCAGACTTTAGAAAGGGAGGTTCAACCTCATGATTTATGTAGGCATTGATATTGCCAAACTCAACCATTTCGCCTCAGCCAT
>NZ_JHWV01000035.1 GCF_000622005.1 Anaerovibrio sp. RM50 | reverse complement strand
CCCGGCCTTTGGTGCATCGGTCATGCGACCAATGCACGTCATTCGGTATTAGCATTCCTTTCGAAATGTTGTCCCCA
This sequence comes from Anaerovibrio sp. RM50, assembly GCF_000622005.1. GTDB lineage: Bacteria > Bacillota > Negativicutes > Selenomonadales > Selenomonadaceae > Anaerovibrio. The sequence continues at coordinate 4,728 of NZ_JHWV01000035.1, read as the reverse complement.
TCTGAAGGGCAGGTTGCCTACGCGTTACTCACCCGTTTGCCACTAGGCTAGGAAAAGCAAGCTTCTCTTCGCCCCGTTCGACTTGCATGTGTTAAGCACGCCGCCAGCGTTCGTCCTGAGCCAGGATCAAACTCTCCAAAAAATTATTTTGAAGAACCTGAATGGCTCTTAAAGTTTCTAGAATTACCTTTTAATAAAGGAATTTCATAGTTTTGCACAAACTATTATGTATGTTAGCAACTATATTAAACAGCTGCTCCATCATCTGGCTTGAATCATGTGTGCATGATTCTTTGTTGCATTGTTTAGTTTTCAAAGAACACCCTCGCTTTCTCACAGGCTCTTGCTTAGTGAGTCAGCTTCTATATAATATCTCAAAGAAGCTTTCATGTCAAGCATCTTTTTGAATTATTTTTTGTTATCCCGTTTCATAATCAAATGAACTGCGGCGACAACGTTGATAATGTTACTACCTTTTCCATATATTGTCAATATATAAATCTATTTTTTCATTTTTTGTTAATTATCAAAAAGATTGGGCTGTATTGGCCAGTCCGATTCCCTTAATAAAAAATGGAGGCATTGATCTGCAGCCAACGCCTCCTAACTGTTAAACAATATTCTATTCCTTGTATATTCTCGGCACCCTTGGACTGAGCATGCACGGCAGCTCGTAATTTATTGTTCCCAGCCAGTCAGCTGCCTCATCAATGGTCAGGTCCTGTGATCCATACAGCACAACAGTGTCCCCCTCCTTTATATTATTTGTATCCGTCAGATCCACCATACACTGATCCATGCAGATTCTGCCTACCACAGGGGCCCGTTGACCATTATAATCCACCTGGGCCTTGCCACTGAACATTCGCGTATATCCATCAGCATAACCTATTGGAAGGGTACCAATTATACTTTTGCGCTCTGCCCTCCATGTGCAGCCGTAGCTAACAGACTCACCTGGTTCAAGCTCCTTTATAAAGGCAACCTTGGCACATAGCTTCATCAGCGGTTTAAGATCTATATTGCGCTTTACCTCCGGAGATGGCCACAGGCCATATAAAATTATTCCTGCACGCACCATGTCAAAATGTGCCTCCGGCATTTCCAAAATAGCCGCAGAATTTGCTAAATGCTTTAAAGGAATGGAAAATCCTGCCTTCTCAACATTTGCTATGGCCAGCTTAAATTGTTCAAGCTGCTTATAAGCATAGGTTTTATCCTCTGCATCTGCCAAAGCAAAGTGGGAGAACATTCCCTCCAGTTCCAGCCCTGGAAGCTCCGTAATAGCCCTTGCCATCTCTCCTGCCTGTTCCGGCTTTATACCTATACGGTGCATACCCGTATCCACCTTCAGGTGTACCTTGGCCACCTTGTGTCTCATTTTCGCTTCATGGGATAATGCCTGGGCCTCTTCCAAGGTAAACACCGCCTGGGTTATATCATAATCCACTATTGTTCCGGCGGCTTCTATGGGAGTAGGACCTAATATGAGGATTGGCGTGGTAAAGCCTCCCTTGCGAAGTACAATAGCCTCGCTGATGGCTGCCACTGCCAGGTATGATGCACCCATTTCCACGCACTTACGGGCCACTGCCAATGCCCCGTGGCCATATCCATCAGCCTTTACCACAGCGCACCATTTGGCATTATTTTTAATACAGGATTTTATATTTTTAATATTGCTTTCCAAAGCACCAAGATTTACCTCGGCCCATACATCTCGTATTGCCATTTTCTATCCCCCTAATTAAAATAGCCCACCCCTGGGGGCAGGCTATATATCACTGAATTACAGCTCTTCCTTCTTGATGACCTCAACGCCACCCATGTAAGGAATAAGAGCCTTAGGAATGCGGATAGAACCGTCCTCATTCTGATAATTCTCCAGAATAGCCGCGAAGGTACGCCCTACTGCCAGACCGGAGCCATTCAGGGTATGAACGAACTCTGGCTTGCTCTTGGCATCACGACGGAACTTAATGTTGGCACGACGGGCCTGGAAATCGAGACAATTGGAGCAGGAAGAAATCTCACGATAGCAATTCTGGGCAGGCATCCAAACCTCCAGATCATAGGTCTTGGCAGAGGTAAAGCCCATGTCGCCGGTGCAAAGGAGAACCACGTGATATGGAAGCTCCAAAATACGCAGTACATCTTCAGCATCATCAGTCATCTTTTCCAGTTCATCCCAGGAATCTTCCGGCTTACAGAACTTTATGAGCTCAACCTTGTTAAACTGATGCTGTCTGATAAGGCCACGGGTATCACGGCCGGCACTGCCTGCCTCTGCTCTGTAGCAGGCGGTATATGCGCAGAACTTCTCAGTGAGTGTGGAACCGTCGAGAATTTCCTCACGATGGTAGTTTGTTGTAGGAACCTCAGCTGTTGGAACCATGTAATAGTCCAAGCCCTCCAGCTTAAACATATCCTCAGCAAACTTAGGAAGCTGGCCAGTACCAATCATGCTGTCAGTATTTACGATGCATGGGGCCAGCATCTCCTTGTAGCCGTGCTTGGTGGCATGGAGATCCATCATAAAGTTAATAAGAGCACGCTCCAGACGGGCACCCAGACCCTTGTAGAAGGTAAAACGGGCGCCAGTAACCTTTGCTGCACGCTCTGCGTCAATAATATCGAGGTCTGCACCCAAGTCCCAATGGGCTTTTGGCTCAAAATCAAACTTGGTAGGCTCCATGAATTTTCTTACTTCCGGATTATCAGTATCATCCACACCATAAGGAACATCATCCTTCGGCATATTAGGAATGCTGAGCATAATATCTCTCAGGCTGTCCTCCACAGTCTTTAACTGGGCATCCAGCTTGGAAATCTCCTCACCTACAGACTGCATTTCAGCAACTATGGCATCAGTATTTTCCCCGGCCTTCTTCATGGCACCAATCTGCTTGGATACGGTGTTACGCTTTGCCTTGAGGTTTTCCCCCTCAGCCAGAATTTCACGACGGGTTTTCTCCAGGTCAGTGAATCCATCCAAATTCAAACTATTATGTCTCTTCCTGAGCATCTCCTTAACAGCTTCAAGATTCTCTCTGACAAATTTGATATCTAACACCTTAATGACCTCCAATATATCCAAATATGTATAGGGAGCTTGCTCCCATGACTATCTACCTCATTAATTCTACTATAAATCAAATATTTTGTAAAAGAAGTTTAAATCCTTATTTCAAAATGTTTATGGGTATCATCATCCTTGTTCTTTCCGGTTGATGGTGCTTTGTTCTCTTTAAGTGAATCTCCCTGTTTAATTTCCGGCTTTTCTTCCTGTTTAATCATTTTTGCTGTTACAGGCTCAGATTCTTTCTTTTTCATATAATTAAGCAGGGTAAAACCTATAAAGGCCGTCACAAACACAAGTACAAAGGGCCATATACTAATTCCCCCAAAACTGGAATCATGGCTGTTTACATGAAGTGCATCATCCCCCGGCTGCTTGGTTTCCGTCTGAAGCATCCTGTCCGCTGGCATATCTCCTGTGAGTACAGCCTGGGGCTCCGGCAGCTGATCCCGCTCCTTGGTGATTACCTCCTTTTGGAGTTGACCATCTCCTGCAGCGTTGGCATCTTGTTTGACCTTTTGACCTTTTCCTGTCTTATCCTCAGGGGAGGAAACATTGATATGAATGCCAAATTCCTTGCCGGTACTTTCCGACCCCTGATTTGTATCCGTATTATGGCCCCCCTCCCCATTATCCTGAGCCTTTGGGGATACAGGTGGGGTGGGCGGTGTTGGAGCTGTAGGAGCCTTGATTGCCATAGCTTATCCTTTCGAAATATCAACTCAAACCTTTAAAAACATCAATTCATAGCCTAAAAATAAGAAAAGGCCTTTGACTTTACCATCAAGGGCCTTCTATTATCATTTCACCTGGTCTGGATGACAACGCTTGCAAGGAACATAGCCTTCAGCCTTTGCCTGCTTGTTGTTTTCCTCAGCAGTCTTTCCTTCATCAAAGATTATTGGCTGTAAAATAGTCTTTACTTTTGGGCAGCCCGGACGATGATATATGCCGGTATAAGACTCTGCAACTCTTTCAATTTCAACAGTTGAAATGTCATTAAAATCATTTGCCAGTGAATCAGAATAAAGCTTATATCCCCCGATTAATAAAAGTACAATAATGACAAGTGCAATGCCTAATTTCGTGTATTCCTTTTTTTCCATGTGGAATTCCTCCTAATAAATACTTCCTATATTATAACGCAATTGTTCAATTATTTCCACTAACAACCCATTAAGTATATATTCTATTAGGATTAACAGAAAAGAAATACCCCTGCCTAAGGGAGGCAGGGGTAAAACTTTTTAGATAATTATCCTGTTATCGGATCATCAGATAATACCGAGAGCGCTGGATACAACATAAGCAGCAACACCACCGCAGAGTGGAGCAACTACTGGAACCCAAGCATAACCCCAGTTACCGTCACCCTTGTCAGGGATTGGCAGAATTGCATGAGCAATTCTTGGACCAAGGTCACGAGCAGCGTTCATTGCATAACCAGTGCAGCCGCCAAGGGAAAGACCAAGAGCCCAGATCAAGCAACCTACGAGATAAGGGCCAAAGCCAGGAGCAAGGCCGATGGAGCCCTGAACACCCTTGGAGAAGATGCACCAAATACCGAACATCAGGAAGAAGGTAGCGATAAACTCGCCGAGGAAACCAGTCATCTGGTTACCGCAAGCATTTGCAGTGGAGAATACACC
>NZ_JHWV01000034.1 GCF_000622005.1 Anaerovibrio sp. RM50 | reverse complement strand
ACTCAATAATGGAGCCCAGAGCTTCTGCCAGCTCCATGAAATCGTCATCGGAAATCTTGGAGTCAATGCCGGAAAAAGCTACAGTCTTGTAGGTTTCCTTGCCGTTAACGGACTCAGTGATTACCTGAAGCCGCATGGAACTGGTTACTTTAATCTTTTTGGTCATACTAAAACCTCCTCATAAAATAAGATAAAATAAGACTTTGCCGAGGTTTTCTACGCACACTTCGTAAGTGAGCACTACTAAATTCGATTTTCGCCTATGGCTCAATCTCATTAAGTATTGCTGGCAACGCAAAAAGCCCGCGGCAGCCACACCGCGGACTTTTCGCGGAATGACTATATTTCTATCCCGGCCAGGAGAGAAAACAGGGGTGAAATGCCATTCCGCAATGGACACCATATTTAACTGTCTTAATTATACACAATTGTGGATAACGTGTCAATAAGTGGAACGAAAATATATAAAATGTTTCTGAAAATGTAACGGGGGAGGCACTTTTTTTGACCGTCTGACCGTTGATTTTATTGGTAGGGCGGATATAATGGGGGTAAGAAAAGGGAAAGAATTTTAGGCGTATGACTGCAGCATAAAAGGTGGTGGCCATTATGGGATTTTTGTTCAGGGCTTCGATATTGGCTGATTCAGACCCATATAATGCTTGCCATTTCTCAGTCGAAGAACATTCCCATTATATGGACTGTAAAAATTGCCAGAATAAATCTTGGTGTGACATATTTGCACTCAATGAAGAAATAAGGACTGGCAAGGAAGCTCAGGCTATGGCTGAAGAATTGTTGAAACATTTTGAGCCGAAACGGAAATGTAGGTTGCCTTAGAGTTATGGCCATGCTGAAAGGTGGTGCTGATTATGTTCACATTTATTGTAATAATTTTATGGATTATCATAATAGGTACCCTGATTGGTGGAATTATACATGCAATTCGGGGTGTTCCAGGCTTCCTACGAGAATCACGTCTTAAATATGAAGAAGAAAAATGGCGTCAGGAAAAAGAGAAGGAATTTCTCAAACGTATAGAATGGGAAAAACAAAATCCTCGTATTTATGAGATGCGAAAAGAGAATAATCCGTATAAAAAGAACATTTATTATCTCAGTCAGCCGAAATATAGAGAATATTGGCTTGAACATTCTAATTATAATGATTATGAGTTTTATGCCACTAAATATGAGTATAATAACCCTGCTCAAAAGAGTACCATATCATTATCAGAATTTTTCTTTCACAATGAAACATTCCTTGATCCATTCTTTAAAATAATTATTCTTATAATATCTATTCTATTCATTCCAGTATTATTAATCCTATCGCCACTGATTATATTTGCTAAGATATATCAATATTTTCGTGAGCGTTATCTTGATAAGTTTTATCCTGCAAAGTAATGTAGTGCGGAACAATTGACTGGGAGGCTGAGTGTTATGGTAGGCATCTGCATAGCTGTTGGTGTTTTTATAGCAATACCCATTATAATTTATAAGATATTGAACCCGCCTTATGATCCTTACAAGATAGAATCACCAGGAATGTGGCAGAGGTATAAAAACGTATTGGATGATTTTAACACTTATTTATTTATGATAAATCGTGAGCATGAAAAGAAAGATATTGAAAGGCGGATAGCTGAGGAAAGAGAAAAGAATAGAAAAGATTTGTTTTCGTGAGTAGTAGAAGCTTTTTGGGGCTTACTTCTTGTTAGCCTTGTATGGTAGTATCGCCGTTGCTAAGTTGATTACTGCTGTCACAAGGCTTTTTTTTACTGGCGGGGCGGATATAATGGGGGTAAGAAAAGGAAGCGGATTTTAGCTTATGGAAGCATAAAATATATTTCATTTTAGAAGGAGGTTTTGCCGATGATGAAGAAATTAATTCGTCATATAAACCTTATTGGCCATGAGATAAACCAGTCCATAGAGGACGGTTATCCGGAGTCAGATCGGGAAATTTACTGCAAGCGCCTCCATACCATCAAGGAGCCGGATGAAAAGGATTGTATGAATTGCCCGTATTTTGGCGGACTTGGACAGGGAACAGCCCATGAATGTGTATGGGAGGAACCAGTGGACATCAGCTCAGAGCTTTACAGAGTTATTAAACATAAGGACAGATACAAGGAAATGGAGCGGGTGTCTGAAATGATAGAAGCTGGGGTTGTGGCCAAGGAGGAATTTTATCCTTTTGAAAATCTTACACCTGAGGAAATGGCCAAATTGGCATCAGAGGCTTTAAAGACCCCAAGCAAGCCAATGACTGATGAAGAAAAAGCAGAAGATGATGCTGAACACGGATATTTTGAAAATGATTAAAATAGATATTTTGAAATGAGGTATAAACCATGAAAATTTATTTTGCTGGTTCCATTCGTGGTGGCAGGAAAGATGCGGAACTTTATCGTAAAGTTATAGCTGCCTTAAAGGAAAAACATCAGGTCCTCACTGAGCATGTGGGGGATTTGAGTCTTTCAACTGTTGAAGATAAAGGGGATAAGGCCATTTACGAGCAGGACACGGCATGGCTGCGGGAATGTGATGTTGTGGTGGCTGAATGCACTCAGGTGTCTCTGGGCGTTGGTTATGAGCTGGCTTATGCTGAAGCCCATAACAAGGAAGTCCATATTTTTTATCGCCCTAATGAAACACAGCTTTCTGCTATGCTTTCCGGAAATGAATATTTTAAGATACACCGCTATAACAGTGAAGATGAACTGCTGGAGCTGGTGAAAAAATGTGGGGATGATTTTCATGGATATGAAAAAGGCTGAGCAATATCATGAACTGGTGGAGGAGTCGCAAAAATCCTATCGCGATAATCCTGACGAGCATAAAAATAACAAAATTGAATTGGCTACTCTTGATACTGATATCTGTAAGGAAATAAATCTCTACACGTACTGGCAGGGGCTGGGGTACGAACAAAAGACCCCACACATAAAATATCTTTTGGTTGGACAGGACTGGGGCAATCCTTTCTTGGGACGAGATGACTTTATTGATAGAGTTATTGCCATAAATAATGGCCATGAAGAACCTTATTATGAAAAGGCGGTTTTCGACACTGATGACAATTTAGTGGAGCTGTTTAAGGTTCTTAAAGATAGTGAGGGAAAACCTTATAATATCGACACAAAACGCTATGATGATCTGATTTTCACCAATTTCTGCCTTGGTTACAGAAAGGGCAAGGAAAGCGGCGGTATGCCCAAGGAACTTATGAAAAGGGATGCCGTATTTTTTAAACGTCTGGTGGAAATTTTGGAACCGGAAAATATCCTATGCCTTGGCAGACTCACCTTTGAATGTGTTTTTGATGCATTGTGTGGTGATAAAACCCAGAAGCCGGAAGGCTTTGGCGGGGCATATAATGATTTTATTGAAAAATATAAACCAATTGATGCTGAATATGGAGAAAACAAGACCACAAGAATTTTCCCCCTGGCACACCCCGGATATATGGGAATAATGAACCGCATAAATAAGAAGGGAACTATTAAAGAAGGACTTGAAAAACAAAAGGAAGATTGGAAGAAAATTATGCAATGATGCTTATTAATATTGGTTTTTATCTTGGGCTGCTTACGTAGTCCTTTTTATTTTGGGTGGAGGGCGGGGGAGACCCGAAGGGATAGCAGCCACGAAGGACTGGTCAGCTTTCGATAAGTTTGTCTATCGGACAGTAAAAGAGGGTGGCGGTACTGGCGGGTCTGGTTTTACTTCCGATAGACGTAAGGAACTTATCGGACGCTCACCAGTCCACCGTATAAGCTGGGGACAAATCCAAGAGCATACAGGGGGAGTGTCGGTTTAAGGGCGTGACACGGCTGGATGCTCCATCAGGGTCCCCTGCCATACTCATAGCACTACACTAAGAGTCGAGTCATCTTAAAAATGGCTTCCGCTCTTGGCGGAAGGCAACCATCTGCGGAGGGTGTGGCTATGGCTTGCCATGGCCATACCTTCCGCTACTCTCTTGGAGAAGGGAGACACTAAAAACGGGGGTATGACTGCGCCCCTTGGGGTGTAGTGATACCCTCCGGCAACTACACTTCGAGTCGGGAAGGGGTGACTGGAATTGGCGGACTGTAGCGGAGAACGAAGGCCGCAGCGAAAGGGAGCCAATGACAGCGACCCCATACGAAACTTGTAGCAGCTGACAGCTCCATACTGTGGCAGTGTATGGCCCTCTCCCACATTCGCAGGGCTTGGTGAAAGCCCTGGGGGAATGTGCAAGAAGGGCTTGGCTTCTATGGGGTGCGTGGGGAATGTGGCATCAACTGGCCATACTCTGACATCAGGACTGGGCCTTGGAGTCGGGGTGTAAGCGGTGGCTGGAGTGAAGTGGACAGCAGCGAAGCGGATGGGAACGGAAAGACAGCGACCGCCTTTCGGATCATGTAGTTGGCACTGGCCCTTTTTCTGATGATGGGGTATGCCCCAGCTATCCAAAGGTAGGGGGCAGAAGCTGCTGGGGTATACGCTATCATTCGGGGCATCTCATATAGTCGGGGCATACCAGACGCCGGAGTGTGACTGACCGCACGTATGGGAGGTCTGGCACCGCAGGCGGCTCACTTTAATCAAGGCACCCAGTAAGTGCGAAGTAAAGCCCCGCTTTCAGGGGAACGTAGGCAGACTATGGCTGCCGAAGTCCTGAAATCGGGGCTATGTTTTGTGGGTGGCTTCCTTCGTACCCATTAATTTTAAAAAAATCTATAACACTTTTATCCTCTCATGGATATAAAGGACAAAGAAAAACAAACAACCACACAGAAAGGGGAGCTTAAAAATGACTGAGATGAAGAAGAACAACGCAATGAACATGGATGAAATGGACAAGGTGGCTGGCGGCATGCTTCATGATACTCCAAATGATGTATTAGAGCCTCTACAGCCTAAAATCCTTAAGGACGTTCTTCCACCACAAGATAATACCAAGGTTCCTGGCCCAAAGCTGGGTGAAAAGGACCCTACTATTATCGAGGATCCTAACTTGACCTTTGGGATTAAGAGAGTTTAATCGATTAAAACAGCTTAGATAAAAACGGAGAAGGCTCCATTTTTGCAGGAAAACCAAATTTTTTGCAGAAAAATAAAAAAGAGATAACACTTTTATTCTCTCATGGATATAAAGGACAAGAGTAAACAACAATATTT
>NZ_JHWV01000033.1 GCF_000622005.1 Anaerovibrio sp. RM50 | reverse complement strand
ACATCATCTTTTAGGAATCCAAAACACTTAATATAACCACCGAAGTGGCCAACCCAGCTAAAAATGGCCCCATGGATATCACCTCCTCATAATCTCAACATCATCTTTTTTAATCAAAAACAAATATATCCGGATGCATATTCTCACCTCCTCTGTCTTATGTTTTTTATCCTTACAGTATATATATCACCTTCCTTCGCTCTAAACTTTCCATTTTTATATTTTTTTCTTTAGCTTAGTAACCAGCTTACCCAGTTCACTGCTTTCACCTCCTTGTCTTCTGATTTATTCTTACACTATATATATCAGCCGGAATATCTTAAAAGTTTCCAGGCGCACTAAAAAAATCCTGATATTTAGAAATTGATCTAAATACCAGGATTTTTATTATGCCGCAAGCAGCATTCCGTGCCAGCATTACTACTACTGTTGTTACCTCCTAAATATATATGTTTCAATGCCGCAAGCGGCATGAGTTCGTTGCAACTGTACCCCCTGGGAACCCGCATGGATACTGAACTGAAAATGGCATTTTGGAGCGGTTTCAGGGGGTTCAAATCTCACTCCAACTTATTGATTCTGTTAACTATTTTATCACACTCAAAACCATAAGTAAAACAGCCGCCATCATCCAGTTCCTGGAATCCAGCGGCTACCTTTTATAACCAAACATCAATATTCACCTCTCAAAAACATACAAATGGACCTGCACCCGGCAAAGGAAACTCCTCCATAACGAAGCCCATGGTTTTCACCTCCTTAAAAATCAAACACTATTATGCCAACATCGCTAACGACAAAGGAACATCACCATCAAATATTATAGATAAATCTGCTATTAACATATATTTCACCTCCTTACGAAACTGAAAACGTTATTCATCTTCATCATCTTCTTCCTCCAACACTTCCAAAACCACTAATGCACTTACTATTCCGCCAACAAACCACCACATAGATTTCACCTCCCTGCTTAAAAAATTACGTTCTTACACCATATATATCAGCCGGTATATCTAAAAAGTTTCCAAGCACGCAAAAAATCCTGATATTTAGAAATTGATCTAAATACCAGGATTTTTGCCGTTTGCATCCAACTTAATCAATATTTGCGGGCTTTTTCCAATAATGCACACTTTGCGCAAAGATATTTATATTTTCCTTTGCCAAAAAAATTAGATACATAGGTTTTGGTCAGTTTTTCCTTGGCTCCACAAGCCTCACATTCGGTGGGTGCAGTGAATATCTTTTCTAAATCTTCAAATACAGAACCATCCTTTGACACTATTATTCCCCTCCGTTCGTAAGAATTAAAATTCAATAACAGTTGGCATACACATCATATTTTCCTTATAACGATAGTAAAAAACACTAAGCAAATGAAGCTTAGTGTTTTTTGTTTATCCTAAATGCCGCAAGCGGCATTAGCCCTGCGCAAAGTTCAAATCTCACTTCAACTCATTGATTCTGTTAACTATTTTATCACACTCAAAACCATAAGTAAAACAGCCGCCTTCATCCAGTTCCTGGAATCCAGCGGCTATCTTTTAGAACCAAACATCAATATTCACCTCTCAAAAACATACAAATGGACCTGAACCTGGCAAAGGAAACTCCTCCATAACGAAGCCCATAGTTATCACCTCCTTAAAAAACAAACACTGTTATGCCAACATCGCTAAGGACAAAGGAACATCACCATCAAACTTTATAGAAAAAGCTGCTATTAACATATATTTCACCTCCTTACAAACCTGACATAATTACTCATCATCTTACTCCAACACTTCCAAAACTACTAAAGCACTTACTATTCCGCCCAAAAACCACCCCATAATTATCACCTCCTTGTCTTCTGATTTATCCTTACACCATATATATCAGCCGGAATATTTTAAAAGTTTCCAGACGCACTAAAAAAAATCCTGGTATTTAGAAATTAATCTAAATATCAGGATTTTTGCTGTTTAAAAGCCGCAAGCGATGCGAACTCATTGCAACTTCTTTGGATTAGAAGGCTATTTCCTATTGATAACTAGCAATATATCTTGCTAATTCTGCATCATAGCTGTATTCATACCCAGAAGGACGGGTATCATCCCCTAACATATACCTCGATTCATTAGGTCTTATTTTTAGTCTGTCAATAACCTTAAAATATCTTGTATCACCATCTGCACAGGTCAAATATAAATCTTCAATATCTGCATTATGGATATTATCGCTTGTATATACCTCAGTAAAAGCGAACTTTCCACTTCCCAATTCGCCATTATGGATAATATCTGCTATTTGTCCTGCAACGTAATAGGTTCTGTCGATAGTTGATACCCTATCATTACCTTCTATAATCCCTGTTCCCATAAAAGGCTTGCCGTCCAAGTAGAATTTTTGATTACTGAAGGTTACTCTGCCATAGGAATGCTCAGAAATTTGCTTTTCCAGTCTACGGATGCGTTCAAGTGTATCAGGGTGTGGATTATAATCATCTGCCACGACTACATTAACGCCTTTGAGATCATATCTTTTTTCATGCTTATCCAACCGATAGAGGAAAGAAACCAAACTGCCGGGAGAAAATCTTGTGCTGTTATTTAAAAAGGATACTGCCTGCTTGTCCGCCAAATACTCCCCTTCAACAGAGAACCGGGCATTTGGGGCAGTTTTATTGTAAGCGATATCCGTCATCAAAGCCGCAAGATTTTGGGCTGAAGGGCTGTCCCAATCACTCCCCAATAATTCTTTTAATCCTCTTTCCCCATATAAAGCATCTATCTTCCGTTGAAAATCCCGGTTATACCAGTGGGAGGCTTCATGGGCAATAACAGCCGCAAGCATAGAGTATTGATATAAGCTATCCGGGCTGTAATTACAAAGATTGTGATAATCTATCTTTTCGATTGAAGGGATAGTCATGGTGAAATCAATCATTTGAGTTGATAAAAAAATCCGTCCGGAAGGAAGGGTTACTGCATCCACCTCATTAACCGAGGATTCCTTAATAGGATAAAGATAACGGGAATGAACTCCGTCATTAAAATTTAATGTAGTTGGATTCATTTCAACCAGTTCTTTTTGTATGGCATAAATAAAATCATTATGCCAGGAACGAACTCCATTGGCATATTCATCTTCAATATAATTGCCATAAAGGTGTTCAGTTTCATCGCTGATGACATAAGCTTCAGAAACATTGGCTGTGAATAATGAAGCAACCAGAGCCAAAGCCATAAAGCATGCTATTATTTTCTTCTTGGGGTTTATAATTAATTTCATTTATATATTCCTCGCATTATAACAAAAGTTCTACGTAAACTATTATACCAAAACAGAAAAGGAACTACAGCTTCATATTTTACATCACTTGAGAGGTTTGCACAATCCGAGCATCTATCATCCATTCATCTGCATATACCGGTTTCTTTTCTACAAACTGGGATGCATCACATATTGATACACGAGAAACCAGCAAAAATGCCAAACACATCGTCCATACAATAAATTTGCCTGCACCCATTATATCCCCACCTCATTCATATTATCTACGCTAATATTCTTCAACGCTCAATCCTCTGCGGCGTCGTATATTCCCTTGGCAACAGTCATTTCATTATATCTGGAGCTGGAAGGGCTTATCCCTTTGAGCCCCTCTTTTATAGATCTATTATAATAAGATTCGTCCAAATCCACCCGGTCAATTATTAGCTTAACGCTGCCCCCGCTTTTCTTCGGACAGTTAACATACACATATCCGCTGTTTTTAGAGCCCCTAGTTCCACCATTGAAATCGTTTGCTGATATATATCTGATATTTCTCTTCTTGAATACACCACTCTCCACCGCAGAAGCAATCTGCCCCGCTATATGAAAGGTTCTGTCCTGGGCCAGGCCGTTATTCTCATTGTCCAGAGCATAGCCAGCTGGATAATTGCTCATCCCTTCATTGAACAGCTTACCATTTACCTCCAGCACATATTCATATTTGCTGTAACTCTGGTTCAATTTATTCGTATACTGATAATATTTCTTCATCTCAGCCTTGGAATAATTCCGCAGTTTAACCTTCCCATCGGACATTTTCTTAATATAATCCTGGGCCTTCTTCATACGGCCGAAGCTGGAAGGGTGTGTTTTGGATTCCTTCCATGGGTCCTTGTTCTTAAGTCTGAGGGTATTTCCGCTTCTATAATGGTAGGCACAAATATCCCCAACCCCATAAAGAGTCATTTGACTCATCATCTTCATAGCCGTTTCATCTGCATCCCGTTCATCGGGCTTGGAATAGCCATTGACAGCCAGATTGTGAACGAACATGGCAGCTCCCAGCTGTACAGCAGCTGCATTTGTGGTATGGGGAGTAAACATTCCAATAACCTGCCCCAGTATATTCACCTTACGGTTCTTATCCATGCGCTTTAAATAATCCTCATTTATATGGTGGCTGAACTCATGGCACAGGACGCCCATAATCATACCGTTGGCATACAGTCCTGTAGTATCAGGATCAGAGCCCCTTTTCTTATACCCTGAAATATAGCCAGCATTTTCATAGGTACGGCAAAAATCAAGCATGGACTTGGTAAATACCATATAGCCCCCCGGATACATAGATGCATTGGTTGTGCCATTGTCAATTACCACCACATCATTATCAACCCAGCGCTTATGCCTGCCATCATCGAAATTAAGCATCTTTGGAAACATATAAACCACATTCTTGTACAGCATGGACAACCCAGCATCCTTATAGTGCTCCTTGGACAATACCTTCTCCCAGTAGGCATTGTAACCATCATTTCTCTCCTGGGCGCAGGTTATCATATAGGCCTGGGCATGATTGATATTGTCTGTTGTCACAGAGCCGGTGAAAATTGCCGCAGTCAACAGAGCCACTGCCAGTGTCTTTTTCATAATACCCACCTTCCGATAAAATCACCGTTCGCAAATTATCTTTTGGATATTATATAAAAAAATATTCACATAAACCATTAAACCAATATTAAAAAGAACTACAGCCATTAACGGATGTAGTTCTTTTTTAGTTGGGCGTATTGAGTGTTAGGACGCAAGCGGCATTTGCCCTGCGCAATTTGTTGCAGGAATGAGCATGAAGGAGATAAAAACTCTATTTAGGTTTCAATGCCGCAAGCGGCATTTGCCCTGCGCAATATTACACAGAAGAAGAATGGAAAGAACTGCACCCGTTTCAATGCCGCAAGCGGCATTAGCCCTGCGCAATACCTAATAGATACTTGTCCTGAATTGCTTCAAAATTCGAGTTTCAATGCCGCGTGCGGCATTTGCCCTGCGCAAT
>NZ_JHWV01000032.1 GCF_000622005.1 Anaerovibrio sp. RM50 | reverse complement strand
AGCATCTAAGCGTGAAACCCGCCTTGAGATGAGATCTCTCACAGAGTAATCTGGTAAGACTCCTTATAGACGATAAGGTTGATAGGCTGGAAGTGGAAGCGTGGTGACATGTGAAGCTGACCAGTACTAATAAGTCGAGGGCTTAACTTAAAGCGCTTTCTAAGATGATTCTTGTTTCTGTTTAGTTTTGAGAGTACATGCAAATGTATTTTCAAATTGTATATCCGGTGATGATGGCTATGTGGTCCCACCTGTTCCCATTCCGAACACAGTAGTTAAGCACATAAACGCCGAAAGTACTTGGCTGGAGACGGCCTGGGAGGATAGGAAATTGCCGGTTACATTCCTCGATAGTTCAGCCGGTAGAACGACGGACTGTTAATCCGTATGTCGCAGGTTCGAGTCCTGCTCGAGGAGCCATTTTACCCCTGGGGTGATTGGGGTATAGCCAAGTTGGTTAAGGCACGGGACTTTGACTCCCGCACTCGTTGGTTCGAGTCCAACTACCCCAGCCAAAACGGTTCACTAGCTCAGTTGGCAGAGCACCTGACTTTTAATCAGGGTGTCCCGGGTTCAAATCCCGGGTGAGCCACCATGAGTTCGTTTTGGAATTTTATATCATGACTCACTAGCTCAACTGGTAGAGCATCTGACTCTTAATCAGCAGGTTCGGGGTTCGAGTCCCCGGTGGGTCACCATTGATAGTATTACAGGTTGTTTTACAGCCTGTTTTTTATGACTCACTAGCTCAACTGGTAGAGCATCTGACTCTTAATCAGCAGGTTCGGGGTTCGAGTCCCCGGTGGGTCACCATTTATATGGGCGCTTAGCTCAGCTGGGAGAGCGTCTGCCTTACAAGCAGAATGTCAGCGGTTCGATCCCGTTAGCGCCCACCATTATTATGGCCCGGTAGTTTAGTTGGTTAGAATGCCGCCCTGTCACGGCGGAGGTCAGGGGTTCAAGTCCCCTTCGGGTCGCCATTATGCCTCGGTAGCTCAGTTGGTAGAGCAGGGGACTGAAAATCCCCGTGTCAGTGGTTCGATTCCGCTCTGAGGCACCATTTTTATGCTGGTGTAGCTCAATAGGTAGAGCAGCTGACTTGTAATCAGCAGGTTGGGGGTTCAATTCCTCTCGCCAGCTCCATTGATCCTTACGCGGGTGTAGCTCAATGGTAGAGCCCCAGCCTTCCAAGCTGGTCACGTGGGTTCGATTCCCATCACCCGCTCCATATTAAGTATTTTTGCCGGGGTGGCGGAACTGGCAGACGCACGGGACTTAAAATCCCGCGGTAGGAGACTACCGTACCGGTTCGATTCCGGTCCTCGGCACCACTAATAAAATGCTTGATATAAGTAATTTCATATGCTATAATATTTGATGTTATGCGGCCGTGGCGAAACGGCAGACGCGCTAGCTTCAGGCGCTAGTGGGGGTTGACCCCGTGGTGGTTCAAATCCACTCGGCCGCACCATATATATTTTTTAGCCAATAACATGCGGTTGTGGCGGAATAGGCAGACGCGCTACTTTGAGGGGGTAGTGATCACAGGTCGTGTGGGTTCAAGTCCCACCAACCGCACCATTTTTAAAAAATTACCGAGTTTTTGCTCGGTTTTTTTTGTGGATTTAAAAGGAAATTGGAGGCTTTTGACGAATTATAATCGTACCAAGAGAGATTATGTTTGTTAATTGTTTTTAATATTCTTGGAGGGATTTTATGACGCATTTTAAACAAGATTCCAGCGTTAAGACAAAATTAATGCTGGTAAGTGGTGTGACAATCTTTGTGGCTATGTTGGCCATGGGTATTATTCTTAATGGAATAATTACCAATAATCAGAGAGAATCATTCCACGAAGAGACAAATCTTCAGGCTATTCAGGTAGATAATACCATGAATATTTTCCTGGAGGAGCTTCGTGCCGGTTTGGTTAATATGTCCAATGATCCGATTTTGCGTCAGGGTGGTAACATTACCGTTTATAGTGACGGCGAAGTGGATGCCAAGGGCATGATTGCCATGGACCCTGCAGCCAAGGGCGGTTATGAGTTGGCTGCTTACGACATTTTTAAGCGTTTTGCCGAGGCAAACAAAGGTTCTGTTTCCGTTGTAAGTCTTGGTACTACTGATGGTGGTTTTCTTCAGTACCCTGTTGTAAAGCGTAAGAAGGGTTATGATTCCCGTACCCGCGATTGGTACAAAAATAGTATGGCAGCACAGGATAAGGTTCTTATCACTGCACCATTTATGACTTCAAAGGGTACTCCTACCATAGGTATTTTTATGGTATTGAAGGATACCACCAATAATCCGCTTGGTGTTCTTGGTATTAACATTGATTTGCCGGTTATTACTGATATGATCAGTGAGATTAAGATTGGTGAAACCGGATACATGGTAGTAGTTGATGCTGATGGCGTAATTTTTGCAGACCCTGTAAATCCTGACCTGAACTTTAAGAAGTTGGCTGAGGTTGAAGGGGATATGAGCAAGCTGGCTAACGAAAAGGCTGGCATGTTTGATCTTGAAATTGACGGTGTAAGTAAGGTTGTTTCTGTTTACTCTTCTGAGCAGACAGGTTACAAGTATTTGACTATTGTTGATGAAGCACAGCTTATGGTGCCGGTTAGCCACATGCGCATCACTTTGGCCATCGTGCTCATAGTAGCCCTGGTTATCGTACTTGGCCTGATTTATATGGTATGTACCAAGCTCTTCAAGCCACTCAGCATTCTTGCCAATGCGTCCGAAGAGATTGCTGATGGTAATATTCGTCAGTTCAACCTTGATTATGAGGCCAATGATGAAATTGGCCGTCTCTGTAATGCATTTATGCAGATGACTGAGCATCTTAAGAGTCTGCTTGAACAGATTCAGTCCAGCTCCCAGCAGGTATCCGCTGCGTCTAATGACTTGTCTGATGGTTCTGATCAGTGTGCAGAGACCATTACCCATGTAGCTGGTAAGGTTTCCGATATTGCCGGTGCCGCTCAGCAGCAGAATGATACCATGATTACTGTTGTTGAACAGATTCGCAACATGACTGACAATGTTACTTCCATTGCTTCCAGTGCTGAACGTATGAGCAGTGCTTCTGCAAATGCAGGTGAGGCTGCCAATAAGGGTGAGGCTTCCATTAAGCGTGCGGTTAGCCAGATGAATCAGATTTCTACTACTGTAGAGCAGTCTGCTGGTGCAGTTGCCAACCTTGGAGTTCGTTCTCAGGAAATTGGCGAAATCATCAATACAATTTCTGGTATTGCTGATCAGACTAATCTGTTGGCTCTTAACGCCGCCATTGAGGCTGCAAGAGCCGGCGAGCATGGTCGTGGCTTCGCCGTTGTAGCTGATGAAGTTCGCAAGCTGGCAGAGCAGTCCTCTGAAGCAGCTGCTGAGGTTGCTTCCATCATTCAGGCTATCCAGAATGAGACTCAGAAGGCCGTTAACAGCATGAAGGAAGGTACTGCAGCAGTTAGAACAGGTAGCGAAGTTGTGGCTGAGGCCGGTACTCAGTTCCAGCAGATTGTAGATAATGTAAACGAGGTAGATGCTCTTATTAAGGAGGCTGCCCAGGCTGCAAATGCTACTGCTGATTCCAGTATGGCTGTACTGGATTCTGCTGAGAATGTTGAGAAGGTTACCAAGACTGTAACTGCCAGCATTGATGCTATTTCTTCAGCAACTGAGGAACAGTCTGCAACCATGGAAGAGATTGCCGCTTCCACCCGCAATCTGTCCGATTTGGCTGACGAGCTTCAGCGTGAGCTTAAGAAGTTCAGATTCTAATTTATTCATAAAAAACCAGTGTCTTTCGGGGCACTGGTTTTATTTTGCCATTAAAAGGATGATGTATAGAATTTTTCCATAAAGGTGTGGTACAATACCATTACTTTTCCGTTTTCTTTATTAATTTTGAGGTTAGTTTATGTTATTCTTTTTTTCAATTCTCTTTGTTCTGCTTACATCAATTATAATGATTACCCAGAAGGCTCTTGAGGTTGTTTTATCTTCTGAAAAGCTGAAGAAGGCCCAAAGAAGACTTCTCTATGCGGACCTTATCCTAATAGCTGGCATGATTCTGGGATTTACCAAGCTCCATGGAACAGCAGCGGGTGGTATTATTCTGCAGGTAGCTACCATGGCTTTTATGGCCCAGATTGTATATGATTGGCTGGCTCTTGCCTATGTAATAATAGGATTTTTTAGGAAAAAGCTGTTGGAGGTGCCGGAGAATCCACAGCGCCGCAAATTATTGAAGGGGGCTGCGGCATTGCCAGCTGCGGCAGTGGCCGTTTCCGCCTATGGTGGCCTCATTGAAAGACATCAGACGGTAGTAAGACATTTTGAGGTTCCGGTTGATAACATACCTGATGATATAAAGGGCTTGTCTGTTGTTCAGCTTAGCGATATTCATCTGGGACCATTTATGGGGCTGGAGGAGCTGGAAAAGCTCTTAAGGGATGCCAGTGCCCTTGGCGGTGATATACTTGCCATTACCGGTGATCTGTTTGATGATAACAGGATTAATTTTAAGGCTGCAAAGCTGGTGGACAGCTATGTGGACAATTTTAAATACGGCATTTATTATTGCTGGGGCAATCACGAGCACATGCGTGGTATACCCGCAATTGATATTGCAATAGAAGGTACGCGTATAAAGAAACTGGAAAATTCCTTTGAAAAGGTGGCAGGCAGTACGTTACCGCTTTATGTGGCAGGAGTGGACTATCCCATTAAGCGGGATCAGTTTGAGTTCTTGCAGGAAAAATATACGGAGCTGGCCCTAAAGGCAATTCCAGAGAATTCAGTAAAGATACTGCTGGCTCACCACCCGGATTTTATAGATTCAGCGGCGAGATTTAATACCAATCTGGTGCTTACAGGCCATACCCATGGAGGGCAGATTGGTTTCTTGGGCATACCATTGGTGCCGCCGATATTTAAATACTTTCGTGGATTATACCATGTGGGAAATACCATGGGGTATGTTCATTCCGGCAATGGCAGCTGGTTCCCCTTCCGTTTCGGCTGTCCTCCTGAAATCGCAGTGTTTACCCTTACAGAAAAATGAACAACAAAAAAGCCGCCATAAAGGCGGCTTATTGTTTTAAATGGCGGAGTGGGAGGGATTCGAACCCTCGCAGCCTTGCGACTCTAACGATTTAGCAAACCGTCCTCTTCAGCCTCTTGAGTACCACTCCATATATGGCGGAGAGGGTGGGATTCGAACCCACGGTGCCTTGCGACATCACTGGTTTTCAAGACCAGCTCCTTAAACCACTCGGAGCACCTCTCTTACACTGTTATTATTGTACAAAATCAATCAATATATGTCAATAATGGCATATATTTTTAAGTCAAATAGACTTTTTAATTAAATGTTTATTCAGAATTTCTGTGTAAAACCTGTGGACAACCTGTG
>NZ_JHWV01000031.1 GCF_000622005.1 Anaerovibrio sp. RM50 | reverse complement strand
TGCCTGTTGTAACCATTCATGTTAAAATTAGGTTATCATATTACTTTCCGTATAACGTTTTCCTTTTATGTGCTACATTTTTGTAGTCGTTCCTTCCTTTGCCGGTCTTTATGATCGGCATCTTTTTTGGCTTCAACAGAGGATAGTTGCATAGTGCAACCTTTTATGTTAAAATATTTTCATAGAATCCCATTCCAAGAAGCTGGGGACTCCCCCCGGCAAACAAGAGAGCCAGTCCTCCAACTGGCTTTTCTTAATTATGATAGGCGCACTGCTGGCCCCCACGCCAACAGTGATAAGGTCAGTCCAAGGACTGGCCTTTTTCTTTTGGGCAAAATTAAAGGAGCCGCCCCCAGATTGGGAACAGCTCTATGGGTATTTGAGATTATTTGGGGTTGGGTGAGCCTCCATTTGGATGGTCGTATTGGACATACAATTTAAAATGTCAATTTTGATAAGTCAGCGGATCGTCACCGTATGGATTCGGCCCCACGTTGCCCTTTATAAAATATAGAATTATTGCGAATAAACCACCGGAAACCATATGTATCAGCACAGAAACCCAGCCGGACAGATTGATATCATGTCCCCGTTTTATAATCAAAAAGTAATTAAGTACCGTCAATGCCAATTCTATAATTATACCCAAAAGCACCATTATAATGATAACTCCCGTGCCGGAACTGCCTAAGTGTCCCTTCATTTCCCCTTCACCCATTATCAAAGCTATCCCACCGAACAGGATAATACCAAAGACAATGCAAAGAAAAGTCAGCATAAGGGACCTTAAAATATATCTTTGGCGGTTCAATCGACCACGATAGGTAAACCAGCTCAACGCCTCATCCCGTCTGGCATAATCTGCTCCAAAGGTCGGTACATAATTCATAACCGTCTGGGGTTGCATTATCATGTTGACAGCCACTTGTTGGCCGCATCTGTTACAAAAAACATCATTATCAGCCAACATTTCTCCACATTTTTCACAATACTTTGCCACAAAACTCTCTCCTCAAATTATGTTGAACGCCCCCCAAAAATGGAGGGCCGTATTGGTTAATTCCAAAAAAGACTTACAAATCGTCTTCGCTCTCGTCTTCATCCTCAATGTCTTCGTAGCGATTATACATATTGACGTTTTTATCATCGGTTTTGTCAGGATTTTCAGGAGTATCCGGATCATCATAATTGCCATAGTAGCGGTCTACTATGCGTATCCGCTCACGTTTGGTACGTTCACGCATATATTCTCACCTCTCGCATATAATTAGTCAAGTAAATTTATATGGTATGATTTTCTACGCCAGTAAAAATTATCCTGCACCATCTTAATATTCCTATGCAATAACAGCTCCATTATATCTTGCTAATTTATAACACTTTCCCCTGCTCAGGGATATAAAGGACAGAAAAGGAAATACACACCCAAATAAAACGTATATACAAGTAAATAAAAGGCACGTAGAAGCGGTTATGCTTTCATCAGGGATTGTATAATTTCTTCCAGTGTCATTACTAACAGCGGAGGGAACGGAAGCCTCCGCCTGTTTCAATTTATGGGGAAATTAGCAGGGCTTTTCTTTTGCCCAAAACTAAAGGGCCATTCTCTGATCTGAGAACAGCCCCGTGATTATTATTTGGTAGAATGGCCCGTCAATTTTGAGGGTCGTATTGGTACCGCCGACCACCTTGTCAATCATATCGTCCTTCTATTATGATGACATGTTTGCCTTCCTCCCTCATGTTCTTAATAAAATCTAAACCGACGCCTGGTCTGAGCATGCCATTGTCTCGCATCTTGGCTTTTTTCCTAAGTTCATCTATCTTACCTACCTCAGCCAACTTATCCAAATCTTTCATATCTCCATCATAATTACCCTGAGCGACATGATAATCGACAATACCCAAATGGTTCCTTATTTTTGTGACAAGATATACCCTCGCGCCGCCGACCACCATGTCAAGTTCCATGTCGTCCATCTTGTTCATGAATTTCTTTTCCATTTTATTTCCCTCCTTAGTATTTAAATATTGTTGTTTACTCTTTGTCCTTTATATCCATGAGAGGATAAAAGTGTTATCTCTTTTTTTACTTTTCTGCAAAAAATGTGGTTTTCCTGCAAAAATGGAGCAGTCCACAATGAACTGCTCTCTTAGTATAAAGATTGCTATTTAGTCATGCCTCATCCTGCAACTGGGCCATCGGAACCGCCGAGAATAATGCAAAAAGCATATTTTCCATTCTTCTTGGTTTGGCCAAGACCTACGCCCAGATAAGCACAAGCATTAAGGCCATTAGAGCTATCCAAACCGCCACCATTCTGCCCATGACGGCCTGGATGTCCACCAGCCACCTGATCCAGCTCGTCCTCGGAAAGATTCATTTCCTTTAGCTGTTCCTGCTCGTACTCCTTTAATTCCTCAAGGGTAAATGGCAGACCGACTTCCTTTGCCAGAGGAAGAACAATAGCCTCAACTGCCTTTTCACGCATAGCAGCATCATCTGCAGAGCCCTCATTCTTCTCAGCAAAATCCTTGTCCAGAGCATTGAGCTTTTCAGCCAAAGCTGCGTCCTGGGCCAACTTCTCATAAAACTTTCCTACGTTTTCCTTAGCCATGATGTCGTCCTCCTTAGTATTTAAATTTTGTTGTTTACTCTTATACTTTATATCCATGGGAGAATAAAAGTGTTATCTTCTTTTTATTTTTCTGCAAAAAATGTGGTTTTCCTGCAAAAAAGAGCCTACTCATTGAGATAGGCTCCATTTGCTTCTAAGGTTTTTTGATTGATTAAACTCTCTTAATTCCAAATGTCAAGTTAGGGTCCCCGATATTACTTGACAGTAGATGCCTTTATCTCGCTAACCACAGCGGTGCCAATTATCAGCACTGCCCCCAGGACGCCAGTGACAGTCAAGGTTTCGTCTAAAACCAGGGCAGACAGGAATAGGGCGCTTATGGGGTCAATGTAACCGCAAAGGGCTACTGAGGGAGCGGACAAGGTTTTCATGCTGGCGAAATATAAAGCAAAGGCTATGCCGGTATGAACTATACCAAGAATTAGTACGGATATAATGGTTAGACCATCTGTAGGAATTGGTCTCCATCCGTCAACAATAAAGAGGTAAGGTATCAGTGTTATAACTGCGCCGGTCAGCTGAATAAAGGTTTTATGATAAGTATTAATTTTACTTATACGCTTGTTAATAATGGCATTAAGGGCATATAAAAGCCCTGCACTTAAGCCAAAAATTACGCCCTTTAGCTGGTTTACATCCACGGATTCCGTTTCTGTTATTCCGGAAACTAATACCATGCCGGTAGTAGTTAGACACAGCACCACGATTTTCCCCCGGGTCAGCTTTTCCTGAAGGAATAAAGGTGACAGCAATATTACAAGGGCGGGCTGCATGTAATAGCATAAGGTGGCGATTGGCACAGTGGTATAATTTATGGCCTCAAAGAAAAATATCCAGTTAAAACCATACATGGCTCCAGCCAGGAGCAACATGCCCACAGTTTTTGCAGGAATCCTGTTCATGCCTTTTTTTTTATAGTACAAAATCAGACACAGCATAAAAAGGCTTCCCAAAACGCCCCGAAGAAAGGCCAAGAAATCAGATGGAACGGGGATATAGCGTCTGAATACACCGCTGGAGCCCCATATGAGCATGGCGGTAATGACCATTAAGTAAGACTTCATTGTTACCTCAATCCTAAATAAAGGCCGCTGGCCCTTGGGAGTTTCCCTTTGAGCTGGCGGTCTCGTTTACATTTTTTGTTGAATAATCCTCCATTTTGATATGCTCCCCCTATAAGAGACAGTGAAAAACCAAAACTGTCATTATAGGTGGATCATATCAGATCTTAGCTGGTTATTTACCCAAAAATCTCCCATATTCTTCCCTACAGAGTACATGACGATAACCTGCAGAATAACCGCCTTTTTCACCTTTACCTACAGACAGTTTAAAACCGGATTTACCTTCAAACAGCATTACACAGTCGGAACCACCAAATAAGAAATAGCCCAGTTCATCCCCTTTTTTCACTTTTGTCCCCGGCTTTATCGTTTCAATAAAATTAACACTGGAAACCTGCCCCATCCCCACTGGAATAACGGCCACCATTCCATAGTCTGTCTTTATAAGAACACAGCCTCTTGTTTCCACACTTTGCCATGAAAGTGAATTTGATTCCAAAACATACAACTCTTTGTTCTTGTCCCAATAAACAACTCCTCCAACCGCATTGGCATAAGGAATTTTATATACTGCTTCAACGACTCCGGACACTGGGAAATGATATCTGTGATAATCATCATAATTTAGGTAGGTATGTGTCAATATTCCGTTGTGAAATAATTTCGCGTACTCAGCTCCCGGCTCCCCCAGCAACTGCTCAACAGAAACAAAAGTGGAATCCTTAATTATTACACCGTCTTCCCTTTTAATAGAATCGGCATAGAACCTTCCGGATTCATCGATATTCCACACCCCCTGGGGAAGGGAATCAGCAGGTGAAACAACAACCCTATCGTCGTTAGGTTCGGCAATCGGACGGGCATTTCCATTTGACAGCTTTCTGGAGAAAAATTCATTGAATGAATGCCAGTTATCCGGTGATTCATACCAACCCTTATCAAGATTCCAGGATGGATCCCGAAGAAGCATATCCAGGTACTCCTGTTTCCACGATGCTTCTGAATCCAGGAAATCCCGCCATGTATTATTGTACTCTGTCAACCACGTGTATATTGGTTCAAGGTACTCTACAGACGGATAGAACAGTTCTTTGTCCTTAAGCTCTTCCAATGGTTGATCCAAAAGCCAGTACACATAGAGGATGCTCTGATCACATTTTGTGGAAAAGCTTCCGTATCGTTCCTCCGGCATGATATTCCAAGGCATACAGGTTACTGTATAATCCAGGAAACCATAGAGCTCATCCAAAGATTGCACTGGATTGGTTTTCCTGTCCGGATTGATAATTGATGCCTGTTTAATAGACTTTTCCACCAATATTCGTATATCTGGATTGTTAATCATTGACTCCCTGAAGCTTGTGGAGGCTTTTGGCCGCCCTACAGACGTTGAAATACCTGATGGCTGTTCAGCTTGCGCAGCTATAGCCTGGCTTATCCACAGCGTACTCATTGCCAGCAATAAGGCACAAAGCCATATTGCCACAAAGCTTTTTCTTTTCATAATAAAATCCTCCTCATCTAATCTTGCAATATCTCTTTAACACTCCGGTTTTCTCAGTTTTTCATAATTATATAATTATCTAATGTCTGCTCAATAATGCCTTGTCCTATACAATTCTATCAACCACAGCGTAATCCTGCAAAAACAGGATATTTCTTTCCAGCTGCGCCAAATTTCGGGCACTACCTCCCTGGCCAAAAGAGTAATAGAACAATGCACTTCTTAAATCCAAAATATAATAAATGTGTTATAAAAAATATGTATTATTAGTAATACTCTGAGTATTTAGTCGTATGTACAGACAAGAAAAGATAATCATAAACACACAAAGAAAGGAGTGCTTGAAGATGAAAAAGATGGAACTGAACTTAGAGGAAATGAAAAAAGTATCGGGCGGAACTGGACCTCTAAACTATCCTTACAATGGAACTGGTCCTCTGGCTACCTGTGATCCACCAAAAGGGACTGGTCCTCTCGGCGCAGTCGGTCCTGTGAATGAAACTGGTCCTCTCGGCGCAGTTGGTCCTGTAAACTATCCTTACTAAAAAACTGATATATCCACTTCAATAGGCGAGGATGCCAAGGAGTTGGAAATCCGCAAAGAACACACGGAAGCAGACAGAAAAATGAATCCCCTGGCTTAAATAACAGCCAGGGGATTTTGTTTGAAAAAAATGTAATACTTTCATCTGTGGGTCGTATGTATAAATGTAATGTAAAATTACACACTGCTTTTCATTCTCTCCCCTGCCTGTTCCCCTCCAAAAACAGGCAGGGCCTTTTTTTATTTTTTGTAATACATCATTCCATTATCCGTAAGTATGGACATAAAAGATAAAACAACAAGGGCACAGCCCATAAAGAAGGGAGATATTATCATGACTAAGAAATTTGAACTCAACGAAATGGAATTAAATACTGTTGCCGGTGGCCGTCCACGGATTCGCATTCATGGCCCACGTCGTAAGCCTTTCCAGATCATCCGCGATATTATTGATATAGTAAAAGATATCACGAGTCCTAAGAAGGATACTCCACAGCAGGATCCACAGGGACCAAAGAAGGCTGCATAAAAAAATAACAGTCCTTTCTTCTAAGTGGATTTAGAGGAATTAATATATCGCCCATCTCCTTCCCCTGTCTGTTTCCTCTCTCCATGAAGCAGGCAGGAGATTAAAATAAGTGCCCTGACTATATTGAACTGCTACCCGTCAAGAGGACAGTAAAAAAACATAAAATTTCTTTGGTCGACAGAGATTGTTCTGTCGACCTTTTTATGCGGCAAAATACATATCGTGTTTTTCTCTCGGCGTCAAAATGCCAAGGTTGCGTTGAACACGGTTATCGTTGTAGTAAGCAATGTAGAATTTTATTGTATGTACGAGGCTAAGTCTATCTGTAAAGCGTTTGCCGTAATAACATTCCCTTTTCAATATGCCCCAAAAACCTTCCATTGGCCCATTGTCAATGCAATGAGCAACACGAGACATACTATGAAGCATACCGTATTCTTCCAATTTTTTATGAAATATCCGATTTGTATACTGAAAACCACGGTCACTATGAAACAGTGGATGCGCATTTGGATTGTTTTTCACAGCTTCATCTAAAGTTTTGAATACCAACGAATTGTTATTGTGAGTTCCTAAGACAAAAGCAACTATTCTTCTATCATACAGATCTAGAATTGCACTTAGGTAAATCTTGCGTGCTTCCAATCCTTCATACCATTTAAACTCAGTAACATCGGTAAGCCATTTCTCAT
>NZ_JHWV01000030.1 GCF_000622005.1 Anaerovibrio sp. RM50 | reverse complement strand
GGCCGGGATAGAAATATAGTCATTCCGCGAAAAGTCCGCGGTGTGGCTGCCGCGGGCTTTTTGCGTTGCCAGCAATACTTAATGAGATTGAGCCATAGGCGAAAATCGAATTTAGTAGTGCTCACTTACGAAGTGTGCGTAGAAAACCTCGGCAAAGTCTTATTTTATCTTATTTTATGAGGAGGTTTTAGTATGACCAAAAAGATTAAAGTAACCAGTTCCATGCGGCTTCAGGTAATCACTGAGTCCGTTAACGGCAAGGAAACCTACAAGACTGTAGCTTTTTCCGGCATTGACTCCAAGATTTCCGATGACGATTTCATGGAGCTGGCAGAGGCTCTTAACTCCCTTATGGAGTATAGTCTGAGCAATGTAGGTAGAGTGAACAGCTATTCCCTTGTTACCGAGTAATGGAAGGAGGACGATGAATTATGGCACAGAAACTTTATTGCGAGTATGAACTCGATAATGATCCTAAGAAGATCAAGACCGTCATTGTTGCAAATCCTGCTGAGGGCATTGCCAAGGCGGATGTTCTGGCAGTGATGCAGAAGTTCGTTGACAAGAAGGCTTATGCTGAGGTCACTGGCGTACATGACGCATATCTCAAGGAGACCGTTGTCACCAAGTTGGCCTAAGAAGGCCTAGTGATTGCCCCTCTGCTCGCCCTGTGGCCTGCAGGGGGGTTTTCTTGATAAAGGAGGAGTAAACCTATGGAAGAAACGATTTTATCGGCTGTCAGCACCGTAGGCTTCCCAATAGTCATCACCTTTTATTTGTTAATAAGGTTCCAGACTACCATGGACAAGTTCTGCGACAAGCTGGATGCCCTGATACTGGAAATCCGCAAGGAACACTCGTAAGCATTCACATAAACTGCCGCCCCGCAAGTTACAAACCCTGTAGCTGCGCGGTGTGGCAGTTTTCTTTTGCGCCTGGTACTGCCAAAGTACTGCCAAAATAATTTTTCATTTTGGGCAAAAATCTTCCATTCCCCACTTTTGCATTTTATAGGTTCAAAATTTGGGATTACGTTGTTTCGTGGCGTATCGTATTTTTCCAAGTGCAGACAAAG
Organism: Anaerovibrio sp. RM50; assembly: GCF_000622005.1. Classification (GTDB taxonomy): domain Bacteria; phylum Bacillota; class Negativicutes; order Selenomonadales; family Selenomonadaceae; genus Anaerovibrio. The sequence continues at coordinate 7,011 of NZ_JHWV01000030.1, read as the reverse complement.
TGCAGACAAATGGCACTTTTGGGGGTAAAAAGAAAAGGCTTCCGAATACTCGGAAGCCTTGATTTTACTGTGGTGCCGAAGGCCGGACTCGAACCGGCACGTATTTGCATACGGCAGATTTTGAGTCAATGTCGACCATGTGTTCTCTTGTGTTGTTTCATGTTGTATGGTGGTGAAACCCAATAATTTCAAGACTTTGTCTACTATACGATATGTTGTGTCATATTGTTTGGTTGTGTTCGCTTTTGGGCTAGTTGCAACCCTTATTGCAACCCACCTTTACCACTTCTGCCATTATTCAAATCATATAATATCATCAAATCTCTCATCAAGGAACTTGTCCACGGCGGCCTCATCTTCTTCCTGCATGTGGGTGTAGGTATCAAGGGTAATCTGGATATTACTGTGGCCAAGCTGGCTCTGAATATCCTTGAAATCAAGGGTTCTGCTGGACTTCATGCTGGTGGCCATATCATGGCGAAGCATGTGGAAGGTGGTCTTTATATCCAGCTCCCGGCAGGCCTTGGAGTACAGGCTGGAGAACACATCGGGATTATAATACCGCCCATCGTTGGTGGTAAAGACCATTTCAGGGTGCTCCCATGTCTTGGAGGCCAGACGGAGAATGTTCTGCTCCCTACGGTATTTCTGCAATTCACGGCAATAAGGAGGCGGAAGATAAAGGCTTCTGACACTTGTTGCGCTTTTGGTACGATCAATATACACATTGCGCCGCCCTGTTTTCTCATCCTTGTTACCGATGCCCATGGCCTTGTCAATAATAACATGGCCGAAAACCTCACCATTTTCATCCTTCTCAAACTTAAAGCTGTTCCAGGTGAGGGCCAGCAGCTCGCTTCTTCTGAGGCCAGTGATAAACACAGTAAAAATGGCCATCTTCCAGCCGTAAAAACCGCACTTGTAGCCAAGCAAGGCGTTCCAAGTTTCCTTGGTTGGTTTCACAAATTTCTTCTTTGGCGGTTTTTGTGGCAGTTCCAGAAATTCTGCGGGATTGTCCACAATAAGATGATCCCTTCTGGCCCTTTCAAAAGCCTGCTTTATTACAGTACGGAAATACTGACATGTTCTGAAATGCTCTTTCCCGATAACGTGAAAGATAATGTGCTGAAGGTCAGCGGTGGTCACCTTATCCAGCTTCATTTTTCCTATGGCATTGGTGCAGATGTCTATAACATACTGGTAGGACACCTGGGTATTTTCCCTGAGCTTTGGAATCTTGTATACCTTAAACCATTTATCCAGCCAGTCCTTCACTGTAAGTTTGTTGGCATCATAGCTGATATTATGTGAGTATTTCTCCACCAGCTCCTTGCGGACCGCAAGGGCTTCTTTTTGTGTACTGCAATATTTTGTTTCCCTTTTCAGTATTCCCGTTTCCGGATCATTGCCAACGGACACCTGAACAACCCACTTCTGCTTTTCGGTGTTGAAAAAGACAGACCCTTCACTGTTTCCACGGGATTTTGTTTTTTGTGCCATACTCGTTCTCCTTTCTGTCCTTAATTAAAAAGTGTTTGGTTTATTTTGTTCTGTATTTAAGTACAAAACGTTTAAAAATAAATCCACAAGGAGATAATACACAGCTTGTGGATAAATACCACAATTACGGTGGAAAACCCTATAAATCTTGTGGATAAGATTGTTAATAAAATTGCCCTGTGGTACGCACTGTGGACTCATTGTGGTATATGGTGTGGTACTCACTGTGGTTCAGTTTGTGGCTCATTATGAACCACAGGAAATCCCTCAGCCCTTTATTTATGTGGCCTTGCGGTGGCCCTAATATAAGATAAGACTATATTAAACAATATAATAATAGTAGGGGCGGCGGGTGTTACTTCTTCAGACCCTTAACAAGAGTCTTGATGGTCTCCCTCTGTTCAGGGGACAATTCTTTGACGGCAGCGATAAGCTCCACCACCTCAGGATCAGGCTCATAGCCAACCAAGTTATCAACCGTGGTATTGTAAAATTCTGCCAGTTTGCAGAGCATTTCCAGAGGCGGTTTAGAAGAATTCCTTTCGTAATTATTCAGTGTGGATTTTGGAATTCCCAACTCTTTGGCAGCGTCACCAAGAGATATTCTCTTGGAGTCCACTCTTAGCCTTTTTAATTTTTCACCAAAAGTTGTCATCTAAATTTCCTCCGTTTTTGATGTTGTTTTGTGTTGTTTCATTGTGTGTCGTGTTGTCTGATATAAATATACCATATTTGAACACGATTTGTACAGTATTGTTTTTTAAAAAAATATATTTTATGTGGACACTGGGATTTTAGTGTGTTATATTTGTGTTGTAATTGAACACGATTTATTTTAATCTGTGTTACGATTGAATATTTACATAAGGGGTAAAAACTATGAAACGCAATGAAACTATTTTGTATGACATTAATGATTATCTGGCTCAAAGGGACAATGAAGAAATCTCTGACAGCATGGAGGAAGATACAGCCACCAGCGAAGATACGGCCATGGATGAAGATATGGCCATGGAGGACAGCAATGTTCTCTTTGTCAGTGTAAAGGATTTTATCAGGATTTCGGGGCTTTCCGAATACTTTGTCCGCCGTCTTTTGAAGATAAAGGAATTTCCGAAGCTGCGCTGCGGCCGCATGATAAAGATTCCCCTCAACGATGCCCATCAATGGCTGCTTAAGCGTGAGGATATAGCCACGGAATATCCTGCATTCTTTGGCTGATTATGGCCGGGAAGGACGGCAAGGGCTGGCTCAGGGAAATAAAGCAGTTTTATATTGCCCACAACAGCGACAGGATAAGCGCCAATGCCCAGGCCCTGTGGCACTATCTCATGTACAAGGCCAATGAAAACTGGTGGAATTATCCTTTGTGCCTTTATATTCCCGAAATAGCTTTTGCCTTGAAAATATCCGACTCCGCCGTAAAACGTGCCAGGGAAGAACTGGCCCAGAAGGGGTATATTACGTGGGAATCCCCGGGCGGGAACAAGTCGGCCAGATATTATATACTGAGCCGTACCAATGCAAATTACGCGGGGCAGACGTCCCAAAAGGAAAACTAAATATTATGGCCATACAGCCCCCGTGAAAAGCAAACTACTAATTTATAAATTTATAATTCAATCAAAAGGCTTCTATCCGGGGGCTTAATTATTATCTATATTTACAAGAAAGGAAAATCAACATGAAGGTTTTTATTAATCCGGGCCATGCGCCAAATGGCAATCCCGATCCGGGGGCTGTGAACGATTTTTACAGAGTCCGCGAGTGCGATATTGCCCTAAGTATCGGGGAAATGGTGAAGAATTATCTTATAAAGGCTGGCTGCGGGGTGAAGCTTCTTCAGAGCAACAACCTTGCAGGGGAGTCTGCAGGGGAAAATATAGTGAAGTCCGCCAATGACTGGGGGGCTGATGTATTTGTGAGCATTCACTGCAACGCCTATGATAAATCCGTCCGTGGGGCGGAAACCCTCGTATATGACAAGGTTGGGGGTAGTTATACTCTTGGGAAATATATTCACGCCCAGCTTATTGATACCATGCAGGATATTGACGGCACTTTCCCGAACAGGGGCATAAAATCCCGCCCCGCCCTCTGCGTTCTTCGGCGTACCCAGATGCCCGCGGTGCTGGTGGAAACTGCCTTTATCGACAACGACATTGATGTGCTTTTACTGATGAACCATCAGGAGGAATTTGCCGCAGCCATAGCCAGGGGCGTGACTGACTACTGGATTGATATTAATGGGTAAAGAGCCTATGATTACTACAGCGAAAACAATTCAGATGCTTTTATATGACGGTGACCTCAATGGCGTTATGTACATTGAGGACACCTCATGGCAGATCGGGGCCATGTTCTCATCCCCCCGCCAGTCCATTGATGATCTCATTGCCAAGGCGGACTGCAGGAAATACGGGGTTTATCTGCTCCTTTCTGAAGAACAGGTTTATGTGGGACAGGCCAGAGACCTTGAAAAAAGAACCCGCCAGCACCTTACGGACAAGGGCTGGTGGAGCCATATTATCCTTATGACCACCAAGGACGACAGCTTCAATGCGTCAGATATTGATTATCTTGAATCCAAGCTAATTGAAAAGGCCAAGGAGGTTGGCACTGCCTACGTGGACAATCTTACAAAGGGCAATCCCCAGAAGGTCAGCGCCTTCCGTGAAGTGGAGCTGGGGAAATACCTGGAGGAAGCATTGTTTCTTTTAAAACTTATCGGGGTGGAAGTCTTTGAGCACATAAGGCGAAAGCGTAAGGCCCCGCCCCTTCCCGAAGGGAATATGTCCGTCAGCGACTTTGTTAAAACTGCAGTTATAAACCTTCTGGCAGCGGGGTATGTGTTCAGTGATGAACAGCTTAAGCTCTACAGCTCCGTGGAGGGAAGCAAGGAATACACCCATAGGGCCCTGCCCATTCTCTATCTCCTGAAAGACGGGGAAAACCGCGAGGACGTAAAGAAGAAAATCCGCCAGCGTTACTGGAAGGAGGAATTTTCCAGCGGCACCCAGCGGTTTTTGATGTTCTCCCAGTGGTTTAAGGAAGGCACCAATTACGGGGCAAGGAAGGAGGATTTTATAAGGTGGTACAGTAATCTGTAATTTATGGTATATATTATATAGGAAGGAAGCTGGTCGTTGGGGCCAGCTTTTCTTGTGGGGAAAGAAGGATTTTTTGGGGCGGCGTGGAATAAGTATGTAACAAGCTTTTAGTTTTCCATTAATGTTTTGCGCATGGCTCTGCACTTGTCATGCAGAGCACCTCCTTTTGCGCCGGTCGATCTCATCCAGGACCGGCGTTCTTTTTTTTAAATGGCATTAAAAGTTAATACTTAAATCCTGCTTTTTCTTTGTTGTGGCAGGGGCATGGCAGTGATATAATCTTAGGTGAGCAACCGCTCATTTTTTCATAACACTTCCTGCATAATCCATTATCGCGGGAACTTTGCCGGTTTATTTTGCCGGCACTTTTTTTCCAAATATATTCCGGGGGGGAATCCGCCATGTTTGACAGCGTCCGTAAGCAAGTGTCTGATGTTACCAGCAGCGAAATCAACACCATTATAGATAAAGGCACCACCATAAAGGGGGACATTAACGGGGACGGAAATGTAAGAATTGACGGCACCGTTGAGGGAAATGTCAATCTTGGTGGAAGCGTGTTTATCGGGGAATCTGGCTGTGTGAACGGAAATATTACCTCCACAAATCTGACCATTTTCGGTATTGTCCGCGGCAATGTAAACATAAACAACCGTCTGGCCATCCGCGCCAGCGGACAGCTGGAGGGTGATGTAAATACCAGCTGCCTCAATGTGGAGGACGGGGGCCAGTTCAACGGCCACAGCAAAATGACCGTTTCCCTGGCTTAAAATTGATGAAATAGATTTGTTAAACCCGCTCCCAGCAGAATAATCTACATAAAAACTCACTCAACATGGGTTTGACAGGTCTTTCATGGGCACTTTGTTCTTGCGGCAAGGTGCCTTTTTTTCACCCCGAGCCCACAGCTTATCCACAAAACTATTCACAGCTGTGTATTGTTTTACATCATTTTAACCAAAGGCTCTGTCTTTTAAGGCGGAATTGTGTATTGTTTTGTTGCATTTGCTCTTGTAAGGATCGAGGCATCTATGGTAAAATTATTTTATGCTATAATTTCACTCTATTTTGCTGACCCCCACGCCAGCAAAAAGGGGAGCTGCATTCTGTCGCAGCTCCCCGTTTTTTTATAAATTTATTTTACGCTGAAATCATGCTGGCAATAGTATTCGTCGTGATACCCCTCAGGGGTTCCCTTCTTACGATACCATTTATTGGACAGCCCTGCCAAAGTACTGTTATCCATTTTCTCCATATCCAGATTCCTGGCGGCATCCCGATACAGCCTGTATTTGGCAACCCTTTCAAAATGCTTTGTACCATAAAGAGGATTTGTGTGTTCCACGCCAATCACGACCTCGATATACTCAAATTTCATATTACGATATTCTCTGGAATAGGCCTTCTTAAACATCTTGGCCGCCAGATCGTCGCAATAATCCTCCGTAGGATAATCAACGGACTCCAAAATCACCTCATAAAATGGCTGACGAAAATTTATGTTAATATGGTAGAATTTGCCATTATCCAAAGCCACCTTGTCAAGGGCATCCTCCAAATGTACTGAACCGCATCCTGATAAAATCAGCACCAGAACACAGAAAGACATCAAGGCGATTTGCCTGCAATGACCGCCCATAGCTGTCCTCCCTTCTTTTATATATCATTAACTATACTATTTCAATTATACCATATATACATATTTTACATACAATTTTTAGATTCAAAGGGATAGTTGCATAACGTAACCATTAGTGCTAAAATTTATTCATACCATTCCATTTGCTGGCCCACTCCAGCAAATAAAAAACCAGTCCACTGACTGGCTTTTCCTAAAAATTCGAGTTCATCCATATACTCTCAACTTTACTGCTGATTCCTCCAGCAGGGGAAAAGACCGGTCACTTCCTTCCCGATTGGTCTTTTTCATCATTTCCCAAAGAGGAATAAACCAGTCGTTTTCTCTTACTATATTTTCCTTTCCGTCTACTATATAAAATATAGTAGAAACCTTACCTCCGCCGGTCTTTTATGGCCGGCATTTTTTTGCCTTCTATAAAAGAAATAGTTGCATAGCGCAACCTTTTATGTTAAAATATTTTCATAGAATCCCATTCCAAGAAGCTGGGGACTCCCCCCGGCAAACAAGAGAGCCAGTCCTCCAACTGGCTTTTCTTAATTATGATAGGCGCACTGCTGGCCCCCACGCCAACAGTGATAAGGTCAGTCCAAGGACTGGCCTTTTTAATTTAGAAGGGCATATTGGCTCGCCGCAAGTCAAAATATATAATAAAAAACTGTCCTGATGTACCTTTACCATAACTAAAATGTATTATAAAATAACTGTAATAAATGATATAATTATCTCGTAAAATTTATTGAAAGGGGGAATTCATATATG
>NZ_JHWV01000029.1 GCF_000622005.1 Anaerovibrio sp. RM50 | reverse complement strand
GCGTTCATTGCATAACCAGTGCAGCCGCCAAGGGAAAGACCAAGAGCCCAGATCAAGCAACCTACGAGATAAGGGCCAAAGCCAGGAGCAAGGCCGATGGAGCCCTGAACACCCTTGGAGAAGATGCACCAAATACCGAACATCAGGAAGAAGGTAGCGATAAACTCGCCGAGGAAACCAGTCATCTGGTTACCGCAAGCATTTGCAGTGGAGAATACACCAAGCTTGCTGCCTTCAGTCTCTGCCCAATGTGGGAGATATGCAAGGTAAACAATGATTGCACCGAGGATACCACCGAGAATCTGAACGATGGAAGTAGCTGCAAACTGATCCCAAGTGTAAACACCAGCCAAAGTCTTGGCAATAGTAACGGAAGGGTTGATATCAGCCTGAGGAGCACCCAGAGCTACGGAGGTGTAAACACCCATTACTACTGCAAAACACCATCCAGTGGTTGTGCAGATCCAGCCGCCGCCGCGACCATAAGACTTAGCCAAAGTCATGTTTGCGTTAACACCGCAACCAAATACCATCAGTACCATTGTTCCGACGAACTCGCCTAACAAATTATCCATTTTCTTATCCCTCTTTCAATAAAATAATAAAAATAATTGCTGCAATTCATATCCAGTACCAGCCCCCTAGGGGGCTGGTACCAGAAATTGAATTCTTAAAAGATGAACAACTTGATTTTAAGAAACTAATCTTTTGTGATTAGTCCTCATCCAGCCAATGCATGGAATGCTTAACAGCCTTCTGCCAGCCCTTGTAGAGCTTATCAGCTTCGGACTTAGCCATAACTGGCTCGAAGCGAACATCCAACTTCCAAGCAGTCTTCAGTTCTTCCTTGTTGCTCCAAACGCCTACTGCAAGACCTGCCAGGTAAGCTGCACCAAGAGCAGTGGTCTCAATAATCTGAGGACGATCTACTGGAACGCCGAGGATATCAGCCTGGAACTGCATCATCAGGTTGTTGGCAACAGCGCCGCCGTCAACCTTCAGGGAAGCCAACTTAATGTTGGAATCTGCTTCCATTGCACCCAGAACGTCTCTGGTCTGATATGCAAGGGACTCCAAAGTTGCACGAACGATATGTGCCTTGGTGGTACCACGGGTAATACCGATGATCATACCACGAGCGTTCTGATCCCAGTATGGAGCACCAAGACCTACAAATGCAGGAACGAGATATACACCAGCAGTGTCACGAACCTTCTTGGCAACCCACTCAGAATCTGGAGCGGAATCTACCATGCGAACGCCGTCACGCAGCCACTGAATAGCGGAACCTGCTACGAAGATGGAACCCTCGAGAGCATACTCAACCTTGCCATCGAGGCCCCAAGCGATAGTGGTTACCAGACCATTCTTGGAATCATAGATATCAGTACCAGTGTTCATCAGCATGAAGCAGCCAGTACCATAGGTGTTCTTAGCCATACCTGGCTCGAAGCAGTTCTGACCAAAGAGAGCAGCCTGCTGGTCACCTGCAGCACCTGCAACAGGAATAGCAGCACCCAGAATGGAAGGAAGAGCCTCACCATATACACCAGAGGATGGACGAACCTCTGGAAGCATGCACTTAGGAACGCCGAGATATCCGAGAAGTGCATCATCCCACTTCAGTTCCTTGATGTTGTACATCAAAGTACGGGAAGCGTTGGAATAATCAGTTACATGAGCCTTACCACCGGTCAGCTTCCAGATGAGCCAAGTATCGATAGTACCGAAGAGCAGCTCACCCTTCTCTGCGCGCTCACGAGTACCTGGTACATTCTCGAAAATCCAAGTAATCTTGGTACCAGAGAAATATGCATCGATAGTCAAACCAGTCTTGTTCTTGAACTCCTCAGTGAGGCCCTTCTTCTTCAAGCCATCTGCGATATCAGCGGTCTGACGGGACTGCCATACAATTGCATTGTATACTGGACGACCAGTGTTCTTATCCCAAACAACTGAAGTCTCGCGCTGGTTGGTGATACCGATAGCTGCGATGTCGCTGGCTGCGAGACCACTCTGCTCAAGAGCTTCCTTCATAACAGTAGTCATGGTGCTCCAAATCTCATCTGCATCATGCTCAACCCAACCTGGCTGTGGGAATATCTGAGTGAACTCTTTCTGAGAAACACCTACGATCTTGGAGTTCTCATCAAAGATGATAGCTCTGTTACTAGTGGTACCTGCATCCAACGCCATTACATACTTCTTTGCCATTTTAAAAAATCCCCCTCTAAACTTAAAATACGGCAGCTGATACAATCCCCTGATTCTATCAGCTCAAAAAAGGTGAAGTTAATTTTTTAACCCGGCCTGCCAATTCTGTGGACAACTGCTGATACCCGAATCAAAATGTTGCTCCGATAACATGGTGCCAACCATCGCTGGTGCTATACCTTCTTGACCATTTCTCCTTGGTCTGGCAGCACAATTAAGAATCCTCTCTTGGGTAAGGCGGCTAAATACACACTACCGAAAACAGATGACAGATGGTTTCCTTTGCCATTTTAGGGCAATCGGAACACACCAAAGTCAATTAACTTTTTCCTCGCGTGTATATTTCGCCATAACAAACTAAATTCCTTCTTTATTCTGAAAATTTTTAAAAAAATTTTTGAACAATTATTCTGAACACCTGTAAACACTGATTTGCCACTGAATATTTTCTTATTAATATGGAAAAAATGTGCCTTCTGAAATCAGAGTCTGATATCAGAAAGCACATTTCGTATTATTAGTTATAGCAACTATGTATTATTTGTAATACCCTACGCCAGCCTCAAAGAGCTGCTGGTCCTGCTTGCCCGGAACATTCTTGGCCACATCATCGCCAATGCGCTCAGAATGGCCCATCTTGCCAAGGACACGGCCGTCAGGGCTGGTTATACCCTCAATAGCGTTAACGGAACCATTTGGATTAAATGGAATGTCAGCAGAAGGAGCCCCGGTGGCACCTACATACTGGGTGGCAATCTGCCCGTTAATACGGAGCTTGCCCACCACTGCCTTGTCCGCCACAAAGCGTCCTTCACCGTGGGATACAGGAATGGTGAATATATCTCCCACCTTTACATTATTGAACCATGGAGACAGATTAGAAACCACCTTGGTACGCACCATGCAGGATACGTGGCGGCCAATCTGGTTATGGGTAAGGGTTGGGGAATTATCCTGCAGATCGCGGATTTCACCATAAGGAACCAGACCCAGCTTGATAAGTGCCTGGAAACCGTTGCAGATGCCCAGCATCAAGCCGTCTCTCTTCTGAAGCAGCTCATGGACAGCATCCTTAATGCGAGGATTGCGGAACATGGCCGCAATAAATTTACCTGAACCATCTGGCTCGTCACCGCCACTGAAGCCTCCTGGCAACATGACAATCTGGGAAGCCTTGATTCCCTTTACAATTGCCTCCACGGATTCCTCAACAGCAGCCGGAGTCAAGTTGCGGATAACCAAAGTCTCAGGATCACCGCCGGCTCTTTCAAAAGCTCTGGCAGAATCATATTCACAGTTAGTGCCAGGGAAAACAGGTATGAAAATCTTTGGCTTGGCCACAGCAATCTTTCTCATTATGCGGTTACCGCTCTTGTAAAGGAACTCATTAACCGGCTTTTTATCAATCTTAATCTTGGTAGGGAATATTTTCTCCAAAGGATTGGTATAGGCCTTCATGGCATCTGGCAGGGTAATAACCGCACTGCCGCAGACAATGCTGGTAACAGCTGTGGTTTCGCCCAATTCAACGTAATTCAGCCCCTTGAATACTTCACGGGCATCAACGTTATCTGCCACCTCCAGAATAATCGCACCATAATCGGCACGGAAAAGATCCATTTTTTTCATGGCAGACTTAAATCTAAAACCGATATTATTGCCAAGGCACATTTTGGTAATAGCCGCTGCCACACCGCCCACACGCACACTGGAGGCAGCAAATACCTTCTTGTCGGCAATCATCTGGCTTATAGTGGCGTATGCCTTTTTGAGATATGCAAAATCTGGCAGTTCAAACTTATCACGAGGTGACTCAATGTAATAAACCTTGTTGCCAACATACTTGAACTCAGGAGAAATGGCATTGTCCGCCTTCATAACATCCACAGCAAAGGATGCCAGAGTCGGAGGAACAGTCATATCCATAAATGTTCCGGACATGGAGTCCTTGCCGCCAATGGCAGGAATCTCAAACTGGTGCTGTGCCCAAAGAGCACCCAGCAATGCACTAAATGGCTTGCCCCACTTTTGTGCATCCCGGCCAAGGCTTTCAAAATACTCCTGGAAAGTCATGCGGATAGTATCGGCACGTCCGCCCAAGGCCACCATTTTTGCCACGGATTCAACCACTGCATAGAGGGCACCGTGGAATGGGCTCCATTCCATAAGATATGGATTATAGCCATAGGTCATGGCTGTGGCTGTTGTGGTCTCAGCACCAATAACAGGCAGCTTTGCCACCATCCCCTCAGCAGGAGTCATCTGCTGCTTTCCACCAAATGGCATGAGAACAGTATTGCCGCCGATACTGGAATCAAAACGCTCTGCCAGTCCCTTCTGACTGCATACGTTCAAATCTTTGAGGTTTTCCAGCCATGCTTTTTCAATATCGGAGCCCAAAGCCTCTATTTTCTTTGGCAGCTTGTTGAAATAGCAGTTTTCCTTATCTGGTGTAGCTATCTCAACATCAATATGCTGCTTTACGCCGTTGGTGTCCAGGAAATCACGGCTGAGATTTACAATATCATTATCGCGCCATCTCATAACAAGGCGTCTGTTATCAGTAACAATGGCAACAACAGTTGCTTCCAGATTTTCCTCATCAGCGTATCTGATAAAATCATCCACATTGCTGCCATCCAGAACCACGGCCATGCGCTCCTGGGACTCGGAAATAGCCAGCTCTGTGCCATCCAGACCCTCGTACTTCTTCTTGACAGCGTCAAGATTAATAATCAGGCCCTCTGTAAGCTCGCCAATGGCCACAGAAACACCGCCTGCGCCAAAATCGTTGCAGCGCTTGATCATCTTACTGACCACAGGAATGCGGAACAGTCTCTGAATTTTTCTCTCTGTAGGAGGATTACCCTTCTGAACCTCTGCCCCTGCAGTGGTCAGTGATTCAGTAGTGTGCTCCTTGGAGGAACCGGTTGCACCGCCGCAGCCGTCACGGCCTGTACGGCCGCCTACCAGAACCACTACGTCCCCCTTCTTTGGTACCTCGCGTACCACGTTTACCTTTGGAGCAGCAGCAATAACTGCACCAATCTCCATGCGCTTGGCCATAAAGCCCTCATGGTAAACCTCTGCCACCTGGCCGGTGGCCAGACCAATCTGATTGCCGTAGGAGCTATAGCCCGCAGCTGCCCCCTGGGTAATCTTCTTCTGTGGCAGCTTGCCCTCAATAGTCTCGGAAACAGGACGACGAGGATCAGCGGCACCAGTAACGCGCATTGCCTGATAAACATAGGAACGGCCGGAAAGCGGGTCACGGATAGCACCGCCCAAACAGGTGGCAGCACCGCCGAATGGTTCAATTTCCGTCGGATGGTTATGGGTTTCGTTCTTGAACATAACCAGCCATTCCTCATTTTGGCCGCCAATATCCGCATTGACAACAATACTGCAGGCATTTATTTCCTCGGATTTATCCAAATCCTCCAGTTTCCCAATCTTTCTGAGAACCTTCATGCCCATAACAGCCAGATCCATAAGGGTAACATCCCGGTCCTCGTCAGCATACACCAGATATCTGTCCTCCTGGTACTGGCGATAGGCCTGGGCAATGGCTGGGGTATAATATCCCTGTTCAATGGCAACTGAATCAATTGCAGTTGTAAAGGTAGTATGACGGCAGTGATCGGACCAATATGTATCAATAACTCTAATTTCCGTAATGGTAGGGTCACGATGTTCAATATCGCGGAAATAATTCTGGCAGAATCTCAAATCCTCAAAGCTCATGGCAAAGCCACGTCTGTTCATGAAGGACTTAAGCTCAGATTCAGAAAATGCAGTAAAGCCGTTGATAACCTCAACATCCTTCGGGGCCTGTAACTTCATATCCAGGGAATCTGGTTTTTCCAGCTTGGCCTCACGGCTCTCCACTGCATTAATATAATAATCCTTTATTTTGGCAAAGGTGGCATCATCAATGTTTCCAACCAGGACCACAACCCTGGCAGTAGCTATAATAGGGCGTTCCTTCTGGGTAACAAGTTGTACGCACTGAGCAGCAGAATCTGCAGTCTGGTCGTACTGGCCTGGCAAATATTCGGCCGCAAACATCCTGGAATTTGCAAATTCAGGAAGTTCTTCCTCGTACACCACATCCACAGGTGGCTCAGAAAATACCACAGATTTAACTGTAGCATATTCCTCATCACTAAGGCCCTCGATATCGTAACGATTAAACAACCGCACAGCTCTGAGGTCAGGCAGGCGAAAACTCTCAATAAGGTCATCGCAAAGCTGCTGAGCCGGGATATCATAGAAACCCTGACGCTTCTCCACGTAAATTCTTCTTACAGTCATCAATCATGCCTCCAAAAACTTAATTAAAACAGCATCACTTTATGTAATCCACGGCAATCTTTACGACTACCTTGGTAACTGGTGCGAGTTTTCCATCTAAGGAACCGCAAGGACGATGTACGTCAGCAGGATAAAGGACAGCAAATGTACCCTCATCCAGCACAATGCTGCTGCCAGGCACAAGCTTTTCGTAAAATACTATGTCTTTGTCAATATCATAAGGGACCGCTTCTATGAGCTCAGGATTAAGCGGGCACCAGCCCAGCTCCTCCCGGCCACGGACCATATACTGAATGTCCACATATTGTCTGTGGGCCTCCGGCTTACCGCTTTCTGGCACTCTCGTGGTATAGCGTTGCAAAATTGCATAGCTGTTCTTGCCATCAATAGGGTAAGTACCGTCTTTCATTTCATTAAAATTATGTTCGGCCAGGAAAAATAATGCTTTTCTTATGGCCTCTGGGAACTTTGTAAAACCCGAACTTACTTCTTTGATTTTTCCAAGTACCAAAATAATCGACTCCTTTGACGAGCAGGCGAATTTTAATCCTTTTTAATTGTACTCAAATATTCGCTTCAATGCAACGAAAGGAAGTAAACAATTCTCCACCATTACAAACAATATCAAATAAGACCTCTTGCAAAATAAAAGTCAATGTGCTATATTATGCAAAAGAATTTTAAATTGCAAAAGCGATGATTGAAAAAAGTACGCTTATGGAATAATTTCAGAGAGGCAATGGCTGGTGAGAATTGCTATTATTAATAGGCGGAAAGCTGTTCATGAGCTGCAGATTATTATATTCTGTCAAAGGATAAAAATTCTGCCGTCAGCCAGCGATAATGGCAACTTAAGTGGCTCTTGCCAATAGAGCTGAATAAGGTGGTACCACGGGAAATATGCCTCGTCCTTTTATCGGACGGGGCTTTTTATTTTATTATTAACAATAACGTGCAAAGGAGTATTTTACCATGCGTGAACTTTTGGAACTTTTAAAGCATGATGCCCGCCGCCCGGCAAAGGAGCTGGCATCTATGCTGAATATCAGCGAATACGAAGTTGAGGAAAAGATGGCCAAGCTGGAAAAGGATAAAATTATCCTCAGCTACAACACCCTCATTAACTGGGACAAAACCGGCGAAAACACCGTTACCTCCATTATCGAGGTAAACCTCACTCCTCAGAGAGAGGTTGGCTTTGATGCCATTGCCGAGCGCATTTACCGCTTTGACGAGGTGCGTACTGTTTACCTTATGTCTGGTAACTTCGATTTACTGGTAATCATTGAAGGAAAATCCATGCAGGATGTGGCAAATTTCGTAGCCACCCGTCTGGCAACCATTGAGGGAGTAACCCAGACCCGCAGTCATTTCCTGCTTAAGCCATACAAAAAAGACGGTATCATTATTGAGGACAAAGAAAAAGATCGTAGGCTGGTGATGAGTATATGACAAACTGGAATGACAGAATATCACCGGTAGTAAAAAGTGTACCCCCTTCCGGTATAAGAAAATTCTTCGATATTGCCTCCGAAATGGAGGACGTTATTTCCCTTGGTGTCGGTGAGCCTGACTTCGTCACTCCTTGGTCCATTCGTGAAAGCTGCGTATACGGGCTGGAGCAAGGCTACACATCATACACTGCCAATCGTGGTCTTATGGAGCTTCGTGAAGAAATTTGCTTCATGCATAAAAGACGTTTTGATCTTGATTACGATCCAAAGACCGATGTACTCGTTACTGTAGGTGTAAGTGAAGCTCTGGATATTGCCATGCGTACCATTCTCTCCCCTGGAGATGAAATTCTCATTCCGGAGCCATGCTATGTTTCCTACAAAGCCTGTGCTACTCTGGCAGGTGGTATACCGGTGCCTGTACCAGCCAAGGCTGAAAACGATTTCCGCATCACCCCTGATGATCTGGAGCCTCATGTATCTCCAAAGACCAAGGCTCTTCTTATTGGGTATCCAAACAATCCAACGGGAGCCATTCTTTCCAAGGAAGATTTGGAGGCTATTGCCCGCTTTGCCGTAAAGCATGACCTTATCGTTATTTCCGATGAAATATACGGTGACCTTACTTATGGGGACACCAAGCATGTATGCTTTGCCGGACTCCCTGAAATGAAGGACAGAACCATTCTTCTGAACGGATTTTCCAAAGCATACGCCATGACTGGCTGGCGAATTGGTTACGCTCTGTCCAATCCTGACATCATTGCCGCCATGACCAAGATTCATCAGTATACCATGCTCTGTGCTCCAATCACCGCCCAAATTGCTGCTGTGGAGGCCCTGCGCCATGGTGAAAAATACATGAGAAAAATGGTTTCAGAATATGACAAGCGCCGTCGTCTCATTTACGACGGACTTCAAAAGGCTGGTTTGAAATGCTTCGAGCCAAAGGGTGCCTTCTACATTTTCCCTGACATCACCTCCACTGGTCTTTCGTCAGAGGAATTTGCCGAGAAAATCCTCATGCAGGAGCATGTGGCACTGGTACCAGGAAACGCCTTTGGCGAATGTGGCGAAGGCTTCGTAAGATGCTCCTACGCCACCTCCATAGAACAAATCTCCGAGGCCCTGGCCCGTATCGAGCATTTCGTAAATCATTTATAATTTAAAAAATTCATAAGGATTTTTACCCTTAACGCCAAAACCAGATGCAGGTCACACGACCCACATCTGGTTTTTTTATTTGTCTCTATATTAAAACTAGGAAAGGCTGAGACCCAGCACCATATTGGGGATCTCAGTCTTTTTTCAATTCATTTGCACTTATTTTCTCTTTTATATACTGACTACATTTACAATCAGGATCCGAACACCATGCCCTATTTTTCCTTATATTAAGTTCAATCATTTCATCAGTGCAAATACCACAAAAACCTGCATACATTTCAACATCATAACTTAATTTCCTGCATAAAAAAGCACCCTGTTCGTTTTTGAACTGCTACCCGTCAAGAGGACAGTAAAAAAATATAAATTTTCTTTGGTCGACAGCCATTGTTCTGTCGGCCTTTTTTATGCGGCCATATACATATTGTGTTTTTCTATTGGTGTCAAAATGCCAAGGCTGCGCTGAACACGTTTATTGTTGTAGTAAGCAATATAGGATTTAATTGTATGTATTAGACTGAGTCTATCTGTAAAGCGTTTGCCATAATAACATTCTCTTTTCAATATGCCCCAAAAACCTTCCATAGGCCCATTATCAATGCAATGGGCGACACGAGACATGCTTTGAATCATGCCATATTTTTCCAATTTATGGTGAAACACCCTATTTGTGT
>NZ_JHWV01000028.1 GCF_000622005.1 Anaerovibrio sp. RM50 | reverse complement strand
AATTGGCCGCAGCAGTTACCTGGTCAGCCAAGGTCATGGCATCGTACAACATATTTTTTACGGGCATGGCTGTATGAACCTCTGACTGATTTTCCACACCCAAAATACAATATGCAGCTTTACCGTCCGTTTTAGTCAAAACCTTCAGCACATCCCTGTACTTTTGAGTTGGCACCGCCGCCCCGTCAGAACCATAGGGAACAACAACACTTGTGGTATCCATATCCCGCAGTTCACTTGGTAACACAACCTCAGAGCCATGAAAGCAAAAGCCGTTAAACAAATCTGCAAATCTTGCCGGATTTCCCATATAGTCCTTGGTAATGGAATCTTTCTTACCCAAAATAATACCCCATTTCTTATGATTTTTCCATATATCATATATATTCTCTATAATAATTACCCTTCGCCGCCCTGTCACCTCATAATATTATTGTATTTTATAATTCATTTTAACATTATTACCTAACGTAATCAATATTTTTAATTTTTAAAAGTGATTGGACAATACTCTTAATGTAAAAAAATCCCAGATGATTTTATCACCTGGGAATTTTAGTTTATAGTTCTTATAATTATCGTCACGCCTTATATTTCTCCCACAATAACTATATAAATCACTAAAATCCAAATTTTCTTTCTGAATCCCTCTCTGGCCTCCATCTTTCAGCATATTCCCAATCTAGCGCCTCAGGCGGATTCATTACCTGTTTGTATCCCTCGTACATCATCTCACATAATAGTTGCGTTGACACATAGCCACAACCACCGCCAAATGCTGGTATCACAATACTTTTTATACCATTTTTCAATGCAGTAATCAGGCTTGTTCTCATACATTGATATATCACCAATGGATCTTTTATTTTAGATGGTATTATCATAGTTGGTGTATGAATAAGTTGTATCCCACGCAACCCAGTTTCAATAATAAAACTTGTTCCAACAGGCTGCTCACCGTAATAGTAATCAAGAATATATTGCTGAACTTTTTTCTGTAACTCCCACCCAAAGTATTTGGATATAGCCAGATCATATCCACCATCCATCAATCCATACGAATTGGCTGGAGATACAACACATTCTATATCAGTGTTGTCCATAAAATGGGCAAAATTATCACATACGGGTACAACTTCCCTATATTCCCCAAAATACAATTTCCACATATCAACAGTTTTAGTATGTTGATCTAATAAATATACCTTCATAAGATTGCCACCCTTTTGGCATCGCCTTTGATAACACATGTTTTAATAATGCCCTATGTTCGCCTAACCAATTGGGAGAATTTTGGCTTTTTCAAGTTTTTATTAGTAATCCGCAACACCATCGCCAATAAATGCTCTTGCCATTTGAGATAGCAATTTTTTCACATCCTTGGCAAATAATATCTTTACTCCCTTTTCTTTTGCATAATTTACCAAATCTTCATTTAATTCAGCTTCGGCCTTTGTAATAATAAGATACTTATCAATCAACATAGCATCTTCTTCTTTCAAAAAATAATCATTTGCCTTGCAAATTTGATCTACAGGATCCTTTCCAACATTTTTGTCGTAATCCTTCACCTGGATAGCAATAACATATGTATCGTTAACTATACCAGGTATTCTGATTATTATATCAGCACCGTGATTATTTTCTGTCTTATTGCTGGTTGTTTCAATATTGTAACTATCGGGAAGCATTCTTTTAAATCCCTCACTAAGGATATACTCCCATTCAGAGGCTTGAGTATCATTATTAAGTGACACATAAACATCATCGGCAATCTTATTCTCATCAAATGCGTCTTCTACACGTTTTCTGAAACGTTCTTCATATGTGGTATTATTTCTTAGCTCTGTATCAGGTGTCTCTAAAATTTTATTGATTTCATCTTTACATCTATTAATATTCCAAAATCTGGAACGTCATTTTAAGGTCTCACGAATAGTTCCACCTACATTGTCATTATATCGTGAAAAACATTTCCTAAATTTCACAGGGAAAATATGTCCGTAATCTCCTATTTTAGGATCTATTGTAAACTCATATCCGTTGTAAAAATCATCCGTTGCTTCAACTATCGCAATCTCATCCCACCCCTCAATACGTGGAACTAACAGAATATCTCCTTTTTTTACTCTATTAATAATTGGAAAATTTCTTCTTGCAGATACGTCTACATTATTACCTTTCAAATTTTGTGATTCATTAAATCCCCATCCTTGACGCAGACGCCCATCTCGTATTTCCTTATAGAAATAATCTCTAGCATTAGTATCAATACGATACCCCCAATAGTTAGGCATAATTTTCCCTCCCAACATATAATTTGATTATCAAACAGCTAACGACGACATGGCCATTACTTCTATTTAACACCTAATATTTCCTGCCATATAAAAAAATATTATCCTACAAGTGTTATGGATTCTCTTATGTTCTGAATATCCCTGAAGGTCAGTGTTTTCTTATCTATCAGCCCTTTCACGACAGCATCTAAGAATGCTCTATTATCAAGTATTATCTTTTTTGCTTTACGGTATAGACGCTCAGCTTCTAAAGATATTGCCCGTACTGCCCGCTCCTTTTCATATTCGGCTTCGCAAAACTTGCTGGCATTTTCAAAGCCATATATTCCTAAATCTAAAGCATCATCTATAAGGCTAAAAATATTATTAATATCAGATTGACAGCCCATATCAATTTCACCAGATACAATCTCTGTTGCAGCCCTTCCCCCAAAACCACACAACACATTATATTCCCACATTTTATATGTTGTATTCTTTTTAATATTTTTCCTGCACCGTGTTATTCCACCAATGCCAGTTGAAATATCAACACCACGAACAGATGAAAAATTGATACTGCCTGGCTCTAAGATTTCGCTTACTACTATATGCCCGGCTTCATGGAGAGCAATCATTTTCAAGGTTGATTCATCATATTCTGACAGAGCTGGAGGAGCGTTAAAAATCAGTTGCAGACAGGCATTAGTCAAATCCTGCTGGCAAATTTTTTCTCTGTTTTCAAATCCGGCATAAATACCAGCTTCATTAATAACCGTTTCCAATTTGGCACAGGACTCACCTTCCATCATTCTTGCTACCAATTCCACATCAATATCTTCCATGGTTTCCATTTTATCAATATACTGTTCAATTATCCGCACCCCATCCTCATATTCAGGAGCATTTACACTAATAATCTTGTCAAATCGACCAACCCGCCGTAAAGAGTCGGGCAGACGATGTATATTATTTACAGTAGCTAATGTAAACACACCAAGCCCTTTACAATCATCAATGCATGACTGTATGGTTACATATTCTTCGGCATCAGGATGATTTGCATCCTCATTGGCAAATTTATCCATATCATCGAGAAAAACAATGGCCAGTTCCTCAGTTTTTGCCTGATCAAAAACATCCTTGATTTCATTCACAAAAACTCCATTAGGTTTATCTTTTCTAAGGGTAAATACCTTGCAGCCGGACTCGGCAATAAAGCATTTTGCCATCAAAGTCTTGCCTAATCCTGGCTTACCTTCCAGTAAAAGTCCGCTAGGGATAGCCACACCCAATTTTTCATACTTCTTTGGGTTCTTCAAAATATCGCAATACCTTTTCAATTCCATTTTTATGGATTCATAACCTATAACCTTGTCAAATGCATTCATTTTCAGCACCTCCGCCTTATAATCATTCTTTTCTTTCTTGGGCACAGTATATCAGAGTCGATGTACATTTAATTGCACATAAAAGCTCCCAGATGATTATCTCTAATCACCTGGGAGCTAGATGTTGACTACTTAATCCGATTCATTGTTATAATAAAAAGCTTTAATTCTTGGTGGAAGATTATATGAAGTTTTCTCATTTTTAAATATCTCGTTATATGTTAATAACTTATCCAACACATGTATTTGTTCACATCTTTCATTAAACATTTTTTCAGCCAATACCTTGTATTTTTCCGCATATCTACTCTTCAATGCCTCATATTTTTCCGCATCTTTTTCTTCATCTCTGCGCTTCAATGCATCTGTAAAATCAAATATTATTTCTCCGAGTATAACAACAGCTCCATTCTTAATCTTACCTTCAACGACATCTTGGATTTCTGTTTGTCTAAATTCATCAGCTTCTTTATCATAATAATTTCCATCAATAATATTTCTTATCCCACAATAGTGGGAAATCATCTGCTTTATTCCCTCAATATAAAATAGTTTTTCACCTTCTTTTACTACCATATCAAATTTAGAGTCAGGATTTTTTTTATTGTCTTCTGTTTTTAATCCTAACTCACCTAAGCCTTTATACAGTTTTTCCGTATATTTATTTTTTAGATAATCCTTCGATATTCCACTACTTTTTCCTGCATCTAAATATTCAGAAAATTTGCTTTCCAAGAATAGTACAACATTTTCTTTACTATCCACATCTACCCCGCTAAGCACCACATCCATATTTGATGGGCTACCTATTACAGGACTTTTAAATTCAAATACAGATTTAGTAAATTTTACCTTTCTTGGCAAATCATTATTATTATGAGTTTTTAATTCGATTGTAAGAGGATTCTTCTCCGTGACATTATAAAAATGAAGCAATGCACATAAGGAGGATGAGTGAAGGGTATTAATCTTATTATCCTCTCCCCCAGAACCACTTATTGCCATAGAATATTTTTTCCTGAATAGGTATTTTCCCTTTATTTCAAAGATATCAATTAACAATGATGCCTGTGAAAAACTGTATGAATTAGAAGAAAATTTATTTTTGTACCAAGTATGCTCTAACACATCACCAAAAGAAAAATCAGACTCCTTCCATAATGCTTCGTATAACTTCTTGTTTTTCCCACTCATTTTATCAAATTCTATTTTATCCATAACCAGTCCCTCCATTTCATAAATTCATAATCTCTTATAAAAGAAGATTACATAAATCATCAAGAAGAAAATTATAACCTTCATGGTTTATAGCCCCACTTCATTAATTCCTCATCACTTAATTCCAAAAAATCCTCTAAAGTATCTGCATCCAACTGATAAAGAACTTCCTCCATAATAACGCCCTCTTCCCTATCAATCAGTTTGGCCATAACCTCGTCAGTCAGCTCATGAATCGGAAAATAATGGCGCTTAATGTATTTCTCCCAACCTAATTTCTGTCTTCTTCTGTTATTCAATTTTTATTGCTCCTTTTAAAGCCTCAGCGGCTAAATAAACCGTAATATTCATCCCTGTAAGTTCAGCATGAGCCACCACTTTTGCCAGCCCGCTTTCCAGTCCCCTGATATTGCTGTCAATATTCTGAGCAATATAATCCAATACATCGGTAGAAATCTCAATGTGTTCAGCAGCACACATATTCTGCAACAGGGCAATTCGCTCCTCCAGTGATGGTTCCTTTATTTCGACAATCATACCAGCAGCAATTCTGGAAATAAGTCTGCCATCAATTCTCTCTATTTCCCTTGGTGGACAATTGCAAGATATAACGATCTGCTTATTGGCTTCTTTTAGTTCATTGAAAGTGTTAAGAAATTCATTCTGGGAGCAAACCTTTAAGCACAAGTCATGAAAATCATCCATCAGCAGAAGATCAACGTTTCTGTATTTCTTTCTAAAAGCCTCATTAGCATCATCACGAAAGGCATTAATACGCTCTCTGGTAAAATTTTCACCTGTGGTATACAGCACTTTCTTTTCAGGATTATTTTTCAGTGCCTCATTACCTATGGCCTGCAATAAATTAGTCTTGCCCATACCAACATTGCCATATAAATACAACGGATTAAATTTATTACCAAGGTTCCTGGCCACCTCTAATGCTGCACTATAAGCCACATGATTAAATTCCCCATCCACCATAGATTCAAAGGTGTATTTTGGATTTAGAGGCAACCCACAATTACCAGTTATTTGATTAATTAAATCTATTCTGCCTGCATCATTAATACCAATGGTAATCTCGATTTCCAGCTTGGCATTTTCGCTTGCATTCTTCAGAATATCCACATACCGTCTTAAATCAATCTTGAATTTCTCTCTTCCAATTACATTCTTAAAGCCATTCATTTTGCGCACCTCTGATTAACTATGTGATTTTTTCTACATTGATTGGCAAATTCCTTTTAAAAAATACGGCAGCAAAAACCCTATATTTTTCTTGGCGCTATAATATCAGAGCAAATGTACATTTAATTGCACACAAAAACTCCCAGATGATTATCTCTAATCACCTGGGAGCAGATGAAGATTATATTGATTGTCCTTATGTATAAAAATTTCATTATAGGCTAGTTTCAATTTCACTAATCCTATTTAATGTTTCTTTTGCAGAGATAAACAAAATGCCTGTACCGCCGGCATTTTCCCACTCTTGGATATTTTTCTCATAATCATCTATCAGAATGCAGTCTCTCCCAGTAACATAGTTTTTCTTTTCTTCCCTATAAACTATATTGACCTTGATATGCTCACCAAGATTTCTTTGTACCCATTCTATTTTATCATTATCAGCTGTGGTGATACCTCTCCTTGGCTTAGGAATACCACTTAGGATTTCACAGGCACCCGGATATTTTTTATCAAGCTGCTGAAACATCTCTTTGGAGTCAGGGCAAAATTCCAGCTTATTATAAAAATGGCCCACATTTTTGATGGCTTCAAAGAGCCGGTCATCATCACCTTTATTTTTATTGCTCTGATCAACTGGCTCCATTCCGCATAATTCTCTTACGCCACGGTCAAAATCTGCCAGCACTCCGTCCAGATCAAAATATATCTTTTGTATTTTCATAGATTTGTCTCCCATAGACCTTAAACCAATTACATTTTTCTACGAAAATTTAAACCTTCATAAACACGCACCGGATTTCCCCGCACGATTTCATAATGTCCATGACGTGCGTCGCTGATAGCCTTTGCCCCAGCCTCCATTTGGCGTTGTGCAAGCAATTCTTCCATCTTCTTAATGGCTATTCTTCTATTTGCCTGCTGGGTCCGCTCCTCAGTGGCGGTCACAACCAATTCAGTAGCAATATGGGTTAGACGCACCCCTGTTTCCACCTTATTAACGTTTTGTCCGCCCTTGCCTCCACAATGAAAATACTCAATTTTGTAATCGCTGTTTTCATCGGCTGCTTCCGCCTCTGGCAATACCTTCACCTGAATGTACCAGTTTTTACGTTTATGATGTGGACGGAAGGGACTCTTACAAATCCATGCAATGGTTCCCTCCAAGCCAGAAACATCTTGGTCTGTTTCCATAATGACAGAGCAAAAACAATCCTTATTATGCCCCATTACAGAGGAAATCAGTTTCATATTGGGATATTCCCCTTTAATAGCCTCGGAAAATAGTGCCACTGCCCTTTCACATTCTGCGGGGCCCTGCCCCGAACTTATTTGTATACGCATAACTAATCTTTAATCATCCCGCCCGGCCTTGAAGTTATATACCGGTCGCAATATTTCTGTAATCTCAACGGTATCATTTATAGCTTCCCGTATTTCCTCCATGCCACGATAAGCAAATGGGGCCTCATCCAGCGTATCCCTTGATATGCTTGGTGAGTATATTCCCTTCATTTCCCGTTTAAAGTCTGAAACGGTGTAATTATTGGCTACATCCACACGCTTCATTATTCTGCCGGCACCATGTGGGGCAGAGTAATTCCAGCCTTCATTTCCTTTACCTTTACCCAGCATTACCCCTTCTTTCATGTTAATCGGGATAATTACTGGCTCATCCTGTCTTGCTGAAATTGCCCCTTTTCTTAAAATTGGCTCTTCGCCCCTAAAATCCACATAATTGTGGTGGCAGGACAGTTGATCTTCAATTTTCCATTTCATTCCCTTACAGATCTCATCAATCATAATCTGACGATTCAGTGCCGCATATTCCTGCACAACAGCCAAATCATGAAGATATGCTTCCATAAGTGAACCATCCAGCCAGGTCATTTCATAAGGAGCATTTTCGCCCTTTGCTTTTAAAACTTTTTGCCCTTCCGAAAGGTAGTATTCCGTAAGCTCCTTACCCAAGTGACGGCTCCCAGAGTGTATTGTAATATATGTATTTTTATCACTATCAACATCAAGCTCAATCATGTGATTTCCGCCGCCCAATGTTCCAAGGCTGCGCATTGCCCGTTCCTTGTTTATATGCTTTGCAGCATCAAGACGGCCAAAATCAAATTCTTCAGCAAGGTGATGCACCTTTGTACGTATCCTGCTTCCTGCTGGTACGTTCTCCGTTATAACCTTATCAAGGCGTGGATATTCGGGTCTAAACTTTTTAAGCTTTGCCACTGTCAATCCACAACCAATATCTATGCCAACAACTTCTGGCAAAATACGGTCACCCAGAGTCATGGTAAGCCCGATGGTACAAACCTTTCCCGGGTGAACATCGGGCATAACACGAATTTTGCTGCCTCGTGATGCTTCATTATCCGCCAATAATTTAAGCTGGGCTTTGGCATATTCATCCAATGCAGTAGCATCGTTATCGGTCGCATAAACAATGGCTTCGCTGTATGTTCCCTGAATTTTTATCTCTCTCATTAAACCTCCTTTGGCATTTTAGTATTACTTATCCTGCATTTTTAGTAATTCTTCTAGTTCCGCAGCATCTTCAGCAGTTTCTGCATGTTGTAGGGCATACTTTAGTAGTTCTTTTCTTGCTGCATCCTCTTCAGCCCTTTCTTCAGGACTTTTATTTTGTTCAAGCATGAGCCACTTTTCTTGACCTTTGCGCCACATCTTAGATGATTCAGTTTCGCGTTTTTCCATCTCAAGTAATGCTTTTTCCAGTTCTGATACTTCATAACCTGGGTCAAAATCGTCATCTTCATCCAAGGCTTCCGGTGTATATTCTGATTGATCTTGATTGGAAACAACAAGCTCTAGCTCATCTGCAGAAAACGTTCCTAACTGTCTGCCTGTTGACACAAAAAATCGCTTATCCTTCAATCCCGATTTCATTATGTTCACCTCCGCATTATTACAACGTATACTTATTATTCATATCCTGAATCGTCTTTGCCAGTTCCTGGCGCAATTCATCAGGGGCCACGACCTCAACTTTGGAGCCATACTGTAGGGCCCAGTAAAACATGGCATTGTAATTGCATTTTACGCTTACTACAATCTCATCATCTTTTTTCTCAATGATACTGAATTCCTTCCCAAACCAATCAATAAGATCATTCATCATTGAAACGGTAGTCTTTAGTTTTACAGGAACACTCTCGCCACAAAATAAATAGGTATGTTCCGCCATATGTTTAGGAAGATTAAATCCATTTTCCAGACCTTCCACTTCTTTAACCGGCTTTATAGGGATATCAGTCATTTTAATATCAGTAATCCGGTCAATTCTGAAATGGGTAATGCCCTGATACCTGTCAGTGCTGCCCAATAAATAGTATCTGCCATTACTGGCCACCATCTGATACGGGCTGACAAGATAAGGGCTGTGCTCTCTGGGATGAAGCTTAAAATCCGTGCCATAGGAATTATATGTAAACTCCACCTTCTTCTTTTCCTCTATGGCATCATTAAGTGTGTCTACAACTATCATTACCTGTTTATTGTCCGTATGATTCAAATCCGGCAAGGCAATTACATGGGAAACCTTTGGCTTAAAATATTTGTTGCCCAAGGCTTGCAGTTTGTCTATTAACCTTTTTCCCTGGGTTGGAGAAATATGCCGGGAAAACAGAACGCTGTCAATGAGCATCCGCAATTCTGCATTTTCAAATTCCCGACTGGCAAAGTAATAGCCATCATCCATGCAGATGTCATACCCCAGATCAATCAAATCAAGCACATTTGACCTAACTGATCGTCTGTCACAGGTGATATCATAATCCCTCTTTAAAATACGAAGTATTTCCTGCTGGGAAAGATGATGATTCTCATCCGTATACTGCTGTAAAACTTCCAATATCAGAAGTATCAGTAATTTTTTTCTGTCATTTCCGTACATGATTACTTTTCCTCACTAGCATCATATATAGCATATAGCCAGTCCAACGTAGTCTGATATTCTTTATTAATAATTTTATTGTAAACATTATCAAAGAATTTTTTATTTGTATTCATGTTATATATTTTTTCTATCATTTTTCTTTTTGCATCCAATTGACCATAATGTATTTGATTATGACAATTTGAACAAAGTCTAATAATATTTCTTGGATCATCGATTTCCTGTATTATTTCAGGATGGCCTTTTGGAGTACCATTTTTATCTTTTGCATTAGTACCTTGACTCCTATGTATAAAATGATGAAGTTCCAAATAAGGAAGACCATTTTTAGCCTTAAATGTAATATGTTGCGAATTATTTATTGAACTTTTGAATAATGCACAGTGCAACTTTTTGTTTAACTCATTTTCTAAATCTTTAAGTTTTAACCTACCAATCCCCTTGTAAAAACAATCCTCCAGTTTTTTACGAAGATCTTCATCACCAACAGTTTTACCCTCTGCAATTCTGCCATCTTTAAGCCGACGTTTATTAAGATTCATCTTTATCCCATAGTCACGTAACACTTCACGCGTGAAATGCGGATTTTTTGAATTATCCCAATTTATGCTCTCTAATTCTTTAATAGCATAACATTGAACGCCATCTGTATCCTTGACATTTTTATTTGCTATAGTCCCCCGTAGCATAATTCTGGCAGTGCCATCGGGTAGATTAGAATAATAAATATAGCATACATCACCAATGTTTATATCTTTAGGATCTTTTGGCTTCATTCCCCAAAGTACATTTCCATTATTATCACAAGCTTCTTTAAATAATTTTTCAAAATTGAAATTCATATAATTCGCTGGAAAAATAAAATAATTTCTCTCCATACTAAATTCCCCCTAAGTATATACGTCATTTTAAAGTTATATCATGCACAATCACATAATTAGTCAATAAGCATAGCACACTCTCTGTCAAATTCATGCCATGCGGCCGATGGTGTTTTACTTGTCACTTTAAGAGTTAGTCCAGTTTTAACTGACCGGACAGTATATACCTCCCTAGGTTTAATTCCTCCATTATCATTAATAACCATTCTTAAGTGATGTACAACGGGTTTAGTTGCTACAATGTTACCATCTGCATCCAATAACTCATAACTGTCGAGAAATAAACCACCCATCATAATACGCAGCCTCCTCTCTAATGCGAGTTGCAGCTCATCTTTGTAATGTCATTATAGCAACGTTGCTGTACAAAAAAATGTACCATCAATACTTGATGACATATTTCGTCATCATATAATTTATTCCTGCAAATTATTACTTATCGTATATACTTTTTTAACATACCTTTAATATAATAATTCCAGATATTTTATATCGACATAAAAAAAGAGACTGGCAGCCACCAGTCTAAAAATTCATATTGATATTGCTCGAACTCAATTGAGCTTCAGAAGCACACCTTTTAAGAAGTTTATATCTTACTCCCAATTTTTTAATCCTGCTATTTTTAAGGCTTCCTCTTCACTAATTTTATCGTACTCAAAATCATAACCAAACAGCACAGGCATATACCCTACATCCTCCCAAGACTTAGTCTTGAAATTAAACCTATACGTATGATCGCATTCAACAACCTTATATAATACGTAATCCCCCTTAGAAATATGACAGGCCCAAAACCCTTCTTTTCCGTGTATTAATTGCTCCTCAGTAACTGTTACGTTTCCGTCCGAATCAACCAATCCAATGTTTTCAATATACATAGCGGTCTCCTTTCTTAATATGCCTATCCTTTACATTTCCTAATGTCATTATAGCAACGTTGCTGTACAAAAAAATGTACCATAAATACTTACTTAATAATACTATTCTTCGTCAGATCGTTTAATCCAGCAATTATTTAATTTAACTTTCCCTATCACTCATGTTTCTCATCCCAAGCACATCCGCATTTTTCTTCTTTTATATTATTTTCCTGCAAAATATTGATATAATGGCTGCGAATATTCTGGAATGAATGAACAAAGCCCTAGAGTAAACATTTCAAAAATCCTGCATAATTCCTCCTGAACATAAAGTCTATTGTAATATTAGCTATTTTGAAATATAATATAATTAGCTAATAT
>NZ_JHWV01000027.1 GCF_000622005.1 Anaerovibrio sp. RM50 | reverse complement strand
TTTCTTTGGTCGACAGAGATTGTTCTGTCGACCTTTTTATGCGGCAAAATACATATCGTGTTTTTCTCTCGGCGTCAAAATGCCAAGGTTGCGTTGAACACGGTTATCGTTGTAGTAAGCAATGTAGAATTTTATTGTATGTACGAGGCTAAGTCTATCTGTAAAGCGTTTGCCGTAATAACATTCCCTTTTCAATATGCCCCAAAAACCTTCCATTGGCCCATTGTCAATGCAATGAGCAACACGAGACATACTATGAAGCATACCGTATTCTTCCAATTTTTTATGAAATATCCGATTTGTATACTGAAAACCACGGTCACTATGAAACAGTGGATGCGCATTTGGATTGTTTTTCACAGCTTCATCTAAAGTTTTGAATACCAACGAATTGTTATTGTGAGTTCCTAAGACAAAAGCAACTATTCTTCTATCATACAGATCTAGAATTGCACTTAGGTAAATCTTGCGTGCTTCCAATCCTTCATACCATTTAAACTCAGTAACATCGGTAAGCCATTTCTCATTTGGTTTATCCGCATGAAATTTGCGATCCAGCAGGTTATCGGCAATGTATTGAGGTTGTTTGGCATTTCTGGTACAGCTGTGGCGACTGTATTTAATTGTGGATTTTATATCCTTTATCCGGCAGATTCGAAGAATGCGCTTATCATTGACGTGAATATCATAATCATGTTTTAGGTCATCATTTATACGGCGATAGCCTTTATCAGGATGTTTGGAATGAATTTGCTCCACCTTTTCTGCAAGTCGTTCATTTTCCAGCATCCTGTTGCTTTTCTTACCGGACAACCATTTGTAGTATGACGATCTAGCTACATTAAGCAACATACATAAATCATCAATGGGATAGCCTTTTTCTTGATGGCAATCCCGTATAGCTTTGTACGCACGCAGTTGTCTTATTTGCCCAAGATTTCCCCCCTCTCCAGCTCTTTCAATTTTTTTAATAGGTCGCGCTCCATTTCAGCCATGTATAGCTGATGTTTCAGTTTTTCAATTTCAATATGGGCTTTTTCCAGCTCTGTACGTGGGACTTGGTCTTTTTTACGCCTGCCACGGCGATCTTCCAATCCGGATTCACCCAGTTTTATGTAACGTAATGTCCATGTTCTGACCTGATGGTAACTGACATTGTATTTCTTGGCTATCTCACCATAATTCTTACCTGAGGCCAGGGAGTCCTTGGCTATTTGAACTCGTTCTTCCTGCGTTGTGCTGCGCGCTTTACTCATGTAACTTCCGCCTCCTGAATGTTTTACAGAATTAACATCTCCATGAGTATTATACATCTTAATCCAGTTTCTTAGCTGACGCGTACAGCGAATATTATATTTGTAGCATATCTCACTTAAACTTCCCTCTCCATTTAAATAGCTGATAACAGCTTGAAGCTTTAATTCTACCGTGTAAACGCGATTTCGTTTATACGAAAAAAATGCAGATGCTCCCTCTAGCTTATATTTAGAGATCCACTCATAGATAGTATTTCGAGTTACTTGTAAAAATGCAGCTGCTTCACGTATTCCTATTCTGCCTGCTATGCATTCACAGGATATTCTTATTTTTTCTTCTGCTGTTACTTTTATTTTATGTGGCATAGAAAAACTCCCCTTAGGATGACAGTTTTATTTTTTTACTGTCTCTCATAAGGGGAGCATATCATATCAAAAGTCAGGGCATTCTTTTGTTCAAAAATATAACTAATGGCACAAAAAGAGCAGTCCATGAGTATATTTTTATGGTGTGCATTTAATAGAAGGAAATGGTGATTATGAAGGTATTTATTAATCCCGGCCATGCGCCAAATGGCAATCCGGATCCGGGGGCTGTAAACGATTTTTACAGAGTCCGTGAGTGCGATATTGCTCTATCCATCGGGGAAATGGTGAAGAATTATCTCATAAAGGCGGGCTGCGGGGTGAAGCTTCTCCAGAGCAACAACCTTGCAGGGGAATCCGCCGGGGAAAATATCGTGAAGTCCGCCAATGACTGGGGGGCTGATGTATTTGTAAGTATTCACTGCAACGCCTATGATAAATCCGTCCGCGGGGCGGAAACCCTCGTTTATGACAAGGTGGGGGGCGGCTATCCCCTTGGGAAATATATTCACGCCCAGCTTATTGACACCATGCAGGATATTGACGGCACTTTTCCCGATAGGGGCATAAAATCCCGCCCCGCCCTCTGCGTTCTTCGGCGGACCCAGATGCCCGCGGTGCTGGTGGAAACAGCCTTTATCGACAACGACATAGATGTACTTTTACTGATGAATTATCAGGAGGAAATTGCCGCAGCCATAGCCAGAGGCGTGACTGATTACGCCAGCAACACTTAATGAAATTGAGCCCATGGCGAAAATTGAATTTAGTGATGCTCGCTGGAAAGGAGGCGGTGGCCCATGCCGAACTTTCGTTGGGTAAATAAAAATGGAGGATAAAGAGCCTATGATTACTACAGCGAAAACAATTCAGATGCTTTTATATGACGGTGACTTAAACGGCGTTATGTATATTGAGGACACCTCATGGCAGATTGGGGCCATGTTTTCCTCCCCCCGCCAGTCCATTGATGATCTCATTGCCAAAGCGGACTGCAGGAAATACGGGGTTTATCTGCTCCTTTCTGAAGAACAGGTTTATGTGGGACAGACCAGAGACCTTGAGAAAAGAACCCGCCAGCACCTTACGGACAAGGGCTGGTGGAGCCACATTATCCTTATGACCACCAAGGATGACAGCTTCAATGCCTCGGATATTGATTATCTTGAATCCAAGCTCATTGAAAAGGCCAAGGAGGTTGGCACCGCCTACGTGGACAATCTTACAAAGGGCAATCCCCAGAAGGTAAGTGCCTTCCGTGAGGTGGAGCTGGGGAAATACCTGGAAGAAGCCCTGTTTCTTTTGAAGCTTATTGGGGTGGAAGTATTTGAGCATATACGGCGAAAGCGCAAGGCCCCGCCCCTTCCCGAAGGGAATATGTCCGTCAGCGATTTTGTGAAAACTGCCATGATAAACCTTCTGGCAGCGGGGTATGTGTTCAGTGATGAACAGCTAAAGCTCTACAGCTCCGTGGAAGGAAGCAAGGAATACACCCATAGGGCCCTGCCTATCCTCTATCTCTTAAAGGACGGGGAAACCCGCGAGGACGTAAAAAAGAAAATCCGCCAGCGGTACTGGAAGGAGGAATTTACATCTGGAAACCAGCGGTTCTTGCTGTTCTCCCAGTGGTTCAAGGAGGGCACCAACTACGGGGCACGGAAGGAGAATTTTATTAGGTGGTACAGTAATCTGTGATTTATGGTATATATTATATAGGAAGGAAGCTGGTCGTTGCCCGCTTCCTTTTCTTTTTGGCAAAAAGAAGGATTTTTCGGGGCGGCGTGGAATAAATAGAGATGTAAAATCTTTTTGGACACTTCACTCCAAAAGTTTCTTTTTGGTCCAGTATCCATGGGGGTTCACAGGGGGTACAGTTGCAACGACCTAATGCTGCTTGCGGCATTGAAACACCATCTTTCCCTTTGTTCTTTGAGAACAGCCATGTTGCAACGACCTAATGCTGCTTGCGGCATTGAAACATCATCATGATGTGGTACGTCCAGAACATCATAAAGTTGCAACGAAGAAAATGAGGCCAATCCAACGGCCTCATTATCCCTTGAGCATCACTAAACTCAGCCCTATGTTTTCGCGGGGCTTCGTTAAGTGTTGCTGGCACCAAATGCTGCTTGCGGCATTGAAACGGTTTTTGCTTTTCTTACCTCTACGACATTTAACGTTGCAACGACCTAATGCTGCTTGCGGCATTGAAACTTTTGTAAATAGTAGGCAGGATTGTCGGTAACTAGTTGTTGCAACGACCTAATGCTGCTTGCGGCATTGAAACAACATAATGCAAACTTGATGAATTGGCAAAATAAAGTTGCAACGACCTAATGCTGCTTGCGGCATTGAAACACGAACACCCCACTTATTAGTTTCGGTTATGCCGTTGCAACGACCTAATGCTGCTTGCGGCATTGAAACTTCGCCAGAAGATATACAGGCTTCACGATAGGTATGTTGCAACGACCTAATGCTGCTTGCGGCATTGAAACGGTATAAGTATTACAATGTACGCCAATCCACCCGTTGCAACGACCTAATGCTGCTTGCGGCATCGAAACCCTGGCTCAAGGACAATATACTCTTCTCCATCTGCGTTGCAACGACCTAATGCTGCTTGCGGCATTGAAACTACATCCTTTGCCTTTGCACTTACGCCCATATACAGTTGCAACGACGGGCGAAGGCCAAGATCACGGCCTTCGTCGAGTGAGCATCACTAAACTCAGCCCTATGTTTTGGTGGGGCTTCGTTAAGTGTTGCTGGCACCTAATGCTGCTTGCGGCATTGAAACTGAATATGGCGACCATGCTCTTTCTTAGATTCATAGTTGCAACGACGGGCGAAGGCCAAGATCACGGCCGCCCCCACCCTAATGCTGCTTGCGGCTTCCTGGGGGAACTAAAAAACCCCGGGCATTTCGCCCAGGGCTAAATTCAAAAATCATTCACTTGCTATATTTTCCTTTTCCTTCTACTATGTTCATTTAGTAGAATTATTCCTTCCCTCGCCGGTCTTTATGGCCGGCATCTTTTTTGTGGTTTCGTAAAAGGGATAGTTGCACAATGTAACTATTGGTGCTACAATAAACCCATACCGTTCCTTTTGCCGGGTCCACTCCGGCGAATACGAAAGCCAGTACTCCAACTGGCTTTTCTTAATGATAGGCGCACTGCTGGCCCCCACGCCAACAGTGATAAGGTCAGTCCAAGGACTGGCCTTTTTCATTTGGACAAAATAAAAGGAGCCGCCCTGTGGCAGCTCCATGTGCGTATCTTTGAGATTATTATGTTTTAGTTGAATGACCCTCCATTACATTATTTTTGTCTAAAGAATGGGGTGCACCTCATTTTTGGAGGGTCGTATTGGTCTGATGATATGCCCTTTTTCTAGGTCTTTGTCTGTGTCGCTATTATTTCGGGCGTTGCCAAGGTAAGAAAACTTTACCTACCCAACCGCTTGCGTTTTGTGTTTCATCTACATTAGCTGCCATAGAATTTGCAGTACCGTTTTCGCCTATATTTGCTGCCATAGAATTTGCATTACTGTCATGGAAGCCAGGACGGGGACGTTTCTTGCTCCCACCGGGATTGCATCGTCCACCAGATACCTTATCCATTTCCATATCATCCATCTTGTTCTTATTCATCTCATCCATTTTATTTTCCTCCTTACGAGCTGATGATTACCCTCTGTCTATGATTATGATTGTCTTCACATGCTCCGTGTACGAACCATATTACTTCAAGAACCAGAACATAGTGTTAAACATAGCGTCAAAATAAGCCTTAGTTAATCCTTTCAATGTCTTTGCAACCGGTTTAACGACTTGTTTGGTACCTCCTTTGAGAATATCAAATAAACCTCCACCAACTACCATGTCCAGTTCCATATCGTCCATCTTATTCATGAATTTCTTTTCCATTTTGTTTTCCTCCTCACATCTTAGCGTGTTGTTATCTTGCTTTCTGTTCTTTATATCCCCGGAGGTTGAAAAGTGTTATAAAATTTTTTGGCAATACTTATCCACAATGATAAAAAATATTCCCCGGAGCCAATGGAAACTCCCAAACCAGATAAACGGCTGGCCAGAATTATCAAGGAATATCCAAGCCTTGATGAAAAGACAAAAGATATGATTGATGCTATAATCAGGATAAGCAAGAAATGATACTGAATGTGATAGCTGCGCCCTGCTTTTGCAGGGCTTTTCTTTTGCCCAAAACTAAAGGGCCATTCTCTGATCTGAGAACAGCCCTGTGATTATTATTTGGTAGCAAAGTTCGCCTCATTCCGAATCGCCCTCTCTGGGATATTTTGCCCGTATCCTCTTCATCACTTCCAAATGGGTAAGAGGTTTGCCTGTCTTGATATCCCAGTACTTATTTTTATCATCACCATGTTCGAACTTTATACGAACATTAAATTCATCCTTTAATATAGAGGTTATTTGGGTATAGTTCTTCGTAGTGTGGCCAAATTCAGGTAATCTTAATGCTTGTCGTAAAATTTGATTTTCTACATAAGCACCGCCGGATACAGCTTCCAGGTCTTCAATGTTCAGCTTTTTATCAATTATATCTTTGTTTTGCAATTTCTCTGTTCTCATTTTTTTCCTCCTTTATGCGTCAAGCCCTACTTCTCTTTGCAGCCAGTACATTACATCTTCTTCTGAAATCGGAACCGGTTGTCCTCCTGCAATTTTACCGTATCTTTGATAAAACGTTACCTCTCTGGACCACCAACCAACCTCATACTCTACATTGAATTTATCCTTTAAATACATCTTAAGTGCATCACTCCCATACTTCTTTCTATAAACGTTCTTAAACTCATCGCTGTAATCTGCAACGTTCCAAAAATGGACGTCTTTATACTTCGATCCGCCTGTCACTGCCTCCAGCTCATCCAATTCCAAGGTTTTGTCAAAGACTGACTCTTCCAGCTTTTTTTTCTTGATATCATCCATTTTCTTTTCCTCCTTTTGTTTGTCCTTCCAGCTTTTTTTATTTTCTTTCTTGTACTTTATATCCATAAAATAGTAATAGTGTTATTATTTTTCTAAAATTTTTTCAAACGTTCCCGGGCCTGCTTTAAGGCTACACGCACGGAGCTGGGAGCCATACCCAGAGCTTCGCCGATTTCCCAATACTTCATTTTTAGTTAACAAATTATACCATAATGCAGATAGTGCATACAATTCAGTTTTATGGGCGGGGCGTATGCCGTGGGGCGGCTGCGCCTTTTTTAATGTCTGTGTGCAGTTGCGGCCACGGCTGGTGGGTGGGGTATAAATTATCCGATAATTGACATAACATATTTAATACTATAATTCGGACTGCCTTGGGGAGAAGGTGTTTCAGACGCTGGAGTGTGGCTGGCCGCACGTATGGGAGGACAGTCACCGCAGGCGGCTCACTTCAATCAAGGCATCCTAGTTTTTAAGAGTGTGGGTGGTCACCTTCGTCCCCCTTACACACGAACAAGGAAAAAGCCAATCAGACAAAAAATTATTCCTATCCCCTGTTTTATTGTAAGGCTCTCATTATATAGGCCAACCCCCAGTGCAATAAGAATTAACGCAGCTGAAACATTGACCATAAGGGGCGCAAGGCTGATTTCCCATCCGGCCCTGTAAAGCAATAAATATCCCACTTCAATTCCAACCAACACCACGCCCCAGGCAAAACTTACCCAGTTCAGATCCTGAATGTCATTTCTGATGCCCCCGCCAGTGAAATAATATCCTATTACGCAAAGGACAAAGCTTACGAAATATGTAACCCCCAGTCCCAGCATTGGACTAAGTGAAACAGGGGTCCATTTAGCTATATTGTGATACAAAACATTTGATAATACCGTTAGGGCAAAGGGCCCCCAAAATGCCAACCCACTCATTTAACCAGCTCCTTTACCATGTGAATATGTGGGCAATGCTCATCCAAGTATTCTTCACCTTCAGCAACAAACCCCAGTGTTTCATAAAATCCCTTGGCCTGAACCTGTGAAGATAAAGAAAGTCGCTTTACTCCAGTGGAGCGCATATAATCCATGGCCTTTTCCATAATCCTTTGTCCCATAGCTTTTCCACGATATTGTTTCCGTACAGCCAGCCGCCCTAGTATATATTCCCCTTCATTATCCCCGGAGAAGAAGCGGCAGCAGCCAACAGGAATATTATTGTCATACATAACCAGATGAAAAGCCTTGCCGTCTGTTTCATCAAACTCATTTTTAAAGCCCTGCTCAGACATAAAGACTTCTTCCCTGATTAATTTTTCATCGGCCAGTAATTCCCCACTAATCTTAAATTCCATAAAAATACCTCCAAGTAAAACATAAAGCGCTATTATCCACTCCACTGTTGCTGTCGCAACAACCCTACAGAACGGATAATAACGCTTCTTCACACAATCCCCGGGGAGATTGATAAGCTCAATATAGATTTGTGTGCCATTATATAACAGTTTATCTGCAAATGCAAGAAATCACTAATAGTTTTCTATGTTGTCCCCTTACATACGAAAAGCCCCAGCTTTCGCCGGGGCCTGCATTGAAGTTGATTATTTCTTAAAAAAGTCCATTACTGTTTCAAACAATATTTCACCAACACTATCAGGAATAATGGATTTATATTCATGAGAATATGGTTCAGGGTGTCCTGCATAACCTTCACTTCTTCCATCTGCATCATAAACATACGTTTCAAAGATAGTGCTTTCTGGATTATTGTTGTTTACTCTAAACGCCATGTGATGCAAACTGTATGTTTTATCAAGATTAGTAAACTTATACCAACATACAGCATTAGTTCCGGCCAATGTATAGTTTACCTTTTTGACAGATGTAGTATCTATTTCAATAGTAACTTCATCTGTTGAAGTAACCCATACCCAATTAGCCGCCTGACAATCAGAATAATTAATGCTAACTACACCAAACATAAAAATCGCAATAATCAGTCTAATAAAACTAAAACCACAATTCTTTTTCATTCTGATCAGCCTCCCTAGTATTATATCGCTTATTCCCTTATTTTCATCAGCAATTCATCAATACTGTTTCCGCTGAAGAACACCATTTTCTTCTTCAGCTTTCTGGTACGCTCAATTATTTTGTACCACTGGGCATGGGCCATTATTCTCTTATCTCCCATAAATTTCCATAAATTTTTCTTCTATTGAATCCACCATTTTTCCAAGTAATTCAAAAACATGCTCTATATAGTCAGGATTTACCGTAATATAACTCCCCTTCAAAATGCCATACGGATCATTTTTTAAATAATTTAATAGATATTTTTGTGGTTCTTCAAGGCTATGTGCGTAATAATTTCTTACCAGACGTACTTCATTAAATTCCCTATATAATGCTTTTGGAATAAAGACATTTTGTTTATTCAAATAGTTAATATATTTTGCTGCAGTAAAATCATTATAAGGATATTTCAATATATCTTTATTATTTCCTGCATGCTTTACTACATACTCTACTACATCGCGCAAAAAGCCCTCGAAAACAGAATACACCATCAGCAAAGTGGATTGACAAAACACATTTTTATACCACTATTATTCTTTTATTACATTCTGTACAAGCAGACAAATCAAAATAATTACGCACCCCAACATACCATTAAACGAAAGTACTTCTCCCAGAAGAATAAACGAAAACAAAGCCGTAATTACCGGACAGGAGCATTGCAGAAGTGCTATCGTTCTGGCAGAAATCACACCCAGTGCGGCATTTTGCAACAGATAGCCGCCAATTGTGCAGGCTATTCCTATATATACAAGAATTGCCAGTGAGAGTCCGTCAACTGTGCTGAAATCTATTTTGCCGTCTATCAAGAATGTGGCAAAAAGGGTTATTATTCCCGTAACCACTGTTTGCACCGTGGTCAATCCCAGAGGGGTTGTGCTTTCCAGGGCATTTTTGCCAAACACCAGGGAAGCGGCCAAAGTAAGGGCTGAAATCATGGCCAGAATTTCTCCGGCTCCTACTCCTGAAATGCCGTTATCTGCTACTCCACACAATAAATACAGCCCTACCAGCATTAACAGCAAAACTGGGATTTGTTTCCAGCTGCATGAAATTCCATAACATAAAAAAGCCAGCACAGGCGTAAAAACAATGGCCAGGGAGCGCAAAAAGGCCACAGTGGTAGCTTCTGTCAGACTTATGGCAACATTTCCCACCACATAAGCTATACCAATGGATATACTGGGAAGTATCAAGGGTTTTATTTTGCTTCCCTTCAAATCTCGGATTATCCGTTCTCCGGCAAACAAAAACAATACTGCTATTGCAATGCCATAGCGTATTACCAGTGCCGAATAAACTGGAACAATCTCGAAGGCATATTTTGAAATAGGGTCGCCAAAGCCATAAATCACACTTTGAAGAATAATAAATAATATTGCACGAACAGGCGTCATTATAAATCCTCGTCAATTTTTACAAGCAATTCATCAATACTGTTTCCGCTGAAGAACACCACTTTTTTCTTCAGCTTCCTGGCACGCTCAATTACCTTGTACCACTGGGCGTGGGCCATGTAGTCGGTTTTCATTACCACCGCATCGGCCTTGTCCATGATTTTGGCATCGAAGCCATAATTATCCGCATCCACAACAGTGAAGCCGGGCACCGCATTTTTAAGGTCGTTCTGCCAGTTTGGATGGCCACCAAAGACAACGGCTTTTGTATTTTTGGCCAGCTCCAGCTTTTTGGCCCTTGTGGCCTCGTCTGCATCTGCAGCTATAAATGCTAATCTAAATGTGAGCCACTTTGGTGTAATTACTCTAATTATAGTATATATGCAGAGTATGAAAAAGCCCTGACACAATTGGCCGCCTAAAATGACAATGGCCCCAGCTTGTGCCGGGGCCGTGGTTGTGATTAACTTAGATGATTTTAAAAGCAATCACTTTTCATATTTTTTTCTTACTTCATTGTAATATTCATCGGTTCCAAAATTAGGTTGTACTGTTTTACGGATATTATCTAATTTACCTCTATACTCATTCATTTTATTTAAGGCATCATTTCCTTGATTTAATTCTTCTTCAGAAAGTTGACCTTGCTCAAGTTCTTTTAAATAAAGATATGATACTGTCCTCATACTCTCTTCCCATTTTTTAGCTAAATCCACATATTCTTTAGCACCAGGTGGAATATTTATTTGGTCTATAATCTGGTCACCTTTGTCACGCAATTCAACAAATTTCTTAATTTTTTCTGCTGTATCAATCGCAATTTCTTTTATAAAGTAAATAATTTTAATAATAACATATTAATGTTAACTAAAGTCATCCAAAATAATCATTTACCTTTAATTTTCATCAAAAACAGCAAAAGTCGCTGTTTCTATATGGCAGGCCACTAATCAGATATATAAAAAAATGCCCTTGAAATAGAACAAAAATTCTGTTATTCTATACATACAAAAACAGAACTCACATTCTGTAGAAAGGAGTTTTCATCATGGTTCTCTACCGCCCCCGGGCCAAGGATTACGCCCATGCCATGCGCAACTTAAAGATATTCGACAATCCCCATGATATGTCCAAATATCTGATACATTACCACAACCTTTACAATCTTACAGATGATCCTATCGGGGCAGGGCTGATTACTCCCAGCAAGGAGGAAAAGGCCGACCACAGAAACGGCTGGCTCCATTCCCATTATGTTATGCTGGGGAATGTCCCTCTGGGCATATTTGATGTGGAGACTCTGCGCTGCGTGAAAAAGCCAAAGCTTGAAATTGAGGAAGATGGCAGCGGCGGCCTAAAATGCCAGTTTGAAATTCTTGACGAAGGATATATCTTCTTTCTTGGGGCCGACCAGTGGTATGGCCACACCACCATGCTGGGATATAAGCGCTCCAACATGTCCACCCCTTATGCCAGGGTGGATGATATTGCCGTAAATCCTGATGCCTTTACCCAGGCCCTGGAACATTTTATTGCAGATCGGGCCATCAAAATTGTCCAGGGGCGGATGAAGCAGCAGGAACTAAATGAACAGAAACGGAAACGGGCATAACAAAAGGCGTGCAGTAGCACGCCTTTGTTTATTTAGGTTATACTCTCGCCTCTCATTTATGATACTAAAGCTGCCTGTCTAAATTCCTCAATACTTACCCCAGCCGCGAGTGCAGCGACTTCTTCAGTTATGGCTCCTTTTCTAAACAGATCTATAGCAACTTCAAGTTTGCCTTCCTTTTTGCTCATCTTTTTCTCTTTCTCTATTTCCAAAGCCAAAGTCATATACTCTCGCCTCCATTACAGAAGCGCATTTTTCTTGCCAATTTCCTTAATCTGGTCGACGGAGTAATTGGTAATTCGAGATATAACATCCACAGAAATATTTTCTTTTAACATACCAATGATATCATTCATCCGTATTTCTTCGGCAGCTCTCTTTTTCTCTTTCTCTATTTCCAAAGCCAAAGTCATATACTCTCGCCTCCATTCTTCGCGGTTTTTGGCAACAACAACCTCGCTGTCAAGTTCCCTGGTAAAATCATCAGCCGGTGCGTGGCCATCCATATAATCGAGGAAAATCTTCAGCGGTCCGGCAATATCATCAGCCTCGCCCTTGGTGCTGAGGAACATTTTTGTGGTGCCGTCATCAAGCTCGATACCATGATTTTCCATGCACAAATTCCTGAAGGTGTACTTGTGGAGCTTGCCACTAAATACCTCAAAGGTGCAGATGAAAATAATAAATGTATTATTCAGATTTTCGTAATCCTGCCCCTTTTCCAAAAGGTCAATATCTATCAGGGCCTGGTAATATCTGGTGCGCTTTACCAGCTCCTCCATGTCCTTGCTGGTCTGCATCTCGATATTGTAAATGGTCCCCTTGTCGTCATTGACATACACATCCATGCGGATGCTCTTGCTGTCAAGACGGACATCAATGGTCTTTTCTTCCTCAGGATAGGAAATATCCCTGATATCGATATTCAGCAGCCGCTCAAGGGTCTGCTTGCAAATACGCTTGTTGCGCATTATTTTCTGGAAAATAAAATTGTCCTGTATGGTCAGTTCATCATAAGATTTGGCCATCACTGCACCTCTCATTTCTTGCTTAAATTATATCATAAAATAACACGAAATAAATAATAAAACCAACGCTTAATCCAGCAGCCCCTTTGCCTTTGCAAGGCTCAAATACTTGCTATAATCAAAAGCTGTGTCCAGTATCAAAATATCTGTGGTTACCATAAAATAATTTGCCAGACGGCACAGCTCATCAAATTACGGTTCCTTCGCACCAGTCTCCCATGAAAGATAAGCCGCCTCGCTTACCCCCAAATCTGATGCGATCTCCTTTACCTTAACATTTTTAATACTTCTGAATCTATGAAGATTCTCACTGAAATTCATTGCTTAAACCCCTTTATCACTTGCTAACCTTGTTCTCTCCTGAAAAAGCAATATTCTAAGTGTGGTCAAGAAATGAAATTGCCTTAATGTTTCCTTTCATACCCTTCACCCCCTATGGTCTAAAAGACCTATGCAGTAACAGGCACTATTATAACAGTTTAAAATATTTTGTCTACCCCCTTAAGTTTGTGGATGATATAGCTCATTGTATCTAAATAGATAAATTTTACATAAGTTATGCTAAATATTACCAAAATATCCCAAAAAATTTATCAAAATTTTACCAAATATCCCAGTTTTTAGAACAAAATTTACGAAAATGTTCTTAAAAAAATATTTTATATAAAATGATTTTTTTGTAATACCTCCCCACCCAGTCCGTATGTAAGGACAGAAAACAACAAGGGCAAGGCCCATACAGAAGGGAGAAATTATTATGAACAAGAAATTTGAACTCAACGAAATGGAACTGAATCAGGTAGCCGGTGGCCGTCCACGGATTCGCATTCATGGCCCACGTCGTAAGCCTTTCCAGATCATCCGCGATATTATTGATATAGTAAAGGATATCACGAGTCCTAAGAAGGATACTCCACAGCAGGATCCACAGGGACCAAAGAAGGCTGCATAAAAAATAAGATATAAATATATCCCCTGGCTAATATAAACGCCAGGGGATTTCTATATTCAAAAATATAACTAATGGCACAACAAAAGAGCAGTCCATAATGAACTGCTCTCGTAGACTAAGGCTCGTTATTCACTTCCGCCTCCAATTGGGCCATTGGAACCACCCAGAAGGAAGCAATAGGCCGTGTTCCCTTTTCTCGTAGTCTTACCCATTCCTACACCAAGAAAAGCACAGTACGCGCCTCCTCCGGACCTACCACCACCATCACCAAACTTAGGCCTTTTCTTTCTCCCACCAGCTACCTGATCAAGCTCATCCTCGGAAAGATTCATTTCCTTCATCTGCTCCTGCTCGTATTCCTTTAATTCCTCAAGGGTAAATGGCAGACCGACTTCCTTTGCCAGTGGAATAACAATAGCATCAACTGCCTTTTCACGCATAGCAGCATCATCTGCAGAAGTCCCGTTCTTCTCAGCAAAATCCTTGTCCAGAGCATTGAGCTTTTCAGCCAAAGCTGCGTCCTGGGCCAACTTGTCATAAAACTTTCCTACATTTTCCTTTGCCATAATGTATTCCTTGTATGATGTTTTTAGAAGCTAAAACACATACTTTCCTTTCTTTTTAATATCGTGGTTCAATACATTCAGATACTGTGGACTTTTGATTGTTTTCCTGTAGCTTTGACTACTCTAAGGAGTGTATTGCCACTACCTTTATCTGAATTGTTTATAGCTGGATGTTGCCGGAGCTGTCCGAGTACTTATTTCCATCAAGTCTACGATGATAATCGCTGGTGGATATCACGGTATCAGACTTTAGAAAGGGAGGTTCAACCTCATGATTTATGTAGGCATTGATATTGCCAAACTCAACCATTTCGCCTCAGCCATCTCGTCTG
>NZ_JHWV01000026.1 GCF_000622005.1 Anaerovibrio sp. RM50 | reverse complement strand
TTTCCCTGATTCACAGGCCTTGATGAAGGCACTGTATCTTGCTACTCTGGAAGCCACTAAAAAATGGACTATGCCGATTCGTAATTGGGGCCGTGTATACGGCGAATTAAGCATTATGTACGAAGATCGGCTTGAATATTAGGCTATTTCTTGTTACAGCTTTATTAAAATTGAGGCCTGGAGCCAGTCCTCAGTTTGTTGAGTTGTCTAAAATTAAAGCTAAGAAAAATGCTGGAACCGGTTTCAACCAATTCCAGCAAAATTATGAAATATATAGTTTTTTATTGCCATAGAAGACTCTATTTACAGAGTTTTTTTCACAGGCTCGTAAAAATGAACCTATTGATAAAATTGCCGTATACACCGGCCTCTCAACTGATTATATTCAAAAACTGGCCAATGATCTTTAAAGCCTTACTGTAAAAAAGTGCTTATACATGGGCTGTACTCTCCTGAAAGGAGTCCCCATTATAAGCACTTTTTATGAGTATTTATCTACCAATTATTACTACTAAATGTTTTAATTAACCCTTAAGAAATGTTGCCAAGCGTTCCTTATCCTGTTTAGCCAGCTTTCCATTTCC
Source organism: Anaerovibrio sp. RM50 (assembly GCF_000622005.1). GTDB lineage: Bacteria > Bacillota > Negativicutes > Selenomonadales > Selenomonadaceae > Anaerovibrio. The sequence goes on along the minus strand of NZ_JHWV01000026.1, from coordinate 15,127 downwards.
GCCAAAATGTCTTTCTTCCTGCCAATACCTAAAAGATCGTTCAAACACTTTTGGCAAATCACTGCTTTCCATTTCAGCATTATAAGTAATTTCCGGAATAACCTCCGTATAACCACTCTCCGCCTTTATAACACAATCTGGCGTAATCAAACAGCATGCCAAATGGCAATTACAGATCGGATCATCTGTTGAAAAATGTTCTTCCAAATATTGTTGCAATAATTTCATGCTTTTCTGCATAAAATTGTAAGGGCCCTCACTTTTTACAACTCTATCACCATATAACCACTGATCATTCTTGTGTTCTAGTACTCCGCCCCTTACTTCAACGCACATTACACCTTCATCACAAATTACAACAAAATCAATTTCACATTTTTCATTTAATGAAGACTGCTTCAAAAGCACAGAATGCAATACAATGGCGTCACCCCATGTCATTTCTTTCAAACAATTAAACGTCTTCATTACTGCCTTGTTTTTGGTGACTGATTCATCATTAATTTCAACTGGAATCATTTTTGACATTTAATTATACTCCTCTCTTTTTTACCTACACATTTACGTTTAATTCATCATAACTATGTTGAATTCTCTGGGCTGGCTCCCGAAACTACTGATGGGAACGGCCCATTTTCACATTAATTTGTGAAAACCACATCCATCAAAAGGTGCCCTTTCTATCTGGGCTGCCTGGGGACACCGGCATTTGCCGTTTTCCTGCTCATACTCAATCATAGTTTCATAGGAATCAATATAGTGATGATCCCCGCCCCAGTATCTGCAACTTGCACAAACCGTTGTTTCTTTGCCAATTGTAGCCATAATTATTCCCCCTCAAGAATACTGAAGTATCATCTTTCACCAGTATTTTACACATAAAGTAAAAAAATTCATTAAACTGCCAGTAAAAAACAGTTTCTAAAACACCTTCACCTTCGCGAATACGACATTTTACTTAAATACAATAATTGAATACACTGGTCCAGTTTTTGAAGCTACTATTTAAAGAGACTTTACCTAACCACTACTGGTTTTACATTAAGACTTCTTCCAACTGCAATTTTTCCATTTGGATAGTCTTTGTCTGAAATATCAGAACATAAATTTTTTAAATCATCGTCATCACCTATAAAAACTACATCTAAATTAATTTTTGCTCTTGAACATCCTACATAAAACAGGCATTTAGAATCATCTTCTTCACCACGGTTAGACTTGAACGAATCTGAGTCAATGTCGACAAAAATAATTACATCTGATTCAAGGCCTTTAAACTTCCTTGCCGTTGTAAACAAAACACTTCTATCTCCTCGTTCTTTACTTATAGCATGCACACCAATTTTATCGACTCCTGACAAAATGGATGTTTCTTCTGTTTTCATCGTCAGAATGCATATTTCACGATATGGATACTTTGCAGATCTGTATTGGTCAATTAACTTATTTATTGTATTTAAAGCTTTATTTTTATCAGAGCAAATATAAAAGCTAGGCATATCACCTTTAACAGATCTATCTTTTACTGCAGGAGTCAAATTTATCGGTTTTCCAGATGTATCTGCAATTTGATATGTATTTCTGCAATTCAGACTAAGAACCAATCTACACTCAGCTTTTACGAACCATTCCGGAAGCGTATTGTCTCCTTGAACAAACTGTTTTTTATCATAAAAAACATAAAAAGCTCCATCTTCTAAAATTGCAATATCATTTAATTGTTTTATTTCTTCGTTTCGGAAATCCTGCCCTTCATCTATGATTATATTGGTATACTCCCAATCATAATGATCATGATTATCAAGAAAATACATAATATCATCATTTGAAACGGACGGAACCTGCATTTTTTTGCAAGCCAGCTGAGGTAAATTATAAAAATCTATACCATTAAACTTTTCTGGATCATCATTTTTTAGCTGCTGTAGATATTCTTTAAGGTATCGATTAAAACAAAGAAATAGTACTTTGCCACTTTTAGCTAACCTCTTTGCTTTTTCAATAGCAATCATTGTTTTACCAGTTCCAGCTGCTCCTTGTATAGTTGCACTTTTCTGCTCTTCAAGATAATCTAACAAATAGCTCTGCTGATTTGTAAGTCTAATAAAAGAAGCAATTCTTTCTTCCCTTTTTGACTTAAGGCTTGGTAAAGCTTGATAATGTGGTGCAAAACCTTCGATTAGCTTATTACAAGAATCTGCACTTAACATTGTATGATTTATGCCATCATAAAACTTATATATTTTCTCAATAAAATTTTGTGGATTATCCAATGCATCTTCATAAAGAACAATTTCATCACGATATTCAACAGGTAGTTTACCTACAAAATCTTTTTTTGAAATTGACGGAAACCATACTACTGGTTCGACCAAACAGTATTGTCTGTTTTTTTCATCTTTTGGGAGAATATCCGACACTAAATCCTTAGTAATGTACTTAACTCCTCTGTCAGCCTGCTCCAGCGGCCCATACTTCATACTATGCTTTTCACCATTATCTGTACGTATATAGCTCCACTGACCGTTAATACATTCTATTCCACCTGATTTTACCTCAACAATTAATATTCCATAAATTCTATGAAAGATAGTAAAATCGCACTCTCCCCATATTACAGTTTTTATATCTTTTTTTTCTGGATTATTATTGTATTTATTTAGTATTGTTGAGTTCCATCTGACTGAATGAAACACCGTATATTCGTCCGAAAGTTTTTCTAAAGCTTTAAATACCTTTTGTTCTCCAAAGCTATTATGGTTATTTACTAAAGATGATGGTATCATTCTTGCCATTTATTATTTACCCCCCTGAAAAGAATTTTTTAATGCTTTAGCTCTAATATCACTGACCTTAACTGATTTCCAACCTGGAAGTTTTATCATCTCACTATCATTATCAAAGAGCATTATCTTGGCGTTTTTCCAACGAATAAGTATCTCTATCTCCTTATCTAGCCCTTTAACTATACCCTTACAATAAAGCTCTTCCGGAATAGGTATATCATACGTATCAAATTCTTCCCATAATTCCAGATACTTTTCCGGAAGCATTACTGACAGTCCGCTCCAACTATCAAACTGCCCACCAGAAGGAAAAGTGTCCTTGATTATAAGTTCATCTTTTAATTCTTTATATGATATTTGAGTTACTTTAGAATCTTCATTTAACGTTTGGGCTACTTCACCAGTAAAAATCTCCAGGAATTTATATGCCTTTTCGCGGTCCAAAATATCATGAACAGCCTGATTATTGTAATTTCTCAAGCAATTATAACATGATGGCGTACACCTACAATTCTTGGTGATATCAATTGCTTTTTCCACAACTCTTTGGAATACTGCACAATCTTCTGTAACCAAACGGCGAACATGTCCAGCACCACCTGCAACGGCATCATAAAGTATAATGGAGTAAATCATACTTCCCTCGTATCTCACCCTATGTAGACACCCTTTTATATCTGTACGTTCAATATTTAGTTCTTCCGACATCGCCTCCAACAATGCAAACATAACTGAAAGCATGGTTTCGTGATCATTTGCCCTGTCAATGCCAAATACGATTTTTACAACGTCTGTTTTAAATGAATGACATAATGCTTTTTTATAAAGCTTTACATTTTCGCAATCCTCTCCCATTGGTGATTTATGTTGTATCTCATGACTTAATGCATAAGAAACAAGCTTTTTATTTTTTGAGTCATTTTTTACATCATCCACGCTTATTGCATAACCACACCTATTACAAACAAAGAATTTTTCCGTACATACCACCATCAGTGAATCATTGGCAGAGGTTTCCATTTGGAGTTTATTGCGTCCGTTGATCATGAAACTGGTCTTATTGATAACTTGCCGCTCTAAATCACCTATGTAATAATCATCACTCTTATAAGCTCTATCAGGTTTTCGCAATGGAACCGGTTTAGGTAAAGCTTCAGCAATAAATCCCTTGCGAGGCTCTATCGCCGACATCCATTTTGATTTTTCTATTTCATTACCACAAGAAATACATCTCATTTTATCGCCTGAAGGCTTTACTCTTCTATGATTCCAAGTCTTACATGCATTATCCTGACATTCGGCAATATATACATCTTCCCATACTTCCCCAGTTTTTTGGGGCAACTTACGAATATAACGGCTGGTATACAGTTTTCCATCAGCAACTACCTGAGCTCCAGGAGCATACTCAGCAATTGCCAACTGCAAATCACGAATAAGTTTAATTTTATCTTCAGGATTTCCACCAGTTGCATTTAATCCTGTGTAAAGCTCAACAGTATCAACCGGGAACCCATATTTGGGGAGAACATTGTTGCGTACCAAAAATTCTATTAGTCCATTTTTGTCTCTTCCATGGGTATCGCCTGGGGCTTTCCTGAATTCTCTAAAACTCTTTTCCAGTGATGAATCCTTTTTTAATGCTTCCTCATACCAAGCAACAGTATTTCTAAAATCTTCTACTGCTATTTTAAGAATACCATCTGTTCCAATGAGTTTATCAATCCAACTAAAATCATTAATTCCCATCACTTCATGTAATTCAACAGGAATTGACTTCTTTAATAAGTTTTTTAATTTTTTTGGTTTCTCAGCTAAATAGTTAACCAGCTCTTCAAAACCATGCTCATTTAATAATACATGAGCATTATTTTTATTGTATACATTTTCATGCTTATTAAAAAAATCACTGAGAGCAACAGCAAAAATATGCCTCAAAACGACCTTTTCATTTTTTATTGTAATAAGAGGCACACCTATTTTCCCAGATATCATACGTTCCGGTTTGTCATAATAATTAAAATCATGAGACCCCAGCTTTGCATACGTCAAGGCGTAGGCTGCTGAATGAATACTTCTGCCAGCACGTCCTGCTCTCTGAACGTAGTTTGCCGGTGATGGTGGAATATTTCTAAGATATACTGTTTCAAGGTCACCCACATCTACACCCATTTCGAAGGTTGTCGAGCAACTTAGAGCATTTATCTTTTTTTGTACAAACATATTCTGATATTTCTCTAATTCTCTTTTCCCTAACTGCGCGGTATGTTCTTTAATGCGAAGCGGATGCATCTTTTTATTTGAATAAAGCCTTACATAATGATTATTTTTGAAATACTCCCTACGAGATACTTTTTTTAGCGTTCCCCCACATCTTATTGTTACACACCTATCCTGACAATTAGTCATAGTTGTCTTGCCACATTTTTCGCAAACATATAATGGCACATCATCATTTCCTACCCTAATTACAAACTGGTCTGGATCAATTTGATATCCATTTTTCTCATTACCATTTAATTCCAGTATATTATCCCAATAATTTGCCAAAAATTCTATTGACTCTTCTTTTGAAATCCCCAAAGTCTGCATCACTCTTTTTACGCGATTATTTGAATAACCTTGCTTTGGAATCCAACCTCTTAAATTTTTTCTTTTCTCATTTGCAGATATCTGTAGAACAAATTTGTGGTCGACAGGTGTATGAAAAATCTCTTCTTTTTGGGCAAGACTTATACCACTATCATATGGTATATGAAGTGCACCATTATAAACTATATCCATTACCAACAAGTTGAATAATGCTGTAACATCATTCTTATTTTTCCCATAATGCTCTGCAATTTCTTCCATCAACCCATCAGGATTACCACCATAAACAATATCAATGATTCCCACGGACATTAGGCTTGTATTGCTTCCGGCATTAACCATTTCATTTAAAACCGCAAACCAAGCCTGACTTCTGCTTAGTGCTTCTAGATCATCATTTGATTGTTTTTTAGATGTTTTAAAAGTTTTTTCATTAACAAAATATTTTGTAACCTCATCAACAAGACCATTTACAGTCCATTCAGAACGTTTTTTATTTTTCTCTATAACATGCCATATCCCCCTTCTCCGCAAGAACATCTCATAAAAAGAAGTCATATAACATGCAAAATATGCCGCTTCACTGCGGCTATCTGAAAATGACAAAAATTGACGGACCATATTATCCGTCTCATTACAATTCCCCACTTTATTACGAGCAAGCTTATATTGAGCAAATATATTATCATTGCTCTTAATATCTTTTATTTCAGATTTTATAACTGTTTCCGTTTCTGGTAATTGCTCAAATAACTCGGTTCCCAATACAGCTGTAGCAGCATCATAACCGAGATAAAACTTTTTTACATTCCCATGATTACAAAAAGGACACCGGTGCTCTTTTCTTTCTCCTTTTATTTCCGCCTTTCTTATTTTTATGTAATATTCACTGCCACAATCACACAACTCGTCTTTTAGGCTTTCATCACAAATGGCTCCACATTTAGAACAAATTATATAGTCATTCTTATCTATGTTTGTCTCATCATCGTCTTCTTCGTCGCCAAAGTCCCATAGTTCATTCTGTTCCCTTAAAAGATATACTTCATATTCCGTATCCCTTATATCACTGGCGAATTCAAATATACCATTATTCTTTTTTCCTGCAATTCCCACTCTACCACAATAATCACATACTGCTGCTTCAAACACTCTATTCTCTCCATCCGGAGTATATTGGGAACGATTTAAATATATTGTTTTTTTTGATGGCACGATAGATATATATGCACCGTCCAAGGCTCTCACAAACATGTGATATCTGGCTTTGATAAGTGCTGCTTTGTTTTTTTCAGCCCGTGAAGCAACATTAATTATATTAACTAAATCTTGCTCTGATACTGGAATATTTCTATTTATTTGTTTTGACATCTCTGATACTGTCATAGGACCAACAGCAACCCTGCGTAATTCTCTATAAACGCCTGATGACATAAATAAATCGTATAATTTTTCCTCATCCTTTTGGGAAGCATCATAACTGATACCATATTTATCCAAAATGGCATTCAAACTGTCTTGCTGTTCAGCTAATTCTGCAAATAATTGCAGAGGGTAATCTTTAATTTCTTCGTTAAATTCCTGGATGACGGTTTCAGAACGAATAATATCTTCTGAATCAAACTTTGCATCACACAATGTTTCCGCAAAATTGATAATATCATCATTTTCTTCCTCACCACCAAGAGTCGCACTGGTCAGTATATGCCTTATTTCGCCGTCAGAACTGATTCTTGCTTTCAATCTACGCACCAACAGGGACGTTTCTATACCAGTAGCACCTTTATAGATATGAGCTTCATCCAAAATCAGGAATCTAAGCTTAGCACCAGAAAAAACCTTATCATCGTTTGGACGAAGCATCATGTGCTCCAGCATAGCATAATTGGTAATTAAAATATGAGGGGGTTTTTCCTGCATAGTCTTACGAGAAATCACCTCATTTGGAAGAGGTTTAAGTTTCGCACCATTTGCATCCTCAAAAACTTCGCCATATTCAGCAATACCTTCTACATCATCATACTTTGTATTGCCAGTATAGACACCAAATGTAATATCTTTGTAATTCTTAAAAATCAACCTTAATCTTTTCATCTGATCGTTGGCTAACGCATTCATAGGATAGATAATAATTGCACGTACACCATCATCAAGTGTTCCCGCTTCCTGTTCCCTTAACAAATGATTGATGATAGGTAAAATAAAGCATTCCGTTTTACCCGAACCAGTTCCAGTAGTAACCACAAGATTTTTATTTCTGTTTATTCTTTCTATCGCTTTTTGTTGGTGCAAATACAATTTTCGTATTAATTTTATTTCCTTATCACCCTCATCCACACTGGCTTCAAGCTGACGAAATAGTGGCGACATCTCTCCTGCCTCAATTAAGCTCTCAATATTATCCCCAGTTTTAAAAGAATCTGTTATATCCAGGTACGGCCCCTTTGCTATAACATCCTTCTTGTTCAACTCATCCTCAAATTGCACCGCATAATCCTTATCCGCTATATGAAATCTTGTGGAAACATAACTTACAAATTCATCCTTAATATTTTCTGATGCTTCAATTGGATTAAACATTTTCTTTTATTTTCTCCTTCTCATATATGTACAAATCGATAAGTCTATACTTATCTTTATCTTTTTTATTATTTTGTTTAGGTTCTTTGGCCGTAACTCGATAGGTACTTTCTACTTTTTGTTGATTATAATTTAAGTAATAAAAGAAACCACCGCTATTCTCATTTTTTACACTTATATAATTTTCATCAATATATTCTACTTTAACAGGATTTACCATATTGATGATAAAATCTTTATCATTTTCATCATCCTCTTCATAAGAAAATTCACAGCGTCTCCCTTTATTAATGAAATACATGATTCCGCTATATATTGGATGTGAATTATCAATACCAATATATTTGAGATGATCTATATATATTTTTTTTATTCTTCTTTCTTTTCTTTCTAGTTTTTGGCTATTATTGGGGCCATTAATTATTTGCTCATCTGTAATATATTTAATTTTTATCTGATTCCCTTTAAAACGTAGCTCATTTTCATCACCTATTTTTAATGTACCCTCGGCTATTTCTTCATCTTTTAACTGAAAAATATTCTCTGGTTTTTTTATAATTATGTAATTATATTCATCGATAGGAATGTCAAAAACTTTTGCCACAAAATCATCATCCAACTTCAACGGATAATTATATTCCCCATTTATTACCAGCCGCAATTTTGCTGTACTGCTACCGATGAACTTACCTCCTCTATTCCAATAAAGGCTTCCATCCTTGAATTCAAATTTAGGCTCAATAGCGAAGCGTTCTTTTGGCGAAAACCTTATCAAGCAATATGTTTTCTCTGGTTCATCATCCACCATTACACGAAGTGTAATACTTACTTCTTCTAAGTCCGTTTTTTTATATTTGTGAATATCACAAGTAAGATCATAGGTATTATCACTACTTTTGCTGACCTCATCATCGCCAACAAAAAGTTTGACACTACAATTATTCGGATAACTAATAGAAAGCCTCGACTGTTCAAGCTCTTTTATCCAACATAAAATATCGTTGCCCCATACCTTCCCCTCACTCGTTTGTACAGTTATTCTAGGAATTTTTATTTCGTACATACCTCGTTTTGCAGATACAGATATAATCTCCTGCCCATAATCAATCCCATAATCACGGGAACCATTAACATCTGTTACTGTAACCTTGGCACCTTTATAGTCATCACTGCTATAATATACTTTCTTATCAAAAGTCCAAGTCAAATATTCCTCATACCTAAATTCTTCACTATAAACTGGAATTTTTTTGACCAAATCTACCACTTCAAAGTTACAGATATTATATTCATCTACCACTAATGGTATCATACATAAAATATTCTGTTCCTGTTCTTCCGTGATATAATCTGAAGATGATAACTCTTCTCCATTCATTTTAAATCTGTATTTTTGATAGTCACAGGTCTTGTCCAGCTTAACAGCTATAGTATCCAATTCTGATATTACACTATACTTATTGCCATTAAAAATATATGATATGTCCTGCTTACAATTTGGCCTTATAACACTTACCCCTGCACTTTTAGTAGAATTAGAGGCTGCAGAAGCAACAATCTTTTCATTAAGTATTATAACAAAGTCATCTTTCAAACTAGCATAATAGGTTCCATAGTTACTTTCAGCTGATACTTGATAAAAATCTGCTCCTTTTATATCCAACGTTGTCCCAGCCGGACAAATGAATAAATAATCTCCGTTTTTGCAATCAGAAACCTTACATTCTTTTTCTCCAGAAAAACATAACAAATCCCTATAAAGTGAATCTTTAGAGTCATAAATAACTTCTTCATCACATTTTATAACAATTCTTACTCGTAATAACCCATCTCCCTTTATAAGAAAATCATCAATATTAACTTTTATATCAAATCCTTTGATTGTCTTTCCTAATTCATCACCATAATCTGCCCGACGACTCTTCTCTATTTCAAGGTCTCCTATATAAATAATAGATTCTGGTTTATCAGCAAAATCAGTTTTTTTAAGTCTTATATCTGGAAATGATATTTTAACATCCTTCTCATTACACAATGAGTAGAAAGGTCTTATTCTGTCATAGTCAATAGCTACTTTTTTAGTACCCGCTTTACGTTCTGTACTTTCTGAAGCGTCACTTATTCGTTCATTCCACCAAATATCGCATAATTCATCCACATAAAATTGCCTAGATAAACTATCTATATGATCTTTAAATAAAGCATCAATCCTACGGAGCATATGTAAAAATAATTTAGCAGAATAACCTGGTTTATTTATTACAAGTTTTCTAATCCCTTCCTGAAACTTATATGATTTAGAACTGATTTTCAAGTTGTCACTTTTATTTGTATCTCCGCTAATGAACTTTTCTCTCAGGACTTTTATCATTTTGAAAATAGTTGGATCTCCCTCATCGTAGGTAAAACCCAAATTCTTCTGATAAAAATCAAATAAAAAATCATACAAACATTTCCATGAAGATTTGGTTGCCAAGGCATGGGCTACAATCGTTGATTTATAGCGATCGCCTTTAGCATCCTGTATAAACCACCTATTATTTTTTTCTACTGCATCCTTCACATAGTCCTGAAGTTTGTTCCTTAAAATTCCTGCAGTATCTCTGTAACCAAATTGAGATATAATATAATCCCAAAAGCTGCTATTATCTTCAGTATCCCATGTCTTGGCAATATTAATAACCACAAAAGTAATTTTCATCTCTGCCTCTAATGGAATTTTTTCAATATCTTTATCCAGAATTTTCTTTATGGCTTTTTGGGCATTAGAATATAATTTTTTTATTCTTTCCTCAGGTAATAATGCATTACCAATTAAAGGATTACGAGTATATAAATCCACCCAGTAATCACCAGATTCTTCATACACTCTCATGTTCTCTTCTATGGTATTGAGATTTATTTCAGTATAATTCTCTTCGTCAAAGCTACAGCAGTGTCTTTTATCTTCCAAAGTACCATTTTCCATATTATCTGCATTGGAATCGACTTTATCTTCTGCCGTCCTTGAAGAATCTATCTTATTTTTCTCTTCTATCTCATCTATTTTATTTTCTTCCGATAGGTTCGTCTCTTCAACTTTTAATTCTTTTGCTTCCGTTACATCTTCTCCAACCGAATTTTCTTGCTCGTTTTCACTATTCTCCTCTGTTTGCACAGCAGGAGCTTCCTCTTCTATTTCCTCTTCCGCTTTCGTTTCTATTATTTCAGGAACATCATTCTCTATTTCCGCTTCAATTTTATCTTCTTGGTCTTCTGCTACCAGCCCCATTGTTTCCAGTAATGCTAGCTCAACATCCCTAATTTTCTTTTCACTTAGCTTCAAATATTTCAATTCATCATTATTATATGCTTCTATAAGCTGACGCAAGCAACGTATACCTGCATCATGCAGTGCATTGCGATAAACATCAGATAATTGTACTTTATCAAGAAATTCTTTAATAAATATCCGTTTATATTCATCTTTATTTTCTATCAATATCATCTTACCCATTTCCCCAAACGCCTACCATTTCTACCCAAAAACATGTATATAAATACCCTATGTTTGCTTAGGTCTATTGTCCGACACAACTATTCCTATTATACAATATATTGTGACAATTTTCATATTTATTAACTACTATTCAAAATATTTGAGCATTTATTTTGTGGATAATCATTATTATTTAATTATATTTAAAAATAAAATACAGCCCGTCACAGTTCCTTGCACTCTTTTATTATTTACTGCCATTGAGCCATGCTGACCCTGGTTCGTATTTCTAACGAATTCTCCGTCAAAGAAAACACTTCCAATTTGAAGTTTTCCCGAAACACTAAGACAGTCGGCAAAACTTTAATTTGTTGGTGTAATTATTTCATGGGAATGTGCTGGCGGGAATACAACCTAAACTTGATAACGTATAATATCTTTCGCAAAATTAAATAGACATGGACTATTACCACTTAGTAAGATTGAATCACCACAAACAACTTACGAAAGGGGTAAAGCACCATGTCTAGTAAAATAATACAATTAATCATCATTGTGTAGAATATGCCCCTAATTAAAGACCTAAAATTATTTATATACTATAAGCTATTATTTTTTTACAACAAAAAAGCACTTTGCTTAATGCAAAGTGCTTACTTTTGTTTATGGTGGAGACGAGGGGGCTTGAACCCCTGACCCCATGCCTGCCAGGCATGTGCTCTCCCAACTGAGCTACGCCCCCATGAACATCGAATCAACGTGTTTGATTATATATCAAAAAAAGCATTTTTTCAAGCAATTCCTTATTTTTTAACAAATTAATAGCACGATCCCCCAAACAGGATTTCCTCATAATTAATCATGGAAGAAATTTTTTTATCTCATCAACCGCAGCCCCAATATCTTTTTCAATTTCACTTTCCCAGAATCGAAGTACCAGCCAGCCCAATTGTGTCAGCTGATCGTTAACCTCTTTATCCCTCTCCACGTTTCTAGTTAATTTTGGAACCCAATATTCCTTGTTAGTTTTCACCTGCTCCCCTGGGGCCTCTTGGTGCCCCCGAGCATGCCAAAAATCACCATCCACAAATACAGCAATCTTATATTTTGTGATGGCTATATCTGGGGAACCGGGAAGCTTCCGCCAGTTTTTTCGATATCTGATGCCATTATGCCACAGAGCAAGCCGAAGCTTACGCTCTGGCTTGGTGTTAGTGGATTTAATCTTGGACATAATTATACTTCGCTGCTTATCGGTCATTTTATCCAATACATTCACTTCCACGAATAATATAAATTTATATGTAAATTAATTCTTTAATGGTCATTTTCCTCCTGCAAATCTCAATAAAATTATGGAATATTTTTAACATAGAATCATATAACCGATTTTGATATACGTTACACAAGCATTTTTTCCGACATTTAAAGAAATATTACTTTTTTTCCACATAGCGCAGGATTTTTTATTTCTTTGTAGAATAGTTGACTTTGTTAAGTCTTTTGATAATACTGGGGGGATTAAGATGGCATTTGATAATTCAAAATTATCATTAAAGGAAATTGAAGCCTTAGAGTATCATTATTTATTAAAATATTGGTATTTTTTAAAGTTTGCAGAGGATGATATTTTAAAAGGTTTGAACACAATGAATGATATAAAAGCCGATTGGGACGGTAAATATGGTGGATCTGGCGGTACATCACAATTTGATGTTGGATGCGAGCGCATTATATATGCTCTTCTTAACGGTAAAGTTGCCGGCCAGCCAAATTCTAATCCGGTTAGTTCTGACCTATTTTTTGAAGTAGACGATGCCTACATCCATATTGACCTGAAATCAGTTACCACAAGCGAAGGCGGAGATAAAGATAATATTGGTGATTTTTCCAACTCAATATTTGTAGGAGAAAATCAAAATTCCTACAAAGGGCATATGCTGGTACGTGAAACAGAGGAGCGGGAGTATATTCCTAATTTGCCGACATACTACACAAACATCAGAACTGGTGATAAAAAAATCACCTTAACCTATTTTGTTTGCTTGCTTAATAGTTCAAAAACATTGAAATCCGAGTTAATATCTATAATGTGCATGCCTAACGGAAGGCTTGAAGAGTATTACAAGCATAGACCATTGAAGGCTGGTAAAAATCCAGGAAAAACTCGGTTTTATTTTAGCAAAATTCCTACCTTTGAACTGCTAGAAGGTGAAAAGAAGCGTGTACGCATAGTTCATAAAAACCCTGAAATGTCTGGTTATGTAAAACAAAAATTGAATTTTTATCTTTCAAATTTTGATCCGTCAATTGATTAGTTAGTTAAAATAATAAATGGAGACCATTGATTATGGCAAAACAAGATATTAATAAAAAATTAACCAAAAAACAAAAAAATATACTTAACCTTGAAAAAAAATATTTCAAATACTTAGAAGAAATTATCCAATCTGACGAGTTTCTTGGTGATCTACTCAAAATTGAAAGAGAAATTAGGCATAATTATCATTCTTTTTTAATATGGAAAAAAAATAATAAGCTAGATACCGTAGCAGAACGCCTTATCAGTTATCACATATATAAGAAATTTTACGATGATTTGAAAGGTATATATCCTTCACCAATATGCTCTGACTTAGGCATTATACTTACAGATTGCACCCTTTGTGTTGATGCAAAAACCGTAGATGTTGATGCCAATAAATCCGATGTTACAAATCCTTGTGTAGAACCTAATCAAAATTCTTTTGATAACTCCAATCACCCTTATTTTAAAGCAAAAGGCAATATAGAGACCTACGAACATTATTCGCGCCTTCCTGTTCTTACGTACTTAATCAGAATTCTTTACACAGATGATGGTATAAAATTTTCATTAATCCATGGAGATAATGATTCAATTATGCTCGCTTGCATTCCAAATGGCGAGCTATCTAATCTCTTTGATTATGATATTATAGCAGGATTCAAAACCTATTCTTATTACAATGGAAAAGATGATGATTATTACAAACCTCATTTTATTCCAAATAATATTAAAAAAGATGCATCCATTTTAAAACATATAAGAAAATATTGCGAAGACAAAGGATGGGTAGAGTATTCGATACCTCTGTCAAATAATCAGATTAAATATATATATCATGATGCAAACAGAGGAATATATTGGACGCTAGTTGAAGGTCGTAATGGTAAACGTTTGCAAGCCATAAAGGAAGTCAATACAGCAAGAATAGATCATAACATTATAAGCGAACGTTATGATGGCAATAATAACGTATGGTGTGGTTACGCTGGATATTCTATTCCTGAAGCACAAGAATAGCTATACACTAGGGGGATATGGACCATTGCTCCCTTAATAGAGCCTGTGAAAAAAACTCTGTAAATAGAGTCTTCTATGGCAATAAAAAACTATATATTTCATAATTTTGCTGGAATTGGTTGAAACCGGTTCCAGCATTTTTCTTAGCTTTAATTTTAGACAACTCAACAAACTGAGGACTGGCTCCAGGCCTCAATTTTAATAAAGCTGTAACAAGAAATAGCCTAATATTCAAGCCGATCTTCGTACATAATGCTTAATTCGCCGTATACACGGCCCCAATTACGAATCGGCATAGTCCATTTTTTAGTGGCTTCCAGAGTAGCAAGATACAGTGCCTTCATCAAGGCCTGTGAATCAGGGAAA
>NZ_KK211385.1:17847-18905 GCF_000622005.1 Anaerovibrio sp. RM50 | reverse complement strand
TAAAATGTATTATAAAATAACTATAATAAATGATATAATTATCTTGTGAAATTTATGAAAAGGGGGAACTCCTATATGACCAGTAAAAATCCTATAGTGTCCTTTTTGGACGGGCTTTTAGATCATATTCCTGACCCCTACATCAGCGGACAAGACAATGATCTATCAAAGCAGTTTACTCACGAAGTGGAAAGATATCAGCTGGAAGCACAACGCTTCCAGACTATAAAACAACACCTTGACGAGATTCCGGACAAACACATGGCTGACGGCAATTTCTCATAAAAATTTCAACCTAATACACTCCTCTGTATTTGCTGCTGTACGTTCAAGCAGTCCAATACGTTGCGCTCTGCTCTGCAGGGCGTTTTTTTATTTGAGGGCAAAATTATAAGACAGGCAAATTCAGGGTAAAAAGCAAAAAGCACGGAGAAGATTGACGGGGCGATTGCCCTCATCATGGCTCTTGACCGTGCTATTCGTTGCGGAAATGTAAACGGAGAAAGTGTGTATGAGAGCCGGGGGGTATTGGTGTTTTAGATTAGAGAGCACATTTAGAATAGTCATTATCATAGACCCCCGGCCTTCCGGCTTTATATGCCGCATACTTAAATGCTTCGCGCCTAGAAACTTTCTTGCCGTCGATGTAATACGCATTTTTTCTCGACTTGGCGATATCACAATCTACGCCGAAATGCGCCCACGCTTCCTTGACTTTAGCCGATCCTTCTTCCCAATTAAACTCCATCCCAAAAACAGCTATCATTTCAGTGACTGGCCATTTGTGTTCGGCAGGTCTGCCACTTCATGTTTACGAATATCGAGGGAACGGAAAAGAGCGTGTGCCAGGGCATTATCCATAGGCATGGTTCAGCCATCATTGGAACGGGAATACTGCAGTATCTGGATTTTTTTTATTTTTTTGTAATACATTCTCCCCAGGTCCGTATGTAAGGACAGAAAACAACAAGGGCAAGGCCCATAAAGAAGGGAGATAATATTATGAACAAGAAATTTGAACTCAACGAAATGGAACTGAATCAGGTAGCCGGTGGCCG
>NZ_KK211385.1:0-17787 GCF_000622005.1 Anaerovibrio sp. RM50 | reverse complement strand
TGCGTCCCTTGTAATTAAAACACCTCTCAGCCCTTTATATTCTGGCAATGCCTCGATATGTGATACCAAAGCCGTACCAAGTCCCATGTGCTGATATGCCTTATCAACAATTACATCACATAAATAATAGGTTGTAGCATAATCGCTGATAACCCTTGCAAAACCCACCAGCTTTTCCTCGGCATCAAGGTAGATCCCATAGCAAGCAGAATTACGCATAGATTTTTCAATGGTTTCAAGAGGACGATTCTCCGCCCAGTAAGTCATCTTTAAAAGCCTAACGACATCATTAATTTTCAAATTCTCTGCACCGTCGATAATTCTGTATTGCATAATATGACCTCGTTTTATAGCTATTTATTGGGGCTATATTGTTGAAAAAATTATAGCATGATGTTGCAGTTCTTACCAACGATTTTTCTTATGGGTGGGGCGTATGCCGTGGGGGCGGCTGCGCTCTCTTTTAAAGTCTGTGTGCAGCTGCGTCCACGGCTCTTGGGTGGGGTCGCGAAGCGCGGGCGGAGGGCGGGGTAGGCCCGTGAGGGATAGTTGGCTGGAGTGGACATCTTACTTTCGATAAATGTGCTTATCGGAACCATTGGCCCCCGGAGCATAGCCAGGCGTTCCGATAAGCTCTCCGGCGTTTATCGGAAGTAAAATGGCCCGCCTTATGAGGCTGGAGAATCCTTCCCCCATGGCAAAAGCAGATGCAGAGAAGGTGGCTCCTGCCCATACTCATAGCAGACACCTTGGAGCTGGCACCAAGAAACATGACTAAAATGTATCAGAGAATATCCCCCATTTTGTGGCTGTATTTTACGATACAATCATGTCATGTACAGCCAAAAGACAGAAAAATAAATTCCTATACAATGTGGTTTGGTATTCAGAAATATACATCCAAAATCCCTATACAATCTGGTATTAAATACTGAAATGTACAGAAGAATAGTGACGGGAAATGGGGCTGGAAATAAAACCTTATACATTAAAGTCATGTGTGGGCTTTTTCGTTCCCGGCTTCGTGGGACCGCGTGGGGGTCCCAAAGGAAGCCGCACGTTATGGCGTGGCTGTACTCTGGATGCGTACAAAAACTCAGATCACTTTAAATGGCTTCCGACTTTGGAGGAAGGCAACCATCTGCGGGGACAGAATGTGCCCGCTTTTCTTTTGGAGAAGATGAGAAACTAAAAACGGGGGTATGACTGCGCCCCTCTGGGGGGTAGTGATACCATCCGGGTACTGCACTTGGAGATGGGGCGGTGGCTGGAGTGCGCGGACTGGAGGGCAGCCCATCGGGCGGAACGGAAGGGAGCGACAGGACAGCGACCGCGTATACTGCCCCAGTAGTAGGCACTGGACAAAATGCCGACAGCTGTGTATGGGTTCTGCTTGCAGGTTCCATACGCTGCTGTTCGGGGCATCTATAAGAGACGTGGCTTTGGCGGTGACTGGAATGAAGTGGACAGCAGTGAAGCGGATGGGAACGGAAAGACAGTGACCGCCCTGCTGGCCCAGTCGCTGGCACTAAACAATATACCGATGATAGGGTATGCGCCAGCTTTCTTCCAATACTTTCAGGGCTTTTCATGGCGCTGCCGTAATCCGTGATGGAGGCGTGCCAGGTAAAGACCTGGGGCCAATGCCGCTGGGGTATACGCTATCATTCGGACTACCTTGGGGAGAAGGTGTTTCAGACGACGGAGTGTGGCTGGCCGCACGTATGGGAGGACAGTCACCGCAGGCGGCTCACTTCAATCAAGGCGCCAGTAGTGTATAAGAGTGTGGCGGCCTCCTTCGTACCCCTTGCATACGAAAAGCCCCAGCTTGCGCCGGGGCCTTGGTTTGTGATGGTTCTTCCGTTTTCGTTAAATGTAAGTATTACCGAAATCGTGACTAAACGTTTCTTCACCACTTGCAGGTACATAGACAGTTCCTACAACACTTTTATATACATTAGCAAACGTAATTGCATAATAATCTTTGCTTGTATAGTGAGTATATTTATATAAAACATCCCATTGGGCCATTAATGGTCTTTGATCAGAAAAGTTTCTAGTAGTTTTCCTTGAAACAACATATATAATGTACTGACCTTCTGGCAAATTTCTAATTTTATAATGCCCATATCCATCTGCTTCAGCATAATATGCTCCATCAGTGCTTACAAACCCTTTTAAAAATTTATCTTCTTCCGTTTTATCGGCAAATAAATCAGATGCTCTCTTATCTTCTTTATACATATAAATTCCTGCCCCTACATCTGGTTTTGTACCGATAAAATTATTATATTGCCATGTTATATTCCCCTCTACATCTCCAGCACAAGCTACAGCACTAATCAATAAACATAGTAAAAATAAAATACATGATATTTTTTTCTTCATAATATCCTCCATCCTTTCAACTTGATAATTGTAAAACACTATCCCCCTTGTTAATTTTATTTCCCTTAGTCTAAATTAACTTATTCTACATTTATTTTTTATTTCCTGCATTTTTTTAGGAATGATATAATATTTAAAAAACCATTTAACGAGGTGACACAATATGTATCATCTATTCCATATCAACATTTACAGTTTTTTAGGATTATTTCTCCTAACCATCATATCTATATCTATTTCCGGCTGCGAAACCAAGGCAGATATAGAGGCCAGGGAACAAGAGCAGCGGTATAGTTTTATTAATAGGTCTATTGAGGGGTATCAAAAAGGGATAGCGATATTCCATGAGATGGATTTTGCCCATCCCGACCAGCAGAAATCCAAGGAAGCATCCCTAGCATTTTTTGGCGGTACACCGGATCACGTCAGAATGAGTGAACGGACTGACTGTGCTTCTACTATTGCTAATGTCTGCCCAGGTGCTGAAACTTTGTATTATACAGCTAATTGTCTGGAAATAATTGCTGAATGGGGCGGCATCGAGAAAGGTATCACTGTAAAAAATAGTATGCTGCTTCACTATGCGGGCCTTATCCCTGAAAATTACAATGGGCCATTAAAGAAGAAGGTCCTGACACTACGAAGTCAGATTTTAGACATTAATGAAAATGTTGTAAAACCTAAAAAAGCCGCCCAGGAAGCCCGTCATAAACAGCTTCAAGCTGAATATAATCGGACCTATTCTGAGCGGGTGGCTAAGATGAGTGGCAATGACCCTTATTATGATGAGGAATATTATACAGCAGGTAACTATAGGGAAGAATATGATGATGATGGTTATCATGTAGATAGGCAAGAAGCCAGAGAACACCATCGCCAGTCCGGGGGCGGAACGCGTCGTTGGCGAGGAGGAGAGAGAGTGTGAAAGTTTTTCTGTAAATAACATAATTAGTAATCTGCAAGGTCTTCTATGGTAAAATAAAATCATAGGAGGCCTTTTGTTATGGCAAGAAAATCTTCAAAACCAGTACACCATGTACAAATGACAGACGGTAAGCGCCAAATTATTCAGCAATTATTGACCGAATATGACATCAATTCTGCTGAAGACATTCAGGAAGCTCTGAAGGATCTTCTCGGCGGCACCATCAAAGAGATGATGGAAGCTGAAATGGATGAACATTTGGGCTATGAGAAATCCGAACGCTCATCAAATGATGACAGCCGCAATGGTTACAAGAAAAAGACGGTAAACAGCAGTTATGGTTCATTTTCTATTGATGTACCACAGGACCGCAAATCTACCTTTGAGCCTCAGGTTGTAAAGAAACGCCAGAAAGATATTTCTGACATAGACCATAAGATAATATCTATGTATGCCAAGGGAATGACTACCAGACAGATTTCCGAAACCATCGAAGACATCTATGGTTTTGACGTATCAGAGGGCTTCATATCCGATGTGACGGATAAAATTCTTCCGGAAATCCATGACTGGCAGAATAGACCTTTGGATTCGTTATATCCTGTAGTTTTCGTTGATGCCATTCATTATTCCGTAAAAGATAACGGCATAATTCGTAAAATGGCTGCCTATGTCATTCTCGCCATAAATAAAGATGGTATCAAGGAAGTGCTGGGCCTCTATATTGGTGAAAATGAAAGTGCGAAATACTGGCTTGGACTGTTTAATGAACTTAAAAACCGAGGCCTCAAAGATATTCTTGTACTATGTGCTGACGGCCTTACAGGCATGAAAGAAGCTGTTACAGCCGCATTTCCTAAAACGGAGTACCAGCGCTGCATCGTTCATCAGGTCCGTAATACCCTAAAATATGTGGCGGATAAAGATCGCAAGGAATTTGCTACTGACCTGAAAAGTATTTACCAGGCCGTCACCGAGCAGCAGGCCAAGGCTAACAGGGATAAAGTCAGTCAAAAATGGCATGAAAAATACCCTAACGCCATGAAAAGCTGGACGACTAACTGGGATGTTATTACGCCAATATTTAAGTTTTCTGCAGCGGTCAGAAAGGTCATATATACCACCAATGCCATTGAAAGTCTTAATTCCAGCTATAGACGCCTAAATCGTCAACGAAGCGTGTTCCCGGATTCTCAGGCCCTAATGAAGGCACTATATCTGGCAACGACTGAGGCCACCAAAAAGTGGACTATGCCAATCCGTAATTGGGGCCGAGTATATGGTGAATTCAGCATAATGTATGAAGACCGGATAAACTACTAATTTTTCAGCAAAATAAAAAAGCTGAGGTTATTGTTACCTGCGGTAATACGGCCCCAGCTGTTTGCAGTGCACTAGCTCACACGTAGCTTTACAATGAGTATCTGATTGGACTACGCATTAAATTTATATTATTTTCAACCATAGAAGATCTTATTTACAGAGATTTTTTCATACTCTCGGAGGAGAGTGATTTTACCTTGCAAATATTTTAACTTTTTGAGCTTTTTTTAAACATCTTTGTAACTCAGCAATATTTATTTTGATAGTATCAAACTCATCGAAATCGTCTGCATATATTTCCTCACTAGCATGGTAAAGTATATTTTCATTTTCATCATAAAAATTTATTTTTATGTTTACTTTATCTGCTCCTTTTTTTACTATTTTATTCCCATTTATGGTAGATAGCTCCATAAAACAAGTAGGATAACAACCAGATATATCCAGTGCGATAGTATAACTATCTAATTTCAAATTATATTTTGCAAATGTATATTCAAGTATCTCTGTATTCTTTTTCAATTCCTCTACATGATCATCTATTTTACTCATTTTTCTCCCCCTCAGTAACAGTATTTAGCTTACCTGTAATGTAATTTTTTTTAAAAGATTATCGACATTATTTATAAATATATCATTTAATTCTTCATTGGTTTTATGCCTTAACTCGCTACATGATAATGGAGCCATAGCTTCTGTTTTTACTTTCCTAAATTCCACTCGGTTAGAATATAAAAATTCTGCCGCTCTATTTAATTCAATGTAGGTTGCCCACTGATTATCCTTATTAAATCTGATTTCATTGTATGTTCTATTCCAGTCCAGATTAAAATATCTGGACAATATTTTTTTACAAATAAATTTGTGCCAGCAACTACACCCGCCTTCACTTGTATCAATTCTTACCAGCTTTTCCCCAGGATGATTTCCATCGCAGGAACCATGAGTATTAATACCACATGCGGATATTGCTTTAATATATCTGGCTACAAATGGCTCCAGTATACTCACTGGTACTTTAAAGCCATGTTGTCTATTCCTGAACATTTCCCAGTCATACGCATTTCCTACTGCTTCACAGCCTCCAACATCTTCTCGATTAAATATATTTTCAATTTTATCCGGATTACTGATTATTATTTTATTACCCTCGATTTGGCCGATGTTATATTTCAAAAATATTCTTTCAAGATATTTTTTATCCAGTTCATGTGAATTATCACTTAAAACAAACCTTTTATCATCCAACAAGAACCCTCTGGCCATTAATACTTCATAAGTATATTCTTCTTCGCTGGTACTTTTTTGTTTTATATAGTCAAAAAATTTTTCCATGCCCATTTCGCCACTACCCGTTTACATTTATAAGATAATCACATATCTCCATAACTACATCTTCTAAATCTGTAACATCGATTTTCAGAGAAAAATACTCCCGCGGTTTTTTTGAATTTGGAGGTCTTTGATCCTTAAATATAATAGCGACAATTTGATTTGTACCACTTATTTTTCCTGATATAGGCTCAATCATTATTCTAAAATGCGCTAACGAATTTCTAATATGGTTAATTATTGCCAATGGTGATTTTTCATCGGCTCCATAGGGTTCAGTTAGATATGAATATTTATAAAAGCCTTCTTTTTCAGCCTTTTCAATACATTTATGTAAAATGGGAAACTCTTTTTTTAAATCTCGCTCAAATTTAGGAATGTGATCAAAAACATTTTCCTCCGGAAAAACCAATAATCCAACTAACGAGTTTAAAAGGTCAGTAACCTCATAATATTCCGAAATATCAAATTGTTTATTTGCCATTTCTCTTTCAATACTGCCAACTTTCATCTTTGCCTTGCTTCTTGCATCCTCTGTCCTGGCATATCGTTCTTGCTGGCGATAGTAATTTAGCTTGGTTCTATAAGCAAATTCTTTTACAAAATGAATATTTTGAAATTCACTCATGTTCTAATCTCCTTGTATTTTTGTTTTCCCACCTCTAAAAAAGGATGTTTTACCTATTCTATATTGGAGTATAACATTCCTGCTAAATTGAATTATAATAGCCTAGGCTTATTCGACAGGGATATTAATAATTTATACTCTGCCGTCCGGGGCACCTCGCAGAGTCGGTGTTTCAGACGCTGGAGTGTGGCTGACCGCACGTATGGGAGGTCTGATACTGTAAGCGGCTCACTTCAATCAAGGCACCAGTAGTGGATTGGGGTGTGGTGGCCTCCTTCGTACCCCTTACATACGAAAAGCCCCAGCTTTCGCCGGGGCCTCATTTGACTTTCTTTTACTCATTAATATTTATTCAATTCCCATTTCTTATCCAGTTCCTCCATAGTTTCCCTAACACTCTCCGAACCTGTCATTTCATACAATATGGAAAAGAAATAATTTGCCGATTCATAAGTTTCATTCCTATCGTCAATGGCATCTTTGCCCAGCTTAAGAACAAAATCAACTATCTTGCTGTTATAGGCCAGAGGTACATTATACTGTATTGAATACTTCTCCATTTCCTCCAAGGAAGGCGGTTCAGCTTTTTTCTGTATTGCGATCATAATCTGTTCACTATCGGATAGAAATTTTCTATCTCCATCCCCCAAATCTGAACATAAATGGTAATATCCAAAAGCTGCAGCATAGGCTTCCTTCTGGTAAGTATACCAACCGAAATAATAATAGCAATTTCCAATATCTTTCATGTGAAACGCCCATTTCAAGGCCTTAGAGGCATATTTGCGGACATCCTCAGCATCTCCGTACATCACTGACCAATCAGCCAATTTCAGATATATTTCCGGATGAACAGGGTTCCAACGCAAGGCTGCACGCAGGGCCTTTTTTGATTCTTCCTTATGCTCCAGGCCCAGAAGTGCAGAGCCATAAGCCAAATACAAGTCAGAAATTGGCTGCTCTATATTGCAAATTTCCTTCTCTGGCTTTGCAAATTCCTCATAAAGAAGCTCCTCCAATTTTTCATGGAAGGAATAGTATTCCGTATTTTCATCGTCCTTGTATGTATTGGATTTCTCAAATTTTGCCACCAGCTTCTCAACTACTGGCAGGGCCTTTTCAAATTGATTATTATCTACATATTTCATGGCTTTTTTCAGAGCCTTTTTATTTATCAGCAATGCATTTTCCATCAGATTATTCCTCCACTACTTTGCTTGTGAACATCATAATTATAGTCTATTTGCGGGGAGGAAAAAGCCCTGGCATATTTTATGGGCCAAGGCTTAGGCAGTTTTTAAATATACTTTTTAAACACTTTCTTCATTTTCAACATAACAACAATAATCCATTCAAATTGCTCATTCAATTGTGTACTATCATCAAAATCAACATTTTTCTTTATAAGAATACGGCTGGCTTTTCTGTTTGGCAACTCCAACCATTCTAATTTCATGTCCATTTCTCGCTCAATTTTTTCCTTATTTCCATAAAGCGTAGAAAATATTGACTTATCATCATTTATATAAAATTCCACATTCAACTCATTCCTTTTTCGTAGTTGATTGACAGCAAGATGATACGCAGATGATCCAATAGTGAAATCCATCCAATGGTCAGTAGATGGTTTCGTGCGATTAAAATTATTTGAAAACTCAGCATTTTGAAAAACGTATTCCTGAAATGCCACCCAGTAGTCATAACGCTTTTGTTTAGTAGGGTTTAATGCGTCATTTTTCTTAATTTCTTTCGCCCAATCATTAGGCTTTTCTATAACTTCAAATTTTACCGCAGGATTAGAATTGCCAATCCGATATAGCTTTATCTCACACAGGAAAAAACCAATATTTTCATCAGTATGATTATTAAGCCACTCTATAGCAGCCTTATGTTTTTCATGGGCCCTCTTAACAAGCCAAACAACCACCTCCGCAGATTTACCAGAAGCATAAGTAATTAATTTGCCTAAATGATCATGGTCTGTATCCCCCAACTGGTTTTCAATAACAATCTTCCGATCAGTCCCTGTTTCAGTTGCAAATATATCAACACTAAAATCACCTACTGGCGACTCGGTATCATCAACAGTAATATCAATTCCCAACGCATCAGAAAGC
Organism: Anaerovibrio sp. RM50; assembly: GCF_000622005.1. Classification (GTDB taxonomy): domain Bacteria; phylum Bacillota; class Negativicutes; order Selenomonadales; family Selenomonadaceae; genus Anaerovibrio. Next base: position 9,074 of record NZ_KK211385.1, on the reverse strand, counting down.
AGGGCAATATTATCGTCCTGAGCCAACCATGGGGTAAAATCAAGAGCCTCATGCGGCCATACTGTACGCAAATCTTTTATTTCTTCAAGTGTGCTTAATTCTGGCATAAGTTTACCCTCCAATTATTGTACTGGTATCTAATATTGCTATTCTATATTTGGGTAATTCTTTCCTGCAAAATATATCTAAGAACTTACTATATAGCTGGAACCTAATAAGTATAAAGCCTAAAATACAGGATGGGACTTGGTTTGTGTATGTACTCTTTTGTTGATATAATCATTTTGAGGAGGCTGATTATATGCGCTTAAATCACGATTTAATACGTACTCTATTATTATTTATTGAGGAAATATCCGATGGGCAGAACAATTTTCTCATAGAAAGTATTCCATCAGAATTTCCGGCTGAAGAACCAATAGCTGTAACTTACCACATAAAATACTTACGTGATGCTGGTCTTATTGAAGCAATCCGCGGATATATCATTGATATTACTCCCCAGGGGCGGGAATATCTTGATAGTATTCGTGATGATTCTATTTGGAATAACACTAAGGAAAAAATCAAACCTTTTGGCAATGTTGCCTTAGATATCATTTCATCTGTAGCTAAATCATATTTATTATCAAAATTAGGCATATAAAAAGCAGGGGCACCCCTGCTTTTTTACTTTTTATTTATTAGACTTCTTCAGATTACAGTCACGACAAAGCATTTGGCAGTTTTCCTTTACAGTTTTACCACCCTTGCTCCATGGCTTTATATGATCTGCCTGCATATCATCAAACTCGAATATTTCCCCACAAGTAGCGCATTTATGCCCTTGGGCTTCATAGGCTGCCAACGCATCCCGGCGGTCAAATGCCCGAATTGACAAACATTTTTCTTTGCCAGTAAGCAAATACTCGTAGATACCAGATTTTTTGGTAACATCCTCGTCCCCCAGCAGACGCTGTATTTCCTTTTCCAGAGCTTTTGGATCAAGGTCGGTACGCTTACCATGTTCATTGAAGAAAAGTCCCCACGGCAACCCCTTCATTTCCTTGCGTTTCTTTGGGAAAATGGCCTGAACCCAGTCAATTACAGACCTAAAATAATTCCATAATTGTATAGCTGATGGGTCGTGCTGGTGCTCACCCATATATTGATTTATGGTCTTATCCTCTGCACTGGCCGCCCACAAAATAGCTGTTTCCAAATACTCCTGACGAATAGAGGAGCCTTTTAAATAATCCCCCGCCAACTGATTGGCCGGACATCCAGTTTTGGAAAAATATTTTTTGGCACTGCCAGTCCAGGTCCCCGCATATACTGCATTTCTCAATTCTTGGTCGGTGAGTTGTTCACCGGCTATATTTATAATTTTGAACCAGTCCAGCTTTTCGCTTTCGGTTCCATCACAAATATACACAAATAAAGGATATTCAAGTATAGCTTTCTGTTTGTCCTCTGGTAAATTGTGGAAGTAATAATTATCCACCGAAAAAGAACCTTCAATATATTCGCAAAGTGAAAGTGTGCGCTGCTGACCATCCAGCACTTCATAACCCTCCGAACCATCATCCAAAGTTATCTTGCACCAGTAGATTACATTCAGTGGAAGTCCCTTCAGCACTGTACGAATAACCTCATCACGCTGGTTATCTTTGTAGACAAATTCCCTTTGATACTTCGGACGAATATTCAGCAGTTCGTGATAGCCCACAACACCTTCTTCATCATCATTGAAATAACCATCATACACTTCTTCGACTGTAATTCTCTTTTCTTGAATATCCATAATTAGTGCTCCTTTGCTGGCTCTGGGTGTTTATTGCGAATAACTATTCGAGCATATTTTCGTACACCATTTATATAGAATCTTTGTGGATTTGGTTTATTTTTTCCGTTTATATTTATAGGACCTGCCAAGCTATAATCAGCGCCTATAATCTCAAACTGATCAGGACTATATTTACCCAAAAAAGTAATTGGAACTCCCATTGCCCCTTTAAAATCACATGGAATATCAGCTGTCTTTGATACCTCTATAGCATCATAATTATCATATTTAGGATAATCTTCTGAATTATAGCGTTTAGCTAATATCATTTCTTCATGGCGTTTATTAAAATCAAGATTCGTTAACCATAAGCAATTATTAGTTGCGACAATACGCTCACCTTTTTCATTAATTGAAGCCTCTGTACCATATAATTCATAGGACGCAGGAACAATAAATCCTGAAATCCACCGCCCCATACCATTACCAAGCCATATTTCATCATTCATTATCAAAGGAAATATTTCCTTATATGTTATGGCATTAATATTTCCTATAATCAAAAACTGTTTTTTATGCTTCATCAGGGTAGCCACATATTTTCTAAAAAGCGAGAACGGTGGATTAGTAACCACTATATCCGACTCATCCATCAGTTTTAGACATTCTGGAGAAGCAAAATCGCCATTCCCCTCTAATTCTGTAAGTTTATTTTCCCCAGATTTAAAAAGTTCTTTTATATCTTCCATATCTAGGGCGCCATCACCGGTTTTATCATATACTGTAGTAATTATCGCTTTATATGGTTTATTTCCATCCTCAGTATCCACCACATCAAATAGTGATAGCTGACTATTTGCGATTGGAGAGCCAGTATAACAAGTACATATCAACTTTTTTAATCCTAGCTTGTTGAAGTTAAGTACGAAATACTTAAAGAAATTACTTTCAAATGGGTCATCACAGTTGCAGAAAACAGTTTTATCCTTAAAATGCTTACGATAATATCGTAATTCTCTTTCTATGTCTGCTAATTGAGTATAAAATTCATCTTTCGAGGCAGCCTTTGCCCCCAATAAAAATTTCTGGCGTGCCATGTTTTTTTATTTCTCCTTGTTTATTTCTGGGTGTTTGTTTCTAATTATTATTCTTGCAAACGGTTTATGTAACTTTCCATCTATTCCCCTATATATAGGATTTCCCCGCCTAAATGATTTATTCTCTTTAAATAATGCCGCACATTCTTCCTCGGTTAAATTACTACTAAAGCCAATTTCCTGTCCTAGTGAGCTTTCTGCTAAACCAATTATTTCAAACTGTGAGGGATTATATGTTTCAAGAAATCCATCTGGGACTCCCATTTTACCAGGATAATCATACGGAATATTAGCGACTTTATTAACATCAATCGCATCATAATTTATATATTTAGGATAATCTTCAGAACAATATTTCTTTACTAAAATCATTTCTTCATGACGTTTTTTTATATCTAAGTTAGTATACCATAGAACGTTACCAAATTTTTTTATTGTACCATCTGGTATAATAAATTCTTTCACATGATTATAACCTAACCAAACTTTTCCCTCACGTAAAAGTGGAAAAATTTCTTTATAATGGGCTGCATTTTGATTTCCAATTATAATAAAACTTTTCTTACGACTAATAAGAGTGGCCATATATTTTCTAAATAAAGAAAACGGAGGATTCGTAACCACTATATCAGCTTCATCCATCAAGGCCAGACATTCTGGAGAAGAAAAGTCGCCGTCACCTTCTAATTCGGTGAGCTCATTCTCGCCAGACCTGAAAAGCTCTTTTATATCTTCCATGTCCAGCATCCCATCACCGGTTTTATCATAAACTGTTGTAATAATAGCCTTATATGGCTTATTTTCTTCCCCTAGCTCTATAACGTCAAACAATGAAAGCTGTTGATTAGCTATGGGGGAACCGGCATAACAGGTACATATCAGCTTTTTCAACCCAAGCTTGTTGAAGTTAAGTACAAAAAACTTAAAAAAGTTACTCTCAAATGGATCATCACAATTACAGAAAACAGTCTTACTTTTAAAGTGTTTGCGATAATACCGCATTTCTTTCTCTATATCCGATAACTGTGTATAAAATTCATCTTGCTTTGCTTTTGCTGCTGCATTTAAAGCGGTATTTTTGCTGGCCATTTACATTCCACCTATTTTATATATATTTCATACGTTAAAACATACATAAATTTTTATTCGCCAAAACAATCATTTTATCCTGCTTTTATTTTCTGATAATCTCCCCATGTTCCATTGAACCCAAACATAAATTCTGTTATAATATCCATATAGCAAACACACATTCTATATTGTATCAGAAAGGAGCATTCATCATGGTTCTCTACCGCCCCCGGGCCAAGGATTACGCCCATGCCATGCGCAATTTAAAGATTTTCGACAATCCCCATGATATGGGCAAATACCTGATACATTTCCACAACCTCTACAATCTTATAGAAGATCCAAACAGTCCAATGCTTATTACTGCCGACATGGAGGAAAAGGCCGACCACAGAAACGGCTGGCTCCATTCCCATTATGTTATGCTGGGGAATGTTCCCCTTGGCATATTTGATGTGGAGACCCTGCGCTGCGTGAAAAAGCCAAAGCTTGAAATTGAGGAAGATGGCAGCGGCGGCCTTAAATGCCAGTTTGAAATTCTGGACGAGGGATATATCTTCTTTCTTGGGGCCGACCAGTGGTATGGCCACACCACCATGCTTGGCTACAAACGCTCAAATATGTCCTCCCCTTACGCCAGAGTAGATGATATTGCCGTAAATCCTGATGCCTTTACCCAGGCCCTGGAACATTTTATTGCAGATCGGGCCATCAAAATTGTCCAGGGGCGGATGAAGCAGCAGGAGCTAAATGAACAGAAACGGAAACGGGCATAAGCCCAGCAAAAATGCGCACCCTTCAAAAGAGTGCGCAATTTTTTTAATCTGCCAGCTGTATGCTTGGCTTCTCCATTACCGTTGAAAGGACTATTGATACATTGGTCTTTATTGCCCCTTTTTCTTTAATCCTCAATATAATTTCTTCGAGTTTCTTGGTGTTCTCGGTAAATATCTTCATGCAGTAATCAAAAGGCCCAGTCACCCCAAAGCACTCCTTGACGTCCTTTTCTTCGCTGATTGTATTAATAAAATCATGCTCCTTTTCCGGATCTGAGAAGCTGGCAAACATCAAAGCCTCCACTCCCCTTTTCACCATTTCAGGATTAATAATTGCTGTATACTGCTTAATAACCCCGCTTTTCTCCAGTTTTCTTACCCGCTCACTTACCGCCGGCATTGAAAGAGAAACCTTAGAACTCATTTCCGAAATTGTTGCCCTGGCATTCGCCTGAAGCATATTAATAATCATCTTGTCAATGTCATCCATAAATATTACCCACTTTCAATATTATAGGGAGATGCCCCACGGCACCTCCCTTATTTTTTATTAAATTGTGCCCCGTGCCTTCAAAATCATTAAATATAATTCATAATCAAAGCTTTCATCCAACAGCACTTCAAAGGGCACTTTGAAATGATGTGCTAAATTGTATAAGTGCTCGCCCCACGGCTCTGCCTGCCCTGCCTCCCAAGAGATATAAACATCCTCGTTTATATCCAGAGCCGTCGCAATATCCGCAGTGGTTTCTTTTTTAATCAGTCGAAGCCTCTTAAGGTTTCGTGCAAATTCCATAATCAAACAACTCCATTTGTCTTTCAGTTTATCATCCTTAAAAAACTGAATGTCACGGTCGTGTATTATGGAAAGATGTTTTAATGAACATACACATTATATTCCCTCCCCTGGCCTAAAGGCCTATGTTTTTTGCACAGTTTTTATTATACCAATTTAACTTATGATGTCTATGGTCTATTTCACATACATATTATAACATTATTGATATACTAAAATTATTTTTGTAACAGTTTGATGAATATACCAAACAAATTTCCAAAACCCACACCAAAAATTACCCATTCCTAAAATATTAAAGGTAAAATTAACGGAAAAAATTTTGCCAATTTCAAAAAAATCCCTTGAAATAAGGGATTTATCCAACAAATGGCAAATATTGAAGTCATATTTGATATAATCTTCAGCTACTGAAAATAAAATAATAACATTTTTTGTAATACATTTCTCCCCAGTCCGTATGTAAGGACAGAAAACAACAAGGGCACAGCCCATAAAGAAGGGAGATATTATCATGACTAAGAAATTTGAACTCAACGAAATGGAATTAAATCAGGTAGCCGGTGGCCGTCCACGCATTCGCATTCATGGCCCACGTCGTAAGCCTTTCCAGATCATCCGCGATATTATTGATATAGTAAAGGATATCACGAGTCCTAAGAAGGATACTCCACAGCAGGATCCACAGGGACCAAAAAAGGCTGCATAAAAAAATAACAGTCCTTTCTTCTAAGTGGATTTAGAGGAATTAATATATCGCCCATCTCCTTCTTACTGCTTGCTTCCCCCTCTCCATGAAGCAGGCAGGGGATATAACATAGACAAACGTCTTCCAAAAGCACTGTCCCGGCGAAAGCTGGGACAGTGTTTTTTTCTCTGTGTAAAAATTGCATTGACAAATATGACGGTAAATATTTTAGAATAAAGTATCAAGGCAGTTTCTGTATATTGTTCTATTATGCAGGAGGAATAAGATATGCAAGAAGGAAGAATTGAGAGAGCATTTACCTATTTTGAGTCGGGGGCCGTCCTGCTTGTCACCACCAATGACGGAACCAAAGACAACGTGATGACAATTTCATGGCAGATGGTACTTGATTTTGTACCGCATATTGCCATTTCTACAGGAGACTGGAACGAGTCTTTCCAGACTATATTGGATAAAAAAGAGTGCTGTCTTTGTGTCCCAACCTTCGATATGCTTGAAAAAGTCGTTCAGATCGGGACGAGTCACGGATCTGAATGTGACAAATTTGAACGCTTTTCGTTGCCCAAGGCAAAGGCAAAGATAAATAAAGCACCTTTAATTCCCGATTGTCTTGCCGTTTTGGAATGCAAACTTGAAGATTACGTTGAAGAACATGGCATCCTGATATTCAAAGGCCTCCTGCTATGGGAAAATACGAAGAAAAAAGAGCAGCGAGTCATCCACGCAAACGGAGACGGAACCTTTTTTGCTGATGGCGAGTTTAGGAATATGAGGAAGGAAATGGGCCAATGGGTGCCAAAGGGCTCTGAACGACTGTGAGATAAAGACATTTTTTATTGGAATTGGATCTAAGGAAGCCACCCACAAAACATAGCCCCGTTTTCAGGACTTCGGCAGACACTGTCTGCCTACGTTCCCCTGAAAGCGGGGCTTTACTTATGACTTACTGGGTGCCTTGATTGAAGTGAGCCGCCTGCGGTGCCAGACCTCCCATACGTGCGGTCAGTCACCTTCGACGTCTTGTATACCCCGACTATAAGAGATGCCCTGAATGATAGCGTATACCCCAGCAGCTTCTGCCCCATATCTTTGGATAGCTGGCGCATACCCTATCATCGGAAAAGGGCCAGTGCCAACTACATGATCCGAAAGGCGGTCACTGTCTTTCCGTTCCCATCCGCTTCGCTGCTGTCCACTTCATTCCAGCCACCGCCACCCCCTCAACTCTTAGAGCTGCCCTTGATGGCAGAGTATGGCCATTAGATGCCACATTCCCCCACGCACCCCATAGAAGCCACGTACTCCTTGCACATTCCCTTCAGGGCTTCCACCAAGCCCTGCGAATGTGGGAGAGGGCCATACACTGCCACAGTATGGAGCTGTCAGCTACTATAAGTTTTGTATGGGGTCACTGTCATTGGCTCCCTTCCGCTGCGGCCTTCGTTCTCCGCTACAGTCCGCCAATTCCAGTCACCCCTTCCCGACTCGAAGTGTCGTTGCCGGAGGGTATCACTACGCCATAAATGGCGCAGTCATACCCCCGTTTTTAGTTTCTCATCTTTTCCAAGAGAGTAGCGGAAGGTATGGCCATGGCAAGCCATAGCCACACCCTCCGCTGATGGTTGCCTTCCGCCAGGAGCGGAAGCCATTTAAAGATGACTCGACTCTTAGTGTAGTGCTATGAGTATGGCAGGGGACCCTGATGGAGCATCCAGCCGTGTTACGCCATTAAACCGACACTCCCCCTGTATGCTCTTGGATTTGTCCCCAGCTCATAAGCCGTGACTGGTGAGCGTCCGATAAGTTCCTTACGACTATCGGAAGTAAAACCAGACCCACAATGACCGCCACCCTCTTTTACTGTCCGATAGTCAAACTTATCGAAAGCTGACCAGTCTTTCGCAGCCACTCTCCCTTGCGGGACCCCACCCACCAGCCGGGGCCGCGCTGCACACAGACATAAAAAGAGAGCGCAGCCGCCCCCTGGCATACGCCCCGCCCAAAATATAGGCAATAATACTCAAATCAATAATCTATGAAACAGTACGCTCTAAAAGACTGATTTATGTATTAAATATCAGCAGTTATGTTTCAAATATCTACATTAATTTTTTCTTTACATATCCTTATATTTGTGTAAAATGGGTATATAGTTCTTTTGTACTAACATGAAGTTGTAGTTTTTGCTTACTAGGAGGAAAAAAATGAAAAAGATTACAGTATTGTTGTTTATGCTTTTAATGGTTGCTTCTACTGCTTTTGCATCTTCCCAGAGTGACAGGTGGGCCAGCATTAATGTCCTTGATAAAGGTTTCGCATTATATTATGACAAAGATACAATTAACTATGACTCAGATAGTCACATGCTTTCTTCTTGGGTAAGAATAGATATCTCAGAAGAAGCAAGGGGAAAGTATAAAAAAGAAAATAAGGATATTGCCAAGGAACTCCATAAAGTAATCTTTAACACCAAAGATAACACCGTAACTATTGATTCTGAGTATTACGGAGCCTGTGAAAAAATCTCTGTAAATAGAGTCTTCTATGGCAATAAAAACTATATATTTCATAATTTTGCTGGAATTGGTTGAAACCGGTTCCAGCATTTTTCTTAGCTGTAATTTTAGACAACTCAACAAACTGAGGACTGGCTCCAGGCCTCAATTTTAATAAAGCTGTAACAAGAAATAGCCTAATATTCAAGCCGATCTTCATACATAATGCTTAATTCGCCGTATACACGGCCCCAATTACGAATCGGCATAGTCCATTTTTTAGTGGCTTCCAAAGTAGCAAGATACAGTGCCTTCATCAAGGCCTGTGAATCCGGGAAAACGCTACGCTGGCGGTTAAGACGCCT
>NZ_JHWV01000023.1 GCF_000622005.1 Anaerovibrio sp. RM50 | reverse complement strand
GTTGCTTTTATTATTTGCGGTATAACTGGTCTAAAAATATTGTCATAAAAATATCTGAATGGAGTGATTATTATGTTTCGGGAAATGAGAAGAAAAAACCAGCAGTTATCTGCTGACGAATGTATATCCATATTGGAAAAATCCACCTCAGGGGTGCTAGCCGTATCTGGTGATGATGATTACCCTTATGCAGTGCCACTTTCCTTTGCTTATGCTGACAATAAATTGTATTTTCATGTTGCAAAAAGCGGCCATAAGCTGGATGCCCTGCACCGAAATCCGAAGGCTTCATTTTGCGTAATAGATCAAGATAACATAGTACCAGCGGAATATACTACATATTTTCGCAGTGTAATTGCTTTTGGCACTGTTCGGATAGTGGAGGATAACACCGCTCTGGAAAAGCGCCTGGCATTGGACATGCTTGCGGATAAATACTGCCCACATGAGTCAGATGAAAGCAGAGAAAATGAGATTGGAAAACTTATGTCAGCTCTTTATGTGTTGGTAATGGATATTGAACATTTAACGGGCAAAGAGGCCAAAGAACTGGCAGCTATGCGACATCCAACAAAGTAAAAGGAACACTCTTAAAGCAGTCAGCTAAACTGCCGCCCCGCAAACTACGAACCCAGTAGTTATGCGGGATAGCAGTAATTTTTTACATCTTGTACTGCCAAAGTACAGCCACAATGATACAATAAAAAAATGCGTGTCCACACCTAAAAAAATAGGTATCAACCACGCATATTTTTTACAGCTCATGGTAATATGGGCAAATATTCTCGTAATGTCCGTCTTTCATACGGAACCCGCCTGGTATGGACCCCAACTGCTTAAAGCCCAGACGTTCATAAAGGTGTCTTGCGTGGATATTGCTTTCCACTACAGCATTAAACTGTAATACCCTGAAGCCCAGCTCCTTGCCCATTTTCAGACAGTCTAGAACCAGCTTTTCCCCGATGTGCTTTCCTCTGGCCTCTGATGAAACGGCATAGCTGGCATTACAGATATGGCCGCACCGCCCCACATTATTAGGATGAAGGATATAAAGGCCCATTATTTTTCCATCTATTTCAGCCACCCCAGTATAACTTTGGGAGGCAAAGAACTCCGCCCCGGTTTCCCTGTCCAGACAATCTTCCTGAGGGAATGCAATCCCTTCCTCAACTATCTCATTCCAGATACGGATCATGGCTTCAATATCTTTTTCTTCATACTTTCTTATCATCTGTACCAACCTCCAGCAATAGTATATATAAATTGGCTACGTAAGTACACCCCATAACTTAACCTCCAGAAATCTGCCGTGTAACTCACTACCCTCAAAGTAGTCGCCATACGGCAGTATTTTTTGGTGGCTGTACGGCCATTTTTTATTTTTATTCAACAAAAATGTATTATCTCTCATTCCCCACTTTCCTATTATTTTTAAAGATATTTAGGGATTGCGTAAATAATTTTTGTAACAGAAAATCCTCGTGGCAGTACTGTGGCAGTATTTTGAAAAATTCCAAGCATAAAGAAAAGGCTTCCGAATACTCGGGAGCCTTGATATTACTGTGGTGCCGAAGGCCGGACTCGAACCGGCACGTATTTGCATACGGCAGATTTTGAGTCTGATACGAACATATTTTCTATTGTGTTGTTTGGTGTCGTTTCGTGTTGAAACCCAGTAATATCAAGCGTTTGTCAGCCGTATTACCTTTTGTTTCGTGGTGTTTGGTTGTGTTTGGTTTTGGGCTGGGTGCAGACAATCTGCAGACACAAATTTGAGCTTATTGCTCCTTTCCTCCACCCAGTTTTCGACCTTTTCATTATCCTCTTTTTTCATGTGGGTGTAGGTGTCAAGGGTAATCTGAACATTGCTGTGGCCAAGCTGGCTCTGAATATCCTTGATGTCAAAGATGTTGGAGGTCTTCATGCTACTGGCCATATCGTGGCGCAAATCATGGAAGGTGAAATGTAACTCCTCCTCACGGCACACCTTGGAATAAAGGCTGGAGAACACATCAGGATTATAATAACGCCCGTCATTGGTGGTAAAAACCATTTCCGGGTGTTCCCAAGTTTTGGAAGCAAGCTGCATTTCGGCCTGCTTCTTTTTGTATGCCAGAAGCTCCTTACAATACTCAGCTGAAACTGGAAGCCGTCTCACACTCTTGGCTGACTTGGTCTCACCAATGTAAATTTTGCACCTCTTGGTTTCGGGGTCCTTATCCCCAATGCCCATGGCCTTGTTTACAGTTACAAATCCGCCTTTAATCTCGCCATTTTCCCCCTGGACAATCTCGAAGCTGTCCCAGGTGAGAGCCAGAAGTTCGCTGCGGCGCATTCCCGTAAGATACTCGGTATAAATGGCAAGCTGCCAGCCGTAAAATCCAACCTTGTGATTATAAAGCTTTGCCCATTCCTCCAAAGTTGGCATGTGATGCTCCTTTGGTGCCGGCTTTTTGGGAAGCTCCAAAAACTCAGCGGGATTGTCCACTATAAGATGCTCCTGCCTTGCCCTCTTGAAGGCCTGTTTTATTACTGTGCGGAAATACTGGCATGTGCGGTATTTGTCGGACCCTATTACCTTGTAAATGATGTACTGCAGGTCGGAGGTCTGCACCTTGTCCAGCTTCATATCCCCAATGGCATTAATGCAGATATCCAAAATTCCCCTGTAGGACACCTGGGTATTCTCCCTGAGTTTTGGTTTCTTGTAGGTATCAAACCACTTATCAAGCCATTCCTTTACGGTCATCTTATCCGCATCAACGTGAATATTATGCGAATACTTGTCCTTCATCTCTTTAATATAGGCCAGAGCTTCCTTCTGGGTATTAAAGTATTTCATTGGCCTTTTCAGCTTGCCGGTCTTTGGGTCTTTCCCCACACTAACCTGTGCTCCCCATTTTTTCCGTTTTTCGTTGTAGTAAAGACACCCCTCTTTATAGGGTCTTATCTTTTTTTGACTTGCCATGATAAATAAAAACCTCCTGTCTTGCATCCAAAAATTAAAACTCAAATTGGATCTGGCCGCATACACGGCTTAAATAAAGCACAAGACAGCAACAATGTGTATGACACTCTCTCGCTTGGTTACGTCCAAACATTTGTGAATAGCACAAAAACATTGTGGATAACACTGTTTATCTTGTGGATAAAGCTGTTAATGTTGTGGGTAATTAGTTAATAAACTGTTGATAACCCTTAAAAGCGGTACATGTAGTGGTTCATATAGTGGTACTTGGTGTGGTACTCACTGTGGTATGTATTGTGGTTCAGATTGTGGCTCATTATGAACCACAGCAAATCTTCAAGCCCTTGGAGTACAAGGCTTTCAGCCGCCCCTAATATAATATAAGACTATATAAGACAATATTAATAGTAATAGGCAGACACCTTATTTTTCCCCAAGGCCCTCGATTATGGCCAATATATTTGCCTTATGTTCAGGAGAAAGCTTCTTAATGGCAAGGGCTATTTCAGCAACTTCCTCATCGTTGGTGTAATCCGCCAGATATTCAAGGGTGGTGTTGTAATACTGGGCCATCTGGCAAATCATTTCCAGAGACGGTCTGGCGAAGTCCCTTTCGTAATTGTTCAGTGTGGATTTGGGAATCCCCAGCTCTTTGGCAGCGGCGGCAATAGAAATCTTCTTGCCTTTCACTCTTAAACTCTTAATTCTCTCACCAAAGGTAGTCATCTGTTTTTTCTCCTTCAATTTTTTTCATTGTGTTTCGTGTTGTTTCATGTTGTCTGATATCAATATACCACATTTTGGTACAGTTTGTATAGTGTTGTTTCAAAAAATAGAAAATTTTATATGGACACCCCATTGGTCCTATGTTATATTTGTATTAGATTTTAGAACGATTCATTTAGTTTCGTATCGAAGCAATTTGAACCAAAGGGAGAGGTTTTTAATGTTAAAAGAAAAGGAAAATCCAATGTTTGTAAGCGTCAAGGAGTTTGTGAAATATTCAGGACTTACTGAATATTGTGTCCGCAGACTTCTGAGAATAGATGAATTTCCTAAATTCAGATACGGCCACACCATCAAAATTCCTTGGGAAGCGGCCAAGCAGTGGCTTTTGAACACTCAGGGCCTTGATCTGGAAAACCAATACCCCGCCTTTTATAAATAGCCATGGCAAGGGGAAGAACCAAGGGCTGGATTATGGAGCTGAAGCAGTTTTATATATCTCACAACTGCGACCGCATCAGCCCAAACGCCCAAGCCATGTGGCACTATCTTATGTATAGGGCCAATATGAACTGGTGGCATTATCCCCTTTGTCTCAATGTTCCCGAACTGGCCTATGCCCTGAAAATGTCCACGGCCACCGTAAAACGTGCCAGGGACGAACTCACCAAAAAGGGGTATATAAGGTGGGAGTCCCCCGGCGGTGCCAGAGCTGCCAGATATTATATTATCAGCCGCACTGGTTCAGAATATGCAGGGCAGGAAGAACGGGAACAAACAACAGAAAATTAAAGCATGATATATCACCCCCGGAGCAGCCAAAAACACTCATTCACTCCTTAAAAATTACTACAATGTGGCTCACCTTCCGGGGGTATATTTACAAAAAGGAGGAAATAAAAAAATGAAGGTATTTATTAATCCCGGCCATGCGCCAAATGGCAATCCCGATCCGGGGGCTGTGAACGATTTTTACAGAGTCCGCGAATGTGATATTGCCCTGAGTATCGGGGAAATGGTGAAGAATTATCTCATAAAGGCTGGCTGCGGGGTGAAGCTTCTCCAGAGCAACAACCTTACAGGGGAGTCTGCAGGGGAAAATATCGTGAAGTCTGCCAATGACTGGGGGGCTGATGTATTTGTAAGCATTCACTGCAACGCCTATGATAAATCCGTCCGCGGGGCGGAAACCCTCGTTTATGACAAGGTGGGGGGCGGCTATCCCCTTGGAAAATATATTCACGCCCAGCTTATTGATACCATGCAGGATATTGACGGCACCTTTCCCGATAGGGGCATAAAATCCCGCCCCGCCCTCTGCGTTCTTCGACGGACCCAGATGCCCGCGGTGCTGGTGGAAACAGCCTTTATCGACAACGACATAGATGTACTTTTACTGATGAATTATCAGGAGGAAATTGCCGCAGCCATAGCCAGGGGCGTGACTGATTACTGGGTAAATATTAATGGATAAAGAGCCTATGATTACTACAGCGAAAACAATTCAGATGCTTTTATATGACGGTGACTTAAACGGCGTTATGTACATTGAGGACACCTCATGGCAGATCGGGGCCATGTTCTCATCCCCCCGCCAGTCCATTGATGATCTCATTGCCAAGGCGGACTGCAGGAAATACGGGGTTTATCTGCTCCTTTCCGAAGAACAGGTTTATGTGGGACAGGCCAGAGACCTTGAAAAAAGGACCCGCCAGCACCTTACGGACAAGGGCTGGTGGAGCCATATTATCCTTATGACCACCAAGGACGACAGCTTCAATGCCTCGGATATTGATTATCTGGAATCCAAGCTAATTGAAAAGGCCAAGGAGGTTGGCACCGCCTACGTGGACAATCTTACAAAGGGCAATCCCCAGAAGGTCAGCGCCTTCCGTGAGGTGGAGCTGGGAAAATACCTGGAGGAAGCCCTGTTTCTTTTAAAGCTTATTGGGGTATTTGTCTTTGAACCCGTTAATAGAAAACGCAAGGCCCCGCCCCTTCCCGAAGGGAATATGTCCGTCAGCGATTTTGTGAAAACTGCCATGATAAACCTTCTGGCAGCGGGGTATGTGTTCAGTGATGAACAGCTTAAGCTCTATAGCTCCGTGGAAGGAAGCAAGGAATACACCCATAGGGCCCTGCCCATTCTCTATCTCCTGAAAGACGGGGAAACCCGCGAGGACGTAAAGAAGAAAATCCGCCAGCGGTACTGGAAGGAGGAATTTTCCTCTGGAGGCCAGCGTTTTTTGATGTTCTCCCAGTGGTTTAAGGAGGGCACCAACTACGGGGCACATAAAGAGGATTTTATTAGGTGGTACAGTAATCTGTGATATATGGTATATATTATATAGGAAGGAAGCTGGTTATTTGCCCGCTTCCTTTTCTTTTTGGCAAAAGAAGGATTTTTCGGGTATATGTGGAATAAATAAAACTGTAAAATCTTTTTGGACACTTCACTCCAAAAGTTTCTTTTAGGTCCAGTATCCATGGGGGTCCACAGGGGGTACAGTTGCAACGACCTAATGCTGCTTGCGGCATTGAAACTCCCTAGTCGTGGCTTCTACGAAGTTTTATTTCGTTGCAACGACCTAATGCTGCTTGCGGCATTGAAACTTTTATAACTTCCAGATTGCGGTTTGACCCAGAATAATGTTGCAACGACCTAATGCTGCTTGCGGCATTGAAACGAAATCATTTCTAGGAGGCAGGAACTCCCCTGAAGGGTTGCAACGACCTAATGCTGCTTGCGGCATTGAAACCCTGAATCTGTTTGTCCATACCAGTCTCCTTCATTTTTTCGTTGCAACGACCTAATGCTGCTTGCGGCATTGAAACCCTTTACACATGGGTCAAATCCGAACACATCACTTAAGTTGCAACGACAGACAAAGGCCAAGGCAACGGCCTTTGTCGAGTGAGCATCACTAAATTCAGCCCTATGTTTTGGTGGGGCTTCGTTAAGTGTTGCTGGCACCTAATGCTGCTTGCGGCATTGAAACTTCTTAGCTTCATGTGCAACCTTATTCTAGAGGGCATAGTTGCAACGGCCGCCCCCACCCTAATGCTGCTTGCGGCTTCCTGGGGGAACAAAAAACCCCGGGCATTTCGCCCAGGGCATCAATCTATTGTATATCAACGTTTTTCTTTTCCATAATTCCATGCCTCCTACTATTTATGTAGTGGGAAACCTATTCATTGCCGGTCTTTATGGCCGGCATCTTTTTGGGCTTCAACAGAGGATAGTTGCATGGCGCAACCTTTTATGTTAAAATATTTTCATAGAATCCCATTCCAAGAAGCTGGGGACTCCTCCCCGGCAAACAAGAGAGCCAGTCCTCCAACTGGCTTTTCTTAATGATAGGCGCACTGCTGGCCCCCACGCCAACAGTGATAAGGTCAGTCCAAGGTGATATGTACCCAGAATCCTGGACACATATCATTTGACTGGCTTTTTTCATTTTAATAAAAGAAGGATTTTAAAATAGCTGTGTGGAATCCATGCATATATATAATATATTTAGAAGTTAGCTTAAAGAATGACAGCTGTAGTGTGAATTTAAAAGAAGCAGATATAAAAAAATAGAAAAAGGGGGCAAAAATATGTTTTGCCATAACTGTGGTAAAGAGATCCAGGAAGGGGCGAAATTTTGCCCTCATTGTGGAAAAACATCAAGTATTGTAGCTAATATTAAGGGAAATGTTTTACCTTGTCCACATTGTGGAAGTACCGATATAAAAAAAATAGAAAAACCTAGCAAAGCTCAAACCTATTTGTCATTTGGTTTTGCATTTCTTTTATTTTGTTACTTTTTACCAGATTTAAACAGATTTTTCATAATGAGGATGCTTCTAGTATTATTTTTCGTTCTTTTAGGTTTTTCATATTATTCTCGAAGGAAAAGTATACTTAAAGAGTGGGACGATACCAAATGGCTGTTGACGTGTAATACATGTAAGAAGAATTTTAAAATAACTCCGCCTGACGGTTCACAAATTATTACAAATATAAAATCTGAACAAGATTAGGATATTTGTGAAGATAATCCACTTTAAAAGGGGGATAAAGTGATGCTAAGTAAAAACAATAGTTTTACATTTTCAATTGGTGTATTAATTCTGGTGTGCAGTTTTATCATTGTTGGATGCGGAAACACCACCAATAATGAAAGCAAATATGATATAAATGATGTAGAGGTTATAAATGATGTAGAGGATATAAATGCTATAAAGGAATTTAATATTCCCGCCCCCATGCTAGTAGGAGAGATTAGTACAGATGTTAAATCCGGTATTTTATCATTTAAAGGTGCAGCTAAAACCAATGAAAACTCAGCAATATTTGGTGAAGGTAAAGATACATTATATGTCCAAGGTATATTAGGAAATAATGGGGTGATGGTTAATGTTGGGGGAAAGGATATAAATAACACAATACCAATAGCCGACCCTATTTATATTAGAATTTACAGAACATCGACAAAAGACGGAGTTACACTATATATTTTCAAAAGAGCTCATGATATGTATTGTGATTATCTTATTATTGGTCGAAAAACAGACGGTACTTTTGTAAAATATATTGATACCAAGGAAGTATCTTTAAAATACTTTGGTAATCTGGGAAAACAAGCCACAATTATATTCGAGGATAAAGTTCTTATAAAAGGAAGTACTTTATCTTTTAATTGTTTTTATTATAAATTTGGTGCCAAGAAGTATCCTGGTGATAAAGCATGTCGCTTTAATTTTAATTGGAATGAGTATACTCAATCATTTGATATTGAGCAAACAGAACAACAATTCTAAAAGCAATCAACGCCTTCTCGCAGCACTGATTTCATGGATGTAACAAATAATTAGCTAAAAATTAATGATTTTGTTATTTAAATTATAAATAGGAATTGGGGAACCATACCACGAAAAATCATTGATTAATATCAGATTTTAATAATTGCCGTATGATGATGTTATGTTATGTCATCCTACGGCACTTTTTTACCTTTTTTATATATAGAATTGAAAAAGGGACAATACTTCATTGAAAACTTCAAAAAATATGGCTTATTTTCACCTATCCAGATACGCTGTTTAAAAATACAGTTCAAAAAAAAGAGCTGGAACCGTTTCCACCGAATTCCAGCAATTATATGATTTTTTTTACCATAGGAAACTCTATTTACAGATATTTTGATCAGCCTATTTAATGATTGCCAAATAGTACTGTTAGAGGTAGACTTTTTTTAAA
This sequence comes from Anaerovibrio sp. RM50, assembly GCF_000622005.1. Classification (GTDB taxonomy): domain Bacteria; phylum Bacillota; class Negativicutes; order Selenomonadales; family Selenomonadaceae; genus Anaerovibrio. The sequence continues at coordinate 13,357 of NZ_JHWV01000023.1, read as the reverse complement.
ATCACGTATTGTATTACCAATGCGCCTCTTTTTCTCTTTAGTGCTAGTAGGACATATAAAACCAATGTCTACAATATCATTCGTTCCGTCTTTTAAAGTAAATACTCTATATATACGCGTAGCCTTGAATCCGTTGTCGGTGATAAGATCTGCCGAAACTATAATAAGATAGTTTATTCGGTCATCTCCATTATGTTTAGCAATCATCCAGGTACTGGTAGATAACAATTTCTCTCTAGGATCGTTATTTACTCTTTCAGCAGCAAGTTCTTCCGCAATGTTACTTGCCTTACGTTCAGATGAGTTACTTACCTTACTGTTAGATGAATTACTTATATTTTTTTCAGACGAGTTTCCTATTAGTACAAACAACGCAAGCATAGCCATTATAATACCTGCAACTATCTTAGTGTTACGATTATTATTTTTCTTAAAGAAACTTGACGTATCCTTGTCTTTAGTTACCTGTTTTACGTCATCAGCAAAATTTTGAGCCTTTTCTTTTGCCATATCTACATAAACCTTTGCTTTGTCTTCAACGGCTTCTTTTACTTGATTACTGATATTTTTTGCAGACGAAAGAGTATTGTCAACATCACCTGCTGGTTCATTTTTCATGCCTTTATCAGATAAGTCTTGTGTCTTGCCACAATAAGGACAAAAATTCATACCATCAGCTATTTCTTTTCCACAATTATGGCAGAACATAATACTACCTCCTTGAATATATTTTTAGTGGATGCTTTTAAAGAGATTTTTAGTAAAAGTAATTAAAGACGAAAAGAAATGCGTGGATAAAATATTTCTCCTCTATTTGTAACCATCTTTTTTCATCGCTTCGCGATATAGTTTGATTACTTCTTTCCTATGTTCTTGATCAGATGACGTAGAGGTTGCCTTAATCTTTAGTACTTCGCCTTTATCACTAACCCTTGCTATATAGTGGTACATTTTATCTTTGTCTTTTGTTTTTGTATTAACAGTTATTAAAAGGAAAGATTCTCCATCTTTTTTTCCGACCAAATCAATATCAGAGCCATAAAGTTTAGTGACATCGTTATAATATGTTACGTGCTCTTCGGCTATTTTTATAGCTTCATTAGAACCTTTAGGATTGCCCCCGAATAACATGAACAATATAACCATAGCCATTGCTATTACAAGTATAATTTTAGTATTACGATTGTTATTTTTTTTAAAAAAATTATCTGTATCCTTGTCCTTAGTAACCTGTTGTACGTCATTGACAAAGTCTTGTGCTGTTTCTTTTGCCATGTCTACATAGGCCTGGGCTTTGTCTTCTACGACTGCCTTAACCTGATTACCGATATTTTTTGCAGACGAAAGAGTATTATCAACAGCACCTGACGGTTCATTATTCATGATTTTATTAGACACCTCTTGCGTTTTACCACAATAAGGACAAAAATTTATACCATCAGCTATTTCTTTTCCACAATTATGACAGAACATTAAACTAACCTCCCCCGTACTGTGTTTTACATATACCTACCCTATTTTATAGTATTATAAAATTTCATGGCGTAGATTTTTTATCATATTTTCAATTTCATTGAGAGCAGTGGCATCATCGTATCCGACTTTGCAACGGAAATACTTGCGAGTTCCATAATCTTTATATTTTAAATTGTGAATTCGAACAAATTCCGATACACCTGGAGAGGTAAGTAAGAACTGCTTATCAGCGCATACATCCAGTGTGAGGCCGTCTTTTCGCTCTAATAGGGTAATATCTAGGCGTAATTTTTCATTAAGTCTGTATACTATATTGAAATAGGTAGGATATTGCTTAAATTGTGGCGTACAACCCGTGTATTCTTGTACGGCATCAACAATGCGCTGCATTTTTTCTCTCTTGCCTATTTCATCATATTGCAAAATAAGTTCACCCACCCCAGCTAAGCTCTTAGGTGGTTTGCGCTTTCTGTCATTTGCATCGGAGCCGTTGCCTGTGATTGCTGAGAAGGATAAAACTTCTAAAAATGGTTTTATCTCTTCCTGGTTCACGTCCCCTGAATCATCTTTATCAATCAACTTTATAAAGGACTCAGCAAAGGCAGGGAATAGGTCTGCCTCTTTTTTTGACAATTTCAATTCATCGAGAAGAGGATTTTCTTTTTCTCGCATTGCATTAATAAATTCGGCATCCAGGTCATCTTTGTTGGCAATAAGGTAATCGTAAATCTTGTCAAAACGACTTTGGAAACACAGCAAAGCAAACAATAATTGTTTGCTTTTTTCCGTCTTTATCACGTTTTCGTTTGCAATGGAAAGTAGCAGAAGATATGAGTTAAAAAGCCGCTTCATGGAACGAGGATTGTTGCCTATGGAAAGATTAATAAGTTCTGTATATTTTTCAATATTGGAAACAGTAATTCCAATATCTTCAAAACATTTTTTTACGAAACTGTCGATATTGTAATCTGCCACTGGCATTTTGAATGGTACTTGAATGATTTTATCAAAAAAAGATTTGGCCTTTTCTTTATCAAAGGTTCTGCCATATTTGTCAGCCACACCACGCTGTACCACAGCGTAATCAATGGCCAAAACGAATACACATTGAGGCGAATCCAAAAATATTTTGAGCACTTCCAAAAGCTCCACTGCTTTGGCGGGCACAAGTCGGTCCAAATCATCAATGAAAAATACCACCCTACCATCCTCACCACAGGCATTTTGCACGACACTTTCAAAAGATGCCTTCAGATTTTCGAGAACAACTGCAATATCATTCTCCGCTTTATCACCTTTCATTGCAGCTTCGAGGGCTTTTACGGCTGTATCTGCCCCAGCACCGGACAACCCACCAGCCACTGCTGCAGTGGCTTTGGCCGTGGCTTTAGCTACCGTCGTCACCTTGGAAGATAATATGTCATAGTATTTGTCAAATTTTGTTCGACTTTCAAGATCCTTGACTTTAATTTTTGTTCCAATTGCAGACAAAAGTGATACCGCTAAGTCGTCGCTTTTATTAAACTGAGAATATTGCCAGGTATTGAACCAAATTCGCTGTATATGGGGGTCTTTTTCCAACTCTTTATCAATCATGGACATCAAGGAAGTCTTTCCTGAACCCCAATCACCTTGAATAGCGATGGTAATAGGTGTCTTGCACGTCTTAATAAATTGGATGAGTCCCTGCTTGTAGCGGTCAATCTCAAACAAATCAACAGTAGTAGGACCGTCCGTGTAGCCAACAGTTGTAGTCATAATTTTTCCTCCCACAAAAAATGTGATTTATTTTTCGTATATAGGATACAGCTTCTCTAAATTTATAGCTAACAATATTTTATTATTACTTCTACATGTGGCAATAAAATCCTTCTTATATGAAATTCTTACCATTGATTTTTATGGGTGGGGCGTATGCCGTGGGGGCGGAGTAGCGCTCTCTTTCCGGGGCTGTGTGCTGCCCCGTCATCCGGCTGGTGGGTGGGGTCGCGAAGCGCGGGCGGAGGGTGGGGTAGTCCCGAAGGGTTCTGCGAGCTGGCTGCGACGGGAGCGGAGCGACCTAGTCCCCGCAGGGGGGAATGGACATTTTACTTTCGATAAATGTGCTTATCGGAACCATTGGCCCCCAGGAGCATAGCCAGGCGTTCCGATAAGCTCTCCGGCGTTTATCGGAAGTAAAATGTTCTGCCTTATGAGGCTGGAGACTCCTTCCCCCATGACAAAAACAGATGCAGAGAAGGTGGCTCTGGCCCATACTCATAGCAGGCACCTTGGAGCTGGCACCAAGAAACATGACTAAAATGTATCAGAGAATATCCCTCATTTTGTGGCTGTATTTTAAGATACAATTATGTCATGTACAGCCAAAAGACAGAAAAGAAATTCCTATACAATGTGGTTTGGTATTCCGAAATGTACAGCCAAAATCCCTATACAATTTGGTATTAAATACTGAAATGTTCAGAAAATTCTAGGCGGGAAATGGGGCTGGAAATAAAACCTTATACATTAAAGTCATGTGTGGGCTATTTCGTTCCCGGCTTCGTGGGACCGCGTGGGGGTCCCAAAGGAAGCCGCACGTTATGGGGTGGCTGTACTCTTGATGCGTACAAAAACTCAGATCACTTTAAATGGCTTCCGCCTCTGGCGGAAGGCCACCTTCTGCGGGGACAGTATGTGCCCGCTTTTCTTTTGGAGAAGGTGAGACACTTCATACGGGGGTATGACTGCGCCCCTCTGGGGTGTAGTGATACCATCCGGGTACTGCACTTGGAGATGGGGCGGTGGCTGGAGTGCGCGGACTTGCTTAGTGGACATACTCCCTGTAATGCTGTAACCGGCTAATGCAAAATCATATAACCAAATACAAAGGTTCCAATAGTACCGATACCTGTCCAGATAGCATAAGCTGTGCTTATCGGCAGTTCTTTTAATGCCAATGACAACAGGGCGAAGCTGGCGGCCATTAATGTAATGGTTATGATGCTTGGTAACAGTCTACTGAATCCCTCAGTGTATTTCAACCAAACAGCCCAGCCCATTTCACTTAATCCTGCCAGTAATAAATAGACCCAACTCATAAAAAACTCCCTTCCAAAAAACAAAAAAGGCACCTTAAACCACGCTTTTACAGATTTCTCTGCTGCCTACGGCGTGATTTCAGATGCCTCATATTTCCATCCGGCGACGAAAATATAACCTTGTCTGCAAGTATATCACATTATAATTTTGTGTCAATGGCATTATAAAATCCGCGGAGCCACACCAATTTTGGCATGGCCACACGGATTATTTTTTTTACGAGTGTTCCTTGCGGATTTCCAGTATAAGGGCATCCAGCTTGTCGCAGAACTTGTCCATGGTAGTCTGGAACCTTATTAGAAGATAAAAGGTTATGACTATGCGCCCGCTAATCTCTAAGAGAAGATGAGAAATAAAAACGGTGGTATGACTGCGCACCTCTGGGGTGTAGTGATACCATCCGGGTACTGCACTTGGAGATGGGGCGGTGGCTGGAGTGCGCGGACTGGAGAGAAGCGGAAGAAGCAACGCGCATGGAGTGAAGCCTGAGCGCCACGGAATAAGCTGCTGATGAAGCGGAGCGGAAGGGAGCGACAGGACAGCTACCGCCATACTGGCCCCATAGTAGGCACTGGACAAAAAGCCGACAGCTGGGTATGGGTTCTGCTTGCAGGTTCCATACTCTGCTGTTCGGGGCATCTATAAGAGTCGTGGTCTAAGCGGTGACTGGAATGAAGTGGACTGCAGCGAAGCGGAAGGGAACGGAAAGACAGTGACCGCCTTGCTGGCCCAGTCACTGGCACAAAATAAAATGCCGATGATAGGGTATGCTCCAGCTTTCTTCCAATACTTTCAGGGCTTTTCATGGCGCTGCCGTAAGCCGTGATGGAGGCGTGCCAGGGAAAGACCTGGGGCCAATGCCGCTGGGATATACGCTATCATTCGGACTGCCTTTGAGAGAAGGTGTTTCAGACGCCGAAGGTGGCTGGCCGCACGTATGGGAGGACAGTCACCGCAGGCGGCTCACTTCAATCAAGGCACCCTAGTTTTAAGAGTGTGGGTGGTCACCTTCGTACCCCCCTTTACCCCCCTTACATACGAAAAGCCCCAGCTTTCGCCGGGGCCTGTGTTAGACAAAATATGCATTTTAAAATAGATCATCAAATTAACTGTCCTGGTATTTCACCGATTTTATTCTTCATCAACAAATTCAAAAACTTCTTCAACTGATTTACCAAAGTATTTGGCAATATCCATAGCCAACTTCAAAGAAGGGTTATATTTGCCATTCTCCAGATGGGATAATGTCTCTCTGCGAATTCCTAAAGCTTCCGCCAATTCTCCTTGAGATAATTTTTGGGAACGGCGTAATTCATGTATTTTAGTAATAAGTTCAGCCATCAGCTACTCCCCATCTTTCTCCAGTTGATGGAATTTAAAACCAGTAACCAAAAATCCTACCCCTAACATTAAATGACCATATACTTGGAAAGAGACATTAAGTTTGAATATGTTATCAACACATAATAGGATTAAGCATAAACATGTTATAAAATAGAACCCCTCACTCATTGCCCGTTCATGATACTTTATGGTCATTTCGTCGCCTGTCTCCCTTTTCCCAATAAGCACATAGAGAAGAACCATAATCATTAAAGCATTTATGCAAGCAGAAATAGAGAGCAAAATAATATTGTCATTACTGATTATATCCAAGAGACCAACTAAAAGCCATCCGCCACCTACACATATATAATACAAAAGATTATGTTTATCGAGGTTAATTTCCGGTCGTTTCATTTGTATCCCCCTTTTTGTAATAAATTCCTAACATTTGTTATATATTTATAACACTTTCTGTTATAAATATATAACAATATTTTTGTGTAGTCAATATATTTTTTCAGGGCACACAAAAGCCCCAGCTTTCGCCGGGGCCGTGGGTATATCGGTACTTCCTTTAAATATCATCGAAAACAATTCCATATTCTTCTTCCAGCTCTTCCAGAGTTTCCAACACATTCTCCGAGCCTGTTATTTCATACAATATGGAATAAAAATAATATGCTGTTTTGGGCTCATAATCTTCCATGGCCCCATCGCCCATTGCAAGAACAAAATCCACTATCTTGCTGTTATAGCCCAGAGGGATATTGAGCTGAATTGAATATTTCTCCATATCTTCCAGTGTAGGCGGTTCAGCTATTCCATTTATATGGATCATCATCTGTTCGCTAACTGATAAAAATTTTCTCCAACCATCACCAATATCTGAACATAAGTGATAATATCCAAAGGCTGCAGCATAGGATTCCTTCTGGTAAGCATACCAACCAAAATAATAATAGCAATTGCCAATATCTTTCGTATGGAAAGCCCATTTCATGGCCTCAGAAGCATATTTAAGGACTTCCTCATTATTTCCATTTCTAATTTCCAGATCAGCAAATTTCAGATGAACAGATGGGTCGGCAGGGTTCCAGCGCAGAGCCGTAAGCAGTGCCTTCTTTGCTTCTTCCTTGCGTTCCAGTCCCAGAAGGGCGGAGCCATAAGCCAGGTACAAATCAGAAATTGGCTCATCTATATTGCAGATTTCCTTCTCTGGCTCTGTAAATTCCTCATAAAGAAGCTCCTCCAATTTTTCATGGAAAGAATGGTATTCCGTATTTTCATCGTCCTTGTATGTATTTAATTTCTCAAATTTGGCCACCAGCTTCTCAACTACTGGCAGGGCCTTGTCAAATTGGCTATTATCTATGTGCTTCATGGCTCTTTCCAGAGCCTTTTTATTTATCTGTATTGCATGTTCCATCAGATCATTCCTCCACTATTTTCCTTGTGAACATCATAATTATAATCTATTTGCGGGGATGAAAAAAGCCCTGGCATATATATCTGCATACCACGAACAATAATTGCCGAAGCGAGAAAAGCATTGACACTTCTAATATCCTATCTTATAATTTGGGTAAGAAGATATTGGAGAGCTCCTGCCATGAAGTGGAGGGTTTAACTACTGGAGAGCGGCTGCCATAAAGTGTCGGGTTTAACTACTGGAGAGCTCCTGCCATAAAGTGGAGGTTTTGACAAGGGCGGAGATTATTCTCCGCTTTTGTTTTGTCTGGGAGAAGTTTTATGAGATTATATAGCATTACCGATGGGTATATAGATTACCTCCATAGTGAGCATAAACATGTTTATTCTAACAAGGAAGACTCACGACTTAATTCAAGGAAATACATAGGAATAGTCATGGAAATTGGTAACTACAAGTATTTTGTGCCATTGTCTTCACCAAAAGAAAGCGACTATGAACAAATTAATGGAGAAAGGCAAATCAGAAAAGATTCCTTTTTGATTCTGCGTATTGTTTCGTCAGGAGAGAGAAAAAATGCTCAATTAAAAGGCACAATACGAATTGCCAACATGATACCAGTACCCGATAGTGAGTTGCTCCTATATGATGTTGATCACGAGATAGACAGAAAATATAAAGATTTGGTTCAGGAAGAATTGGAGTATATAAGAAAAAACAAGGATAAAATTCAAAAACGGGCGAAAACTATATATAATAAGAAAAAATGCGGGAATACAGAGAAAATTATGCAGTTTTGCTTAGATTATCAAGATTTGGAGCGAATGCATGATGAATGGATAAGTTTTATGGCAAAACAAGGTGAGTAATAGCATAAAAACGGGAAAGGACAACGAAGAATAATCGTTGCCCTTTTATTTTTATCAGAAAAAATAATTAATAATTAAGGCCCCGGAGTAAAAACCGGGACCTATTTTTATGAGCCTATCTTAATCAGCAATTCCTCAATATTATTTCCGCTAAAAAACACCACTTCTTTCTTCAATTTGCGTGCACGTTCAATTACCTTGTACCACTGGGCATGGGCCATGTAATCGGTTTTAATGACAACCACATCCGCCTTGTCCATGATTTTGGCATCAAAGCCGTAATTATCCGCATCCACAATATTATAGTCAGGAGCCGCTTTCTTTAGCTCCGCCTGCCAGTTTGGATGGCCGCCAAAGACAACAGCTTTTGTATTTTTGGCCAGCTCCAGCTTTTTGGCCTTGGTGCCCTCGTCTGCATCCGCAGCAGCTGGGCGGCTGTCATTTTCCTGCAGGATGTTCTGCAGGATTTTTATTTGCTCATCTTTAATGGCTGCAGCTTCCGCCAGCTCCCGATTTTTCTTTTTCTCCCGGTCAAGCTCCAGCTGGAGGGTATTAAGCTTTTCCTGCCGTTCCTTGGCCAGATTCTCCAGTTCGCTAATTCTGTGACTCATGGCCACATTATCTTTTACTAATTTCTTCTGGGACTCGGTCTCTCGGACAATACCAGCATAGGCATCCACCATGGCCTCTGCCTCATGGTAAAGCCTTGCAAAGCTCCGCATAAAAAGGGCCGCTACATAGTAAAGGTTTATATCCTCAGGAATACACGCTTTTTTTATTATGTTCATTGATATGACATTAAAAATGTCTTGTATTTCTTTGTTTGTGAACCGTTCACCTTCATACATGGAAACAGGAATATTATCCAGCTGGGCAAAATCCCACATCATATTAAATATCCCCGCCTCCTGGCTTTCCGGATCCAGATGTGCCCCTATATCTTCAATACACTTGCCGCCACAAATATTGGCTGTGCTTTCCATCAAATCCTTGGCATTCTTCTCCTGCTCCCAGTCCTTCACAAACTTACGGCCAATATCGGCAAAGTCCTGCATATAGGCTATTTCCTTGCCCTGTATTACTGGCACAACCCTTTGAAAAAGCTCCGAGTCATCATCAGGATTCAAATCGTATTCTTCACAGAAATACATATACAGTGCATAGGCATCATGCAGTCTGTCATCCGTTTTGTTATCCCCCACACGCATGGTATAAAAGACTTCTTCTATAAAGCCGTGGTCAAATCCAAGTCTTTTGGTGTCCTCAAAAATATTGTAAATGGACTTGAAAGCCCGGCTGGCCGCCCCAAACATTTCCCTGTCCAAAGCCTCATCAGACTTGGCTGCCTCGATTATGCCAAGGGCTTTAATGGCACTCATACGGATAGGGAGCCGGTTCCCGGTGATAAAGCGACTTTTAAAGCGGTCATTTTTCTTGGCCGCCTGATAAAACTTGTCTTTGTCCGTGTTATATTTTGAATCAATGAACCGCATCATCTTGTTGCTGCGGGCAAAGGCCCCAGCAAGAAGTGCGTCATTGCAGTAAACGTAGTGTTGCATAGTATACCCCTTATTATCTCAATTACTCTAATTATATGCGATTTGCGGGGATGAAAAAAGCCCTGGCATTATGCCAGGACTTATATTCATGATAAAGACATCTATTCTACTTGTCTAAAATTGTAATCCAGCTCTCATCAAAATTGATTCCTTTTAAGACATCCTCTTTTTTAATGGTTGGTGGCTGGCGCAAGCTGAATTTAACAGCTTCCTCCGGAACCTCTGTATGAATTGTGAACTGGGAGCCATGGGGCTGCCAAGTAAAGCAAACCCGGTCATTGTGGTCCAACCCCAAGAGATTGCCGTTTTTGTTCACTGTCCAGTGATAATCCGTAGTCCTGTATCTGGTGGTTTCTTCCTCAAAAAGGCTATAAGAAAGCAAATCATAGCTTCTTACCAAAACACTGGTACGAACTCTGCTATAGTGGTCAGTCGCTATATTCACCCGCTCATTCCAGATATTCAGAACAGCCTCACCTGTTTTTTGAACATCCTCATGGGGATCAGTAATACCGTAAGAATAATCCGGCGAACATCTGCCACTTATAAGCCTTACATTGCTGCATGAAAACGGGTCTTTGACTTTTACGGTTTTCATGGACCAGCAATTTTTATCCAAAACAACATCAGCTATACCAACTGGCGAATCCAGATGTGTACCTTTTATTGCATCTGCAAAGGCATCACCCCAATCATTACCGGATATGTCTTTTCTACCTATATAGATGAGGTACACCAAATACCCGCCTATTTTGTTAATCAAATCTTCGGGAAACACATTAAGCGGATATAATGTCTGGGTTGTCAGCCGCTTCGAATCCCGTAATCTTGGTCGTATGTCCATTGTATATTTCCCCCGTTGCATAATATGCCTTAAGCGATTTTACCATTTGCTCTGCCACTGCCTTTATCATAGGAACAGCCACAGAATTGCCTGTCTGTTTCTTGATTTTCCCATAAGGAACAACTATTTTAAAACTTTCCGGAAAACCTTGGATGCGCAAAAGCTCACGCTCCGTTGGTCTGCGTTCATCATTTACCAGTATATAGTTAGCAGACGCACCAGCCCGCAATGCCGAAGAATACGGATGCGGAGTAACTGACCCAGACATATTTTCATGGGAAATATATGGTTTTGGATAGTCCTTGTCCTTCAGCCGTTCAAGCCGGGATATGCGGATCTTGTCCCTGACATAATATTTTTCATCAACATTTGTTTCGAGAATATCAGATAACGACTTTCTTTCTGACACGGCCACAGGCTTTGGGAAAGTAAACTTTACATCATTGATGAAACCAACAATAATAATACGCTCCCTATTTTGTGGAACGCCGTAATCAAGAGCATTAAGGACCTGTGCATATACATGATAGCCCAAAGCCTCCAAGTGTGACTTTATAACCTTAAAAGTTTTCCCGCCATCGTGTGCCACAAGGTTTCTGACATTTTCAAGCATAAATGCCTTTGGCCTTTTGGTTTTCAAAATTCTTTCTATATCAAAAAATAATGTTCCACAAGTTTCGTTGGCAAAGCCTTCTTTTTTGCCAATTATAGAAAATGCCTGGCACGGAAAACCGCCCAACAATATATCAAAATCTGGAATACTCCAGGCAGGAATTTTTGTAATGTCACCGGCAGGGTGTTCAGTAAAATTTGCTTCATAAGTTTTGCAGGCATCTTCATCAAACTCACTTGAAAAAACGCATTTTCCGCCCACGCTTTCAAAGCCGAGTCTTATTCCGCCAATACCAGCAAACAAATCTATAAAAGTAAAATTATTCCAATCCACCCATGAACACCTCCTTGGCTCTCTCTGAGAACAACTCTTTTAATTATATCATACAGCATAATCTACTTCAAAAAACACAAACAAAAATAAGAGCTCATATTGAAACAAAACATATTTTCTGTTATCATTGTAACAAACACACATTCTAAATTCAAGCAATATTTACAAAAAGAAAGGAGATTTTCATCATGGTTCTCTACCGCCCCCGGGCCAAGGACTACGCCCATGCCATGCGCAATCTAAAGATATTTGACAATCCACTTGATATGGACAAATACCTGATACATTTCCACAACCTCTACAATCTTACAGATGATCCTATCGGGGCAGGACTGCTGACCCCCAGCAAGGAAGAAAAGGCCGACCACAGAAACGGCTGGCTTCATTCCCATTATGTTATGCTGGGGAATGTTCCCCTTGGCATATTTGATGTGGAGACCCTGCGCTGCGTGAAAAAGCCAAAGCTTGAAATTGAGGAAGATGGCAGCGGCGGGCTTAAATGCCAGTTTGAAATTCTGGACGAAGGATATATTTTCTTTCTTGGGGCCGACCAGTGGTATGGCCACACCACCATGCTGGGATATAATCGCTCCAATATGTCCTCCCCTTATGCCAGGGTAGATGATATTGCCGTAAATCCCGATGCCTTTACCCAGGCCCTGGAACATTTTATTGCGGAGCGGGCCATCAAAATTGTCCAGGGGCGGATGAAGCAGCAGGAACTAAATGAACAGAAACGGAAACGGGCATAAGCCCATGAAAAAGACGCACCAAAGTGCGCCTTTCATTTATATACTCCACTTTCAATATTATAGGGAGATGCCGTGGCACCTCCCTTATGCTTAATCCAGCATACCTCTTGCCTTCAGCTGGCGCAGATATTCCTCATAATCAAAGTCGTCATCCACGATATAATCAATAGGCAATTTAAAAAACTTTGCCAATCGGCACAAATCATCCAGCCACGGCTCCTTTTCCCCTGACTCCCATGCAGCATAAGTCTCCAAGCTTACGCCAACAGCAGTTGAAACCTCATGCACCGTAGCCTTTTTAAAATATCGGAGCCTTTTAAGGTTCCTTGAAAAAATCATAATAATACCCCATTTTCATTCAGTCTTGCTCGCCTAAAAAAACTGAATATCACGATCGTTTATTATGAGAAATGGTTTTAAACACCAAACTCACTTTATTCACCCCCTTTGGACCAAAAGGCCTATGTTTTACAGGCTTTATTATAACATTTCAGAATATAATGTCTATTATTCAATTTACATATTTATTATAACTATTTTTACATAACTTAAATATTTTTTGCACGAATTATATGAACTTAACCAAAACATTACCAAAAACGGTGAAATTTAGTGACAAAACTTTACCATCCACCTAAAATTGTTAAGTAAAATACCATGAAAAATTTTTGCCAATAATTATTATTTGTTACAATATATATTCTATTTATGGAATAATATGTTGTATTTTAATTAGATAACAATTATTTTTTAATACATATATTCTGAATCCATAAATATATTGCTTTACGTTCAATTTAATGTTATCATCATTGATGGGTCTATTTTTTTCAATTGGTGTGTTGGTTATCCCTTCACACCAGAATATCATACCTTCTTAAAGCGCTCCCGCCTCTCCATTGGGAGCGTATTATTTTGCCCAAAAGTCTCATAGATACCTCAAAATAATTTTTTTGATTATTTTGTAATACATTTCTCCCCAGTCCGTATGTAAGGACAGAAAACAACAAGGGCACAGCCCATAAAGAAGGGAGATAATATTATGAACAAGAAATTTGAACTCAACGAAATGGAA
>NZ_JHWV01000022.1 GCF_000622005.1 Anaerovibrio sp. RM50 | reverse complement strand
GCCGCCTTCACCGTTTAAATAACTAAGAACAGCCTTCATCTTTAGCTCTGCTGAGTACACACGATTATGTTCGTGAGGCATAAAAAATTGGATCCCTTCGGCCTTATAATGTCTTATCCATCTACGTATCGTGGAAGTATGAACTTGAAGTTGCTGGGCAGCATCTTTTAATTCAATTTCTTCAGATAAGTATGCATGAATGACTCTAATTATTTCTTCAGTAGTCGCTTTCTTTTTATGTGGCATAGAAAAATCCCCCTATAATGACAGTTTTTGTTTTTCACTGTCTCTTATAGGGGGAGCATATCATTAGCCGGACTGCTGTTGAGCTTTGTATAGGAAAATGAATTGTGACCTACTGGCGTGTGATTATTAGCATTCTAGTAGGCTTTTTTGGTATTGGGCTGTATGATTTTTATGCTGGTTGCTTTTAGTTGAACATCATTTTGAGATCATCTAAAACAGCGCATTCTCTATATCATGATTGTGTGTTTTTTTCAACGTTCTCAGAAAATTTAGTTGAATATTCGACTAGAGCATTATATATAATCTCACCATTGGTTCCTGGAATAACATATTCCCATGCTTGAATCTTGTTGTTTGTGCTTACAGGTTGTTCGTTGTAATCATAGAATACCTGTTGCAAATTTCTTAGCTTTTTATTGTTTTTATCTATTTGTGCTAAAACTTTGCCATATCTTATATTGGGGTCATCTAAATATTTTTCTGCATGAGTAGAATCATAAACATACAGAAACCACCCAGATAATAATTTTTTATTTATCTTGTCATTTGAATTTGTATATCTTATAGTATCGGTGTTTACAAACATCCCCATATTTTCGTCAGAAATTAGCCAATGCCAATGTCCGTCATCTTGCATTGCAGCATTAGTAGAATTTGGTAAATTGACTAGAAGAATTGCTATAAAAAACAGTTTTATAAATAAATTTCTCATGACAAAATATACCTCCATGTAAAATAAACCTCATTTTTAGTGGCGTATGGGTTAGCTATTTATTTGTTCTCTTATTTTCAGACTTTCACGGTACTGTTCTGCATCAGCCGTTCTTATGAATTCCACAGTTCTGTCAAAATTACTCTTTACCACTTGCTCGATTTCGTCAAGGGTGACATTGAAAAACTCACGGCGTGTATTAATCATGTTCAATTTTTTATTTTCAAAGGCCCTATGGAGGGCGGCTTCTAGTTTTGGTGCATTATCGCTAAAAATCATGGCGTGTACATCGAAATTGAATGGAACCGAAGCATCACCAAGTTCAGATACTCTGTCCATTGGGTCAAGCCTCCTGGTCATGCCTATTTTATATACGTTCTCACCAAATGAGCCAATGTTTGATATAACATATACATATCCTGCCTTTTGGTTTGCCTCCCTATAATCGACATCCTTAAGGTTTTTGTCTATTTCAGATAACTGCTCTTCAAGGGACCGTTTTTTCTCTAATAGCAGTTCCTTTTCTGTATCACTGGCAGTGGCAAGTTGAGCCTCGGTATCTTTAAGGGCATTTTTGTAGTGGGCCTGTTCCTTCTTGATCTTCTCACGTTCTTCCTCAATCTCCTGTTGGAGTTTTGCTTCTTCACGCATTTGAGCCCTCATTTCCCGCTCATGTTCTTTTTCACGCTGCTTAGCCTGCTGGTATTCAAGAGCCAGGTACATTTCTTGGATTTTTAAGCTGTAATACTGTGGATTAATAGATATTTGCATGGTCACACCAAGTTTTTGAATGGTGTTATAGGCCGTTTCAATTCTCTTTCGGCAGGAATCATAATTATTGTACTTTACCTTGCTTGTGACAAACTCGCATTCAGAGTTAAATGCCCGGAGTAGCAGTTTCTGAGTATCCCTTACCATCTTGTTTCCTTCACGCTTGCTACCGTTTACAGTCCAGTCCGTGGCACCGTAGGCGGCGATATTATTTTTAAGCATGTACTTCTGCTGTTCGCGAATGCTATCCAGTTTTTGTCTATACTGTTCAGAGTTTGTAAATTCATATTGTGGCTTATATAAGGAAAAGGACTGTAATAACAGAGCTTCATCAAGTTCCACCAGTTCATCTTTCTTCATTGATATTTCATGGTCTAAGGCTGAAGCTGCATTATTTAGGTTCGCTACATATTGTCGCATTTTAGCTAGTTCAGCTTCTTCCGGAGTACGGATTTCCAATGTGTCTTGCAACCAGTTTTTCAGTTTTTCCTTTAAACCAATCATATGTAGTAACCTCCTTGAGCGTGGGTTCAATATTTAAAAGATCCGATTTGTGAAAGCCACCTTCGTTGAATGGCCCTCATTTTTATAGGGATGTATTGGTAGTCAATCCACCAGACCGAGCTTTTTCCATTTATCGTACAATTTAGCTTTTCGTTTTTCCCACATGCCCCCTTCTCTGATTGGTGCCGATTCTGCACGATATTTGTATTCCCATGAAATGTTAAAAATTAACTTCTCTACTGCTTCGTCCTCATCAGCTGGCACTTCTTCCGGGTGGTTTTCCAGCCAAGCCTTTGCATCTTTCAAATCGTATTCCGGTAATGACTCTAATAGTTTTTCCATTTTAGTCATCTGTAAAGACCTCATCATCCCAATTATCATTTGGTCTATTTACAACTTTTACGATATCTTCCTGGGATATAGTATCGGTTTCTATGTCGCCGTCTTCCTTGTCTATATCGGCCTCATACACTTTCCCCTGCTCATAAATTTCAGCAATAGAAGCAGTTTCACCAGTTTTCAGCAGGACTCTGTCATATAACTTTATCATAAGATTCACCTCTTATTATTTTAAATAAATAGCTATTCAATAGTACACGCCAATATGCTGAGGTATCGTTCCTGTCTCTTGGTATCCATTAAATATCTCAATTAGTATCTTTAAAACCATAAAATCTATATTGTAATTACAGATATGCCATGTACCGCTTGCATTCTTAACCTGAATTTTTCCTTTAGCAAACAACTCATCAAAAGGAGGCCTTCTTTTCACCCGTTTAACAACCATCCTTTTGCGCCCGCTGGGCATCCTTCGTTTTCTCTCATGTATCTCTGGTTCAATAAAGGCATCCCGGCTTACATAAATCTCTCCATCCAGCAGATTTTCAAAACGCTTGTATTCTCTGTTATTTATGTCATAACAGCAATAAGCATACATGACCATGGCATCATCATAATCCACCAGCTTGGCGCAAGCACCGTGACCTATGCTCATTGCAGTCCCCCCTTTTTTCATGCTATTCAAGACTTTTAGTTGAATGACCCTCCATTTGGAAGAAACTATCGCATTATAAGACAGGACTGAGGTTACAAGAAGAAAATCAGACCCAATCTTTGATTCTTATTCCACCTATTCCTACAATCACCAGTTCATTCCATCTTTCCTTTATTGATCTTCCATCAAATATTTTTGCTTCAAACATTTCTTTTGCGGTAGAAAATTCGCATCCGTCTGGCATGTCACAATATCCTACCCAATACGGATTATCATAGTTTAGCAAACAACCTATATAATGAATTTCCTCCTTTTCTTCATTACGAAAATAAAAGGTGGTTTCATCCATCAATTCACCGCTTGATTCAAATCTAGCTAAAAACGTATTATAATCTTCGTACCATTTCATAGTTACCACCTCTCGATTAGGTTGGATGCTCCTACATTTTGGATGGTCGTATTGATTAATAAAAATGCAATGTCAACTGGCTAGCTATTTCGTTAAGTGATTTACCATAAAAGACTTTATCATTCATCATTTCATCAATATTTGTGTAATCCTTGCTCTCATCACCATAGCAAACAGTATATCTTTTGCTGCCATGAGGAATAATAAGATGGTTTTCTCCACCATACTCAAAGCCAACATCTTGCAGTTCATCGTCCAATACTTCTCTTAATCTTTCTTTGGTCATAGCATATCACTGTTCTCCTTTCTCATGTTGAATAACACAAAATTTGAGGGTAATAAAGCTAAGCAATTTTTATTATTTGTATGTTATCATTTTAAACAAAACTTGAAAACACTTCCCTGAACAAAAATATGACCAACATAAAAATCATGCGTTCTACTTTTTTGAGGGCGGGATGTATACCGGGTGATGGGGCGGTGCTCTCTTTTATTGCTGTGTGCAGACACGAATCCAGCTGCGATGTGAGTGTAACAACCTAGTCTCCTCATGGGGAACGGGACAGTAAAAAAAGGACTCAATTCTTTTTTTGAGTCCTTGGGTTATAGCCTCTCAATCAGAGCCGATATATTTCTCTAATTTTTCCTTTACAAAATCTTTGGAGATATCTTCACTGTACCAAAAATAAACTAATTTGATCCCATTCTCTTTGCAAAGCCGTGCTTTCCTTTCATCATGCTCTTTCCTTATCTTTAATCCTTCCTCCCCTCCCCATACTTTTATGGCTTTTTCATGCTGCACACCTTGATACTCAATGCCAAGGTTCAATTCCTTTATAAAAATATCAAGTTCCAGTCCTTCGAGGATAGCCGGTCTGTAATGAGTGAAGATTGTTTTATCTGTGAAAATATCCATGACATAATTTGTTAATATTGATTCATTGACCCACCTTTTGACCTTAAAAGCAGTTTTTATTTCACTAACGACTGCACTCTTTACTTCAAGGAAGCGTTTTCGTAGGGCTTTCGTCAAATATACTCTGCCATTTTCATCAATAATATATTTATCACCAAATGGCTTTGCATAATCAGACTGTTGATACATTATTATGGTTCTATCCGGTTCGGGCATTTTATCAATATAATCCAATAGTCGTTGTACGCGTGCTAACTCATCGTTTGATAATGAGTTTGATAATTTTATATCTGATAATATTTCGCTCATTGGTGGTAACAAAATACTTTTTACATCATCTGGCATTAATTCCTTAATGAAATAGACAGTCCCAGTATCAAAGTACCTGCCGATACCCAAATCGTGTAGTCCTGCTTGTAAATATTGACCATATTTCTTTTCGAATTTTGAAGCATATACATACTCGGTATAATCTTCTGTCGGCGTCACTTGATTACATAGGTGACATAGACCATCTTTGAATCTCAGCAGACTAAATATTTCATCTCCGTTATTACAATGATTATCCTCTATTATTTTATTTATACACGCTGGAAACCGCATTTCATTAAGCAATCCAAAAAGAGGATCTCCTGACACATGATGGGATGGATAAAAAAATCTGTCACATATAGCCAAATTATTTTTTATAGCTCTTCTTTGACAGCTACAGAAATACACCCCAGTATCTACTTTTTCGGAGAAAGCATAAAATTTCGTATGCTCATTTCCATAAAAATATTTTCCTGTATGAACATACTCATATGGTAGCCCTTCTTCTATATAGTACTCATCGTCTTGACATATAGTGTCATAATCTGTTGTATCGTATAAAGGGGGCGGTTTTTCTTTATCCTGGCTAGTCTCTGCTTTGTCCTCCCCATCTGTTATTTGAATGAATTGACCAAAAATGTATTTTATTAAATCAAGTATCTCTTTGACCATATTATTACTCCGTTATTAAAGCCAAAATAATTACTTCTACTGACTTTTTATATTGTACTCTACTTTCATATCTTCCATTGATCTAAAGCTGAATGCCCCTCCATTTTGGAAGAATAGTGTTGATAGTAGGTTAATGTATCCTTAGCAATACTAATGCAAATAATGATTATCTTTTGAAAAATTATATCATTACAAGATGTAGTTTCCAACAAAAATTAATATAGGCGGGCGTATATCTGGGTACGGATGCGTTCTTTTTTATATTCTGTGTGCAAACACAGCTCCCGACCTCGGTTGGGAGTTTTATTTTTATTCTTAATTCGGGACCTATCACCCACTCCTAAAACTCCTAACCCACGACATAATGGGGGTGTAAGTTGAAGTACAGCTTCAATGTCGAATATTAATTATGTTAGGAGGAATCAGTTATGAAGATCAGAGTAAACGGTATCAGCAAGGAAAACAAAAAGGTTATGGTAGGCCGAATAAAAAAAGATGTACATTACAAAAAATATTATGAAGGAATTTATGTACTCTTCAATACAGGAATGCGTATTTCTGAATTTTGTGGTCTGACTATAAATGATATTGATTTTAAACACCATAGAATCAATATTAATCATCAACTTCTAAATAGGCCAAAGATTGGCTACTATGTAGAAAAAACAAAAACGAAAAGTGGTACCAGAATTATTCCTATGACTCCTGATGTTGAAGCATGCTTTATAAAGATTATTGCAAACAGGAATGCACCAAAAATTGAGCCAATGATTGATGGCTATACAGGCTTTTTATACTTCACCAGAAGTGGGAAGATAGCATTTTCATATCATTGGGAAAATTATTTTAAGCGTATTGTTAAAAAATATAACAGGGTTCACAAGGAATCTCATATGCCTAAAATAACTCCACATATTTGTAGGCATACCTATTGCACCAAAATGGCAAAGGCCGGAATCAATCCCAAGGTTCTTCAATATATTATGGGACATTCCAATATAAGTATAACCCTCAATATTTATACCCATGTAAATTTTGATACTGTCAAAGATGAAATTACAAAATTACATGTTATATAAAATGAGGCTGTGGATAACTTAACAACACAGGATATTTATACCGAATTTTATACCTTTTGGAGGCAAAAATATGATTTTTTATGCCATGTTATGACAATTTAAAAAAATTCAGCTATTAACCAAAGCCTTGCTAGATAATGTTTTATAAGGATAATCAAGGATTTAGAAAAGTATCCCATGTTATAAACAGTTATGCATAGGATAAATTCCTATTTTTGATAGTAATAAAAGAATAAGCACCTAACCGAGGCTAGGTGCTTTAGTATCATTTTTCCTTATAAGGCTTATAATCCAGTGGCTTGGTACAGCCCCATTTGGCGGCCACTTTTTGAAAGTTTTTGCGCTGTACCGTTTTAAACATCAGCTTTAGGCACAGGCGCAGAGGGAGCGGAAAGATTTCCAGCCCGGTGAATTTACGGCATTCATCGGAAAAGAAATCGCCATTCCGGGCGAAAATCTGCCCCATTTTACGATAAGGCTCCGTAATTTTATCCCGTTCCTTGCCCTCAGCAAAACGTATGCCGAAATTGTCACCTTTTACCAGGGTTCCACCGTATTTGCACCCCAGCTGCCCAGCCAATAATCTTAAATAATTCTCACCGCAGCGAAGCTGGGCCCCTTCAGCAAAACCGCTCTGTAAAATAAAGGACAACTGAGTATTTTCATTCTTGGGTGCAAGACCTTCCAAAAACTCCATCAGCAGCCCCGGAACACACTCCACATAAAGAGGCAAGGCGATTATGATGTTATCATTTTCCTTAAAGGCTTCCCGGATTTTCTCCCAGTCATTGCGGACAGAAATCTCATAAACCTCACTGGAACAGCCACCCTCCTGAAGCCCGGCGGTGAACTTTTCCAATATCTTATCCGTATTGCTGAACTGCTTCACCCGTGGACTGCCGTTAATAATCAGTGCATGCATTTTGCCGCCTCCTTCAACTCAGCCACAGGATAAGCCCCCAGGGATTTGCTGTCCAGATTATCGGTACACCGGTCCAGCCACTGCCGCAGATAGTTTCTATTGGCGTCCCCCTGATAAATAATCCCAATATCCGTCCGCTTATCATAACGAAGGATATGCCGCATCTGGTCACCACGAAACTCCAGATAAATACAGAGAATCGGCAGTATCCGGTCAAAAACATTCTTCCCCTTATGATTCAGAAAACCAAGAGCCGTGTCCGAAATAACCCACAGCTGATCAACGGCAATAATTTTCTGTATTATCCCTGCATAATCATCATTGATAACACAGATGCCGGGATTCTTCAGCCAGCAATGACCACAGCCCATGCAATGGCTTATGTTCATATCAGCTGTATCAATGACTTCAAAAGCTGTCTTTTTCTGATTAAGAAGCCCTTTTAATATTTCTGACATATTGCTATTTGAAGTTGTGTTTATGATAAGTACCATAACTCCTCCGCAATGCCATACAATAATTACCCGAAAATCTGTCCCGGCAGGACCTTCTTTTCCTTTGGCGGGAACTGGGCTTCAAAGGCCTCCAGCTCCTCCGGATTTTCCTCGGCCACCATATAGCCGGCCGGTGGAGCATATTCCCCTGTAATGCCGGCCAAATAGCCCGGCTTTAATTCCTTGCAAAGGAAGAAGGAAGCATCCGCCCCCTCGGGCAGGCCATGATAGCGGATACCAAATTCGCTGGCGTAGTTAAAGCCGCTCTTGCCGTAAAAATCAATATTTCCTTCAAAGCACATGGCCCCACAGCCCAGCTCTGCCGCCTTTTCCAGGCAATAATCCAGCAACAGTTTTCCGTAGCCCTGCCGCTTAAACTCCGGTGCAATGGAGATTGGTCCCATGGCCATTACCGGAACATTTTGCCCATTATCAGTCTTAATATTAGCCCGCATAAATATATTCTGGCCAATGAGAATGCCTCCCTTTTCCATGACAAAATCCAGCTCCGGCACAAAGTCAGCATTATCTCTCAGCTTATGCAGTACATAATGCTCCACACAGCCGGGACGATACACGTTCCAGAATGCTTCCCGTACCAGATTTTCTACAGCATGGTGGTCCTGCTCTGTTTCACGACGAATTATTATATCTTTATTATTCAATTTTCTCGCTTCTTTCTATACTAATTTGACCTAATCCAATTATCCAAAAACTCCATTTGTTCCTCAGTATGGAACCAATGCTCACCCTGTTCCATAACTGTCAAACCACAATTATGCTTCTTGGCAAATTTCTCCATGGTTTCCAGGGAAGTCAAGCTATCCTTGCTGCCATACAATATTTCTGTTGGCACGCTCCAGCTGATGGGGTGGCTTCTCACATAGGAAAGATACTCCCAGGACAAATCCTCCCCAAACTCCGTGGATATGATCCCCTTGGCCTCCAGCTCGGCCTCCGTTACATTGGCCCACATCATCATGTCTTCAATGAGCCGTTCCATATTCACAATCGGCGAAATGAAATAGGCCTTCTGAACAAGTCCATCCAGATTTCCGTTCATGCTGAAAAAGGCACCGATACTATTGGCCACCAGTATTACATTGTCATACTGTTTTTTTAGCTCCTCGACAAAGGACTTTATCTCCTTCCCCGTTTCCCAAGGTGAGCTGGTCTTATAATCCAGCCCCACAACCTCATCATCCGGGAACAGCGCCTTATAATGTTCAGCCTCTGCTGCACTGCCGCCCTTTCCGTGAACATACAATACTAAAGTCATCCAATTCTCCCCTATTTACCTGTACTAAGTCTAACTATTAATCCTCCAAAGCCTTTAAGGCAGCCTCACGGGCATGAATCAGGGTAGTATCATATACCGGCAACACACTATCCGCAGCAGTTATCAGCATACCGATTTCCGTACAGCCCAAAATAACACACTGAGCGCCCCGATCCTTCATATAAGCAATTATGCGCTGATACTCCTCCTGGGAGGACTCCAAAACTTTACCGAGGCACAACTCATCAAAGATTATTTCATTAACAAGCTCAATATCCGCCTCATCCGGTATCATTACCTCCAGGCCGGCCTTTCTGAAGCGTTCATGCAGAAAATCCTGAGTCATGGAGAACTTGGTCCCCAAGAAACCCACCTTTGTCAGGCCATCCTCTTTTATCTTCTCTGCCGTAGTATCCGCAATGTGCAAAATAGGTATGCTGATATTCTTCTCAATATCCGGCACCAGCTTATGCATGGTATTGGTGGCGATAACAATATAGTCCGCCCCGGCATTCTCCAGCCGCTTGGCTGCCTCAGACAGAATTTTTGCATTGCCTGCCCAGTTGCCGGTGGACATATTCTCCTCCAACTCGGCAAAATCAACGTTGTACATCATAATCTTGGCACTATGGTAGCCCCCCAGCTTCTCAACGATGGTTTTATTCAAAATCTCATAATATGTAATGGTACTTTCCCAGCTCATACCGCCTAATAATCCAATGGTCTTCATAATTATTCCTCCCAAAAACAAGCTATCTCACTACTCGGCATAAGGTTTTACTTTCTGACCAGCTCACTAAAAATCTTATCCCGGTCAAATTCGCCGGTAATTAGACCCGGTACTTCCTTGTAGGCCTTGCAGAGAGCCAGGCTCATTTCCGTAAACACACTGCTCATCTCCTTATCCGTATATGGGCAATCATCGGTGACAATCAGGGTTGCAAAACTAAATGCCACCAACCACAGATTCTGAAAGTGCCTCGCTTTCTATCTCTAAAACTTTTGTTGCATAACTAATGTTGCATAACAGTTATTATACTATTCTTTCTCTACTTCCCTGTCAAGAAAAATTTCTTGCCGAAAGTTACCTTGAAGTCACACTTTTATGTTAAAATAATATACAAACTATTTATTTTAAAGGAAGTGTTGTTTTTTTGGATACCTATCACCCCACACTTATATTTGCCATAATATTTGTTTTGATGCTGATTAATGTATTTTTTGCCATGGCAGAGACGGCTCTGACGGAGAGCCACAAAAGCCGACTGGAAAAAATGGTTGATGACAATGTGCCCGACGCCAAGGCTGCCCTTGAGCTCTTCGAGGCTCCGGAGCTGGCATTTGTGGTGGTACAGATTGGCATTACCCTTGTCAGCATATTGATGGGCGTTGCCACCAGCGTACTTCTTTCCCCTGTGGTAGGTGAATATATAAGCTTCCTTCCATATCACGATACAGTTGCATTGGTGGCCAGCATTGTGGTGGTTACATACTTTACACTGCTTCTTTCAGAATTTTTGCCAAACTCCATTGCCATGCGCCACCCTGAGCAGACCCTTATAAACTGCCAGGGGACATTAAAGACTCTTGTAAAGTTAACACGCCCCATTACGGCCATTCTTGAAACCTCAGCCAGCTTCTTTCTCAGCTTCTTCGGCATCAATCTCAAATATGAGGACGTGGTCACCGAGGACGAGGTAAAAGACCTTATAGAACAAGGCACAGAGGACGGAACCTTTGAAAAAACGGAGCAGGATTTGGTGGACCGGGTATTCCACATGAGTGACCAGACTGCATATTCCCTTATGACGCCACGAACCCAGATGATGTGGCTGGATATTAATGATTCCCTTGAGCACAATCTGGACCTTATAAAGAATTCTTCAGAATATATTATTCCCGTGGGCCGCGACAGTCTTGATGAATTCTGCGGCGTAATTTACACCAAGGATCTTTTAAATGCAGCTCTTAATAATGAGTCCCTGGAGCTGGAGCCATTTATCCGCAAGCCGATGTTCATCCCCCGTTCCATGGAAACCTTCCGTGTACTGGAGCAGTTTAAGGAATCCGGCATCCATGAGGCTGTTGTCCTTGATGAATACGGCGGCGTAATCGGCTTTATTACCCTGCAGGACATTCTCATTGAGCTTATTGGCGATACAAACAACGTAAACGAACAGGAGCAGCTTCAGATTGTACCAAAGGATGACAATGAATGGTACATTGACGGCATGTGCTCCATTGATGACTTTAAGGAAAAATTCGATATCGATGAGCTGCCGGAGGAAGAACAGGACTATTACCAGACCATGGGCGGTTTCGTCACCTCCCTCTTCGGCTATATTCCTAAAAAGGGTGAAAAGGTGGAATGGGATGACTTCACCTTTGAGATAAGCCGTCTGGACAAATACAGGGTAGACAAGATTATCTGCACCAAAAAAGAGGAAGAGCCAGAGCCAACAGAAGAGGAATAAAACGTAAAAAACGAGGTCAGCATTTTAATATGCGAACCTCGTTTTTAATTTGACGTTTTTTTATTTAAATCAACTCATACATATTCTTGGTCTGCTCCAGAATACTGTCACGGCGCTTCTTGGATTCGGCGAAATAGTCGTGAACTGCCTGACGGTCACCGCTTTCAATAGCCACAATTACCTCTGCCAAAATCCCCTGCAGCAGCTTCAGATGGTTGGTTATGGCCTCCTGATTGGTCATGCATATATCTGCCCACATGTCCGCATTGGAGGATGCTATACGGGTAGTATCCTTAAAACCGCCTCCCGCCAGCTTAAGGCAGGCCTCCATATCACCATGGCTGCGATTCAAAAGGGTTACCAGTCCCGCTGCAGCCACATGGGGTATGTGACTTATTACGGAAGCACAGCGGTCGTGCTTGGCAATATCCAGGGTTTCCAGATCCGCCCCGGTGAGTCTAACCAGCTGGCAAATCTTATCAGTGGCTTCCTTTGGTGCCCCGGTATTTTCCACTATTACGTAGCACTTATTTTCAAAAAGGTCCTTTTTGGCTGCGGTGACACCGCTCATTTCACGGCCCGTCATAGGGTGCCCTGCCACATAATAAATATCCGGTGGCAAAAGCTCCTTCAGACTTTTCCAGATAAACTGCTTTGTACTGCCGGCGTCTGTTATAATGGCCCCTGACTTTAAATATGGCAGCATCTTCTCCACCATAGGCACCATCTGCAATACAGGGGTACTGAGGAAAATCACATCAGCATCCTTCACCACTTTCTCTATATCAGAAGAGGCGAAGTCCACTGCCCCCATTTCCATGGCCTTGTCCATGGACTCCTGGGTACGGCACTGGCCTGTTATATAAATGTCCTCTCCCAGCTTATCCTTCAGACAAAGTCCTAAAGAGCCACCAATAAGGCCCACACCGATTATGGCAAGATTCAATCTGGCCATTGATTATTCCTCCCTTAAAATGGCGGACATGCGCTTAATTTCAGCCATTACCTTTTTGAATTCCACCGGAGTCAATGACTGGTCACCATCGCACAGGGCCACCTCCGGATGTGGATGCACCTCGATAATAAGGCCGTCTGCCCCTGCGGCAATTGCTGCCTTGGCCATTGGGCTTACCATGCTGCGACGGCCGGTACCATGACTTGGGTCCACAATAATTGGCAAATGGGACAGCTCCTTTACAGCTACAACTGCACTGAGATCCAATGTATTTCTGGTGTAGGTTTCATAAGTACGGATACCCCGCTCACAGAAAATCACATCGTCACAGCCGGAGCTCATAACGTACTCAGCAGCATTGAGCCACTCCTTAATGGTGGCGCAAAGACCTCTCTTAAGGAGTACAGGGCGTCCGGCCCGACCAACCTCTTTGAGAAGCTGGAAATTCTGCATATTGCGGGCACCAATCTGAAGCACATCGGTGTACTCAGCCACTTCCTCCACGGTGCGCTGATCCAATACCTCTGTTACCACTTTAAGATTGAACTTGTCTGCGGCCTTGCGAAGCATCTGCAGACCATCCTCAGCCATGCCCTGGAAATCATAAGGGGAAGTACGCGGCTTGTAGGCACCGCCACGAAGGAACTGGGCACCGCCTTCAGCCACGGCCTGGGCGGCCTCCATAAGCTGGTCCATGCTTTCAACGGCACATGGTCCTGCCATTACCACAGGCTCGGAACCGCCAATTTTTACGCCACCCACATCAATTATGGAATTTTCCTGCTTGAACTCACGGCTTACCAGCTTGTATTTCTCAGTGATACGAACGGTCTTTTCCACCCCCGGCAATGCACAGTGCATTTCCAGCTCGCTGATGGCCTTCTTATCGCCGATAACGCCAACAATGGTACGTGAAGTACCGGTGGAAAGATGGTATTCCAAGCCCTCGGACTTGATTTTCGTTTTTACTCTCTCTAAATCCGCTTCTGTAGATCCTGGTGCCATTACAATAATCATAATTTTTTCCTCCTCCAAAATTAACAATAAACCTTCAGTCGTTAGTTTGAAGAAAATGTTCAGGCAGAAAAATAAAAAAACCCGTCCCCATAACAGGGACGAGTCATTACTCGCGGTACCACCCTGCTTGCCTTGGCAAGCCACTCTCTTCGGGTACTAACATACCCTAGCCTACGGTAACGGGGGCTTCCGGCAAGACCTACTGTCAGTTCAGCCTGCGGCTCACGAGTGTATTTCGTCAGTTTCACTTGCTGTGTTGCACCAACCCACAGCTCTCTGAAAAGCTCTGCTGATTACTTCTCTCGCTCAATGCCTTTTCAATATGAACATGCTTTACACTTCATGTGCATAATTATAGCAATGTGAATTTTTAGTGTCAAGTAAATTATTCAAACAACATGGCAATTTCGTTGCAGTTAGGGAATTTAGGGCAATCAATACATTCCTTCCAGATCTTATGGGGAAGCTCATCCTTGCTGATTACCTTAAAACCGCATTTTTCGAAAAATTTCTCCTGATAGGTAAGGGTAAACACCTGGCTTATGCCCAGCTCCCTGCCTTCCTCAATGAGCCTGTGGACTATTTCTCTGCCAATCCCCCGACGACTATGGGCAGGGTCTACTGCCAGTGAACGAATTTCCGCCATAAACTCCCATGTAATATGAAGTCCCCCTACCCCAACAATGCCATCCTTTTCATCAATGGCCACAATCATGTCACGGAGAGATTCATAAAGAGCGTTACGGGAACGGGCCAGCATCAGCCCCTCCTCCGCATAATGGTTCACCAGCTCATATATTTCTTCTATATCTACAAATTTTGCCTTACGATAAATCAATTGCATCACTCCAAAACTCCACGCTACATTTCATTTCTTTATTTATTCATCACTTTACTTGGTTATTATGCCACATTATTATGCCACATTGTTCTGCCTTATTTTTGCCCCTTATTTTGCCTCATTGCTGGGACAAACCTCTGCCAGAGGGCACTCAGTACATAAAGGCTTTCTCGCCTTGCATATTTTACGCCCATGCCAAATAAGCCAATGATGGGCCTCTGACCACTTTTCCCTTGGAATGGCCTTCATAAGGCCTTGCTCCACCTCCATAGGAGTTTCCCCCGCCGCCAGCTTCAGACGGTTGGAAATGCGGAACACATGGGTATCCACCGCAATGGCCGGCCTGTTAAAAGCCACAGAGCTCACCACGTTGGCAGTCTTTCTCCCCACCCCTGGCAGCTTCAGCAGGGTATCAAAATCCTCCGGAACCTCCCCGTCAAATTCCTCCACCAATGTACGGCATGTGGCCATAATATTTTTTGCCTTGCTGCGAAAGAGACCGCAGTCACGGATTTCCTGCTCCAGAGCATCAATGCCCATATCGATAATGGACTGGGCATCTGGTGCCTTGGAAAAAAGGCGGGCCGTGGTAACATTTACCCTCTTATCTGTACACTGGGCAGACAAAATAACAGCTATAAGAAGCTCAAAGGAATTTTTGTATATTAGCTCGGGCTTTGCCCCTGCATAAATCTGCCCCAGTATTTCTATTTGCTTTTCCTTAATTTTTTTGGTTACTCTCATGGTTGTCACCAAAATTCCCTAGTATAATCAGTTGGTCAGACTGCGCAAAGGTGCCGGAATACGTCCCCCTCTGGCAATAAAGGCATCAGAGCTCCAACTGTTACGGACCTTGACAATAGGACAACGGCCCAACAAACCGCCAAATTCCACACTGTCTCCCACCTTCTTGCCTGGAACAGGAATAATACGGACAGCAGTGGTCTTGTTATTAATCATACCTATTGCAGCTTCATCTGCAATGATTCCAGATATGGTGGCGGCAGTAGTATCACCTTCAACAGCAATCATATCAAGGCCTACGGAGCATACGCAGGTCATGGCCTCCAGCTTCTCAATGGAAAGGGAGCCGCACTCAATGGCTTCAATCATGCCCTGGTCCTCGCTGACAGGAATAAATGCCCCGGAGAGACCGCCTACATGGGAGGATGCCATAAGTCCGCCCTTCTTCACTGCATCATTAAGAAGTGCCAAAGCCGCAGTTGTTCCCGGGGCACCGCAGCGCTCCAGACCCATTTCCTCCAATACGTTGGCAACGGAATCACCTACAGCAGGAGTTGGGGCCAAGGAAAGGTCAATAATGCCAAAAGGCACGCCCAGACGACGGGAGGCCTCACGGGCCACCAGCTGGCCCACACGGGTAATCTTAAAGGCAGTCTTCTTAATGGTTTCAGCCACCTCAGTAAAATCTGCTCCCTTAATATCCTCCAGGGCGTGCTTAACCACACCCGGACCGCTGACACCTACACTGACCACCTTTTCAGCTTCATTTACCCCATGGAAGGCACCGGCCATGAAAGGATTATCCCCAGGGGCATTGCAGAACACCACCAGCTTGGCGCAGCCCAAGGCATCCTGATCCCTGGTCAGCTCTGCAGTCCGCTTGATGACCTCCCCCATCTGACGTACACAGTCCATATTAATACCAGCCTTGGTGGAACCAAGATTTACAGATGAGCATACTACATCAGTTGTGGAAAGTGCCTGCGGAATTGAGTCAATAAGAATCTTATCCCCCTTGGTGAAGCCCTTGTCCACCAGGGCAGAGAAACCTCCAATAAAGTTTACGCCAACCTCTTTTGCAGCCTTGTCCAAAACCTCTGCCACAGGGACATAGGAATCTGTTTCGCAGGCCTCGGCGGCTATAGCAATAGGAGTTACGGAAATACGCTTATGAATGATAGGAATACCATACTGAGCCTCGATATCCTCACCGGTCTTTACCAAAAACTCAGCACTTTTTGTAATTTTGTCATACACGTTCTTGCAGAACTGGTTAATATTGGGATGAGCGCAATCACGGAGGGAAATACCCATGGTAATGGTACGTACATCCAGCTTGTTCTCCGTAATCATACGGTTTGTTTCCAAGATATTGTCAATTGTAATCACTAAACAGACCTCCAACATGCTCAAAGCTCACATACATCTTAAACAGCCAAATTAATTATACATTATGCATATTTTTATTATACGTTATGCATAATATTGAAGATTTCCTGGTTCTGAACCTTGATTTCAAGATTCATCTCCTGCCCCTTCTCCTTAAGCTCCTTTTGAATGTCTGCCAATTTAACAGATTTGTCGGTTAGCTCCGCCATCATAATCATGTTAAAAAAGCCATCCACGATATTCTGGTTTACGCTGGTAATATTTACCTTCTTGGCAGCCAAGATATTACTTACATTGGCAATAATGCCTACCTGGTCTTTTCCAAAGATAGTTACTACTAATTTCATAATCGTATTCGCTCCCTTTAACCAATTTTTCTGTAATGGATTATCTTTACAGTATTTTATGATTATACCATATTATTGATTATTTATTAACACTTTTCTTGAACATCCCGTGGGCAAATTTCCATTAAATAAAGAAAATGAGCTGAATGGAAATATTTGAATAATTGGGGTATAATATCCCAGTATTTGGTTTGACATACATAATTAGGAGGAAACATGATTACCAAGGAATTAATTGAAGAGATAAATGCACTTTCCAGAAAGCAGCGCTCAGTGGGCCTTACCCCTGAGGAAAAGGAGCGCCAGACCCAGCTTCGCCAGGCCTATTTGGTAAGCTTCCGTGAAAATATGAAATCCGTTCTGGACAATATTGAAATTGTGGATGAGCTGCCAAAAAATATGCAGCACTGATTTAGTAGCGAAGGGCATTAATTGGTATTAATTTATCCCGAATTTGTTTGACAAAATTTATCATACAACTTATACTTGAATTAAAGATTGCTTAAGGGGATAAGCAATATATTTCGGGGAATTTAATATTATATTTTTAAGGAGATGTTATAATATGTCAAATCCAGTAAAAATTACTGAAACCGTTCTCCGTGACGCCCATCAGTCACTGTTGGCAACCCGTATGCGTATAGGTCAGATGCTTCCTCAGCTGGAGGCCCTTGACAATATAGGCTACAACGCTCTTGAGGCTTGGGGCGGTGCTACCTTCGACAGCTGCCTCCGCTTCCTGAATGAGGATCCATGGGAGCGCCTTGATACTCTTAAGGCCCATCTCAAGAAGACCCCTATCCAGATGCTGCTGCGTGGCCAGAATCTGCTGGGTTACAACCACTACTCTGACGATGTGGTACGTGCCTTCGTTAACAAGGCTTCCGAGCATGGTGTTGGCGTATTCCGTATTTTCGATGCACTGAACGATGTAACTAATCTCCGTACGGCTATTGATGCCGCTCTTAAAGCAAAAGAGAAGCCACATGTACAGGGCTGTCTCGTATACACCATCAGCCCATTCCATACCAACCAGACCTTCGTTGATCTGGCAATTGAGCTGAAGAAGATGGGTGTTCATTCCATCTGTATCAAAGATATGTCCGGCCTGTTGAAGCCTTATGTAGCTGAGGATTTGGTTAAAAAGCTGAAAGAACAGGTTGGTCTCCCTATCGAGCTTCATACCCACTACACCTCCGGTTTTGGTTCCATGACTTATCTGAAGGCTATTGAGGCTGGCGTTGACATTATTGACTGCGCACTGTCCCCATTGGCTAACGATACTTCCCAGCCTTGTACTGAGACCATGATCGCTACTCTGGAGGGTCTGGAGAGAGATACCGGTCTTGACCGTCAGGCTATGGAGCCTATCGCAAAGCACTTCCTGGGTGTTAAGAAGGAAATCATGAAGGAGTTCAACCTCCCTGGTTACTTCGATGTTAATCCAAAGGTATTGGATTTCCAGATTCCAGGCGGTATGCTTTCCAACATGGTTAACCAGCTGAAGGAAATGGGCGCAGCTGACAAGTATCAGGAGCTGCTGGATGAGATGCCTAGAGTTCGTGAAGACCTTGGCTTCCCACCACTTGTAACGCCTTCTTCCCAGATTGTTGGTACCATGGCTACAATGAACGTAATTATGATGGCCAATGGCCAGCCACGCTACACCATGGTTCCTAACGAGGTTAAGGACCTGGCCCGTGGTAAGTTTGGTAAGACTCCAAAGCCAGTTAAGGAAGAAGTTCTCAAGGCTATGAAGATTAAGCCTGAGGATATGATTACCGACTGTGCTGTAGCTGATGCCAAAGAGCCAAAGGTAGCAGACTTCAAGAAGGAACTGGCCGAAAAGGGCTATCCAAATGCTTCCGATGAGGATGTACTGTCCTATGCTCTGTTCCCACCAGTTGCACTGGAATTCTTCAAGAACAACAGATAATATATCCACATATATCAATACTCTATGCTAACTAAAAAGGCCTATCGCATTTGCGATAGGCCTTTTAGATTACCAAACAATTACAGAACATTGCCTTTCTTCTTCACAACCTCATGGTGCGGGTTAGTCATAACCATGTCTGCTGCTTTCTTTACGATACAAAGCAGCTCAACCTGATTACCCTGGTCAAAAGCCTTCAGCTTGCTGAGCACCTCTCCTCTGGATGTACTAACATACTTTGGCTTCATGGAATTCAATGTAATCGCCTTAATATCAGCTACACACTGCTCACAGCGACATACCCCCGGAATGCTGTCCAAAGTCTTGTCCAGATACTGGTCTACAAAGATTTCCACCACGTTCTTCACTTCAACAGCCATTTCCTATCCCCCTTTCATTGTTTGGCATAAAATTCTCTCTTTTTCCCGCCTTTTGTAGAATTATTACTATAACTATTTTAACTATATATTTTTATATATAGCTATTATACTGCATAATACATACGAAATTCATCAGACCAAAAGTCTCATGCCATAATCCTCTATACCTTAGTTATAGCTTATTTATACTGCCAATGGCAAGCATTTCTTTCAATAAGATCTATAGTAGTAAAAAGGATGAGCCCCAGAAGGCTCAGTACCACAATCCCCGAGTACATCTCCAGATAATTTACCCTGAGCCAGGCATCCATAATGAAATATCCCATTCCATACTGTGTGCCAAAGGTCTCAGTGAAGAACAATACGGAGATTGCCGTGGCAAGAGCAACCCTTATTGCTGTAATAAACTTTGGCAATGATGCCGGCCACAGCACCTCAAAGAAAATATCCTTAAAGGAAGCCCCAAGGGAATATAAAGGATAATAGGTTTCGTTGGGAATGGCCCTGATACCGTCACGGACTGCCACCACCACCTGAAACACTATAATAAGAAATATCATAAATACCTTTGAAAGCTCCCCCACCCCAAACAACAGCATAAGTATAGGCAGCAGGGCAATCTTCGGAATTGGATATGTAAGATAAACAACGGGGGCCAAAAAGCGATCCGTCTGGGGAAAATATCCCATTATCACCCCTAAAGGCAATCCCACGGCCACTGCCAAAAGCAATCCCGCCCCAATACGCCATAAGCTGTATAAGCTGTGAATGGCTATATATTTCATAAATATGTCCGCCAGATTTTCCACCACCAGAACCGGGGATGGAATAATAGGCAGATCCACCAGCTTTGATACCACAAACCACACCAGGGTCAGCACCACCGCCGCCAGAAGATACCATGCGCTCACTAATTTTCCCATGCCTGATTCCAGTCCTTCTTAATAGAATTTTTCAGCTTTAAGCTCATTTCGAAGAATTCAGGATTCTGACGAATATCCTTGCCCCCGAAAAGAGGATTTTCCACAATGCGGTTAATATTGCCGGAGCTGGCTGACAATACGGCAATTCTCTGTCCAAGATACAGGGCCTCCTCCACATAGTGGGTTACAAAAATAGTGGAAACATTGTTTTTCTGCCACAACTTCAAAAAAATGTCCTGCATTTCTTCCCTTGTAATGGCATCAAGGGCAGAGAAAGGCTCATCCATCAACAGCACATCAGGCTGCAGGGCAAAGACTCTGGCCAAAGCAACCCTCTGCTGCTGGCCGCCGCTAAGCTCCGTAGGATAACGGTGCCCCAGCCCCTCGATGCCCAACTGGCGCATTAGCTTCTTTAAAACCTTGCGGTCAAGAAGCTCCGGTGCCCGCTTTATCTTCATGCCAAGCCTTATATTGTCTATCACTGTACGCCAAGGAAGCAGACCATAATTCTGGGGCATAAAGCCAATGGTCTGCTTTTTGGGATTAACCTCATCCCCATTAATTTTGATGGTACCCTCATACTCCGGAATAAGGCCCGCAATAGCCTTCAGCAACGTGGACTTGCCACAGCCGGAGGGGCCAATAACCGCCAGAGTGCCACCCTCGGGAATTGTGAGATTAATCCCGGATATAGCCGTGTAGACATCGCTATCAGATTTATAATTTACTGATAAATTTTCAATACTAATCATGGCTGAAACCAACTATACAAATAATTACTTCAACAAATCAACCACAAGGTCCTTGAAGGAGAATTCCTGCTTAATCAGTCCCTTGGAATTCATCCACTTCATGCAGTCAATAACATCCTTCTCCTGAGGAAGACCTGCTTCACGATACTTAGGAAGCTTCAGAGCAGTCTTGGCAACTGCCGGGAAGCCGCTCTTTTCAATAATAAGATCCATATATTCATCCTGAGGATGCTCGTTAAGATACTTTACAGCCTTGTTGTAAGCGCGATAGAAGGCCTGAAGCTCAGCCTTTTTGTTGTCCACGCATTTAGCGGTAAACATCATAACACCAGGGTTGATGCCCAGCTGCTCGGAATCAGTTACAAACTTGCAGCCGTTGGCCACTGCAATACTTCCCATTGGCTCAGGGAGGGTTGCTGCTGCCAGCTTGCCGTTCTGGAGCATTTCCAGACGGGTTGGAATCTGAGGAATAACAACCTTGTTAATGCTGTCTTCCTTCATATTCTGAGATACGGAAATCTGGTCAGTTACATACTCAATAATGGTATTCTTTGATACTGCCACATCCTTGCCAACCAGATCCCTTGGACTGGATACAGCCTCATTCTTGCCGGCAATAAGCTTGTAATCACCATCAGTATATGAAGTAACCTTAACATCAAAGCCACCGCTCTTGGCAAAGGCGACTGCCAGAAGGTCAGAAATGGCACCATCAAGATTGCCGCTCTGGAGAGCCGCATCACGGTCCATGGCACTCTTAAACTGCTGAATTTCAACCTTCAGGCCTTCCTCGGTAAAATAGCCCTTCTCCTGAGCAATGATAATTGGCACAGAATCAATATCCGGCATTACGCCAACGGTTACAGTCTGCAGTTCCTTATCTGCCTGCTTGCTGCCACAGCCCGCAGCCATTACAGCAAATACACAAATCAGTGATATGGCCAATAATAAATACTTTTTCAATGTAAAAACCTCCAAAAGTTAATATCTGTTTAACCAAATTATATAATATCCTTGGCTACTGACATCCCCATCTCCACATAGTGAAGAATACTGTCAATGAGCCCCTTGTTTTCGTTGTAAACCCGCTCAGCCTCTTCCTTGGTTTTCATAGCCTTCTGGCGCATGGCCTCCAGCTCATCCAGCTGGCGGTTTACCTCCTCATAGGTCTCCTTGGCCTCCTGAATGGAACGGTTAATCTCCTCCACCTTGCTCAGGGCCTGCTCCTCTTCCTTGGCAGATTCCTTGGCCGCCTTTTCATCCTTGGCTTCCTTGCCGGTGAACTTGTCAATAACCTTCTCGGCTCCGGACTTCTCCTTCTTTTCCTTGTCAATCTGCTCATTCTTGCCCTTCAGCTTGTCAGCCTCTGACTTTGCCGCCTGCTGCTGGGCCTCAAGATCCTTGATACGCTGATCCAGCTGTTTCTTTTTGGTGCTAAGGTCATTCTGTTTTCCCTCGGCAGCCTTGGCCTCCCTATCTGAAAGCTCCTGCTGGGTCTTCAGCTGGGTTTCCCTGCTGGTCTGTTCACTCATATATCCGGAAATGAACAATCCAGCCAACAAGGCCACCACAAAGGCCAGAATAAGGGTAAATGCCATTTTGCCTTTGCCGCTCTTTTTAGGAGGCTTGGGCATCTGCTGATGATAATTGGCACCATTATTTGGCTGCTGATAATAATTGGCCCCATTGTTGGCTTGCTGATGGTAATTTGCACCATTATTGGCCTGCTGTCTGTTATTGACATTTACAGGCTCCAGCCGCCTCACCTGATTATAATTAATCAGCTGTGTTTTCTGGTCCGCCATATCATCTGTTACCCTTGGTATGGGCTGGGTCTTATCAAAATTGTCGCTCATTTACTTACTCATCCTTACAATTATTTAATGTGTGAATTTACCTGTCTGGTAAGAAGCTCTGCTTCCTTCTCCAGGGTCTTGGCCTGTTTCAGGGCAGCATCGGCCGTTCTTATGGTGGAAGCATTTTTGTCATCCATCCACTTGGCATAGCCCTTGGCATATTCTATGTGCAAATCGCAGATCTTTATTCTAAGTCTGTGGAGAGTTCCCGCTGCCGGTGGAACGCTCATGGCCTCCAGCTCGCCCTTTCTGGCCTGCCACTCAGGAATTACCTTGTCTTCCATAATATTCCTAAGCTCTTTTCTGGTATCAGAACTGCCAAGGGAACCACCATTAAGGACATTGCTTATATCCTGCTCCAGAGACATTATCTTGGCATCGTGATTGGACATGATGGTAGCAGACTTGTCAAGATAATCCTTCACGTGGTCACGGCGTGAATGATTAACCATGGTAACAAAATCCTTCAGATTGGTGATTTCATAAAGCTGCCAGCCGCCGTCATCCTTTTTCACCAATTCCATATCAAGGATAAATTCCTCGTTGGCCTCCTCCTGGAATACCCGAACCTTGGCAACAGCAGTACCATTATCGTTGTCCACAGCCATACTGTCCATTTTTCTGAAGGAGGTCGCCCCAAGACCAGACTTTTTAACAACCATATCTGCGTCTATGTTCCCCATCCCCTCAAAGCTGTTGTTGTCCTTGGTCCACTGGCCATATTCAATGTAGTTGTCAATGGCCATCTGAAGACTCATGGTAACTGGCGCCTTAAACATGCGGCTGAAGCTGCTGACAGCGTCCTTGGCCTCCCCCACCGCAGGTATACTGGCATCCACCAGACCGTCCAGCAATGCATCACTGCTGGTATCCAGAAGATGGTCAAAATCTATATATTTCTTAATCTTGTCCTTGTCGTGATTCTCGAAGCACTCCTGAATCATCTTTATAGTATATTCCGGCGTATTGGTATAATAGGACGCATACCACCAAACACCGCCAACAGCAGCCACTACGGCCACTGCCAAAACAGCAAATAGTCTGTACTTTACAGATTGTGCAAAGCTGCTCATACCATTCACTTCCCCTTATATATGTAAATATTATTTAACAATAATTCCGCCGCCCACAACCTGGTCTCCATCATAGAAAACCACGGACTGCCCTGGCGTAACAGCTCTCTGTGGAGCATCGAAGGTAACCTTTACCCTGCCGTTATCAAGAGCAGAAACAACTCCCATTCCTTCTCTTGCACCATAGCGAATGCGGGCATTCACCTTAACTGGTTCAGTCAATTCATCAAAGGCCAGCCAGTTCATATTTTCAGCAATAAGACTTTCCGCAAATACTGCCTGATTATTGCCTACCACCACCTGATTTTTTTCCATATCCAGCTTTACCACGTAAAGAGGCTCCGGATAGGCAATGCCAAGCCCCTTGCGCTGACCAATGGTATAAAGGGGTACTCCCTCATGGCGGCCCAGCACATTGCCCTCAAGATCCACAATATCCCCTGGCTTCAGGCACTGGGGACGGAACCTTTTCAGCATGGCCTTGTAATCATCATCGGGAACGAAGCAAACCTCCTGGCTTTCTGCCTTCTGGGCCACCACCAGACCGTATTTTTCTGCCAGCTCCCGTGTTTTAGTCTTGGTCAATTCCCCCAAGGGTAAAATAATATGCTTTAAAACATCCTGTTTTATGCGATACAGGGCGTAGGACTGGTCCTTATGCTTGTCCACGCCGGTATAGAGGCCATATCTGCCATTCTCATCCTGTCTGATGCGGGCGTAATGGCCAGTGGCAAAATAATCAGCCCCCAGCTCCCGGGCCTTATTTAAAAGAGCCCCAAACTTTATCTGAGGATTACAGGCCACACACGGATTTGGGGTACGGCCCCTGGCATATTCATCAAGGAAATAATCAATAACCTTGGTTTTAAACATATCCCGAAAATCAGCCACATAATGCTGAATTCCCAACTGCTCAGCAACTCTTTGTGCATCCTTTACAGAAACCAGCGCTGCCGCCTCAGCCTCCGGAGAAAGACAAAATCCACGCCCTTCATCACTAAGGCGCATGGTAATGCCGATAACCTCATAACCCTCTTCTTTTAAAAGAGTAGCTGTAAGGGAGCTATCAACACCACCGCTCATGGCCACAGCCACTTTTTTCTTCATATATAAAACCTCCTAAGGAAACTTGCATACCTTATACACCTATTTTATTATACGACTATTATTGGGATTTTTCCATTTTATGAAAAAATATCCCCCACGCCATTTATGATTCCTTTTATCTCTGCTAAAATGAGATTTGTGCAGTGAGTTTTTACTAAGGAATTACTATCCTCCATGGAGAAAATCATGATTACGGGAATAATTGCAGAATACAATCCATTTCACAATGGACATCTTTATCAAATAAATAAAATCAGGGAAATCTTGGGAGCCGATACCCGTATAATTGCCTGTATCAGCGGTGGTATTACCCAGCGGGGGGAACTGCCAATACTTGACAAGTGGCAGCGGGCCGCCCTTGCGGTACAAAATGGTGCCAATCTTGTATTGGAAATCCCATCTCTTTTTGCCTGCCGCAGTGCCCAGCATTTTGCCTTTGGAGGCGTTTCCCTTTTGCATCAGTTGGGTGTGGTGGACAAATTGGCCTTCAGTACAAAGTACCCTGATATTGATACGCTGCACAAAGCCGCCTCAATAAATGTTGCAGACCAAAGGGACAAGCTTCTGTCCCTATTGAAGCAGGGCAATTCCTATGCGGCTGCCACAGCCCAAATTATTTCTGATCTCACCGGCACGGATATTGATATTCTGAAGGAACCCAATACTATTTTGGCCATAGAATATTTAAAGGCACTAAAAGAGTTTGATTCCAGTATTGAAATTATGCCAATTAAACGAATGGGCACCTCCCACAATGACATGGAAGCTGTGGGGGAATATGCCAGTGGCACCGCCATACGAAAAATGGTTGCCCTGGCAAAAGAGGAGGAGCTTAAGAAAGTGGTGCCAGATTCCACCTTCAGTTTGATATCACAGCTTACGTCAAATGACATAGGTTCTTTGGAAAAGCTTTATCCTACCCTACAATTAAAAATTTTACATTCATCTCCTGAAAAACTTAGGGAAATATATTCCATAAATGAGGGAATCGAATACAAGCTAATAGAGGCAGCTTCCGCCCCCACCCTTGCAGAATTTACCAACAAGCTTATTGGCAAGCGCTATCAAAGAACAAGAATCAACCGTCTCATTCACTGCCTTCTTTTGGATATTAACAAAGAGCTTATGGATGAGGCGGATAACACAGGGGTAGCTTATATCAGAGCTCTTGCCTTCGACAATATTGGCCGGGATATAATAAAGAAAATAAAAAAGGCGGCTTCCATACCAGTTATTACCAAAATAACCCAGTATATCAACCGTCGTGATTTTATTGGCAAAAACATGCCGGAGGCCCTCCACAAACAACTGTATTATGATATTCAGTACAACAATCTTTATCAGCTGTGCCAAAACGCCCCGAAGCTGAACAGAGATTTTACCATGTCACCAGTTTTTATCGACAGGGATTAAGCAAGATATTTGCTTACAATATTTACCTACTATATTTTCTTAAAAAAATGTCGCCAGACTGTTTTAATGACAGCTCGGCGACATTTTTGTTTCATACTAAGATTTATTTTTTTCAGGCCGTTGTTTATTTTTCCAGCTCTTCAAATTTGATATTGGTAATGATTCGTCCCAGACGGGCACCGGAAATAAAGTTCCAGAACCATTTTGTACCCACGGTAATATCCTCGTGGGCCCCCTCAAGACGCATGAGATGGAGGAACATCCAAATTAACCAGGCAAAGAATCCCCCGGTCTTAAGAATGCCCCAGGAAACCACGGCCTCGCAGCGGCCAATGGTGGCCATGCTGCCATAATCCTTGTAAACAAACTCCTGAAGCTTTTCCCCCTTAATCATGCGCATGATATTGTCCACAGCTACCCTGGCCTCCTGATTGGCCACTGGGGCCACTGTTGCCAGAGGCCTGCCATCCTGAAGGAAATGGGCATTATCGCCAATGGCGAAAATCTCAGGATATCCAGGCACCTGCAGAGTCTTTTCCACGATTACGCGGCCAGCCCTGTCACACTCAGCCCCAATGGTGGATACCAAATCGTGGGCCCGGACACCAGCCGCCCAGATTACAGTCTTGCTTGGAATAAAGGTACCGTCCTTTAACGTGAGTCCGTCCTCGCTGCAGTCTGCCACCTGGGTATTCAGCATTACCTCAACGCCCTTTTTCCTCAATACGTCCAAAGTATACTTCTGGAGATTTTCAGGCATCATAGGCAATACCCTGTCAGTGGCCTCAATGAGCTTTATGCTCACTTCATCAAAGTTAAGATTAGGATAATCCAGCTTCTGGACAGCCACCAGCTCCGCCAGTGCCCCGGCTTCCTCCACACCAGTAGGACCACCGCCTACACATACAAAGGTAAGCATTTTGCGGCGTTCCGCTTCGCTGTCCTCCTGCTTATTGGCACGCTCAAACATGTGAAGGGCGTGATTTCTTATATGAAGGGCCTCCTGAATGGTCTTCATACCATAGGAGTATTTCTCCACATTCTTCATGCCAAAGAAATTATTGGTGGCACCGGCCGCCACAATAAGGTAATCATAGGAAATATCCCCATGGTTTGTGTGGAGAATCTTATTCTTGCCGTCAATGCCGGTGGCCTTGGCCATAAAGAGATCCATATTCTTCCGCTTGCGGAACATGGCCCTAACAGGGAAGGAAATATCATCTGTGGAAAGCACCGCCGTGGATAACTGGTACAACAGTGGCTGAAACAGATGATAATTTGTTCTGTCCACCCAGGTAATCTTTACGTTTTTATTCTTAAAAGCCTTCATGGCAGCCACGCCGCCAAAGCCTGCACCAACTATAACAACATGAGGTAATTTCTCAGCCAATATATATCGCTCCTTTTCGCTATTACTATTAGGATAGATTATTATACCACATCTTTGCAATAAATTAAACATATATAAAATACCGCTAATCTGATCAATTAAATAATCAAATTAGCGGTAAATAAATCACATATATAATCTGTTAATTGGCCACTTATTTCTTATAATCGGCCAATTTTCCTTTTAAATGGCCACATCGCCCGTTGCTTCCTCAATCTCCTCAGAGGTTCTGGCAGCGTACTCAGGCTGCTCCTCAAAAATATAGTTCGGAGCCAGCTCGAAGCCATTAAAGCGGGTGGCACTGACACTGGTATATGAACCCATTTCAGTTACCAATACCCTGTCCCCCACAGACAGCTTTGGTGCCATAAAATCACGATAAAGCACATCTATGCCGTCACAGCTTGGACCACCAAAGGTAGATGCCTTAAGGGGACCCTTGCCAAAGCAATGCAGCGGATATGTCCAATGGTCGTACATAATTCCGGAGAAGCAGCCATAGATACCCTCATCAAGAATATACCAAGGATTGCCTCCACGGTTCTTGGTGCCAATTACAGAAGCCACAAGGTTTACGGCTGTGCCGCACATAAAACGTCCCGGCTCCATCCACACTTTAGTATCAGGGAAGAGACGTTCAATCTGATGATTGATGGACTCCATCATGGCTGCCAGATTCACACCCAGGCCATTGGCATCGGGAATCGGGAAGCCGCCGCCGATATCCAAATCGGTCAGGTGCATACCACGAGCCTCAGCCTCATCGAAAAGATTACGAACTAAGAGCAATGCCTCTTCATAAGCCGCCGTAGAAAGGGACTGGCTGCCTACATGAAAGCAAATGCCCCTGGCATGAAGGCCGGCCTTCTCAGCCTGCTCCAAAAGATCCAGTGCCTCATCCATTGGTGCCCCGAACTTGGTATTCAGATCCACCAGTGCCTTGTTGTTGCGGACCTGAATACGGATCAGCACATCAGCCCCCGGAACAGCATCAGCCATCTTTGGAATCTCGGATTCATCATCAAAGGTAAAGCGATTTACTCCATGGTCCACAGATGCCTGCAAGCCCTTGGCGTCCTTAACAGGATTGGCGTAAATCATGCGGGAACCATCAACCCCCAGCTCTGCCAGTGCTTCAATTTCACCGGCGGAGGCCACATCAAAATGGGAGCCCATTTCAGAGAGCATCTGCAGAACCTCAGGAGTAGGGTTTGCCTTAATAGCGTAATATACACCAGCCCGAGGCAAATGGGTCCGCAGGAAGCGGTAGTTCTCTGCCACCTTATCCAGTGATGTTACCAGAAACGGGGTCTGAATCCGTTCTGCCATTGCGTTCATTTCCTTTTCGGTAAGTCTGAAACTCTTCATATCACATTAACACGACCTTTTCTTTAAAAATTTTGCTTATTCAGCAGAAGATATACATTTAGATTATACCTACTATAATATAATAATCTTCCAGAGTGTATTTTATTACATTCCGGGCCATTCCACAACAAAAAAATACAGATTTTTGCATTTTTTTGCAAACATTGACAAATTAAAGAGGGACTGTTTCCAGCCCCCCTTTTGGAATAATGTATGAATTTACAAAGTTTTGGATATAAATGCCAATAATGGCAATGCTATTACAGTACGCTCCAGGAAAATAACAAAGAGGCGCTTCATATCAAGGCCCACATTGGACTTGACAATGATGCTCCCCACCTCGGTGAGGTAAATAATCTGCACCAAAGACAGCCCTGCCACCAAAAAGCGGGTCTGCTCAGGCAGGTCCGGACTTGTAATAAGAGCCGGAATGAACATATCGATGAAGCCCACCAGAGTTGCTGGTGCTATATCAAAGGCCCCCTCAACCCCAAGGAAGCTCATATAAGCCCCCATAGGGTAGGAAATCCACTGCATAATGGAGGTCTCATTAACCAGCAGGGAGCCCAGGGTACCCCAGGCAATAACTATTGGAATAAGGTCCATAATAATGCCGATGGTCATTTTGCCCGCAGCATCAAGGGCATTCATGAAGCTGAATTTCTTGGCCCGCTTCATGGCAGCCATCCAGGCCCAGCCCACAAGGGACGTGGCTTCAGGCACTTCCTCATTAATATTTTTCTCCCCGCAATATTCATCCGGAATCTTGGACAAAGGCGGAATACGAACCCCTATCATGGCCAACAGAAGACCAATGGCAGTAACGGAACCATAAAGGAGCAGGAAATGACTGGTTACATTCAATGTCTCGGCAATTACCATGCAGAAAGGAATGGAAACCAGAGAGAAATTGGTCATAATGGAAGCGGCCTCCCGCTTGCTGTAATAACCGTTCTGATGCTGGTTGCCGGTAATAAGCACCGCCGTATTGGAGGAGGCCAGCCAAGAGGCAATCAAATCCACGGAAGCACGGCCAGGCACTTTAAACAATGGGCGAATCAACGGCCTCAGAATTATGCCCATGAACTCCATGATACCGCAATCTGTAAGAAAAGGAAGCACGAAGCTAAGAGTAACGGCAATAGCAATCAGAGTCTGGGCCAGGGAAACCATGCTGGCACCCACGTCTTCACTGCGCACAGCCTCAGGACCCACCTCAAACACAACGCAAATGGTTACTGCCAGGGCAATAAGACGGGTCAGGGTATAGGGCTTTGAAACGAACATCAAAGGGAAAATCCAACTGAATCTGCCTGATTTCTGAATTTTCCAGAAGCAGCCCACCAAAGCACTTACAGCAGAAAATACCACCACCACCGTAAGAAGCCAAGGTATATTTTCCTGAATGCCCTTATCAAGTGCCTCTGTCAGCACGCTGAGAGCTGTATTATATGTTCCTCCCGTGGTATCCCATGGAAATAAAAACATAAAGCATCCAAATAATGAACACCCTAAAAATTTAAAAACGTCCAAAATGGTATAGCCATTTTTCGCTTCTTCCTGCTTAACGACTTCCTGATTTTCCACCATAGCCTGCATAAATATCCCTTTCGTGTATAAATAAATTATTGTAATTTTTCCATATTCATGAAATTCACATAAAATTAATTTTTATCCATCAATTATGGGGTAATAGTGAATTTTCATTCAAAACACCAACGCATAATATAATACATTAATATGGAAATTTATGCAATGAATAATTAACATAAAAAAATACCGTCAGAGGGAAATTCCCTCCGACGGCATATCAAAGTGTACGTTATTAGATCATAAAGTTTGCTTTATCAGATTTTATTGAAATTTTCCTTATTTTCCTGTTCTGCCACGTACTGGAACAACAAATGTATATACTTCTTACA
Organism: Anaerovibrio sp. RM50; assembly: GCF_000622005.1. Classification (GTDB taxonomy): domain Bacteria; phylum Bacillota; class Negativicutes; order Selenomonadales; family Selenomonadaceae; genus Anaerovibrio. Next base: position 1,553 of record NZ_JHWV01000022.1, on the reverse strand, counting down.
TTATATATAATGTAGTAAAACAGGCCCCTGAGAACTACTTGTAGTGACCCCATAAAGTTAGACCTTAACGGTAGTAGCAATTATTTGCTGCTACCGTTTTTTATGCTGCGGCATGACGTAAACGGTAGTCGACTGGGCTGAGCCATCCCAGCTTAGCTTTGATTCTTTGTTTATTGTAGTATGTGATGTAATGTCGGATTGCTCGTTCCAGTTCGTCAAAGCTGTGATAGGTATGTCCATAATAGATTTCCTGTTTTAGTAGGCCAAAGAAATTTTCCATCACGCTATTATCCAGACAGTTTCCCTTGCGAGACATGCTTTGAAAGATACGTTCTTCTCTTAATCGGTCTATATAATTTCTCATTTGATAGGGCCAGCCCTGGTCTGAATGGAATGTCCGACGGTAAGGGCAGTCACTGGTAATGTCAATTGCTTTCTCTAAAGCAGACATAATACCTTGTGATGATGGTCGTTTCGTGATACTAAAACTAATGATTTCACGATTATAAAGGTCAAGAAACGGATCTAAATATGCTCTGCGAGTGATAATATTCCCTTTGCTGTCAATCTCATAATACTTGAATTCAGTGGTATCTGTGGTGATTTTCTGATGTGGAATACATGTATCAAAGCGGCGACGTAGCCGATTTGGTGCAACGTGCCCAATAGTTCCTTTGTAAGAATTATATTTGCGGCTTTTGTGGGCAAATGATTTTACCTGTAATCCCAATTTCTGAACAAGACGTTGGACCTTCTTATGATTGACTAAAAAGCCCTCTTGGCGGAGCTTGCCATAAATTCGACGATAACCGAAGTCCTTGTCGCTCTGCCGAATTGCTTTGATTTTTGCCTCTAATTCGGCATCCGGATTTTCCCGGTCAAATCGCTTCTGCCAATACATATAGGTGGCTTTTGGAAGTTTAATAGCTGCAAGGATATCTTTTAATTTGAATGATCCTCGGAGACTGTGGGCGATCCTTGCTTGCGCTTCTGCGCCTCTTGCTCCAGGCGCAATCTCCTCAGTTCTTTTAAATAGGCTACCTCAATGCGTAGCTTGAGATTTTCTTCTTCTAGCTGCTTAAGTCTCTCATCTTGATTAATATTACATTCAGGTGTAATGCTGGTTTTGTCTGGCACCTTTGGCCGCCTGCCTTTCCGTTGCGGTTTGAGACCTTCTATACCAACAGCACGATAGCGTCGAACCCAGTTTACTAAAATCCCGTCAGATTTTAATTTAAGTTGAAGTGCTAAATCTTGGTAAGACATCTCTGTACTTAAATATAACTCTACAGCATGTAACTTGAATTGGAAAGAATATGTTTCATTTTTTCTTGACCGTTGAAGTCCTTTTTCCCCCATTACCCGATATTTTGCAACCCAAAATTGAATACGTTTTTTGTCAGGTATACCATATTTGTGGGCTAAAGCATGGTATCCGATATCCCCTTTCAAATATTCCTGAACTATCTTCAATTTGAATTCAACACTGTATTTTGCCATAAAAAGACCCCCATAAGTTAGATTACTTAGTCTAACTTATGGGGGTCTCTACA
>NZ_JHWV01000021.1 GCF_000622005.1 Anaerovibrio sp. RM50 | reverse complement strand
CTAGTACGAGAGGACCGGAGTGGACGAACCAACGGTGTACCAGTTATGACGCCAGTTGTACAGCTGGGTAGCTGCGTTCGGAAGGGATAAACGCTGAAAGCATCTAAGCGTGAAACCCGCCTTGAGATGAGATCTCTCACAGAGTAATCTGGTAAGACTCCTTATAGACGATAAGGTTGATAGGCTGGAAGTGGAAGCGTGGTGACATGTGAAGCTGACCAGTACTAATAAGTCGAGGGCTTAACTTAAAAAGCACTTACTAAGATGAACTTGTTTCTGTATAGTTTTGAGAGTACATGCAAATGTATTTTCAAATTGAATATCTGGTGATGATGGCTATGAGGTCCCACCTGTTCCCATTCCGAACACAGTAGTTAAGCTCATATACGCCGAAAGTACTTGGCTGGAGACGGCCTGGGAGGATAGGAAGTTGCCAGTTAAAAAAAGAGTTATCTCATTCGAGATAACTCTTTTTTACTTGCAGGATTTTATATTTCGGCGTATATGAGCTTTTTAGATTTTATGCCGGCGGTCAGCGTCATCTGCTCAACCAAGTTTCGCAGGACGCTTTCGCATGGGACATATTAACCAATCGGTAAAGCCTCTTGGATATGTCTCCAAAAGTACTTGGCTGGAGGGCAAGATGCCAGTGGCATGTTGCCCGGAAATAGGACGGCTGTATACCGTACTATTTCCGCGACCGGCCTGGGAGAGCTATGGTTGGAAGTTGCCAGTTGCAGCTTAGTCACGGGGAAAACTATTTCGGCTTCATCACTTCGTCTAAATCAGCATGTACTTTAAATATCGGCACTTTCGAAAGCGGCAGAGCCGCACATACATCGAAGCAACAAGTAGGAACTGCCCATGCTGAGCCTGCGGCACATAGACTCCGTTCTTGCAGGCGAAAAATTTCCCCCGTTTCAAACCTTATCCCATGCCACCCGTACATGCCACCCGCAAAATTTTTCCGTGTATTTTTCATCTTTTTTCCTCTCCTTGCAGGTAAAGATAATTATATGTCGAATATAAAAATTTAGACACAGTTATCATTGGATAAATATAGGGAGGACATTGGATATGGCAATAGATAATGAAGCTCAGAGCACTTTGGTAAAGGATATCGCAAGCTATGCAGATGCTGCGTTTGATGAAACTACTTCTCTTGGCAGGAGTGCAGCCAAATTTAACGATGTGGGGCAGGAATCAGTTCAGCAGGCAAAGCTTCTTGCGGAGAAGAATGCTGAGACTATTAAGGCCCTTGGTATTATTGCTGAAATTGCCGAGGAGACCAATCTGCTTTCCCTCAATGCTTCCATTGAGGCAGCACGTGCTGGTGAACAGGGCCGTGGTTTTGCCGTTGTAGCAGAAGAGGTAAGAAAGTTGGCTGAACAGTCCCGTAATGCTACTGAGAGTATTAAGAAGACCCTTAATGAGATGAACAAGGCTGTTACAGATATTACTGCATCCATTAATACTATTGAGTCCATGGGCCGTGAACAGGCCGGTGCCGCTGAGCGTATTAACGCCAGCCTGACCAAGGTTGTGGATGCCTCCAAGGAACTTAAGAACGCTATAGACTGATTTTGGTTGCGCAAAAAAATTATTCAGGTCCAATATTTTATTGGACCTTTTTTCTTGACATCATTTTTCCTTTCCTGTATAATAGCAAATGTTGTGAGCAGGATATATTCCTGTTTGAAAAAGGGCGCTTAGCTCAGCTGGGAGAGCGTCTGCCTTACAAGCAGAATGTCAGCGGTTCGATCCCGTTAGCGCCCACCATAACAATTCCACGAGTTTATCTCGTGTTAATTTTACTGATAACGGCCCGGTAGTTTAGTTGGTTAGAATGCCGCCCTGTCACGGCGGAGGTCAGGGGTTCAAGTCCCCTTCGGGTCGCCATTTTTTTGCCTCGGTAGCTCAGTTGGTAGAGCAGGGGACTGAAAATCCCCGTGTCAGTGGTTCGATTCCGCTCTGAGGCACCATATAGTTTAGACGAGTCCGGTTCGGGGCTCTTTTTTTGTATTTTGCTTACACTTGAAAGGATGTTTCTATGTCACAATTTGCAGATGTGTTCCTTGGATTTATTGATCAGTGGGGTTATCTGGCAGTAGCGGTGCTCATGGGGCTGGAAAATGCCTGTATACCTATTCCCAGTGAGCTGATCCTTGGCTTCGCCGGCTATCTTATTTATATTGATCGCATGACCTTTGTTATGGCTACCGTGGCCGGCATGATAGGCGGTATGGTGGGCTCCATTCTCACATATTATGTGGGACATTTGGGGGGGCGTCCTTTCGTGGACAAATATGGCAAGTACTTCTTTGTGAAAAAATCACATGTGGATATTGCCCAGGAGTGGTTTGACAAGTATGGCGTAAAGGCTGTTTTCTTCAGCCGTATGCTGCCGGTGGTACGTACCTTTATATCCCTGCCAGCGGGGTTTGCCCATGTAGATATCAAGAAGTTTATATTCTACACCTTTGTGGGTTCACTTCCTTGGACCATGCTCATTCTTTTTATTGGTATGATGCTGGGAGAAGGCTGGAAGGTTATGATGGAGGTAGGCCATGAAATCAGTATCGCATTCTGTGTAATCCTGGTGCTGGTGGCTGCAGTTACTTACTACAAGTACAGCAAGCGGAAAAAAGCCAAGAAGCTGTCTTAATTTATGGTATTTTAAAGCCTGTAGTGAAAAGGTTTTCACTACAGGCTTTTATTTTAGCAATTATGGAATTGTTGAGGTTTTGCCGCTACTGATGGCGGTGTTCTTAACCACATCATCAATTCTGTAATCTATATCCATGGCATCCTTCTGATATGATTTGGCCATATTAAATTCGTTGGGAGAATCACTTTCCAGTGCTTCTATAAAATGTCTCCAGGCTTCTACAGTAAGTCTGGTGGATTCCTTGCGTTGGGATGCCAGATATTGGGCACCGTCATTTACAGGAATATTATCCAGCTCATGCTGACGTTTTTCCAGTGCCGGAATAATATCTGAACGGATGTAGGAAACCAGCGTGCTTCTCATGCTGGCCGTCAAAATGCCATCAGAGGATTTATCCAATTTTTTGAATCGGGTTTGCTGGCTGTCCAGAATGTCACCATATTTTTCAATAATATCTGAGGTGGCCTGAATGTAATTTTTCAGTCCCGTTTCCTGGATAGGGCTGAGGAAATCAAGATAATCACGGTAATTTCTGATTTCAGTTACCTTCCAGTCACCATTTCGCTTTAACATTACAACATTAAGGGTAAAGTAGGTATCAGTGTAGCTGTCCTTGACAACAATTCTGGCAATTGCCTCATTGGAACCGGTTTTTCTGATGCTGTCAATTTTCATAAATTCCGTATTTCGAAATTGGGACCGTTCCACCAGATACTCATAATCAATGCCCAGCTGGCGTCCCTTCAGGATGTTGTCACCGGTTGGGGTAGCCCACTGTCCGTAAGGTATATAGTCAAGTATCAGTGAATTGGTTTCACTTACCACCTGTGGTTTTATTTTCATATAGAAGGTTTCAAACATCACTTTGGTTTCTGTGGTAAGATCACTGTCATGGGCAAACATATCCCGGGTCAGGTCATCATAGGCCTTGCCGGTTATACTTTCCATGTCACAGTACTTTTCTATTGTAGCCTGATTCTTAGTTTTAAAGGCCTGCTGCAGTTGATTTAAAGCGTATTCAGGTGTTGAGGCATAAAAGAAATACCAAAACACATATCCTAAGACTGCGGCCATTATAAGGATAGCGACAATTCTTTGAATTCTGGTTCGTCTACGACCTTGGGCAAGCATATCCTGCCAGTCGATTTTTTTCATTATATAAAAATCCTCCCCTTGGAGTGAAGTCTCATACACACTATTATAACGCATTTGTTCAAATTTTTCTTTCAAAATAAGAAAATATTTCTCGCAAAAAAATCTAAAAAAATATTTAATTTTTCTTAAGTAAATATCGATAAAATTATACAAGAATAATGATGTCATGAAGTGTCATGGATGATAAACAGTAATAGGCAAGGAGGTAATATATATGGCTACCATCGGTTCATATGCACAGCAGCTTGCTCTCCTTAATACATTAAATATGAATTACGGCAGGGCAGTAAAGAGTGCCAATCAGGTTGCTACAGGCAATAAAATTAATTCTGCCAAGGATAATGCGTCCTATTACGCTATCGGCAAGCGTATGGATGTGAAAATCGGTTCCTTGGGACAGGCTACCTCCAACGTTCAGACCGGCAACAGCATGCTGAATGTGGCAAGCGGTGCCATGGACAATACGCTGGAGATTTTGACTACCCTGAAGGAAAAGGCTATTGCAGCGGCAAATTCCACCGCCAAGGACAGTGACAGAGCCACTATCCAGAAGGAGTTTAATCAGTATCTTGACCAGATTAATGACAATTCCATGGTATCCTATAACGGCAAATATTTGCTCAATGGTTCCAATAAAGCGGCTACTATGGAAACAAGCCAGGCTTACACGAATAATAGTCTGGGATTGGATACCACCGGGGCCACCAAGCTTACCGACCTTACCAGACGTCAGGGGGACAGCCTGAATATTGATGCCACGGATACGGTAAATGTTTCCTTCGTAAAGGATGGCAAGACCTATTCCACTTCCTTTACTGCGGGAGAAGCCACTCTGGCAGATGTGTTCAAGAAGGCCAACGAGGCAGGGGCAGGAGAAGTGTTTGATACTTCCTCCATGGATACTGCCACTTCTCTGATTGGTACTGATGCCAGCGGTAAAGAGGTTCATACCGCAGATGATCAGAATGCCGTTACTGTGAAGGCTGCCCAGTCCGGCACTGCAGGCTCCATTGCGGGCTTTACCATTTCTGTTACGGATGCTGAGGGCAATGTTAAGAAGTCCACCAATTCCGATTTGGACAATTTCACTGAGTCCATTGGGGCAGCGGATAACAGAGGGGATAATTCACTAGTGCTTCATACCGGTTCTGAATCCACCCAGAACATGCACATGGCTCTGGGGGATGCAAGTGCAAGGGGCTTGGGACTTCAGGGGTCTGATGGTTCCTATCTCAGCGTTTCTACACAGGAGGATGCCAATGCGGCCATCAATGTTATTGATAACGCCATTAACCGTCTCCTTGATCAGCAGACCAGTGTAGGCTCCATGCAGTCAAGGCTTGATTATACCCACACTAATCTGGTGACCCAGCAGACTAATGTTACTGATTCTGTCACCACTATTATTGGCGCTGATATGGCAAAGGCAATTACGGAATATACCAGCTATAATATCAGAACTCAGGCGGCTCAGGCTATGCTGGCTCAGTCCATGAGCAACTCCTCCTGGTTCCTGAATCTGCTCCAATAAGAAGTTATAGGCGTATATTTCTAAAGCATGAAAAGGGACTGGCAATACAGTCCCTTTTTTTAGTACAATAGTAGTTAAGGAAAAAGGGGCTTTTTCCCCTTAGTTTTTAGATGTAAAAAAGAGAGGCACTTTACTGATGAAAGCACCAATCACAAATTTGCAAAAGCAGAAGCAAAGATATTTAAGGCTGTTGGCGGAGAAGTATCCTACCAAGGAATCCGTTTATTCAAAATTGATTCATCTCCAGGCCAGCCTTAGCCTGCCAAAGGGGGTTGAGCACTTTTTAAGTGACCTGCATGGGGAATATGAGCTTTTCTATCATATTTTCAACAACTGCTCCGGGGTAATCAAAGAAAAGGTTGATTATGTATTTGGGGCCCGTCTGACAGATGAGGAAAAGGCCGAATTCTGCACCCTTATCTATTATCCTAAGGAAAAGATTGAGCAGATGAAGGATAAGCGCCGCAATAATCCGGAATGGTATCGGGAAAGTCTGGCCAGACTCCTTGAGGTGGTAAAGTTAATGAGCTACAAGTATCCTTTGGACAAGGTTAACAGCTTTGTACCGAAGCGTTACCGCAGCGTAATCATGGAGCTTTTGAATACCCACCCGGAGGCAGACCATGCCCAGTTTATTTATCACAAGCGGCTTTTGAATATGATTGTCCAGGTGGATGGGGCATCGGATTTCATTATCGCCTTAACCATTTTGATTAAACGCCTGGCTGTGGATCACATGCATATTGTGGGTGATTTCTTCGACAGAGGCAACCGTCCTGATGCAATTATGGAAATGGTAATGAATTATCCTTCCATAGATATCCAGTGGGGAAACCATGATGTTATGTGGATGGGAGCGGCCTGCGGCAGTGAGGTTTGCATTGCGGGAGTTGTCAGAAACAGCTTGCGGTATAACAATACCGATGTATTGGAGAAGGGCTATGCCATCAGTCTTCGTCCACTTTCCCTCTTTGCACACCGTATTTATCCTGATGAAAGCCCATTAAAGGCCTCGGAAAAGGCCATGTCTATGATTATGTTCAAGCTGGAGGGGCAGCTTATTAAGCGTAATCCTGATTTCCATATGGACAGCCGCCTGCTGCTTGAGTATGTGGATTATAAGACCTCCTGCTTCAAAAAGGATGGCAAGAGATATGAATTGTCCTCTGCTTATTTCCCTACCATTGACCCGAAAAATCCTTACGAGCTCACCAAGGAAGAAGCGGCTATTATGGAGCATTTAAAGTCCTTCTTTATTGAAAGCGAGCAGCTGCGCCGCCACGTGGATTATCTTTATAAGCACGGCAGCGTATATACCTGCTTCAACGGTAATTTGCTTTTCCATGGCTGTGTGCCTCTCAACAACGATGGTTCCTTTAAGGAAATAACCTTTGATGGCAAGAAGTACAAGGGAAGGGCATATCTGGATTTCGTTGACCAGCTGGCCAGAAAGGCCCAGTCAGGCAAGGACCAGAGAGCTTTGGATTTCATGTGGTTCCTGTGGAGTGGCCTTCTTTCTCCTATCAGCGGCCGTGAATTCCGCACCTTCGAACGTATGTTCTTGGTGGACGAGTCCACCTGGAAGGAGCCGTCAGATCCTTATTATAAGCTGATTAACAAGGAAGAGGTCTGCGAGAAGATTTTGGAGGAATTCGGACTGGATCCGGAGGAGGGACATATTATTAATGGTCACGTGCCGGTGAAGGTAAAGAAGGGTGAGACACCTGTAAAGGCCAATGGCAAGGCTATCGTCATTGATGGCGGCTTCTGCCGTGCCTATCACAACAAGACGGGTATCTCCGGCTACACCCTTATTTCCAATTCCCGCGGCTTGAGGCTGCTGGAGCACCAGACAGTTGCTGATGTAAAAGAAGCCCTGAAGAACAACAAGGACATCGAATCCGTATCTGAAACCCTGGAACTGCAGTCCAAGAACACCAGCGTGGGAGATACTGATGAGGGAAAGGTTATTCAGGAGGAAATTACAGATCTTTACAATCTCCTGACAGCTTACCAGAACGGAACGTTGAAGCCAAAAGATTAATATTATAAATAAAATACCTCCTGAAGGGATTGGCATTGGCCTTTTCTTTCAGGAGGTATTATTTTTAGGATATCAAGTGTTTTTTATTTTTCGGGAACAGCATCCCAGCCCACCTGCAGAGCCTTCATGTTCTGCTCTACGGTATGAGGTGGTACACGGTTGGCAACGGCCTTTTTGATGGATTCAAAATCAACAATGCCGGTGATGCGTACCAGAGCACCAAGAGCCACAATATTGGCAAAGAGGGACTTTCCAATCTCTTCCACTGCCAGCTTGGTGATCGGAATGCGGATGATATTCTTAAACTTAGGTGGTTCTGGTACCAGATCAGTATCAAGCACAAGAACTCCTTCCGGATTAAGGTCTGCATAATACTTGTCTGCAGCCTTTTGGGTCATGGCCAGTACCAGATCCGGAACCTCAACGTGAGGATGGTAGATTGGCTGGTCATCAATAATAACCTCGGACTTGGAGGCACCGCCGCGGGCCTCAGGACCATAGGACTGGGACTGTACAGCCTCCTTGCCCTCTGATACAGCAGCCTCGGCAAAAATAATAGCAGCGGTTATTACACCCTGGCCGCCTGAGCCAGATAATCTAAGCTGTTTTCTCATTTATCAGCACCTCCTGCAATCTGAATAACCTCGTTGTAGGCAGTTGCATAATCTGTTTCGCTTTCATTGTAGAAGAGGCCGATAGGGAATTTTTCCTCAGTCTTCTTATCATCTGGAAGCTTGTCCCAGGCTGCCTTCATTACAGCGTTGTCACGCATCCACATCATCATCTTGGCCGGGTCAGCCATCTTGTTCTTGCGGCCGAAGGAGGTAGGACACTGGCAGATAGCCTCTACAAATGAGAAGCCCTTGTTGTCGATACCCCCGGCAATCATGTCAGTAAGATGCTGAACATGGAAGGCAGTGGAGCGGGCTACATAGGTAGCACCGGCAGCCTCAGCCAGACGGCAGGCGTCAAAGTTTCTGTCAATGGCACCGTAAGGTGCAGTGGTGGCCTTCTTGTGGGTAGGAGTCATAGGAGAGGCCTGACCGCCGGTCATACCATATATGCTGTTATTAAAGAGCACTACAGTGAGATCCACATTACGGCGGCAGCCGTGAATGAAGTGATTGCCGCCGATGGCAGTGCAGTCACCATCACCAGTAATAACGATAACATTCAGCTCTGGATTTGCCAGCTTAATGCCGGTGGCAAAAGGAATTGCACGGCCATGAGCTGTATGGAGTGTATCGAAGTCCATATAGCCGGAAGCTCTGGAGGAGCAGCCGATACCGGAAACGATTACAGTTTTATCCTGATCCAGACCCTTCTTTTCTATGGCCTGAACGATGGCCTTCATAACAATGCCGTTGCCACAGCCTGGACACCAGAGGTGTGGCAGGCGATTCTGACGAAAATATTTTTCAAAAGATCTTTCCATTATGCCTTACCTCCTGCTACAAGCTCATCAATTCCGGCTTCAATCTCAGCTGGTTCAAAGATAGTCATGTCATATTTGGCGCAGAGCTCTACAGGGCACTTGCCGGCTACAACACGCTCAACCTCGCCTACCAGCTGACCATAATTCAGCTCAGCCACCAGAATGCCCTTAACCTTTTCAGCTATCTTCTTGACAGCCTTGTCGGCAAATGGCCAGATGGTAATGAGACGGACCATGCCTACCTTAACACCCTTCTTACGGGCATTGGCAACGGCTTCATAAGCAGTACGGGCGGTGCCGCCAAAGGCAATTACGGCATATTCTGCATCATCCATGAAGTATTCCTCTACATGGGTGATTTCATCACGGGCAATTTCAATTTTGTCGTGGAGGCGCTTGGTCACCTCGCGGGTAATTTTTGGACTGCCGATAGGGAAACCGGTATCATCGTGGATAAGACCAGTTACATGAATGTGGTAGCCCTCGCCGAAGTTGGCGGTGTTTGGCACCAAATCCTTATCAGGAGTAAATGGCTCATAGCCCTCTGCTCTGGTGCAGGAAGGTTTGCGGCGTGGGTAGATTTCGATGGCTGATGCTTCAGGAAGTTCCACCTTCTCACGCAAATGACCAACGATTTCATCCATCAGGAGAATAACAGGAGTGCGGAAACGCTCGGAATAATTAACAGCCATAACAGCAGTATCAAATGCCTCACGGACACTCCATGGGGACAGGGCAATCATTGGATGGTCGCCGTGGGTACCCCAGCGGGCCTGCATAACATCACCCTGTGAAGGAGCTGTAGGCTGACCAGTGGACGGACCAACACGCTGTACGTTTACGATAACAACAGGAATTTCAGCAGCAGCAGCGTAGCCGATAAGCTCCTGCTTAAGGGAAATACCAGGGCCGGAGGAAGCAGTGACAGCTTTCTTTCCAGCCAGGGATGCACCTAAAACAACACCCATACTGGCAATTTCGTCCTCCATCTGCACAAACTTGCCCCCAACAGTTGGCAGCAGCTTGGCCATACCTTCTGCAACCTCTGTAGAAGGTGTAATAGGGTAACCGCCAAAGAAGCGTACGCCTGCCGCTAATGCGCCCTCTACGCAGGCTTCATTACCTTGCATTAATCTCGCTTTACTCATGCCTTCACCTTCTTATCTACAAAAATTGCGTAATCTGGACAACGAAGTTCGCACTGACCACAGGCAATGCAGGCATCGGCATTAACTACCATTACCTTTCCCAGCTCGTCCACGGCAAGAACCTGCTTCGGGCAGAATGCCACGCAGATACCACACCCCTTGCATCGCGGAAGCTTGATAGTAATTTCGGAATTCATTTTCTCCCCTCCAATTACTCATACATAATACACTTGGCAATCCTTTAGAAAAAATCTAACGATGCACTCTTAAATAGATTATATCAGAATTTTGGCAATATTTAATAAATTTATCAAACATTTTTGACAATATACAAAAATAAAATACTATCTATACCCAAATGTTATAGTAGAACAAAAAACATCTGTCAATGTACAATACCTAAATGTGTAACATTATTGCGAATTTTTGCTATAAAATATATAATTAATTTACATTGTTACAGTAGCTTTATGTATTATTTTGGATAGAGATGGGTGGTTTATTGGTGGAAACTTTAGGATACTTGGGGCCTGTGGGAACCCACAGCGAAGCGGCGGCATTGTATTTGAATGAACAGTTGCCGGAAAAATGCAGGCTGGTTCCCCTGGCCAATATTTATGCAGCCATACATGCGGTGGAAACTGGCGCAGTGGATACGTGTCTGGTGCCCGTAGAAAATTCCATAGAGGGTTCCATTAACATCACCCTTGATACACTGGCCAACTGTGATGGCCTGAAGGTTATTCGGGAACTGATTTGGGGCGTACACAACCACCTTATGGCAAAGGAGAATCATGGTCCCATTACCAGGATTTTGTCCCATGCCCAGCCTTTGGCCCAGTGTCGGGAGTACCTTATGAAAAACTATCCCCAGGCGGAGCAGGAGGCCGTGGTGAGTACAGCAGCAGCTGCTGCCCAGGTGGGGGAAATGGCAAATGACAGCGGCTGGGCGGCTATATGCACCGAAAGGGCAGGAGAAATGAACGGTCTTGTGGCTGTTGACCATAATATTGAAGACCGGGATAATAATTCCACCCGATTTTATCAGCTTGCCCGCAATGATTACAGCACTGAACTTCCTGAGGAAAAGACACTTATTATATGCCAGATAGATGGCAAGGATGCAGGACGTCTTTGCGAGGTTCTTTTGGAAATGGCCACAAGGGATGTGAACATGACCCGTATCGAGTCACGGCCCGCCAGAACAGGACTGGGAGAATATATTTTCTTTTTTGATGTTGATGTTCCAAAAAGAATTGTAAATCTCGATGCGGCCATGCAAGGAATCCGCCGCAAGAGCGTGTGGCTGAAAAATCCGGGGCGCTTTCCCGTAATTTGTGCAGACAACAGAAGAGAGTAGAATATTTTTTTCCATTATGTAAGGAATATTTTGCCTTTGGCAAAATTTGAACAATGGCGTTATAATATAATGAAAGACGTATATTATAAAGAGGTATTTGATGGTTATTATTATGCAGGCTGGTGCTGATGAAAGCAGCATTCAGGAGGTTATAAAGGCAATTGAATACAACGGGCTCTCCGGAAAGGTTATGGAGGGAGAGTTTCAGACTATCATAGGGGTTATTGGTGACCGTGAGAAGATGTGCTGTCTTAACGTGGAGTCACTTGAAGGTGTAGAAAAAGCAGTGAGTATTTCTAAGAGTTACAAGTTGGTCAGCCGGGAATATCATCCCCAGCCTACGGTGATTGATATTGACGGCATTAAAGTCGGTGATGGCAATTTGGTGGCCATAGCTGGTCCCTGTGCAGTGGAATCCAGGGAGCAGATAATGGAGGCTGCTGAAATTGTAAAATCCGGGGGAGCACAGTTCCTGCGGGGCGGTGCATACAAACCCAGAACTTCACCATATTCATTCCAAGGACTGGAGGAGTTGGGGCTGAAGTATCTGGCAGAGACAGGCAAGCGTTACGGCCTTAAAATTGTTTCAGAAGTCACCGAGGTGGAAAATGTAAATAAGGTTGCTGAGTACGTGGATGTGCTGCAAATCGGTGCAAGAAATATGCAGAATTTCCGTCTTCTTAAGGAAGTGGGACGCCAGCATAAGCCGGTTCTATTAAAGCGAGGCATATCTGCTACCATAGATGAATGGCTAAATGCCGCTGAGTACATTATGAGTGAGGGCAATGAACAGATTATCTTGTGTGAACGGGGTATCAGGAGTTATGAGGAATATACCCGCAATACTCTGGATTTAAGTGCAGTGGCTGCGGTTAAGCATTTGTCCCATTTGCCAATTATTGTGGATCCAAGCCATGGGACAGGCAAGTGGCGCATGGTAAAACCAATGGCCTTTGCAGCTGTGGCTGCAGGAGCTGACGGACTAATGATGGAAATGCACCCTGATCCGGCCAAGGCCCTTTCTGATGGTCCACAGTCCTTAACCCCTGAGCATTACAGGGATATAATGGATGGTGTGAACAAGCTGGCTGCCTTTTTACAGGAGTCCGGTCTGGCCATACGTGATATTGGATAATCGTATTTTTAGCTGTTTGACCTTTGATAAGACATTTTAATAGGCGGGAATGGTTATATGAGCGAAGACAATGTAAAAACCAAAGAAAATAACAATGGAATATCTGAGGCTGATATGGAACGCACTGTTATCGAGCGGGCCATCCATGACAACGCTGATTTTATCGGCTACATTGAAGTTAAAACCGGTCAAATGCGTGTTTTAAGGCATAATTTTTCCTTCTTTGATGAAGAGGAAGTGCCTCCTTTCGATTATGAAAGCAGCGTCAGTGCTTTTATTGACGAACATATGCCGGCTGAGGACAGAAGTATTTGCCACAAGATGCTGCAGCTTTCAAATATCGTTGAAACGGTGAATATGTTTGGGGAATTTACGGGCACCTTCAAGGAGTTTAAGGATTTTTCAAGTCCTGTCAGGTACAAGAAGCTGAGTCTTCGTTATCTTGATAAGAAGGAAAAGGCTGTGTTGATTGCGGTACAGACGGATATTACGGAAATTACCACAGAGAATCGTCAGATGCAGGATGCCATGCGCGGTGCTCTTAAGCATGCGGAGACTGTCAGCAAGGCAAAGTCCCAGCTCCTTTTCCAGATGAGCCGGGAAATCCGTACCCCTCTAAACACCATTGTTGGTATGACTGAGCTGGGCAAGGGACGTGCCGAGCAAAAGGATTATGTGAAGTATTGCCTTGATAAGATTGAGGATTCCTCCAAGGTATTGCTGGACATGATTGAGAATGTGCTGGCCCTTTCCCACGTGGAAAATAATGATATTCAGCTCAATAATGATGTGGTGCTGTTCCAGCCATTTATTGAGACTGTGGCAGGAAAGGCCAGAAATGATGCCTATGCCAAGAAGATTAATTTCCAGCTGGAGGTTGATCCTAATGTGGCCAAGTGCTTCCGCTTTGATGCTGACAGAATGCGTCAGGTGCTGAAAAATATCCTTAATAATGCCATTAAGTTTACTCAGCGCTTTGGCAAGGTTACTTTGGGGGTCAAGTGCATTGCTGAGAAATTCGGTAGACAATCCCTGGAGTTTTCCATAAAGGATACTGGTGTTGGTATTGATGACAGTTTCCAGCCCAGGGTTTTTGATGCATTTTCCCAGGAGTATGCAGGCAATAATAACATTTATGGTGGTTCCGGTCTGGGGCTGGCTATTTGTAATCACATTATCAAGAAAATGGGCGGCATCATTGATTTTGACAGCGCCAAAGGGGTAGGTAGTACCTTCCGCATTAATGTGGATCTGGAAGTGGCCACTTCAACATATCAGGTTAGTGACGAGGAGGATATTTGCCGCGGTCGGAGAGTATTGCTGGCAGAGGACAATGAAATTAATTTGGAGATCTGCAAGCAGCTGCTGATGACCCGTGGCATGGTAGTGGACGAGGCTGAAAATGGTCAGGAGGCCCTTAGCCAGTATATGTCCAATGCGCCAGGAACCTATGATTTGATATTGATGGACGTAAGAATGCCTTATATGGATGGGCTTGCTGCCACCAAGAAGATAAGGACCTCCGGCAAGTCTGACAGCAAGAAGGTGCCAATACTGGCTCTTACAGCAAATGCACGGGACGAGGACATCCGTCAGTCCTTTGAGGCTGGCATGAATGCCCATCTCACAAAGCCTATTAACGTGGAAGACCTTTACAGAAGCATTGAAAAGGCCCTGCGGGGAGAGCTGGTCCGTCGGGCTGAGGATTAAAAATATCAATAAAAAAGAAGTTCAACTTATTCACCGTGATATGGGGTGAAGGTTGAACTTCTTTTTGTTTTAAATTTTTTCTATGGTAGGTGTGGCACCATTGTTGATGCAGTCAGCTGTAATGGTAACCTTGCGTGTATCATCGGAGCGTGGAATATCAAACATCACATCCAGCATGGTGTCCTCGATTATTCCCTTAAGGGAGCGGGCACCGGTTTTTCTTTCAATGGCCTTTTTGGCAACGGCCCGCAGGGCTTCCTCGTCAAACTCCAGCTGTACGTTGTCCATTTCCATCAGCTTCTGATACTGCTTTACAGGAGCATTCTTTGGTTCAGTGAGGATTCTCAGCAGGGCATCCTCATCCAGATTCTCCAGGGTGCAGATAATTGGAAGACGGCCAATTATTTCAGGGATGATACCAAATTTCATCAGATCCTCAGGGGTGGTCTGGTGAATCAGCTCATCAAATTTTGGCTTGTCATTCTTGCCCTCTATTTTGGAGCCAAAGCCCATGCTGGCATCATTCTTTCTGAGGCGCTTGGCAATGATTTTGTCAATGCCCACAAAGGCACCACCTACGATAAAGAGAATGTTCTTGGTGTCAACCTTGATGGTTGGGGCCTCAGGGTGCTTTCGCTGTCCCCGCTCGGTAAATTCCACCACATTGCCTTCCAGCATTTTCAGCAATGCCTGCTGAACCCCTTCATGACCAGGATCGGCGGTAATTGTGTTATTTTCACCTGATTTTCTGGCAATTTTGTCAAATTCATCAAGGTAAATTATACCGTGTTCACATCGGCTGACATCCTTGTCGGCGGCGTAGTAAAGGTTGCGCACAGCCACCTCCACATCGGCCCCTACGAATCCAGCCTCAGTAAGGCTGGAGGCATCTGTTACCGCAAATGGAATGTCAAGCATTCTGGACAAATGGGAGAGAAGGGCGGTTTTTCCGCAGCCGGATGGTCCAAGGATAATAACATTGGACTTTTCAATTTCATCCCCATCGTCCTCAGGGTGCTGAAAGCCGTATTTCATACGCTTGTAATGGTTGTAAATGGCAACGGAAAGCACCTTTTTGGCCTGGTCCTGATTTATGATGAACTGGTCCAGATAGTCCTTTACCATGTGGGGTTTAATGCGGTTAAGCTCATCGTTGATGGCTTTTTCCGTCTCAATGTGCTGCTGGGCAGCCTCCACCTCTTTGTGGTCCTCAATAAGGTGATATATATCTTTTATGCAGTTGGCACAAAGGGAAAAACCGGAACGGGGGTCATAGATTGGCACGTCGTACTGGGTTTTCGCCACTACCTTGCGCTTGCAGAAGCTGCAGGTAACTGTAGGGTCGTTGCTGTTCATAAATTATCTACCTTTCTATATCCATTATCTTCATATCAAAAGTCTCCTACATATTATGGTAGAAAAGCACATTTTTTTCAAGAAATTTTTCTTTGGAAAATGTTGCATGGGTATATTGGGTGTGTTATAATATCACAAGTTAGGCGCAGAGCGTCTAAAAAGTTGATTATTTCGGCTTTGCCCCTGTTTGGGAAGCAACGTCGGACCAAGTCTTCGCATAGAGGACTTGTAACTCTCCCAATTATGGGGAAAAGCGAGGTGTATAGAATGAAGGCAGGTATTCATCCAGAATTCCATGAGGCAAAGGTTATTTGCGGTTGCGGCAATACATTCACTACCGGCTCCACCAAGACTGAGCTGAGAGTTGATGTATGCTCCAAGTGCCATCCTTTCTTCACTGGTCGTCAGCGCGATATTGCAGCTGGTGGTCGTATTGAGAAGTTCAACAAGCGTTACGCAAAGTAATAACTCAATCATTAATGAGCAGGGCAGAAATGCTCTGCTCATTTGTATATGCAGATTTTTTTTTGAAGATATTCACCCTGCAAAATGCAGGGGTTAACAGATAGATGAGGAAAGCAAGATGAGTGAGAAGAAACTGAGTATCGGCGGACAGGCCGTTATTGAGGGGGTTATGATGCGGGGGCCGGAGAAGGTGGCCACTGCCGTCCGCACCCCGGATAAAAAAATAGAAGTAGATGTGAGACCTGTAAATTCCATCAGTGAAAGGTTTCCCATATTAAAAAAGCCTATGCTTAGGGGATGTGTTTCCTTGGGCGAATCCCTGGTCATGGGACTGCGTTCGTTGTCCTATTCTGCCCAGATGGCAGGGGAGGAGGATGAACAGCTGACGGATAAGGAGCTGGCCGGCACCATAGTCTTTGCTTTTGTGTTGGCGGCAGTGCTTTTTGTGGCTATCCCCACTGGGGCGGCCAAGCTGTTTCATTTTATCACCGAAGACCCCGTATTTTTGAATCTTATGGAGGGGGCTCTGCGCCTCCTGATTTTTATTGGCTACATTGGGGCCATTTCCCTGATGAAGGATATTCAGCGGGTTTTCCAGTATCATGGGGCGGAGCATAAGACCATTGCCTGCTTTGAGGCAGGAGAGCCACTGACAGTGGAAAATGTAAGGAAGCATACCAGACTTCATAAACGCTGCGGCACATCCTTTTTGCTTATCGTTATGCTGGTAAGTATTTTTGTCTTTGCCTTTTTGGGCTGGCCGGATTTGTGGCTGAGAATTTTAAGCCGTGTAGTACTGCTTCCGGTGGTGGCAGGAATATCCTATGAGATTATAAAGCTGTCCGCCAATTCTGATAACTGCGTCCTTGGCTGGGCCATTAAGCCAGGACTATGGCTTCAGTACATGACCACCAGGGAACCGGATGACGATATGATCAAGGTGGCTATTGAGTCTGCCAAGGCAGTGCTGCCGGAGGATAAAATTCCAGAAGGTACAGCCAATTATATAGAATAAGTATAATGACAATGTCTCGTTTTAAATAAAACTAATAAAGGAAAAAATATATGAACATACTTGATAAATTGCAGGCGGTGGAGAATAAATTTCTGGAGCTGGAATCCCTTATCAGCGACCCTTCCGTTTTGGAGGATATGAATAAGTGGCAGCACTATAATCGGGAACATTCCTCCATGCAGCCTATCATAGAAGCCTACAGGGAATACAAGACAGTGTGCCAGGGCATTGAGGACAACAAGGAAATGCTTAGTGATGGCATTGACGATGATGAATTCCGTCACATGGTGGAGGACGAGCTGGCGGATTTCAGAAAGCGCAAAGAGGAGCTGGATCAGGAACTGCCTATTATGCTTTTGCCAAAGGATCCTAATGACGACAAGAACGTTATTGTGGAAATCCGGGGCGGTGTAGGGGGCGAGGAGGCAGCCCTTTTTGCAGGAGACCTGTTCCGCATGTATTCCCGCTATGCTGAGAGTCAGGGCTGGAAGATTAATATTATGGATGCCAATGCCACGGAAATCGGTGGGTTCAAGGAGGTTTCCTTTGCTGTTGAGGGTTATGGCGCTTACAGCAAGCTGAAATATGAAAGCGGCACCCATCGTGTACAGCGTGTGCCCGTGACCGAGTCCGGCGGCCGTATCCATACTTCAGCTGTAACAGTGGCAGTGCTGCCGGAGGCTGACGAGGTGGATGTGGATATCCGCAATGAGGATTTGCGCATTGATACATACAGGGCAGGCGGTGCCGGCGGCCAGTATGTAAACAAGACAGAGTCTGCTATTCGTATTACACATTTGCCAACGGGGATTGTGGTACAGTGCCAGGATGAAAAATCCCAGTTAAAGAACAAGGAAAAGGCTATGCGCGTTTTAAGGGCCAGGGTTCTGGAACAGGCCCAGCAGGAGCAGGATGATACTATTGCGGCTGACCGAAAGAGTCAGGTGGGCTCCGGTGACAGAAGTGAGCGTATCAGAACCTACAACTTCCCACAGGGAAGGGTTACTGATCATCGTATTGGCCTTACATTGCACAAGCTGGATGCGGTTATGGACGGCCAGCTGGATGAAATATTAAATGGTCTTATTACTGCAGACCAGGCTGAGCGCATGAAGCAGGTTGATTAAAATAATGTCGTAAGTTTTTGGAGATAATATGGCTGGAGAAGTTTGGACAATAGGAAAACTGTTAAAGTGGACGGAGGATTATTTCACCAAGGCGGGATTGGATACACCACGGCTGGATGGCGAGGTACTCCTTTGTCACGTTTTGAACAAGGAACGGATTCACCTTTATGTTCACTTTGACCAGCCCCTTACCAAGGAGGAGCTGGCCCGATACAAGGCATGTATCAAGGAGAGGGTTCAGCATAAGCCCGTGGCGTACATAGTTGGTCATAAGGATTTTATGGGCCTTGAATTTAAGGTTAATGAAGGAACCCTTATTCCCCGCCCAGATACGGAAATTCTGGTGGAGGCTGTTATTTCCCGCTTAAAAACCGGCATGGATAATTTGGGAACTATTGCGGATATTGGTACGGGATCAGGGGCTATTTGCCTGTCACTGCTTAATTATTTGCCGGATCTTAAGGCGGCAACAGTGGATATTTCCCCTGGGGCCATTGAGGTGGCCAAAGAAAATGCGGAGCGTCTGGGCCTTTCGGACAGAGTGGAATTCTTTCAGGGGGATATGTTGGAGCCGATAAAGGACAGAAAATTTTCGGCCATAGTATCCAATCCCCCATATATCCCAGAAGGGGATATTCCGGGGCTGGAATCTGATGTAAAGGATTATGAGCCCATTTCTGCATTGGTGGCAGGTCCTGATGGACTGGATTTTTACCGCCGGCTGGTGGCTGAGGCTGGAGAATTGATTGCTGATGATGGCTTTTTGGCCCTGGAAATTGGCATTAATCAGGCAGAGTCATTAATGGCTCTGGGACAGGAACATGGCTGGGCTCGTTGTGAACTCATTAAGGATTTGGCTGGCATTGACAGGGTAGTGATTTTGTGGAAACAAAAATAATTTCTGTAAATGATGTTAAAAAGGATATGGGTGCCATCAAAGAGGCGGCCAAAATGCTGCGGGAAGGGCAACTGGTGGCTATTCCCACGGAAACTGTATATGGTCTGGCGGCCAACGGGCTGGATGAGGTGGCTGTAAGGTCTCTTTATGATGCCAAGGAAAGGCCATATTACAAGGCTTTTTCCCTTCAGGTGGCGGATGTGGCTATGGTGCAGGATATTGCGGCAAGGGTTCCGGATATGGCATTGAGGCTCTTTGAAAGATTCTGCCCAGGGCCAATTACCATTGTACTTCCAAGGAAAAAGAGTATACCCAAGGGCGTAACTGGCGGCAAAGCCACTGTGGGCATAAGAATACCAGATAATGAGATTGCCCTGGCAGTTCTTAGGGAGGCGGGGGTGCCTTTGGCTGTACCCAGTGCAAATATTTCAGCCCATCCCAGTCCAACATCGGCCCAGATGGTGTACGATGATATGAAGGGGCGGATTCCTCTCATATTGGATGGCGGTACATGTAACCTTGGAATAGAGTCCACCATAGTGGACTGTACTGGGGAGGAGCCGATGATTATCCGCCACGGAGCCATTTCGGAAAGAGAAGTTATGGACTGTGTGAAGGGGTAAAAATAAATATTTTTTATCATCAAACTATGTTACAATAGCCTTGTGTGAAAAAAGGTATGTTTGAAGGAGTAAGACATATAATGAAAATAGTTGTAGGCTGCGATCATGGAGCTGTGGAACTTAAGGCAGAGGTGCTGAAGGTTCTGGCTGAGTTTAAGGATATTGAAACCGAGGATGTGGGCACTTTTGATGCCCAGTCAGTGGATTATCCTGATATTGCTGAAAAGGTATGTGAAAAAATCACCAAGGGTGAGGCAGAAAGAGGTATTGTTCTCTGCGGTACTGGTATCGGTATCTCCATTGCAGCCAATAAAATAAAGGGCATTCGTGCTGCCCTTTGCGGGGATGTTTTTTCTGCCCGCATGTCCAGGGAGCATAACGACGCCAATGTATTGGCCATGGGTGGCCGGGTTACCGGCTTTGGTCCTGCAGGGGAAATTGTGAGAACATGGGTTACCACAGAATTCTCCCGGGGAGAGCGCCATATTCGCCGTATTGAAAAAATGATGGCGTTGGAAAATAAATAATACCTGCCATATTTAAGGAGGAGTCAGTAATGAGCTTAATGGATGATTTGAAGGTTGTTGATCCCGAAATCGCTGAGGTTATTGATGCGGAGTTAAGCCGCCAGCGCAACAAGCTGGAGCTTATAGCATCTGAAAATATTGTCAGTTCCGCAGTTATGGCTGCCCAGGGCAGTGTTCTCACCAATAAATATGCTGAGGGCTATCCTGGAAAGCGTTATTATGGCGGCTGTGAGCACGTGGATGTTATTGAACAGCTGGCCATTGACCGTGCCAAAAAGCTCTTTGGCGCTGAATATGCCAATGTTCAGCCACATTCCGGAGCCCAGGCCAACATGGCTGTGTTCTTTGCACTGCTGACTCCAGGGGATACTGTAATGGGCCTGAACCTCACTGATGGCGGTCATCTCACCCATGGCAGCCCTGTAAATATGTCCGGAAAGTATTTTAAAATTGTTCCTTACGGTGTAAGTGAAGGTACAGAGCAACTGGATTATGATGAGATTCAGAAGATAGCCAATGAATGTAAGCCAAAGCTGATTGTGGCCGGTGCTTCTGCCTATGCACGGGTTCTTGATTTCCCTCGTCTGGCAGACATTGCCCACTCTGTGGGAGCTTATCTCATGGTGGATATTGCCCATATTGCAGGCCTTGTGGCTACTGGTCTTCATCCGTCCCCAATTCCTTATGCAGATGTGGTAACCACCACCACACATAAGACTCTCAGGGGGCCACGGGGCGGTCTGATTCTCTGTAAGGACGCAGAATTTGGCAAACAGTTCAATAAGGCTATTTTCCCTGGAATTCAGGGCGGTCCTCTGATGCATGTTATTGCGGCCAAAGCTGTTGCCTTTAAGGAGGCCCTGTCTCCAGAATTCAAGGAATATGCACAGCAGATAATCAAGAATGCCAGCGCCCTTGCCAAGACTCTCACTGAAAAGGGCTTCCGCATTGTATCCGGCGGCACTGACAATCATCTGATGCTGGTGGATCTTACCAACAAGAACATTACCGGCAAGGTGGCCCAGAATGTTCTGGACGAGGTGGGCATCACTGCCAATAAGAATACAATTCCATTTGAGAAGCTGAGCCCATTTGTAACCAGCGGTATCCGCCTTGGTTCTCCCGCCCTTACTACCCGTGGCTTCAAGGAAGATGATATGGTTGAGGTAGGTAATATCATTGCCCTGGCCCTGGACAATCCTGAGGATGAGGCAGCAAAGGCTCAGGCCCGCGAAAGGGTAGCAGCCCTTTGCAAGAAATATCCATTATATGAGTAATAGGAAGTTTTTCCATTAAGTGGAAAAAGCTGAATATTTGCGTTATAACACACAATGACGCTTTGGGTGTGTTCTAACGCCCGGTATGTATATTTTGCTTATGGCAAAATTTGAACAACTGCGTTATAATGACAGGAGAGTAAATAATCAATCAACCGAATCTCTAGGAGGAGAAATATGTCAGATATTAAAGCAACAGTAGTAGATCATCCATTAATCCAGCACAAGCTTACTATTATGCGCAAGAAGGATACTCCATCCAAGGATTTCCGCCAGCTGCTGGAAGAGATTGCTATGCTCATGACTTATGAAGTAACCCGTGATTTTCCACTGGAAGAAATTGATATTGAAACTCCTGTAGCTAAGTGCAAGGCAAAGGTTCTTGCGGGCAAGAAGGTGGGCGTTGTGCCAATTCTTCGTGCAGGCCTGGGCCTTTTAAGCGGTGTTGTAAATATGATTCCGTCCGCCCGTGTTGGTCATGTAGGTATGTATCGTGATCCTGCAACCTTGAAGCCAGTTGAGTATTATTGCAAGTTGCCAGGTGATGTGGCTGAGCGTACTCTTATTGTTGTTGATCCAATGCTGGCTACCGGCGGTTCCGCTGCCGCTGCCCTTACTCTTCTGAAGGAAAAGGGTGCCAAGAACATTATTCTCATGTGTCTGGTGGCTGCTCCTGAGGGTATAAAAGTTATCAATGAGGAGCACCCTGATGTTCCTGTTTATGTTGCAGCTATTGATGAACGCCTTAATGATAAGGGCTATATCGTTCCAGGTCTCGGTGATGCTGGCGATAGAATCTTCGGTACTCTGTAATTCGAATATCGGCTGATATTTTTCTGCCGGCTGGTGCATAATCTGTGCCGGTCGGCAGTTTTTTATAGGGGGGATTTTATGCAGAATTTTGAATTTTATTGTCCAACTGAAATTGTCTTTGGTAAGGGGACTGAAGACAAGCTGGCAGACAAAATCAAGCAGTTTGGTGGCACAAGGGTATTTCTCCTTTATGGTGGGGGCAGCATTGAAAGAAGCGGTCTCCTGAAACGGATTGAGGATAATCTGAACGAGGCAGATGTTGAATTTGAGGCCATGGGAGGCGTCCAGCCAAATCCTGTTCTGTCCTTTGCCCGGGAAGCAACGGCAGAGGCCCTGGACTTTGAGGCTGACATGGTGCTGGCTGTAGGAGGCGGCAGTGTTATTGATACAGCCAAGGCTGTGGCAGTGGGACTGGCAAATCCTGATGTGGATATTGCTGAATATTGGGAAAAGGGACGGGAAATAGAGTCCTGTGCCCCAATAGGCGTTGTACTGACCATATCCGCCGCAGGCAGTGAAACCAGTGACTCTGCAGTTCTCACCATTGACGGTACCGGTAAAAAAGGCGGTGCCCACAGTGATATAATTCGACCAGATTTTGCCATTATGAATCCGGAGCTGACCTTTACTTTGCCACCATTCCAGATTGCTTGTGGTGTGGCAGATATTCTTATGCATACATTGGAACGTTATATCACCCACACTGAGGGCAATGTTTTCACCGATCTGGTGGCAGAAGCCCTTATGAAGAACGTCATTCAGCAGGGGCGTATTGCAGTGGCCCATCGTAAAAATTATGAAGCCATGAGCGAAATCATGTGGTGTGGCAGTGTATCACACAATGGTTTTACGGGCCTGGGCAGGGAAAAGGAGTTTTCGGCCCACAAATTAGGCCACGTGTTGAGCGGTTTATATGATGTTACCCATGGTGCTTCTTTGGCTGTGATGTGGCCGGCCTGGGCAAAATACGTTTATGAGGATAATCCTGAACGGTTCGCCCAATACGCAGAAAAGGTATGGGGCGTAAATGCAGGCACTGTTTATGAGCGATCCAGGGCCGGTATCCGCCTTACTATGGAATTTTTCGAGCAGATAGGCCTGCCAACCAACTTCACCAAGCTGGGCATTGGGGTTAAAGATGCCTCGGAGATTGAAAAAATGGCAGATATTTGCACTTCCAACGGAACTAAAAAAGCCGGTGTATTCCATCCTATGGATAAAAAGGATGTTATGACCATTTATGAAAGTGTAAACAGATAATAACTGTGCAAACTCAAGGGACTGCAGAAGCAGTCCCTTTCTTTTTTCTAAACCATATTTTACAGATATCTGGGATATTTTTTCCTACTTGCATGAGCCTTTTATCCGTGTTATGATTAGGTGTGCTATGTTCAAGAACTATGCCTATTTTAGGAGGATTTACATAAATGGAAAAGTTGATCATAAATGGTGGCAAGCGTCTCAAGGGACGGGTAAAAATCAGCGGTGCCAAAAATGCGGTGTTGCCGATAATTGCCGCCGCTTTGCTGGGACAGGATTCCCCAAGCCGTTTGGAGGAGGTTCCTGCACTTGATGACGTACACACCCTTACTGAGGTTTTAAAGCAGCTGGGGGTAAAGGCGGAGTTTAATGTAGACAAGAATACACTTATGGTGGACAGCTCCGAGATTACCAGCTGTGAAGCACCTTACGATCTGGTTCGTAAAATGCGTGCTTCATTTCTTATAATTGGCCCGTTGTTGGCCCGTTACGGCAAGGCCAAGATTTCCATGCCTGGTGGATGCGCCATTGGTACACGTCCAATAGATCTGCATCTGAAGGGCTTCGAGGCTCTGGGGGCAGATATCAATATCGGTCACGGCTTTATTGAAGCCCAAGCGCCAAATGGCCTTAAGGGTGCCCGTATTTACCTTGATTTTCCTAGCGTGGGAGCCACTGAAAATATTATTATGGCTGCTTGTATGGCGGAGGGACAAACCATTATTGAAAATCCTGCCCAGGAGCCTGAAATTATTGATTTGGCAAATTACCTCAACGTTATGGGGGCCAAAATCCGTGGTGCCGGTACCAACGTTATAAAAATTGACGGCGTGACCAAGCTCACTGGAAAGAACTACACCATTATTCCTGACCGCATTGAAGCCGGCACCTATATGGTGGCCGCTGCCATGACTAAGGGTGATGTTTATATTGAAAATGCTATTTCTGAGCATTTGAAGCCTGTTATTGCCAAGCTGAAAGAGGCTGGCGTAACCATCGAGGAGCATATTGACGGTATCCGTGTAACCTGTGACAAGGTTACCAAGGCTGTGGATATTAAGACAATGCCATATCCTGGCTTCCCTACTGATATGCAGGCCCAGTTTATGGCCATGCTGACAGTTTCCGAGGGCACGGGAATGGTTACAGAAACTGTATTTGAAAACCGCTTCATGCATGTTGACGAGCTGAAACGTATGGGGGCCAATATTAAGATTGATGGTCGTACCTCCACTGTGGAGGGAGTACCTACTCTTACAGGATGCCAGGTGAAGGCTACTGACCTTCGTGCTGGTGCAGCTATGGTCTTGGCCGGTCTGGTGGCTGATGGTGAAACAGCTGTAGGGTATATACATCACATTGACAGAGGCTATGACAATCTGGTGTCCAAGCTTATTGGACTGGGAGCTGACATTCGTCGGGTGGATGTTTAAGACGAATAAAGGAGTAATGAATGAATACAACTAAACTCGATCTTTCCATTATCGGTATTGTAGGGTTGGTGCTATATTTACTGGGAAACTGGGCCATTGCAGTGACTGATCCTGTTGAGTCCAACTATACCCTTACAGCCCTGGAAATGCTTCGTTCAGGGGACTATGTATCCCCTAGAATTTATGGAAATTACTGGTATGATAAGCCCGCCTTTTTCTATTGGGAATTGATTGTGGCCTATAAGCTGTTTGGGGTTAACGAATTTGCTGCCAGATTTTTCCCGGCGGTTTTTGGCGCTTTTGGACTTATGATGACCTATCTTTTTGCCAAGACCATATACGACCGTAAAACCGGGCTTATGGCAGCGGGAATTTTGGGAACCTGTTTTGAATATTGGCTTCTTTCCAAGACTATAATCACCGATTTAACGCTGTTTGTTTTTTTTAATGGTGTATTGATTGCCTTTTATATGGGGTATAGTACCGGAAAGAGAAGCTGGTATTATCTCTGCTACATCCTGGCAGGTCTGGCTACCCTGGATAAGGGGCCTATTGGCATATTGCTGCCAGGCTTCATAATTCTGGTTTATCTTTGTATCAGACGGGATTTCATGGAGATTCTTCGCCTTAAATGGATTCCAGGTTTGGTGCTATATATACTTACTGCCGGCAGCTGGTACTATGCTATGTATTCCATTCATGGCATGGATTTTATAGACAACTTCCTTGGGGTTCATAACTTCCTTAGGGCAACCCAGTCTGAACATGAGCAGTGGAATGTTTGGTGGTATTACACCATGATTTTCTTTGCGGGCTGTTTGCCTTGGTGCTGGACTTTGCCCGCTGCAATTTGGAAGGCCATCAAACGTCAGCAAATGCCAAGTCTTGATATGCCAGCAGGATTTCTGTTGACGTGGGCATTGATTGTAAATATTTTCTATCAGTGTATGGCTACCAAGTATACCACTTATACTTTGCCAGGACTGTTGCCTATTGCCATATTAATGGCATGTTATCTTTATAATAGGGAAACTTTGGTCAAACGTACAGTGGCTGTAATGCTTGTGGTATATGCGGTGCTGACTTTCGCGGTGGCGGCTCCTGTATGCAATACCAAGGGATATTCCTATAAGGAAGTGGCGGCAGTATATAAGGATCAGATCAAGGATGATGATGTGCTGGTAATCCATGGCGATTACAGAACATCAGCCGTATTCTATGGAGATAAGATTGCGTACGCATTAGCGCATGCAAAGGATATTCCGGGAATGCTGCCGGACGGCAAGAGCTGGAATGCCAAGAACGTAATGCCGTTTATGGCGTTGGAAGAAATCCCTGTAGATAAGGATGTGTACTTAATACTTCACGAAAAGAGATATGATTCCTTTGAGAAGGATTTTAATGCAGATGAATGGCAGCTTCTGGGAGATGTGGAATATGCCAGAGTTTATCTGCGTAAAGCAAAATAAGTTTTAGAAATTAATTCCTCCGATGTAAATCGGAGGAATTTTTGTATTTTATGCAAATTTTGATAAATTTATATTTTTCCTTGCATTTTTACTTAAATAGGTGTAAATTTTATGTCAGTGTATTTATAACTGTCTTGACACCTGTGTAAGGAGATGTAATGTATGATTTTGGACAGACTGGAAAGGATGCCTGTGGGCTCCTTTCATTACAAGTTATTGTTGGTAACAGGATTGGGCTGGCTCTTCGACAGCATGGATACTGGTCTTATAGCCTTCGTACTTCCTGTATTGGCCAAGGAATGGGGCCTGGCCCCGGAGCAGATGGGCTGGATTGGCAGCATAGGCCTTATTGGCATGGCCCTGGGTGCTGTTATTTCCGGAACCTTGGCGGACTGCATTGGCCGCAAGAAGGTATTTACCATTACAGTGCTTATGTATGCTCTTGCTACAGGCATGTGTGCCCTGGCCTGGAGCTATGAATCACTGCTGTTCTTCAGATTTTTGGTAGGCTTCGGTCTGGGAGGAGAGCTGCCCGTGGCGGCTACCCTCATGTCCGAGTATGCTCCTACCAAGCTTCGGGGACGTTTTATCGTGCTTTTGGAGAGCTTCTGGGGAATTGGCTGGCTGGTGGCTGCCTGCATTTCCTATCTGATAATTCCTTATTTTGGTTGGAAGATCGCCTTTGTTATCGGCACTTTGCCTGCTCTTTACGTATTCCTTATAAGACTTCATATGCCTGAGTCTGTTCGCTATCTCATATCTCAAAATAAAATTGAGGAAGCCAAGGAAATAATTCTTGCTTTGGAGAAAAAGCTTCACGTGGAAAGCAAGCCTTTTGATACTGCTCTTACAGCAGCAGAAATGGGCAGTGCCAATGAGAAGACTCCTAGTCCGTTGGGCCTCTTCAACGATAATTATATTAAACGTACAATTATGCTGTGGCTGGCATGGTTCGGTATCGTCTACAGCTATTATGGGATATTTATGTGGCTGCCTTCCATTGTATTCCAGCAGGGCTTTGCAGTGGTAAAAACCTTTGAGTACGTATTGATTATGACCATTGCCCAGTTGCCGGGATATTATTGTGCAGCATGGCTGGTGGATGTAATTGGCAGAAAGTATACCCTGTCCATCTTCCTTCTTATGAGCGGTGTGGCAAGCTACTTCTTTGGCAATGCCACTTCCCCGGAGACACTGCTTTTCTGGGGTGCTACCATGTCCTTCTTCAATCTGGGAGCCTGGGGTGTTATTTACACCTATACCCCGGAACTGTATCCAACCTCCATGCGCGCCTTGGGCAGCGGCTGGGCGGCTGGCTTTGGCCGAATCGGCGGTATGATTGCCCCTGCCTTGGTGGGCATTATGCTGGCCAATCAGCTTGGAATTGGTAATGTATTCCTCATGTTTGCCGGTGTGCTCATCGTGGTTTCACTGGTGGTTTTGACTCTGGGAGTGGAGACAAGACAACGTCAGCTGGAGGATATCAGCTTTACTGCAGATTTATTTAAAATTGACAAGAATAACGTGGAAAGTGTACAATAACACTGTTGCGGATGTAGCTCAGATGGATAGAGCATCTGCCTCCTAAGCAGAGGGCCGTGGGTTCGACTCCCGCCATTCGCACCAGATGAATGCAAGCCCCATGCGACTTCGTGAGATGTCGCATGGGGCTTTTTGTGTGCAAATATTTTATTTGAACCCTATTTTGAACCACATTTTGAAATAGATTTATTAATATATGACGTTGTGTTTTTGCCTAAAATAGGAGGTGATTCCTATTATGCAAAAATTGACAGAATTTTTTGTAAAATCACTTGCTTTTTGCATAATAAGGTGGTATTCTCAAAGCAAGTAATATTGTATACAAAATACAAGAACGTGCAAAATCAAACAATAAGGGTAAAAAAAGGAGAGAAAAAAATGAGAAAAGAACATGACTTCTTAGGCGAATTGGAAGTTCCGGATGACGTGTACTATGGTGTACAGACCTTACGTGCCATTGAGAACTTTAAGATCACTGGGCAGCGGGTAGACAGTGATTTCGTTCAGTCCATGGCAAAGGTAAAGAAGGCAACTGTAATGGCAAATCTGTCCACCGGACGTATGCCAGAAAAGATTGGTAAGGCTCTTATTGCAGCAGCTGATGAGATTATCGCAGGAAAACTGTTGGATCAGTTCCCTGTAGATCCGATTCAGGGTGGTGCAGGTACTTCCTTCAATATGAATATGAACGAGGTTCTTTGTAACCGCGCTTTGGAGATGACCGGCGAAGCCAAGGGTCGTTATGATATTATTTCTCCAAACAATCATGGTAATATGGCTCAATCCACCAATGATACCTTCCCAACAGCCATTAAGGTTTGCCTGAATCATAAGGGCAAGACCTTAATTAAATCATTGAACCGTTTGGTTGATGAATTGGAGAAGAAGGGTGAGGAGTATAAGGATATCGTTAAGATGGGCCGTACCCATCTTCAGGATGCTGTGCCAATTACCCTTGGTCAGGAAATGAATTCCTACGCTTCCTCCATTCGCCGTGGTATTGAGCGTATCCAGCATGCCCTTGATACTATTCACTATGTAAATATGGGCGGTACTGCTGTAGGTACTGGTCTTAATGCAGAGCCTCAGTATATTATTAATGTTGCCAAGACCCTTAGTGAGGTTACTGGTGAAACCTACAAGACTGCTGACAACATGATTGATGCAACCAATAATACTGACGGTTTTGCTGATGTTTCTTCCGCATTGAAGAACACTGCCCTTGTAATCATCAAGATGTGTAATGACTTCCGTATGATGGCTTCCGGTCCTCGTTGCGGTTATTATGAATTGAAGCTGCCTATGCGTCAGCCAGGTTCTTCCATTATGCCTGGTAAGGTAAACCCTGTTATTGCAGAGGTTCTGAACCAGACCTGCTATCAGGTTATCGGCAATGACCTTGCAGTTACCTTCGGCGTGGAGAATGGCCAGTTTGAGCTGAACGTTATGGAGCCTGTAATGGCCTTCAATATGTTCAATTCCATGAATTATCTCACTAATGCAATTGACGGCTTCGTTGACAAGCTCCTGCTGAAGCTGGAGCCTAACAAGGAACAGTGCCAGATGTGGATCGACAGAAGTGTTGGTATTGTAACTGCACTGTTGCCACATGTTGGTTATGAAAATTCTGCTATGATGGCCAAGGAAGCATATAATACCGGCCGTCCTATCAGAGAGGTTGTTCTGGAAAAGGGCCTTCTCACCAAGGAGGAGATTGATAAGATTTTGGCACCTGCTGCCATGACTACTCCTGGTATTGCCGGCAAAGACTAATAAAGGCTGACTTTCAGCGTTATTCAATTCCTTTCACATTGGCAGCTCCTCTTTTGGGGGGCTGCCTTTGTATTGGGATGATTTAGAAGACAAAAAAACTGCCATTTTAAAGAAAAAACAGCAGGAATATTTCTTTAAACAGAGAATTCTATAAAATGAGGCTTATTAAGTGGGAGATTGTGACGGTATGGGCACATTCATCCACGTGATAAAAAGCAGGATGAAAGTATATGTGCTTTCATCAACCCTTACACGAAATCTATAGTTCATCTTTATTTTTTAAGATTTGATTCACTAAGATTTCATAGTAAAAAGTAAATAAATACGATATAATTACAATATATGGGAAAGGGAGGTGGCATAAATGGCTGATAAGTTAAAAATCCTTATCACAGATGATTCCAAACTGCTTAGAAAGAAGCTTCGCGCAGAGCTGGAACAGCTTGGTTGTGAGGTTATTGAGGCAGAGAATGGTAAGGAAGCTATTATGAAGGACCTTCAGGAGCAGCCAGATGGTGTTATTTTAGACATCGTTATGCCAGAGGTTGGAGGAATTGAAGCACTTCAGGTTATTAAAGAGGTTAATCCTGATATTCCTATTATCATGCTTTCTTCTGCAGGAACGTCCCAGAAATTGAAGGAAACTTTGGAGCTGGGAGCACTGGATTTCATTCAGAAGCCGTATACTTCGGATCAGATCAGACAGGCTGTTGAGAGAATCCGCAGAAAGGTTGAGGAGAATGGGAAATAGATACTTTTCGCAGTATTTGTTAAACACCGGTGTTTTGGATTCCGACAACATCGGTTATGTAATGCCCAAATCAGCCCACGCTGTTCCTCAGTTATATGTTCTGGCTGTTCAAAAAGGCCTGTTGTCTGAGGCACAGGTAGAAGAATTGGCAGGGGCAGATGATCCTGCCAAAACATTGACAGACAATAAATTTTTATCAGATGACCAGATGGCATCCTTAAAAAGTGATAATCCGGATCGGGCGGCTTGCATTGCCCAGGTGTTGCTGGATGAAAAACTGACGGATTTAAAAGCCTTAAACCGATGCTTCAGGGAAAGTGATTCTGATGAAATTCATCCTGTTGTAGATGCAGTGAAGAAGATTGTCAGCAGCTATGAGGATTTGAATCCTGTAGGTGAAATTTACGGCGGATATGCAGAAATGCTTATAAGTGCCCTGCAGCGCCTTATGAATACGGATGCTGTGGTTCTGACAGATCCCGCGGAGCCTGTTATAGAGGACTCTATTATAGTTTCCCAGAGTATGGGGGGAGCTATTTCAGTGTCTGCCGCTATTTTGACCAATGAGGAAGCTTTTTTGGAAATGGCGAGACGCTATAGCAGTGAAGATTTTACCGTGATTGACGAGATGGCGGAGGACAGTCTGGCGGAGTTTGTCAATGTTATAAATGGCTTGTATATTGTGGAGCAGTCAGGCCAGGATGTGGACATGGATTTGGATACGCCGAAAATCGGACGAAATGTTTGCCCTGGAGCCAGCAGTTTGGTGGCCATGCGCATTGTTACTGATTTCGGTTCCTTTGTTTTGTATTTGGCAGAGGATGAATTCATGTATTAATTACTTAAAAGTGATAGGTTAAAGTAAGGGCTTTTGATGGTGATAAAAGCCCCTTACTTTTTTTGCAAAAAAATGTTGACAAGATAGTTTTTGTTTGTTAAACTATGTCTTGTCGTGATGAGCCGACAGCAACTGAATAGTTTTTTTACTTATTCAAACAAGTGGAGAGTTGTCCGAGTGGTTGAAGGAGCACGCCTGGAAAGCGTGTGTACGGGTTACTGTACCGAGAGTTCGAATCTCTCACTCTCCGCCATTTTTATATCTTAAATTAAGTTGTATTTTTACAAGCGGTCTTTCTAAGATTGGACCGCAGTGTCTTGGTCTCGCGCAAGGCAGCCTCATGAACCTCGTCAGGTCCGGAAGGAAGCAGCGATAAGTGAACCGTTGTCTGTGCCGTGAGGTAGCCTGGGTGCTGTGGCCCAATGTTGGAAAGACTTTCCTTACCTTTTAGGTAAGGCTTTTTTTATGCCGAAAAACAGGCTGGTATGGTATAATGACTGTGTATGTTTAGGAGGTGCAGGATATGGCTTATATGGCCTTATATAGAAAATGGCGTCCCGACAATTTTAACAATCTTGTGGGACAGGATCATGTCAGCCGGACCTTGGTAAATGCTATTAAAAGTGGCAGGATCAGCCATGCTTATTTGTTCACTGGACCCCGTGGCACAGGTAAAACCAGTACGGCCAGGATTTTGGCCAAGGCCCTAAATTGTGAAAAGGGACCAACAACTGAACCGTGCAACGAATGTGCTGCCTGCCGACGAATAGATTCCGGCAGTTCCATGGATGTGTTTGAAATCGATGCGGCGTCAAACGGTGGTGTTGATGAAATCCGGGATTTGCGGGAGACTGTAAAATTTGCCCCGGTTAATGGACGTTACAAGATATATATTATCGACGAGGTCCATGCGCTGTCCAGGGATGCCTTTAACGCCTTGCTGAAAACCCTGGAGGAGCCGCCGGAGCATGTGGTGTTCATTATGGCCACCACTGAGGTTCATAAGGTGCTGCCTACTATTCAGTCCCGCTGTCAGCGCTATGATTTTAAGCGGATTACGGTGGATGATATTTTTGGGCGGCTGAAAACCGTTGTTTCAGATATGGACATACAGGTGGATGATGAGGCCCTGCGCATGATTGCCGTTAAGGCAGACGGCGGTATGCGTGATGCCTTAAGCATTCTGGATCAGTGTATTGCCCTGTCGGAGCATAGTCTTACCATTGACAGGGTTCAGCAGCTTTTGGGGCTGGTGGGAAAGGAATGGCTGGATAATTTGGTTTCTGCCCTGCAGTCCAGAGATGCTGCGGCCGTACTTACTATGGTGGATGAAATAATCCGTTCCGGAAAGGATTTCCAGCAGGTCCTTGGAGAACTTGGAATTCACTTCAGGGGTCTTATGATATTTAAGGCTGCGGGAATTGTGGACGGGGTGGACTATTACAGTCAGACTGACGAGTCCATAAAGAAACAGGCGGCGGGCTTTACCCAGGAGCAGATTGTGTGGATTATTCGCCGTATTCACGAGGCGGCCAATGAGGTGAAATGGTCACCGCAGCCACGTATTGCAGTGGAGGCAGCTCTTTTGGAAATCTGTCAGCGGGATATTCTTATGAACAAGTCTGCTTCGGCGGATAAAGCACCATCTGCCCAGCCTGTGGATGATGGCCGTATTGCCCAATTGGAGGCAAAGCTGGCCCATATGATGGGGATGCTTAAAAGTGGTGCCGCCAGTGTAGCAACGCCAAAGGGCTCTGCTGCCGCAGCATCTTCGGCCCCTAAGGTAACAGCCACTGTTGCCAAGCCGGTTCAAGTGGCGGCAAATATTACAGAAGATGGGGTAGAACTGTGGCAAAAGACACTTGATCACCTTAGGGCCACCGGCAAGGAACAGGTGATGGCCTGCACCCAGAACTGTACATTTATGGGTATGAATGATGCCCAATTTGTTTTGGGGACTCCAAAGGGGGTTATTAAGGGGCTTTTGGAGCGAATATACAGAAAAAACATCGAAGAGGCCTTTGGTGCAGTCAGCGGACTTAATTTGAGTCTGGTGTGCCAGGAGGTGGCAACAGTACCTGAACCAACCCCCAGAAAAGGTGAAATTCAGGAGGATGTACCTCCGCCAACAGATGATGATTTCGGTATAAGTGAGTTGCAGGATGATGCCAGGGAGCGGCTTGACAAAGCAGTGGATGTATTTGGGGACGGCTTTGTTCACCCTGAGGATATCCAATAATAATTATAACGAGCTTTAAGATGTCCTCCACCTCTTTAGGTGGGGGAAAACAAACTACAACAGCTGGCGAGCATATCTCCTAGCTCGTTGAAACGCTAATTGGAAGATTTTTCTTCTAAAGAAGAAAAATTTGAACAATGGCGTTATAAAAAATCTCCCCGTTTATATATAGCATTTTGAATTTGACGCATAATCTATATTTTGATAGCATTAGCGTATGATATTTACAAATAATTTTTCAGATATTTAAGGAGGAATATATTGATGTTTGGTGGTATGGGTGGAATGAACAACATGAACGGCATGATGAAAAAAATGCAGAAGCTCCAGAAGCAGATGACTGCAATGCAGGAGGAACTGAAGCAGAAGACTGTGGATGTAACTGCAGGGGGCGGTGCCGTTAAAATTACCATGAATGGTGAAAAGGAAGTTAAGGGGATTGTTATCGACCCTGCAGCAGTTGATCCAGAGGATGTAGAAATGCTTCAGGATTTACTGGCAGCAGCTTTTAATGAGGCTTCCAAGAAGGTGGACGAAATGATGGCCAGTGAAATGGGCAAGCTCACTGGAGGTCTCGGTCTTCCTCCGGGAATGTTTTAATCCATGCAGTATATAGCACCCTTGGCAGAACTAATAGAGCATTTCCGCGCCCTGCCTGGAATCGGGAACAAAACAGCAGTTCGATTGGCCTATCATGTTTTGGATATGGATATGGAAAAGGCAAAGGGGCTGGCTGGTGCTATTATGCGTGCCAAGGAAAAAATAGGCTACTGCAGGGTATGCTTCAACTTAAGCGATGAGGACCCTTGCCATATCTGTAAATCAGAGTCCCGTGATCATTCAGTTATCTGCGTGGTGGAGCAGCCTCAGGATGTGGCGGCCATGGAGAGAATGAGGGACTTTAAAGGCGTATATCATGTTCTTCATGGTGCATTGTCACCTTTGGAAGGCATAGGCCCTGAAAATATCAAAATCAAGGAGCTGTTGAACAGGCTTCAGGATGACAGGGTAAAGGAAATAATCATGGCCACTAACCCAAATGTGGAGGGGGAAGCAACGGCCATGTATATAGCAAAACTGTTAAAACCAATGGGGTTAAAGGTTACCCGTATTGCCCACGGTCTTCCGGTGGGAGGCGATTTGGAATATGCAGATGAGGTTACCCTGTCCAGGGCTATGGAAAACAGAATAGAATTGTAATTTTTTATTTGCAGGCTGGCGAAGGTCAGCCTGCAAAAGTGTTATGGGAGGATTATTATGTTAACATTTTTGGCCTTTGTGGCACTGGCCATCTGTATTTTTATTATTGGCAAACTCATAGCGCTGCCATTTAAGATTATTAAAAATGTTGTGGTGGGGCTGATTGTCGGTTCTGCTGCAATTTGGGCAGTAAATCTTTTTGGCATGGGCATAGAGATGAACGTGGTAAATGCCTTGATTGCCAGTGTGGTGGTTTACATTATTTCATCTTTTTTATAATTTTTTAAAAAAGTGCTTGACACTCCACCATGAAAAATATATACTAAACAAGTCGCCTCAAGGAGAGCAAATCCGAAGGGCGCAAGGTGTTCTTTGAAAACTAAACAATGCAACAGGAATCATGCACACATGATTCAAGCCAGATGATGGTACTGTTTTTTAAAAACAGTAAACATACAATAGTTTGTTGGAGCAATATCCAAGAGCTTTTAGCGATTGGTTAATATTGCCCACGTCAAAACATCCCAAGAAACAAGTCGCTTGCGACGCAGTTGATTGGCAGATGTTGACGACGGACCAAACTAAAATTCCTTTATTAAAAGGTAATTCTAGAAACTTTAAGAGCCATTCAGGTTCTTCAAAATAATTTTTTGGAGAGTTTGATCCTGGCTCAGGACGAACGCTGGCGGCGTGCTTAACACATGCAAGTCGAACGGAGTGAAGGGGAGCTT
>NZ_JHWV01000020.1 GCF_000622005.1 Anaerovibrio sp. RM50 | reverse complement strand
TAGGCTTCCATCTGCTGGGGATCAGCCCCTACCAGATTATTGTTGGCATATGCATAAACAATCAGCTTATTTCCTTCCACTGCACCAGTCGTATTTAGCATAGCGGAAAAAGCATAAGGGTTATACTTGTCGTTAGTAATGCTGCCAGATATGGAGCCAGTTGTTTCAAGAACAACGTTTTCCTCACCTGGCAGTGAAGCCTCTGCCAAAACCGTGGAGCCCTCAATATTGGCGTCACCGTCTACAAGAATCTGTCCTTTTGTGCCCCCGTCATAGGCCTGCAGATACCCATCAGAATCCAAATAACCATCAATATTCATAGTGGTATCGCCATTTTCTGCCCCAATGGTGCCATGATTGATGAACTTTCCTGTGGTGTCATCTGTATACCACTTGGCCATTCTTTTGGACATATCATTCACTTGATAAGAGCCACCATACAGCTCTGCATCTTTGGCAACCGTTACATTTACAACATTGGCTTTACCATTGTAATTAAGAATGCCCCCAATTACATTCATTTTCATATTGTCTTCACCGGTAATATTGCCATTGTAAGTCATATTGTTGTTATTAAAATTTAGATTGGTCACCAGATCTGGGATATAGGTTATGTAATCATAACCATTTTTTCCATAATTGCTATAGTATTGTATACGGAGAACATCCCGCTTCTTTCCATCTCCATCATAGGAACCTTCACAAGCATCATCATCAAACTGCTTCCAGTCAGATATAATATCGCCCTGAATACTGGCCCCATTGTTTATATTGATGTTTTTTACAAAAGCATTTTTACCAATGTAAATAGCAGCTTCCTCCCCCACCAGTTGACCAGTCAAATTATAATTGTCAACCAGCGGACCTTCCAGCTCATCATTGCTGGCATTATAGTGTTTCGGTTTTATAGAAGTTAAATCTAAATTTTCGGCTGAGTTGATTGTTCCTGGCTCAGCTTTGCTGCTATGGCTGTTTACTCCACGTAAATACCGGATATATGAGCCACGATATTCATCAGCGGCACCATTGGTACTGGAGCCAAAATCAAACCGTATCCCCACACCGCCATCACCATTGGCTGTAACTGTGCCGGCCTGTTCCACTGTCTGGTTGCGTCCATAGGCAATCAGAACACCATTGCCCCGCTTGCCATCAGCATGAATTTCCGTATCCTCAGGTATTATCAGAGTGTTTGTCATACCATCCACTCTAATGCCGGTGGCTCCTGTGCCACGGGTCAGAATATCGGCTGACTGGGTAACCTTGTTACCATAGCCGTAAATATGCAGACCGATACCAAGGGGGATTTCGCTATAAGAACCATTGATGTACGCCGTCCCCTCCCTATTTCTGGCAAAATAACCCTGAGTATTGTTAATAATTCCCCCATTTCCATATATGGAACGACCAAATAATTCTTTGCGATCCATCTTATATCCCAAATCCTGCATTGCGGCCAACTCAACCTCTAAAAAGGTGCTATAGTTGCTATAGTCACGATGACTCATCATGCCTGCAGTCTGAATATGGCCACCATCAAAGCCACTGCTACCCCAGCCATTAACTGGTATGGCATTGCGACCGTAAAACTTAGCCCCGTCCAGGACTTCCGACACATGTTCTCCGGAAAAATAAGCAAAGCCCTTTCCGTCAGCTGTAATCTCCTTGTCAACAATAAAGTAATCGTTAGCTGATATATCGGGATCATCCTCCTGCATTTTTGCAAAATCCTCCGAGGTTAAAATCTGCATACCAGCCTCAGCCTGGTTGCCATTCTGATCCTGTAAATGCAATGACCAACTGGTTTCGTCCTTTAGATCTGGGTGAAAATACGTCATTTCATTTCTCGTGCTCGTTATCTCAGTGATACCTAGGGCATGACCTAGCTCATGGCGAATGGTTCCCACAAAGTCAGCTGCCTGCTCATTGGTAGGCAATACCGTGTCTGTATCCACCCACCATCCATTTATGGCTCCCTCACGGTTGGCCCCCATATTGGTCCCTACTGTTATTGCACTGAATCCGTATTTTCCAGCAGGAAGCACCCCGGTTTCAGCATTCTCCGGGGTTAATTCCTCTAAATCGTCACCATATTTTATCTGATTTCTTACAAAGGATTCAGCATTTCGGTAGCTACTGTAGGCTCTCCTTGCCCCATTAGATACAATATTATAGGAACCTGCATAGGCATTTGACTCAAAATTTGTTCCCACAAAAATTTGCCAAGGCTCTTTATTTTTTGCATCATCCCCCAGAATATCCACCCAGTACATGCTGCTGCCTGCAGTAGCAGCAATAAGTTCATCAGGTAAATCATATTTTGGTGGCTTTACTAACCATTGGTTTGTAATACCTATACCATTACCTTGCGGTAAAAATAGCATTTCAGCAAATTCTTTATTATTATATTTTAGGGGCACCTCTGCCAAATAATAATCATCATCCTCTGCAGAAGCATAAGAAGTAACTGACATAAGTCCAATAAGTACCGTTGATACCAGGGTTCTATAATATTTATTTCTCATTGTTTTTCGCAACATTTTCATACGACCACCCTTTGTATTAAATTTAACACTCATAATAACCAGATAAATATTCTTACTTCTTTAATTGTATCGTTAAAAAAAAATATCTCTTAATTAAATACATATTAAAACCCCTGTATTTACATACGATTAACCTGTTCATCTATTACTATTACCAGCACATAAGTAAAAATTTTACAGATTTAATAGTGTATAATTATCCTAATAAAAAAAGGTTTCCAGCCTTTTGGAAACCTGTTTTTTTTATTAAGAGGGTTCTAAAATATTTTTCAACCGTTCCCGGGCTTGCTTTAAAGCTACCCGCACAGAGCTGGGAGCCATGCCTAGGGCTTCGCCGATTTCATTGGATTTCATGTTCATCCAGTAGGTCATTTCCAAAATCTTCTGCTCACGCTCAGACAGCTGCATAATTGCAGCCTTTAGCTCATCGTCCTGCTCCTTGTCAACATACTGCTGCTCTGGTGTAGCCTGCTGATCCGCTGGGTCAAAGCCCTCATCCCAGGAGGTATGGGCAGTATAAGCCTTACTCCCGTAGTGTTTGTTTACCACATTTTGGGCAATGCGAAAGAGCCAGGTGGAAAAGGCTCCCCGTTCCGGATCATAATCCCCCAGATGCTCATACATATTAAGAAATGTTTTACTGACCAATTCATCAGCCAGAGAGCTGTCCTTTGTTTTTCCAAGAAGAAACTGGTACACCCGTGGAAAAAAATGCTCATACAACTCCGTAAAGGCTTCTTCATCAGTAATGGCCTGCCGGGCCCGTTGACTCCAATATAACGTGCTGGAAATCATTTTTCTTGCTCCTTTAATGCTAACAATTACTTCCTCATCCAGTGGTGCCTGTGATAGCTTCTAAATCATTTTCTTTCTTATAGTGAGAATGTTTTTGTTGCCTTGCCGCTGGTAGGTTATATCATCAACCTTTTTCTTAACCAGATATATCCCCAGTCCACCGATTTTCCTGTCATCCAAGGAGGCCTCAATATCCGGGTCATCCCTTTCCAACGGATTGTATGGAATTCCTTCATCAATAAATTTCAGCTCTATTTCCGGAGGATTTCCATACATTCTTGCCTTTATAACTGCCAATGCGTCCTTGTCCTTGTAGGCATATTCCGCAATATTTACAAATATTTCCTCCACCACCAGCATCAGCTGATTTATGGACCGTTGAGAGCACCCGGAGGTGACTGACATATTACTAATGAAGGATATAATCTTGGATAATTCCTCCACTTTGGCAGGAACGATAATTTCTTCCGCTTCCATATCATCACATCCCGTATAATTCAACACTAACATGGTAATATCATCAGACTGCTCCACATTTTCTCCCGATCCTTTAATGAAGCTTATTACGGAGTCCTTCATTCCTTTGATTAGTTCCTCAGGGGCCTTCCTGTTCCCCATTTCACTGAGCTTTTCTTCCATCCTTTTCTTGGTAAACATTTCCAGACTTCCGTTTCGGGCGAATGTTATACCATCTGTATAGAGGAAAATAACACTGTTGCTTTTAAGCTGAATTGTATTCTGGGTATAATTTAAGTCTTCCATTACGCCCAATACTGCATTGGTTTTGAAGGAAGGCAGATATGACATTTTATTTCCATCCAGAAGAACAGGTGGATTATGCCCACAGTTTACATAGGTAAACTCTCCTGTTTTTATATTTAAAATTCCCGTAAAGGCTGAAACAAAATAGTATTCCTTATTGGCGGCAATAATCTGGTTATTGGCATAGAATAATGCATCAGCCAGAGGCAGTCCTTTTTTCACTGCTCTTAAAATACCGTTTTTTATAACTGTTTTTGCCCCGGCCATAAACAATGCCGCTGCTACCCCTTTATCGGATACATCTCCTATGGTAACTGCCAAATAGCTTTCATCGATTAAGTAATAATCATAGAAATCTCCTCCCACCTTGGTGGCCGGATACATGGCGGCAGCCAGTGAAAATTCCTTTTGTGGCGGTAATGGAGTTGGCAGCAGCGATGTTTGTATGTGGGTAGCGGCAGAAAGCTCCGCCTCAATACGGGATTTTTCCTTGGCTCTGTGGGCGATTTCACTGGTATAGTGGCTAAGAGCATCGGTCATTGTATTAAAGCTTTCAGCCAGCTGCTCCAGCTCATCACCGGTTTGTACCTGGATTTTATGTTGGAAATTTCCCTTGGCGATTTCATCAGCACCCTCCATAAGTGCATAAACAGGTCTGGAAAATCGCACAGCCATTTTGGCACTGCAAAACAGAATAAAGGAAAATACCACCAAGGATATGATTATGGTCAACCCGCCCATAAGTAAAATAATGCGGACAAAGGAAGTGTAAAAGCTGTTCATTTGCTCCACCATGCTACGCTGGGCACTTACAGCATCCTTCATTACTTCTTCTTTTGATAAAAGGGTTCCAATACTCCATTTGGTGTCATTAATAGGGGCATAGGATAAGAAATATTCCTCGCCGTCCACATACATCTTTTCGTAACCCGTAAAGCGTTGCCGCATTCGCTTTGAGACTTTACTTGTAGGCGCAAAGGTCTTTGGCATGGTACTTAACAGGATTACGCCCTTATCGTTGATAATAAAACCATTATTAATCGTCCCATCCTCACCCTGTACGAATAAATTTTTTGGGGAGCAGTCCACTCCCAAAACACCAGCCACACCATTTTGATCATAATAAGGCATAACACAGGAAACTATTTTTATGCCGGTTATGGAGGTGTAAACATCTGTAAAAACAGGCTCATTGACACTCATCCCAAGGCTGTACCAGTCACGTTTGCGGGCATCATAGGTATCACGCCATTCATCACGGGAGAGTATGGCAACATAGCCCTTTTCCTCAGAAGTATCGTAGTAAACCGTGTAGCCATTTTGGGAAGCCACAAAAACATTGACATAATACCTTCCCAAGGACCGCATCTGCTCCCCAATATTTGATACCAGCCCGATTTCTTTTTCCAATTCAGGAGATATCCCCTGGGATTTAAGCTGGGAACTGTAGTGAACATAGGGTATACCGCCCGGGAGCTTCTCATCAGCAGCATTAGGCAGCTTCATCAGCTCGTAGCTCTGGGGCGAATGTAATATCACGGAAACTTCATCAGAAAGGTATTTCACATCTTCTTTTATGGCGTTAACTTGAAAGGATACTGTTTCTGACTTTAATTCCACTGCCCTTTCCATGGATTCCTGGGCCTGGTCCTTGGCAAAATCCCTGGTATAATCTGCTACGGCAACGGTTATTTCCTCTTTCTTATCGTTGAAGGAATCCCACACCCCATATAAGCCATAAAGGAGGGAAGATCCCAAAAACAGAAAGCTCAATAAGCTGCCCAACAGCATCAGCATTAATAGTCGTTTTTTTATGTCCAGCTTCATCGCTTTCATCACCCTTTAATGCCAGTGTATTTCACAGCCACCATGGTTATATCATCAGATTGATTTGCTTCACCTGCAAATTTCGCCACAGCCTGTCCCACAATATCTATGGATTCCTTAGGGGAAACATCTTCCAGGCCCTTTAATACTTCCTCCATGCGCTCCTTGGAGAACATTTCCTTTCTTTCGTTCATGGCCTCTGTAATACCATCCGTATAGAGGAACAGCAGGGAATCAGGCTTTATCATAGTGCTTTGCTGAGTATATTCAATACCTTCCATAAACCCAATCACAGGATTTTTCCCCTTTGGCAGGTATATTAGCTCCTTGTCATGTAGAAGAACAGGAGGATTATGCCCGGCATTTACATAAACCAATTCACCGGTCTCTGTATTGAGGACACTTGTCCATACAGTAACAAACATTCCGTCAGTACTGAGCTGGGAACACTGGTCGTTGGCCAATGTAACAGCGGTGGCCAGACTATCCTGATAATACAGACTTATACAGTTTTTGAGGATAATCTTTGATACTACCATAAATATGGCGGATGGAATCCCCTTATCTGATACATCTGCTATAGTAAATGCCAGATGGGTGTCATCAAGATAATAGTAGTCGTAAAAGTCTCCACCTACTTCAATGGCTGGCTGCATCTGGGCATCCAGGGAAACCAGTGGGGATGTAATTCCTCCCTCCGGCAGCATGCCCTTTTGTATTTTGGTTGCCACATCAAGCCCTGCAGTAACCTTGGCCTGTTCCTGGGTAACTCTGGTTAAATCATCCATATAGGTATTCAGATCACTGGTCATGGCATTAAATCTTTCGGCCAGGAGCTCCATTTCATCCCCGGAATTAAGGGTCAGCTTCTCTGAGAAATTTCCTTCAGTAATGTGTTTTACGCCATCTGACAGGGTTCTGACAGAGCGGGAAAAATGCTCCGCCATAGGGCGGCTTACAA
Source organism: Anaerovibrio sp. RM50 (assembly GCF_000622005.1). Classification (GTDB taxonomy): domain Bacteria; phylum Bacillota; class Negativicutes; order Selenomonadales; family Selenomonadaceae; genus Anaerovibrio. The sequence continues at coordinate 34,321 of NZ_JHWV01000020.1, read as the reverse complement.
GGAAAATAGTAATTAACAAGAGAACAAAGGCAATTAGACTTATGGTCCGAACATGGGAGAATATTGGCTGCAGTTCATATTGAATTTTCTTAAGCTCCGATTTAACCAAAAATCCAATATGGTTTGCGGGCTCCTGAACTTCACTAAATTCAATCAGCTCTCCCAGGCTCCAGCCCTGTGTCCCCACTGGGGCATAAACCAAAAAATAGCTTTCTCCGTAAAGATTCACTATTGTGGATCCTGTTTCTCCTGCAGTCATGTGCTGGGCGGCTTGGGCCAATGATTCATTGGAAGAATTGCGTAAATCATAATCAGGACGATTCTCAGCCAGTTCATCCACAGACAGGGTAGAAAATAACACATGACCTTCAGAATCCAGATTGAAGCCCATTTCGCTATGATCCCTGGTATTATCTTCAATTGAATCCGTTAAAGTGGATGTTGGAAAAGATACTCCCAATACACCAGCTATTCCATTTTCATCCCTATATGGCATGGCAATTGACATTAAAGGTATATCTCCTGCCGCATTATATAAAGGAATATATACAGGTTCACTTTTTTTGTCTGACTTCATTACATACTTGTACCAGCTTCTGTCCCTGGCATCATATTCCCTTGTGAGGGCAGACGCCGGCAAAATTACCTGTTCATTTTTATCATGTAAAATATTTATACGAAGGCTCCAGCCTTTATTGGAACCGATGTAAAAATATAAAGGAAGGGCCTTTTCCGCCTTTGTTAAATTAATCATTGTAGCAGACAGATTATTAGCCAAATTATTGGCATCCTGTGGCGGATAATCATCTGCTCCCGACAGATAATACCAATCACCGCTATAAACTTTTTCTATACGGGGGTCCTTTAGTAAGATTCGTTGATTAATAGAGGAAGTGTCAGAGGTTTGGCTAATTACATCGGATAAAATAACTAAATTGCCTTCCATTTCCCCAACCACCTCATTGATGTGGTTAGCCTTTAAACGAATTAATTCCACCAGTCGTTTTCGGGTAAGCTCCTGAGAATAGGTTACAGCTTCTTCACCTACGCCCTGAGCCATGGTATAGGCCTGCATATCCAAGGTATTATAGGCAATATTCAGCCCCAAAGCCAGTATAGCCCCCAGAAGCAGTGCGGTAATCAACCCGGAAATGCCCATGAGAAGCAATATTTTACGCCTAATATCCAATTTCATAGGCATTTCCTTCTTCCTCATAATGCAGACAATAAACCTCTAATATAGACAATAAATCTCTTATATAAACTATAAATCTCTTATATAAACTATAAATCTCTTATGTTATGACAGCTGTTCTACAGAATCCACCATGGTAACCAGCATATCCATATTGGAATCCTCAAGAACCTCTTGTACAAAGCCTGCTGCACCACAAATTGAAAAATCCTTTCCCTCTGCCTTGGCTTTTTTGGCCAGTCTGAGGAGAACGCGGATACCTGCAGAGGAAATATATTCCAGACCGGATAAATCAACCGCCATTTTGCCGACACCAGTCAATTTTTCATCGGCCATTTTGCCAACATCCTCTGCATTAACTCTGTCCAGCCGTCCCACCAGGGACAAAACTGTCCACCCTTTTTTTTCAGTTATAGAACATGTAATACCTTCCATTATTCTTCCTCCTATTATAATAATTATTATTAATCAATTTCAGCTAATATCAGTGCCTTGTCAGCTGACAAGCCACCCTGTTCACCTTCAACATAAAGTGGCACATCCAAATCCACCGGTACCCCCATGGCCTTTTCCAGAGTTACCCAATAAAGATTGTAATTATATAGTGCTGTGGAATAATTTGATTTGGCCTGGGTCAGCCGTTCCTGGGCATCCAGCAGATTAAGCAATATATCCACCCCTTCCTCATAACGGACCTGGGCTATGATATAGCTTTCCTCAGCTTGTTTCAGCGCTGCTGCGGCTTCTTTAAGATTTGTTTCTGCTGTTTTCATCCTCATATAAGCACTACGGGTTTCCAGAGTGATATTCTTTTTTACATACTCAGCATCGGACATGGATTGCTGTACCAGGGCATCCGCTTGTGAAACATTGGCGGCGGTGACCCCATTATCAAAAATATTCCATTTAAAACTGATAATTGCAGACAGATTATCATTGGACTCCATGCCGAAGGGCTGCTCACCTGCAATACCTCTCCCTATACTGCCTGAAATTTTGGGACGATATCCGGATTTTGCTGAATTTTTATTGGCATCCGCCACCTTTATGCCGTATTCTGCGGCAATTCCATCAGGACGATGCTCCAGGGCATATTCCTCACATTCAGACATATCCCTTGGATATGGTTCATAAGAAAATACATCTGTTGGTTCCACATCAATATTTTCTTCCAGACCCATTGCATTAACCAAATTGTATTTGGCAATTTCCATATTGCCCTGGGCTGACACCAGATTCTGGCGGTTATTTGCCAGACGAACCTCCATCATGAGAACATCCGACTTTGCCACAGCCCCTTCACTGTACTGATCATTAATAAGTCTTAATTGACTATTGGACATTTCCACAGCCTCCTGGGCAATTCTGGTTACATCCTTTTGATGTAAAAGATTTGCATAGGCATTGGCTGTTTTGTAACGAATAGTCTGTTTTACATTTTCAAGATTCAAATCAGCTTGATTTAAAAGGTAGCGGTTTTTATCCATCTGGCTTTCCAGCTGACCACCAGTATAAATAGGAATTGTCAGGCTCCAGCTATTGGAATAGGAGGTACCATAAAGATAGTTGCCCTGTTTTCGTGCTCTTGTACGATTAAAACCAGATTCCCAGCCTACAGTGGCACCAGTGGAACGACGGACAGAGGATAACCCCCACTTGCTGGCTTCCCTGGCTGACTCTGCTGACTTAATCTGATTATTATTGTTCAGAGCAATATCAATGCTTTCAGCCAAGGAAAGCTTCAAATTTTCTCCCCCAGTATCAATGGGGGGCGGTGATTGTGCTGCAACCTGTCCCATATTGCAGGCTGCCAGAATCACAGCTAAAATAAATGATTTCTTCATATATGGATTCACCCTCTATATTTATGCTATTTGCCTCTTTACCAGGTCGGCAAATATACCACCTTTTTCCACAAGCTCTTCAAAGGTCCCCATTTCCGCAAGACGACCATCATCCATAACGATGATACGATCACAGTTTCTTATGGTGGACAATCGGTGAGCAACAATTATACGGGTGGCCTTCAGCTTATCCAGACTGCGGGTAACAATGGCCTGGGAACGATTATCCAAAGCACTGGTAGCTTCATCAAAAATAAGCACCGATGGTTTTCCCGCCAGAGCACGGGCAATAAGAATTCGCTGACGCTGCCCCCCGGAAATATTGGAGCTGCCCTCACTGATAACCGTCTGCATCCCCATTGGCATTTCCGCAATATCCTCGGCCACACCTGCTGCCTCAGCGGCACTCCAGGCGTCATCCTGGGTCAGATTTCTTGTGCCCACAATGTTTGTAAAGATATCACCGGTCATGAGCTGACCATTTTGCAAAACAACCCCCAGCTGGGAACGGACCGATGGAAGGGACAAATCTGCCAGATTCTGGCCATCATAGGAAACACTGCCCTTTTGTGGTTCTTCGAAGCCAAGCAGCAGGCGAACCAAGGTGCTCTTTCCACTGCCGGATTTGCCAACAATGGCCACATTTTCCCCGGCAGCAACAGAGAAGCTCACATCGTGAAGAACCTCGTCTCCCTTAACTTCCATTGTTCCGCCATTACCATCCGGCACCACCAATGTATAGGCAAAGGACAGATTACCAACTTCCAGGGCCCCGGAGAGATGCCCCGCATCCTGCTTTTCCTCATTGGTTTCCGGAACCTCATTTAATATTGGTCTGAGATTTTCCAGCTGAGGCTGGATAGCATAATATTTGCCAATAAGTCCTATTGCACCACCAATCACACCATTAAAGCTGCTGTATGCAGCGTTAAAGGCGATAAACTTGGCATAAGTGATACCACTTTGAACAGTCCTGCCATCAGGACCTGTTTCATTCAATCCGTACATGGCTATCCAATATAGAATCATGGTAAGAATAAATGGCTGCATGCTGGAAATAATTGAAGTATAGTTATTCTGCCAACGCAGCTTATACCCCCACTGCCAATGCTCACCAAAGGTGGAGGCCCAGAGATTATAGGCCTGTTCCTCGCCCCCCTGGACACGGAATTTTGCAAGGCCCGCAAAAATCTGCTGCACCATACCGGCGGATTTGTTCCCTGCTTCAATTATTTTGCGCTGGAAAAACAATGTGCGGCGCAATACTACGACTACAAAGAGGGAATATATCAGCCAAACCACTATAGCAGCTGCTGTAAGCTTTATGCTGTAATAGCACATGAGGAAAATGCTCCAGAAGGAGAAGATAAAACTCAAAATGGATCCTACAAATTCCCCTGAGGCCAGACTCTTGGCAACGCCGATTCCCGCCATGCGGCTGGCCAGCTCCCCCGCTGTAAAGCGGCGGAAAAATTTGGTAGGCAGCTGCATAAGACGTCCCCACATGGCAGCCTCAGCTGAAATCTCAATGCGGGTTGAAATACGCATTACCGCTATGGAGCGGACGATTCCCAGGGCTGCGGTAGTAAAGCTGGTTACCATCAGGGCCTGGGTTACAGTGGCCAAGCCCTTTCTGTCCAAAATAGGAATAATATCCTGAAAAATGGTTTCAGTAATTATTGGAGTGGCCAAAGGAATACAGCCACCAAATAAACTGCAAAGAATGATGGTCCGATAATCTGCCTTCCAACACTGGCTGAACATGAACTTAATCAAATCCAGAAGCTTCAACTTACGGGAAGGAAAACCGGCATAGCAGGCGAAAGCATCCTTTTCAATGTTTTTTGCTTCCTCATCAGTGATTATAATGCCCTCAGGCCTGTGCCGTGTTACAACGCGATAAAGCTCCGGCTGCTCAGGAATAAAAGCAGCTAATTCCTTTTCACCAGTTTTTTGGGAAGCGTAATAGCCTATTATTACCCCTGTATCCTTTTTATACCATTCATCGGGCAGAGTTATGAGACGCATCTGCATATTGCCCTTTTGCATGAGACGACGTATAAGACCTATATTATCAAGCTTTTTGGCATTTTCTTCTGTAATATTAATGGATTCTGTTGGCATATTTAAGGCCTTGGCCACCTGCTGTACCACAAAGGCTGTATCCATGGTTATTTTCTGGTTTGAGGAGGCTTCCGATTCCCCGGCAAATAAATGCTCTTCACCAAGGAGACTGCGAATGCCGTTTTCCACCAGTAGTTTACGGGCCTTTTCCCGCCTTTGGATCCGCCTTGATAATCTGGTATCCTCAGCCCCAAATCTCATGCCCAAAAACATGGACAGAACCTCTTCATGGTCCTGCAGCTCTGAAATAACCTGTTCACGGCTGTCCATATTTTTAAAAATATCGCCGTGAAGCCAGGCCTGGAGCATATCATCTCCCTTGTCAGCCTTAAGGCGCAGCCAGGAGATTTCCATAAGACGGGCAAACCAGTGCTGGGCCACCTTGGCCAGCTCACTGGCTTCAACTTCATCAAAAGCCATCTCTGCCAGCTCAGAATCTTCCAAAGCATATAACTGGATGTTTATCTCATCAAATTCGTCAAGGGCCGGAAATATTCCCTCTCCCTCCTGAACCTTAATGAGATAATTTTGCCTGAAGGACAGCTCATCATCCCCGTCCTTTGTGACAGCATACACCTCCACAGAGCCGGACATGACCTTCATTAAAGTTTTATTGTCATACAGCTGGAGGCGCTGGCCTGATAATAGCGTATGTGATTTTATCATTGGCTATGCCCCCTTACTGCTCCACAATTTCCATTTCTTCATGTTCACGTTCCTCTATAAGGTGTCTATATGGTCCGTCGTGCTTCATCATCTCACGATGAAGGCCTCTTTCCACGATTTTTCCATAGGACAGTACAATGATTTCATCACAATCCCTGATGGTAGAAAGACGATGGGCTACTATAATACATGTGCAGCCACGATGACGGATATTTTCCAATACTGTTTTTTCCGTTATAGGATCAAGGGCACTGGTGGCTTCATCCAAGATCAAAATTGATGGATTAAGGGCCAAAGCCCTGGCAATTTCCAGACGTTGCCGCTGACCTCCGGAGAAGTTCATACCGCCCTCTGATACTACGGCCTCATAACCGCCATTTAGCTTCATGATGTCTTCATGAATGCAGGCATCCTTTGCCGCCTGAATAATTTCACTTTTGTGTACCGTGCTGTCAAAGAGGGAAATATTTTCTGCCACAGTACCACTTATGAGGAATATATCCTGATCCACTGCAGCCAGAGAACTTAGTATAACCTTGCGTGGCAGCTTTCTTCGCGGCACTCCGTCAAAGGACAGGGTGCCTCCCCATTCCTCATAAAGCCCCGTAATTATCTTGGCAATGGTGGATTTGCCGCTGCCAGAGGCTCCCACTACTGCAATCCAGTTACCAGGTCGGGCATGAAGGTTAAAATCTGAAATGAGAGGCTTCTCCAATGGACTGTACCCAAAGCTGATATTTTCCATTCGGAGATCTCCTGAAAGTCTTTCCCGTGAATAGGACTGCTTCCTTTCTTCCTCCTCTGAAGGGAAATTCAGGCTGTCCACTTCATAACAGCGCACATCATTTAAGCGCTGCATCTGCATTTCAGTATGCTGTAGGGTAGAGCCCAGAGATACCAATGCATTTACTGGTGCCGTGAAGGAACCCATCAAATGCTGAAACGCCATAAACATACCGGCAGTCATGGCTCCCTCCATAATGGAGAAACCACCTATGGTCATAATCAGGGCTCCATTTACACCTGCTAATAAGGTAGGCAATATAGTAACTGATAATGACCAAAGAGCTGTTTCCTGGGAGGCAGTCAAAACCTTGGTCTGATAGCCGGCCCATTTAGTGAAGAAATCCGACTCATCACCATTGGCCTTAATGGTTTCAATCATCCGAAGGCCATTCATGGCAACGCCGTAGGCCTTCCCCGCATCCTGCTGAATGCGCATATTCAAATCAGTAAGGTGACGCCGCATGGCAAAAAACAGTATTATTTCCACTGAGGTAAATGACACACCAATAAGAGTAAGGGTTACGTTGTACTGTAAAAGCAAGAGCAGATAGAAAATAGCTACAAATAAGTCCAATAAAGCTGTAGCCGCCGGGCCAGATAAAACACCGGCAATTGACTCGTTAAAGGCTACACGGCCTGCCACCTCTGCCGCATATCTTTGATGGAAAAACTGCATGGGCAGCTTAAGCAGATGCCAAAAATATCTTGATGAATCCGACAAGGTGAGCTTTCGCTGCCACAAGGTCAACACCACAGAACGAAGCCATGTGATAACACCTGACACTATAAAGGAAAGGGTCATGGCGATACAGAAATTCGTCATCCATTCCGGATGCTTCTTTGTCAGAATATCATCAAGAAATATCTGGGACATAACAGGGCTGGCCAATCCCGGGATAATGGCACACATTTCCAAAATCAGAATGAAGACCATGGCCCAACGGTCCTCCATTAATTTATAGAACATATCTTTGTAAACATTGTAGCGATGTCCTTCCTTTTGGAAATGCTCATTTGGAACAATGTGGAGAGATACCCCCGTATAGGAAGTACGAAATTCATCTATGGGAACCGTTCTTCGGCCCATGGCAGGATCATTAAGATAGGCCTTGCCATCCTTTATTCCTTCCAAAACCACAAAATGATTAAATTCCCAATGAATTATCAATGGATATACATTTTCTGTTTCCAACTTCAAAATATCATTGGTGGTCCAGCGATAGCCATCTGCCTTACAGTTCCTGTTTCTTGCGGCCCTTATAACGCAGCTGGCTTTTGAGCCATCACGGTTTACACCGCATTCCGCCCTCAGCTTCTCCAAGGGAATCCATAGCCCATAGTGGGCGAGAATCATGGCCAGAGCTGCAGCACCACATTCTGTAGCCTCCATCTGGAGAATAGTTGGTACTTTAACCCGTTGGTGACTGTTGGAAAAGAACTCTTTAATTTTTTCCATTAACATAAAATCACCTGTTTCTCAGCCACTGGCTCAAACGATAAAATACTTTTTCAATAGGAGGGCGGCGCTCAATAATAATTGTGCCGGTGCAAAAGCTTCCGGCGGTAACTGGCTTGTGCTCACCCACAGAGGAGGTCCACAGATACCCCGACTCGGAGCCGGGATCCTTTACCAAATCAAAGGTTACCTCCATTACGGCCCCCTGCTGGGCCTGAAGAATACTCTGAACCAGCTGCTCATTGCCCAATGAGGTCTGCATTGTCTGTGCGGATACAGGATATTGGGATACAGATCGCACTGTGCCCAGAAGATATCCGCTCTGGGAAATATCAACTCCTCCGGGAGCGAGCTGAATTGTCTGGCCCGGCTTCACGCTTTTGCCCTTATTTACGGACACATATACAATTCCGCTCAGTTCGTTTCGTCCATCTTCATTTCTTACATTGATAATAGGAGAGCCAGTGCCAATAACTGCACCTTCCTCAACCATTACCTCATCCACTGTGCCGCTGTATGCGGAATAAATATATTCTGCTGCTTCCTTCTGATAGCGGCGGGAATCAAATTCGTGTACTTTATTTGAGGCATCACGGTTGCTGGAGGCCAATTCAGGGCTGTACTGGGCCATACGTGTTGCCGCTGTTTCCTGGGGCAGCTCCAGATGGGCCACCATGGACCCCTTTTTTATTTTCTCACCGGAATGTACATAAATCTTGTCTATCTTTCCTCCCGCCATGGCAGACACCTTTGAAATACCGGAGGAATCCATAATAAGGCCCAGGCCCTCTGCTTTAACAGTAAATGAGCCAAAAATTGACCATATTACCACGGCCACCATCATAAGGGCTACCGCCGCAAGTCCCATCCAGCCAATAGGGCTGGTAATTGGAAGCACCGTGTCCAGCTTTTCCGGGGAACGAAGCTTGTCCAAAGCCTCTTTACTGAAAAATTCCTTTTTTTCATTATTAAGATCCTTTTCAGCCATTTTACTCCCCTCCCTTTGTCACGGCATCTACCTTGGTTCCTTCAGTGAGATTGCCAACATTGCCTGTTACAACAGTGTCGCCCTCTGAAAGTCCTGATAATATCTCAATGTATTCTCCGTCATCACAACCGCAGACAACAGCCCGGGAATGAATAATACCTTCCTCATCCACCACATATACCTTGTTATTGGATTTATCCACTATGGCATCCAATGACACAGTAAGGCAACGGTACTTATTATATGTGTGCATGGTAACTCCGGTATATGTCATAGGCTCAAGCAATCTCACACGGTTGTCTACTGCCCACACAGTTCGTCTGATGGCAGCGGGCTCAGAAAGTGGCGGTACGATTTCCTCCAGAACGCCGATTATTTCTGTATCTCCCCCCAAATTGCCGGCACCATAATCAGTTCCATAGGCCTTGCCCATGGACCAATGCTCAGGGAATCTCAGATATACCCTGTCCCCAACATTGAAATGATTAACTTCACTGTCCTTAAGATTTACAGAAAAATTAAGAAAATCAAAATTCCCCACCAATGCCACAGGAGTTCCCGCCTGGACATAGGAGCCTGTCTGCTGGTACATCAGGAGCACATCCCCGTCAACAGGAGCCTTGACACTAAGCCAGCCCTGCTGTACATAGAGCTGCTCCCTCTGGGCCTCTGCCTCCTGCAGAGCTTCCCTGGCTGCCAGATACTGTGCTTCAGCTGCTTCATATTTTTCCTTTGAGGTGGCTTCTTTAGCCATAAGACGGCCCTGACGCTGGTAAGCGCTGTAGGCCTGGGCCAACTGGGCATCAGCACGGCTGACGGCGCTGGTAGCCTGCTGGATTTTCAGAGGAATTTGCTCGTTAATAAGGGTCAGCAGAACATCTCCCTTATGTACAGGAGTATTTTTTTCCACCAGCCAGTTAGTAATACGGCCATCTGTAAGGGCTATGGCATCAGCCATATTATTTGAGCTAAAGCGCACTGATGGAAGGGAAACCTTGGGATGTATATCCCTATATTCAGCCTTGGAGGTAGACAGCTGTAAAACTCTGTTGTCCATTCTGTTGGCTATCTGATTTTCATCGCTGTAATTCAGCCAGGCACCATACCCTACCAAACCAAGGGCCAGTATCATAATAACGGCTATACCTATATAAAAATACCTTTTCATGATTTTATATCCTTTCCACCTACAGCAGTCTTTTTTTCCATATAAAAAGCGCCCACTTTATTTTTTTAGAGTAAAAGTGAGCACAAAGACTCCCCGTGATTTTTCGCAACAAAACTAGGATACCCACCTCTGGTAGACATCCGTATTATCATTATAGGATTAATATATGGTGAATTGCAAATTTGTTTTTTCATAATAAGTCCTCAAATAAACACAGCTTCACTTAATTTACAGTTCTACAAAAAATTAATAAATCCTTTAAAACACAAAAAAAGCAGCAAATTAACACTGCTTTTCTTGTAATTTTTTTGCCAAAAGGCTGGTCCGAAGACCAGCCCTTCACAATCAAATATTATTTGTTCAGCCTAAAATGACTGACAGTTTCCCGGAGATTATCTGCAATGGATGACTGTTGCTGACTAATAGTGCTGACATCCTTTACGGATTCAGAGAAATCACTGATGGAACCGGAAATCTCCACGGACAGATCTGCCGTTTCCTGGGCGGAGGTGGCAATTTGCAGCATAGCCTTGCTGACCTCCTGCATGGTTTCATTAACATGCTTACTGGTTTCAGCAATCTTCTGGGAAACATTTCGGAATGCTTCAGCATCGGTGCCGTATTGTTCAGCAACACTAACAAATTCAACGTACTGCGGAGCCACTGTTTCATTAAGGAAACCTAAAATATCATTGGCATCCCTGGAAAGCCCCGCAAAGGCCCCCTGAACCGTGGTGATGTTCTGCTGGATTTCATCAACGGTATCAGCAGTATCCTTGGCCAATTTACCAATTTCCATAGCTACAACAGAGAAGCCACGACCCGATTCGCCGGCACGGGCTGCTTCAATTGATGCATTCAATGATAACAGATTGATTTGCTTGGCAATATTGGAAATGGCTTCAGCCATGGTACCAATCTGTTCCACGGTCTTGGCCTTTTCTATGGAAGCCGCCAGCTTGGAGCTGAATTCCTTGGCCAGCTTTTCTGCTGAGTGGCTTGCCGCAGTGGATTGGGTTTCCACGGTTTTGGCCCTGGAGCTTATTTCCTCCGCCTGTTTCAAGCCGCTTTCGGCCTCCTCAAACAATCCGTCTACAGCTGCAGATACATTTTCCACAGAGGAATTAACCTCCTGGGTAGCCGCGCTGGCATTCATCATAGCCTCATTAATGGAATTCATTTTCTGCTGTATTATCTCCATGCCCTGGGTCAGTTTACGGGCTGAAGACTCCAAGGTGCTGCTGGATTCATTCATACTGCTGGAATGGTCGTGAATAGTATGAAGTACCTTCTTGGTCTGGCGGAACATGCGGTTAATGGCATTTCCAAGACGGCCGATTTCATCGTTGGCCTTGGCAACAGCCTCAGGACGGGTATAATTACCTTCAGCCAAATCCTCGGCAAATTTCTGATCCACACCAATGCGTACAGCATAAGCGGAAATGGTGCGATAGGCCATAAGCATCAACAGGCACAGTACCACAAGGGCGATACCGCACAGCATCATAATCAGATGATTTGCTTCGGCATACAATTCAGACTTGGATATAATAACACCTAAATGCCAATTTATATCAGGTATAGTCTGATAATAAACAAACATGGTGTCGCCACTTTCATCCTCAAACTGGGTCTGGCCGCTTTCCGAAGCCACCATTTCCTTCATGGCTGCTGCCATGGAAGAATTGGCCTCCTCAGTAGCATTGGTTTCCCCATCCAGCTTATCCTCAGATGGGCCGGCAATATATATGCCGCTTTCAGAAACCAGTATTGCATGGCCCTTACCACCGATGTTAATGCTGTTAACCATTTCGGAAATGGCTGCCAGGGAAATATCCACAGTGGCAGTACCTACAAACTTGCTGGCATCACCCTCAGAATAAAGAGGTGAAGAATAGGTTACCATCATTATTTTGGCGGAAGAATCATAATATGGCTCCGTAAGGGCTGCCTCCCCATGACCGGCCTTCTTGCCCAGCTGGTACCAGTCAGTAGGAACGTATTCGCCGCTTTCCTTTACATAATCATAAGAAACCTTCAAAGCATTGCCATCCCTGAAAGTAAATGGACAAACAAATTGCTGCTCAGGATTATAAGCAAATGGCTCAAACCATACGCCACCACCATTGGCCATTTCTTCATCTTGTAAAGTTTTTATAATGTCATCGGCCAGTTCTTCCTGGGATTCCTTCAGATAATCATACTCCAGGCTGCCTGCCATAAAGGTGGTGACCATTTCCATTTTGCTTATCCGTTCATGGATATCTGCGGCATTGGCCTTAATAGTCTGGGTGGCAGTGTCCTCGGTAAGCTTGGCAATGTTATTATAACTGTTATAACCTGCCAGACATGTAATCAGCATAAGGCCTATGATTATAGGCGGCAACAGTGAAAGGCACATCTTCAGCTTAACGCTCCGGAAGCCTTCCTTGAACTCATCAGCCATGGTACTCACTCCTTTATTGTTAAAAATAATTTAATTTAACATATTTATATTCTTCTATTCATATTCTACATTAAAATATTTTTTCCTCTACAATATAGAGAAAAAGCCAAAAAGAGTCCTTCTAAATAATTTTGAGAAGGACTCCCTTAGTTTTCTCAGTGTGCAGGCGAATAAGTCTACATTTCCTTCATAAATGTTAATTTTGATTGTCGGGAATAATCTGCAAATCTCCCTTGCCGTTGCTTACCCGCATGCCGGGAGCCACGGAGCTGGTAATAAAGCAGTTACCGCTGATGATACAGCCGTCCCCGATAACCGTTTCGCCACCGAGAATGGAGGCGTTGGAATAAATGGTAACATCGTTGCCAATAGTAGGGTGGCGGCGTTTGCCACGGAGGCTCTGGCCCCCTCTGGTGGAAAGTCCCCCCAGGGTAACCCCCTGATAGAGCTTTACCCTGTCCCCGATAACGGTGGTTTCACCTATAACAACGCCAGTGCCATGATCAATGAAGAAATATTCCCCGATCTGGGCACCTGGGTGAATGTCAACCCCTGTACGGCTGTGGGCATGCTCCGTCATAATCCGGGGAATCATTGGAACCTCCAGCTTGTACAGCACATGGGCCAAACGATTGACCATAATGGCGTAAAAGCCGGGATAGGAGAAGATTATCTCATCAAAGCTGGTGGCAGCCGGATCCCCGTCATAGCCCGCCTGAATATCCTTTTTTAGAAGCTGGCGGATTTCCGGAAGGGTATCCACAAATATTCCCACTATGGCTTCGGCATGATCCCTTCTCACATCATCATTTTTGTTGCTGTACTCCGGATGCTGCTGGAGAGAGACCATCACCTGATTGGTGAGACAATTAACCACATTGGAAAGTCTGGTACCCATTTCATATTTCAATGAATATGTGCCAGGAGTCTTCTCATTGGCGAAATGGGCGGGGAAAAGAATTGCCACAAGATTGTCCAGAATGCCGATAATGGCGTCCCTGTCCAGCTGCAAATGCTCAAAGAGCTTGCTGGCGGAATGGGATTCCACCACATCTGCGAAAATATCCTCCGTAACACCCTGTATCTTTTCCTCCATTATTGCCATTGCCATGAAAAACCTCTCCAAACCCTATACTTATTTTTAAACTATCTTGGAACCGTCGTAAACCTCGCCGCCCACATCCGGTCCCAAGCCATATTTTTCAGCCCACTCGGACTTGTATTTTACAGCCTGGGCATGAATTGCCTTGAAGCCGTTCTCGTCAAGGGTCTTCTTCACCTTGGCAGGACAGCCTACAACAAGGGAATTAGGCGGGATAATGGTGCCCTTTGTAACCAATGCACCTGCGCCAACTATGGAGCCACGGCCAATAACGGCACCATCAAGAATAGTGGCACCCATACCAATAAGACAATAATCCTCAACGGTGCAGGCGTGCAGGGTAACGCTGTGACCTACGGTTACATAATCCCCCACGATACATGCGTAATCATCGGCAACGTGGAGACAGGAATTATCCTGAATATTGCTGTAGCGGCCTACAACAACCCTGTTTACATCACCACGGAGCGTGGAATTCGGCCAAACACTGGCGTATTCCTTTAACTCCACATCACCTACCAGGGTAGCTGTGCTGAAGGAATATGCCTTTTTGTCAATAACTGGATATCTTCCGTCAAACTCATATATATAATGCTTGGCATCCTGCTCACGAATCTTAATGTACTCCATTTCTCTTACACCTCATTCATAAAACGAAACACAAATTTCTTATAAGTATACTGCTTTTGTAGGTTTTTATCAACAATTAATTAAACAATGGTTTGCATGCAGCAGACAGCTTTTCCTTCTTGGCCTGGGCCTCAGCCAGATCCTTGCCAAGTGTTGTAAAGTATGCCTTGATTTTTGGCTCTGTGCCTGATGGTCTCACCACAATGGTGGCTCCGTCCTCCAGGGTATAGATAAGCACATTGGCAGCAGGAAGGCCAGTCTCCTCAGTTTTCTTATAATCCACAGCCTTGGTAACCTTCAGACCTGCAAATTCAGCTGGTGGGTTGTCACGGAGACCCTGCATAATGCCGGCCATCTTGTCCATGCCGCTGAGACCAGGGAACTCAAAGCTGTCAATCTTGTTGTAATAACGGCCATACTTGGCATAGATTTCCTCAAGGCGGGCCTTGATGCTGGAGCCTATGCTTCTGTAGTACGCAGCCATTTCGCAGATAAGCATGGAGGCCACTACAGCATCCTTGTCGCGTACGTAGGAGCCGGATAGATAACCATAGCTTTCCTCAAAGCCGAAGATGAAGCGCTCCTCCTGGCCTGCTTCCTCCAGATGGAGAATCTGGTCACCGATCCACTTAAAGCCAGTCAGCACCTTGCGAAGCTCAACGCCGTAGTTCTTGGCCACAGCATCAGCCAGCGGTGTGGATACAAGGGACATTACAGCCACAGGATCCTTTGGCATGGTGCCCTTTTCAATGCGGCCCGCACAAATATAGTCAAGGAGCAGAACCCCCATTTCATTGCCGGAAACCAGCTCGTAGGAGCCGTCTGGGCACTTCATGGCTATACCCACGCGGTCTGCATCAGGGTCTGTGGCCAGCATAAGATCAGCATCGCACTTTTCAGCCAGCTTAAGACCAGCCTCCAAAGCCTCATAAATCTCAGGGTTTGGATAGCTGCAGGTGGTGAAATAGCCATTTGGATACTCCTGCTCAGGAACAATAGTAATATCACTGATGCCAATGTCCTTCAGCACCTGGGTTACTGGCACCAGACCAGAGCCGTTTAATGGGCTGTAAACCAGCTTGAGGCCAGAGGTCTTAGCAAGGCCCGGACGGACCTGTCTGGACTCAATTGCGTCATAGAAAGCCTTCTTGCAGGTATCATCCACAAAACGGATAAGGCCATCCTCCACACCCTGGGCAAAGGACATGGTCTTGGCCCCGGTGAGCACGTCGGTCTTCTGAATCTCATCGTAAACAATGGCTGCAGCATCGTCAGTCATCTGACAGCCGTCAGGACCATAAGCCTTGTAGCCGTTGTACTTGGAAGGATTATGGGAAGCTGTTACCATAATGCCCGCATTGCACTTGTAATATCTGGTAGCAAAGGAAAGTGCAGGCACCGGCATGGCGGCATCGTAAATCCGAACCTTGATGCCATTGGCTGCCAGAACTCCTGCGGCAGTTTTGGAGAATACATCACTCTTAAGGCGGGTATCAAAGCTGATGGCCACAGTCTGGCTGCCCCCCTGCTTCTTGACCCAGTTGGCCAGGCCCTGGGTGGCCTGTCTTACCACATAGATATTCATGCGGTTAGTGCCGGCTCCCAGCACACCACGAAGTCCTGCAGTACCAAATTTCAATGATACGGCAAAGCGGTCCTTGATTTCCTCATCATTATCCTGAACTTTTGCCAGTTCAGGATACAGATCGCAGTCCTCAAGGTCAAAGGAAAGCCAGCGCTTATATTCATTCTGATACATAAATAGCCCCTCCATTTATAAAAAATTACTTTATTCTATACACTTCGATAAAAAACTGCCAAAATCCTTTATTTATCTGTAAAAAAAGTGTTTTTATCCCAAATAGGTCAGCCCCAGCATGGTAATATCGTCGGAGATTAGGAAGGTTATTTATACTACGTTTGTTGAGTTGTCTAAAATTACAGCTAAGAAAAATGCTGGAACCGGTTTCAACCAATTCCAGCAAAAATATGAAGTATATAGTTTTTATTGCCATAGAAGACTCTATTTACAGAGATTTTTTCACAGGCTCCATCTAAGCGTTTTTTGATGGATTAAAATTACTTAATCATACTTTCAGTAGGGTCACCGATAATAGTAGGGTCTTTTTCACCCAGCTTTGGGCTAGGAACCTTGCCATCATTATTTGGCTTCTTGATCTTGATATCAATGTCTTTAGGAGTTAAGATATCCAAATCTCCCTGAGCAATGTTCCCGGCGTTGCCGCCTGATACCTTATCCATCTCGTCAATGTTCATCTTCTTGTTTTCCATTTGAAATTCCTCCTTTTTTGTCCTTGCTGTTTATTTACTTCTTGTTCATATTAGCCGCACCGTGAACGGCATTTGCAATATCAATAGCACCGCCGGCTATAACAATAGCACCAGCTCCTGCACCGACTCCGGTGGCACACATTGCTGTACCGATGGCCACAGCTGCCACACCGCTAACTGTGTTTACTACGAGCTTTGCTCTCTTTCTGGCATTTTCACTAATTGGAACCTTATCCAACACACAGTTAACGCCTTTACCGACAAATCCAAATACAGCACTGAGTGGAACTCCGCCAGCAACCTTATCCAGTTCCTCATCGGTGAGCTTATTAGGATCCTTCTCCACGAATACCTTCTCATGGAAGTTCTTCAGGAAAAGATTTGCATAAACAGTGCGGAACTCATCAAACTCTGCCTTGGTATATTTGCCTGGAACAGCAGCAGTAGCAGCTTCGTAAGACTTATCGGTATCATAGACATTCATAACTGCATCAAACAGCTCTGCGTCCTCGCTGAGTTTATCAGCCAGCTTCTTAATGTCATCATTCTGAAAAGCCTTTTCCACACGATCTTCCGGCATATCCTGAATGCACTTTAGTAACTTCTCACCATCAATAGCTTCCTGAATAACCTGAATCTTGTCATTGTTTAACACTGTCATAATAAACGCCTCCCTTTATTGTGTGTTTTTTATTGTTTCTTGTCCTTTATATCCATGAGATGATAAAAGTGTTATCTATTTTTTTATTTTTCTACAAAAAATTTGGTTTTCCTGCAAAAATAGAGCAATTCATAAAGTCCCGTTATTCTCAGCAAAATCCTAATCCAGAGCATTGAGCGTTGTTTATTCTTGTCCTTATACCTGCAACATTTTTCACTCGTTAAAAAAACATTTCCAACCGTGCCAGCACAGATTTCATGCGCCGGTGGGATGTAATGGAGCTGCCCCAAAAGTAACTGGCCACCAAACCTACATTTTTCTCCAGTGCCCATGATCCGCCGATTTCCCAGCCCCGTTCTCCCCAGTTGGCAATGCCCATGTCGTCATCGTACATGTCATCAATATTACTGCTGGCGGGTATTACGGAAGAAATATACCCGTAATTACTGTAAGCCAAATATGCTTCCCACTCGCCCTTTTTACTGGCTTTACGATAGTTTCCATAAGAAAGCTCCACCTCCCAGGAGTAATCCTGCATATTTCCAAAACTTTCAATCACATCCGGGTCCTTGCTGTAATAGGCCTTGGCATAGGCTCCCGTCAGTACACATTTGGGAGAGAAGCGATAACCTAGATTTACAGAACCAATGTTAACGCCAGCTTTGCTTTCGTTTTCCATATCAGTAATAAAATTATAAGCCTTGGAGCGTAGATGGTAATAACCCAAACCGCCAAAAAATTTTTTATTTGTCTTGTATTGAAGATTTACTCCAAAAATGGTGGCGGGATCACGAGCCATAGCCCGCACTTCCGCTGCCTCCTTGGTCATCCCCATTGTTCTCAGTTCCCTGGAATATCCCATACCGACGCGGTAGACGCCAGTTTTGGACATATTCAACCTTCCTCCCAGAAGCAACACCTTCCAACTTTTACCGGTCTGCACCGTGAATCCAGTAAAAGAGCTTTCCAGGACAATGCCGTTCTCATTGGTAGAAAGAGGTACTTTGCCTAACCGAATAACAGTGTTTCCATATTTTCCTTCTGCCCATACACGGTTCATACGAACTGTGCCTGCAGAATTACGGTTTATATTCAAAGACATATCCAAGCGGCCATTGACCTTCCAGTGCTTGTTAATTTTGGCAGTAGGCTCCATGCGAAAAGAAAAAATTGATTTTTCTCTGGTTCTTCTTCCTTCTGTTTGGTCACTTGTAAATAGATAATTTGCCCTCCCCTTCCATTTTACGGCATCAACATTTTTTTCCAGTTCCTTGACCCGCACACCTAAATCTTTCAGTTCCTCTTGAAATTCAGCACATAGACGGTCAATCAAATCCTTGTCCCTTTTATCAGTTGCACAAGCCATAGCTCTTGCTGTAATTTGTGCCATTTCGTAGCGAGTAATATTACGGTCTCCTCGGTAACTATTGTCACCGAAGCCCAGGACAATACCGCGTGAATGCAATTCCTGCAAAACATCGTAAGACCAATGATCTGCAGGAACATCCCGAAAATGATTGGCTGCCTCTGCTCTGCAAAAGGGAAAAAGGCAGAGCAGATATATAACAAATACACTTTTCATGGCAATCTGAAAATTCATGACTGTGATTCCCTCCAATAGTGGAGCTCTGCCCTGGCAATCGCCATTTCCTTATTAATCTCGTTATATCCATGAGAGGATAAAAGTATTATCTCTTTTTTTATTTTTCCACAAAAAATTTGGTTTTCCTGCAAAAACAGAGCCTACTCATTGAGATATGCTCCATTTTCATTGACACAAAATTATATTTGGTTATATGATTTTGCATGAGCCTGTTACAGCATTACAGGGAGTATGCGTTGCTTTTATTATTTGCGGTATAACTGGTCTAAAAATATTGTCATAAAAATATCTGAATGGAGTGATTATTATGTTTCGGGAAATGAGAAGAAAAAACCAGCAGTTATCTGCTGACGAATGTATATCCATATTGGAAAAATCCACATCAGGGGTGCTAGCCGTATCTGGTGATGATGATTACCCTTATGCAGTGCCACTTTCCTTTGCTTATGCTGACAATAAATTGTATTTTCATGTTGCCAAAAGCGGCCATAAGCTGGATGCCCTGCACCGAAATCCGAAGGCTTCATTTTGCGTAATAAATCAAGATAACATAGTACCAGCGGAATATACTACATATTTTCGCAGTGTAATTGCTTTTGGCACTGTTCGGATAGTGGAGGATAACACCGCTCTGGAAAAGCGCCTGGCATTGGACATGCTTGCGGATAAATACTGCCCACAGGAATCAAGTGAAAGCAGGGAAAACGAGATTGGAAAACTTATGTCAGCTCTTTATGTGTTGGTAATGGATATTGAACATTTAACGGGCAAAGAGGCCAAAGAACTGGCAGCTATGCGACATCCAACAAAGTAAAAGGAACACTCGTAAAAGCAGACCAGATGTCTGCACCTTGTCCAGCTTCATGTTTCCAATGGCATTGATGCAGATATCCAGTATTCCCCTGTAGATAACCGTGTGGATAAAACCTGTTTTTTCAGTGGATAACCCCAGAATCTATGTGGATAGCACAAGAATCCATGTGGATTATTGCTTTTGATATGATAATTGCGATTAATATTATAACGCCATTGTTCAAATTTTTCTTCTTTAGAAGAAAAATCTTCCAATTAGCGTTTCAACGAGCTGGGAGATATTCTCACCAGCTGTTGTAGTTTGTTTTCCCCCACCTAAAGAGGAAGGGGACATCTTAAAGCTCGTTATAATTGCTATCACTATTATTTTATTTCATCAAATATTGCACTTTTCCTGCAAAAAAAGCAATATACAGACCGAAGTCCATATATTGCTTCAATTATTGCGTTAAAATATATTTAATTTTTCATATGAAGAATTTTGGTGAGAAGCTCATCCGCCAGCTTGTGCTTGGTCATAATAGGCAGCTCCTCCATGGTGCCGTTCTTATAAAGGAGCTTCACCACATTGGTATCCGTATTGAAGCCTGCATCCTTCCGGGACACATCGTTGGCCACAATCATATCCAGATTTTTCTTTTCCAGCTTGGCCTTGGCGTTTTCCAGAAGATTCTGGGTCTCGGCAGCAAAGCCAACCAAAATCTGGCCGCCTCTCTTTTTCTCCCCCAGCTCCTTTAAAATATCAGGATTCTTTTTAAGGACGAGGGTGATCTCATCCTCATTTTTCTTTATCTTCTGGTCTGCCACGTCACGGACATGATAATCCGCCACTGCAGCGGCCTTGATAATCAGATCAGCTTCAGAGAAACGCTCCAGCACAGCCTCACGCATTTCCTCCGCAGATTCCACGCTGATAAATTCAACGCCCTCAGGAGGTGTAAGCGCTGACGGGCCGGACACCAATATTACCTCGGCACCACGTTTTTTGGCTGCCTCAGCAATGGCATAGCCCATCTTGCCGCTGGAACGGTTGCCAATATACCTTACGGGATCGATTGGCTCGTGGGTGCCTGCTGCTGTCACCAAAACCTTTATGCCCAGCATATCCGCCGCAAAGGCCATGGTGAAGCGCACAAAGTCAACAATATCAGCAGGTTCAGGCATACGCCCTACTCCCTCCACGCCACAGGCCAGATGCCCGGACTCAGGAGGTATGAAATTCCAGCCATTTTCAATGAGAACATCGAGGTTTCTCTGGGTCAGCTGGTTATCGTACATATTGCTGTTCATGGCAGGAGCAAAGAATATAGGCGCCTTGGTGGCCAGCAATGTGGTGGTCAGCATATCATCAGCCATGCCCATTGCGCATTTGACAATAAAATTGGCAGTAGCAGGAGCCACAATAACCAGATCCGCCAGATTGGCCAGGGCAATATGCTCCACATTATGATTGGTTACCTCACCCCACATGGTAGTGGTTACAGGATTCCCCGTAATCTCCCTAAATGTCAGGGGGGTAACGAAATTCTGGGCACCGCGGGTCATAATAACATGAACTGAGGCACCGGCTTTACGGAGTCTGCTGGCCAGCTCTACGGATTTGTAGGCTGCAATGCCGCCAGTAACTCCCAGTAATACATTCTTTCCCTTCAGCATAGCTTTATCCCCTAATTATTTGGTAATATTGCATTATTTGGCAATTTTGCTTTATTTAGTAATTTTGCAAAAAAAGCAGTTTGGACTTATTTAGTGGTGTTGCGCAGACGCTTATAGGTAATCTTGCCCTCGTAAATTTCCTCAAGAGCGTTGGTAACGTCCCTGATGGAGGTACGCTCAGCAGTCACCTCATGAGTGCCGTCCATAATGTCACGGGCACGCTTTGCAGCAAGGGAAACAAGTGTATAGCGGCTGTCTACCTTTGGTAATACCTGGTCTAAAGATGGGGTTACAATATCCATGATCAAATCTCCTTTTGGCTCTTTAATTTATCTAAAATTTCAATATTTAAATCAGTGCGATGTCTTTCTGCCTCGATGATGTTGGTGATTTCCTCGGCAGCGATATCCACTGTTTTATTGACTACCACATATCTGTACTGACGGCCAATTTCAATCTCGGCAATGGCTGAGCCAAGACGGCGCTTAAGGCTTTCATCGTCCTCAGTACCACGTCCGCAAAGGCGTTTTTTCAGCTCCTCCAAAGATGGAGGCACAAGGAAAATAAACAGCCCGTCCGGACACTTTTCCTTTACATTCATGGCCCCCTGGGTATCTATTTCCAGAATGATGTCGATGCCCTTGGCCCTCTGCTCTTCTATATGCTTAAGTGGGGTGCCGTAGTAATTGCCGTACACATTGGCCCATTCCAGCAGTTCCCCGTTGTTTATCATGGCTACAAATTCTTCCTTGGTGTGGAAGTAGTAATTTACACCATCCTGCTCTCCCGGGCGGACAGCTCTGGTGGTGGCTGAAACGGAATAGGCAATATCCGGGTTCATCTTACGAACGACCTCGCATACTGTGCCCTTGCCAGTTCCTGATGGTCCTGAAATAACAATCAGCAGACCTTTACGCATTAGTCCTTATCCTCCTCGTCAAATCGGTGTGACATGGTATCCGGCTGAACTGCCGAAAGTATCACATGACCGCTGTCCATAATGATAACAGCTCTGGTTCTGCGGCCGTATGTGGCATCCACCAGCTGGCCCCTGTCCCTGGCCTCCTGCATTACCCTTTTAATAGGGGCGGATTCGGGACTTACCATGGCTATTACCCTGTTGGCTGACACAATATTGCCAAAGCCAATATTTATAAGCTTTATATTCATAAATAAGCCACAACCTTACTCAATGTTCTGGATCTGTTCGCGGATCTTCTCGATTTCGCATTTTACGTCCACAGCAATCTGGGCTGCCCCGGTGGAATTTGCCTTGGAAGCCACAGTGTTGATTTCGCGGTTCATCTCCTGAATCAGGAAGTCCAGCTTGCGGCCCACGGGCTCATTGGACTTGATGATGGTTCTGAACTGGTCAAAATGGCTGTGGAGCCGCACAACCTCCTCGGTGTAATTCACCTTGTCGGTATATAAGGCAGTCTCCTGGATAATGCGGTTTTCGTCAATATCCTCCTTGGCCAGATACTGCTCCAAAAGGGTTTCCAGCTTCTGACGATATGCCGCCACAATCTCAGGGGCAAGCTTCTCCAGCTGGGAAACGAAGCCCTCCAAAGTGTCGATACGGGCCAGCAGATCGGTCTGGATATTTTCACCCTCATGCTCACGCATGGCCACCAGATTCTTCATGGCCTCCTCAACAGCAGCCAAAATTGCAGGACCGGCCTCGTCCAGCTCACTGGCATCGTCCTCCACCTTAAGAACGTCTGGAAAACGGGCAATGTCCATGGCAGAATATGGTCTGTCAGTACCAATCTGCGAATTTATGGCTTTCAAAGCCTCGCTGTAGGCAGATACAAGGCCCTTGTCCACGGTAATGGATACGGCCTTGTCCCGAAGATCACGGAAGCTGACGTTGATGTCAAGCTTGCCACGGGAGGCGTACTCCTTGATTTTCTTGGTAATATCACCCTCGAAACGGGCCAAGGTGTGATGCATGTGGAAATTTATTTCCAAATAACGCTGGTTAACGGTTTTTATTTCAACATGAACCTTGAAAGAATCATTTTCAAAATCCCCGGCCCCAAAGCCGGTCATACTCTTTATCATGGTTAACTCCTAAATATTAAATATCGGCGGTTCAAAACATTAAAAATGGGCGATTTTAAAACTTAAATATCGGCGACCCCGGAAAATACTTCCTCTGCAGGGCCTGTCATATACAGATGGTTGTTTTCAGCCCACTCCACCTGCAGCTTGCCACCGTCCAGCTGGATTTCAGCCTTTTTGTCAGCAAGGCCGTTTAAAACAGCAGCAGTAAGGGTTGCACAGGAACCGGTGCCACAGGCCAATGTTACTGCGGCTCCCCGCTCCCAGACCCTCATGCGAAGGTGGGATTTGTCCTTAATCTCAACGAACTCAGTATTTGTCTTGCGTGGGAACTTCTCATGGGCCTCAAAGAGAGGGCCATATTCATAAATCGGGAAGCTCTCCGCATCATCCACAAATACAACGCAATGGGGATTCCCCATGGATACACAGGTCATCTTGAAATTCTTGCCCTTTACGGTGATGGACTCACTGATAACCCTGTTCATGCCAAAGCCCTGTACCGGGATTTTGTCCCCCTCCAGAATTGGCTCACCCATATCCACACGGACCTGGCTAACAGAGCCATTTTCCAAAATCATCCTTGGCACCAGAATCCCCGCACCTGTTTCCACGGTGAATTCCTCTTTGGCCACAATGCCCTTTTCATAAACGTAGCGGGCAAAGCAGCGAATGCCGTTGCCGCACATTTCCGCCTCACTGCCGTCAGCGTTGATAATACGCATGCAGATATCAGCCTTATCAGAAGGAAGCACCAGCAGGATACCGTCGGCACCAATGCCATAATGACGGTCACATAATGCCTTGGCAGCACCGATATAATCCAGCTCCGGCTCCTTTAAACAATCAATTAAAACAAAATCATTACCCGTGCCCTGAAGCTTGGTAAAATTAAATTTCATTATCCTTTCCTCCCCAACTAGCATAGGAGTTTGCAGTCTACACACCAATATATTCTATCATATTTTTGGGCATTGTAAAATATATCTAAATATAAAATAGGAACCATGAACAACAGCACGTGTCATTCATAGTTCCCTGTAACAGGAATTGTAATTTTAGAATAGTTTAAATACAATTAAAACATAATTAATTTAATAGCTTGCATGGAATAAAAAGGTACTAATCCAAGGAGGAATAATCATGCTACATATAGGTTGTCACTTGTCAGCAGCGAAGGGATATCTCGCCATGGGAAAGGAAGCGGAGGAATTGAAGGCCGATACCTTTGCCTTCTTCACCCGTAATCCCCGGGGCGGCAAGGCCAAGGACATTGACCAAAATGATGTGTCATCGTTTCTTGCCTTTGCCAATGAACATAATTTTGTAAAGCTGGTGGCCCACGCACCCTATACCATGAATTTATGCTCCGACAAGGAGAATATTCGCAGCTTCGCCCATGATATGCTTTCTGATGATCTCCGGCGCATGGAAGCTACCCCGGGAAATTATTACAACTTTCACCCCGGCAGTCATGTGGGACAGGGTATCGAAAGTGGCATTGAAATGATTGCCACTGAGCTGAACAACGTCATGTTTACTTCCCAATCCACCACGGTACTTTTGGAAACCATGGCGGGAAAGGGCTCTGAAGTTGGAGGAAAATTTGAGGAGCTTCGGGCTATTATCGATAAAGTTGAGCTCAAAGATAAACTAGGCGTATGCCTTGATACCTGCCATGTCTGGGACGGCGGTTACGACATCGTAAATGATCTGGAGGGTGTTTTGGAGGAATTTGACCGCATTATCGGTATTGAACGACTGAAAGCAATTCATCTTAATGACAGCCTGAATCCCTGTGGCGCCCATAAGGACCGTCACGCCAAAATTGGCGAGGGGCATATTGGACTTGAGGCACTGACAAGGGTTATCAACCATCCAAAACTGCGGGAGCTTCCATTTATCCTGGAAACACCAAATGACCATGATGGCTACGCACGGGAAATAGCATTGCTCCGTGACAAATTCAAAAGCTGATTATACACCTGCTCCAGCTCTGCAATATCAAGGCCGCCGTCAAGGGCTTTGATATTTGTTTCCAGACGCTCCTTCAGGCGTTTGTTGAAGCGCTGGCACACCTTGTCATAAAGGCCGCAAAGGGCTTCTGTCTCCTGACTAAGAAGCTTGGATTTTTCAGTTTCCAGATACTCATCTGCCATGTTAGAGAGGATAATTTCCATTTCCTCCGCCATAATCTTGGAGGCACCCTCCTCAAAGAAGTCCTTAGGATTCTTGTAGATGGAAAGGGGCTTGGTGAATTTTTCACGGCCCACACCCACAAAGGCCTGCTGGAAATTCAGCTGATTTTCATAGCTGTATTCCTTAATTGATAAGGTAAACTCATTGCTGATCTGGGCAAGACGCTGGTTTGTATGCTCCTGAAATTTCAGCAGTGAATTTTTAATGTAATTGTCAGTTCTGAGACTGGTGGCTCTCAGCTCCTGGGCCAAATCAAAGCCAATGCTTTCAAGAAGCTGGTCAAGGGCCTCTTTAAGCTGTTCATTGGAATTGCCCCCGGACTTTAAGGTGGCAGGGTTAAAGGACTCACGGAAGAAATCAAGATATCTGAGGAAAACCCTCTGCTTAACGTAATAAATAAGCTCCGAGGCCTCCTGCTCCAGTCCCTTCACCAACTCAGTATTGCTTAAATCCGAAAGCAACTGGCCAATTTTCTCCTTAAAATCCTTTAATTCAGCCAGCCGCAGCTCTTTTTGGGCACTGTCGCTTTTGCTGATATTTATAAGGTCACTGATGCGCTCCACCGCCTTGTCAAACTCCTGACGGGCGGCAGAAAGAGCTATATCATTTAGGTCCTTGACAACAAAATTATAAAAGGCATTTTCAAATTCTGTTGGTGTGGTATTGCCGGCCTCTCTTTCCTCCAGAACCTCCTGGGAGGAAAGGGCAAAGAGCTGTGGCTTTGCAACACCGTAGGATTTTAGCTGACGACGTACGTAATTTACCACGTGATCCGCCTCATCCTGATCCTCAGCCAGATCGATGGCATTAACGATAAAGAACATCTTGTCCAGCTGGAAGGAATCCTTTACCCGGCCCATCTGGATAATAAATTCCCTGTCCGCCTTGCCGAAGGCATGGTTATAGTAGGTTACATAAAGCACCACATCAGACTGGCGGATAAAGTTAAAGGACATATTGGTGTGACGGGCATTAATGGAATCAGCACCCGGTGTATCCACCAGGGTTATTCCCTTGGCTGTAAGAGGGCAATTATAATAAACCTTAATCCAGTCCACAAAGCAGGACTTGTCCTCCTGGGCAGCGTATTCACCAAAGCCCTTTAAATCACTGGCAAATACTGAGCCCAGCTTGCTTTCAACAGCCTCAAAGCCAGCTATAAAGGCCCTTAGGAAGGATTTTTCCTTCTGATGGGTGCTGCCCCCCTTGTTCATGGCCTCTTTGGCAAGGCTTTGAGCCTCTTTTAAGCTTGCAGGTGACATATTAAAAGGCTTAAATGCCCTTAATAAATCATCCAGCAGCATCCTTTCGGACTTCAGCTTAATATCAACTGTGCCATGAGGGTGAGCCTCATCTACAGGCAAAATCATATTAATGGCGGCGGTGGTTGGATTTGGGGATACGGGCAGTAATCTTTCTCCCAGCAGTGAATTGGCAAAGGAGGATTTTCCCGCACTGAAGGCACCAAAGAGGGTTACCAAAAAGCCTTTATTATTAAGGCGTTCTGCCCTGTCCTGCAGCTCCTGGGCCATCTGGCCAACTCCCGGAATTTCCCCTATAAGCTCAGCTCCCTTACGGAGTCTGAGGGACATTTCCTTTAATTTTTCAGTACCAGAGGCATTGAAAATATCAAGCTGTTTGGAGGCTTCATTTTTAAGGTCGTTGGAATTTATTTCCTCACCTTCGGCTTTTACGCCATCTGCTATGCTATCCTTGTCCGCATTATTATTTAAGGAACCCTTATTATTTAAGGAATTCTCAGAATCTAAAGCTCTTTCAGGAGCCACTATTTCCTCATCGGGAATTTCCACCTTGGAAATATCAGCAATATCATCACTGGTTTCCACCATTTCCCCATTGGCCAGCATATCCCCCAGTTCCTTTGAAAGACGGGACATTTCAGCATCCAATGAGTCCATGGTGTTCCAAGCCCTATGATATTCCTCCAGCTCCTTCAGACGGTAATTAACCACTTCCATACGCTGATTTCTGTGGTCATTCAAAAGCCCAGCAAATATATTCTTTATATCTGTGGCCTTACTGCGGGCCACATTTTTTATTCCCTCGGCAAAATTAAGGGTATAGTTCATTACATAGCTGCCGTCCTGGGTCAGCTTTGCCCCTGAGCGCATGGCTTCAGTAAGGAGCTCCTCTGGAGGCAGAATCTCCAATGACTGGATTTTCTCCTGCAGCTCCTTATTATTCACATTATGCTGGCGGACAAAATCCAGCAAAAAGGTCTTTAAATGCCACTCAATCTGAGTCTTGGCCTTTTCGGAGGCATCATCAAAGAAAATCTGCTTTCTCCGCTCCAGCTCAGCCTCAGTTTTCTTGCCACGGCCAAAGAAGCCCACCTTAAAGGAAGGCTGGCAGGCCTCCAGATAATCCCTGGCCAGATCACGGGTATAAGTTGGCATCAGATAGGCATTATCCAAAATTTTGGCGATTCCCGCCTTATACGTATCCTCCCAGTCCTCACCCAGAATATTCTGCTCCTGGGAAAGGCTGTCATATTCCTTGCGCATGAGCTGAAGCTTATCCTCTGTTATTCCCTCAAGAAGGGCCCCGGCTTCCTTTTTCCGTGCAGCGGAATCCTTTTCGACGGCCTTAATATATTCGGTAATAATCCTGTTCAGAGAGGCATAAATGGAATCCTCCAGATTATCATTGCGATGGGCAATCTTATCCTCCAGAAGTGCCATGAGCTCATCATACTGATTGTGGGCAGCATCAGGATATTTGGCAGATATAAAATAAACGCCCCTTGCCTTTACTCCCCAGCCTTCAAAGGCCTTGTAAACAGAATTTTTGAAGGTTTCAAAGGACAGCTCATTTTCACGGTGCTTATCTATCTGATTAATTACCAGATAAACCTCCTTGCCGGCCTTTGTGAGATCTCTGGTAAAGGAGAAATTCAGCTCCGACTGAACGTGATTGTAGTCCATTACGTATAAAATCATGTCCGCCAGATGAATGGCGTCCTCAGTAACCATACGATGGGCATCATCAGCGGAATCAATGCCCGGGGTGTCCATAATCTCCACTCCTTCGGGGATATGGAGGCTGGAATAACTCAGCTCAATACAGGACACTGCATCGCCATCACGGCAGTAGCTCTTAACCAGATCATAATCGTATGGTGCCAGATATTTCCGGGGCTTTCCCTTGCTGAAAAACACCCGGGCATAGTCCTCCCCCTTGTACACCTTCACCAGATTGGCAGAGGTGGGAATTGGGCTGGAGGGCAGTATATTATCACCCAAAAAGGAATTGATGAGTCTGGATTTGCCCGCAGAAAAATGCCCCGCAAAGGCAATACCGTACTTCTTGTCAGTGAGCTTCTGGGCAAGATGACGCACATGGTTCATATTGCGGGTATGATTTATATTTTTAAAGTAGTCATAAGCTGCTGCCAGCTTGTTTTCCAATAATTCTCTGTTCATAATTGCTCCAATCAGGACGTGGTGATAGGGTCAATATCTATCATTACATTCATGTCGCGGTGTAATCCCTGGGCCCGGAGAAATTCATTTACCGCCTTTAAATCATCGGTTTTTATCATCATGGAAAATCTGTGGACCCCCTTGAATGTAGGAATCAAGGCAGGTGCCGGGCCGATAATCTGATGATGCCTTGTATAACCGAAATTATTTAGGAAATTATCCTTTATATTTTGGGCCTGCTGACGGGCGATTTCCGGCTTTTCATTGTGTACAATCAGCTTTACTATACGGCAAAATGGCGGATAGAAAAGGCTCTCCCGCAGCTTCATTTCCTCGTTATAAAAGGCCTGATAATCCTGCTTTATACCGCTTTGCACTGCGTTATGCTCAGGGGAATAGCTCTGGACTATTACTTTTCCCGGAATATCCCCCCGGCCTGCACGGCCCGCAGTCTGGGTTATGAGCATGAAAACCCTTTCTGCCGCACGAAAATCCGGCATATTAAGGGCCGAATCAGCACTTATTATCCCCACTGCTGTCACATTCGGAATATCATGGCCCTTGGCCACCATCTGGGTTCCCAGCAATATATCAAATTCCCTGTTGCGGAAGCGTTCAATAATATTTGTATGGCCAAATTTGCCCGTGGTGGTATCCCTGTCCATGCGGATTACCCTGGCCTGGGGCACCAAACTCCTCAGCTCCTGCTCCAGCTTTTCCGTTCCGGATCCGAAATATTTGATATAACGGCTCTCGCATTTTGGGCATACATCCGGCACTGGCACTTTGATATCGCAGTGATGGCACATGAGCCGCTTATCCTTATGATACACAAGGGGCATGGTGCATTGCGGACACTTTATAACCTCACCGCAGGAGCGGCACATTACAAAGGTGGCAAAGCCACGGCGGTTCAGCATAATTATCATCTGCTCCCCCTTGGAGATAGTGTCTTCAATAAGAAGGCGCAGCGGGTGACTGATAATATTTCTCCGCCCCTTTTTCAGCTCCTGGCGCATATCCACGCAGGCCACCTGTGGAAGGGGCTTGTTGCCGATTCGGTTTGGAAGCCTCAGCATGGTACACTTGCCAGTCTGGGCTCTGTGATATGTCTCCAATGAGGGAGTGGCACTGCCCAAAAGCAGCGGTGCCCCATAAATCTGGGCCAGCTTGTCTGCCACAACTCTGGCGTGATAACGGGGAGACTCATCCTGCTTATAGGAATTATCCTGCTCCTCGTCCATAATAATCAGCCCGATGTCATCAGCAGGGGTAAAGAGGGCGGAACGGGCACCAATTATAATCCCCGCCTCACCACGACGCACTCTTAATACCGCATCATTTCGCTCGCTGATGGAAAGACGGCTGTGAATAACGATAATATCTTCCTCAAAATAGCTCTTAAAGGCCTGTACCACCTGGCCTGTCAAGGCAATCTCAGGAACGAGAACCACCACTCGGCGGCCCATTTTACGCACCTTTCTGGCGGCTTCAATATACACCTGGGTCTTGCCGCTGCCAGTGACCCCATAGAGCAAAAATTCCTTGTATAGCTTGCCATTTATGGCTTCTTCAAGGGCATCTATGGCCTTTTCCTGCTCGGTGGTAAGCTCTATATCCTTATGCTTAAGACTTGGGGCATCATAGCTGTTACGGAAAATTCTGCGCTGTTCCTTCCGCAAAACGCCTGCTTCTGTCAACGCTTTTATGGTGGTAGGAGAAACATTTTTAGTTTTTAATTCCTCTGCTGTTATGTAAACCTTAGAATTCAAGTCGACTTCACTATTTAAAGCTATTTCACCAGTTGGGGAGCCATCTCCAATTAAGGATTTTTCCCCCATCTGATGGTTCATAATCAGCTCCAAAGCCTTCTTCTGGGCAGGCTTTCTGCTATATTCTCCCAGAAGCTCCTCTGTTATTTGAACCAATGGCAAATAAACAGTCTCAAAGGCGGCCTTGGCCTTATTGTCAGCATTGTATATTCTTTTTATAACCTTGTATTGCAGGAGCTTTTCCAGAATATTATCAAGGTCCTGGACAATGTCCTCATTACCGTCAGCTATGAGCTGGTCCCTGATTTCCCCTTTTTTGACTGCTCCCGCTGCCATAATAGCCTTATAAACCGTGCTATAGGACTGAACCTGCAACAGAACGCTGTCCCCAGCATCAGCCACAGCCTCGTAGGCCAGCTGTATATGGGCACCGCTTTTGCCGGGAATAAAGAGGCGCATCATTTCCCCCACGGAGCAGAGATAAAAATCCGCCATCCAACGGGCAGCCTCAATTACCTCATGGGTAAACCAGGCCTCCTCGTCAAGAGTGTCCTTTATTTTCTTAAGCTTAAAATCTCCCTTGATACTGTCTTCAGCCACATTATTTACAGACACAATAAAGCCTTCAATTGACCTGCCCCCAAAGGGCACAATAACCCGCCAGCCCTCTGTGAGAAAGCTCAGATGGTCTGGAACAATGTAGCTGTACGCCTGGGATATGCTTTTTATGGGAATGTTAATATAAACCTCAGCCAGTATCACAATATCAGTCCTTTATCCATTAAAAAAAATGGAACTATACGGGCTTTTATTAGCCCTTATACGAAATTTAGATTTAATAGTAAAAAGGGACTGTAGAAAAACAGTCCCTTATAAAAGTCTTCCCCTTGGGGGAAGATGTCCGAAGGACAGATGAGGTCATCATCCTTAAAAATGAATGCTTTCCACCATTTTATCCGCAGCCTTCTCGTAATCCTCATCATCGGCCTTGTAGGAAATGGTAATGCACCAATGCTCATCTCCCTTAAAGAAGGAAATGAATCTTGTCTTAATTTTTATGTCGTTGCTGGTGCCGTCCAAAACAGCCACCTTGGCGGGCTCCCCGGCAACGGTGGCATCCTCAAACTGCCCCCCAGTGGCCTTGCGCTTGCTCTTATATGTCTTCAAAAGCTCCTCGGAGAATTTATTAAGGTCAGGCTTAAATTCTGAAGCAGTAAATGCCTTGTACTTGGCCCGATCATAATGAATGCTCATTACAGTAACATCAAAATCACTGTTATGCTCCACAGATGTACACATGGTGGTACCATTTGGAAAGGTCTTGGGAGCCATTGGATTTCTGAAGTCAAATGGCAAACTAATGGTGAGAGTCCCGGCATGACCGTTGACACTGACATCGTGCAGCTCAATATTCTTGGAGCCACAGCCAGCCACCAGAACACTAAATACCATAACAGACAGGGCCGCCACAAATGCCATCAGCTTCTTAAAACTTATAACTGACATAAAGCTGCTGCCCCCTTAATCCAAATCGTACTGAAGCATGGACATAACCTTAATGCCATTATTTTCGAGCTTCTGACGTCCGCCGAGAGTTGTAAGCTCCACAAAGAATACAGCAGCGCTTACCTCACCACCAACCTTTTCAATCAGCTTTGCAGCAGCAGTGGCAGTACCGCCGGTGGCCAGCAAATCATCCACAATAAGTACCTTCTGACCAGCCTTAATGGCATCCTTATGCATCTCAATGGTATCGCTGCCATATTCCAGATCATAGTCAACGCTTACCACCTCAGCAGGCAGCTTTCCCGGCTTGCGGATTGGCACAAACCCCACATTCATAGCCGCAGAAAGGGCAGCACCATAAATAAAACCACGGGATTCCAGACCCACAATCATATCAATATTCTCATCCTTCACAAGGTCCTTCATATAATCCAGGGTCAGTCCAAAAGCCTTGGCATCCTTGAGGGTAGTGGTAATATCCACAAATTTGATACCCTCTTTTGGGAAATTATCCACCAGACGGATGTGGTCCTTTACGTAGTTTATGTCATTTGCTGTTAAGCTCATCAGAAAAATACTCCTTATAGTTTAATAATTAAATTCACAAACCATATTATTATAACCCAGCTGTTCAATTTTTTCTATATCATAGAAAAAACTTCCATTATCAATCAAGATACAAACAATCCTTGCCTACCTCAACAGCAGTTTCCTTGTCCTTAAGGAGCTCAATCATCTTAAGGGCAAAGGCAATGGAGGTACCAGGACCGCGGCTGGTAATAATGTTACCGTCCACCACAACCTCATCGGTGCAGGTCCTGCCGCCCTTCATGTGATCCTCAAAGCCAGGATAGCAGGTGCAGCGCTTGCCCTCAACCAGTCCATTGTCCCCCAGAACTGAAGGAGAAGCACAAATAGCAGCCACCCACTTGCCTGCTTCGTTAAATTTTTTAATGATAGCAACCACTTCCTTGCTGCCACCAAGGTTCAGCATACCGTTCATTCCCCCTGGCAGCACAACAATGCCGTAGTCATCTGCATTCAAATCAGAAAGAAGGGCATCTGCCTCCACAGGAATATTGTGGGCACCCACTACTCTCTTATCATTATGAATAGATGCAGCAGTCACCTCAATGCCCCCACGACGGAGGAAATCCACCTGAGTAATGGCCTCCACTTCTTCAAATCCATTGGCAAATAAAACTAATGCTTTCATGTCTGTATCGCTCCTTACATAAAAAATACAACAACGTTATTCATATTATACCATAAAGAGCCGGTATCCTTGCATACTAAAAATAACAGATATGTTTAACTCCGATTTTTCTTTTCCTGTGGAAAAGAAAAATTTGAACAATTGCGTTATAACGAGCTTTAAGATGTCCCCCACCTCTTTAGATGGGGGAAAACAAACTACAACAGCTGGCGAGCATATCTCCCAGCTCGTTGAAACGCTAGTTGGAAGATTTTTCTTCTAAAGAAGAAAAATTTGAACAATGGCGTTATAATAATATTTAGTTAATAGATTTCATTAAAGATTTCGCTGTTCAAATACTTAAAATATAACGGAGACCAGCTATGAAAAGTCAAGTATGGATTAGCTGGAATTTGTAAAATCCTTTTTGTAGCAAAAATGGGTAACCTTAACAAGGCTCCCTGGTGGGTGCTTTTTACAAATCTATGATGTTGGGTATCCAGATCTCTTAGTCGAGGTTAAATTCTACATTGTCAGTCATTATCTTCCAGATAATCCTGACGAGTTTGCCTGCACAATGCCCGAGGGCGTTATAGTGTGAGCGGCCTTCAGCCATCTTGGCATCATAATAAGCCTTGAAGGTGGCATTGTTTTTAACAACGTTATGTGCTGCGTTTATAAGAGCATACCTGAGGACTGTGGATCCACGCTT
>NZ_JHWV01000019.1 GCF_000622005.1 Anaerovibrio sp. RM50 | reverse complement strand
AAAACGGACGGTAAAGCTGCATATTGTATTTTGGGTGTGGAAAATCAGTCAGAGGTTCATACAGCCATGCCCGTAAAAAATATGTTGTACGATGCCATGACCTTGGCTGACCAGGTAACTGCTGCGGCCAATTCCCATAAAAATAACCATGATAAGGCTAATGGTAATGTGGAGTTTCTCAGTGGCTTTTATCGCAGTGATGAACTGCTGCCAGTTGTTACTATTGTGGTACATTGGGGAGCTGATGAATGGGATGCCTCTGTATCGTTGCAAGAA
This sequence comes from Anaerovibrio sp. RM50, assembly GCF_000622005.1. GTDB lineage: Bacteria > Bacillota > Negativicutes > Selenomonadales > Selenomonadaceae > Anaerovibrio. The sequence goes on along the minus strand of NZ_JHWV01000019.1, from coordinate 41,136 downwards.
ATGTATTCAAAAGAGATTGATGACAGAGTACTGCAATATTCACCGGATTATCACATTAACTTAGTGTCTCCGGCCATGATGAGTGATGGGGAATTGGACATTTTTAAATCTGATTTGTGTGAAGTGCTGAAGTTTATCAAGCATTCCAAGGACAAGCAAAGCATGATGGAATTAGTGGACAGCGATCCTAAATATAAGTCTATTAGTCGTGAAGCAGCACAAACCATAAGCGTGTGTGCCAATGTTGATTTTAAGATTCCTGAAGGAGAGGAGCAGATAAATATGTGCAAGGCAATTGAAGATATGAAAGACGATGCTCGTATGGAAGGCCGTATTGAGGAACGGCTTACATCTATTCGAAACCTAATGAAAAATAAAGGCTGGTCGGCCCAGGAGGCAATGGATGCCCTTATGCTCCCAGCTGAAGAGCAGAAGCAGTACATTGCTTTGATTTGATTCGACCCCAAATAATAAATATGAAATATCAAGTACCCAGATGAAAAAATCATCTGGGTATTTTTAATGTGCAAATTAATGTACATCGACTCTGCTATAATCGAACCAAAGAAAAAGAGATAGTAGTGTATAGTGTGCAGCGTGGAGGTGCATGGAAATGATTATTTATCATGTTAATATGAAATACGAGTCCTGTCTGGAAAGCTATCAGGATAAGCCTACTTTGAATCCGAAAGTTGATGACCGGAGGATGAAAAACATTATTTCAGATGTAAATGATTCCCTGGGTGAAAAATGCGGCTTAAGCGAAAATTTAAGTGTGGCTGTTGTCAACGGGGAATATAAGTCCCTGGAAATGGTGATAGTATGCAAGCTGGAAAACGTTTCTTTGCATGACTGTGAAAAGTGGATAAAAAAACATTTTTTGGAGAATTACTCATTGGAAAAGGTCTGGCTTGAAAACAAGGGGGAAATCTCTGCCAAGGAATTCAAAAATCTCACTGAAAGAGCAAATGGAAAGGGCTTTGGTTACCTTCATAATGTCTGGTCAAACCTTGGATTTGACTATTTTGAAAATCGTCAGTTTACTGTCCAGGAAATGATGTACCCTGATAAAAAGGTATCGAAGAAAGAAATTCTGCGTATGGCCGATGAAATCATGGCGGACGGCACCTTATTGGAGGAAATTGAGCGCATTTTTTCTGCTGACAACAAAAGGAAGTATTATGGAAATCCCGTCCATTATATGATTAAGGCCGGCACCAGTGAAGCCGCCAGGGACATTATTGAGATTCTTATTCTGGCATTGAAGGCGAATAAGCGGCTCCTTGGCAGAAGGGTAAGCTATGTAAATAAAATCAAGGAAGGATGCTATGATGAGGAGGATCTTACCAATTTATTCAGCTCCAGCAGCGGCGCAGCGGTAGCCATTGATATGAGCGGAAATGATGAGGATCATGGTGTGTATGCCACGGCCTATCATGAGGTAGTGGATTTTATTGCCAATTTGATGGGGGACAACCATCTCTATACCCTGTGTTTTTTGGTGCAAATCACCGAGAAGCCGGGATTTGGCAAGGATCTTGTTGCTGCTGTGCAGGATGATGTTACTTTGATTGAAATTTGTGAAGGAAAAGGGGATAAGGAACAGGCGGTAAATTATCTGGAAAGGCTTACAGCAAAAACGGATTTTGAAACCACCCGTGCTGAGCTGGCCAAGGCTCTTCCTAAAAAAACAAAGACCTTTTCTGCAACGGAAGTATACAAAACCTACAACAAGTGGTTCAGCAACGGCTTGACTAATAAGGTGTACTGCGCCTATAAGCGTGTTGAAAAGGTTAATATTGAGGTGAAAAAGGGGAAAAACGAGCCCTATGCGGATTTGCAGAAAATGGTGGGCCTTACTGAGATTAAGACTCTTGTGGATCAGATTATTAATTCCGCCAAGATCAGAAAGGCCAGAAGTAAAATGGGAATGGATACCCACAGCTTCTCCCAGCACATGATTTTTACAGGCAATCCGGGAAGTGCCAAGACTACTGTTGCCCGCCTTTTGGCTGATATTTTAAAGAAGGAAGGTATATTGGAAACCGGCAATTTTGTGGAGTGCGGCAGAGCTGATCTTGTGGCCAGGTATGTGGGCTGGACTGCCAAGACTGTCAAAGAAAAATTTAACAAGGCCCGTGGGGGTATACTGTTTATTGATGAGGCCTATGCCCTTGTTGATGACACAAATTCCTTTGGGGCGGAGGCCATCAATACTATTGTGCAGGAGATGGAGAACAGACGGGACAGTGTTATTGTGATTTTTGCCGGTTATCCGGAAAAGATGGAGCAATTTTTGGCAGGAAATGAGGGGTTGCGGAGCCGCATTGCCTTTCATCTGGATTTTCCGGATTACAATGCCGATGAAATGCTTCAGATTCTGGAGTTAATGGTGGAGGACAAGGGTTATATAATTGACGAAGATGTAAAAGCCAAGTGCCATGAGATTTTCAGTGTTGCCTGCAGCAAGGCTGAATTTGGCAATGGACGCTTTGCCAGAAATCTTTTGGAGCAGGCTATTATGAAGCAATCAGACCGGCTTGTGAAGGTTACCAAGGGCAAAAAGATCGGCAGAAAAGAGCTGTCCACCCTTGTGGCAGATGATTTTTCTGTCAATGCGGAAAAGGTATACAAAAAGCCTAAAACTGCCATTGGATTTGTATAACGCACAAAGGCGAGCCCCATGCTTTCTATATGATTAATTATTTATGGCAGGAATCATGGGGCTTTGAATAGAAGTAATGGGGAAATTATATGAATTTGAATATCTATAACGATATAAACGTAAATCAGAATTTGAACAGGTGCAGGTGATAATATGTATGGCAGCAAGAAAAAAGTAAATATGTGTATCCTTAATATATTGCGGGAGTATACGGATGAAAATAATGCCCTGACCCAGCAGGGCATTATTGACCATCTGGAAAAGGAATATGAAATTAAATGTGACCGGAGAACTGTTAAGTCATATATTGATGATTTAATAGATATGGGGTGGCAAATTGAACACGAAAAAGGAAAAGGAGAAGGAAAGGGCTACAAGCTGGTGGAAAGGGAATTTGACGATGCGGAGCTGCGGCTTTTGATAGACAGTGTGCTCTTTTCTAAAATAATACCTAACCATACGGCAAAGAAGCTGATGAACAAGCTCAATGACTTTGGCAGCAAATCTTTTAAGGACAAAAATAAGCATATTTGTAATTTGCCGGCCCTTAACCATACTATAAATAACCAGGTAATGGGTACGTTGGATGTGATAATTGATGCCATAGCCGAAGGAAAGAAAATACAGTGCATCTACAACGAAGTGGGTACTGATTTAAAATTACACCCACAAAATGAAGGTAATCCATATATCATAAATCCATATCAGATGGTGGAAAATAACGGGAAATTTTTTCTTATAGGGAATATGGATCAATATGATGATGTGATACATTTACGCATAGACAAAATGACCAATGTTAGGCGTTTGGAGGAAAGACGCAAGGATTCAAAGGAGCTGAAGGAATTTGACGCCAATGGCTTTAATCTGTCCAAGCACATGGCGGAGCACATATCCATGTTCAGTGGGGAAAGCGATTGGGTTGAAATTAAAACAAGTCCTAAAATGATGACAACGCTGCTGGACTGGTTTGGGAAGAAGTTCAACATAGTACAGGAGGAGAAGGATTATATTGTAATAAGGGTTAAATGCAATCTCAAGGCCGTGAAGTATTGGGCCATCCAGTACGGTCCCAAGGTGGAGCTGCTGAAACCGTTGGAGCTGCGGAAGGAAATAAAAACGGAAATAGACAGAATGTGGAGGAAGTATAAGGATTAATTGCACAAAATAAGCTTTGAGGAGATCTCTGGTGGTTGAATAAATCACCAGAGATTTTTTGTTAATGTGCAAAATTGTGTACGTTGACTTTGCTATGATTTGTTCAGGATAAAAGCTCTGTTTTGTATTAGGGGGGAGGCATTATGGATTTAAAAGATTTCAATGTTCAGGTCAGAAAAATTCGCCTGAGACTGCTGAAGAATGCGCCATATTTTGGCATGGCCTTATTGAAGCTGGCAAGGGTCAGAGTGTCACCTATTAAGGGAACTGCCTGGACAGATGGCAGGAATATAGTATTTTCAGAAGATTTTATAAAAAAAATAACTCCGGAGCAATGTAATTTTGTCCTGCTTCATGAGCTGTATCACATTCTTCTTCTTCATGTTTTCAGATTAAAGGGCAGGGATCCATTTTTCTGGAATTTAGCCGCGGATTTAAAGGTAAACAGAATTTTGGAAATTGATTCGGAGCACTACGGGGACATTGGCATTCCATTGGATTTGAAGAAGGAATTTGGTGTATTTGAGTTGCCGGATATCCATAGAGTTGAGCGTTATTCAGTGGAAGAAATATATTCCCTGCTGGAAAAGAACCCCAATATATCAAAAATATTAAGAGATGATAAGGATGCCTATTCTCGGGATATTAAACGGTATAAAGGTACCCTAAAGGAATGGCAGGTTAAGGAAGAAATGCGGGGGCTGGAGACATATAAAAGCTACTCTCCCATAGGTGAGTGTATGTTTGAGGAAGTATCAGCCCTGTTGTCTACAAAGGTACCATGGTACAAGCTGGTTAAAAGATTTCTCTCCTCGGCAATATCAGATGACGCCGCCTTTGAATCTCCCCTGAGAACCACTCTCTACAGAAGAATGATTCTTCCCGGGGAGAATATGGAAGAAAGGAGGCTGGCAGATGTGGTGGTGGCAGTGGATACATCGTGTTCAATTTTAGCGGAGGAATTGGCAGATTTCTTTGGTCATATCAATAAAATGATAAATGATTTTGAAATGACGGGAGTAATCATACCATGGTCTGACCAAGTATATTCGCCAATAATTATTAAGGAATATAAGAACATAAATATATCAGGTCGGGGTGGAACTTCCCCAGAGGTGGTGCAGGATTATATAAGAAATAATTACAGAAATGCCAAATTGATTATTTATCTTACAGATGGGGGTTTTCCGGAGATAAAGGCTGAGAAAAATTCCATTTGGGTGATAACCCCCTATGGAATCACTGAAAATATTACTGGTGGAATAGTTTCCCAAATGCAAAGGATTTAAAAGTTTTGTTATACAAAGTGTTTTGGTGGAGGAGAAACTCACATGGATTTAAATATTCACGATTTTGCAGAGGTAATCAACTTTAATATTGATAACGGAATAAAGCGTTCCATTTTGGGCCTTGGCCCTTCGGGCATCGGCAAGTCGGCCATTGCCCATGATATAGCCCAGTCAAGAAATATGGGATTTATTGATTTAAGGCTGCTGCTCTTTACGGAAACGGAGCTTAAGGGCATACCATTTCCTTCTGAGGATAATTTGCATACCATGTGGCTGCATAATGACATTCTTCCAAGAGAAGACAGGGATGGGGAAAAGGGTATTCTCTTAATTGAGGAAATTACCTCTGCTTCAAAAAGGGTGCAGGCGGCGGCCTATCAGCTTATCCATGACAGAAAGCTGGGTTCATATACCCTGCCTGAGGGCTGGTATATTGTGGCTTTGGGCAACAGGCTGGATGACAACGGCGTTTACACCGAAATGCCGGCCCCATTGGCCAACAGATTTGAAATTCATAATATAAGCCATGATCTGGACCAGTGGAAAAGGGATTTTGCCTATCCCCATAAGGTCAATGAGGCTGTGATAGCCTATCTGAATTTTAAGCCCATGGCCTTCCATAATTTTGATCCCGAAGGTGAATCACTGCGATTTGCTTCCCCAAGGACCTGGGAGGCAGTTTCGGATATTCTGAACACAGGGAAGCTGGATATGGGGAGCAAGCTTCTCAGGGCCAAGATTGAAGCAAATATCGGGGAGATGGAGGCAGCGTCTTTTCTGGCATTTATGAAGGAAAGGGAGGCTGTGGACGTGACGGATAAGATAATGGCCGGTACATACAAGGAGGTACCGGAACGGGATGATATAAAGTATATCCTCATTTCGTCGCTGGTATATAAATTGACAGAGGCGGGATTGCCAAAGGATAAATTTGTTAATGCAATCAATTATCTGCTGTTAATGGATGCGGAATTTACAGCCCTGGCCATAGAGGATTTGAAGGCGGCAAATTCACCGGCAGAGATTAACAGGCTTCTGCTTATGGAGGTGGATTCCCCGGAACTGGAGCAGTTTATCAGCAATAACAAGGCTCTGCTCGAATGATACGGTTTTGGCATAAGGAACAATGCTTGCTAAAAAAATGAAGTGTTAGAGGACGGTAAAAATTGAGGTGATGAGAAATGGAATATGTAAAAGGCTTCTTATCCAGGGAAGAATTTAAGGCATTATTTACAACGGATAAATACCCATTGGAAATATATCCCCTGACCAATTCCAGCTTTATATCAAAGCACGGTGTGGCGGAGGCAAGGGACTTTAAATATCTTGGGCTGAAATTCACATATACAAAGTCTTCCCCGGTGAAAATGATAGTTTCCTGCAAGCCCTTTAAAAATAAAATTCTTTCAGAAGGGGACTGGAAGGAGCTGCATCTGGATGAAATAAATGCCTTCTGGTGGCATCTGGTGGACAGCTGGTACGAGGAATATAAAGGTTTTCCACGGGTTAAAAAGCTTAATTTTGCACTTATGACAAGGGCAAAAAACAAGGAAGTTTTTAAAGAAATAATCATTTCTGATGATGAGAAAATGAAAATAAAATCCACAAAAAGGGCGGTTTTCCTTTCACTTCCCATAAATGAATATACTGACGTGGAAATTCTGGAGAGTGCCTGCAAATTTTCATCGTCCTTTGAAAATATATGGCCCAGCAAGGGGATTACAAATCATTTCAACAATTTCATCAAGACTGCAAATGGTGAGGATGCTTTGGGGATATTCAGCGATGAATTCAGAAGAACGAGAATAACCTCAGATTTGTTTAATTCCTCCCATGTGGACCTGTATCTGCAAAATGCTTCCATGAAGAAGATATGGTTTGGCAGGGATACAGCAACGGTATTTAATGTACCTTCTCTAAATGAAAAAATAGTGCTGCTGAACGGGAAAATACTGACAAAGAACATGTTTGAAAAATATTCCCTTATCACAATGGCAGAAGCATTGATTAAAGACAGAAAGGAGCATAATTATGGAGCTGGAGCCTGATGAGCGTAAGTTGAAGCCCTATTGTAAGTATAGAAATTATATAAATGTGTCAAGAAGTGAATCATATAAAGGGGTGATAGTTCCGGCGTTCATGGAAGACCGGAGTGAAGCAGAGGCCATGCTTGAGGAGCACGAAGATTTTTATCGGGCAGCCGCAAAGAAAATTTTAAAGCTGAAGCTCCCCTTTATTAATCTTGGAATATCAAAAAATTCAGCAGTACCTGCAATAAAAAGGGGGCGGCTCAAGTGGGCAATTCCCCGTTATTCGCCCCTGGGGGAATTTCTTATTTCCCACCCCATGGACACATCAACCAAGGCCCACGTGTTGATGATGACCACCCAAAATGAGGATGGCACCTACCCTTACGAAATGATAACCAAAAAAGATCTAAAGTGGTATCCCATTGAATATTACAGGGTCAAGGTAACAGGTGAAATATTTACCCTGGCAATATCAAAAAAATACAACATGCTTATGATTTTAAAGGGGCAAAATATTTTAAAGTTGGATGACCCCATGTGGGAAAAGGTTATATCAAAGGCTGCCATGATGCTGGCACTTTAAGGAGGAAATAGCAATGCTTGTATGGATATTAATTATATTGGCACTAATCCTAAAAGTATGTTTTTTCTTATCATTGGCCCAATGCCCATTTTGGTTGATATACCTGATCTGCTCAGATGATGAGGTAAGAGAATGGTTTTAGAGGTAAAGGAATTTTAAGATGTTTGTAGAATGATACAAACGATAATATTTTTTTATTGAAAAGCGCGAGAGAACGAGGAGGAATATTTATGTCCAATGAGTATCAATTTCCTTTTGGTGAATATGTGCATCCAGTGGTTCAGGAGGATCGGACCCCTAAAAAAGTTTTTGTTTTGGGCGTTTATGCCAGTGCAGTCCATGCAAAATGGGTTGCTAAGAATGGTAAAATAGCATGTAAGGCGTTGGCTGTGGCCAGTGAGCCGAGAATTTTCTGGGATGGTAATGAAAAGGAAGCGGAAGAAATAATTAAGAAAATCCGTGTGCCATCTGAAATGGGGCATCTCGAATTACCAGATAAGGATTTAAACGGTCCATCGGCCAAGGCATTGGATGAAAAAATATTGGCTCCGTTGGGATTTGATAGAAAGGACGCATGGCTGTGCGATTTGTTGCCGGAGAGTAGGCTTAACCGTGGTCAGCAATCTGCGATATCTAAAAAATATAAGCCGTTTTTGAAAAAACTCGCTAATGAAGGCTTGAATGAGGTGACCGTACCTAACAAAACAGAAAAGTTTTGCGATAATGAACGGGTTGAGGAGATTACCAAAGAGTTACTGGAATCTCAGGCAGATTTGCTGATTTTACTTGGAGATAAGCCAATACAACAATACTTACATATAGTTGAAAAAGAATCATATAAAAGGCTTGATGATTACAAAAAAAATATTGGATATGGAAGGTGTACTGATGTTGAAATTGGTGGAAAAATGATTAAAGTATTGCCTTTAGCTCACCCAAGACAAATTGCCAGATTGGGGAGAAGCAGTCAAAAATGGTATGCTATTCATCAGAAATGGTTGGCTGAACGTAACAATAAGTGAGGGAGATAAGGACTATGGACGAAGCATTAAGAAAAGATTATGAAGATTGGGTAAATAAGGTACAAAAAGAGCTGGAGACAAATAAAGATGAATGGGTTGAACGATATGGAGAGTATGCCAAGAAGATGGTGGCTAATAGCGCCATTTTCAGTGAGGCAAAGGGGCAATTTAATAAAATTAAACCATTGTATGTATATTTGACTATTGGTAAGGTAAAAGATAAAGAATTAAAATTTGATCTTAGATATTTAGGTCAGAGTGTTGGAACTATTAAAGTAAAGGATAATATTCCTAAGCTGTCCGTGGATGAGAAAAAGAACAATAGTAGTATATATTTTGGTTATGATTTAGGTGCGATAAAAGATGAGGACTGGTCAAAAGGCCCTAATGCTAAAAAGTTTCGTGATTATTATATAAATCATGCAACGGGGGCACCAAGACAAGAAGAGCATATGGTTGAGAGTGCGTTATTCTCAGAGTTAGAGAAGACAACCTCTGTTAATAAAACATTATGTGGAATCCAACCAGTATCATTTGAGAATACCAGAATCCATATGAAGACAGCTTTAAAAGCAAGTGCTGCCAAACATGATGATGTTGAACAATCCAAAACTGGTGGTGAGGTTGATATTTTATGTAGGCGTAAAATTGGAAATAAAAGTAGGCTTGTAGTCATAGAAGTAAAGGATGAAAATATAAAGAAGGAATCCTTTGATGCTGCCATGAAACAGGCAATTTCCTATGCTGTGTTTATCAGTGAGCTGATTCATTCAGATGCAGGAAAAGATTGGATGAAAATTTGGGGTATGGAAAATCAGATTAAAGAAAAATATGTAATAGATTGTGTCGTAGCCATGCCTAAAGGGGATACTGAGCCAAGTTATGCCGGGGAACAGATAGAAATTCCAGGTACAGGTGATAAACTCGAATTGCACTATATGATATTACAGAGTGATTTGGAGGAAATGAAATCGGGAACTGTAAAATTTGAACATTCTTTTGGAATAAAGAATAAGTAAATAAGGATTGATGTCCAGAACTCCCAGGTGATTATAAAAAAATCATCTGGGAGTTTTAATGTGCGAAAATTTGCACCTTATTTATGATATGCTTCAAGCAACCAGAAAGTTAGAGATTGCGAAGGAGGAGATTCATTATGTCAAGAAAAAAAGGCGTACTTAAAATTTATCTGCTTAATAAGCACACAAAAGAGTTTAGGTCCACATTCACTGAAGTAGATATGGAAACTACATTTCCGGAGCTAGGGTTTTTGACAGAAAAATACACTAAGCAATATTTAAATGGTTCTCAGTATTATCGTGAACCAGATTGTGAAGACCCCCCAGGACCATATATTGATGAGATGTACCAAATTCCTTTGCAGAGAGACACTTTGGTTTTACTCTCTGAAACAGAGGATATAGTAGTCTTTAAAGCAATAGATTATTGGGATGCAACACACTACCCTAACCAGCTTTTTAGGTATAAGGATGAGTTTTATACTCATGCGAAAGGGTGGATAGTATTATGAGCTTATATGAAGGCGCCCTCAGAGTTTATTTGCTTAATAAGCATACCAAGGAGTTTACGGTGACATTTACCCCATTAACAATACAGTTGACAGATATAATTCCACGTGTATTAAAACCAGAATATAAGAAAAAATATTTAGGGCAAGATAAAGTTTATATAGAGGAATCCAGTGATAATGCACCAGGACCTTATGGTGACGAGTATATGCCTATGCCACCGGAAGTGAAGACGTTGGTTTTAATACAGGAAACGGAGGATTATGTGATATTTAAAGCTTTAACTGCTTTGAGTGCAGTTTATTACGATACACCTTACTTTTATTTTAAAGATGAGAGGTATGCTCGTGTTAAGGGCTGGATAATGATATGAAATCTTAAGGATTCGGGCTGATCAGTTCAGTCCGTTTTTTTTTATGTGCAGTTATTTGTACATTCACTTTGTTAAGATATAGCCACCAAATAAATTATCAAGGGATTTTGGAGGCGGTTATATGGAGGACAAGTATTATATTGTTCCGCAAAAAAGCAGGCTGCTGTCTGATTTGGCCAAGGGAATGGAACTTAATAAAAAAGAAGAAAAGCTTTTAAAGGATACCTTCATTCGCCATGTTGAAATATCCCTTAATAGCAGTATGTGGGAAATATTGGTTTGGTCCGTAAGGGAGCTTCCGGAGAATATTATCAAGAGGATTACAGAATTTGTTGCCCAAAAGAACAGCCTGGCAAAGGTCATTATTTATCAGACTGTAATTTCATTGAAAGAAATGGTGGAGCCCTATTGGGAAAAGCTGGTAAATCACGTTGCGGGAAATAACCAAAGCATACACCATATTCTGCTGGGAACAAACCGCATTTACAAGGATTCCCGGATTATATTGCAGGTAAATGGGGATTTCAGCAAGTACCTGTTGGAGGAAAATAATGTAGCACTGGCCTTTTACGAGGCCGGGATCAAGATAATTGGCTATCCAATCTCCATAGAGTGTCAGTCTATTTATGAGGAAATTGAAAATATATCCGTGGAGGAGACCCTCCATGAGACCAAGGAATATAAGGAGGCACTGGAGGCTGCCCAGGCCCCGGTACATAAAACAGCCCGGGGGGGCGGCTCCAAAGCAGGTGGTGTTGCTTCTTCTGATACGGTTGGCAAAAAGAAATACAGCAGTAAAAAATTCCATCCAAAACGGAGTGCTATTCAGATTGGCAAGGATGACAGCCCATTGGTATTTGGTGAGCCCATTATTGGCAGCCTTACCCCTATTTCCCAGCTTGAAGGGGAAATGAAGGATGTGGTGGTTCAGGGAGTAATTGTCAGTGTAGATGGGAAACAGCTTCTGGATACAAATATACTTCTTTTATCGGTGGTTGATGATACCGATGGCATAACATGTAAAAGCTTTTTCAAAAAGCCAGAAGATTATACCAAGGTTTTGGACCGCTTAAAAAAGGCCGCCGAGGCTGGCGGTACTGTAAAAATAAGGGGCAGAATGCGCTATGACAAGTTTGACAATGACAATGTTCTTTTTGTTGACAGCGTATTATTGGTGGATTTGGAATCCCGCCAGGATAAGGCAACAGAAAAGCGTGTGGAGCTTCATTGCCATACTAAAATGAGTGCCGGAGATGGTGTTGCTTCCGCCGAAAGTTTAATAAAAACAGCTGCAAAATGGGGGTGGCCTGCCATAGCCATTACAGATCATGGCGTGGTACAGGCTTTTCCCGAAGCCATGGAGACGGTTTGGGGCAAGGAAAAACTGGATATTAAGATTATCTATGGTGTGGAAGGTTATCTGGTGGATGAGGATTACAGACAGGATCGCGCCAACCATATTATTTTGCTGGCCCAAAATCCCCATGGGCTCCGGAATCTTTATAAGCTGATAACCATGTCCCATCTGCGTTTTTTCTATAAAAATCCAAGACTGCCACGGCAGCTGATTCAGGAATATCGGGAAGGATTAATTATCGGTTCTGCCTGTGAAGCGGGGGAGCTTGTCAGGGCCATTGTGGCGGGAGAGAAGGATGAGGAATTGCTGAAAATAGCAGATTTCTATGACTATCTTGAAATCCAGCCCATTGGCAACAACGAATTTCTTGTAAGATGTGATGATTTCCCAAATATAAGGAACGACAATGACCTTATTAAGATCAACATGAAGGTTGCGGAGCTGGCCAAGAAGCTGAACAAGCCCCTTGTTGCCACCTGCGATGTTCATTTCCTCAATCCTGAGGATCAGATATATCGTGCCATTGTCATGACGGGCAAGGGCTTTGAGGATGCTGATCTGCAGCCTCCATTGTATCTCAGAAACACTGAGGAAATGCTGGCAGAATTCCAGTATCTGGGAGAAGAAGCCGCATACGAGGCGGTGGTTACCAATCCAAGGAAAATTGTGGAAATGTGCGAGAAATTTAAGCCTATTCCGGATGAGCTGTATTCACCAATGATTCCAGGGGCGGATGAGGAAATTACCTCCATGACATACAACAAGGCCAGAAGCCTTTACGGTGATGTATTGCCGAAAATAGTTCAGGACCGTATTGACCAGGAGCTGAAGCCGATTATTGCCCACGGGTTTTCGGTGTTGTATCTCATTGCCCACAAGCTGGTGCGCAAGTCAAATCTGGATGGCTATCTGGTGGGTTCCCGTGGCTCTGTAGGCTCATCCTTTGTGGCCACCATGACAGATATTACCGAGGTAAATCCTTTGCCACCCCATTGGCGTTGCCCTCACTGCAAGCACAGTGAGTTTGTTACGGATGGTTCTTATGGCTGTGGCTATGATTTGCCTGATAAGAATTGCCCTGTTTGCGGCACCAAGATGGTGAAGGATGGCCATGAAATTCCCTTTGCAGTATTTCTGGGATTTGACGGGGACAAGGTGCCTGATATTGATTTAAATTTCTCCGGGGAGTATCAGCCAGTAGCCCACAGATATACCGAGGAGTTATTTGGCAAGGATAATGTATTTAGGGCCGGTTCCATTGGAACTATTGCGGAAAAAACAGCTCCCGCCTTTGTGCGCAATTATTATCGGGATAAGGGACAGACCAAACATGAAGCATATATAAAGAAAATTGCAGCATCATGCACTGGTGTTAAGCAAACCAGTGGCCAGCATCCTGCAGGTATCATGGTAGTGCCAAGGGATATGGATGTTCATTTCTTTACGCCCCTTCAACACCCTGCCGGTGACAAGACACGCAGTATCATTACAACACATTTTGATTATCACTCCATATCCAGCCGGCTGGTGAAGCTGGATATACTGGGACACGATGATCCCACGGTGATAAAAATGCTGGAGGATCTGACTCACCTCGATCCAAAGACCATTCCCTTTGATGATCCGGCTACCCTTAGCCTGTTTAGCAGTACAAAGGCTTTGGGAATAACAGAGGAGGAGCTGGGAGCCAATTCCGGGACATTTGGAATTCCGGAATTTCGTACTCCTTTTACACGTCAGATGATTGATGATACCCATCCGAAATGCTTTTCAGATCTGGTGCGGATTTCCGGCTTTTCACATGGTACCAATGTATGGACGGGTAATGCCCAGGATCTTATCAGGGCTGGCACCTGTACCCTGCAAAATGCCATTTCGGCAAGGGATGATATTATGGTGTATCTCATTCATAAGGGCGTGGACCCATTATTGGCCTTCAAAACCATGGAAAATGTGCGCAAAAACAAGGGTATTACCCAGGATGTGGTGGAAATACTCAAAAAGGCCGGTATCCCGGACTGGTATATTGAATCCTGTCAAAAGATAGAGTATCTGTTTCCGAGAGCCCATGCCACGGCTTATGTAATGATGGCCTATCGAATTGCCTTCTGCAAGGTCCATTATCCCCTGGCTTATTATACGGCCTATTTTTCCATTCGGGCAGCGGCCTTTGATTCGGATATTATTGTCCGGGGGAAGGATGCCGTGAAGAAGAAAATGGAGGAGATTGAGGCCATGAAATCACCAAGTGATGCTGATAAGGCCTTGTATGTTGTGCTTCAGCTGGCCTGGGAAATGTACCTTCGGGGCTTTAAAACCAAAAGGGTGGATTTGTATAAATCCGGGGCAACCCGTTTTCAGATGGTTACGGAGGAAAATGCCGTATTGCCGCCATTTACAACCCTAAACGGGCTTGGGGCAGTGGATGCCAGGGCCATTGTAGAAAAAAGGGCAGAGGGACCTTTTTTATCAATTGAAAACCTTAAAAAAAGAACCGGTATTAATAAAAAAAGCATTGAAGCCCTGCGCTTGCACGGCTGCCTGGATGGCATGGATGAAAGTGACCAGATGACTCTGTTTTGAGGATTCCGGAAGGTGATTTTATGTGTAGATGGAATAATAGAATACAGGAGTGGCAGGACGTCATAAATGCTGCCATAGAGAATAAAAAGAAAATCCGATTTTTTTACAATGATCTGGGTACTGATTTTAAACTGCACCTGAAAAGGCAGGAGCCATATATTGTCAGTCCCTGTAGGGTGGTTTCTGCCAATGAAAAGCTATATTTAATTGGAGGTACTGAAGAATATGATGATGTAATCAATTTTCGGCTGGATAAGATGACTGACGTGGAGTACCTTGAGGAAAGCAGCAGGGATATAAGTAATAATTACGCCTCAGCCAGGGAACTTAAGCTTCCCCAACATAGGGCAGAAAAAATATACATGTACAGCGGGGAAAGTGTGTGGGCAGAGATAAGGACCACATCTGACATGATGTGGGTTCTGACGGACTGGTTCGGGACAAATTTTCTCATAAAGGAAGAAGCTGGGGACAGTATCACTGTGCTGCTGAAATGCAATTATTCTGCCCTGCGCCATTGGGTGCTTCAGTACGGCCCCTATGTGGAGATAATATCCCCCCTGACACTGCGGGACCAGATAAAAATAGACGTGCAGGTAATGTGGGAGAAATATAACGAGCTTTAAGATGTCCACCACCTCTTTAGATGGGGAAAACAAACTACAACAGCTGGCGAGCATATCTCCCAGCTCGTTGCGACACGAACAAAGTGAGTTAGTCCTTTAGGGAAACGCTAATTGGAAGATTTTTCTTCTAAAGAAGAAAAATTTGAACAATGGCGTTATAAAGATTGATGTTGGGAAAATAATCATTCTGGTCAATGTTGAACAGAATGACTATAAATAATATAATATGTGCAATAAAATGTACATTAATCTTGATATATTATGACCAAGGCAAGATAAATAATGTAAGAAATGCATTTTGGAGGTAAGATATAATGACAGATCAGAAGGATATTAGGACAGCAGAGCTTATGGGGCGGCTTAAGGCTTTAAAGGATAAGGTGGTAACCAGGCGGGAGCAGTTTGAGGAATTGATGGAATTTGTGGAAAAGGAAACAGTGTATCTTACCACTCCTGCGTCCACTAAATATCATCTTAACTGTGAGCAGGGCTTATTGGAGCACAGCATCAATGTGGCGGAAACCATGCTGAAAATAAAGGCAGCCATTGCCCCGGATATTTCAGATGAAAGCTGCGTGATAGTGGCCCTTATGCATGATCTTGGCAAAACGGGAATGCCAGGGAACCCTCTCTACATCAAAAATCCCCCGGACAGCAAATACAAGAACCCTTATTTTTGGAACAATAATCTTACCTATTTAAGTGTTCCGGTGCGCAGCCTTTATCTGGTGGCCCAAAGATTTCCCCTAACAGAGGAAGAGGTGCAGGCCATTGTATATCATGATGGGCAATATGTGGAGGACAACCGTAGCGTAGCCACCCATGAAACCCCTCTCACTTTGCTGCTGCAATATGCCGATACCTGGAGCGGCTTCGTGCTGGAGAAATGAAATCAATAAAGGTAAATTCATCATTGGCTTTATTATCAGACGTAAGAAGGGATGCAAAATTTTGCATTTCCCCTTGCGTCTGTTTTTTATTTTGGGGGAGTATGCTTTGTATACCGTAAAACAATACAAAACATACATAATCAGTTATAGTATGCCAAATTCGTCAACGTAGAAAAGACAAGGGTTCACTGGAGTTGTATACAATATATTTTTTATAAAACCGCATAACAAATCTAAAATATGGTATAATTATGCAGAATAAATAGTGACAAATACAAATATAAACTGAGAAAATGGCGATTTTGTTATATTTATATATGAATAATTATATTGACACATAGAATATTGATACATATAATAGTATTTGTTACGTAAACGGGATGTATTGCACAAAGACAAATGTCCACAAAACAAAGAATTTTGGTAAAATACGGTCCCGATTATGGTGGAAAAAGGATTTTAAGTATTGGAGGAGTGTTACGATGTGTAGAATTGGTTCAATAAAAAGTAAGGTGCCTGTTCATCCATCCAAAGCCCTGCATTTGATGCTGCCTCAGCAGGAGGGGCATGATAATTCAGGCTTTGCCATGGTTATGCAGGATTTATATGGTACTTTTGCCAACTATAAAGACAAACCCCTCCTTTCCATGGCCTGCACCCAGAAGGGCAATCAGATGGTAGAGGAATACATGGATGCCCATAACTTTGTGCAGCTGGCAGAGTGGATTCCTATTCCTGACAAGCGCCCAGGGCTGGATATTCAGGCCATGCCATATTATGTTTTCAGAAATTATGATTTTCCGGAGCATTACAACGAGCTCTCCGAGGAGGAAAAGCAGAATGTTCTTTTGGATACCCGCCTGGCTCTCCGCAAGATGCTGGAGGAGGCAGGTGAGGGCTTTGTTTATTCCTTCTGGCCGGATGTGCTTACTTTAAAGGAAATCGGTGATCCCCGTGATATTGCCACCTATTTCCATCTCTGGGACGATCATGGCGGCCTCATGGCCAAAAATATTGTGGTACAGTGCCGTCAGAACACCAATTATGATATTGTCCGTTATGCGGCCCATCCATTCTTCCTGCAGGGCTACACTCTTTGCGCCAACGGGGAGAATACCTTCTATACAAAAAACAAGGAATTCCAGAAGTCACTGCATCGTGGCTACATAGGTTTTGAGTCCGATTCCCAGTGCTTCCTGTACACCCTTCATTATGTGCTTCATGAGCTGAAGTGGCCTATCAATTATTACAAGCATGTCATTACCCCTCTGCCTTTCGAGGAAATCGAGGAGCGGGAGGACAAGGAGGTGCTTAAGGCCATCCGTCAGTCCCTGGCCCATCTTGAAATCAACGGCCCGAATACTATTATTGCCACCTTGCCGGATAATCGCATGATTACCTGCTGTGATTCCAAGAAGCTCCGTCCTGTTGTTCTCGGCCAGGATGAAAATATGATTGCCATTTCCTCCGAGGTTTGCGGTCTTAATGAAATCATGCCGGACCGGGACAGGGAGAAGGACATCTATCCTAACGAGCGTGAAGTAATTGTTATCGATAATGAACTGGAGGTACAGAGATGGAAGCAGTAAAGACTCAGGATGTGTCAGTTAATGACCTTTCTTGGAAAATAGAATATAATGCTGAACGCTGTACCATGTGTGGAAGCTGCGTGGCCACCTGCTCCTTTAAGGCTATTGAGGTAAAGACCCAGGCCCAGTCCATTGTGGTTTCCACCGACAGTCAGCCAAATCCGGAGCATCGTCATATTGCCCGTCCGATTATTTGCCAGAAGGCAAGTCTTACTGATTATTGCCGTGGCTGCGGTATGTGCGAAAAGGTGTGCCCGAATAATGCCATTCGCCCTGTCCGCAATGTTGATACCCGTCAGGTGCTGCTTTCAAAGGACAGTGGCCCAATCAAGCGGGGCGGCCGTACCAATCTCAATGCCCAGCGCACTCTGGACAGTATTGTGGTCGGCCGTATTTCCCAAATGACAGACCCGTCTCTGGATTCTGCCCGTCATACCTTTGATATACGTTCACCTTTGGGACGTGTCCTTTCACCAAAGGAGCTGCCATTTAGGCTGGAAAACGGCAAGATGGTTATGGACCACAAGGCTCCTCCAGTAAACTGGATTTACCCCCTTATTTTTTCCGATATGTCCATTGGTGCTCTGTCCACAAGGGCCTGGGAGGCTGTGGCCCTGGCCTGCGCTTATCTCAATGAGAAGTGCGGTCTGCCGGTTCGCATGAGCTCCGGTGAGGGCGGTATGCCTGTAAAGCTTATGGAATCCGATTATTTAAAGTATTTTATTTTGCAGATTGCCTCCGGGCATTTCGGCTGGAACCGTATTATAAAGGCAATTCCCCACATGGTTACAGATCCTGCGGGGGTGCTTATTAAAATCGGTCAGGGTGCAAAGCCGGGGGATGGCGGTCTTTTGCCTGCAGCCAAGGTGGCTGAGCACGTTCAGGCCATCCGTGGTGTTCCAAAGGCCACCCTTTCCTCACCACCAAATCATCAGGGCCTGTATTCAATAGAAGAATCTGTTCAGAAGATGCACTTATCACTGAATGCAGCCTTTGGCTTCAGAGTGCCTGTTGCCATTAAGTGCGCAGCTTCTGCCACTTCTGTATCCGTATATAATAATTTGCTCCGTGATCCTTATAAGATTTGCGGCGGCTTCTTCCTTGATGGTATTCAGGGCGGTACTGGTGCTGCCAATGAGGTTTCCCTTGATCATACTGGTCATCCGGTGGTTTCCAAGATTCGTGACTGCTACAATGCGGCAGTAAAGCAGGGCCTTCAGGGCCAGATTCCTCTTTATGGCGGCGGCGGTATTGGCCTTACGGGCAATGCAGCGGCAGATGCCTTTAAGATGATCTGTCTTGGTGCCAACGGCGTATTCGTGGGCAAGGTTCTCATTCAGCTGCTGGGCTGTGTGGGCAATGAGCATGGGCGCTGCAACTCCTGTAATACGGGCAAGTGCCCAATGGGCATTTGTACTCAGGATCCTCGTCTGGTTAAGCGCCTTGATGTGGACAAGGGTGCCCAGAAGATTGTGGACTACGTCCTGGCCTTCGATGCGGAGCTGAGGAAGCTTATGGCTCCTATCGGCAACAGCTCCCTGCCTGTGGGCCGCAGTGATGCCCTTGTTTCCACTGACAAGGCTATTGCGGACAAGCTGGGAATTCAGTATGTGTGCTAAGGAAGGAGCGGTAAGGTATGTTTAAGATTGATACAATGAACGGACATGAGCGCATGTCCACCCAGGACCTGCTCCTTAAAATTGAGGAGGCTGTACGGTCCGGAGAAACAGAGTTTGAAATTGCTGCCTCTGGTCAGCATGATATAGGTGGTCCATTGTGGAACAGCGAAGGAAAGAAGCTTACCTTCCACGTTACCAATGCTGGTCAGCGTGTTGGTTCCATGTGCCTGCCAAATACTGAAATTTTCGTTGAGGGCTCCACTTCTGCAGATGTGGGCTGGCTGAATGCAGGCGGTGTTATTACTGTTAAAGGTGATGCTGGTGATACTGCAGGCCATTGCTCTGCTGGGGGCAAGATTTTTATCGGGGGCCGTGCTGGTACCCGCAGCGGTTCCCTGATGAAGCACGATCCTCTATATGAGGCTCCGGAGCTGTGGATTTTGAAGAATACCGGGTCCTTCTCCTTCGAGTTTATGGGAGGCGGCCGTGCCATTGTGTGTGGCTACGATTCGGAGCAGTTTGACTCCGTTCTTGGTGAGCGGGCCTGTGTGGGCATGGTTGGCGGCGTTGTATACGTCCGTGGCCCAGTGTCCACCTATCCAAAGGATATTAAGTGTCTGGAGCTGGAGCAGGAGGATATTGATTTTCTTGCCTCCGGCATGGAGGAATTCCTTGGCAAAATAGAGCGCCAGGAATTAAAGGGTGAGCTTTCCCAGTGGAGTCAGTGGAAGAAGCTCCGTCCTCTTACCTTTGAGGAAAAGAGTGCCACACCAACAAAGAAAATGACTCTTAAGGAGTTCCGCACCCAGGAATGGGTGAAGGGGGGAATTTTCTCCGATGTGGCCATGGATGATTTTGAGGTTCATAACACCATTTCCAATGGACTTTACCGCCTGAGAGTTCCAAGCTGGGATAATGCCAAGTATGCGGCTCCTTGTGAGTTCAGCTGCCCGACTGGTATTCCTACTCAGCTTCGTTATAATTTGATTCGCCAGGGCCGACTTCAGGAGGCCATTGAGCTGGAGCTTCAGTATACCCCGTTCCCGGGTTCAGTTTGTGGCAGTGTTTGCCCTAATCCGTGTATGGATGGCTGTACCCGTGGCAGTATCGATGAGGCAATTCAGATTGGTCCTTTGGGCTATCTCTCCGCCTTCACCAAGGTTAAGAAGCCGACTGTTTCCACGGGCAAAAAGGTGGGTATTGTTGGGGGCGGTGTTGCAGGTCTTTCTGCAGCCTGGCAGCTGGCCCGCAAGGGACATGAGGTATTCGTTTTTGATGATGCGGAGAAAATGGGTGGTAAGCTGGAGCAGGTTATTCCTAGAGGCAGATTGTCCCATGACCTGTTGGAGGCTGAATTGAAGCGCATTGAGGAAATAGGTGTCAAGTTTATTCCAAATTGCAAAGTGGCTAAGGACAGCTTCAAGCATTTCCGTGACACCTATGATGCAGTTATCATCGCCAACGGTGGCCACGAATCCCGCTATTTTAACTGGGAGGGCAAGGAGCTTCTGACCATGGGGCTGGAGTTCCTGAAGAAGGTAAACCGGGGCGAAAATCCAAAGGTTGGCAAGCGTGTTGTGGTAATCGGATGCGGAAATTCCGGTATGGATACATGCCGTGCGGCATTTGATATGGGAGCTGAGTCCGTGGTGGCTGTGGATGTTCAGAAGCCGGCGGCTTTTGCTGATGAAATTCAGTATGTTGAGGGCCGGGGCGGCAAGCTGGTTTGGCCATTCTTTACTGAAAAGATTACCAAGGAGGGCGTTTACGCCAATGACGGACGCTTTATTCCCGCAGATGAGGTTATTGTATCCATTGGTGAGGCGCCAATTTTGGACTTCCTGCCAGAGGATGATTCCATTAAGAAGTTCCGTAACAGCTGGCTGATTACTGACAAGGACAAATCCATTATGCCAGGAGTATTTGCTGCCGGCGATGTTATCAAGCCAGGCCGTCTGACTGATGCCATAGGTGACGGCATCAAGGCTGCATATTATGCTGATCTTTATGTAATGGGACAGGAATTTGTTCCGTTCCCTGAAAAGGAGAAGATTCCGGCTGAGCGCCTTTCCAAGGCATATTTTGAAAAGTGTCATCACTGCCAGCTGGGGGACCCGGCGGATGATCATACCCGCTGCGTAAGCTGCGGTACTTGCCGTGACTGTAAGATGTGTCTGGAATCATGTCCGGAAAAGGCCATCAGCCGCATTGAAAACGAGGACGGCTCCTGGACCTATATATCTGACCCTGATAGGTGTATCGGGTGCGGTGTTTGTGCAGGTGTATGTCCATGCGGCGTATGGAGCATCAGTGACAATCCTGAGCCAATAAAGATGTACCGTACATATAATAAGTAATTGTGATATGTTGGAGACCATCTTCGGACCGCTCGCGCTTAGTATTTTGCCTAGCGGTACTAAGTTCATCCTGCGCTTTCAGCTTGGATTCACTAAGTACCAAGGCAAAAAATGTCCTTCAGATGGTCTCCGACATATTATTGTAATACAAAGCAATAAAAAAGCGACTTGCAGATAAAATTCTGCAGGTCGCATTTTTTGTTTATGCTTTAATTATTTTCAGAGTCGCACACAATAACTTCTATTTCATGTTCTTCGAAGAATTCCCTGTAGCGTTCAGGCAGCTCCTCATCCACTACAATACAGTCAATTTCATCCAGCTTGCAGAAGGAAATGAGAGAGGCGGAATCTATTTTTGTGCTGTCCACCATAAGAATCTTCTTGCCGTTCTTATCCACCAGATAGCGCTTAATATCACATTCCAGCTGGGAAGCTGTGGTAAGTCCGTTTTCAATGGAAATTCCCGTACTGGAGATGAAGAATTTGGAAATGTTGTACTGCTTGAGGCAGTTCAGCACGCTTGGTCCCACAAAGGCCTTGGTAGGGGCATAAATGGTACCACCCGTGGCAATAATGTTGAATTTGGCAGATGCGGCAGCTATGTTTATTACATGAATGCTGGCAGTAACTATGGTGATGTTGTGCTTATCCTCAAGATAAGGCATCATGTGCATGGTAGTGGTTCCGGAATCAATATAGATAACATCATCATCCTGAACCAGACTGGCTGCCATGCGGGCAATTTTCTTCTTGCGAACGTCGTCGCTGCTTTCCGCAGGTGCCTCAGGCTCGGATTTTTCCTGTGGAGTTTTCTGCTCCTGGAGGACAACGCCGCCGTATACCTTGCTGATGATACCACGCTTTTCCAGCTCGGCAATGTCGCGGCGAACTGTATTCTTGGAAACGTCAAAGTTGGAACAGAGGTCGTTAATGGTAATGCTTTTCTTTTCTTCCAGCAGATCCTGGATTTTACGGAGACGATTGACTTTCATTCATTCACCTGTATTCTCGCAAAGATTAAACGCATTTGATACTCATGTGTAAAAAATCATAAAAAGTTGATAATATTATGAGTATGTTTGTG
The DNA here is from genome assembly GCF_000622005.1 of Anaerovibrio sp. RM50. GTDB lineage: Bacteria > Bacillota > Negativicutes > Selenomonadales > Selenomonadaceae > Anaerovibrio. Next base: position 18,382 of record NZ_JHWV01000019.1, on the reverse strand, counting down.
ATAATTATATCGTAATGCACAAGCTAAAACAAGAGAATTTATAAAAAAATACCAAAAGTGTGCCATTGTCATAATTGTTAAAATATTCGTGCACATTAATACAATGCGGATAATTAATAAAAGATACATTAATATAGATGGTTTTTACTTTATGGAAAAAAATAAACAAATGAGATATAATTAACCCACAAGAGTTGAAAGATTATATTGATTTAGGGGAAGCTGATCCAGGATTGGCTTCTTCTTTAATTATTTTAGGAGGCATATATGAGTACAACAAAAAGCTCGGTTTGGCTGGTCATATTTTTGGGGATTTTGTCTGCCATGGGCCCATTGGCTACAGATATGTACCTGCCAGCCCTGCCGGTGCTGCAAAATGATTATAGTATCAGCACTTCTTTGACCCAGATGACATTGACCATGACTATGCTGGGCATGTCAATTGGCCAGATTTTCGCGGGACCCATCAGTGATCTTAAGGGGCGGAAGATGCCTTTGCTGGCAGGCATGGTGGTATTTATGGCTGTGTCCGCTATCTGTGCACTGGCAACGGATATAATAGTTTTTCTCGTTGCCCGTTTTGTGCAGGGTTTTTCCGGCGCCTGTGGAATAGTAATATCCAGAGCTATTGCCAGAGATATGTGCAAGGGGCCGGAGCTGACAAAATTCTTCTCAGTATTAATGATGGTAAACGGTCTGGCTCCTATTTTGGCCCCTGTTTTGGGCGGCCAGATACTGGCTTTTGGCACCTGGCGTCACGTATTTTGGGTACTGGCCATTGTTGGTCTTGTTATGTCAGGGTCAACACTTATATTTAAGGAAAGTCTTCCCCAGGAGCGACGTCTTAAAAATGTAACCAGAACCCTTTTGAGCTTTCCTATACTTATGAGAAATAAGTATTTTGTGGGGCATTGTCTGGTGCAGATGTTTGAATTTGCCGCCTTCTTTACTTATATTGGCAGCTCTTCTTTTGTTTTCCAGGGTATTTATAATGTTTCTCCCCAGGTGTACAGCTATATTTTTGGCGGTATTGGAGCATCCCTTTTATTCTCCGGCGGTATTCCGGGGAAGCTGGCCGGCAGGGTGCGGGATGAGGATATGCTGAAATATTCTATTATTATTCAGGCTGTAATGTCGGCACTTCTTATAGGAGCTTTTATGCTAAATGCTCCTTTCCCTGTAATTGTAGGATTGTTGCTATTGGCGATTGCCCCCCTTTCCGTTGTGGGTACCGCAAGCTTTTCATTGGCTCTTTCCTCTCAGGGCAGAAATGCTGGCAGCGCATCAGCTCTCCTGGGATGTGCTTCCATGATACTGGGTGCTGTAATGATGCCTGTAGTGGGAATTTTTGGCACTGACAGCGGTATTCCTATGGCAGTGATGATGCTGGTGGGCTTTGTGCTGGCTATAGTGGCCTTCCAGTGGTACATTGTCCCTGGACACAAAGAAGATAAAAAGGCATAATCTTGTATTTTATATATAGAGGGTTTCACGGGAGGTAGGAATATGTACGGCGATATTATGGATTTATTGGAATTTATCAGAAAGTCCCCGTCCCCATGGCATACTGTCAGCACAGCTTCTGAGCAGCTTTTGGCTGCGGGATTTCAGGAGCTGGACTGGACCGAGGGCTGGGAACTGCAACGTTATGGCAGATATTTTACCAGGGTTTACGGTTCATCTGTTTTTGCTTTCACCCTGGGAAATGGTGATCTGACAGCAAAGAACAGCCTGAAGCTGGCGGCGGCCCATACTGATTTCCCAGGATTTCGCATTAAGCCGGAGGCAGGAGTAATAAAGGATGGCTATGGTCTTTTGAATACAGAGGGCTATGGCGGAGCCATACTTTATTCGTGGCTGGACCGTCCATTGTCCATTGCGGGCAAGGTGGTGGTAAGGGGATCAGATGCCATGAATCCTGAGACGGTTTTGCTGGATTTTGCCCGTCCCCTGCTTACGATTCCGTCTCTGGCCATTCACATGAACAAGAAAATTAATGAAGGAATGGCCTTCAACAAGCAAAAGGATATGCTTCCTCTGGCGGCAGTATTTGGTTGTGAAAAGGGCACTGATGGTACCCAGGCCTTTTTGGTAGATTTGCTGGCTGCTGAGCTGGGTGTTGCCAGGGAGGAGATTCTCTCCTATGAGCTTAATATTTATCCCTATGAAGCAGGCTGCCAGCTGGGGGTAGCAGGAGAGCTGGTTTCCGCCCCAAGACTTGATAATATTACATCCGTTACAGCTTGTCTTAAGGGCATAACTGAGACACTGGGGGCCGGATTAAATATAACCGCCCTTTTTGATAATGAGGAAATTGGCAGCCGTACCAAGCAGGGGGCAGCCTCTGCCAATCTTATGCAGCTTCTGGAGCGGATATATACCTGTATGGGCTATACCAGGGAGCAGATGTGGCAGGGGATTAACGGCGGCTTTATGCTGTCTGTAGACGTGGCCCACGGACTTCATCCAAATTATCCTGACAAGACCGATCCAACCAACCGTCCTCTGCTTAATAAGGGCTTTGTGATCAAGCAGGCCTCATCCCAGAGCTATGCCTGTGATGCTGAAGCTGTGGCCATGGTTAAGGGGCTGTGCCGTCAGGGAAATGACATACCGTGTCAGCACTATGTGAACCGCTCCGATATGCCGGGGGGAGCAACGCTGGGCTCTATTGCCTCCGCTCTGGTTCCTGTTCGGACTGTGGATATTGGCGTGCCAATCCTTGCCATGCATTCTGCCAGGGAAACTATGGGTGCTGTGGATCAGAGTTCCCTGTGCAGAGTTATCAGGGAACTGTTTAGGTATTAAAAAACTGTTATACCTTGTATTATCCACAGTTATCCACATTTTCCGTGTTGATAACTGTTCATAAGTGTGGATAACTAGGGAAAATGATTGGAAAACTGTGTAAATTTAATATTCTCCCTGTTGATAAGTGGTACTTTTTGCAACATACTCAAAAATGTACCACTTTTTCTTTTTAGAAAAGGAATATTTCTTTACTTGCATTGATGTTCTGTAACAAAGGTACAGAATGTTACCAATAATAGTGTGAATTAGCATAAACAAAGGGTTGCATGGAGTTAAAAATATTGGATATTTGGCATATTTAGGGATGTTTTGGCACAGTTTGAACAATTGATTTATGTACATTTTGGGACATGTACTCAAAATTTTCTAAAAAAATCAAAAAAAATCCAAAAAGTCCCTTGACATACTCATAAGATAATCATATAATAAGTCATGTCAAAGGGAAAGCCAAGGACAACATCTGATCCCCAGATAGAATCCTTTTTCTCCTGCTGGAACTTTGATATACCCCTTATAAGCGACATTCCCCTGTGTCGCGTATAAACCCCTCTCTTTTATTTACCCACTTTCATTATATAAATGAATGGAAGAAAAAGGCTGTAAAAACGAACGCCTATCGTTTTTACAGCTTTTTTCGTGTCTAAAAATATATTGCTGCCGAAAATATATCAACAGATTTGTACATTATGCAGGAAAATAGTAGGATTTAATTTTTTTCTTATTGAATATATAGGGCGACTTTGCTAGAATTAAACTTATAAATGTTGAACAAATCAACTTCTTTTTTGATATATTTTTGGAGGCTCATCAATGGACTATTTCAGTGCATCAGTAAATTTTGGAATTATCAGAAGAAGGGTTCAGGCTCTGGTGGTGGAGGCCACAATGGATTTAGGGCTTACTTACTCTGAGTTTTCCCTCCTGTTGATGTTATTTGATAAGGAAGGCTGCAGCCAGGATGATATGACTTCATTTCTTCATGTGGATAAGGCTGCTATTACCAGGGTAATCAAGATACTGGAAAAAAAGGGCTTTCTTTATCGAAAGCAGGACGATGTAGACCGCCGCTTAAAAAGGTTGTTTCTTACTGAGGAAGGGAAGAAGCTTGAACCTGTTATTAAGGGTATCGTGAAAAAAATAATGGATTTCTTGGCGGCTGATTTTTCCGAGGCTGATGGTGAATTTATGATTAAGGGAATTGATACACTTGCAACGAGATTGGGCATGGCGGATTATGAGGCTGTGTTTGGCAAAAAGGGGCGTGGAACGAAGTGAAGAAGATAATAGCAATTTTGCTGGCAATAATGACAGCAGTTTCCCTGTTTTCCGGCTGCGGCAAGGATGGCGAAGAAGAGCAGAAGCCACAGCTGGTGAAAACCAAACAGGTGGGAAACGGTGATATTAATGTGGAAGGAACTTATACTGGTACTGTACGTGGACGTTATGAAACCAATATGTCATTTCAGGTTGGGGGGAAAATTCTCAGCCGCAATGTTCAGCTTGGTGACAGAGTAAACTCCGGGGATGTTCTTATGTCCATCGATCCCCGTGATGTGGTGCAGCAGTCAAATCAGGGGGATGCCCAGGTGGCAGCTGCCAAAACTCAGTTAGATCTGGCCCAATCTAATTTAAGCCGTTATCAGCAGCTCTATGAAAAGGAAGCTATTCCAGCCATGGTTCTGGATCAGTATCAGACTGCCTATAATTCAGCATTGGCCCAGTACAATCAGGCAGTTGCCGCTGCTGAGACAGGGCATAATGCCTTGGGCTATACTGCTCTGGTGGCTCCTGCTGCTGGGGTTATTTCCTCCGTTACAGCTGAGGCCGGACAGGTGGTAGGTGCCGGCCAGACTGTGCTGACTCTTGTTCAGTCCAACGAGCTGGAAATAGAAATCAACGTTCCGGAAAATCGCCTTGAAGATGTTCAGCTGGGAAAAACTGCCCAGATATCCTTCTGGGCTTTAAAGGGTGTTACTGCAGAGGGCAGTGTCAGAGAAATTTCCCCTATAGCCGACCCAGTCTCCCGTACTTACAAGGTTAGAATTTCCATTCCAAATCCTCCAAAGGGAATGCAGCTGGGCATGACTGCCAGTGTAAAGTGCCAGGAAAGCTTCGGAAATAGCGAAGGCGGACTGGTATTGCCATTGTCTTCCATTTATCAGGTAAACGACACTTCCCAGGTTTGGGTGGTAGATAAGAGTACGGACACTGTCAGTCTCAAAGACATAAAATTTGAAGAAATTGGTGATAACTCCGTGCGGGTAATGGGCCTTAATGTTGGTGATATTGTAGTAACAGCTGGTGTACACAAGCTGCGCCAGGGCCAGAAGGTAAGGCTGATGGAGGACCAATGATATGATTAATCTCACAGAGGTATCCCTGAAAAACCGGGCCCTGGTATGGTACTTCATTATTGTCTTTGTGGTAGGGGGAATCTTTTCATATATAAAACTGGGACGTATGGAAGATCCTAACTTTACTATAAGGGATATGGTAGTAACTGCCGCTTGGCCTGGTGCCACTGCAGAGCAGATGGAACAGCAGGTTACAGATAAGCTGGAATCAAAAATAAATGATTTGCCGGGTATTGATTATGTTAAGAGTACCACCCGGGATGGCACCACTGTTATTCATGTGCTTTTAAAGGATGATTATAATGGTGATGTTCGTTCTTCATGGCGTGATGTAAGAAATTTCTGCCATGATATTGAAAAGGATTTGCCAGAGGGGGTTTACGGACCATATTTCAATGACCGTTTTGATGATGTATATGGCTCTCTCTATGCCGTAACTGGCGATGGCTTTTCCTATGAGGAAATGCGACAGCAGGCAGAAGAAATACGCCGCATGATTCTGGCCAATGTAAAAAGTGTTCAGAAGGTGGAGCTGGTTGGCGTTCAGACTGAAAAAGTCTATGTGGAAATCGAAAGTGCCAAGCTGGCTGAGCTGGGCATAAGTCCAACAGCCCTGTCCGATGCCTTGAAGGGGCAAAATCAGATGACTCCCTCCGGCATGATAGAGACCAGTACGGACAATGTATATTTAAGATATTCCGGAACCTTTGAGAATATTGATGATATAAAAAATGCCCCTATTAATGCGGGGGGGAAGGTGCTTCGTCTGGGTGATATTGCCAAGGTGGAAATGCGTTATGCAGAGCCCTCTGACCCAAAGATGTTTTATAATGGTGAGCCAGCAGTGGGGATAGCCGTATCCATGGAGCCAGGGCAGAATATTATTACCCTTGGCGAAGATTTGGGCAGTCTGATGAAGTCTGTAAATGAAGTGCTTCCAGTGGGGCTGGAAGTTCATCAGGTTTCAGACCAACCAAAGGTGGTTGAGGAATCAATTGAGGAGTTCATCAGTACTTTGCGTGAAGCCATTATCATCGTGCTGGCAGTGAGCTTCCTCAGTCTGGGAGTAAGAACCGGCATGGTGGTGGCCCTTTGTATTCCGCTGGTGCTGGCTGCTGTTTTTTGCGGCATGTATATATTGGGCATTGATCTTCAAAAGGTATCCCTTGGTGCCTTGATTATCGCCTTGGGATTATTGGTGGATGATGCCATAATCGCCGTAGAAATGATGAGTGTAAAGCTGGAGGCGGGGCTGGACCGATTCGAGGCGGCCTGTTATGCCTTTAAGGCTACGGCTAAGCCGATGCTTACGGGTACACTTATTACATGCGCCGGCTTTATTCCCGTTGGATTTTCTGCAGGTCTGGCAGCAGAATTCTGTAGTGCCCTGTTCCCGGTTATTTCCATGGCATTACTTATTTCCTGGATTGTTTCTGTCATGGTGGCACCATTATATGGCTATCATCTTATTAAGGTAGATGTTAAGCGTAATGATGAGGGGGAGGCGGTTCAGTATCAGAGTAAATTCTATACAATATTCCGCAAGGTTTTAACATGGTTCCTGACCCACAAAAAGCTGGTTCTTACGGCTACTGTGGGAATATTTGCCCTTTCAATTTTGGGCATGCAGTTGGTTCGTAATGAATTCTTCCCACCATCCACCAGACCGGAAATTATTATTTCCATGCGCCTGAATGATGGTGCCTCCCTAAAAAAATCCGAGGAAGTGTCCAAACGCTTTGCTGATTTTCTGGATCAACACGCTGATGAAATTGAAAATTACAGCTACTATGTGGGAGAAGGGGCTCCAAGATTTGTGCTTCCATTTACGCCAGAGCCTCCAATAGATAGTTATTCCCAGTTTATTGTGGTATCCAAGGACCCGGACAACAGAGCTGAATTGACCAGAAAAATCAGGGAGGAGCTTGAAAATAACTTCCCTGAGGCTCGTCACGATATAAAGTTCATTCAGACGGGTCCACCGTCTGATTATCCTATTATGCTAAAGGTTTACGGCTCTGATAAGGAAAAGGTCCGTGAAATCGGCGAATTGGTGGCAGATCGGGTGGCTCAGGATGAAAATAATACTGAAATCCATCTTAACTGGCATGAAAAAAGCAAGGTACTTCATCTTGAATATAATCAGGATAAGCTGAAAGCCATGGGACTGACTGCTCAGGCTGTTTCAAAGATGGTGTATACGGAGCTCACTGGGGCCACAGCAGCCCAGTTCTATAAGGGTGACCGTACTGTGGATATAGTTCTGGAGATGGCAGAGGTGGATCGTACAGATATATCCACGGTGAAGAAATTACCTGTTTATACTGCGGGGGGCTATGTTCCTTTAGAACAGCTGGCAGATATATCCCTTCGGACTGAAAATGGTGTTATTGGTCGTGAGAGATTAGTTCCATGCGTAATTGTTCAGGGCAATATTCTTTCCGGAACAGCCAATGATGCCACTAAAAAGGCATTAGCTTCAGTTAAGGATATTTCAGATAATCTGCCTCCGGGTTATAGGATTGAGGCTGCCGGTGCTTTAAAAGACAGCGAAAAATCCATGGGTAATATTACGAAGCCTGTTCCGGCCATGATATTTGCCATTATGACTTTGCTTATGTTCCAGCTGAAAAACGCTAAGCTGATGATTCTAACTGTACTTACTGCACCTTTGGGACTTATTGGTGTAGCAGCAGGTATGCTCATCTTTGATAAGGCCATGGGTTTCGTGGCTATTCTGGGTGTTTTGGCCCTTAGTGGCATGATTATACGAAACTCGGTTATTCTTATCGACCAGATTCAAAAGCATTTGGAAGAGGGAGAAACCCCTTGGGATGCCATTATGGATTCTGCGGTTATGCGCTTCAGACCGATTATGCTTACTGCAGCAGCGGCCATTTTGGGCATGATACCATTGATGGTCAGCAACTTCTGGGGGCCGATGGCAGTGGCCATTGCCAGTGGACTTTTTGTGGCAACGGTGCTGACACTGCTGGTACTGCCTACCATGTATGCGGCAGTATATAAGGTAGAAAAGGAATAAAATAATATAGTAATTAAATAATCAAAAAAAGAGCTGTGGCTCAATGTGTGAATTCACATTGTGAGCCCCAGCTCTTTAATTTTGCTTTGATTATCTACAATATCTTAGAATGCTGCAACTACAGCGCCGTTGTACTTCTCGGCAATGAACTTCTTAACCTTCTCGGACTTCAGGGCCTTCATGAGAGCCTGAATTTCAGGGCGGTTTTCATCACCAGCGCGGACTGCAACGATGTTAACATAAGGAGAGGTGGAATCCTCGATGAAGATGTTGTCCTTAACTGGGTTCAGCTGAACCTGCATAGCAAAGTTGCTGTTGATAACAGCAGCATCTACATCATCCAGAGTACGAGGCACCTGTGCAGGCTCCAGCTCCTGGAACTTGATGTTCTTAGGGTTGGAAGCGATATCCTGAACAGTAGCGGTTACCCCTACACCATCCTTAAGGGTGATAACACCAGCCTTGGCAAGAAGAGCCAAAGCACGGCCGCCGTTGGTAGGATCGTTAGGAATAGAAATGGAAGCACCATCCTTAAGATCCTTAAGGTTCTTAACCTTCTTGGAGTAAACACCCATTGGCTCAATGTGAATACCACCGGCGCTTACCAGCTTAACCTCAGGATGCTGCTTTACAAAATCCTCAAGATAAGGAATGTGCTGGAAGTAGTTGGCATCCAGTTCCTTGTCGTTCAGATTAAGGTTTGGCTGTACATAATCACTGTACTCAACGATTTCCAGCTTAACGCCGTCCTTGGCCAGATCATCCTTAATCTGCTCAAGAATTTCAGCGTGTGGAACGGAAGTGGCACCAACCTTCAGCGTCTTGCTGTCGTTGGATGCCTGCTTGTTGCCTGCACCGCAGCCGGCCAGGGCCACAATGGCAAATACAAGGGCTGATAAAATAAGTAATACCTTTTTCATTAAAAGACCTCCTTAAATTAGTGTATATTTTTCTTTCGTTAAATAATAATGAAAGCTACACCCGTATTAACGCTTGTCCAGATGCTTGGCCAGCTTGTTGCCGGCAAACTGCACTATCTGAACCATGATAATAAGGACGATAACGGTGGCAATCATAATATCCGGGCGGAAACGCTGATAACCATAGCGGATTGCCAAATCACCAAGGCCACCGCCACCAATGGCTCCCGCCATGGCAGATTCGCCAATAAGGCTGATGATAACAGTGGTAAGCTGGGCCACAATATTTGGCATGGCCTCCGGCAAAAATACCTTGCGGATAATCTGTAACGGAGTTGCTCCCATGGCCTGGGCTGCTTCCACTATGCCGTAAGGAATTTCCCTAAGTGAAGTTTCCACCTGGCGGCCAATGAATGGCACTGAAGCCAGTACCAGAGGTACCATGGCTGCAGTAGTTCCAATGGCGCTGCCCACAATAAGGCGGGTAAGCGGAATTATTGCTACCATTAATATAATGAATGGAATGGAGCGGATGGCGTTTACTACAGCACCCACAACTCTATTAACAGGAAGACATTCCAGGATCTGACCCTTTGAGGTGGTATGAAGCAGTACCCCCAAAGGAATGCCCAAAAGGGAGGAAATTATCATGGATACAACCACCATGTAAACCGTTTCTCCCAAAGCCTTAGTGATGAGAGGAAGCATGTCTGCTGACATAGCCAATCACCTCCATCTTAACTTTTTGTTCACGCAGATAATCCATGGCAGAATGGATATCCTTCTGGCTGCCATCCAGACCAATAATAAGTCTGCCAAATGGGGCACCCTTTATATCATCAAGACTTCCAAAGAACAGGTCTGCGCTGACATCGTATTTCTTCACCAGGGAGGAAATAATCGGGTCATTGGCAGTTTCGCCAATAAAGGTGAGTCTCATAAGAAGAATGCTGTCCTCAAAAGGCTCATCGGCAATTTCAATGTTTCTGAAATCCACCGGCAGCTCATTGCTGAGCAATACGCTGATGAATTCCTTGGTTATTGGCTCTTGTGGATTTATAAATACATCCAGCACATCACCCTGCTCTGCAATGATACCCTTGTCAATAACAGCCACCTTGTCACAGATTTCCTTTATAACCTGCATTTCATGGGTGATGACCACCACAGTAAGCTTAAGCTTCTTATTTATATCCTTAATTAAATGAAGGATAGATTTTGTGGTTTGCGGATCCAAGGCAGAAGTGGCCTCGTCGCAAAGAAGAATGTGGGGATTGCTGGCCAGAGCTCTGGCTATGCCCACCCTCTGTTTTTGTCCGCCGGAAAGCTGAGATGGATACTGGTCTGCCTTGTTGGCAAGCCCTACCAGATCAAGCAGCTCGGTAACACGGCTCTTTATTTCATCCTTTGGGGTATTTGAAAGCTGCAGTGGAAATGCGATGTTATCAAATACCGTGGAGGTTGAAAGCAAATTAAAATGCTGGAAAATCATACCAATTCCCTTGCGTGCCTCACGGAGCTCCGCATTGTTCATGGCAGTGATATCTTTTCCTTCTATTGTAACTGTACCCTTGGTAGGACGCTCAAGAAGATTGATGCAGCGAACCAGGGTGGATTTGCCGGCACCACTGAGACCGATAATGCCATAAATTTCGCCCTTATTAATATGAAGGCTTATATCCTTTAAGGCATGAACCGGACCGGCGGTACTGTCATAGATTTTCTCAATATGAGATAAATCAATCACCATACTCACATCCTGTCATTATTATATGGAAGAAAATAAATATAATATTCAATCCATGTGTATAGTTGTAAATCAAAGAATACACAGAAAATATTATACCCGTTTTCACTGTAAATGGAAAGTATGGGGAATGTTTAATCCGGTAATAAATGAATTAAGTCCATGGACAATATACATATATGTTTTATAGTTATGAATTATACGGTATTTTACCTACTATAGCAATAGGTATTTGAAAAAATATTAAAAACATATATAATTAATATGAGTTAAAACTACGAAAGGATGATTTTATGCGTATTTCAGCAAAGGGCCGCTATGGTCTGGCAGCCATGTCATATCTGGCAGCCAATTACAAAAACGGCATGGCAATTACCGTACTGCACATTTCTGAAACTCTGGGAATTTCCAAGATTTATCTGGAGCAAGTTTTTTCATTATTAAAAAGGGCTGGACTTGTTATATCAATTAAGGGCTCCCAGGGAGGATATCTGTTGAACAGGGAGCCAAATGGGATAAGTGTATATGAAGTGCTGACAGCCATTGAAACCACCATGACGGAAAAAACGGATTCCACGGTGGCCGAAAAGCAGCCGATTTTGGACAAGGCCCTGGAGACAGTAGTCTTTTCCCAGCTTGATGATGCTATAAAATCCTCATTGGAAGCCATTTCCCTGGAGGATATATTAAATAATGTAGAAAAGCTAAAAGAGCCGGATAACCTAATGTATTTTATTTAAAGCCTATTAGCATAAGTAATAATTATCTGCTATGAGGTTAATTATTACTATTTTTCAGGAAAATTTGGTCTGACAAATCATCAGATTAAGAGTTAACGATTATTAATTGCTATCTTATAATGTCCTTTTTTTATTGACAAAATCAAGGACTATGGTATAAACTGTACGAGGTAATTGAAATTTTGTGACTATTACACTTGAATCGATGTGCAATTGTACAAAAATTCAATGGTTCGGGGGTACTCGAATTGTATATGTGTATTAATGAAAATGGGGGATTGTTATGGTAAAGGACAAAGCTACGGTTGTCGTTGTTGGCGGCGGAGCTACAGGTGTTGGTATCCTGCGTGACCTCTCTATGCGTGGCATTGATGCCCTGCTGATTGAGAAGCTTGATATGGTTAATGGTGCCAGCTCCCGCTATCATGGCCTTCTGCACAGTGGTGCCCGCTATGCAGTAAGAGACCAGGAAGCAGCAAAAGAGTGTATCGAGGAAAATACCATTCTGCGTCGTATCGGTAAGTCTTGTGTAGAGGCTATTTCCGGTATGTTCGTTCAGGTGGAGGGTGATGATCCTGATTTCGTAGATCCTTGGGTAAAGGGTTGTGCTGAAAGTGGTATCAAGACCCGTGAGATGAGCAAGGAGGAGGCTCTCCGTTTGGAGCCAAACCTTTCTCGCAAACTGGTTCGCGCTTTTGAAGTTCCGGATGGTGCCATCGATGGTTTCCGTATGTCCTGGCAGAATGTACTGTCTGCTGCACGTTATGGTGGCCGTTACAAGACCTATACTGAACTTATAAAGATTAACGTTGAGGGCGGCGCTGTTAAGAGCATTACCGTTCGCGACAACGTTACCAAGGAAGAATATGATATTGAATGCGAGATCCTGGTAAACGCTGCTGGTCCTTGGGCTGGCAAGGTTGCACAGATGGCCGGTCTGGACTGCTCCGTAAGTCCTTCCAAGGGTACTCTGATTGCATTTAACCAGAGAATTTCCAACCGCGTAGTAAATCGTCTGCGCAAGCCATCCAATGGTGATATTTTCGTACCACATGGTTCCATTACCATTCTTGGTACTTCTTCTATTACTATTCCAGATCCTGAGGATACTTCCACTTCCTGGGATGAGGTTGAAGAGCTCATGAAGACTGGTGAGGGCGTATTCGAGCATCTGCGCGACTACCGTATCCTCCGTGTATTCGCAGGCTCCCGTCCGCTGTATGTTCCTAAGGGAGCTGATGGCGGCCGTAATGCTTCCCGTGGCTTCGTAACTCTCGACCACGAGAAGGAAGACGGTCTGAAGGGTATGATGACCATCTGCGGTGGTAAGTTCACTACCTACCGCCTCATGGCTGAGAAGTTCTGCGATGTTCTGGCTCCAAAACTTGGCAACACTGCTAAGTGCCGTACTGCAGAAGAGGATCTGGTTCCAGCTGTTTCCGAGGCTGACAAGAAGGCTGCCCGTCAGTACTTCCCATCCTATGGTGTAAATCTGGCGGCTACCCGTCTGGGTACTGATAAGTTCCCTGAGGTTGTTAAGACCCTGAAGGAGAACCCAGAGACCCGTGAAGTTCTCTGCGAGTGCGAGAACGTTACTATGGCAGAGGTTATGCGTATTGCTCAGGAGCCTACCAGCCATAGCGTAGCCGATGTTAGAAGAAGAACCCGTCTTGGTATGGGTACTTGCCAGGGTAACTACTGCGCAATCCGCAGTGCTGCAATTGCAAACAAGCTGTTCAAGGACAAGCTTGAGGGCTGCGGCGATTCCCTCAGCGATATGAAGAACTTCCTGCAGGCCAGATGGAAGGGTATTACTCCAGTAATGGCAGGTAAGACTCTCCGTGAGGCTGAAATGACCAGAGGCATGTATGAAGTATTGTTCAATGTAAATGGGGGTAGACGTTAATGAGCAAGTCAGATGTAGTTGTTATCGGTAATGGTTTTGCTGGCCTGATGTCCGCTCTTGTTAGCGCAGACCAGGGCAAAAAGGTAACACTGCTGTCCTATGGTGCGGGTACTTTCCCTCTTAACAGTGGCGTTATCGACGTATTAGGTTATGATGACTCCGGCAAGGCTGTAGCCAACCCAGCTCAGGCTGTTGGCGCAGTTGCTGATGAGCATCCATATAAAAAGATTGGCACCCAGGCTCTGGAAGAGTCCGTAAAGTTCTTCCAGGACGTGGTTGCAGCTGAGGGATTCCCTTATGTTGGTTCCCTCAATGAGCAGCAGTGGCTGATTACTGGTGTTGGTACCTTAAAGCCATCCTGCCTGATTCCAGAGTCCATGCAGGGCTCCAAGTGCTTTGAGGCTTCCGAGATTGTTCTCGTAGGCGTTAAGGGCTTAAAGGATTATTATGTAGACATGGTTGCAGAGAACCTTGCCAAGGAGCTTGGTAATGACAAGAAGTACACTGTTGTTACTGTAGATCCTCATTATAAGGGCGCTCGTGACCTTACCACCAAGGACGTAGCTTCTTGGATGGATACTGATGCCGGTTATTCTGATTTCGTTTCCCAGGTTAAGGAAAGCGCTGGCGCCGGCAAGGTAATTGTTGTTCCTCAGATTCTCGGTCTGAAGGGCAATGTTGTATGGAAGAAAATCGTTGCAGAGTTGGGCTGCCCAGTAGTTGAGACTACTGCAATGCCACCATCTGTAAATGGTCTCCGTCTCCGTGATGTACTCCTGAGTGCATTGAAGAAGAAGGGTATCACTGTTATTGAGAATTCCAAGGCTGAAGAAGCTGTTATCGAAGGCAGCAAGGCTGTAGCTGTTAAGGCTGGTGGCGAGGTTCGTCTCCAGACTTACAATGCTGACAAGTTCATTGTTGCAACCGGCGGTTTCTACAGCGGCGGTATCACCATGCGTGATTTTGGTGAGGCCAAGGAAGTTATTTTCGGTCTCCCAATTGAGTGCGATTGCGTTGAGGAGCGTTGGGTTAACAAGCAGCTCTTCTCCGACAAGAAACAGACCTTCGCCAAGACTGGCGTAAGGGTTGATGCAACTCTCCGCGGTGTTAATGAGTCCGGCAATGTAGTTCTTCAGAACGTTTATGTTGCAGGCCGTAACCTCAGTGGCTATGATTTCTGCTTTGAGCATTCCGGCAATGGTGTGGCTTTAGCTTCTGCTTATAAAGCAGCCAAGGCTTGATTGAAAGGGGTATTATATTATGGAGTTAGAAGAAAGAGCAAGAGATTCAGCCGATAATTGTATTGCCTGCACATCCTGTGTTGCAGTGTGCCCAGTTACCAAGGCTAATCCAGACTATAGAGGACCAAAACTCGTAGGTCCTGCTCATAATCGTATGCACTTCTCCGATGAGAGCGATTATGAAGATTCCTTAAAGTTATGTTCCAACTGTAAGAACTGCGACATTACCTGCCCTAACGGTGTATCCGTTGCAACTCTTAACATGCTGGAGCGTGCCAAGTATTACAAGGCTCATCCAGAGAAGCACACCCAGGCTGATCAGATGCTGAGCCACAACTTCCAGATGGCTGATATGCTCAAGAGCATTCCATTTGGCAGAAGCTGCGCAAATCTCGGTATGTCCATCGGTGAGGCTATGGGCATGATGGGTGCTATGGGTATTGCACCTCAGCGTAAGTCTCCAAGATTTGCTACCAAGTATTTCCGCGAGCTGTACAAAGAAATCAAGCAGCCTGAGGGTCTTACCAAGGAAGTTCTGTTCTTCCCTGGCTGCTTTATCGACGTAAATGATCCAGAGGTTGGCGTTGCTTTCGTTAAGGTTATGAACGCTAACGGCTACAAGGTTCTGATGGATGACCGCTTCAAGTGCTGCGGTTCCCCACTGGTTGTAGGCGGCTATCTGGATGAGGCAAGAAGCCATGCAGACAGCAATGTTGCAGTAATCAATGAGTATGCTGCAAAGAACATTCCTGTAATCGCATGCTGCACCTCCTGTTCCTTGATGCTGAAGGCTGAGTACACTGAGCTCTTTGCTCAGGAGGAAATGGCTCAGGCAGCAAAGAACGTATATGATGCTTTCGAGTTCCTGACTATTCTGGCAGACCAGGGTGAGCTGAAGAAGGTACAGGTTTCTTCCGATAAGAAGTTCATTTATCATGCACCATGCCATCTGCGTGCACAGGGTATGGGCATGCCAGCTGTTGATCTCCTGAAGGAGATTGGCGTAAATATCGACAGCGCTGACGCAGGCTGCTGCGGTATGTCCGGTTCTTATGGTTTCCACAAGGAAAACTATGAGACTTCCATGAAGATTGGTTCCGAGCTGTTTGACAAGATTAATGCCAGCGGTGCTCATAAGGTTGTCTGCGATTGCGGTACTTGCCGTGAGCAGATCAAGCATGGCACCAATGCCAAGACAACTCATCCAATCCAGGTATTGGCAAAGGCTTACGAGCAGTAAGTCACTTACTTAGGTGAAAAGATTTGGGCATATATTATTTAGGGAGATAATAATAGGGGATTCGCTTTTGAGTCCCCAAGCCTGAGTCATTTCATATATAGACCATGGGGTTTGAGAGAGGCCTCGTTGGTCTGGCAATAGTTTTATTTTTTAAGGGGGATTTTTAAAATGGCAAAGAAGTATGTAATGGCGTTAGACGCAGGTACTACTAGCAACAGAGCTATCATCTTTGATGAGAACTCCAAGATTGTAGGCGTTTCCCAGAAGGAATTCACGCAGATTTTCCCACAGCCAGGTTGGGTTGAGCATGATGCTGATGAGATCTGGAGCACAATGACTACTGTTATGAAGGAAGCTCTGGAAGAGAGTGGCCTGTCCGCTAACGACATTTCTGCCATTGGTATCACTAATCAGCGTGAGACCACTGTTGTATGGGACAAGAACACTGGCCGTCCTGTATACAATGCAATCGTTTGGCAGTCCCGTCAGACTGCAAGCATTGCAGAAGATCTGAAGAAGAAGGGCCTGACTGATGAGTTCAAGACCAAGACTGGTTTGACCATTGATGCTTACTTCTCTGGTACCAAGATTACTTGGATTCTCGAGCATGTAGAGGGCACCCGTGCCCGCGCAGAAGCAGGCGACTTACTCTTCGGTACTATTGACACTTGGTTAATCTGGAAGTTAACTGGTGGCAAAGTACATGTTACTGACTATTCCAACGCTTCCCGTACTCTGATGTACAACATCAAAGAACTGAAGTGGGATGAGCAGCTCCTGTCTTACCTCAAGGTTCCAGCAAAGATGCTGCCAGAGGTTAAGCCTTCCTCTTGCCGTTATGGCTTCACTGAGCCATCCATCCTTGGTGCTTCCGTACCTGTATCCGGTGCAGCAGGTGACCAGCAGTCCGCACTGTTCGGCCAGAACTGCTTCGAGCCTGGTATGGCTAAGAACACCTATGGTACTGGCTGCTTCATGCTCATGAACACTGGTACTGACATTTATGATTCCAAGAACGGTCTGGTTACTACCATCGCTTGGGGTCTCGACGGCAAAGTTGAGTATGCTCTTGAGGGCTCCATCTTCGTTGCAGGTTCCGCTATTCAGTGGCTGCGTGATGGCGTTCGCATGGTTGATTCCGCTCCAGATTCTGAGTGGGTTGCCAAGAAGGTTCGTGACACTGCTGGTGTTTACCTCGTACCTGCATTCGTAGGTCTTGGTGCTCCATACTGGGATCAGAATGCCCGCGGTATGATTATCGGTATTACCCGTGGTACTACCAAGGCTCATATCGTTCGTGCAACTCTTGAGTCCCTTGCTTATCAGACCAGAGATGTTCTGGGCGCAATGGAAGCTGATTCCAACATTAAGTTGGCTTCCCTGAAGGTTGACGGCGGCGCTGTTGCCAACAATCTGATGATGCAGTTCCAGGCTGACATCCTTGGTGTTCCTGTTGATCGTCCTCAGATCATCGAGACTACTGCACTTGGTGCTGCTTACCTCGCTGGTCTTGCTGAAGGCGTATGGGCAAACAAGGAAGACCTGAAGTCTGCTTGGAAGCTTGATGTTCGCTTCGAGCCTGTTATGGACAAGGCTGAGGCTGACAAGCTTTACAAGGGCTGGCAGAAGGCTGTTAAGCACTCCATGCATTGGCTTGACGAGGAGTAATATTTACTCCAAAGTATCAGCGTAACAGCTGATTAAGTGAGGATTCATTATCTGGCACCGGCTCATAAGGGGTGCCGGTGTCAGATATGGATTATAGTATTCATTCATATTTATTTTAATGAAAGAGGGATGTAAAAATGGATAATTTGTTAGGCGAGTTCGTCGGTACTATGGTACTGATGGTATTTGGTTGCGGTGTTAACGCAAACATGTCTTTGGCTAAGTCTTATGGTCGCGGTGGCGGCTGGATCTGCACAACTACTGGATGGTGTTTCGCAGTAGTAATGGGTGTTTACACTTCCGTTGCTCTCGGTGCTCCTCAGGCAGATATCAACCCTTCCGTTACTATTGCCAAGACTTTGGCTGGTGTTTACACTTGGGATCAGTTCGCTGCTACTTCCATCGTTCAGATTCTCGGTGGTATCCTCGGTGCAATCATTGTTTACCTTGCATATCTCCCACATTGGGCTGAGACTGAAGGCAGCAAGTTGGGTGTATTCTCCACTGCAAATGCTTGCGGTAACCAGATGACTGGTTTCCTCGGCGAGTTTATCGCTACCTTCTTCCTGATGTTCGGTATTTGGTGCATCTTCTCCAAGGGTGTTCAGGGCTCCATCGGCCTTGCTCCTGGCTTTGGCCCTTATCTCGTAGGTTGCTTGATCTGGGCTCTTGGTCTTTCCCTTGGCGGCTGCACTGGTTATGCAATGAACGC
>NZ_JHWV01000018.1 GCF_000622005.1 Anaerovibrio sp. RM50 | reverse complement strand
TTTATGAATACCAAGGCAAAAGTTTTTAAAAAGTATCTGAAGGAGAAGGAGGTTACGGTATTTCAGGTGGAGGAAGTACCTGATGACGAGCAGAATACGGTGACCTTCCAATCCCACATTCAGGTGGAGGGACAGCAGCTTCCTCTTATGGTTATATTGGATGACTCGGCATTTACCGTGATAAGGGTTTTGATTCTTAACAACGCCCTGAAACAGGATAAAGATGTACAGCTTCTTTATATGACCAATACCCAGAACATGAATTACAAGCCGTTTAAGCTCTTTTTCGATCGTAACGGCGCATTGATTATGGATGTGTGCATGACGACCATCGGCGACAAGGAGAAGGATTTTGCAACTCTGGGTGATGAAATCTACGGCATGTTTAATTTAATCATAAAGTTCCTGGAAGAAAACTACAGACAATGGATGAAGGAAATCTGGTGATTTCTAAAACTGCTGATACGCGCTCCAAGCCCTGGTACATAAGGGCTTATGGCATAAATAGTGGGATTGTCTAACATATATACAAATATCCGCTTGACACGAACAATAAACAGTAGTATATTACTCTATGTTAACTACATTAATCCGAAGAAGTCATCAGAATGCCACGCAGACTGGTGATGGAGGGTACTCTGGAGAATCCCATTAAATTGGGTGCCGAAGGTGCAAGGTTTACATTTAAAGTGTAAGCTGAATCTCTCAGGCAAAAAGACAGTGATGATGAGTAACACATGCCAAGTAATGTTCTAGAAGTTATGCGGCGTTGTTTATTTATTTTGTCTTTATGGAGTATCGTCCTTCGGATGATACTCTTTTTATTTTGGAGGATTTGATTATGGACTACTTATTAGAACTCGTTCAAATGGTCAACACCTATTTATCAGACTACATTCTCTGTTTTCTGCTGATTGGTTTGGGCCTGTATTATACCATCAGAACCCGCTTTGTTCAGGTTCGCTGTCTGGGTGAAGGCTTCAGACGCTTCTTTGGCAATTTCTCCCTTCATGGTGAAAATGGCAAAAGCGGTATGAGCTCCTTCCAGGCTCTTGCTACAGCTGTAGCTGCCCAGGTGGGTACTGGTAATGTAGTTGGTGCTTCTGGCGCAATACTTACTGGTGGCCCTGGTGCTATTTTCTGGATGTGGATCATTGCATTCTTCGGCATGGCAACCAACTATGCTGAGGCAGTTCTCGCCCAGGCTACCCGTGTCGTTAAGGAGGACGGCACCGTTCTTGGCGGTCCTGTTTACTATATTCGTAAGGCTTTCCCAGGTAAGTTCGGCAGATTCCTTGCAGCATTCTTTGCAGTGGCCATCACCTTGGCACTTGGCTTCATGGGCTGCATGGTTCAGTCTAACTCCATTGGCGAGACCAGTGAGGCCGCTTTTGGTATCCCAGCTTGGGGAATTGGTATTGTAATCGCTTTGTTGGCTGGCTTCGTATTCCTCGGCGGTACTAAGCGTATTGCCAGAATCACCGAGAAGCTGGTTCCTGTTATGGCTGTTTTCTATCTCATCGGTGGTGCTGCAATTCTTCTGGCAAACTTTGAAAGAGTTCCTGAGGCTGTTTCCCTGATTTTCTACTACGCATTTAATCCTGATGCCATCATCGGCGGCAGCTGGGGTATGGCAATCAAGACTGCTATTTCCCAGGGCGTAAAGCGCGGCCTCTTCTCCAATGAGGCTGGTATGGGTTCCACTCCACATGCACATGCCCTTGCAAATGTTGAAAAGCCACATGACCAGGGCGTTGTTGCCATGGTTGGTGTATTTATCGATACCTTCGTTGTTCTCACCATGACTGCTCTTGTTGTAATCACCACCCTTTACACCGGCGACGGCGTTTTGGCCAACGGTGCAGCAGAGGGCATTTCCAAGACCAATATGGCACAGATTGCCTTTGGCAGTCTCTTTGGCAGTTCCTTGGGCAGTGCATTTATCGCTGTCAGCCTGTTGTTCTTCGCATTTTCCACTATTCTCAGCTGGAATCTCTTTGCCAAGATTAACGTAGAGTATCTTATGGGCAAGTCTGCTGTAAAGGTTTTCTCCGTTATTGCCATCTGCTTCGTATTCATGGGCTCCTGCCTGTCCAACAATCTAGTTTGGGAGCTGACTGATATGTTCAACAATCTCATGGTTATTCCAAACTCCCTGGCCCTCTTTGCTCTCAGCAGTGTGGTAGTTGGCCATGTGGATACCTCCAATCTTGAGGATGATGAGGAAGGGAAGGAATATATCGTTCAGACTGAACATTGATGAGTTGGCTAAAAAAATAAGTTTTCAACTAGCTTAAGAAAAATAGCTGAAATTTAAGCTTAAAAAGTAAACCTTAAATTTAAAAGCGGTTGCAGTGGATTGTTTTCCATTGCAGCCGCTTTTTGATGCCCTAAAGCATTATTATGTTACCGAATTTATTATTTGTTGCAAAATCTGTATCCGGCTCCCCATACGGTTTCAATGTAAATAGGAGAGGAAGGATTTGGCTCTATCTTTTCACGGAGTCGGTTGATGTGTACCATAACCGTGGCGGTGTCTCCCATGGCGTCCAGACCCCATATCTGGTCAAAGAGCTTGTCCTTGCTGAAGACAATGCCCGGATTTTCCGCCAGAAACAACAGCAGTTCAAATTCCTTGTTGGTAAGGGTAATTTCCTTGCCTTTGTGGTAAACCATGTGGGTTTCAGGCTGTATTTCCAAATCTCCCTTTTGTATGGTTTTTATCTTTGGTGCCGTATCACCTGAAAGCTTGGTAAGCCGCTGATAACGGGCAAGATGGGCCTTTACACGGGCCACCAGTTCACCTGGACTGAAGGGCTTTATTACATAATCATCGGCTCCAAGGCCCAGGGCACGGATTTTATCGATGTCCTCATGACGGGCAGATACCATGAGGATTGGCAGCTCCTTTTCCTTCCGCAGCTCACGGCAAATCTGAAAGCCGTCCTGTCCCGGAAGCATTACGTCCAAAATAAGCAGGTCAAAATCCTCATTTAAGGCACGCTTGAGGCCGGCAGTGCCGTCTCCTTCAATATCCACCTGAAAATCGCTGGCTTCAAGATAATCCCTTTCCAGCTCTGCAATGCTTGGATCGTCTTCTATAATCAATATTCGCTTCATTTTCTAAACCTCCTGTGTGTTGCGGGGATGACTGTTAATAATAGGCAGCTCCATGATAATGCACAGTCCCCCTGACGGATTGGACTCTGCCCAGATAGTTCCCTTCATGCCGTCAATAATACGCTTTGTAATGGCCAGCCCCAGGCCGCTTCCCTTGGCTACGTTGCTGCGGGCATGGTCGGTACGGTAGAAGCTGTCAAAGAGCTTTGGCAAATCCTCCTCCGGTACTCCCGGGCCATTGTCAGCAAAGGTGATACGAAGGTTGTTATTGACGGATTCAAGGCGAATGTTTATATCTACACCATCTTTGTTGGAATACTTGCTGCTGTTGCCAATAAGATTATCTATTACCCGCTGGAACTGGATTCTGTCAATGGATACCAGGCCCTGATTATTATCATCAAGCAGCATTTCCATGGAAAGATTTATATTCTTTTCAGCCAGGAGTGATTTCTGTTCATTGTAAAAATCCGTGAAATAATCCCTAAGGGGAACATTTTCCAGATTAAATGGTATGCGTCCCAAATCCAGCTTTGAGAACAAAAACAGGCTTTCCACCAGCTTTTCCATGGTGGTGGCACCCTGAAATATCATTTCCACATAATGGCGCTGTTTTTCCGGAGTTTTGGCAATGCCGTCAAGTATGCCGCTGGCGTAGCCCTTCATGGAAGTAAGTGGGGTGGATAAATCATGGGAAATTCCCGCGATGAGCTCCTTGCGGTTTTCCTCGTATTTTTCCTGCTGTTCTCTGGCTGCCTTAAGCTCCAGCCGCATGGCCTCAAAATCGCGGCAGGCATCACCAAATTCATCCTGGGCCTGTATTTCTATTGGGGTGTCCAAATTGCCCTGGCGAATCTCAGCCGAAGCCTTGCGAAGAGCTGACAGGGGCCCCAGAATCTGCCGGGAAAGGAGACGGGAAAGATATAATCCCAGCAATATTATAAAAACAATGGCCACGATGATTATTATGGTAATAATATCGCTATAATCTCTGTGGGGATTTGGCAGTGGAGGAGTTCCCTGGCTTATAATAGGCGCCTTGCCATAGGAATTTATTCGTATATGGCCGTTGGAGCTCTGATAATCGAAAAGGAATATGTCATTATCCCAAAGCATCATGGAGGAATTGTGGCTGCGGCTCCGCACCTTTTCCATGAGTTCATTGGCATCAGCATCAGGAGATACATAGACTATGTTGTCGTCAATGGTCAGCACACTTTGTATTCCCTGCTGCTCCAGCATGCCAAGATCATGATATATGTCATCATTGCGCCCCATACCAGGACCTGGCCCCATATCAGGACTTCCTTCCATGTTCTGGCCACGTCTCATGCCCGGACCGTGTCCATGGCCCTGTCCGTGACCGTGGCGTCCCATATTATTAACAACCAGCGGCCCACCCTGTTCCAGCTTCACCTTTATGGAGCTTATGGCGAACTGTATAGATGGGGCAGGACCCTTTTCAGGCCAGGCGGAATTTACCTTGTCCTGATCGGAGCCACCCATGAGCTTCAGTCCCAGCATAAAGCTGCTGCCGATAATTACCAGCACGCAAAAGGGAATGAACACCATCATAAAATTTGCTATAAATAATCGCTTTCGTACGGAAAAATCCTGTAGTCGCACTATATTACCCTCTTTCGGTGTATTGTCCGATATTTTACTGTGAAATCTTAGTGAATCGAAGATATTGTTTCTTTCAATAATAGTATACGTCTTAATTCTAACAAAAATCTAAACACGAAAAAATAATAGGTTTTGAAAATGTTAAATGCCAGTTTATAATTTGTTTAGATTTAGGCTTTATACTTCAAGTGTACCCAATAAGGGGAGACAAAACGAGAGTCCAGATAGAAACAAAAAAGTGAATCACATGCGAAAGGGATTCACCGGGAAAAGCAAATCAGAAATAAGTGCATTTAAAAAGGAGGAAACGATTATGGATAACAAAATTATTTCAAGCGGAACTATGAAGAAGGCAGGAGCTGCATTGGCAGCATGTGTTGTGGCAGTGGCTGCTCTTGGCTGGTATGGCTATCAGCAGAAGATTACGGAATTTCATAAGGTGGCCCAGGCCAACAGCAAAATTATTGAGACTCAATTGGCAGAAAATAATATTGAGGTAATTGACGAGGCCCAGGTAAAGGCAGCAGCAGCCCAGGCCATGGCAGTCAGCGAGTCTGATATTAAATGGAATGAAATATTCCTTTGTGAAGGCTTTGGTGGTCAGTTCATGGGAAGAGGCGGTCACTTTATGCCACGTGGCGCCCACTTCGATAATCACAGGGGACCAAATGGTGATGGTCACGGCCCACATCATGGTGGCTGGCAGAATGACAAGGATAATCAGAACAATGACCACTTCAATGATCACTGGGGCCCTGGCTACGGTGGCAGACATCACGGCAACTGGGCTGGAATGCCTCCAATGATGCCAACTCCTGAGCAGATGAAGGAATTTAAGGAAAAGGCCCAGGCCAATGCACCGCAGCTTCCTCCTCAGGACGCAGCTAATATGGATAACAAGGACAATAAGGACATGAGACCGGCCTTTGAATTCCACCCTGTTTACAATGTATTTTGCGAGGCAAACAATGTGAAGTACATAGTTCATATTGATGCAGTATCCGGCAAGGTGCTTCACTGCCGGGCAATGGGCAACAACATTATGCCACCTAGATAACAGTAATAAAAATAAAAACAAACACTTGTTTTTATCCTCGCTTTTGTATACAATAATATTAGATTAATAATGTTCGGTAAGTGGGGATATAAACCAATGAGTGTTAATGAAAAATGGCAGAATTGTTTAAATGAAAAGCAGCGTGAGGTTGTCAATGAATTGGACAGCAATATCCTTCTCATCGCCTCTGCTGGCACGGGAAAAACAAATACACTGGCATACAGAATAGCCCATATAATAGAAGAAAAACGGGCCCAGGGCAGTGAAATAGCCTGTCTCACCTTTACCAACAAGGCCTGTAGCGAGATGAAGGCCAGGGTAACGGAGGTGGTGGGGGAAGCTGCCAATGATGTTACCATCAAGACCTTCCACGGGTTTTGCTATGAAATTATCCGTCAGGAGGCAAAGCGCCGGGATATGGACATTTCCACCGATTCCGTTATTTACGATGAGGAGGACTGTCTGGAAATCATTCGCAATGTGCCTGAAATGAAGACTATGGCAGCCCAGACCGGTTGGGCCGGGGCTATACAGAAAATAATAGCTCTGGTTAAGGATTATCGGGGAGAGTACGATTATTTCACCAATGATGCGGAGACAGACTACCAGCGGGTTATTGACCGCCTGCTGGTGGAAAAAGGACAGCGTTTTTCTGATGCCAGCCGTGTAAACTGGAAATCATGCACCGCCCTTATTATGGAATTCCAAAATAGGGGCGGTAAGCTTGTTTCTGCCTATGACAACGCCCTGAGACTGGCCCATGGCATGGATTTTTGCGACCTTATCAACATGGCCTACGAGCTTTTGAAAAAGCCGGAGGTGCAGAGGGAATGGAGCGACCGTTTTAAATTTTTGTGCATCGACGAGGTGCAGGATACCTCCCGTCTGGAATTCAGCGTGTTGGAATGCTTATTTGGGCAGAATAATATAATGATGTGCGGTGATTTTTTCCAGACAATTTATGAGTGGCGGGGTTCCCAGCCGGATCTGATATTCGACAAGTTTTATGGTGAGTATCAGGCCCGGCTTATTGTGTTTAACCAGAATTACCGCTCCACCAAAATTCTTCTGGACAGCTCCTATGAGTATCTGAAAAAGCGTTTTCCCGACAAAATCAGCAATTTTTTCCCGGAGGATGCCATGGCCATGAGTGATAATGATGGGGAGAAGATTGTCCATGCCACCTTTGGGGATACATATATTGAGGCGGACTGGATTTACAATACTTTGCAGCGGCTTAGGCCAAGGGATTTGTCAAGGGTTTGTATTTTGACCCGGTCCAATGTGTACAACAAGCGGCTGTCCAACTTCTTCTGCAGTATAATGGAAACGAGACAGAGAAACCAGATGAGCCAAAAGGGAGTGTTCGATGATTTTCCCCTTGAGTTTATGCTGGTGGACGAGTTTCATTTCTTCCGCAGACAGGAGATAAAGGATGTTTTGGCGGTTTTTAATATGCTGGTTAATGAATGGGATGATACCAGCATTTGCCGTGTGGCCAAGGAATACGCCAAGGGTATTGGTGCCAGAACCATAGAAAAGTTCCAGTCTGATGAGGCGGTGGCTTTGGGGGTCCGTACCAGCGATATGGTGCATCCTTCCACCATAAAATATGATGAACCCTTTGAAATGCTGCGGCGTGAACTGGAGGAGGGAAATGTGGTGGTGTTTGACGTTGAATCCACCGGTCTTGACACCTCCAGGGATGAAATTATCCAGATTGCGGCCATCAGAATTGACAAGACGGGGAAGGTGCTGGATAAGCTGAATCTGTTCTTGAAAGCTACCAAACCAGTAGGACAGTCGGTAAATACCCATCATATTACAGATGAATACCTGAAGCAGCATGGTGTTGATCCCAAGTCGGGACTTCAGATGTTTTTGGACTTTGCCAGGGACAGCGTTATTGTGGGACATAATGTGGGCTATGATTTAACCATATTGGACAGCCAGCTCCGTCGTCTGGATATGGAACCACTTAGCTGTATGGCCCATTACGATACCCTTGATATTTTCCGCAGATTCTATCCAAATCTGGAAAATCACAAGCTTTCCACTGTGGGGGAATTTGTGAAGGTATCCCATAAGTCCACCCACGACGCCTTTGACGACATTTCCGCCACTGCCGAGTGCCTGATTTATGCGGTTAATAATAATATTGTCCAGGGCATAGATGAGCGGCGGCGGTTCTTCACCAAGTATTCCAAGGTATTTGTGCCCTTTGCGGAACAGATTAACGAGTTTAAGAAGCTTATGTATTCCATGCGGCCCCAGGAGCTGATGAATAAAATCATCAGGGATTTGGGCATTTTGGACCGCTATACAAATGAGGATGTGCGGAACAACAGCACAAATAAATCCACCAGCAAGGTGGGTAATCTCCGCCAGCTATATAGGTTTATGCGGGAAAGGGACGACAAAGCCATGTCCTGTCTTGATGGCATAAAAAATCTCCTCACTCTGACCTCTCTTTCAAATACGGAATTTGATTTAATGCTGGCATCACATCCAAAGATTCCTATTATTACTGTTCATCAGGCCAAAGGGCTGGAATTTGATTATGTATTTTTTGCAGGGCTTCAGGAGGGTGTTTTTCCAAGCAAGTTCTCTATAGATGCAGATTATTTTGATGAGGAGGCAAGGCTCTTTTATGTGGGCATCACCAGAGCAAAAAAGGCCCTTTATCTCACCTCTGCCCTGGAACGGTCAAAAAATGCCAATCCTTGCAGATTTATATATTCCATCCCTTTAAAAAATATTGAAAATCGTCAGTGAGCAGGCTAAATACAAAGTTCATTTTAATTTGCAAAAATTGAAACAAAATTGTAAATTTGTTTGACAATTCACCTAGTATTTAAAAGCCTTCTATGATATAATACGAAATAAGAAAAATTTAAAGAGAGAGGGAGGTATTTTATATGCCATTAGTTGATACCAAAGAGATGTTTAAGAGGGCATACGAGGGTGGCTATGCCATTGGTGCCTTCAATGTAAACAATATGGAGATTGTTCAGGGTATTGTTGCTGCTGCTGAAGAAACCCAGTCTCCTGTTATTTTGCAGGCTTCCGCTGGTGCCAGAAAATATGCTGGTGCGGAATATCTTTTTGGTCTTGTTCAG
Source organism: Anaerovibrio sp. RM50 (assembly GCF_000622005.1). Classification (GTDB taxonomy): domain Bacteria; phylum Bacillota; class Negativicutes; order Selenomonadales; family Selenomonadaceae; genus Anaerovibrio. The sequence goes on along the minus strand of NZ_JHWV01000018.1, from coordinate 34,109 downwards.
TCCGCTTTGAAGGTAAGCACAGTTCCTATTGCCCTGCATTTGGATCACGGTGCAGATTTCGAGACCTGTAAGTCCTGTATTGATGGCGGCTTTACATCAGTTATGATTGACGGTTCTGCCCATTCCTTTGAGGCAAATATTGCCATTACCAAGGAAGTTGTAGAGTATGCCCATGCCCATGGCGTAGTGGTAGAGGGTGAGCTTGGTCAGCTGGAAGGCATTGAGGATGATGTCAATGTGACAACAGGCAGTTATACGGATCCTGATGATGTGGAGGAGTTTGTATCCCGTACGGGTGTAGATTCCCTGGCTATTGCCATTGGTACCAGTCATGGCGCATTTAAATTCAGACCGGAGCAGTGCACCAGAAACGAACAGGGTGTACTTGTTCCACCAGATTTGCGCTTTGATATTTTAGAGGAAATTTCCCAGCGTCTGCCTGGATTCCCTATCGTACTCCATGGTGCATCCTCTGTTGTACCTAAGTATGTAGAGATTATCAATCACTTTGGCGGCAATTTGAAGGATGCCATTGGTATTCCTGAGGATCAGCTCCGCAAGGCTGCCCGCAGTGCCGTTTGCAAGATTAATATCGATTCCGATATGCGTCTGGCCCTTACTGCAGGTATCCGTGAGCACATGGCCAAGTATCCTGAGCACTTCGATCCTCGTCAGTATCTGAAGCCAGCCCGCCAGAACATTCAGGACATCGTTGCCCATAAGATCAGAAATGTTCTTGGTTCTGATGGCAAGGCAATCGACGTTTAATATTAATAGTTTAAAATTTTACCTAAAAAATGAAGGACCAGTCCCAAGGGCTGGTCCTATTTTAGTGCGAAAAAAGCGTTATTTCTTCATTAAATCACTTGTAAAAAGCCCTCACCATATCCTGGGGAATATCGGAGTATATGGAAATGGCTTCACCGTTCAGAGGATTGAAAACCTCCAGATGATAGGCATGTAGGGCCTGACGGCTGATTATTTCGTGATTGCCCCCATATAAATCATCTCCCAGCAGGGGAAAGCCAATTGAGGACATGTGAACCCTTATCTGATGGGTGCGGCCCGTTTTAAGCTCCAGCTTAATTAGGGACTTGCCATTATTTACGGCCACAGTCTCATAATGGGTTTCTGAATATTGGCCCTCCGGGGAGCAGATTCTTTGGATAATGCTGTTCGGGTGGCGGGCAATTGGCAAATCGATAATTCCTTCTCTTTTGGGCATAATGCCATTTATCAGGGCAAAATAGCTGCGATGAAAGAATTTTACAGGGGCAATTTTTTTGATATTGGTACCCGGCTGGGTTAATGCACTTTGCAATTGGGGGAGCTTGGCCACCACAACCAGTCCCGTGGTATTTCTGTCAAGTCTGTGAACTGGGTGAAAGTCAATATTCTGTCCCGTTTGCTGATAGTAGTATTTTAAGCCGTTGCCCAAAGTGTTGTCATGGTCCCCGCCGGTGGGGTGAACCAATATGCCTGCAGGCTTGTTGAGAACAATGAGATAATCATCCTCATAGCGGATATCCAAGGGCATTTTTGCAGGAACAACGGTGGATTCCTCCTCCAAAATGCAGGTTACCCTGTCCCCGGTCTTAACAGTGGCCATGGTGGCTTTTACAGCGTCACCGTTCACCAAAATGGTGCCGTTCCATTTTAACCGCCGCCACAGACCATGGGATACGCCGCAGCTGCTTCTAAGAAAAGCCCTGACCGAAACAGGGGTCAGGGCTTCACTATTTTTAACCTCGTAAGTTATGTTCATTTTTAATTCTCACCGCGAAGCTTCTTGATTACGTTGAAGCAGATGCTGAGAATGATTGCCACTACAGTTGCCAGGGACATGCCTGCCAGAGTAGTGGAGCCGATGGTGATGCTTGCGGTGGATACGCCGATACCAAGAACAATGGCAGTAAGCATCAGATTAATTGGCTTGTTGTAGTCGATTTTTGCATCTACCAGAACACGGATACCGGAAGCGGCAATTACACCGAAGAGCAGCATGGAAACACCGCCCATTACAGGGGTAGGAATACTCTGGATAGCAGCTGCCAGCTTGCCGAAGCAGGACAGGATAATTGCAAAAATTGCTGCGCCACCGATAACCCAGGTGGAAAATACCTTGGAGATTGCCAATACACCGATGTTCTCGCCATAGGTGGTATTAGGGGTGGAGCCAAAGAAACCGGACAGGATAGTGGAGATACCGTTACCGATAATAGAGCGGTCAAGACCAGGATCCTTGGTAAGATCGGAGCCCACAATGTTACTGGTTACGAAAAGATGGCCCACATGCTCAGCAATTACAACCAGTGCCGCCGGAAGAATAATGGTAATGGCAGTCAGATTGAACTCTGGGGTGTAGAAGGTAGGCAATGCGAACCAAGGGGCCTTGTCAATGCCGCTAAGGTCAACAATACCAAATGCAAGAGAAATGATGTAGCCGCAGATAATACCAATAAGGATTGGAATAATACCCAAAAAGCCACGGAACACAATCTGGGCAAAGAGGGTAATGGCCAGAGTTGCTACAGATACGATAATTGCATTCATATCTGGAACCTCTTCGGTGAGACCTGCCATCTTAGCCGCAGTTGGCATAAGCTCCAGACCGATAACGGCCACAATGGCGCCCATGGTAGCTGGCGGGAAGATGAAGTCTATCCAGGAAGTTCCCACTGCTTTAACAATTAAGCCCACAATAACGAAGACAATACCAACGGCAATGAAGCCGCCCAGGGCTGCCTCGTAGTTGAACTGGGACAATACGGCAAATACCGGGGAAATAAAGGCAAAGCTGGACCCCAAATATGCAGGAATTTTGCCCTTACAAATTATAAGGTAAAGCAATGTACCGATACCGTTAAACAGCAGTACAGTTGCCGGATTAACGTTAAAAAGGATTGGCACCAATACGGTGGAGCCAAACATAGCAAATAAATGCTGCAAAGATAGCGGAATAGTTTTTGTAATAGGTGGCCTCTCATGGACCTGAATTACGCGATTCTCACTCATTAGTAAAAACACTCCTTTAAAAAAATAAGCAAAAGTGGGTTCAAAAAAACCCTATAAGACTTTAACACAAAAAAAACAACTTGTCTATTAATCTTTGACAAGTTGTTTATGTATACAAAAAAATTAAATTATTTTACCTTTATGCTTCCTTTGTTTTTAAGTTATTTTTTCTGATCCTTCAAGTGATCCTTCCAGTATTCCATATCCGGCTCACTGAGGGGCAGGGATACCTTGTCCCCGTTGTCATAGGCAAACTGAATGGTAATAACCTCCGCCTTGCGCATGGCATTATAGGATTCCGGAGGGAACTCTACAAAGAGCTTGTTTGTATTTTTTAAAGTTGTTTTGTCGTTAAAAAATGCAAGGGAATAGCTGGGAGGAATCTGACGGACAGAGGCCTCCATGGTGAAAACTTCATCATCGCAAATCATGGTCATGGCAGCCAGAAGATTGGCACTGGAATAGCGGTAGTCCTGAATGGTGAGGTTGGCAGTGTTTATTTTGCCGTTTACGTCAACACCAGTCTGGAAATCAATATCACAGTAGCCGGAAAGGTTGTCTGCAGGGCGATGATCGAAAACGTAGGTAAAGCCCCAGCCAAAGCCGCCAAGTAATATTAAAAAAATACCTATCCACATTAATAATCTGCTAGGATATTTAGACATTAAGATTTAATCCTTTCTACGTGAGGTTCCAAACATACGATTAAGAGGATTCTCCTTGAAAAGATTACCCTGCTCAATGTAGCGGTGAACCATTTTTTCTGATTTATGTCTGGTCTGTCTCATAATGGACAGGGCATCCAGATCGTGCTGGGCTGCAGAGGTGGCAAAGCCACGGCGCAGGCTGTGGCCGGCGAAGTCATCAGGATTCATGCCCAGCATACCCATATATTTTTTTACTATAAGTGCCACGGATTTATCGGAAAGCTGGGTTTCACGGGGATCCAGATTCCGTTTGAAGCCCCTGAACAGAGGGCCGTCCTTTATATTTGCGGCCTCAATCCAGTCCTGTACAGCCGTAACGGCACAGGTGTGAGGGTCAGGAGCGTAGGGAATAGCCACCTGGCTTCCATGTCCCAGCTGATCTCCCTTGGATTGGGGAATAAAAATTACCATACCCTGTGGTGAAAATGTAATATCCCTAAGCTGAATGGCTACAAGCTCAGAACGACGAAAAGCCCCTGCAAAACCGAGAAACATCAAGGCCTTGTCGCGGATGGACACCAAATCCCCTGCATCAAAGAGGTCCGCCAGCAAAGACATGGTTTCCATAAGAATAGGTGCCTTGCCATGCTGGAAGGTACCCTTTTCACGGCGGATAGCCTGCATGGCGTTGCGGACCATACCGTCCTTGGCGGGATTATTGTCGTGAAAGCCGGCAGCAATATGGTTTTCTGAGATGGCTGTAATGCGCCTTGACACCGTATTGGCGTGGGCGTGGTCTGCCAGGTCATTAATATAGTTGACTATTGTTTCGGCACTGCATGGGAGAGGCGGTACTTCGTGGGCCTCGCACCAGTCCGTAAAGTCATTCCAGTCAGCAGAATAGGATTTCAGGGTGTTGTCAGCCTTGGATTTCCTCATTCTGCGCTTGCTTTTGGCAGACAGCATTACATTTTGGTTAATATTTTCATTTTTATAAAGGAGAAAATCATCTCTAACATTCATAAACTATTCACCATTCATATTTTATACAAGAAGACTCTGTAAATCAATAGCAGTGCCTTTATCAGATGGGTGTATGGGTGTATAATAATTAATTATAAAAACAAAACCATCCATGGAAAGGTTCTTGATAAAATGACATTGGATAATCCAATAGGAATAATGGATTCGGGCATGGGAGGAATCAGCGTCCTCAGGGAAATAACAAAGCTCATGCCCAATGAAAATTATATATTTTACGGGGATTCAAAAAATGCCCCCTACGGCAGCAGAAGTACAGAGGAAATATACCACCTTACATCAGATGTGGTGGACAAAATGCTGGATATGGGGGTAAAGGCCGTGGTAATTGCCTGCAATACGGCCAGCAGCGCGGCGGGAAAGCGGCTTAGGGAAAAATATCCCCAGCTGCCCATAATTGCCATTGAGCCTGCCCTTAAGCCGGCAGTTATCAGCTGTCCCGGTGGCAGGGTTCTTGTTTTGGCCACGGAAGCCACCCTTCGGGAGCAGAAGTTTGCCACTCTGATGGAGGCGTGGAAGGACAGGGCTGAAATCATAAAAATGCCCCTTCCCGGGCTTCCAGAGTTCGTGGAGCGGGGGGAGCTGGATTCCCCCGAGCTGAGAAAATTCCTTATGGGGTATTTCAGTCAGCTGGAGGGGAAAAAGATAGACGGGGTAGTGCTGGGGTGTACCCATTATCCCTTTGTCAGAAAGGTTATAAGTGAGCTTTTCAACAATGAGGTCAGGATATTTGACGGTGCGGCGGGTACTGCAAGGCAGCTGAGAAGACGCCTTCACTCCATAAATATGATCAGCAACTCCTCAACCCCGGGGAATATAACCTGGCTCAACAGCTCTGATGATCCTGAAATGATTGAGCTTTCCAAAAAGCTTTACAAAATTAAGCTGGATTAAATAATTAAACCCAATACCAGACCCACAATGCCGCTGCCAAAGAGAAGGGTAATGACACTTACCTTTTTTCTTACGGCTATCATGGCGATTAATAAAATGATGATGCCTTTAATATCAAAGTCAGCAAAATTTGTGGGAATGGTTTCTGTATCCCATACGGAAAGCCAGATAAAGCTGAGGCCTGCCGTACAGATAAGGGCAACCACTGCCGGGCGAAGTCCGTTCAGGGTACCCTTGATAACGCTGAGCTCACCGTATTTCTTCATAAGGTAGGTAATAAGCAGGCACAGAATAATGGAGGGGGTAATAAAGCCCAGTGTAGCCACAATGGCTCCTGGTGTCCCTGCAATTTTCGTGCCCACAAAGGTGGCGGCATTAATGCCAATAGGCCCCGGGGTCATCTGGGAAATGGTAAATATATCTATGAATTCCGTCATGGTAATCCAGTGGTAATCATCCACCACTGCGGCCTGAATCCATGGCAGGGAGGCATAGCCGCCCCCAACGCAGAAAAGGCCGATTTTACAAAATTCCCAATATAATAAAAGCAGAATATTCATATTATGGCCTCCTTCTTAGTTATATTTTGGGTCCCTCAGCAGCATAAGTCCTATAATTGCATCCACCAGAACGCAGTACATTGGATTTACATTGAAGCAAAGGGATGCAATAAATGTTCCCAGGGCAATGAGGATAGGAATGAGAAGCTTCTTTTTGAACAGCTTCCCGACAAGATTAAGTCCCACGTCAATAATCACCGCCGTGGCACCGCACTGCATGCCCTTGAGAATCATCTGCACATAGTAATTATGGGCAAAGAGGTCATAGAAAAAGGCTATAATGGTAATGGTTATAAGGGGAGGAAGCACAGTGGCCAATATGGTTACCATGGTCCCCATGAATCCCGCCATTTTATAGCCCAGCATAATTGAGGCATTGACAGCCATAATACCGGGCAGGGACTGGGCGATAGCGGTGATATCCAATGTATCCTTGTCGTTAATCCAGCCGTATTCATCCACGTACTTTTTTTTCAGCAGGGGTATGATTACCATGCCGCCCCCTACAGTGAAGGCACTGATAAGAAATGTGGATTTAAACAGCACCCAGAAGAAGTGCCGGGTGCCGGGCACTATATTAAGCTTGCTTACAGCCTCATCCAGCTGCTGGTTTTCATTATTCATAACTGGCTCCTTAATTTACAATTCATCAAACAATTCTAATATATAATATTTGAAATTGCAAAAAAATATGATATAAAATAAAAAAATCGGATCTGGGTGGACAGTCCGATTAATTTAAGCAATAAAAGAAGCCCCTTGGAGATGAGGGGCTTCTCACGGAGAAGGAATGATAATGGGATCTACATCAAGGCAATTCTTACGTAACAACCAATTGGAGAGGTTTGTTTGTTACATTAACCTTGATTCACCTTCCATAGGAGATTCGATTACCTCCTACGATGTAGAACTATATTAGTATAATTAAATTAAATCAAGATGAGAGAAAGATTAAAATAAGATTAAAAAGTGTAAAATGTACAGTTTAGTGTTACAATAAATATGTACATGTACACTGGGAAAGGACGAATGCATATGAATATATTAAAACTTTGTCTTGTGGCGGTACTGGTTTTTTGGCTTATTTCTGAGTTTGCCTCCGAGGATGTGTCCGCTGTAACCAGCATGCTGGGAATTGCCGTGGCTGTGGTGGCAATGATTATTTACAATAAAAAGCACAGCAGAAGCGGTAATCCGGACTCCGAAGAGCCTGGGGACTACGATGACGATGACCCTGACTATGATGCTGAAGATTACATTGATGAGGTCAATGATGATAAACAGGGGAATGGGGATTTGTCAGACCATAAAAAATGATAATTTTATAGTATTATATCCTCAAAAGTGGTATAGTTAACGAGATATTTGCACTCTGTGCATATTATACGGATGAAAGGTTGTGTTAGTGAGGCAATGGAAGAAAAAGGAATGAAAAGGGGATTGAAGAACCGCCATTTGCAGCTTATTTCCTTAGGGGGCGTAATTGGCAGCGGATATTTCCTTGGTACCGGCTATATTCTGGAAAAAGCGGGACCGGCTGCAATAGTTTCCTATTTGCTGGGAGGCGCCATTGTACTGTGTGTCATGCTTTGTCTGGCGGAATTGGCGGTGGCCGAACCCATAGCGGGATCTTTTGTAACTTATGCAAGAAAATATATTAATCCTACATGGGCATGTGGTGTAGGTTGGACATATTGGGTCACATGGGTTTCCTATGTACCCTCGGAAATGATTGCTGCGGGCATAATAATGAATAATTTTGTGCCGGAGGTGAGCCAGCTTTGGTGGGCTGTCCTGTTTTGCCTGCTGGTGACAGTTGTTAATCTGTTTCAGGTGGATAAATTTGGCGAAAGCGAATTTTGGCTGGCAATTATAAAAATTGTTGCCCTTATGGCTTTCGTAGTGGTTGGTGGACTTATTATATTAGGTGTTATTGGTGACCAGGGCTATCTGGGCACCTCCCTGCTTCTTGGCAGCGGCGGCTTTACCCCAAATGGTTATTGGGCCATCATTGTTACTATGACCATTATTCTGGTAAATTTCCAGGGCACTGAAATCATCGGCCTGGCAGCCGGTGAGTGTGAAAAGCCTGAGGAGAGCATTCCTTTGGCAGTAAGAAACGTGACATGGCGTATTATTGCCCTTTATATTATTCCGATTTCTGTTTTGATTTCCATTTTGCCATGGGACAAGGCAAGTCTTGAGGAAAGTGTATTTGCAGTTGCCTTGTCTGAATACGGTTTGGACAAATTTGCCGCCTTCTTCAGCTTTGTGGTGCTGACTGCAGCCCTGTCCTGTACCAATTCGGGGCTCTATGGTACCAGCCGTGCCCTTTATTCCCTGTCAAAGATCGGCATGGCCCCAAAGAAGCTGTCAACGCTTAATAAAAACGGTATGCCTCAAAATTCCGTGGTGGTTACCATTGCCACCTGCTGGCTGATCATTCTTCTGTACAGCTTTGATACCAGCGACATGGCCTACACATATCTTTTATCATTGTCCGGATTTACTGGCGCCATAGCCTGGATTTCCATCTGCTGGAGCCAGTACAATTTCCGCAAGCACTGCGAGGCAAGAAATTCTGTGGAGAGACTTCGCTATAAGACGCCGCTTTTTCCATTTGTAACCCATTTCGGCATTTGGGCACAGATTATCAGTGTTATCATTGTGGCCTCGGAGCCGGAGCTGCGGGAGACCATTTATCTCGGCGTTATCAGCCTTATAATTCCAATGGTTATTTACAAGTTTGAACACAGCCGCTGGAAAAGAAAAAAGAAGAAACGCATGGCGCTAATGAAAAATAGTTAATTATGTCTGAGCCCTTTTCAGAATTAACCTGAGGAGGGCTTTTTCTTATGTTTTCTGCATTGAAAAAAATAAGTTGCCATGTTAAACTTATAGTTGGAATTTATTTTTATCCGGGAGTTGAAAATAATGGGGTTTAGGGCAAGAAAGGTAGCTGGAATTTTATGTGCAGCTACATTATTAGTAAGCGGGACAGTTTGGGCAGCTGACCCGGAAATGACTTCAATAAAAGAGACAGATGTGGCCAGGGAACAGGCTGCAGCCGTGGCAAGTGCTGAGCAGGACATTCATGCAGATGAGCTGGTTGCTGAGGCAGATGATGGTACCAAAATCTTGATAAATCTGGCTTCCCGTGGATTGTATCTTTATGAGCGGGGGGAAAAGACCAAGCTTTATCCTATAGCCTGCGGCAGATACTCCAACCGTTCCCCGGTGGGATATTATAAGGTAATCGAAAAGGAAGTTAATCCTACGTGGGTTGATCCGGCTGATCGCACCAATGTGGTTACCTCCGGTCCTTCCAATCCATTAGGCTATCGCTGGATAGGATTTAACGGCTACTATGGTATTCATGGTACCAACAATCCCGCCAGCATTGGCACTTACGCCTCCAAGGGCTGCATCCGCATGAATGAGGCTGATGTGGAGGATCTCTATGAGCGGGTTGACGTGGGCACTCCTGTGGAGGTTTACTACAACCGCTGTGTAATGGAGAAGGCTCCTGACGGCACTGTGGTATATTACATTTATCCTGATGCCTACGAATGCCAGCCCCTTACTGTTAGACAGATTAATGAGTGGCTTCACGGCTACGGCGTGGAGTGTTTTGAAAGTGACGAGGCTATACAGGCCAAGATTGATGCCGAGGACGGCCAGCCAACCTTCGTTGCCAAGCCTTTCAATTTGACTGTGGACGGAAAGACACTGGAATGGAAGGCTATCCTTAAGGATGGTATTTATTATTTGCCTGTATATCCAATGGCCGATGCAATGAAGATGCCTGTTTACACCGATAAGGAAGCGGGCATGGTGAAAACTGCCTATGGTGTTGCTGCAGTAACTGTATTTAAAAATGTTTCCTATATAAATGCCGATGATGCTGAGGGACTGTTTAATATCAGTGGTGGCAAGTTCTCCAACAATTCCATGGTTTATAAATTGAACCCTTCCAGAAAGCTGGAAATGTCGAGACAGCCGGAAAATATTAATCGGGTGGACAGCTCTGATAAGAGTGGGAATAAAACTCAGCCTGGGGCTTTTAATAACTCCGGTTCTGTAACCAAGGTTAATGAAACTGCCAAGTATAACCAGTAATGGGATGTGGCAAGTATAAGTTTGTTTTTTAAGCAGAGGTATATTATATCTCTGCTTTCTTGTGCCTATAGGCTTTGGCCTATAGATGGGGGTATTGCTTTGAAGAAGAAATTTTTTATTTTGGATGGAAGCTCTCTTTTGTACAGGGCATTTTACGCCCTGCCGCTTCTGGAATCCAAGTCCGGGGAGTTCACCAACGCTATCTACGGCTTTTCCAATATGCTGGTAAAGCTTATGACAGAGTGGAAGCCGGATTATTTGGTTATTGCCTTTGATGCGGGGAAAAAGACCTTCCGCAATGAGATGTTCTCTGAATATAAGGGTACCAGAAAGCCTACCCCTCCCGAGCTGCTGAGCCAGATTCCGTTGCTTCATGAAATGGCCAAGGCCTGGGGCATTTCCTTGGTGGAGCTGCCTGGCTATGAGGCTGACGATATTATTGGCACTCTGGCCAATAAGGCTGTGGACAATGGCTGCGAGGCCTATGTGGTTACTGGGGATAAGGATGCTCTGCAGCTTGTGAAGGCTGACTTAAGCGTGCTGTTTACAAAAAAAGGAATTTCAGAGCTTAAAAAATATGATGTGGAGGCCTTCCACGAGGAATACGACGGTCTTGATCCTATTCAGCTTATTGATATGAAGGGCCTTATGGGGGATACCTCCGATAATATTCCTGGGGTTCCGGGAGTTGGTCCAAAAACTGCCTCAAAGCTGTTGGCTGCCTATGGCAGTGTGGAGGAGGTTCTCCTTCACATTGAGGAAATTGCTGGGAAAAAGCTTCAGGAAAATATCCGTGAAAATCAGCAGATGGCCATTTTGTCCAAGAAGCTGGCTACGATCTGCCTTGAGGTTCCTGTGGAATTTGACGGGGATGCCTTTAGAATCACCACTGACGGCAATGAGTTGACCCGTTTCTATACACGTTATAATATTAAGTCAATGCTGAAGGCCATTCAGCCATTTATAGGGGAGGCCGAAACCACTGAAACTGTTTCGGGGCCGGAGCTGCCGGATTGGGTGACAATAAAAGACTGTGCTGAAATGGAGGCACTTATTGAGGAATGCCGTCAGGCGGGAAAGGTGTATATTTCAGCATCCTTTGATGGCAAGGTTCCCTCTGTGTCCGTAAGGGGCCTTGGGATTTCCGTAAATGGCAAGGGCTATTATGCAGATGTATACTCCGAATCCAAGGATGAATTTGCACAGGATTCCCTGTTTTTTGATGAAAATGCCTCTGAAAATCAGCTTTTGAGTGTATTTAGGGAGCTTTTGGCGGATGATTCAGTTGAAAAATATATTCATGGGTTAAAAAAATATTACCACTCTGGATTGGAGATAAAGGGCAAAATATACGATATGGAGCTGATGGGCTATCTTTTGAACCCTGTAAGCTCCAAATACGATGTGGCAGAGCTGGTTTCTGCATATCTCCCAACCCTTGGTATTCCGGAAAAGGGGGCTGATCCGGGCAATATCATGGTCTGGCAGGCCTATGCCCTGGCACTTTTGGGGGAGGATATGCTTCAGACCCTGCAGGACAAGGAGCTTGACAAGCTGTACTGGGATATGGAGCTTCCATTGGTGGAGGTTCTGGCTGATATGGAAAAATGTGGTATACACGTAAACCGTAAAAATATCCACGAACAGTCTATTGCTGTGGGGAAAACCATAGCTGAGCTGGAAAAGGAAATCCATGAACTGGCCGGGACTGATTTTAATGTGAACTCCCCAAAACAGCTGGGTGAGGTTCTCTTTGAAAAATTAGGCCTTCCAGTGATTAAAAAAACAAAGACCGGATATTCCACTAATGCAGAGGCGCTGAACCAGCTTAAGGGGGAGCATCCTGTTATTGAAAAGATATTGAGCTACCGTCTGTGGACCAAGCTGAAATCCACTTATCTTGACGGCATCAGCCAGCTGATAGACGGTAAAACAAATAGGGTTCATACCTCCTTTAATCAGACCGTTACTGCTACTGGGAGACTCAGCAGCTCCGATCCTAATTTGCAGAATATTCCTGTCCGTACTGAAGAGGGCAAGAAAATCCGCCAGCTTTTCGAGCCTGGGGAGGGCTATGATTACCTTCTTAGTGCTGATTATTCCCAGATTGAGCTTCGGGTGCTGGCCCACATGTCCCAGGATGAAAGCTTTATCAAGGCATTTAATAATAACGAGGATATCCATGCCCGTACTGCTGCAGAGGTTTTCGGCATTCCTATGGAAGAGGTTACACCAAAGCATCGTCGCAGTGCCAAGGCCGTAAACTTTGGCATTGTTTATGGCATCAGCGATTATGGCCTGTCCCAGGATCTGGGTATTACCCGCAAAGAGGCGGCGGGCTATATAGAAAGTTATTTTGAAAAATGTAAGGGTGTTAAGAGCTTTATAGATAAAGTCGTGGAGGATGCCCACAGCAAGGGCTATGTGCAGACAGCCTACGGCCGCCGCCGAGAGCTAACCTCCATTAACAGCTCCAATTACATGCAGCGTATGCTGGCAGAAAGAATGGCCATGAATACCCCGATTCAGGGCACCGCTGCTGATATCATCAAGCTGGCCATGATAAAGGCCCATAAAATGATAAAGGAAGCAAAGCTTAAGAGCCGCATTCTCCTGCAGGTTCACGATGAGCTTGTGCTGGAAGTAGTGGAGTCTGAGGTTGATACCGTTAAGGGCATTTTGAAGGATGCCATGGAAAATATTGCATCCCTAAGTGTTCCTCTTTCTATTGATATAAACATGGGCAAAAACTGGGCTGAGGCGAAATAAAGGAGGAGTTTCCATGCCGGAAATGCCGGAGCTTGAAACCATAAGGCGTTCCCTTGAACCCCATATTAAGGGCAGAAAAATTACTGATGTGGAGCTGCTGCTTTCCCGTCAGATTAAGCACCCCTCTCCTGAGGAATTTGTTTCCCGCATTAAGGGACATACAATCAGTGAGCTTCAGCGCAGGGGCAAATACCTTATCTTAAGACTGGAAAATGGGATTTCCCTTGTCATTCACCTTAGAATGAGCGGACAGGCCTGCTATTGTGGGCCAAATGAGCCAGACAGAAAGCATTCCCGCATTATTTTTCATTTAGATGACGGAGCCCGCTTTATATTTGCCGATACACGCACCCTTGGCACCATATATGCCATGAGGGATGATGAAATATCCCTTATCAGGGGGCTGGCTGAGCTGGGGCCTGAACCCCTTAGCGAAGACTTTACCCTTGATTACCTTAAAAGTGTTCTTTCCGGGAAAAAAGGGAAAATAAAGAGCTTTCTTTTAATGCAGAATTATATTGCCGGCCTTGGGAATATATACGTGGACGAGTGCCTGTTTTTGGCGGGTATTAATCCACTGAGAACCCCGGATTCCGTAACATCTGCTGAGGCAAAAAAGCTTCACGCCTGTATTAATAAGGTTATAGAGGACGGAATAAATGATGGTGGCACCACCTTCCGTGACTATCGTGACGGTGTGGGGGGCAAGGGCAGCCATCAGAATAATCTGTATGCCTATGGCCGAGGTGGTCAGCCATGCCGAAAATGTGGTACTATAATGGAGAAAATAAAGGTTGGAGGCCGTGGCACTGTATATTGCCCAAAGTGCCAAAAACTGAAATAATATTTTAGTATGTGTAACACTTAAATATGTAAGCAATACTTCAATTTGTAAGGGAAGCTTAAAATATGAAGATTATCGGTTTGACCGGCGGAATAGCCAGCGGCAAGAGCACTGTTACCAAGTATCTGCGTCAGCAGGGCTATACGGTGGTGGATTGTGATAAAATTGCCTGGGAGCTGGCGGAGCCGGACCATTCAATATGGCAGGTGTATTTCGCCCGTTATGGCAGCAGGGTAATAAATTCAGATAGGTCCTTGAACCGTCAGGCTGTGGCAGACATTGTTTTTAAGGAAAAAAATGAGCTGTCTGTTATTAACAGTCTGGTTCATCCCCTTATCAAGGAGGAGATGATGGCCCAGGTGGAGGAAGCCAGGGCCAGGGGAGAAAAACAGATTTTTCTTGATGTGCCTTTATTATTTGAGGCAAACTACGATAAATTAACAGATGAAAAATGGCTGGTATACGTTACCCGTGATACACAGCTGAGACGGCTTGTGGCCCGTAACAGCTACAGCCGTGAAGAGGCCATCAGGCGCATAGATTCCCAGATGAGCCTTGAGGAAAAGAAAAAATTAAGTGATGTTATTATAAATAACAATGCTGACAGGAAAAGGCTTCGCCGTCAGCTGGATGAACAACTTGAGAAGCTTAGATTAGAAGGTGAGTAATGGACAGGGAAGACGAACGCTTAAAACGTCGCCGTGAATATCTTCGCCAGAAAAAAGAATTTCAGAGGAGAACCTGGAGCTGTGCAGTAGGTATTATTATTCTTCTCATGGCCTTTGTGGCATTTTTTGTAATGCAGCAGAAAAGTGTCCAGCGGACCTTTATGTTTCCGTATGAATATCAGCAGATTGTCCAGGTTTGCAGTGAAGAAAACCATGTTGATGAATTTTTGGTTGCTGCTGTAATAAAGTCAGAAAGCAACTTTAAAAATAATGCTGTTTCCACTCCGGGGGCCATAGGGCTGATGCAGCTTATGCCTGATACAGCCGCGTGGATAGCCTATGAAATGCAAGATAAATCCTATTCTCCGGAGCGGCTGGAATCTCCGGAAATTAACATATATTATGGCTCGTGGTATCTTGCACGGCTCTTAAGGGATTTTCATGGCAATAAAATATTGGCATTGGCGGCATATAATGCAGGCCATGGCAATGTGGAGTCATGGATGGAGCAATACGGCTGGGACTATGATTTTAAGGATATTTCAGCCATTCCTTTCAGGGAAACAGAATTGTACGTCAAGGGCGTTTTAAGGAATGAACAGAAGTACATAGAATTATACGGAGAGAAGGAGTAAACCTTTTGGGCAACAACAAGCTTAACCTTGAAGGTCAGATACAGCAGATGAAGTCGAAAAATATCGGCTTTAACATTGTCAAGGAGCCAGAGGCACTGGAATATCTGGCCAAACATACTTATTATTTCCGCCTTAAGCACTATGCGGAGAATTTTGAAAAAATAAAAAAGCCCGGGGTGGGAACCAGATATATAGATTTGGAGTTTGCCCATCTGAAGGAGCTGTCCCTGCTGGACCTGTATTACCGCCGGGTCATGTTTAATATTGTGCAGGACGTGGAGCATTACGCCAAGATTCAGCTTCTCAATGCCCTTTCCAGAAACAAAAAGGAAAACGGCTACAATATTGTCAATGAATACATGGACAAGCGCAAGTACCTGGACAGGGAGCTTTCCCGCCATCAGACAAAATACGCCAAGGGACTTATTGAAAAATATAAGGGCAATTTTGCGGTGTGGAATATTATAGAGGTCCAGACCTTTTCCCAGTTTATTGATCTTTATGATATGTATTTTGAGAAGTATCAGCAAAAGCACGTTGATACAAAATATCTTAATGTGGTAAAGAGCCTTAGAAACTGCATCGCCCACAACAACTGCCTTATGTTCAACCTTCACCAGTCAGCCACTGCCATTGATACTGAGGATGCCATAAGGATAGCGGTGGACATGGGGCTGGATGAGCAGGAATCCAGGGCAATGAATCACGTTACATTTATAAAAGAGCTTAATATTACCTTATATGTTTTCTGGAACATCGTTACCAGTGAGGAGGAAAGGGATTTCCAGCTGGAGCTTTTGCATGATCTGGTAAATAAGCGGTTTAACCGTCACATTTATTATTTTGATAATAATAAGGTGGTTCTGCCGGTTCTGAAATACGCCCAGAAGCTCGTAAAATATTATTTCGACAAAACCCGTGAGGAAAAAGAATAAAAGCAATCAAAAACAGCTGCCGGGGGTATCTGGCAGCTGTTTTTGATTGGATTATCGTTTGGATAACCTGTTTGGATAAATGTGTATGTAATGATAGGGAAACGCAAATTTAGTCGCGTACTATAACGGATATTCCGTTTGGAATACAGGTTACAGTAGCGTTATCGCCCTTTATGCGGCGGGCCTCAGCATAAGCCTCTTCCAAAGTAGGGAAGTAGTGGGCCTTCAGGTCCTCAATAAGCTGCTTCTGGGCCGGATCTGCCACAAAGAGTACAGTGTGCTTTCTTAAAATACGGCACCATACCTGGGCACACCACTGATCTGGCAGGGTCTCCTTCTGAGGAGTGTTTACGCACTTCTGGAAGAACTCGTCAGCAGTGGCAGCATCGTGTATAGAGTCATAATAAGACTGACCGCCGTGACCGTCTTTACAGGTGGCCAGCATTATTATGACACCGCCTTCATTAATGGAGGCTTCAGCGGCAGACATCCCCTTTGGACACTGGTATGCGTTCTGGTCCAGAGGATAACCGCCGTTGGTTGTAATAACAATATCAGCAGGAACTGGCTTAACGGCACAGTACTTCGCAAGGAATTCCGTACCCTCCAGATGTGCTGTTTCAAAGTTGCCGGCGTAAGCGGCAACGGTTTTCTTGTCCTCATCAATAATTACGTTGCAGATAAAGGCCAGCTTTGCCATGCGGGCAGCGGCCACCATATCTATATGGAGAGGGTTGCCTTCAAGAATACCGGTGCGGGCATAAGGAGAGGCAATAAATTCGCCGCAGTGATTGCCCATAACAGTAACTGCATCGCAGATACCAGGCAGCACACTCTTACGGCCCCCGGAGAAGCCGGCGAAGAAGTGGGCCTCAATAAAGCCCTCTGCCACAAGCAGTGAGGACTCTGCAGCAACCTTGTCAATAATGCAGTCAGGACCTGATGGAAGAACACCAACCTTGGTGTTGCACTCAGGATTATGTGCATCATGTACAATGATATCATTTTTAAATTCATCATACAAGTCCTTGCCTAATTTGTTTTGCAATTCCTCCACACTTGTAGGTCTGTGGAAGCCGGTGGCCACCAAAAAATTAATCTTGATATCCGGGTTGCCCTTGCGGAGCTCCGCGATCATTTCCGGCAGAATATCCTGGCTTGGAACAGGGCGGGTGTGGTCGGAAATGATGATGCAGCAGTCAGGCTTACCCTTTGCAAGCTCAGAGAGAAGCGGGCTGTCAATAGGGTTCATCATGGCTTCGTGGACTATTTCCCTGCCGGAGCGGGTGCTTTTCAGCTCATCCACACGGGAGGTCAGCACGGTGCTTTCTGCCGGTACTTCCAAATCGATGGCCCCGTCATCGTAGAGAAAGCTTACTGTTTTTGTATTTGGCATAATTTCATTTCATCCTTTCGTACATATATCCATATATAAATTTGTTCGACAAATAATCTCAAAAACCTTCTTTTCGTCTGATAAATTTTAACATTTTTTGAGGATAATTACAATTTAAATATGATTCTCATGCATTCTCATCCAATTCTAACTTGCAATATATTGTTAACTGCTAATACAATATTGTCATAAAATGAGACTTATTCAGCATGTGCTTATATTAAAGTGTACAGCCGCAAACGTATTCCATATTACGTGTATAGGAGCCTAAAAATGTTAAAGTGCAAAAAGATTTTATGCCATATATTGCTTTCTGCTTCTCTCCTTTCTGTTATGCCACAGATGGCTGAAGCCAAAATGGAGAGTTATGTTGCCGTGGGTGAGTACACCCTCAGCGATAATGAGACCCCACAGCAGGGGGAGGATAACGCTGTAAAGGAGGCACTGCGGAATATTTCGGAGCAGCTGGGGGTCATTGTAGCCAGCCACACCAAAGTTGAAAATGCTGTGGTGACCCGTGATGAAATCATCACATTCAGCAGCAGCTTTTTGAAGGTTCAGAACAAGGTGATAAAGCGCAGTATTGACGCAGACGGGGATATTCACGTATTTGCCCACGTAACTGCCAATGCAGATCCTGATCTGGTGCTTTCGGAATTAAACCAGCTTGCCATTTCAAGGCTTAAAAACAATAATCCGTCTGCAGTAAATAACACAAATGCGGGTGGAACCAATTCCCGGCCTATGCCAAATTCACAGCCAACCTTTACTCCACAGCCAATTACCTCTCCTAAACCAAGTGGCGTCCAGCCCCCAAGAGGCGATATACCTAAACAATATCAGGGGGCAGTTCAGCAGGGGGAGGCCTACGCGTCGCAAAATCATCTTTCTAAAAAAGGCTTGTTCAGATACCTTCTGTCAAATGGATATTCCAGAGAAAATGCCACCTATGTATCAGAGCATGTTGGTATAGACTGGAGTGACAACGCCCTTGGGAGGGCCTATGATTATCTGAATCAGGACTACTATTCCAAAAAGGGCATTTATATTCAGTTGCTGTCACCAAACGAGGGCTTTACCAGGGAAGAGGCCTTCTATGCTATGACTAATGTGTCCGCCGACTGGAATAATCAGGCCCTTGGGAAGGCAAGACAGTATCTGGACATGGGCTGGACAGAAAACAAGATCAGCCAGCGCCTTTCCATTGAAGGCTTTTCCAACGAGGAAGTGCAATATGCCATGTCCTATATTTAATAATTTAGGAATGAAATGAATTAAAAATAACAGGAATGCAGGTATTTAAATAATATAGGAATTCAAATAAATAAAAAATTGCAATAAAAGAAGGAGGCCAGGGCGGCCTCCTCTTTGCTTCTTATTACATATTTTCCCAGCTCTGTGGTTTATGTCAGCTCTACGGTTTCAACCCCATTAAGGGCATATAGGGCGTGCATTACTTCCACTTCACGGATATTCTTGGTATTAATAAGCTCCATTTCCACCAAAATATGGGAATCGTCCTGGGCATATTCCGTATTCTTCATTTTTACCTGACATATCTTTATATAATGACGCTTCAGGGTATCATATACCTCCTGGACGGTGGCTGAATTGTTTTTTATGATTACCTTGGCAGTGAGCTTCTTGTCGATTTTATGGAAGGAATCAAGCTTGGCAAATACCTCAAGTACAAGGAATACGAGCAAAGCAGTGAAGAAAGCACTCAGATAATATCCTGCGCCTACGGATAGGCCTACACCCGCTACAACCCATAGACAGGCTGCCGTGGTAAGTCCCGTGACGTTGAGACCCTCCTTCATTATGGCACCAGCACCAAGGAAACCTATGCCGCTGACTACCTGGGCTGCAAGCCTTGCAGGATCGGCATTTGTCTTTCCTTCAACTGTGGAATATATTTCAGTGGAAAGTATCATTATAAGGCAGGAGCCAAGACATACAAGCATATTGGTCCTGAGACCTGCTGATTTGCTTTTTGATTCGCGCTCATAGCCTATGAGGCCGCCCAATATGCAGGATAAAGCCAATCTTCCCAGAAGCACCAAATCATCTGGTGATATAAAACTCATTTCCATACAATCACCGCCATAAAAATAATTATAACGAGCTTAAAGATGTCCCCCTACCTCTTTAGGTGGGGGAAAGCAAACTTTAACAGCTGGCGAGCATATCTCCCAGCTCGTTGAAACGCTAATTGGAAGTTTTTTCTTCTTAGAAGAAGAAAAAATTGAACAATGGCGTTATAAAAAAATGAAAATAATACTTGACACTAATCACTAACTGTTATAAACTATTACAAGTTGTTGAAAACTAAATATCGCCACGAAAGGAGTGGGAACATTGACTAACATCGATATGTTATTTTCAATGGTAGGGTTATTCACCGTAGCAGCAGCTATTCCTTGCATCTTTGCACCAGAGCTGGCTATGAGCGAAATGCGTGCCCTTGTGAAGTCTATTCTCTAATTATAGAGATATTCTTCACTAAATAGAAGTTGCAGCTGACTTTTGTCAGGTGCTTTTTTTATTTTCAGCGATATTTTAAATTCAGCAATATTTTAACTCAATAACAATTTAACGTTCTTATTCTACAAAAAGAGGAGTTTTACCTTTTTAAATAAGAAAAAACTCCCCGTAGATGTTATTTTTAAATAAATTTAGGCCACCTTGGCCTTTTTGCTGCTGGCAAAGCATGGCAGGAACAGCAGCAGCCTGCTGACCACGTAACAGATTATGAGACCGATTATGGAGCTGAGTATCCATTTAGGCAGCCAGAAAATATCCAGCGGCAACAGGAAATATGCCACCGGGAATACAATCTGCATGTGGCAATAATACATGGTGTAGGAATTTGCCGCCATTTCACTCCAGAACTTGTTGGTCTTGTTGAAGAAACGGCAGAAAATTGCCAGCAAACCATAAAAGGAAGAGGTAAACATTGCCGCCTGCAAAATTCCTCTTATAAAAACGAACTGAAGGGCATTGGCAACAAAAAATCTGCCCATGAGAACCCACATAGGATATGCAACGGTCATCACAACCAGCAAAGGCACCCATTTAGCTAATGAAGGCTTGTAGCCCTCCTCAGTGAACCACTGATGTCTCCAGGCGTAGGCTCCAAGGAAAAAGGCCCATACATAAGGAAGAATGCGGCATGGCTGCAGAACCAGAAAATAGTTGAGGTGTATCCACAAATCATCAAAGCCGGTGATAATATCCATGGCCACAACATTGCAGAAAACAAAAATAAATAAGCTCCAGGCCATTACCTTGCCAGGCTTGGAAGGGGCACACTGTTCAAGCAAGCTCTTATCCAGTTTGGTTAATATGAATAAAATAAGGTAAAACACCGTCAGAATACCCAAAAACCAGTATTGGATATGGGAAAAGAAGAGGCCGGAGCCGCCATTTACCGGGTCAAAGAAAAACCAGTTGCTGCAAAACTCAGAAAAGCTTACAGGGGCATTACGGCTGAAAAATGTAAGGTAGGAGACAGGAGCCGCAAATAATAAGGTACCGCCAATCCATGGCACAATTATTCTCTTAAAGCGGCCGGACCACCATTTACCGTCACCGTGCTTTTTTAAGGTCATAATACCAAAATAGCCGCTGATAAAATACATTATTGGCATGATAAAAACATCTACCCATACCACAAAGCCAGTAAGGAACAATGAGCAGTGCTCCGTATCAACTACATACCACCATTCCGGGGCATAGGCCATATAGCAAAGTCCCAAATGAAAAACAATCATCAAATTAATAATGAACATTTTCAGATTGTCCATGAAAAATAAACGCTTACCCATAATCTTAAAATAACAACACCCTTCAAAGAATTATTTATGTATAGTAACAGCATCCCAGCTGGTATCAAAGATAATTTGGTAAACAAGATCATCAGCCCTGTTGCCCCAAAACAGCTTGCCCTTTTCGATATTGGAGGCAAGGAGGGAAAAATAGCTCAGCACCACAATGGGGTGGAGTTCCTGCTTTATGACACCTTCCCGCTGACCACGTTCCACAAAGGCATACATGGGCTGAAACAGGTCGGTAACATTATCCAGCATCAGGGATTTGCCCATCATGGAGGACATGAACTGCTCATAAACCTGAAATTCCGTAGGATAATGCCGGAAATAGTCCACCATGCGCCAATAATACTTTCTGAAGCACTCCTTTATATCACCCTCAAGGTCCAAATCCTTCAGGATATAATCGCAGTTTTGCTGTATAACGTACTTATACAGCTCCTTCAGCAGCTCCTCCTTGCTGCTGAAATAAACGTAAATAGTGGCCTGGGGTACCCCAGAGGCCTTGGCAATCATGGCCATGGACACGCCATTTATTCCCTGCTTCGCCATAAGGGCAGCAGTGGTTTGCAATATTAAATTCTTCTTCTGATCATCACGTTTTCTCATGTTTTAAATAATAACCGATTAATCAGTCGGTGTCAAATGAAAAAGGTAATATTAAACCCGTCAGTAATAATACTGACGGGTTTTAGTATGCTTAGATTATCAAGATTGTATTGTCAGAACATGATTTGAACAGCCTTACACACTCTGATGATTGATTTCATCCCAAACCGGCAATGAAATACCGATTACTTCAGAATCGAATTTCTTTTCATGGCATTCAAAATTATCGAAGGTTTTTTGGACCTTATGGAAGCCAAGATAAAGGAGCGGCAAGTTGCAGCAGACCATTACGATATTGGCAAAATCGCTGAGATACCACAGAGCACTGAGATCAAAGCCGGCAATGTTGGTAACCATTCCGAAGGCCAGCACCGTCAAATTTACCAACCGTACTACTGAAATGAAGGTTTTATTGCCAGAAATTTGTTTTGCGCATATTTCCGAGAATGACAGGAAACCAAGAAGGCAGGTGAAAGCGAATATCCCAAAGCAAATGGTGATGATCAATGTAGCCAAACTGAAAACAGCCCCATCACCAAGCATATATGCGCAGGAAACCAAAAATTTCTCCAAGCGCCCAAGCTCAAACCACGCTGCAGAGCTATCTCCCAGCCAGGCCTGCCCCATTATGAGGACAAAACCTGTCAAAGTACATATAACCATGGTGTCCAGAAATACACCAATAGCCTGTATAATGCCCTGCTCGCAAGGGTGCTTTGCGTTGGAAACAGCGGCGGGCATGGAGAGAGTGCCCTGACCGGCCTCATTACTCATAAGACCGCGTTTAATCCCCTGTGAAAGCGCAATACCCATGGCACCGCCGAAAACAGGCTCCGGATTAAAGGCCTCCGTCACCACCACGTAGAAGAACCAAGGCAGACGTTCAAGGTTCATTACTATCATTATAAGCACTGCCACTACATATACAACTGCCATAATTGGCACAAGAACATCAGTAATGCGGCTGATGCGCTTAAGGCCGCCAAATATAGCAAAAGCCGTCAATCCCATAAGCAACAGGAAAAATCCCCAGACCAGGGCACCATCTGAATCTGTTTCCATGCCGGTCACATTATTAGTTACGGCCACCATGGCAGAAATTGTGTTGAACCCCTGGGCCGGAATGCAAAGCAGGGCGTAAATAATATAGAGAAAACTCAGTGCACCACCTATAATGGCTGCACCACCAAGGAGCTTTCTGCCATAGCAAGGCAGACCGCCTACATATTCATTCCCCTGTTTATCTTTATAAATCTGGGAAAGAGTTGATTCCACAAAGGCAGTGGCCATACCAAAGAATGCTGATACCCACATCCAGAACAATGCTCCGGGACCGCCAGTTGAAACTGCACCCGTCACCCCCAGAATATTTCCAGGCCCTACTCTCATAGCGGTGGACAGTAAAAATGAAGCCAGTGGGCTGATGCCCCGTTCGTCCTTATTCTGGCTGTTTATGAGGACATTGAGACCATATCTGAAATACTTGATCTGAACAAATCGCAGATTCAAAGTGAAATAGATTCCTGTTCCAACCAAAAGGATAATTACCAGCGGAAGCTCCCCTATAATCGGCAGACTGGCATACCACTCCAAATTTGTGGGAAACCCCCACACTAGATCTGCCAAATCCTGAAATATCGCACAAATACTGCCTATAAGTTCATACATCCCTAAAACTCCCCAATTTATCAATAAATACGATTTACCGCCGTTAAAAACTTTTGAAACTAGAATATATTATAGCATATTGCATTTTAGTAAGATAACATATAAGATAATAAGTAAGAAAACATGCAAGATAGGGGTGAGGTAATGGGCGAGTATATGCCACCATATACAATTTCAAACCGTATGCTGGAGCTGGTTTCTTTCATTTCAGAAAAGGTGGGCAGGATTACCAGTCATAAGGATTTGGAAGCAAAGCCGCATTTACGCAGGAATAATAGAATTCGCTCAATTCATTCATCCTTAAAAATTGAGGCCAATTCCTTGTCTCTGGATGAAGTCAGGGATGTTATTAATGGACACATGGTTATTGGTGACAAGACGGAAATTCAGGAAGTAAAAAATGCTTTTGCTGCCTATGATGAGATTGGCAAAATTAATCCCGGAAGCATTTATGATTTAAAGCGGATTCATGGAATTATGACTTATTTAACGGTGAAGGAGTCAGGTGATTTCCGCAAAGGGGAAGAGGGAGTATTTTCCGGTGAAAAATGTATTTTTGTTGCGCCGCCTCCCAATATGGTTCCGGGGCTGATGGACCAGCTATTAAATTGGGTGAAAGATTATGAGGGAAAGGTCCATCCTTTAATAATGGCCGCTGTTTTTCATTATGAATTTGTTTTCATTCATCCCTTCGCCGATGGCAATGGTCGAATGGCCAGGCTCTGGCATACAGTGATTCTGTATAGATGGCGAACAATCTTTGAAGCTGTTCCACTGGAAAGCCAGATTGAGAAATACCAGCAGGAATATTATGATGCCATTGCCAAGTGCCACATTAACGGCAACTCTGATTTCTTTATTGAGTTCATGCTGGAAATGATTGATGGGATAATGGATGAGGTGATTAACCAGATAAGTAATTATGGTGCTAATACCAGCGAGTATGTTAAGCGTATGCTGACGGTAATGGAATATGATGTTCCTTATACCGCTACTTCTGTAATGGAGCAGCTGGGGTTAAAGTCCAGGGACACCCTCCGCAAGAATTATATTAATCCAGCCATTGAACTGGGGCTGGTGAAAATGACCATTCCAGACAAGCCAAATAGTAAAAATCAGAGGTATGTTAAGATTTGAAGTGAATTTAGTGATTAAGGAATTTAATTAAAAGAGGCGCTGGTTCGCGATGAACCAACGCCTTTTTGGGTGCGCACAACATGGCGCACTATAATGGGGTAATTATATAACGTTAAATACTTAAATAAGTTTGCGGAACATATCGATAACCTGCTCCTTGGTGGCCTCGCAAGGGTTGCCAGGATAGCATGCATCAGCCAGGGCATCCTTGGCCAGAATTTCCAGATCTTCCTCCTTGATACGGTCATTCTTGGCAGGAATGCCAACATCCTCGGAGAGCTTCTTTACTGCGGCAATTGCGGCATCACGGTATTCGGACTGGGACATGGAATCAACATTCTTTACCCCCATTGCCCGGGCAATTTCACGATAACGCTCCCCGGTGTGTTCCTTATTGAATTCCATTGCAATTGGCAGCAGCATAGCACAGGCAACACCATGTGGAGTGTCATAATGGGCACTGAGGGTGTGAGCCATGGCATGGTCGATACCAAGACCAACATTTGAGAAGCCCATGCCTGCAATGTACTGAGCCATTGCCATACCCTTACGTCCTTCAGGCTTATTTGCTACGGCATCACGGAGATGCTGGGAAATAAGCTTGATTGCCTCGAGGTGGAACATATCAGTAAGTTCCCATGCAGCTCTGGTGATATAACCCTCGATAGCGTGGGTAAGGGCATCCATACCAGTTGCTGCAGTCAGTCCCTTTGGCATTGAGGACATCATATCAGGGTCAATAATTGCCACGTCAGGAATATCGTTAGGGTCAACGCATACAAATTTACGCTGCTTTTCCACATCTGTAATTACATAGTTGATGGTTACCTCTGCGGCAGTTCCGGCGGTGGTAGGCACAGCTATGGTTGGAACGGCATGGTTCTTGGTTGGTGCAAGACCTTCCAGGGAACGTACATCAGCAAATTCAGGATTGGTGATAATGATACCAATTGCCTTGGCAGTATCCATGGAAGAGCCGCCACCTACAGCAATAATAGCATCGGCCTTGCATTCCTTGAAGGCAGCCACGCCGTCCTGTACGTTCTGAATAGTAGGGTTTGGTTTAATTTTGTCATATACAGTGAACTTAATATTATTCTTCTGGAGCAAATCCGTAACCTTTGCAGTTACGCCGAATTTTACAAGATCCGGATCGGTGCATACAAAAATGTGGGTATACCCTCCGCGGTTAACCTCACCGATAATCTCGTTGATAGCACCTGCACCATGATAAGAAATTGAGTTTAATACGATTCTGTCTGCCATTTTGTCATCCTCCAATCAATTTTTCGATTAAAACTCTATGTAAATTTTAATCCTTTTTACTTATTTAGACAATAAATGTAAAGAATTTTTTTACAATTTCGACAAATATAACAGAATATAATTCTTTGTATATCAAAAATGCATAATAGGAAAAAGAGATTGTTCATAATTGGAACGTATGGTTTTTATGGTGGCCCTTTTTATGGACAGGTAAGTGTTTTCAATTTTAATTTGTAATGATAATATACAGATAATAAATATTGATTAGCTTTTTGACATCACACTCGGGAAAACGTGAATGTCGCTTGCGAAACGACCTAAAGCGAAATGAAAGTTGATAAAATATGATTAGATAACTATCGTTTTTATAGGATAGGGGGTGTTGGTATGTTGGATGTTGCTTTTACATACAATTATGAAGAAGGTAAATGGATAAGATGTACTGACACTGAATTGGCTAAAAAAGAGATTGAAGATATACCATGTGTAACATTAATTAATTATATTAGTAACCCATATAGGCCGAATACCAACTCAAAGTTCGTTTTTTGCCCTAAGCATGGTGTGATGGAGAGAATAGAGTCCATATCCAATCATCGTGCTGTTTCTGAGAATGGGTGTTGTTTTGAAGGCTTATTGGGCTTTGCAGAAATCACTATTGGTTATGATGGTTATTATGCCACCAGTCCAGGTTTCGCACCACTTAGATGGCGAATTTATCAGAGTGCCCCATTAAAATATATAAATATTGCCTGTGATGTTTTAAAGGTTAATGCTGATATAAATCATGTGGTCACTAAAGTAATGAGTTTTTCCTTATCAGTGGATATTATAAAAGACAAAATTTTTATTTCTAAATGTAGACTACCAAAATCTAATGTTAATAATTGGACCGAAACAGATATAGAGATCCCTGATGTTGTGGTTGAAACCGCTATGGAGGCTATGCGTGAGTGTACGCTTTACAAAACTGGCATTAAACCTAGTGTTTTATGCCAGATAAAAAATAAAACTACATTAATGGCTTACCTGGAAAGACCATTTGATGTAAATATTGTTTTTTTAAAGCAGTTCTTCCGGGAGTTTACTACCCGTGATGGAGATGATATTTTCGATGAAGTATTTACCCGTGAGGAGAAAAACAACTACAGGATTATTTGTGACTTGCTAAAAATAAGGCCACCAAAGAGCCTGCGCAAAGCGTATGCCTTTAATCCGTATGCCATTGTTTGGTACATGATTTTCAAGCAGTGGGGGATTAAGGACATAAATTATATGCACAAATTCTTTTATCTGGATGACAGTATTGCCTCTATGTATCTCAAAAAGTTTTACTTTGACAAAGAGGCAAACCAAGTTACCAGAGATTATTCTTTAAAAAACTGGGAGGCATTGGAATACTATTGTCACTGGGTCCTTGAACAAAAGGGCGAAAAAAGAATGTTAAAGTGGTTGTATCGCGTTTCATCGGAAACCGGTTTAAACAGATTGCAGTGGGATGCACTGCTCGCATTTCATGACTATCATGAGCAATTGTCCGAGGAAGTAAAGGAACGATTATTAAAGGATGGTCCAACCGTTTATGTGCACGATGCTATAAGCACGGAAGTAACAGCATTTATGGAAAATTGGAGATCCACGAAAATAAACTACAATGAAACAGAGCAATCCTATTCCTGCAGGATAAAAGAATATGAATTCAGATTGCTGCCAAATACGGGTATGCTTCCAAAGTTAGGGGCTGCATTTAATAACTGTGTGGCCACATATCGGGATAGGATAATACGACATCAGTCTGTTATAGTTTATGTAATGAACAGTGATGACTATATGGCGTGTATAGAAATTAAAAAAGGCTGTCATATAACCCAGGCATTAGGAAAATATAACAGTCGCCTGAATAAAGAAGTAAACAATGTTTGTTATTATTGGGCGAAGCGTAGTAACTTGGTGATGGATGTGGATGATATACTCCCTATGTCACCAGATGAATTAAGGGAATTTGATGATGTTATAGTTGAACCGATTTATGTAAAATCAGTACATGAAATGAGTTTAGAGGAATTGAAAGATATTCCAGAAAATAAAATATGTGATGGATATTATCTGAGATTGGAATATCTCTTGAGTAGTTCTACTATATGCCCGGCACCAGTTCCAACCGGGATGGAATTTAACGATGAAATAAGCAGACTGACATATCTTCTGCCAGAAGGAGAACAAATTTTTAAGGCAGCAGATAATGGCAATCCAGAGGCTATGATGGTACTGGGGCTCATGTATTTTAAAGGCCATGTTATAGATAGGAATTTCGACCAGGCATTAAAATGGCTGAAAATGTCGGCAGATTCAGGTAATAAGGAAGCTGCAAAGAAGGCAAAACAATTACAGAATTATATGGAAACGGGGATAACAAACAGGGAACTTGAGATTTTGGATGCATTATCTAATTTAAGGCGTCTGCTGGCCGCTGGTGCCTATTAATTTTTGTTGTCATCAATTATTTTTTCGGCTAAAATGTAATCAGAGTACAAAACGGCCGAAAAAAGGTGGTGCGCTGTTATGAATTATATACATAGAAATCTGGAAAAGGTTGTGCTGGAAGCTACGAGGGAATATCCCGTGGTTTTGGTGACTGGTCC
The DNA here is from genome assembly GCF_000622005.1 of Anaerovibrio sp. RM50. Lineage (GTDB taxonomy): Bacteria > Bacillota > Negativicutes > Selenomonadales > Selenomonadaceae > Anaerovibrio. The sequence continues at coordinate 5,434 of NZ_JHWV01000018.1, read as the reverse complement.
AAGGCAGGTGGGAAAAACCACCATGCTTCAAAAGCTGATGGAGGACACTGAGAGGCATTATGTATCATTAGATGATCTTAACGATCGCAATCTTGCGAAAAATGACCCGGAGTTGTTTTTGCAGCTCCATAAACCACCAGTGTTGATCGATGAGGTTCAGTATGCTCCTGAGCTGTTTACTTACATCAAAATCCATGTGGACAAGCATCACAATGCAGGTGATTTCTGGCTTACAGGTTCACAGATTTTCAAAATGATGGAGGGGGTTCAGGAATCATTGGCTGGTCGGGTGGCGGTTCTTTCCCTTACTTCATTGGCCCAAGCTGAAGTTAGTGGCGGGGAGATGGAGCCCTTTGTGTTGGATTTGGATAAGCTTTCCATACGGGGAAAAAAACGTAAAAAGGCTGATACCCTGGAAATTTTTAACAGAATATATAAAGGTTCCATGCCCGCAATGGTGAATGGACAGCACAGCAACAGCAATATCTTTTACAGCAGTTATATTGCCACATATATTGAGCGTGACGTAAAAGCTCTTTCTGATGCCATAGACACACTTAAATTTCTTAATTTTATTACTGCTGTGGCTGCAAGATGCGGACAAATGCTTAATGTAGCTGAAATTGCCAGAGATGCTGATATCAATCAGAAGCAGACAAAGGAATGGCTGGCGATTCTGGAAAGACTGGGCTTGATTTTTTATTTGCACCCATATTCCAATAATTTGCTGAAAAGACTTGTAAAACGTCCAAAGCTATATTTTTATGACACGGGTCTTGTATGTTATCTAACTAAGTGGAGCAGCGCAGAAACATTAGAAAAGGGTGCCATGAACGGGGCTATTTTGGAAAATTACGTGGTGGCCGAGTTGGTTAAAACCTATATGAATTGCGGTAAAGAACCGTTTATTTACTATTACCGTGACAAGGACGCCAGGGAAATAGATATTATTTTGGAGCAGGATGGAGTTTTGTATCCTATGGAGGTTAAGAAATCCTCTAATCCAGGTTCAGAAATAATTAAAGTATTTTCTTTGCTTGATAAATCAGGGACACAACGATCCAAGGGGGCAGTATTGTGCTTAAAGCCTGAACTGTCGGCCATAGACAAGGATAATTATATTGTTCCAATTTGGATGATTTGACACACTAAAAAGGCACTGGTTCATGTTGAGCCAGTGCCTTCTGTGTTTTTGCGTCGTGTTTTGCGCTTTTTGGTGCGGTATAGTTTGCGATTTTTGTGCTTTATTTCATTACGATTAATTCATATTCTCTGGTGCCCATGCCGATTTTTTCACCGTGCTCCAGGGTTTCCTTCCAGTGAACGTTAGGATTGCTGTTATGCCAATGGTTACCATGGTCGTGGTGGTTCGGGTCAGCCATATTGTCTCCCAGCTGGGAGTTGCGGATAGGCTCAACCTTCTGGCAAAGGTCAACACAGGCCTGATCAAGGGCTACAGGGTCGAAGGAGCAGGCAATGCCGATATTTGGCAGAATTGGTGCATCATTCTCACCATGACAGTCGCAGTTTGGAGACACGTCCATAATCATATTGATATGGAAGCAAGGCCTGTCCTGAACAACGGCCTGGGCGTACTCGGCCATCTTCTTGTCCAAAAGATCCCCTGCATCCCACTGGTCATTGTGAATGGCATCAAATGGGCAGGCCCCGATGCAGCGGCCGCAGCCCTTGCAAATATCCTTGTTGATAATTGCCTTCTTGTTTTCGTAAGTAATGGCGTTGGAGCCGCAATGCTTGGCACAAACCTGACAGCCACGGCATTTTTCCATGTTTACTTCCACTTTTCCGGAAGAATGCTGTTCCATCTTGCCTGCACGGCTTCCACAGCCCATACCGATATTCTTAACGGCACCGCCAAAGCCGGTCATTTCATGGCCCTTAAAATGAGCCAGGGAAATAAATACGTCTGCATCCATAATGGCACGGCCAATCTTGGCAGTTTTGCAGTATTCACCATTTTTTACAGGGACTTCAACATCGTCCGTACCCTTAAGGCCGTCGCCAATAACAATCTGACAGCCGGTGGTAATGGTATTGAAGCCGTTAAAATTGGCACAGTCCATGTGCTCCAGAGCGTGCTTTCTGCTGCCCGGATAAAGGGTATTGCAGTCAGTAAGGAATGGAATACCGCCCTGTTCCTTCACCACATCAGCCACAACCTTGGCATAGTTTGGACGGAGGAAAGCCATGTTGCCAAGCTCGCCAAAATGCATTTTTATGGCCACAAACTGGTTTTCCATGTCAATTTCCTGAATGCCGGCCTTGATAAAGAGCTTTTTCATCTTTGCCAAAATGCTTGTACCCACAGGCACACGGAAATCAGTAAAGTAAACTTTTGATTTATCCATAATAAACCCCCTAAATATCATTACACACATCACATCTACCTACAGAATAACATAAGTAAAGCAGTGATTCAAACTAATATTTTTTTAGGTTAAATCACTGCTTTAAATATTTTACTTATTTAATTTTTTTAAGATTGGTTCCACCTTGTCTTTCAAATACTCCGCGATCTTTCTTGAACCCTCCTGGGTCGGGTGAATACTATCACCTACGTAATCTTCATCAAGAAGAAGAGGCTTATCCTTGTTAAGCGGAATATAGTAAAGGGTTTTATCGCCTTTCTTTTGTAGTTCATTTACTGCCATTTCAGTCCATCTTGCAGCATCAGGCCCGATAATTGTTGGCACAGGATCCAGACAGATAATGGCCGCCTCAGGGTTATGCTTACGGACTACATTTATAAGGTTTATATACCCCTTAATAAATTCCTCCTCAGTTGGCTTTGGATCAAATAAAAGATCATTGGTACCAATGGAAATAAACACAGCATCGGTTTTATTGTTGGCAAAGTCCCAGTTTATGTGCGGTTCATTCCAGTCAAAGGAATAGTAGGTCCACGGGTAGCGGTCGGCGGTGTGGACCTGGTTGTATGGCCATTCCTCTGCGTAATTATGTACAAAGCCTTCACCGGATTTTGCCAAAACACTGTAATCTGCATTCAGCATTCTGGCCAGCTGAGGGCCGTAGGCCATGTCGTTGTTTTCCACATCGTGGTACATCATTACATTAGGGGGACCGTCATTAAAGGCTCCGGCTGTAATGGAATCACCTACAAATTCCAGCTTAAGCCTATTAGGCTCATCAATTGGGAGTAATTCACCATTATCGTCAAGGATAAAGCCCTTGAAAATACTGTGTCCCGCCTGTCCCTCGGTGGAGCGGACAAGCTTGATTTCGTGCTCTCCCTTTGGCAGATTATCTGCAAGGATTGTCACTTCATCCTTAAATTTAATCCGTTTATATGGTATGCCATCTATTTCATAGCGCCACCAGCAATTTTTGTCATCCATTTTTACGGCAATGCTGGTACCGTAAAAACGCGCCTTTATATATGCGGCACCGTTGCCACAGGTGGCCTGGTCATTTTCAATATACCAGCGGCCGCTAAAAATTAGTTTTTTTTTAGGAATATTTTCATTTATGGTGATACCTCCAATAAAGGTAATATGCCATGGGAAGGTAACCTTAATGTCCGTTGCATTTGGATATTCGCTGAGATGCTTGGCAGCAAAGGTTTGCAATTCATTTGTTACCAAATTTTCGGCGTAGCTTTCGTATTCTGCCAGATTTAGGAAATATTGATGGCTTGGCAGACTCCACATGAGCTTTTCCCTTGCATTGGCCTGATAGCCCCAATCGTCAAGATAGCGCTTCACCAGCATTCTGTTACAGTCCTCCTGACTGTTTCTTAAGTTTACAAGTCCCTGTCCCAAGGCAAAGCCAGTGCTGTTGGTAGGGGTATTCCAGCCTGAATAGGAGCGGAGCCTGAAAAGCAGCCTGTTTTCGGAAAGCTTCTCCATAAGGGCGTTATCACTGCCGTTGGCAAAGCATATATCCGCCAATGCCACATTGCGTTTTTTGGCCAGATTTTCCTTTACCATATCAAGGAAATATTGTGTTCCAATGCGCATTTTGCCATCGTTATACATTGGATCAGGATCATTTGGATCAGGATAACCGTCAGTGGTGCGGCCCTTTGGGTCAGTATTTACCAGCAGGGTCAAATCTGCATTGGAATTGGAGGTTTCCCTTGCCCCTGCCATGGCAAGCTCATCACGGATGGATCTATAGATTTTCTCATCGGAGAATTTTGGTATGGTATCTCTGCCTACACCTGTATTGTATTGCACATTTACAGTATATTGCTTGTGGTCAATGGAATTTGCGGCGCGGGCCAAAAGCAGCATGGCAAATTCATCTATGCCCGTGGCCACCATAAATTTATCCTGGGGAAGTCTCAGCTTTTTGGAATATGTATTTAATTCACGGGCCTCCTGATGGGTGGCACAGAATGGGGCATTATCATCCTTGCCGATTACGAGAAAGTTTAATATGCCATTTTTGGTTAAATCCATAAGGCCTTTGGTGACATTAATATTTTTTGCCCGCCGCCCAAAGTAGTCCTTGTAGACACCACTTGGAATGGCATTCATAAGGCCTTCCAGCTCTTCCTTCTCCCAGTCAGCCAGTCGTCTTGTTTCCTTCTGGTCATTAAGGGATGAAACCTTGAATATTTTATCTCCATAGGTTTGATAATATTCCGGCTCCTCGGCTCCGGCAGATGCACCGTTTTTAGGGGTGCGCATAAGGGAGCCAAAGGCAAATATCTTAAGCTTATTATGTGATTTTTTTAACTGCTTAAATTTATTTGCACGCTCAAGAAGCTCCTCCTCGGTATTGTTATGGTTACGGGAAGCTACAAGGCCGCCATAAATAAGGGAGTCAGTGGAAACCACAGCCACATCGGCCTTTGATATATTCCTATTGACCCAGCCCCAAAGCTCCTGGGTATCAGCTGTATTTCTCAGGCCTCCCAGCATGTCCTTTGGAGGCATGAGAACCCTATAGCCTGCCAGCTCCAGTGCTTCTGTGGATTGCTCACAGGAAGTGGGGCGATTATCGTGGGGAACAAAAAGAATGGTGCCCGTAACCAGGTTTTGCCCGTTGGCCTCAGCTTCCGCCTGGGGCATATCTGCCGGTGAGGACAGGCCAAATACAAGGGAAAGCATGGACAGTAAAAGGGATAATTTCTTTTTCATATTTTCACTTGTATGATGTTTTTAGAAGCTAAAACACATACTTTCCTTTCTTTTTAATATCGTGGTTCAATACATTCAGATACTGTGGACTTTTGATTGTTTTCCTGTAGCTTTGACTACTCTAAGGAGTGTATTGCCACTACCTTTATCTGAATTGTTTATAGCTGGATGTTGCCGGAGCTGTCCGAGTACTTATTTCCATCAAGTCTACGATGATAATCGCTGGTGGATATCACGGTATCAGACTTTAGAAAGGGAGGTTCAACCTCATGATTTATGTAGGCATTGATATTGCCAAACTCAACCAT
>NZ_JHWV01000017.1 GCF_000622005.1 Anaerovibrio sp. RM50 | reverse complement strand
ATATAGCCGCCTTCACCGTTTAAATAACTAAGAACAGCCTTCATCTTTAGCTCTGCTGAGTACACACGATTATGTTCGTGAGGCATAAAAAATTGGATCCCTTCGGCCTTATAATGTCTTATCCATCTACGTATCGTGGAAGTATGAACTTGAAGTTGCTGGGCAGCATCTTTTAATTCAATTTCTTCAGATAAGTATGCATGAATGACTCTAATTATTTCTTCAGTAGTCGCTTTCTTTTTATGTGGCATAGAAAAATCCCCCTATAATGACAGTTTTTGTTTTTCACTGTCTCTTATAGGGGGAGCATATCATTTAGGAAAGAGTGCTCTCTCAAACTGTTATATATTCTATTATCTATCTTTATAAAACTTCTCCAGCCTTTTATGCCATGTCTTTACGATCTGGCCCTTGAAGAAGTCCACCATCTTCTTAATGGAAAGATTTTCGTCCCAATCCTGCAGGGCCTGGTAATACTCGTTTTTATCCTCGTTATGGATAACCATTGGTGGGTGGTTGTATAGCATCAAGAGGTAATTCACCAGCAGGCGGCCGGTTCTGCCGTTGCCATCAGAAAAGGGGTGTATATTTTCCATCTTGCAATGAAAATAGGCTGCTGCCTTCAGTACATTGGAGGAAGCCAATTCATTTGAATTAATGTCATCCACCAATTCCTGCATTTCAGCTTCTGTATCAGCAGCAGAGGCCCCCACTTCTTCTCTGCCCACAATATAATCGTGCTTTTTATACTCACCTGGCCGCTCTCCAATTTTATATCTGCGGCTGTCATAGGTATTTTTTGTAAGCTCAAATTGAAACTCTTTTATCAGCTGCTCACTCAAAGGAGTCCGTTTATCAAAATGCTCCAGCATCAGATACATGGCATCCTTTGCATTGCGAATCTCAAATAACGTCCTTAAATCTCCCGTATATGAGGAAACGCTGTCATTTTCAAAAATTTCCCGTGTATCATTAAAAGTAATACTGGGATTTTCTATCTTTCCAGAATGATAAGCAAAATTTATAATCTGGCCATTTAACACAGCCTCTATTTTTGCCCCAGTCTGCACATCCTGTGATTTCCAATATTCTAATGCTTTTTCATAACTCATAGACTAATCACCTTCGAGACATTATACCATAAATTATTTACAGTATTAGAATACAATTGAATAATTAGTGTCTTGGATGTGTTTCCACCTTTTCAATAGCTGCGGCAATTTGTTTGACGATTTCTACCTCACTTTGGCGGCTGAAACACTCCACCCGGGCAAAAACCTGCCCCTTTTCGGTGGATACATATTTAGGCGGCAGGTGATTCAGCGCCAAATTTGCTATATCTATCATGCAATTTTCACAAAAACAACGTCCCGGATACTGGGGAATAAGCTCATTCAACTTATCCAGCACGCAGTCCTCCATGTAATTCTTTAATACCATCCCATTAATCCTCCCTGATTCCGCTAGCCATCCCTTGGCTAAGACTAAAAAACCAAGTTATTAGCAAATCTCCACTAGCCACAATTTTAACATCATACCAATAGTCAGGCAAGGCATTATTAATATTTATTGTTAAATATACTGTATACATAGATATACCAAAAAAGTTTATAGAAAATAGCACTAACAACAAAATAAAAATAGGGCCTATGACAAGACACATGTCCCGTCACAGACCCCTTTTTTATGCAATTAATTTCCTCACTGCAGGAATGTATATGCAGCCAAATTTGTTAGCTCAGCCAGCTTCTCCGGCCATACACCAAAGAGAATGGTGGCAATAACGCTTAATACTGCAGCAGCACGAACTGCACCGCTGATATGAAGCTCCTTGCCATCCCCCTCATTTAGGTACATGGCCTTGGCCACCTGCAAATAGTAGTAAACGGAAATCATGGACATAATGAAGCCCACAAAGGCCAGCCACAGATACCCCTGATTTACTACAGCAGTAAAGAGATACAACTTGCCCGCAAAGCCTGCTGTTGGCGGAATACCAGCCATAGACAACAGAGAAATGGTCATTACTGCCGCCAGAACAGGGGCTGACTTGGCGAGGCCAGCCAATGACTTATAATCTGAGCCGCCCCGCTGCTGCTCAACTACTGAAAGGGCCGTAAAGGCACCCACATTGGCGAATACATACAGCATGCCATAGAACATAACAGCCTTCATGCCAGGATAATCCGCAGACACCATACCCACCATCATGTAGCCCGCCTGGGCAATGGAGGAATACGCCAGCATGCGCTTCACGTCATTTTGGCGGATAGCCATAACGTTACCGCCAATCATACATACTGCAGACAGCACCGCCAGTATTGGCAGCCAATAGAAGCCAATCAACGGGAAGGCCACATAGAGCACACGCATAAGCACTGCAATGCCCGCAGCCTTGGAGCCCATGGCCAGCATGGCTGTAATCGGGGTTGGCGCCCCCTGATAAACATCAGGAGCCCACATATGGAACGGAATAACTGACAGCTTGAAGAAGAAGCCAATCATTATCATTGTAGCCCCTGCAAGACCAGCAGCGGTAAAGAGATGCTGGTTGCGGAACATTTCGTAGAACTGAACCGTACCAGTGGAACCATATACCAGGCTGATACCATAAAGCATAATAGCCGTAGATACAGAGCCCACAACCAGGTACTTTACAGCGGCCTCAGAGGAGTTCACGGAAGAAATCCTGGCACCAACCAGAATGTAGAAGGAAATGGTCATAAGCTCCAGACCAATGAATGCAGTCAGGAAGTCATTGGCAGAAGCCAATACGCACATACCTAAAAGTGCAGTCATCAGTAAAGCATAAAACTCACCCTTATAACGAAGCACCGTCTGCATATAATCCATGGAAAACAGCAATGTAAATACAGTGGCAACCATAAAGAGCTGCTTGAAGAACAGGGAATAGTTATCCACTATATACATCATGTCCATGAAATATCTGGCAGTTGCCGAACCATCGGCCACAGCAGCCTCCGGCACGTACATTGAGAACATGTAGAGAACCCATCCAGTAAGAGCAAATACCAGGACCCCACCAATGCTCTTGCGGGACTCATTCTTTGGTAATACCAGGTCCATAACAATAGCGAAAAGGCTCAGGACCAAAATGAAAATTTCTGTACTAATAGCTTCAAAATTCATTATCTGATCCCTCCTATGAACCCAGGTACCTCCGCAATGCGGTCAAGCAATGGCATAAGCTGCTCCGTGCCGGAGCCAACCATTCCCATGAGAGCCTGTGGGAATATACCAAAACCAACCAGTGCGATACCCAGAATTACCAGCGGCATCATCTCAACGCCTCTGGCATCCTTATATCTGTCAAACTTGGAATCCCTTGGTCCAAACAGCACCTTTGCCAATACACGCAATGTGTAAAGGGCAGTGAAGATAATACCGGAAATTGCCAGAATGGCAAAAACAGGATATACACTGAAGGAACCAACGAAAATAGTAAACTCAGGAATGAAGCCAATGAGACCCGGGAGTCCCAAAGATGCCATACCAGCCAGCATAAAGCCAGTGGCTACACGAGGCATCTGATGAGCCAGCCCCCGAAGCTCGGTAACGCTTCTCAAATGAGTCTTTTCATACACAAAACCAATCATGGAGAAGAACAGGGCGCTCATTACACCATGAGCCACCATGTTGGCAACAGCACCGCTCACCGATACCACATTGAGGCAGGCAAAGCCAAGGAGAACATAACCCATATGTGATACAGAGGAATAACCGATTACATACTTTAAATCCTTTTGGGCAAGTGCTATATAGGCGGCGTACATTACGTTGATGATGGCAAGGCCTGCAATAAGAGGTGCCCAGAATCTGGCCCCCAATGGCAGCACCAAAAGTCCAAGGCGGATAAGACCATAACCACCAATTTTCTTAAGTACGCCGGCATGAATCATTGAAACCGCAGTTGGTGCACCGGCATAACCATCCGGAGACCAGCTGTGGAACGGGAACATGGAAAGGAGTGAACCAAAGCCCAGGAGTAGCAACAGAAAGGCAAAAATCTGGAATTCCTCACTGAGGAGTCCGTTCTGCCCTGCCACAGCCAATGCCTGCATATCAAAGGTTCTGAAGCCAACCACATCACCCACCGCAAGATAAAGGGCAACTACGCCCACCAGCATAAAGGCAGATCCCATCAGAAGATAGATAGTGAGCTTCATGCCGGCATATTCCTTGGAAACTCTCTTTGTGGAGCCCCAAATGATTACCATGATGTAGATAGGAATAACCACTACCTCATAGCAAAGAAGGAATATGAAAAGGTCAGTTGCGATAAAGGTTCCTGTAACACCTGCAATGAGAATCATCAGCAGAATGTAGAACTCCTTCGGGCGGTTGGTAATATTCCAGGAGCTGTATACTGCCGCCAAACCAATAAGATCGGTGAGCAACAGCATCGGAAGGGAAATACCATCCACACCCAATGCGTAATGAACTCCCAAATCCTTTATCCAGGGAATACTTTCAGTAAACTGCATGCCCCCTGCTGTCATATCATAGTTGAAGAAAGCATACAGGGTAAGAGCCAGTGCCACAGTCATGGCAGAAGCAGCTATAACTCTTACGGACTGTGCCGCCTTTGGAGAGACAAAGCACAGAATTACAGCAGCGCAGATAGGTGCCAGCAGGACTGCTGATAACAAAGGAAAGCTAGTCATTACAATGCACCTCCCAGAACTGCCAAATAGTAGAGGCTATAAGCCACAAGGATTACCACGCCACAGATGAAGACTCCGGAATAATGCTGGGCCTGTCCGTTTTGCGCCTTGCTTAAAATCCAGCTGATGCCTCCCACCAGATGAGCCAGACCGTTGACAACACCATCAACGATGTAAATGTCGATCCAGTAGAATACCTTGGCAACGCCATCCACAAATACCTTGATAAGGGCTTCGTAGATTTCGTCAATATAAAATTTGTTGTAACTTAACTTGTAAAGAATACCCGTTTTCTCCGCAATAGTATCAGAACTCCAGCGCTTGGCCACGTAAATGTTCCAGGCGATACCGAAAGCAATGAAGGAAAGAATTGTAGAAGAAACGGCAATAGTCATATCAATTCCGGCTTCATGAGGATGGCCGAAGCGTACCCACTGGCCAAAGCCCTCCAGATGCCCCCAAAGGCCACTGACAACTGCCAGGGCAGCCAGAACAATCAATGGGAACAGCATAAACTTAGAAGGTTCATGGGCATGCTCATAGGATTCCTCGTCGGCGGGATCAGCACAGAAGGTTACAAAGAGCAGACGGGCCATATAGAAGGCTGTCATAAAAGCTGTCAATGTAGCCAGCACATAAAGAGGTGTGCTCACCTGTGCTGCAGCCAGGAGAATTTCATCCTTGGAGAAGAAGCCTGCGAAAGGCGGGATACCGGCAATTGCCAACACACCAATGGTCATGGTGGCAAAGGTTATCGGCATCTTCTTTCTGAGGCCGCCCATCTTGAAGATATTTGCCTCGTCTGCCATAGCGTGCATTACAGCGCCGGCACAGAGGAACAACAATGCCTTAAAGAATGCATGGGTCATTAAGTGGAAGAAGGATGCGGTAAGAGAGCCAACACCCAGGGCCAGCATCATGTAACCTAGCTGACTGATGGTGGAATACGCCAAAATGCGTTTGATGGCTGTCTGGGTAAAGGCAATGCTGGCAGCAAAGAAGGCTGTAAAGCCGCCCACCCAGGCGATAACATTCATAACGCAAGGCAACTCCGTGAACATGAAGAAGGCACGTCCTACCAGATATACACCGGCAACAACCATTGTTGCTGCATGAATCAGTGCAGATACAGGAGTAGGGCCCTCCATGGCATCTGGCAGCCACACATGAAGCGGGAACTGACCTGATTTTCCGATAGGACCAACAAATACCAGCAATGCAATGATGGTCATCATCCCAGTGCCTGCCATAGAAATGTAGGCCGGAATAATTTCCCTAAGCTCCATGAAATCAAGGGTGCCAAAATTAATCTGCAACAGGAGAATACCAAGGAGCAAACCAAAGTCACCCACACGGGTGGTCATAAATGCCTTCTTGGCAGCTTCCCTTGCAGAAACCTTGTAATAATAGAAGCCAATTAACAGATAGGAGCAAAGACCAACCAGCTCCCAGAATACATACATCTGAAGGAAGTTTACTGCCAATACCAGTCCCAGCATGGAAGCGGCAAATAGTGAAAGGAAGGCGAAGAACCGTCCATAGCCCTTATCCCCCTTCATATATCCCACAGAATATATCTGTACCAGCAATGATACTGTGGAAACCACCATAAGCATCATGGCTGTCAAAGGATCAATAAGAACACCCATGGAAATGTTGACGCCGCCAATGTGCATCCAGTTTAACTGCTGCACAAAGGGCTGCTCAACACTGATTCCATAATTTACCAAAGCATATGTAACCCCGGAGGAAAGCAAAAAGCTTATAAAGCTCATACAAACAGCAATTGCTGCTGAAAGCTTTCCGTAGGAACGGGTTATCATGCCAATAACGACAAAGGCCATTGCCGGTAACAAAGGAATCAGCCAGGCATGTTCAAGTGCAAAATCATAAAACATCTTAAACTCCCCCTTATCCCTTCATATTATCCAGCTCATCCACATTGATAGTTAATCTGTCATTGTAGATACGATAAGCCAGTGCCACACCAATTGCCACCTCAGCCACACCCACAGTAATGGCAAAAACTGTCATCAGCTGACCGGTCAGGTCAGAAACGGGAGTGAAACGGTTGAAGGCAACAAAATTAATATTTACGGCATTAAGCATAAGCTCAATACCCATGAGAATTGCTATTATATTACGTTTTGCCAATGCTCCGTAAAGGCCGATGGCAAATAACATTGCCGCCAAAAGCAGGCAATGACCCAATCCTACACTCATGCTTCGCCATCTCCCTTCGCCAAGATAATTGCTCCCACAAGGGCAGCCAGCAACAGGGTTGCTGCAATTTCAAATGGCAGGATATACGTGTTCAGCATCATATCCGCCAGCTCGTTGACTGTATCAGGAGAAACGTAACCACCGGCAGGAACCGGGGTGGAAATCACTACTCCTATCATTACGAGGATAAACAATCCTGCTCCGCCTAATGCCAGAATGGTATTGTTATTAAACGGATTGCCCGGAGGCCCGTCATGACGCTTTGTAAGCATGACACCCATTACCACCAGAATTGCTACGCCGCCGGAGTAAAGCATAAATTCCATGGCTCCAAGGAAGTCAGCATCAAGATAAAAGAACAGCATGCCGACTCCGATAAAGCAGGCTGTCATAAGGAGAGCACTGTGAACCAGATTCCGGCTCATTACCACTCCCATTGCTGTGCCCAGAATAACCATGGCCAGTACATAGAACACCAGGGTACTAATCATTTCATTCATCATTACCCCTCCTGTTCCGTGCCTCCACCAATGCATCATAGGTCATGTCTTCCTTGAAATAAGAAGCAAACTCATAGTTCTTATCCCAGGTTATTGCCTTGGTAGGACATGCCTCAATGCACAAATCACAATACATACAACGGCCAATCTGATGAACATAGGATTCCATGTGACGCTTTTTGTTTTCGTCAACGGATACCGTAAGATCCAGTGCCGCATTTGGACACCCTATGGCACACAGCTTGCAGCCGATGCATTTTTCTTCATCGAATGCCAGATGACCACCGCGGAAGCGTTCAGTCATTGGCAGCTTTTCTTCAGGATAATAAACGGTTTCCTTCTTGCCAAACCAGTGGCCCCAGGTAACCTTCATTCCTGTAATAAGTCCTTTGCCCCACATAATGAAGCCTCCTATCACATTACATTGTAAACGTAGATACCAACACCGGTCAGCAATACGTTAATGAGAGCGATTGGCAGCAGCACCTTCCAGCCAAAGGACAGCATGCTGTCCACTCTGGCGCGGGGGAAGGTCCAGCCCACCCACTGATAAAACAGTACGCACAAAAAGGTCTTAATCCAGAACCAACAGAATCCCGGCAGGAAATCAGGCCCGTGCCAGCCTCCCAGGAACAAGGTTGTGGTTAAAATACCAATGCACATGAGATTTGAGAATTCTGCCAGGAAAAACAGTGCCCAGCGCATGCCAGTATACTCAGTAAACGGACCTGCAATAATCTCAGACTCACCCTCTACAATGTTGAACGGAGGACGGTTGCTCTCCACGAGAGCAGTAATAATATAAATGAGGAATGCCAACGGCTGCAGCACGATAAACCACACATCGCTCTGAGCCTCCACAATAGCGCTCATTTTCAAAGAACCGGTAATCATTACAATACCCATAAGGGCAAATACCATAGGCACCTCATAGCCCAGCATCTGGGCCACAGTACGCATACCACCGATCAGTGAATACTTGCTGTTGGAAGCATATCCACCCATAAGGAATGGCAGAACTGTCTGGGAGGTAATGGCAATAAGCAGGAACAGACCCACATTAACATCTGCCAATATTACACCATCGTCAAACGGGAAGAAGGCATAAATCAATGCGGATGGCACCAGCAAAAGGATTGGGGACAATACCCAAAGCCACTTATCAATGCCACGGGGAACAATGTCCTCCTTGTCCATCAGCTTAAGCATATCTGCTACAGACTGAAGCAAACCGCCGGGACCTACCCGGTTTGGCCCGATACGGACCTGGATAAATGCGCAGATTTTTCTTTCTCCAAGGGTAAATACCAGGGCTGAGGTAGCCATGATCAAAAGGAGAATCGTAGCGCATATTATCGTCATAAGAAGATCTACTAAAATAGGAACGCCTATTAATGACGTCAGAATTTCTCTGAGGGACTGTCCCAAAGAGTAAAGAATTCCGCTATGCATATTTCCACCTGCCAATCTGTATTAACAATCTACCTCGCCCATGAGCGGGTCAATGGTAGCGAATGCTGTAACGGCATCAGCCAGCAGCATTCCCTTGCACATTGTGTCCAGGGCCTGAAGATTTACGAAGGATGGACGACGAATGTGAACCCGGTACGGCTTGGTGGAGCCATCACTTACAATATAGAAGCCAAGCTCACCGCGTGTATTCTCCACGCGATGATATGCATCTCCCTTAGGTGGGCGCAGAACCTTTGGTACCTTGGCCATATAAGGTCCCTCCGGCATATTATCCAGTGCCTGCTGAATAATCTTTGCACTCTCAGCGATTTCCTTCATGCGGATCATATAACGGTCCCAGTTATCGCCACGCTTACCCAAAGGCACTTCGAAATCAAATTTGCCATAGGCGCCATACTTATCAATCTTACGGATATCGTAATCCACGCCGCTGGCTCTAATATTTGGACCGGACATTCCGAACTTCAGGGCCATTTCCTTGGTTATAATGGAAGTCTTTTTCATACGGGCCTGGAAAATCTCATTGCCGCTGAACAGCTTATTATACTCATCCAGCATTTCCGGCACATAGTCGATAAACTTCTGGGTATCACGTAAAAATTCATCCTGGGCATCCGCTGCCACACCGCCGATACGGATATAATGGGCAGTCATACGGGCACCACATATAATATTAAATAAATCCAGAATCTTTTCTCTGTCACGGAATGCATAAATCATACCCGTGGCAGAGCCAAGATCATTGGTCAGTGAACCGATAAATACATGATGGCTGGCAATTCTGTTCAGCTCAGCACAGATTACCCTGATATATTCTGCCCGTTCCGGCACCTCAATTCCCGCCAGCTTTTCCACAGCCATGCAGAAACCAAGATTATTGTTCATGGCAGACACATAATCCAGTCTGTCAGTAAATGGTACACACTGCACATAAGTGCGGGATTCCATCAGCTTCTCAATACCACGATGAAGGTAGCCCATTACAGGCTTTGCCCCAACGATATTCTCACCGTCAAGCTCCACCTGGACCTGAAGTACACCATGGGTACTTGGATGCTGAGGTCCCATGTTTAAGACATACTTCTCTGTTTGTGCCATGTCAGCACCCCTCCTTCGATTCTAGGCTCCAGAGGTACAAAATCCTTTCTGAGAGGATGTGCCTCGTAGTTATCCGGCATCAAAATGCGGCGAAGATCCGGATGGTGCAGGAATTTAACCCCCATAAGGTCATAGGTTTCCCGCTCCTCAAAATTGGTGCCTTCCCAAATCTGGGTCATGGATTCCACTTCAGGATTGTCCCTATCAAGCTTCACCTTTACCGTAACCCACTTGTCATAGCGGCGGGAGTACAGACTGTATACCATTTCAATATATTCCTTGTAATCCACCGCTGTCAGCATGCCCATACGGTCGAAGGAGTAGGTAGGAGTCTCCCTTAACACCCGCATCAGGTCCAAGAGCTGTTCCTTACCAATATACAGAGCTGGCTCAGCCTGCTCTGCATCATACTCAGCTGTATCAAACTGGTCCTTCAAAAGGTCCAGCTTATCTAATTCAAAATAAGTTCCCATACTATTCCGCCCTTTCTTCCACATTGCATACAGGACGGGTCATCAGCTCCAGATTGGCTCTGCTGAGAGCCTTGGCATCCGCGGCATCGCGGCCCAGCTCAGGATGACGAATCAGCTTTTTCAGCTTAAGCATAGCATCAATAAGAGCCTCTGGCCTTGGAGGACAACCAGGCAGATATACATCCACCGGCATAATTTTATCCAGCCCCGTAACTACAGAATAGGAATCTGCGAAAGGTCCGCCACCTATATTACAGTTGCCCATGGCAATAACATACTTTGGCTCAGGCATCTCCTCGTAGAGACGAATAAGCGGTGGTGTCATCTTCCATGTTAAGGTTCCTGCAACGATAAGAAGGTCAGACTGGCGAGGACAAGAACGAAATACCTCGTAACCAAAACGAGCCAAGTCAAATCTGGAAGCAGCAGCACACATCATTTCAATGGAGCAGCAGGCCAGACCAGATGACAACGGCCAAATGGAGTTGGATTTACCCCATTTAAAAAGTGCATCCACGCTGGTAACAATAACATTATTTTTCAGCTCAGGTGGCACGATATCTACTATTTCCATGAGAGCGCCCCCTTCTTCCACGCATACCAGAGACCTATTGTTAATATCCCCACAAACACCAGCATTTCCACCAGTGCAAAAAGGCCCAGCTGGCTGTATTTTACAGCCCATGGATAAAGGAATACTGTCTCAACATCAAACAGCAGAAAGACAAGTGCGTACATAAAATAGCCTATATGAAACTGCACGTTGTTCTTTCCGATGGTGTTTACACCACATTCATAGGGAATATCTTTTTCATTGGTTGGCTGTTTAGGCTGAATAATATTGGCAATAATAATAGGTGCAATAGGAAAGCCCAAAGCCATGATGAAAAAAATTCCCAGTGTTGCATAACCATCCATAAAAACCCCTCCTTAACCCCTTTATACGTTTTTGAATAAATGTATCTTGTGCAGATTACATTTATGTTACAATAAACGCCATTAATAAAGAGTATAATATACTGATTGTAAACTTGTCAACCGAAAGGCCCGCTATAAAGCCCTTTATGCATCATATTTATCCCCCTTTAAATAATAAGATAAAAAATATTTATAGCTACTAAAAAAGAGGTGCATCATTGCACCCCTTCTCCTTTTTTAATCTCAGAGAAAATGCGGCCCTTACGCTTAATTGTAGTAAGTCCTTTGTATATAGTTCCAATATCCACTTCGTTGCCGTTCATTTCCATGTAGCGTTCCAGCTTGCGTTTTACGCGCTGCAAAGCATTGTCTATGGACTTTACATGGCGGTCCAGATCCAATGCTATCTCCTGATATGACTTTCCATCAAGATATGCCATAAGAACACACCACTCCAAATCAGAGAGGATGTCCTCCATCTTGGCCTCAATATCGATAAACTCTTCCCGGCTGATAACCAGTTCCTCGGGATCAGTCACCTTTGCACCGGATAATACATCCATCAAGGTGCGATCAGAGTCCTCATCATAAATAGGTTTGTTTAATGAAATATAGGAGTTAAGTGGTATGTGCTTCTGACGTGTAGCTGTCTTAATGGCAGTAATAATCTGCCGGGTAACACACAGCTCCGCAAAAGCCCTAAACGAAGACAGCTTATCATTCCGGAAATCCCTGATGGCTTTGTACAGGCCAATCATACCTTCCTGGATAATATCCTCCCTGTCAGCGCCAATAAGGAAGTAAGAACGCGCCTTGGCCCTGACAAAATTTCTGTACTTATTAATAAGGTAATCCATGGCAACGCCATCCTGATTATCCTGAATTTTTACTATTACATCTTCATCGGGAAGATCAATGTAATCATCAAAGGATTCATCCCAGGTCAACAAGCTGTTTTCCATTAAGCCCCTGCCTCCCAAAAATTGTCAGACTGTTTCATATCTTCTATATACAGCCTACAATACGATTATACAGCCCTGTAAAAAAATAATCAAGAGTAACAACTATTTCAATAACCTAACAATAATTACTATTTATTCTGGCTATTTCATTTTACGAAGAGCATCCAATTTGGCCAAGGTTTCAGCATCAAGATGGCTGCTGACTTCATTGCGGGAAACAGGAAAAACAGGCTTATTCAGATAGTTTTGCCGTAGTTCCTTCTTGGCCCGCTTCATTATAAGATGAAATTCCTTGGAAGGATGGCGATAGGCTCCTGCCCCAAGTATTACTGACTGTTCTGCCCCATCGGAGGTTACCACATGAACCTCCTTGCCCATACGCACATAATCATAGGCGTTGCGCTCAATATAGCTGTCGGCAGTTTCCCCTTTGCCAGTATAAACTACCATAAAATGGTCATGTATCTTTTCCACATGCTCTTCGGAATCAGTGAAGAGGGCATCAAAAACCACTATCATCTCATAGCGCTCATAAGCTCCGTATTCTGATAAAAGGCGAATGAGTGTGTCCCTGGCCTCAGCCAGATTATTCCTCAGCTTCATAAGCTCCGGCCAGGAATTGATTACATTATAGCCATCAATAATATAATATTCTCTTGGCTTTTTCTTCATTATATTTAGCCCCTTTGGATTCTCTGCTTCATGGCCTCATACATGAGAATTGATCCTGCCACAGATGCATTGAGGGAATTAATCTTTCCCACCATTGGAATACGCACCACAAAGTCGCACTGTTCCTTCACAAGACGGCCAACCCCATGGCCTTCGCTGCCCACAATCAACAGCAACGGGCCGGTCATATCGGCCTCATAATAGTCAGTGCCATCCATATCTGCGGCTGCCACCCACAAGCCCTCATCCTTTAAGCGGCGAATGGTCTGTACCATATTGCCGATACGGGCCACTGGAACATATTCCACTGCTCCCGCGGATGTTTTGGCCACCGTGGCGGACAATGGCACACTGCGCCGTTTTGGAATCAGTACGCCATGAACCCCGGCTGCATCAGCAGTACGAAGAAGGGCTCCCAGATTATGCGGATCCTCCAGCTCATCCAAAAGCAAAATAAACGGTGGCTCATTCTTATCCCGGGCAATCTGCAATATATCCTCCAGTTCCACATACTGAACCGGTGCCACCTGGGCCAGCACCCCCTGATGGCGGATTCCACGTGCCATGGAGTCTATTTTGCTGCGCTCCATGTACATAATATTGACGCCCTTTTCCTTGGCTACAGCGAGAATTTCCTTGATAGAGCCCTCATTGCTGCCATTGGCCACCATAATTTTGTTTACGCTGCGGCTGCCCTTTAAAGCCTCCATAACAGCATTACGTCCGGCCACCATATCATCCGGCAATTCAACCGCATCCAGAGGTGCATCATTTCTTGCCTTTTTCTTCTTGGCCATATATTCAAGCTTGCTGCCTTTATGCTCCTTTAAGGCCGCCGCCCTCTTATCAGACTTGTTTTCCGGCTTTCTTTTATAGTCCATGTCAGTCTTCTCTCATCTTTATCATTTCAGCAAATTTACCACAGGTCATGGCACCCTCAGGGCAATGTCCGGTGGCAACACAAGAGGCTCCGGCGTTTTTAAACAACAGCGGTGCCGCCTTCTTTGCCTGCTCCAGCATCTTATATGCCAGCTCACGGATTTCCCACTGGGCACGGTTGCAGCAGCGCAGATTAAAGAAATGCATCAAAGAACGGGCATTCATGGTTACTACAATCTTGGTCTCTGTGGCATTTGCCAGCACATATCTGGCATCTTCCTTGGGAATCCCCATGTCAGCCAGCTCATTATACGCCTTCTGAATATCATCCATAAGGGTCTGGAAACGCTCTTTGGCCTCCGGCTTTTCCTCAATACTTGGTGGCAGAATGTATTCAAAATCATGCTCCGCCACATAACGCTGGGACTGCTGGCTGTATGATGCCAGGCGATGGCGCACCAGCTGATGGGTCAGTACACGGGATACCCCCTCAATACCGAAGGTAAAGGACACGTGCTCCATGGTGGAGGCATGGCCCATTTTAATAATCTTGGCCAGCAGCTTCTGAACCTGCTCATCAGTCATACGCTCGGAAAGCTCCTCAGCACCGGAGGCAGAATAACAAAGTCTTGCTGACATAGCCACAACACGTTCAGGATCAGGGGTGTGCTCCAATAATTTTACCTTTATCATAGTTTTATCTCCAATATAATATGTACACAAAAATTACTTCTTGTTTGATATTTCATCCATCATGGCCCGTGAAATAATCTTAAAGGATTCCTCCGCAAGTTCATAAAGGCGTTCGCTTTTTTCCATAAGGTACAAGTACCCCAGCAAGGCCTCAAAGCCCGTGCTGGAATGATACTGGGCCACACTGGCACTTCTCGGGGCATGACTCTTGGCATTGCGGCCACGCTTGTAGACAGCCATTTCTTCCTCTGTCAGCATGGATTCTATGCCACGATATGCCTTGTCCTGCCACACAGCAGATACCATTTGGGCACTGAACTGATGCAACACCTGGACCTTGCTCTGCTCATAGGATAGTATTCTTCCCCTTACGAACAGGTGAAAATAGGCGTCACCTATATATGCCAGCACCAAAGGATTAAGGCTCTTGGGATCCACAGACTCATATCTCTGCTGCACGCCACCATTGCCATCATCCACGAACATCATATCAACAAGCTTCTTTAAATGTTCAAATGTCATATTTTACGCTTTCTTCCACTTTGTACCAGCTGCAGAATCCTCAAGAATAATGCCCTGGGCCTTCAGACTGTCTCTGATCTCGTCAGCCCTGCCCCAGTTCTTGTTTTTCTTCGCCTCAGCTCTTTCAGCAATCAGTGCCTCAATTTCCTCAGGGGAAATACCCTCCCCGTCATCAGCCTCAGGCATTTCCAGTGAGCTTTCAAAAATACCTATAACTGCTGCCATATCCTTATAAACCTGCATCAGCTTGCCAAAGTGAACCGCATCAAAATCGGTCCCCTTGTTGATTACATTGTTGGCATAAGTATTAATTTCCTTGGAAAGAGTAAACATAAAGCCAATGGCAAGGGCCGTATTAAAGTCATCATCCATGGCCTCATAGAAATCTGCCATGGCCTTTTCAGCAATCTCCTCCAGTTGGGTATCCTTTTCTGTATTTCCAGCCTTCTCCAGAATCTCGTTGCCAAGTTCAAAAGCGTTCTTCAGACGCAAAAGACCGGCCTGTGCCTCCTTGATACGCTCCTCACTGAAATCCAACGGACTTCTGTAATGGGTACGTAAAATGAAGAAACGTACCACCTCACCAGGATACTGCTTCAAAATATCCGGAACAGTAATAAAGTTGTTCAGTGACTTGCTCATCTTCTCATTGTCAATGGTAATAAAGCCATTATGAAGCCAATACTGGGCAAAGCTCTTGTAATCACCGCAGCAGCATTGGGACTGGGCGATTTCGTTCTCATGGTGAGGGAAAATAAGATCACTGCCGCCACCATGGAAATCAAAGGTTTCCCCAAGGTATTTCAGGGACATGGTGGAGCATTCAATGTGCCAGCCGGGACGTCCCTTGCCCCAAGGGCTTTCCCAGAAAGGTTCCCCTGGCTTGGCCGATTTCCAAAGTGCAAAATCCATTGGATTATGCTTGCGGCTGTCCACTTCAACACGGGCTCCTGCCTGCATATCCTCCAGCTTACGGCCGGAAAGCTTGCCATATTCAGGGAATTTTTCCACGCTGAAATACACATCCCCGTCAATAACATAGCCAAAACCGTTGTCAATAATGCGCTGAACCATATTTATAATATCCGGAATATGCTCAGTTACCTTTGGATAAAGGTCTGCCCGCTGAACATTCAGTGCATCAATGGACTTGAAATATCCTTCTATATAACGCTCAGTAATGGTTTCCCAGGAAACGCCCTCTGTATTGGCGGCCTTAATAATCTTGTCATCCATATCAGTAAAATTCTGAATATGCTTTACCTCAAAACCGCGATTTCTGAGATAACGCTTAATAACATCCCAGGTCACAAAGGGACGGGCATTGCCAATATGAGGATAGTTATAAGGCGTTACACCACAGACGTACATGCCCACCTTCCCTGGCTCCTGTGGCACAAACTCTTCTTTCTTGCGTGTTAAGGTATTATAAACTTTCAACATAACCTATATATACTCCTTTGGCGGGTAAAATCGATTAACTTTCAGCATAAGCACATCCCTGCTGAATAAATCCCATTGTATCATTAGCCTTCTATTCCTGCAACTGCATAGGAAGAAATCCCCTGCCCGCTGCCAGTAAAGCCCAGATGTTCTTCAGTGGTGGCCTTCACATTGATTCTGTCCACATCCACATTCAGGGCTTTGGCGATATTTTCCCGCATCTGAGGAATATGGGGCAGCATCTTTGGGCGCTGGGCCACAATAGTAGCATCCACATTGCCCACTGTATAGCCCTTTTCCGACAGCAGTTTGCCCACATGCTCCAAAAGGATAATACTGGAAATCCCCTTGTAACGGTCATCTGTATCAGGGAAATGCTTTCCGATATCCCCCAAAGCAGCTGCCCCCAAAAGGGCATCCGCAATGGCATGAAGCAGCACATCTGCATCAGAATGGCCTAAAAGCCCCTTTTCAAAGGGAATCTCCACACCGCCTATAATAAGTTTTCTATTTTCAGTAAGCTGATGAACGTCATAGCCCATACCAAATCTTGTCATAAAACCGCCTCCTGCTGCCAGCAATCCTTGATTAACTTATTTATTTCATCCATAATCTGGTTATTTTTCTCTATAAGGGTGCTTTGCCCCTGACTCTTGATAAAAGCCTCACCGATAATTATATCCTCCGGTGTGGTTATCTTTATATTTCTGTAATCACTCTTTACTATATGAACCGGCTGACCGATGCGCTCCACCAGGCTTGCATCATCTGTGCCCAAAAAGCCATCTGCCATTGCCCTGTCATTGGCCTCCAGAAGGATTTTCCTTGTAAAGCCCTGAGGTGTCTGTATTTCCCAAAGTGTTGAACGGTCCGGGGTTTCCTTTACCATACCTTCCCCATCGCAAACCTTAATGGTATTCTTGGCCGCCACCGCTGCAATTACACCGCCATGCTTTTTGACACCATCAATTACTGCAGTTATGGTTTCATGGCTGATAAAAGGACGGGCTGCGTCATGGACCAGAATAATATCATCATCATTACCATCAACGCTTTTTATGCCATTTAATACAGAATACTGCCGTTCGCTGCCACCTGCCACAATCTTATATGGCTTCAGCCCACGAACCTTGGCCAATACTGATTCCACGAAGTCAACTTCGGCAGCAGCCACCACCACAACCATCTGGTCAATTTCAGCGCACCCGGAATACTGAAGAAGGGTTCTTATTAAAATAGGAACGCCCCCCAGGGGCATAAATACCTTGTTCATGCCGGCCTTCATTCTGCTTCCCTTGCCAGCAGCGGGAAAAATTACTGTAACCATACGACCTCCATAAAAAGCACCAGTTAGCATGTGAGAAATTATCGAAATATCAGAAAAGGGCTCCAAAGGAGCCCTAAACCTTTAGTCTTTAAACTCAAGCAATGATTAAACCACCGGCTTGGCAAAAATCATTCTGCCTGCAGCAGTCTGCAATGCAGAAGTGACCTCCACCGTGATATTCTCGTTGATGTACCGACGACCGTTTTCCACCACAATCATGGTACCATCATCCAAGTAGGCCACCCCCTGGCCCTGTTCCTTACCCTCACGGACGATCTGCACATTCATGCTCTCGCCTGGAATAGCCACAGGCTTAATGGCATTGGACAGCTCGTTGATATTCAGCACAGAAACGCCTCTAAGCTCTGCCACCTTGTTAAGGTTGTAGTCATTGGTGATTATTTTTCCTCCAGTAAGCTGCCCCAGCTTCACCAGCTTGGAATCAACTTCGGTTATATCATCAAAATCCTGATTGACAATCTCAACCTTGGAACCGAACTCATTCTGGAGCTGCTGCAGGATATCAAGACCTCTTCTTCCCCGAACCCGTTTCAGGGAATCCGACATATCTGCAATATGCTGTAACTCCTCCAATACGAAAACCGGAATCAGCAGCTTGCCGTCAATAAAGCCAGTTCTGCAAATATCCGCGATACGGCCATCAATTATAACGCTGGTGTCAAGGAGTTTGCAGGGAATCTCAGAAGAAGCAATTCCCTTTATGGCCTCAAGGTCTGCCCCCTTGGCCTTTTTCTTGCTGATGGTCTGATCCACATGCTGGCTGGTTTCCTTGAAAAATCTTGGAATCTTGCCAATAAGGTCACCCAATTCCTTCTGCTTGCGAATAACAATATGAATACCCAAATAACCAAAAACGATACTGAAAATACCGGGAATATAGTCTCCCACCACAGGTATCTTTGAAAACGCTATACCTAACAAATTAGCAATTATAAGTCCTATTGCCAGGCCAATAAGTCCGGCTATAACATCATGCAAAGGCATTTTGTTAAGCTGTCCTTCAACCCAGACTGAAAATCTTTGAAGCTTTGAAGCAAAATAAGGTGATGTGGTATAACCTATTGCTGCACCTGCTACAATACCCAGCACAAGAAAAATAAGGTGTGCCGCAGTCATCTTGAAAAGACCCAGCTCACTCTTTAATACCTCAGTACTGATAAGCTCCGTCAAAAACGGACTAGCAATGTGCATCGCAATACCGCCAATAATGGCCAGCAGTGCCACAACAAATACTCTTAAAACCTTTTCCAACATCTCTCTCACCCCCTTTCAATATAATTTTTTATGAAATGAAAAGGGGCTGCTGTACCATGACCAATAGTTATGGCAACGCAGCCTAAAACCTTTCCATTGCAAGCATAAAATCATTCATCTCGCGCGAGCATTTTCTGAAGCCATGCCTCAGTCGTCTCCATGGTGCCATCCAGGACATATACCATTTCCGTTAAAAAAATCTGTTTCGCCGTATCCAGCAGGCGACGTTCGCCACTGGATATTTTTTTGATTCTGTCCTGAAGAACGAGATTTCTGAGGACAGCGGCTACTTCCAAAATATCACCAGTCTTCAAGCGGTTCAGATTCGCATGGAATCTTTTATTCCAGCTTCCCACAGCCTTAACAGGATCACCCTTCAGCACTTCTTCAATCCGATCGACCATGTCTGTAGGGCTGACCTCCCGCAAACCAACCTTGTCAATATTATCAGCAGGAAGCATAATTCTCATTCCGCCAATGGGCATTTCCATAACATAATAGGATTTCATCTGTCCTTGCCCCATAACATCGTACTCTTCAATGCCGGTGATTTCTCCAGCACCATGCATCGGGTACACTACCCGGTCACCAATCTGCAGCAAACATTCACCCCCCCTATTGACACCTCTACAAATAAAATTATACCAAAAAAATCAACATTAAAAAAGCGATAGTTTATCATATATAAAAATATCTGTCAACACTATACAAAGGAGGTATAGCAGGTATATACAACGGATATAGGGTCATCTTAAACAAGCAGGATTCATTTTATCTCGGCATAGCACTGCTAAGAGCTTCCGTTATATTGGACACTCCATAGAGCGTCATATCCGTAAACTTTTTATCCGCCAGCAGCTGCTCGTAATTTTTCTGTGGCAGCACGATACTCCTGAACCCAAGGCGTCTTGCCTCACGTACTCTGTTTTCGGACTGGCTGACAGCCCTTATTTCCCCGGAGAGTCCCACCTCCCCAAAGGCCACTGTAGCAGGACGCAGAGGACGGCTGGCAAAGCTGGAGGCCATGGCAATGCAAATACCAAGGTCCGCCGCCGGTTCATCAATACGAATTCCCCCCGCTGCCTTTACGAAAACATCACAGCCCCCCATGGCAAGATGAACCTTCTTTTCAAGAACTGCCAACAAAAGCTGCAAACGCTTTAAATCCACCGAATCGGATATTCTCTTTGGAGGCACATAGGGAGTCTTGGCCACCAGGGCCTGTATCTCCACCAGCAAAGGTCTGGTTCCCTCCACCGTGGGCACGATTACGCTGCCGTTTTCGTCCTGGCGCTCGGATAAAAACAGCTTTGAGGCATCAGAGACATCCACCAGCCCCACATCACGCATTTCAAAAACACCTATTTCATTGGTGCTGCCAAAACGGTTTTTTATTGCCCGCAGCATACGGTATTCCGCATTGTTGCCCCCTTCAAAATAAAGAACTGTATCCACAATATGTTCCAATACCCTTGGTCCCGCCAGTGTACCATCCTTGGTAACGTGGCCCACAATAAAGGCCGCGATGCCGTTGGTTTTAGCCACCCGAAGTATTTCCACTGCACATTCCCGCACCTGGCTTACGCTGCCGGGAGTACTCTGAATATCAGGACGGAATACAGTCTGAATGGAGTCAATGACCAGCACCTCCGGCTTAATATCCAGAATATGCTTCTCTATAACCTCCAAATTAGTCTCACTGACCACCATCAGATCATCAGAAACTGCATCAATACGATCAGCACGCATACGAACTTGCTGTACGCTTTCCTCTCCGGTGACATACAGCACCTTGCGGCCATCCCTGGCCTCGTTGGCACACACCCGTAGGGTAAGGCTGGATTTGCCAATCCCCGGGTCTCCCACAATCAGTACCATGGAGCCTGGTATCAATCCGCCTCCCAGCACTCTGTCCAATTCTGCAGAGCCAGTGGTTATACGGGGCATTTTTTCCAGTACCACGTCGCTTATAGGACATGGCTTGCTCTGATTTGAAAGTCCCAAATTCAGTCCCCGCTGCTTGGTGTTATCTGGCTTTATTACCTCCTCCACCAAGGTGTTCCATCGTCCGCAGCCGGGACACTTCCCCAACCATTTAGGAGTATCATAGCCGCACTCCTGACAAACAAACATGGTCTTTGATTTTGCCATTACTGCTGTTTCCCTTTCCCCACAAAGGGCCTTGCTGCCAGCTTTATGACGGACTTAAGGAGCCACACCACCGCTATGCCAAAGCTAAGCCCAAAGTTTACAATTTTATTTAGGATACCCCCCTCATCAGGGGCCAATTTATTTCTGCTCATAGTCCTTCCACGTATTCATTTAACGGGAAAATTCCGCCAGGGTTATGAACAATGTCTTCAGCAAATTAACCCTGTCCTTTGTTTCCATACCGTTATAGGCACAGCTGGCGGCCTGGATTACCAGGGCTCCCTCACGGGAATTAATCATCTGATGCTGAATGAGATAGCGCACCATGCCCTTTATTTCCACGAATTCCGTATCAGCGTCAATCTTGCTGATCATATCCTCATAAATAATATTCTGCAATGGCACCCGTACAATACGGATAAAACCGCCCAAACCACGGCGGGATTCCACGGCGAAGCCCTTGTCATGTGTGAAGCGGGTATTAAGCACATAGCTTATCTGGGACGGGGCACAGGAAATCTCATCAGCTATATCTGTACGCCGCAGCTCCACCTGCCCATTCTGCTGTTCTGCCAGCCGACGCAGGATATATTCTTCAATTAAATCTGCTATATTGCTCATAATATCACCTTCTTGTAAAATTAATTGATTAATTGACTATTTGACTTTATTATACCCCAAAACATGAGAAACTTCAAAACAAAAAGGATGCCGCATACGCGACATCCTGAACAAAGCACAATATAAATTACTGCTGATTGTTGAGCTGGCCCTTTGCCTCCTGAACAGCCTGCAGTACGCTGCCCACAGTATCCAAAACATGGTCAAAAATCTGGTTGGCATAATCATCAGCACTGGTTCTGAGCTGGGTAGAATACTGCTCAGTCTCCGCCTTCATCTGCTGGGCTGCTGCCATGGTCTGGTCCATAATAGCCTTTTCCTGTTCCTTGGCTCTGACAACGATTTCATTCTCATCTACAGCCTTCTGAGCATAAGCATTGGCACGCTCAATGGTCTGATCGGCCTCACGCTTCGCACCATCCACCAGACGGTCTGCTTCCATCTGTGCTGCACTGATAATCTCATCACGGCGGCTGACAATATCACCAGCCTCCTGAATCTGACGAGGGAGTTCACTCCTGAGAACGTCCATCAGACGGAAAAGCTCCACATCATCAATCATTACTTTATCCAAAAACGGAACCCGGTTGGAAGATGCAACCAAATTCTCAATTTCCTCTAAAATCTTATCTATTTCCATTTCCATGAGCCAAAACCCACTTTCTTAAAATAATCTACCTTATAAGAATATCATTTATTGTTAAAATGTTCAATAGCTATTAGGACGGATTCCGGCACCAATTTACTAATATCTCCCCCAAAATTGTACATCTCTCTTACAACCGAAGAACTGATGAAGGAATATTGGGGTTTTGTAAGCAAAAAAAATGTGTCCAGCTCAGGGTGAATATCCTTTATAATCTGGGCCTGCCCCTGCTCATACTCAAAATCAGTAACGGAACGAAGTCCCCGGACAATAACGGGAATATCGTTTTCTGTCATGTAATCTGCCAGCAGTCCGTCAAAGGCCACCACTTCCACATTGCCCATGTCCGACACTGCCTCTTCCAGGGCCTTTACCCGAAGCTCCACAGGCAGAAAAGCCTTCTTTCTTATATTATTAAATACTCCCACCACCAGCTTATCAAAGTGTTTTGCGGCCCGTCTGATGATATCCAGATGCCCCTCTGTTACAGGATCAAAGCTCCCCGGAAAAATCGCTGTGCTCATTGTCCACACCTGCCTTTTTATACTCAAAAAAACATATCTGGGTTGTTTTGCCATATTTCTGATTCCTCAGCATTTTCATGTGGGAAAGCTCAGGAATATTATTCTCATCCCCGCCCATTTCCACAATAACCAGGGCATCATCAGCCAAAATATCACTGGTATCCAGCCATGAAAGAGCTCTCTCCCAAAGGCCCAAATGATAAGGCGGGTCACAGAATACCACATCGAACTCCTTCCCCTGGGTGGAAAGGCGCTGCATTATAGCAAATACGTCTCCCTTATAAATCTCTGTTTTATCTGCCAGGCGGGTATGCTCAGCATTGTATTTCAAAATATCTGCCGTAGCCTTATCCACCAGGCAGGCGTGCTCCGCCCCACGGCTGAGGGACTCCAACCCCAGACTGCCGGTACCGGCAAATATATCAAGTATTCTCTTGCCCACTACCTCCCGGCCCAAAATGCTGAACAGGGACTCCTTTACCCTGTCAGAGGTGGGACGGGTGTTCATTCCCTTGGGTGTCTTCAGATTGCACCCCTTGGCAGAGCCAGTAATTATACGCATATATAAACCTCGTTACACTAAAAATATCCTTCATAATTCTAACACAAAAGTGAAGCACAAAAAATATTAAAATTTTCATGTTTTTTCCATAGTCTTCCATGGTTTTTCCATTTTTCTTTAGTATTATATGACCATAGCAAATCGCTATACAACCCATTTTTTCATATTCCATCCCTCGAAAGGGAAGCCATTGCCCGTGGCTTCCTTTTCTTTTGCTTTTGGAGAGTATATTTAATACAGATAAGGTATAATATACAGGCAGAGATTATTATGTAGCAGAGGCTAATATGAAAAAACACATTCCCGTATATTTAATAATAATATGTATATTGCTGGGGTCCCTGTTCCTTATGTCCCAGAAACAACAGGGAGAAACAATTGACCAGATGCCGGAATTTAACGAAAGGATATTGCTGGTTCCTCTGGACAGCCGCCCGCCCTGCGGAAAACTGGTGGCAGACAACGGCCGCACCGCAGGCATTGAGGTTATTATACCTCCCAGCGAGTCCATGGATTTCTACACCCTGCCCGGGGACAGGAAAAAGCTGCAGGAATGGCTGAACCAGGAAATAAAAAGCTGTGATGAAGCTATCATTTCCATAGACCAGCTCCTGTATGGAGGGCTTATTGCCTCCAGAAATAAATCCGTAAGCGATGTGGACATAGCCGCCCTGTCGGAATATCTGAAAAAGCTTCACGCTGATAACCCAAATGTCAAACTCCACGCCTTTTCTATTCTCCCCCGTATGAATCCGCCGGATTTTGTGGAAAAATATCAGGACCGAAAAAAACTGATGGAATGGTCCCGGCTGATTCACAAATACGATGAAAAGCCCCTTTCCGAAACCGGGGAAAAAATACAGAAGCTGGAGGCAGAAATCCCTTCGGCGCTAATAAACGCCTATAAAGACATATACAACAGAAATTTACGTCTTAACTGCCAACTGGCAAACCTTGTGGCCGATGAAACCCTTGAGGATCTTACCTTTGGACAGGATGACGGAGAAATTTTCAGCCTGCCGAATCTGAAGCTCAAGGATTTCAGGCACTATATAGACAAGAAGCAAATTCCAAAGGATAAACTGTCCATTTTGCACGGTGCCGATGAGGTGGCTCTGTCCATACTGACCAACATTGTATCAAAAGCCCAAAGCTTCAAGGTATATGTGGATTACAGCAGCGAAAAGGCCGCCAGGGAAGTAATGCCATATATGGCCATCAGCAATCAGGATACAGCGGAAGAACGCCTGGCCTTTCATCATAGTCTGATTGTGGGCACCCCTGAGGAAGCTGACTATATTCTCTTTATAAGTGCCACCGATGAAGAAGCCATGGACAGGCGACGATCCAATGCAGAAAAGCTGTTAAACTATCAGCAAAACGGGAAGCCGGTGGCTTTGGTGGATCTGAGCAAAAACTTCACCGCCCATGAGGCTCTTTTGCCAATTCTCATAAAGGAAAACTACCCTATAAATTCATTGACAGCCTATGCTGGCTGGAATACTGCCAGCAATTCCATAGGCACGGCCATATCCCAGGCTGAAATATACCTTTCCGCCCTTACTGAAGCATCGGAACATGACAGGGTAGTATTCAGCAATATCTGCAATCTCAACAACCGTATTTGCGAGGATTACTATTATCTTAAAGACATTATAGATCTGGTAAATGACAATCTGAGGAAAAAGGGCTACAGTAACGTGTATGACCTTGATCTTGAGCACAACTACAAATGGGCCGTGGATATGATGGAAGACACCATGAAGCAAAGGCTTGTTCAATATAAAGCCTCAAAGGCTTTTAAAAGTTCCTTTACCGCAGGAAATACCGAATATGCCGTAACGGATATGCAGATAAATACCTATTTCCCATGGCCGAGAACCTTTGAAATAAACCTTACCTGTTCCCCAACCCTTCGTAAGAAATAAAATAAATTATTCTTGACAAGCCCCCGGCTTTCACTTATACTAATTATCGTTGTGAAAACAGCATAGGGGTATCGCCAAGTTGGTAAGGCACTGGATTCTGAATCCAGCATTCGTAGGTTCGAGTCCTGCTACCCCTGCCATATAAAAATTAAAGGGTTCTGCAATAGCAGAACCCTTTTTGTTATGCTTAAAAATATATCCTTTAAATTACAAGTTCTTAGGTTGCACAAAGAGTGCCTTAATGGTTATATTAACCTTTTTTACAGCCATGCCGGTGAGGCGTTCAACCTCTTTTTTGATCTCCGTCTGCATCTGCTGAACCAAGGTTGGAATATGCTTGCCATAGGAAATAATAACTGAGCAGTCCAGCTCCACCCCTTGGGATTCATAGCCCACAGCACCATCTCCACGATAAACGTGACGAACCTCCGCATCAGCCACCTTGGTTACCTTGCCGCTGTCGATGAGAATCTTTCGTACTATGGCCTCTATGCAGGAATCATCAATAATCAGCTTCCCATAATAGCTGAATATCGGACGTACAATGGACTTTTCCCCCAACAAATGACGCTGGCGGCGCTCTTGCTCATTGTTGCGTTTTACCATTGACTTCAATGAATCCACAAGATACCCGGAAAAATGAGGCTTCAGCTCAATGGTAGGCACAGGAATAACATGCTTGCCCTGCTCCAGACGGTGCTTTCTCGCCTTGTCCATTTCCCCCTGGGTAGCAATATCCTCAATATGGACAAATTTTGATATTTCCGGCAAATTAAGGGCCTTGGCAATTTTAATAACCATATTCTCCGAGGTTCCCAAAATAAGAATTCGCTTTGGCTGAGTATCCTCTATGGCCCTGCTGACCTCCTTGGCGTGGCCCGGCAGCACGAAAATCGCCCGCTTCACAGCCAGCACCTTGTTCTGCTCCTTCTTGGCAGATGAACCAGCAATAATCTTTCCGTCCTTGATAAAAAGGCCGTCATCAATAATGGCGTCCGCCTGATTATTGTGGGCTACCAAAAGAGCTCTATGACTTTTTCCGGTCCCGCTGGGACCAACAAATGCTATAACGTCCATGCAACCACCCCTATTTAATGGCTCTTCTACATCCCTGGTTCGCGATAAATCTCAGCTGCATAGCTGTCCTCAATAACGAATTCCCCCAAATTCTCGGGCAATCGCCCAGGAATTCCGTGAAAATCAGAACCACCGGTAATCATCAGATTATATTTATTGGCCATATCTATATAGCGCTGTGTATCCTCAGGGCTGTGCTTTGGATAAATAGCCTCAACCCCTTCTATCCCCTTTTTCAGCAGCTCCTCCACCAGTTCATCATCATGGATCAGTCTGGGATGAGCCAAAACTGGAATACCGCCACTTTGTTTAATAAGGTCAATAATCTCCTCCGGCTCCAACAGAAAATGTGAAACGTAGGCAGGGCACCCCTTGCCCAGCACCTTATCGAAACATTCCTTGACGGAACCAAAGGCACCCTTTTTCATCAGCGCCTGTGCAATGTGAGATCGGCTGATGGAAGTGCTGTCACCGGCTATTTCCAATACATCCGTCTCAGAAATATCATATTCCAGCTTCTGCAATTTCTGCACTATGCTGGAAAAGCGCAGCCATCTGGCCTCCACCACATCATTGAGTCTGTCAGCCAGCGTCTTGTCAAAAATATCAATATTATAGCCCAGAATGTGAATCTCATGTATCTCGTGATGAGCACTGAATTCAATGCCTGGAATAATCTTGATGCCCTTGGCGGGATAACGGTCTGCCTCATACAGCTGACGGATGCCATCAACAGTATCGTGATCCGTAATAGCTATATAATTCAGCCCCGCAGCCTTGGCCGCATCAACCAGCTCCTCAGGAGTCAACCGACCGTCAGAACTGGTGGTATGCATATGTAAGTCACTAGACATGAATTTTCTCCCCAAAAATATACTCTGGCGTAATATATTCGCAGTAAACTGCCAAATATCCTGCAAAATACTTATTCTTTAATCAGAATTCGCTCCACGCCCACGGGTTTATTAGTGGCATCATCTATTTCCACCACAATGGCCGAATAAACAGCCGGACCGTCTGCCAAATCAAATCTGGCAGGCATACATGATGTAAATTTTTTGATGATTATGTCGGATTTAACACCCAGCACTGAATTCCATGGCCCCACCATGCCCAGGTCTGTAATGTATGCTGTACCCTCAGGCAAAATGCGCTCATCAGCGGTCTGAATATGGGTATGGGTTCCCACCACCACCTGTACACGGCCATCAAGGTAGAAGCCCATGGCCATCTTTTCTGAAGTGGTTTCAGCATGGAAATCCAGAATCTTAATATCCGCCTCATCCCCGATTTCAGACAGCACATCCTCAATCTTCTGGAACGGACAGTCCATCTCCGGCATAAAGGCACGTCCGGACATATTAATCACTGCCAGATTTTTTGCTTTAAACGGATACAGGCACCAGCCCTTTCCGGGAGCCCCTTCAGGATAATTGGCAGGGCGGATAAGATAAGGGTCAGTATCAATAACCTCATAGACCTCCCGCTTATCCCAAATGTGATTCCCCGAAGTAACAATATCTGCCCCGGCAGCGTAGAGTTCATCAAGGGATTTGCGGCTTACTCCCTTTCCCGCTGCAGAATTTTCACCATTAACAATAACAATATCTATATTATGTTTTTCACGAAGCTCCTTGGTATACTTCTTAAAGGCTTTACGGCCGGGACGGCCCACCACGTCACCAACAATTAAAATCTTCACAGGCAATCCCTCATTTAAATTAAATCATTGTCATAAACCATGACCCTGCCCTCTTCACGGACACCCACCATGGACTCGGGAATCTTGTTTTCCTTAAGGAATCTGATGCGGTGATCTATCATTTCCGACTGCATGAAAATCAGGTCCTCATCAGGATTTCTCACCTCGTCGGTTATGATAATATCAGCAAACTTTTCCTTCAGCAAGCTGACAATAAGGCCAACCTCTCCCCTGGAAAGACTGGCAATATCCCTATAAATCTGCAGGGAAAAATTCTCATATACAAAGCCCAGCTTTCCGCCGCTGGTATGCTCAATATTATGATAAAGCGTAAGGCTGTCCTCAATCAGCCGTTCAGCCTCTTCAAATTTTTCCTTCTCCGGAGCCTCCCTGACGGAAATCTCCATAATAACAGCCTTTTCCTTGGAGTCCAGGCGAATCTTGGAAAATTCAGGAAAGCAAATAAGAAGCCCAGCCACCAGCTGCACGCTGTCCATGCTCACTTCACTCTCAGTGCCGTTAGAATAATCCATATTTCCCGCCTCCTTTGTAAAACAGTTTTAAAAAACTCCAAAGAGCCGGCTGACGCCGGCTCAATTATTTTTTACTTAAAATACTCTTATATTATACCATAAAATCAGAGTTATTTCTCAATTATGATATGGCTAAAAAAATGGTCTGATACATAATCATGTACCAGACCATTATAAAAAATTTTTTCTTTTAGATTATTTTGCGTAATCTACTACGCGGGTTTCGCGGATAATGGTTGCCTTGATTTGGCCTGGATATTCAAGCTCAGCCTCAATCTTCTTAACGATATCATGAGCAAGTGCAACTGCTTCCACATCATCAACCTTGTCTGGCTTAACCATTACGCGGATTTCGCGGCCTGCCTGAATGGCGAAGCAACGCTCAACGCCATTGAAGGACTCGGCGATTTCCTCGAGACGGGTAAGACGCTTAAGATAGGTTTCAAGGCTCTCACGGCGGGCACCAGGACGGGCTGCAGAAACAGCGTCCGCTGCTGCCACCAGAACTGCCTCAACAGTCATAGGCTCCTCGTCGCCATGGTGAGCGGCGATGGCATTAATAACATTCTTGGATTCTCTGTACTTCTTGGCAATATCAGCACCAATAGTAACATGAGTACCCTCAACCTCGTTGTCGATTGACTTACCAATATCATGGATAAGACCGGCACGCTTTGCCAGCATAACGTCTACGCCCAGCTCTGCGGCCATCATACCAGCCAAATGGGAAACTTCCACAGAATGATTCAGCACATTCTGGCCATAGCTTGTACGATATCTCAGACGCCCCAGCAGCTTAATCATCTCTGGATGCAGACCATGAACACCAGTATCAAAGGTTGCCTGCTCGCCGGCTTCCTTAATACGCTGCTCCACCTCACGGCGGGCCTTGTCAACCATTTCCTCAATTCTTGCTGGATGGATACGACCATCGGTAATGAGCTTCTCCAGTGCGATGCGGGCCACCTCACGGCGAACCGGATCAAAACCGGAAAGGATAACTGCCTCTGGGGTATCATCAATAATCAGGTCAATACCAGTCATGGTTTCAAGAGCGCGAATGTTACGGCCCTCACGACCGATGATACGGCCCTTCATTTCATCATTTGGCAGAGCTACTACAGAAACTGTAGTCTCTGCAACATGATCAGCAGCACAACGCTGAATTGCCAAAGAAATAATATTTCTTGCCTTCTTTTCAGCCTCGTCCTTGGTCTGCTGCTCATATTCCTTAATCATGATGGCCTTTTCATGCTTCAGCTCTTCCTCTACCTCTGCCAACAGCATGTTCTTGGCCTCTTCTGGAGAAAGACCGGAAATACGCTCCAGCTCTTCCTTCTGTTTTTCATGCAGCTCCGTAATCTCAGCCTGGCTCTTTTCCAGCTTGGCCTCTCTGGAAGCAAGGTTCTCCTCCTTCTTTTCCAGAGCGTCAATCTTGCGATCAAGATTTTCTTCCTTCTGAACTATACGGCGCTCATGGCGCTGAATCTCGGAGCGGCGCTCACGAGTATCCTTATCCAGCTCCTGACGAAGACGATGGACATCCTCCTTTGCCTCCAGCAGCTTCATCTTCTTCGCTGCTTCACCTTTTTCCTCAGCATCACGAACGATACGCTTTGCTTCTTCCTCAGCAGAACCAATCTGCTGCTCGGCTGCTTGCTTGCGCATCATATATCCGCCAAAGCCGCCCACTAACAGGGCAACAACAGCTGCTCCAACTATTTCAATGATAATAACACACCTCCCTACTAATTATTAAGCCTCTCTAAGCATTAATTATCATTATTTGTTGACTGGAATGTTTTACCCAGCCATACTATTATATTTTACTTAAATACACAAATAGTGTCAAGGAAGGGTAGCTTTAACGCTTTAGTAATTTACCATGTTACTTGCGCCATTCGGCAGTATCAAACAACAGGGTTACAGGCCCATCATTTTCCGAAGTAACCTTCATCATGGCACCAAATTCACCATGCTCTACTCTAAAGCCCTTCTCCCGGCAAACAGCCATGAACTTCTCATAGAGAGGAATAGCCATATCCGGCTTGCCGGCACCGGAAAAGCTGGGACGACGTTTTTTCACATCAGCATAAAGGGTAAACTGGGACACCACCAAAAGGCTTCCCCCAACCGCCTCCAGATTAAGGTTCATCTTATCATCTTCATCCGGGAAAATGCGGCAATTGCAGATTTTCTCCGCCAAAACCTCCGTGTCCTCCTCAGTGTCCTCCGGGGCAATCCCCAAAAGCACCAAAAAGCCTTTATCTATAGCTCCGTGAATCTTGCCGTCAATTTCCACGGAAGCAGAATTAACTCGGGTAACAACAGCTCTCATTTTTTCCTCCATATCACGCAAAAAGGGCTCGCTGCTGCAAGCCCTTTGTCTTGAACTTCACTATGTTATTCTAACATAATTTTTATTATTTTCCAGCCTTCATTCTGTTTATGGCACTAAAGAGAGCCATAATAGAGGCGGTGATAATATCTGTATCCATTCCGGCACCCCAGGTCATCTTGCCATCAGTTCCAGTTATGCCAATATAGGCCATAGCACGGGAATTTGCACCAATTTCCAGAGCGTGCTCACTATAGGTAAGGTCAGTGTACTTAATATCCGTATTCTCCTGAATAGCGTTGGACACTGCATCCAGACGGCCGTTGCCCCGGGCATTGAAGGTTACCATCTTCCCATCAATTTCCAGATCCACAACGCCGCAGCGGCTGCCGTCCACATCCTTCCTTAAGGTAAAGTCTATTAACTTGTACGGAGTTTCCACATTTACATAATTATCATGGAAAATCTGATAGATTTCATCCGGCATAAGCTCCTTATGCTTGTGATCAGATACACTCTTTACGCAATAACCGAAGTCCTCGCGCATTTTCTTTGGCATAGTAATGCCGTATTTCTGCTCCATAATGAAGGCCACGCCGCCCTTGCCGGACTGGCTGTTGATACGGATAACATCACCATCATATTCACGGCCCACATCATGGGGATCAATAGGCAGATATGGAGTAGTCCAATGGTCAGGGTCCTTTTCATCACGCCATTTCATGCCCTTGGCAATGGCATCCTGATGGGAGCCTGAGAAAGCAGCAAACACCAGAGCACCGGCGTAAGGCTGGCGAGGAGGTACCTGCATACGGGTAACCTTCTCATAGAGATCCACCAGCTTTGGCATATCGGTGAAATCCAGCTCCGGATCAACCCCCAAAACAAACATATTCATGGCAAGGGTAACAATATCCACATTACCCGTACGCTCGCCGTTTCCAAAGAGAGTTCCCTCAACCCGGTCAGCCCCGGCCAGCAGACCCAGCTCTGTATCAGCTACGCCGCAGCCCCTGTCATTATGTGGGTGCAGGGAAAGCTCAACTGCATCGCGGTACTTAAGATTCTGGGAAATATATGCCACCTGCATGGCATACACATGGGGCATTGACATTTCCACAGTTACCGGGATATTTATAATGGCCTTGTGGTCAGGAGTTGGCTGCCACACATCCAACACTGCATTACATACTTCCAAAGCATACTCCGGCTCAGTCCCCGTGAAGCTTTCAGGGGAATACTCAAAACGATAATCTGCCCCTGCCTCCTCAGTGAGCTGCTTTAAAAGCTTGGCACCATCCACGGCAATCTGCTTGATTTCCTCCTTGGACATTCTGAATACCTGCTGACGCTGGGCCACAGAGGTGGAATTATAAACGTGAACGATGGCGTTCTTTACTCCCTCCAGAGCCTCAAAGGTTTTCTTGATAATATGCTCACGGGCCTGGGTCAGCACCTGTACTGTAACATCATCAGGAATGAGATTGTCCTCCACCAGACGGCGAAGGAAAGTGTATTCTGTCTCAGAGGCAGCAGGAAAGCCCACTTCAATTTCCTTGAAACCAACCTCCACCAGCATCTTGAAGAACTCTATTTTTTCATCCAGGCTCATAGGGATAATCAGGGCCTGGTTACCATCGCGAAGATCAACGGAACACCATTTAGGTGCCTTTTCAGGATGCTCCTTGTACATCCAGCTCATATCTGGCTTTGGTGGCATATAATACCCCTTGGAATATTTTGTAAAATTCTTCATCATATTCTCCCCCTATGTTGTATTGCCTTCCCCTATGGGGAAGGTGGCACGCGAAGCGTGACGGATGAGGCCAGCTTGCAATAAAAAAGCCCTTCATCTCCAAAGAGACGAAAGACTGACTTTCGCGGTACCACTCAATTTCGCGCCCGTAAAGGCACACACTCACCGAATACGGTCATATCCCATGACTTCATATTCTCCTGATATAACGGTCAGTCCCGGCGTCACCTACTATCATCCCCAGTGCATTGGAACGAATTCAGCTGGCTGTTCAAAGGCCAGTTCACAAAAGCTCGTCTGCTGTCTCGCACCTGACGACAGCTCTCTGGAAGACTTCCTGATGCTACTATTCCTCATCAACACATTCTTATATTTACTTACTCGTTAAATATATCACACCCATAAGTGTTTTTCAAGCAATTCCATAAAAAATATGGGCATTTGTAAAGGTTTTGTCCTCTGCAAATGCCCATTTGTTTGTTAAATTGCAATAATTATATTGTAAACTCCCTTATTTAAAGGAAATATGTCCATCTGTCACCCTCATGGCTACATTGTCGCCTTCGGCCACATCACCTCTGATGATGGCCTTGGAAAGCTCTGTTTCCACTACACGGGTCAGCAGCCGACGGAGAGGACGGGCACCAAAGTTTGGCTCATAGCCCTCATCGGAAAGGTACTGCAACACATCATCATCCCAGCTGAGGGTAATCTTAACCTGCTTGCTTACGCGTTCGTTGAGATTCTTCAGCATCAGATCTGCAATCTCCCTTACCTGCTCCTTGGCCAGGGATTTGAATACCACAATATCGTCCACACGGTTGAGGAACTCAGGACGGAAATAGTCCTTAAGTATTTCCTTTACAGCCGCCTCAGCCTCATCATAATCCTTATTAAGGATTTCGTGGGAGCCCAGATTGGAAGTCATAATTATAACGGTATTCTTGAAGTTTACCACACGTCCCTTGCCATCAGTAAGACGACCGTCATCCAGAATCTGCAGCAAAACATTGAATACATCACGGTGAGCCTTCTCGATTTCATCCAGCAAAATTACGCTGTATGGCTGACGCCGTACTGCCTCAGTAAGCTGTCCGCCTTCCTCATAGCCCACATAGCCCGGAGGCGCACCGATAAGACGGGCCACGGAATGCTTCTCCATGTACTCACTCATATCAATGCGAATCATGCTGCGCTCGGAATCAAAGAGAGATTCCGCCAATGTCTTGGCCAGCTCGGTCTTGCCCACACCTGTAGGACCAAGGAAAATAAAGGAACCAATTGGCCTGTCCGGAGCCTTGATGCCGGCACGGGCCCGAAGAATAGCCTCGCTTACCACTGTTACTGCCTCATCCTGGCCGATGACACGCTGATGAAGGTTGTCCTCCAGATGTATCAGCTTCTCCCGTTCACCGGTCATCATCTTGGTTACAGGAATACCAGTCCAACGACTGACAACCTTGGCAATATCTTCCTCACCAACTTCTTCCTTGAGGAGCTGTTCATCGCCGGCCTTGGCCGCCATTTCCTCCTCCTGCTCCTTAAGCTGCTTTTCCAGTTCCGGCAGCTTGCCATATTTAAGCTCGGAAAGGCGGTTAAGATCATAATCACGCTCTGCCGCTTCCATCTGGCTGCGTACAGCATCCATTTCCTTTTTTATACCGCGAATACGGAGAATGGCCTGATGCTCAGAATCCCATTCCTCCTGCAAAGCCTCCTGCTCCTGCTGAAGCTGTGCCTTTTCCTTCTGAATGGCTGCCAGCTTTTCCTTGCCAGCCTCATCTGTTTCCTTCTGAAGGGCCTGTTCTTCAATTTCCAGCTGTAAAATCTTACGGCGAACCTCATCAAGAGGTGCCGGCATGGACTCAATTTCCGTACGGAGCTTGGCTGCAGCCTCGTCCACCAGATCAATGGCCTTGTCCGGAAGGAAGCGGTCAGAAATATATCTGTCGGAAAGGACAGCTGCAGAAACCAGGGCCGCATCACGAATTCTTACGCCGTGATGAACCTCATAGCGTTCCTTCAAGCCGCGGAGAATGGAAATGGTATCCTCCACACTTGGCTCACCCACCATAACAGGCTGGAAACGTCTCTCCAGGGCAGTATCCTTTTCAATGTACTTACGGTATTCATTTAAAGTGGTGGCACCAATACATCTAAGCTCCCCACGGGCCATCATAGGCTTCAGCAGATTGCCCGCATCCATGGAGCCCTCGGAAGCACCGGCACCCACAACGGTATGAACCTCATCAATAAAGAGCAGTATCTGACCGTCGGATTTTACGACTTCATTAAGTACAGCCTTTAAACGCTCCTCAAACTCGCCACGATACTTGGCACCAGCTATAAGGGCCCCCATATCAAGTGAGTACAATGTCTTACTCTTTAAGGATTCCGGCACATCCCCTGCCACAATGCGGCGGGCCAATCCTTCAACGATAGCGGTTTTACCCACACCTGGCTCACCAATAAGCACAGGATTGTTTTTGGTACGGCGGGACAAAATTTCAATGGTTCTGCGAATCTCCTCGTCACGGCCAATAACCGGGTCCAGCTTGCCCTGACGTGCCACCTGGGTCAAATCACGGCCATACTTTTCCAGGGCCTGATAGCTTTCCTCTGGATTGGTGGAATTAACATTCTGTTTTCTGTTCTTCTTGATGGAATCCTTCACCTTGCCACTGGTGAGACCGAAGCTTTTGCAAATTTCCCTGGCCTCATCACCGCCGTCCTCACAGATGGCCAGCAACAGATGTTCAGTGCTGATATAGGAGTCACCCATCTTCCCGGCCAGCTGTTCAGCCTTGGCCATAACACGGCCCAGCTCAATGCTCATGGTCAGACGGTCCTGTCCCTTGACACTTGGAATCTTCTTTAACTGTTCCTCAACGCTGGCCTGCAGCATTCTGGTATCCACATTGGACTCCTGAAAAATAGTTCCAAGAAGTCCCTCCGGCTCCTGGGCCAGTGCCATGAGCACATGAAGTGATGTGATTTCCTGATGATAGCGAAGTGCCGCATTCTGCTGTGCGGACTGTAAGGTATTTAAAACTCTCTGAGTGTATTTTTCCTGTTCCATATTCTGCTCCCTCCATTCTCCAAATGACTTGTATTTAGTCTTCTAAGGTTATTATAGCCGAATTAGTCAAAAAGTCAATTGATGTTTTAGACTTTTTGACTTTTTTTGTTAGGATAATAAAAAAGCTGTTCTCTCCCATATATTAGGGAAAGAACAGCCCTGCATTATGCCAGCATTATTTAATTCTTTTTTGGATTTTTCATATTTTTAAGAGTAACCTTAAAAACAGTCCCCTTGCCCAGTTCACTGTCCACATCGATTTTACCATGATGGGCATCAACGATGGTCTTGGCTATGGCAAGTCCCAAGCCATTGCCGCCCATGGAGCGGGAACGGGCCTTGTCCACCCGGAAGAAGCGTTCAAAGAGCTTATCCAAATCCTCAGCAGAAATACCAATACCATTATCCTTGACGGAAAAACGAATACCGCCCAAGCTGCCCAGCCCTTTGCCATCGTAGGACAGGGTTACTGTGCCTCCATCAGGGGTATATTTTATAGCATTATCCACCAAAATCAGCATAAGCTGCTGGATTTTCTGCTCATCGCCCCTGTACATAACCTGGCCGGAGGCATTTACATTAAGGGTAATATTCTTCTTCTCAGCCAGTGGCTGCATTTTGCGCCCCAGCTGCTCCATCATGGCGATAATATCAAACTCCTTAATGTCCAGCGACTCAGCATTATTATCCGATCGGGCAATCTGTAAAAGGGACCCCACCAGATTGGACATCTTCTTTACCTCGTCCTTCATGTCCTGTATTACCTGTTGCAGGAATGGGGACTGAATTGATTTATCGTTGGAAAGAAGATCCGCCGAAGCCATAATAACACTTAGAGGAGTTCTGAGCTCATGGGAAGCATCCGCCGCAAACTGGCGCTGTCTGATATAAGCCTGCTGCATATTGGCCACAACCCTGCCGGAAACCACATGCCCCAGCATAATGGCCGTAAGCAAGGCAATGAAGGAAATGGCCCCATAAAAATATGTGGCTTTTTTTATGCCTTTATAAAGGGCTGACACGTCCTTTCCCAGATATACCACACCGATTTTCTCGCCGGTAACCAGACGCACATCACAAGCCGTCATCATCAGCACCTTGGGCTTGTCCTCGTCCTGCTGCTGAACGTATATGGCCACTTCCCCAGTGGGAACGTCACCATGCTTTATTACCTCCAGCACGTCATCCTCTATACGTTCCGGTGCCCTGGAAAAATTCTGCAGCTTGCCGCTTTTGTCGTAGGTATAAAAAAACATTCTCTCCCGTTTGCCCAGATCGTCGTTACCCACATATACACCATTGCGTATCATGGTGGACTCCGTTTCCGAAACAGCATGTACCGTCTCGGAAAGCTCCCTGGCCTGCTCGGAGGTTACTGCCCATTCCATGGTCTGATGAGCCAAAAAGATTATTATAATAAACAGGCCAAACATCAACAGGGAATAGGCAAAGGTGAGCCTCATGCGGCTGCGGGAAAAGAGCCCGCCAAACTTTAGCCTATTTTGTTTCCAGTTTATAGCCAACACCTCTAATCGTACTGATCATAATCTTCCCATCAGCAGTATCAAGCTTTTTACGAATAAGTTTTACATAGGAATCGATGTTATTGGAGCTCACATCAGACTCAATACCCCAAATGCGGTCCAAAATGATTTCACGGGGCACAACAATACCGATATTCTGCACCAGCAGGTCAAAAATCTGGAACTCCCTTGGGGAAAGCTGTATCTCCTGCTTGCCCTTTAAGAGCAGCTTGGAAGTACGGTCCAGGGTAAAGCCCCCCAGCTCCACCACATCCTGCTGAATCTTCTGG
Source organism: Anaerovibrio sp. RM50 (assembly GCF_000622005.1). Lineage (GTDB taxonomy): Bacteria > Bacillota > Negativicutes > Selenomonadales > Selenomonadaceae > Anaerovibrio. Next base: position 16,770 of record NZ_JHWV01000017.1, on the reverse strand, counting down.
CTGCTGCGGCGGCTGAGGGCACGCAGGCGGGCCATAAGCTCGGAAAACTCGAAGGGTTTCACAAGATAATCATCAGCACCTGCATCAAGGCCGGTAACCCTGTCCTCCACCGCATCACGGGCAGTAAGAAGCAGAATAGCCTTCTGATACCCCTCAGCACGAAGTCTGCGGCATGCATCCACCCCAGTTTCCTTCGGCATCATCCAGTCCAAAATGAGCACATCATAATCATCGTACATAGCACATTCATATATCATATCACCAGTGGTAACCCATTCAGTATTGATACCATCCTGCTCCAGCATATACTGGGTGAGCTTCCCCAGCTTCATATCGTCTTCTGCCAACAAAACCCGCATATATATCACCTCATCGTTATCTTCAAAAATAATCTGATTTATCACAAAGGGAGCCTCCGCCCCACTGTCATAATAATAGTATCATATTTTGAAAACTTTATGAAATCAGAAGTATCTTTTTCCCCATATATAAAAGGACTGTAACCAATACTGTTACAGTCCTTAATATTTAATAGTTATACGTTTGCACGGGTAAACTGGTCACGCAGAATTACGTCGTGGGAACCACCTTCCACAATGGAAGTGGAAGATACCAGAGTCAGGCGTGCCTTCTCCTGGAGCTCAGGAATGGTAAGGGCACCGCAGTTGCACATTGTAGAGCGGATCTTGCTGAGGGTAACCCCCACATTGTCATGGAGGGAACCGGCATAAGGCACATAGGAGTCAACGCCTTCCTCGAAGGACAGCTTCTTGGCGCCGCCCAAATCATAGCGCATCCAGTTGCGGGCACGGTTGGAACCTTCACCCCAATACTCCTTATAGTAAGTACCATTAATCTTAATTCTATCAGTTGGGGACTCGTCGAAGCGGGAGAAATATCTGCCCAGCATCATGAAGTCAGCACCCATGGCCAAAGCCAGGGTCATATGATGATCGTGTACGATACCACCATCGGAGCATACAGGAATGTATACGCCGGTCTTTTCGTAATATTCATCACGGGCCTTGCAAACATCAATAAGAGCAGTTGCCTGACCACGGCCGATACCCTTGGTCTCACGGGTGATACAGATGGAACCGCCGCCGATACCAACCTTGATGAAGTCTGCTCCGGCCTCTGCCAGGAACATGAAGCCATCACGGTCAACAACATTGCCGGCACCAACCTTTACATCCTCACCGAAATGCTCATGGATGTACTTCAAAGTCATGCGCTGCCATTCAGAGAAGCCCTCGGAGGAGTCAATACACAGTACATCAGCACCAGCCTTCAGCAATGCAGGAACGCGCTCAGCATAGTCACGGGTGTTAATACCGGCACCAACGATGTAACGCTTGTTGGAATCAATGAGCTCAAGCTCGTGTTCCTTGTTGGCTGTGTAATCCTTGCGGAATACCATATATACGAGACGCTGATTTGCATCTACCAATGGCAGCATGTTCAGCTTGTGCTCCCAAATAAGGTCGTTGGCTTCGGACAGAGTGGTGTTTGCACCGGCATAAACCAGCTTATCAAACGGAGTCATGAACTCAGAAGCAGGAGTATCCATGGTCATGCGGGTGATACGATAGTCACGGGAGGTTACGATACCCAGCAGCTTGCCTGTTGGCTCGCCGTTTTCAGTAACCGCCATAGTGGAATGACCGGTCTTCTCCTTCAGGGCAAGAATCTCACCCAGGGTGGTGGAAGGCATGATATTGGAGTCGCTGCGTACAAAGCCGGACTTGAAATTCTTAACCTTGGCCACCATGGCTGCTTCTTCTTCTATTGTCTGAGAACCATAGATAAAAGACACGCCGCCCTCACGAGCCAATGCAATAGCCAAAGTGTCGTTGGATACGGACTGCATTATAGCAGAGGTCATTGGAATATTCATAGAAATCTTTGGTTCTTCACCCTTCTTGAACTTTACAAGAGGAGTCTTCAGAGAAACATTCGCCGGAATGCACTTATCAGAAGAATAACCAGGAACTAATAAATACTCGCCAAAAGTGTGTGATGGTTCTTCAAAATAGAATGCCAACTTAATCCCTTCTTTTCTTTAAATTTTTAAACACATTTCAACCTTTAAAAACCTGTCGGGTCAAAAGATATTGTTACTATACTAGTACAATCCATGCACCTTGTCAACAAAAAAAGGACTGTCCTCTCAGCAAGGACAGCCCTCTATTTAACCTTATTCAACAGTTACAGATTTCGCCAAATTTCTTGGTTTATCAACATCTGCACCACGGGTAATTGCAGTGTAGTAGCTGAGGAGCTGGAGTGGCAGAACTGCCAAAAGCGGTATCAGCAGCTCATCAGTGTTAGGAACAGAGATAACATGGTCCGCATACTTCTTCAGCTCAGTATCCCCCTCGGCAGCAATACCGATAACAACAGCATCACGGGCCTTAACCTCCTTGATGTTGCTGAGGGTCTTCTCGTAAACGCTCTTCTGGGTAGCCAGGGCCACTACAGGCACACCGGTGGTAATCAGAGCCAGAGTACCATGCTTCAGCTCACCTGCAGCATAAGCCTCAGCGTGGATATAGGAAATCTCCTTCAGCTTCAGGGAGCCCTCAAGAGCCACCTCATAGTCCAGGGCACGGCCAATGAAGAATACATCAGTGTTGAAGCCATACTTCTTGGCAAATACCTTAATAGGCTCCACATCCTCCAGAGTCTCACTGATCTGGGAAGGAATCTCACGCAGCTTGCCCAGGAGCTCCTTCATGCGACGAGGAGCAACAGTACCGCGGAGGCCTGCCATATAAGCACCCAGCAGGAACATAACGATGAGCTGGGTAGTATACGCCTTGGTGGAAGCTACAGCAATCTCAGGACCTGCCATGGTGTAAATAACCTGATCTGCCTCACGGGCAATGGAGGAACCAACCACATTGGTTACAGCCAAGGTCTTGGCACCCAAACGCTTGGCCTCCTTCATGGCAGCCATGGTATCACTGGTTTCACCGGACTGGCTTACCACGATGCAAAGGGTGTTATCATCAATAATTGGCTGACGATAACGGAACTCAGAGGCAATATCCACCTCTACCGGGATACGGGCCAGACGCTCAATATAATACTTGCCCACCAGACCTGCATGATATGCAGTACCACAGGCAACAATGAAAATCTTGGAGAAGGAATTTACATATTCCTCGGTCCAGCTGAGCTCCTCCAGAACTACAGCGGAATTATCCTTGGAAATACGGGAAGCCAGGGTATCACGAACTGCCTTTGGCTGCTCATGGATTTCCTTCAGCATGAAGTGCTCATAGCCGCCCTTCTCAGCAGCCTCAGCATTCCAGTTAACCTCGAATACCTTCTTGGTAATTGGCTCACCCAGACTATTGGTAATCCATACGGAATCCTTCTTTACAACAGCAACCTCACCGTCATTTACGATATAGGTGCGGCGGGTGCGGGAAATAATAGCAGGAATATCAGAAGCGATGAAATTTTCATCATCACCCAGACCGATAACCATAGGGTTGTCCTGCTTGGTGCAGATCAGCTTGTCCGGGTCATTCCTGCTCATGAATACGATGGCATAGGAGCCCTCAATACGCTTAATAACCTCGCGGACAGAAGCCTCGAAATCACCGTTGTATACTTCTTCCAAAAGATGAGGCAGAACCTCGGTGTCAGTATCAGACAGGAACTTGTGTCCCTTTGCCATAAGTTCTTCCTTCAGAGTCATGTAATTCTCGATAATACCGTTATGAACAACTGCAAAATCACCATGACAATCAGTATGAGGGTGGGAATTGTTGTCAGATGGACGGCCATGGGTTGCCCAACGGGTATGACCAATACCAATGCTGCCCTCAGGAACATTGCCCTCAATCTTCTCCTCCAAAGCAGCCAGACGACCTACTGACTTTTCCACGCGAATCTTTTCACCATTGAGAACTGCAATACCAGCAGAGTCATAACCACGATACTCCAGCTTGGTGAGACCCTCAATGAGGAATGGGGTAGCCTGCTTGCTACCAATGTAACCAACGATACCACACATAATAAAAACCTCCAATAAAAAACTGGAAGTCCCATGTCCTGCCCAAATACCGCTCTGTCCTGCCAGTCACCCGACAGTTTTAACAGTATTCTAACGACCGGCAAGCCGAGAGGCATCCGCTGATAAATCGACAACCTCTTCCTCGTCACCTTGCTTTCTGTCAAAGCAAGGCCATGCGCTAGAACCATAAGTTCTTTCAGTATATGAACATAAAGACTTCAAAAATAATATTACCGTGATTTTGACCCTAAAGCCAAAATCACGGTACGTATTATAGACTATTAATATATCTAAGTCAAGTATTATATACACATAGGAGGATAGTGTCCATACGGTGGCCTTTTTTACGTCGGCACTTAGTGAATGCAAGCCGAAAATGCTGCATGAGCTTAGTGTCCGCTACGTAAAATACAGAGCGCGAGCGTTCACCGTATGGATACTATCCGACTTTTTACATCATACCAGGCATGCCGCCCATTGCGCCTGCACCGCCCATAGGGTTTGCGGCACCCTCTGGAGCTGGCTTGTCAGCAACCAAGGTCTCAGTGGTGAGAACCATGGCAGCGATGGAAGCAGCATTCTGCAGAGCAGAACGGGTAACCTTTGCAGGGTCAACGATACCGTTGGCAATCATGTCAACATACTCGCCCTTGTAAGCATCGAAACCAACGCCAAAGTCGCTGTTCTTAACCTGATCAACTACTACAGAGCCTTCCAGGCCTGCATTATTTGCAATCTGACGAACTGGTTCCTCAACTGCGCGACGAACGATGTCAATACCAGTCTTAACATCACCCTCAGCCTCCAGAGAATCCAGAACAGACATGATGTCAATAAAGGTAGTGCCACCACCGGCTACGATACCTTCCTCAACAGCTGCACGGGTAGCATGGAGAGCATCCTCAACGCGGAGCTTCTTGTCCTTCATCTCTACCTCAGTTGCAGCACCGATCTCAATAACAGCTACACCGCCGGAGAGCTTGGCCAGACGCTCCTGGAGCTTCTCCTTATCAAAGTCGGAAGTAGTGTCAACAATCTGCTTCTTAATCTGCTCAATGCGGGACTTAATAGCGCCCTTATCACCCATACCATCAACAATAGTAGTGTTCTCCTTGGAGGAATGAACCTGACGGGCGCGACCAAGATCCTCGATAGTTACGCTGTCCAGCTTGCGGCCCAACTCCTCGGAGATGAGCTGACCACCAGTGAGGATTGCAATATCCTCCAGCATAGCCTTGCGGCGATCGCCAAAGCCAGGAGCCTTTACTGCCAGAGCCTTGAAGGTACCACGGAGTTTGTTTACAACGATGGTAGCCAGAGCCTCGCCATCAAGATCCTCAGCAACGATAACCAGCTCCTTGCCCATCTTAACAACCTGCTCAAGGATTGGGAGAATATCATTAACGGTGGAAATCTTCTTATCAGTAATGAGGATATAAGGATCGTTCATTACAGCTTCCATCTTGTCAGTGTCTGTAACCATGTAAGGGGAGATGTAGCCGCGGTCGAACTGCATACCCTCTACAACGGAAAGGCTGGTCTCCATGCCCTTGGACTCCTCAACGGTGATAACACCTTCCTTGCCAACCTTTTCCATGGCATCAGCAATGTACTTGCCGATTTCCTCGTCGCCGGAGGAAACAGTTGCAACCTGTGCAATTGCCTTCTGGGACTCAACTGGCTTGGAAACCTTCTGGAGCTCAGCCACCAGAGACTTAACAGCCTGCTCAATACCCTTCTTCAGAACCATAGGGTTAGCACCAGCAGCTACATTGCGCATACCCTCGCGAATCATGGCCTGTGCCAGAAGAGTAGCAGTGGTAGTACCGTCACCGGCGATATCGTTGGTCTTGGTAGCAACCTGGCGAACCAACTGAGCACCCATGTTTTCAAATGGATCCTCCAGCTCAATGTCACGGGCAATGGTAACACCATCATTGGTAATGGTAGGTGCACCAAACTTCTTATCAAGAACTACGTTACGGCCCTTTGGACCAAGGGTAACCTTTACTGCATTTGCCAATGCGTTAACGCCCTTTTCCAGAGCACGACGAGCTTCTTCATCAAATAAAATCTGCTTTGCCATTTTAAATGCCTCCAATAATCTATATTAGAAATAAGATAAACCGAAATTTAAGGATTGTTGGGATTACTCGATTACGCCGAGAATATCGCTCTGACGCATAATGAGGTAATCATTGCCATCAATCTTAACCTCAGTGCCTGCATACTTGGAATAGAGAACGCTGTCTCCTGCCTTAACCTCCATAGCAATGCGGTTGCCGTCCTTATCGATGCTGCCAGGACCTGCTGCAATAACCTTGCCCTTCATAGGCTTTTCCTTTGCAGTGTCTGCCAAAATAATACCGCTGGCAGTCTTGGTTTCTGCCTCAGCAACTTCAATAACGACTCTGTCACCTAATGGTCTGATCATATTTATCTGCCTCCTAAAAGATAGTTTGTAAACTTTTTTGTTAGCACTCCATATAGCTGAGTGCTAACTCCGAGTATTATGATAAATCTATTTGAGCAAAAAATCAAGTAAAAAGTCAAAAAAACAAAACTTCGTCTCCAAAAGGAAACGAAGTTCTGATGTCAGCGTATTATGATTATTTGGTTGCAGCGCGAATAATGGCCTCCGCAACCTCTTTTATTGTCTTTCTTTTTGCCATGCTGTATTTTTGAATGCGGTTGAATGCTTCACTTTCAGTGATATTATGGGCATCCATAAGAATTCCCTTGGCTCTGTCCAGCAGCTTGCGCATTTCCAGAGTATCCTTCACCTTGAAAAGCTCCTCCTCAAGGCCCTGCATATCCTGATATCTGGACATGGCCACCTCGATGGCAGGGAAAAGATTTGCTTCCTGAACCGGCTTTACCAGATACGCCTGTACTCCGGCATCACTGGCCCGTTTTACAAATTCCGGCTGACTGAAGGCTGTCAGCAGTACCACTGGGGCAATTTTTTCCTTCCCCACGATTTTGGCTGCCTCAATACCATCCATTTCCGGCATTTTTACATCGAATATACAAAGGTCTGGCTTCAACTTCTTGGCCAGCTCCACAGCCTTGCGACCGTTTGGTGCCTCACCCACCACTTCGTGGCCGGCCTCCTCCAGCAACTCCTTCATATCCATACGGATTAAGGCTTCATCATCGGCAATAAGGATTTTCAAGGGATTCATACTTACTCTCCTCCCGCATTACTTACAGGTATGTGCAAAATACAATGGGTGCCCTGAGCATTCTTCATTTCAAAGCTGCCCCCTATATCATCCTGCACCAAGGTCTTTATAATCTGCAGGCCCAAAGACTTTGACTTATTTATATCAAAATTTTCCGGAAGACCTATACCATCATCATACAGCTCTATCAGATAACCATCTTCCTCAATGGCAGTTCTAAGGCCAATCATACCATAATTTCGGCCCTCAAAGCCATGCTCTATGGAATTTAATATGAGCTCGTTAATTATTACCGCAAGGTTGCTGGCATTTTGGGAAGGCAGTACCACCTCCGGTCCCTCAATTTTGCTGGTAAGCTGAAAATCATTGGGCACCATATTGGGTGCCACCCGCTCTATTATGCCCTTGGTAACTTCATTGACATTTATTTCTTCCGTATCATGCTGGGACAAGAATTCATGGGCCACCGCCATACTCAAAATGCGGTTTGTACTTTCCTGGAGAGCGGCCTTCACCTCCGGGGACTTTGACCGCCGCCCCTGAAGTCTCAAAAGGCTGGCAATAGTCTGAAGGTTATTCTTGACCCGATGGTGGATTTCCTGAATAACCGCCGTCTTTATCTTAATCTCCCGCTCCTTTTTGCGAACCTCTGTAACATCGGAAAGCAGCAGAATCCGTCGTTGCATTACCCCTGCTTCCTCCAGCTTAATATCACGCTGAAGCAGTATCATGTCCCCTATCTGAATTTCCTTTTCAAAAGGGCGGCTGCTGTCGAAGGTTTCCCTATGGAGCATGGCACTTATTTCACGGTCGGGAAGCCTTGCCCCCAGCAAATGATTTATGCCCAGAGCACGATAAATTCTCTTGGCGGAGAGATTTACATAAGTTATGCGATTCATCTTATCCGCTATAACCACACCGGTTCCCGCAAAAATCGGGCTAAACATCTCCATGTCAATATTCCGCTTGGAATGATGCATAAGGAGCTCCGCCGTATCCAGCGTCTGATAATAATTGCTGCCGGAAGCGTATTCCTTGCTGGTCTCCAGCGTAATAACACCAATTATCTCGTTGCCTTCCTTAATGGGATAAGCGTACATATCAAGGGTCATGCCCAAGCGCCATTCCCTGCGGCCATGAATTGATTTTTCCTTCTCAAAAACATAGGCCACCAATGGCTCTGTCTGGGCCTGTACCATGCTGCCCACCTTGGGCAGCTCCACCTGGCTGTAGAAGGTATGGGGCTTGTGATGCTTCATAACCATATATACATCAGGAGTCTTTGTTTTAACATACAAAAGAAGGTGTGCATGGGCAAAATCCGCAATGAAACCAAAACAGCTTCCCATGCGCCGCAAAAGATCAATCTGCACCGCAGTTAAATCCGTATGCTGTCTATATATGGAAGTATCTGATTCATGATTATTGTGCCTGCTCATAATACTCTCCCCGTAATCTTGTGTAAATTGCCTTCCCCTCTGGGGAAGGGGGTCCATCACAGATGGTGGATGAGGTCACAAATCACTAAGGGCCAGTCCTGGTACTGCATTCAAATACAAGTCCGAATAATTCCCGGCCAAAGACTGATAATAACCACGGCAGCCTATCATAGCTGCATTGTCGGTACAAAGAATTTTATCCGGGAAGTAGAATTTTATATTATTCTTAGCTGTTACCTCACGGAGTCTCTTTTCCAGGGAGCTGTTTGCCGCCACGCCCCCAGCCAATACCAAGGTGTCACAGCCAGTCTCCTTTACGGCGTCCAAGGCCTTGGCCAGCAGTACCTCAATAACAGTATGCTGGAATGAGGCCGCCACATCAGCCTTGTTCACCTCAATGCCCTTCAGCTTCATGCTGTTAAGATAATTAAGCACAGCAGACTTCAAACCGCTGAAGCTGAACTCATAGTTCCCTTTCTCCTGCAAGGCTTTTGGGAAATCAATGGCCATTGGGTCTCCCTCCTGGGCCAGCTTGTCTATCTGAGGACCACCAGGATACGGCAGTCCCATAACCCTTGCCACCTTGTCAAAGGCCTCCCCAGCCGCATCATCTCTGGTCTGTCCCATAAGGCTGAAGGAATTATAATCCTTTACATGAACCAAAGAAGTATGTCCGCCGGAAACCACCAATGCCATAAATGGTGGCTTTAACTCAGGGGCACTGAGGAAATTGGCAAAAATATGGCCTTCCAGATGATTTACTCCAATAAGAGGCACACCCAAAGTGAAAGCCAGAGACTTTGCGGCAGATACACCCACCAACAGTGCTCCTACCAGCCCTGGGCCATAGGTTACCGCCACCTGATCAATATCCTTAAGTGTAACACTGGCTTTTTCCAGTGCTTCATCAATAACCGGCATCACATTTACAATATGCTTGCGGGAGGCAATTTCAGGCACCACCCCGCCAAATTTTCTGTGTATTGGAATCTGGGTTGCTATGATGTTGGAAAGCACAGTTCTGCCACCAACCAGCACAGCAGCGGAAGTCTCATCACAGCTGGATTCGATTGCCAGTGTAATAATCTTTTCTTTATCCTTATTAACCTTATCCATATTATTCTCCGTATCCATAACCAGCCTAAATATGGGTATTCCACATTATTTCAGCGTCCTCCACGGGACTGGTATAATATTTTGGTCTCTGGCCCACACTTTTAAAGCCCAGGCCCTCATACAATTTAATGGCAGGAGTGTTGGAAACCCTTGCCTCCAAAGTCATGGCCGTAACGCCACGGGCCTTAACCTCCTGAATTAACTTAAGGAGCATCTGCCGCCCAATTCCCTGACGTCGATAGTCAGGAGCTATGGCCACATTGGTAATACTGCCCTCATAGGCCAAGATCCAGCATCCCACATAGCCAATTACCTTGTTATCAGCATCCTCATCAATGGCCAAAAGATAATATGTATCGCTGCTGGAGGCATCACGCCAAAAGGATTCCCGGGACCATGGAGTGGCAAAGCACTGCTTCTCCACCTCAGCCACCGCATCGGCATCCTCCGGCACCATTTTACGAAAGCTAATCATTTTGCCTCCTGCTTCAGCTTTTCCTGACGCTTTTCCCAAAGCACCTCAGCCTCAGACTTCCTTATGTAAATAGGCTCCATATCCATAACGGACCCCACCTGGCCAGCGCCCAGCTTCTTCAGACCTGCCATAGCAATATTGGCTGCCCGTGGCATCATGGTGTGCTTAGGAGGAATGATGAGATTTTCCGGCAGGCCGTCCATCCTGGTCATCTTCTTGGAAACCATATCTCCTACAGCCACAACAGGACCATCAATCTCGCTGCAGATATTAATGGCATCATCCAGAGGCAGCACTTCAATGGACTTCACCTCATCAAAATCACTGCCGTTCCACTTATAATGAGCGGTATAAACATTGCCCTTCTGGGCATCAATAAAGCCTGCCACCCTGATTCCGGGAACGGGATAATGCCAGGCCAGGCCCTCCATGGTTGGAATACCAATGATTGGAATATTCAGGCCATAGGCTATGGCCTTGGCTGCAGCCAGTCCAATGCGAAGTCCCGTAAAGGAGCCTGGGCCAATGCTCACAGCTACGGCCTCAATTGCCTCCTTTTGGGTCCCAGCCATATTAAGAACCTGCTCCACATGAGGCAGCAATGTCTCGGAGTGGGTCAGCTTATTTTCTACGATTAACTCCGCCAGTAATTTTTTATTGTCTGCAACTGCCACACTTGAAACCATGGTGGCAGTATCCATTGCTAAAATTGGCACAGCTCTTCCACCTCCCGGAAAATATCTGTATAAACGTCCCCTCTGATATCAAAAATCAGGCGGCGCTGATTTTCGTCTGCTTCTGTTCTTTCAATATTAAGCAACACAAAATCATCAGGCAGACAGTCGGCAAACTTATCCGCCCATTCAATAACCACGATACCGTCAGGATCATCCACATAGTCGTAGAAGCCAATATCCTCCAGTTCGTACTCCTGCTCCAGACGATACAGATCAAAATGATAAAGGGGCAGTCTCCCCTCATAAACATTCATTATATTAAATGTAGGAGAGGTAACATCCTCATCAATCCCCAGTCCCTTGGCCAGATTCTGCACAAAGAGGGTCTTGCCCGCTCCCAGATCACCATATAAACAAATTACTATTCCCTCAGAAAAAAGCCTGCCTATTTTCTCACCTATGGCAGCCGTTTCCACCGGGGATTTTGAAACAATTTCAAACATATTTTTCTCCTGAAGAATTCATGCTCAAATCTCATATATGATACTGATACTAACAAGCGATTTTATCATATTTGCCATTTAATTACAAACTAATATAAAGGGAATATATAATTGCCATTATACTATTGGGGAAATAATTGACAAATAATCATTGAATTTTTACCAACCACTATGCTACTTTTAAACAAGAAATCATACACATATATTTTGGGGGGATTTATATGAAAAAAGGGATTGTGGCTGCCATTTCAGCCTTGGCACTGCCGCTGCTGAGTGGAAATGCCCTGGCTGCATCTGCGAGCTGAAGTATTTCTTTTAAAAGATTGTAGTTAAATTTTATTAATACAAAAATTAATCCCCCAAAGGTGTCAAACCCTTGGGGGATATTCTTATGGCACTACAGCCTCTTTTTTAATCACGAAGCTTACACTTAATCTTCACGATATTGCCGCCCACAACCTTAAATTCCAGCTTTTTAAAGTAATCTGTGCTGTAATAGGTATATTCCGTATCATCATAATCCCTGTCAATTTTGTCCGGTGCCCCATAAGCGGCAGTGATAGAAGCTTCATTCATGCCCACCTGAATTCCTGCCGGAGTCACATTACCGGCAGTATAGGTTTCAATTTCCTCCACCATATTAGGATTATAATCAGAACGCTCAATAACTATCCCATTGGAGAAATAAATCTTATCGCCGGCATACTGAGGATTCCCCAGCTTAGCAGTAGCCTCTGTTACTGAGGAACCGGGAGCAACGCCGGAAATTGCAATTACATCCGGTGAAACCATGGCACAGCAAAGGGCTGAAGCTGCCATAGTAAGACCTGCCACCGATGCTATAATCATCTTTTTCATACAAAAACCTCCTTAAAATAAACTTACTGGTATATTTATCGTCATTTTTGCACAATAATTTTGCTCTTGTCAAATTATTCTTTATTTTTGCAATTTTTAGGATATAATTATAGGTAAGAAGCTTAGTGTGTGTACTATTTTTAAGGAGGTACAAAATGGCTAAATATGTTTGCAGCGTTTGTGGTTATGTTCACGAAGGAGACGCTCCACCAGATGAGTGCCCTATCTGCCACGTTGGTTCAGAAAAATTCAACAAGGTAGAAGAAGGACAACAGCAGCTGGCTGACGAGCACAAGCTGGGAGTAGCCCAGGGGGTGGACTCTGAAATCGTTGAGGGGCTTCAGAAAAACTTCAGCGGCGAGTGTACTGAGGTTGGTATGTATCTGGCCATGTCCCGGGTAGCTGACCGCGAGGGCTACCCTGAGGTTGCAGAGGCCTTTAAGCGTTATGCCTGGGAGGAAGCAGAGCATGCAGCAAAATTCGCAGAGCTCTTAGGTGAAATCCTTACCGACAGCACTGAAAAGAACCTTAAAATGCGTGTAGATGCAGAGTTTGGTGCCTGTGAGGGCAAGAAAAAGCTGGCTGTTCATGCCAAGAAGCTTAATCTTGACGCCATCCATGATACCGTACATGAAATGTGCAAGGACGAGGCCAGACACTGCAAGGGCTTTGAGGGTCTTTTAAAGAGATATTTCGGTAAATAAACCAAAACAAAAAAGTCTGGGAAATGATTGTAATCACTTCCCAGACTTTTATTTTTATCCTATTTGCTGGATAAACTTCAGCGATTTCATCGGCTTGCCAAACATATTGTAAAGATAGCCCAAAAGCAGATTTTCTGCCTGCACCATTATACTGCCGCTAACCTTGAAGGCAGGCTTTTCCAGCCAGTCCAGCTTCAGAAGCTGACAGATAAATACCCGCATAGCCTCCGGATATTCCATTATATCCTTGTCCCCGGGCTGCACCATTTCCGGTAGCATTGCCCCACCCTCCTGTATGGAAAAAAAGGCATCTCCCTCAATATCGAGGCCACTTCTTACACATCTTTCATAGGAAAGCTGCATTCCGGAAAATTCCAAAATCTGAAAGGCCGCCGCCAGGGCCGCAATTCTGGGATTGCGGGTGCCGAAGGCATCAAAAACCTCCAGCAGCTTATTATACATATCCCCCTGGGGAAATCCCTCCACAGCCAGATTAGTGGCCAGTTCCGCCACAAAGGCGCCATAGGCCATTGCCGAAAAATCCGTGCTCATGGTGCGGTTGGCATGCTTTAAAGAAGCCTGACGGACAGTGTCCAGCCGGTTCCCCTTGGTAAGCTGAATATCCACCTCATTGAACATTTGCAGGGCTCCTGCCAAAGGGCTTTTAGGCCGGCGGCAGCCAAAGGCAGTTGCCGTTATTTTCCCGTGTTCACGGGACAGCAGGGTAATTATTTTATCTGCTTCGCCCCAGTTCTTTACCCCCAGCACCAGGGCATCAGTCTGATACTGTCCCATTATTCAAAACCGAATCCTTTAAGGATATTGTCACGGTTACGCCAATCCTTCTTTACCTTAACCCACAGGTCCAGGAAAACCTTGCCCCCCAAGAGCATCTGTACATCCTGACGGGCCTGGGCACCTATTTCCTTCAGCATGGCACCTTTCTTGCCGATAATAATTCCCTTCTGGGAATCACGCTCCACGTAAATAGTTACCCGTACATAGTTATCACCGTTATCGCGAATTTTCATTTCGTCCACATCAACGGCAATGGAATGAGGCACCTCATCACGTGTAAGATGCAGCACCTTTTCACGCACCATTTCCGCAATAATCAGACGCTCCGGCTGGTCTGTCACCATGTCCTCAGGATAATACTGAGGCCCCTTTGGAAGATACTTCTTTACTTCGTCCAGGAGGCCCTCCAGATTGTTTTCCTCCAAAGCTGAAATAGGCACAGTGGCGGCAAAATCATATTTGCCATTGTAGTTTGTAATAATTGGCAGAAGGGATTCCTTATCCTCCAACAAATCCACCTTGTTAATCGCCAATACAACCGGCTTTTTGGTGGACTTAAGACGTTCCAGAATATAATGCTCCCCAGGACCAAACTTCTCGTTGGCATCAACCACAAAAATAATGGCATCAACCTCCTGAAGGGTTCCCTCAGCTGCCTTTACCATATATTCACCCAACTTATCAATTGGCTTGTGAATACCCGGGGTATCCAAAAATACCAGCTGGGCATCTGGCTTGGTCAGCACACACATAATTCTGTTGCGGGTAGTCTGGGGCTTGTCGGACATAATAGCAATTTTCTGACCGATAAGACTGTTAATCAAAGTGGACTTCCCCACATTAGGGCGTCCGATTACTGCCACAAAGCCGGACTTATAATCCTTTGGCAGCTTCTTGGGTTCATTCTTGGGAATAGAATTGATATCAATTTCTACCCCCTTATTTTTTACCACATCAGGAGCCTGGGCCAATGGCAGCTGCATATCCTTGTCATCACCGTCATCCCGGCTGATACCCAGCTTGCCCATTACATAACGCTGCTCCTCTTCCATTTCCAGACGCTCTTCCTCATCCATGTGATCATACCCCATAAGGTGAAGCATACCATGAACCGTAAGGAAGGACAGCTCTCTTTTAAGGCTATGGCCATATTCCTTGGCCTGCTCCCTGGCCTTTTCCACGGAAATAATAATATCTCCCAAAATCTCAGTCTCAAGGCCACCTTCAATTTCCGGCTCCTCCTCCTGGCTGTCAGCAAAGGCAAAGGAAAGCACATCAGTGGGACGGTCAAGGCCGCGATACTGACGGTTTAACTCGTGAATATTTTCATTATTGGTTAAAGTTATGCTGACCTCGCCATTATCCACACCATAAAGGGGACCGGTAATCTCTGCGGCATGGCGGACAATTTCCTCGATTTCCGGCTCAAAATCCAAATTTTCAGGCTCACGGCTAATAATAACATCCATTGGCAAATTCTCCTATTAATCTTCTTTGTGGGAAGCCTCATAACGGTCATAGGCCTCCACTATCCTCGATACCACATCATGTCTTATTACATCCATGGCTTCCATTCGTACTATTTCTATACCCTTGACATTTTCAAGGACCTTGGTTGCTTCAAGTAAACCCGAGGTAACTCCCCGTGGCAAATCAATCTGCCCCGGATCGCCGGTTACCACCATCTTGGAGCCAAAGCCAAGACGGGTCAAAAACATTTTCATCTGCTTGGCAGTGGTGTTCTGAGCCTCGTCAAGAATGACATAAGCATTTTCCAAAGTACGGCCACGCATATAGGCCAAGGGAGCAATTTCAATAACCCCTTTGGTCATCAGCTTCTGATAAGTGTCCTGTCCCAATATATCCTGCAGGGCATCATACAGAGGACGAAGATATGGATCTACCTTTTCCTGCAAATCTCCTGGCAAAAAGCCCAGCTTTTCTCCCGCTTCCACTGCAGGACGGGTGAGAATCAGCTTTTCCACCTCGCGGTTACGGAGGGCCGCACAGGCCAGCACCACTGCCAGGTAGGTTTTGCCCGTTCCCGCAGGCCCCACCCCAAAGGTGATGGAATTCTTCTTGATTGCATCTACATAAACACGCTGTCCCAAAGTTTTTGGACGTACATGACGGCCACGTGAGGTAACCAAAATGGTATCCCCAAAAAGGCTGTGAAGTGCTTCACCCTTGCCACCTTTTACCAGACCTATACTGTATCTTACCTCGTGCATGGTAATGGCGTTGCCCTGTCTGTACAGGTACTGCAGCTCCCGCATAATCTTGGCAGCCGGCTCCACCTGTGAGGACTCACCGCTGATTTCCAGCACCTCTCCACGGCTAATGAACCGGGCGTCAAAACTCTCCATCAGTACACGAACATACTCGTCTCTTTCTCCCAGCAAAGCCATGGCTTCGCTTCTATCGGCAAATTCAATAATTTCTTCTGATATATTCTGCAAATAGGCACCAGACCGCCCTACTGCAGCCTGGTGATTTCACCTCGCTTATAATAATCCTTTTCTGATTCTAAAAATACTTCATATTATTTTACCTTAAACCATGCTAAAATAAAAGCCCCAACAGTATTTTTTATTGACATTGATAAAATCATTTTGTTATAATGTTTATTGCTATGGAGAGGTGTCCGAGTGGTTTAAGGAGCTGGTCTTGAAAACCAGTGATGTCGCAAGGCACCGTGGGTTCGAATCCCACCCTCTCCGCCATATATGGAGTGGTACTCAAGAGGCTGAAGAGGACGGTTTGCTAAATCGTTGTAATGTAGAGGCTTCGCACAATTCTGTCAAGTTTGTTCACAGTTTGACACTTGGTTGTCCACAAGGTGTCCACAGGTTGTCCACAAACTTTGGTGAGAGAAAGAGAGTATGACATATTATATAGAAGGAAACTGACATTTTTGAGTGTCGGTTTCTTTTTTTTTCGGCTAAAAGTAACCTTTTTCAGGGACTTTTTGAAAAAACCACCCTATTT
>NZ_JHWV01000016.1 GCF_000622005.1 Anaerovibrio sp. RM50 | reverse complement strand
GGTCCATATCCATCGCGGGCGTAAGAGATTTGAAGGGAGCTGCTCCTAGTACGAGAGGACCGGAGTGGACGAACCAACGGTGTACCAGTTATGACGCCAGTTGTACAGCTGGGTAGCTGCGTTCGGAAGGGATAAACGCTGAAAGCATCTAAGCGTGAAACCCGCCTTGAGATGAGATCTCTCACAGAGTAATCTGGTAAGACTCCTTATAGACGATAAGGTTGATAGGCTGGAAGTGGAAGCGTGGTGACATGTGAAGCTGACCAGTACTAATAAGTCGAGGGCTTAACTTAAAAAGCACTGACTAAGATGAACTTGTTTCTGTATAGTTTTGAGAGTACATGCAAATGTATTTTCAATTGAATATCTGGTGACGATGGCTATGAGGTCCCACCTGTTCCCATTCCGAACACAGTAGTTAAGCTCATATACGCCGAAAGTACTTGGCTGGAGACGGCCTGGGAGGATAGGAAGTTGCCAGTTAAAAAAAGAGTTATCTCATTCGAGATAACTCTTTTTTTACTTGCAGGATTTTATATTTCGGCGTATATGAGCTTTTTAGATTTTATGCCGGCGGTCAGCGTCATCTGCTCAACCAAGTTTCGCAGGACGCTTTCGTATGGGACATATTAACCAATCGGCTTATGCCTCTTGGATATGTCTCCGAAAGTACTTGGCTGGAGGGCAAGATGCCAGTGGCATGTTGCCCGGAAATAGGACGGCTGTATACCGTACTATTTCCGCGACCGGCCTGGGAGGATAGGAAGTTGCCAGTTAGAAAGCACTGCATTCGCAGTGCTTTTTTATTTCCTTATCCCATGCCACCCGTACATGCCACCCGTAAAATATATAACTTTACAATATTAACTTGCATTACATATTTCCTTGTGATATCATCAACCATGGACAAGGGATGACATCCATTTGGAGTCATACTCTTAAAAAATGCTTCAATTTTTGTAAATACTATTTTCGCTTAGATTCCCTGGAACTGAGACGGATTGCACAGGCGGCCTTTTGGCTTGCTGTTTTTTGTGTTTGTATGCCTCCTTATTCCTTTGGGATAAAGGGGCTTTTTTATTGGCATTTTATGGACGCCCTTGTTTAATATTTTTTTGGGGGTGCTTTTTTGAAAGCAGTTTTACAAAAGGCTTGCAATGTTCTTGTAAGCAATATGAGTGTATTGGTTTTTCTTATTGGTGTATTTGCAGTATGGCGGCCTGAGGCATTGACCTGGGTTGGACCACACATTCCTGTGCTGTTGGGCATTATCATGTTTGGCATGGGCATGACACTGACGGTGGATGATTTTAAAAATATCGCCAGAAATCCGAAGGGAATTTTTATTGGTGTTTTTGCCCAGTTCCTGATTATGCCAACTGTGGCCTTTGGTCTGGTAAAGGCTTTCGGTCTTCCGCCGGAGATTGCCATTGGTGTAATTTTGGTGGGCACCTGCCCAGGGGGGACGGCCTCAAATGTTATTGCATATCTGGCAAAGGGGGATGTGGCACTGTCCGTTTCCATGTCTGCTACATCTACAATATTGGCACCGTTGGTAACCCCTATTCTGACTTATCTGCTGGCAGATGCGGTTATTGACGTATCAGTTTCTGCAATGATGATGTCCATTGTGAAAATGGTTCTGCTTCCAGTACTTTTGGGGTTGGCAGTTCATCATTTCTTTGAGAATTTCTCACGGACCATTAATCCATTTATGCCCATGCTATCTGCAATTACGGTGGTTCTGACTGTAGGCGGTGTAGTGGCTCTCAGTGCTTCCAAGCTGCTTGATGTGGGGCTGATGATGTTTGCAGTGGTTATTTGTCATAATGCTTTTGGCCTGTTGCTGGGGTATATTTTAGCCAAAATCTTTAAGCTGGACGAAAAGCGCTGCCGTACGGTTTCCATTGAAGTGGGAATGCAGAATTCCGGCATGGCGGCTTCTTTGGCGGTAATGTATTTTGATCCTGTTGCTGCAATTCCTGGAGCTATCTTCAGCGTATGGCATAATGTATCCGGAGCTATGCTGGCTAACTATTTTGCCAAGCACAGCGAGGATGAGGGGAAAATTATTGATACAAGCATAAAATGTGTCTGATAAATGGCAAGTGAGGTAAGTTGGCAATGAAGATTTTAAGAACTCAGGATGATATAAAGAACTATTCCCTTGAAATGAAGAAGGCTGGGAAGATTATTGGTCTGGTGCCTACCATGGGAGCTCTCCACGAGGGGCACCTTACCCTTATGCGTACTGCCCGCAAGGCGGCAGATGTGGTAATTGCCTCGGTGTTTGTAAATCCTGTGCAGTTTGGGCCAAATGAGGACTTTGATGCTTATCCACGCCAGTTTGATGAGGATTGCGCCAAGCTGGAGGAGGTTGGGGTGGATGCAGTATTTCACCCGGAGCCTGGTGAAATGTACCCTGATGGATTTTGCACTTATGTAAATGTGGAGGGGGATTTTACCAAAAAACTGTGTGGCGGCCAGCGTCCAGGCCATTTCCGCGGGGTGGCCACAGTGGTGACCAAGCTTATTAATTTGGCCAGAGCAGACAAGGCCTTCTTTGGTCAGAAGGATGCCCAGCAGGTTTGCGTAATCCGACGCTTCGTGGAGGATTTGGCTATTCCGGTGGAAATTAATATGGTTCCTATTGTAAGAGAGGAAAGTGGTTTGGCCAGAAGTTCACGCAATGTTTACCTTTCCACGGAGGAAAGAAAGGCAGCCCTTGTTTTGTCCCGCAGCCTTAATATGGCAAAGGAAGCCTTTGGTAAGGGGACTATAAAGGTCAGTGAACTGAAAAAAATCATTATTGATGAGATAAATAAGGAGCCTTTGGCAGTTATTGATTATGTGGAAATTTATTCCTTCCCGGCCCTTGAAGAGATTGTGGAAGTAAAGGGAGAGTCCATTATGGCCATTGCTGTAAAGATTGGCAAAACCCGTCTCATAGATAATGTAATTTTGGAGGGCTAAGAAATGATGCTTCACATGTTAAAATCAAAACTTCACTGCGCCACAGTTACCGAGGCCAATCTGCAGTATATGGGCAGTATTACCATTGATTCGGAGCTGATGAAGGCAGCGGGAATATATGAAAATGAGCGGGTGCAGGTGGTAAACAACAATAACGGTTCCCGTCTGGAAACATACGTTATTCCGGGGAAGCCCGGCTCAGGTGTTATTTGCCTGAACGGTTCCGCCGCACGATGGGCACAGCCTGGAGATGTGGTTATCATTATGGCCTATGCCTTTATGGAGGAAAAAGAGGCAGTTCAGTACAGGCCAACTGTGGTTATGCTTGATGGCGATAACAAGGTCATGGAAGTTCGGAATTATGAATGCCATGGGGAGATATATGTAAATAAATGACATAATCCTCCGTTATTATCCTTTTTGGGGTAATGGCGGAGGATTTTTATTCACTTTATAGAAACGGTAATTGTCAGAACATTGATTTTAATTTAAATAAAATATAAAATTATGTACAAAGGTGGTGATACATTATGGATGAAGCGTCTGAGAAAAAAGCATTTATCCTTACAATAGATGATGATGAAATAAATAATATGCTCCTTGCGGCGATTCTTGAAGACGAATACGAGGTAGTATCCCTTTTGAGCGGAGAGATAGCCATAAAA
Source organism: Anaerovibrio sp. RM50 (assembly GCF_000622005.1). Taxonomy (GTDB): domain Bacteria; phylum Bacillota; class Negativicutes; order Selenomonadales; family Selenomonadaceae; genus Anaerovibrio. The sequence goes on along the minus strand of NZ_JHWV01000016.1, from coordinate 59,101 downwards.
TTCCTGGAGGAGCGAAAACCGGATTTGATCCTTTTGGATTTAAATATGCCGGGCATGAATGGGTTTCAGGTGCTGGAGTATTTGAAGAATGACAATGAGCTCAAGGAAATTCCCGTTATTATGCTGACGGCTGAAGTAAATCAGGAAACCGAGGTAAAGGGAATTCAGTCAGGAGCCTTTGATTTTCTTCATAAACCATATATTCCTACATTGATTTTGACCCATGTTCATCGGACACTGGAATTAATGTCACTTAAAAAGAAGATGCAGGAGCGCATTGACAATCAGATTCAGGCTACCATGAATCAGCTGGCCTCCACCAAAAGATTGTTCAAACAGATGGTTTTTGCCCTGGCCAAGACCATCGATGCCAAGGACCCTTATACTAATGGACATTCCCAGCGTGTAGCGGATTACTCCCGGGAAATTGCCTGCAGGGCGGGGAAATCGAAAAATTACCAGCGCAAGATTTTTTTTATTGCCCTCCTTCATGATATTGGAAAAATCGGCGTGTCAGGTCAGGTTCTCAATAAGCCTGATAAGCTGACTCCCCGTGAATATTCTTCCATTAAGGTACATCCAATTATAGGGTCTTCCATTTTATCCTCGGTGCAGGAGATGGAGGAATTGCAGGTGGGGGCCCGCAGCCACCATGAGCGTTATGATGGTACAGGGTATCCGGATGGGTTGGCAGGAAAGGCCATTCCGGAAAAGGCCAGAATTATTGCGGTGGCAGATGTTTACGATGCCATGACCTCCAAGCGCAGTTATCGGGATGTTCTGCCACAATCAGTGGTGCGGGAAGAATTGATAAAAGCAAGAGGTACTCAGCTGGATCCTGATTTTACTGATATAATGCTGCAAATGATAGATGAAGACGTGGAATATCGGATGCATGAGTAGGGGGCTTTAAAATGGAACCTAAACAACGCTCAGTATTTGAATGGGTACTGCTTTTAGGGTTGCTTTTTTTCATTATGGCCTTGGGAGCGTCCCTTTGGTATTTTGCCAATGATAAAGATATAGAAAAGCCAGTTGCTGGTATAGTGCTGCTGGGGGACAGAAATGAGGAAGGCTGGAATGCACCCCAGTATCGTGGTATGAAAAAAGCCTGTGATGCCATGGGGGTGGAGCTGCTGGTAAGCGATAACAACAGTGGCCTCGATGGCAAGTGTGCAGATGCAGTACGGAAAATGGTAGAAAATGGTGCCGGAATGGTATTTCTCACCAGCTATTCCTATACGACAGACGGCAAAACCTTGATACGTGAATTTCCCCAAGTAGCTTTTGGTACTAATTCTGCAGAGTGCCGGGGGCGGAATATGACATCTTATTTTATTCGCATGTATCAGGGGCGGTATTTGACAGGAGCCCTGGCGGGAATGCGAACCAAGAGCAATGTTATTGGCTACGTGGCAGCTATGCCAAATTCTGAAGTGAATCGGGGAATTAATGCCTTTACTCTGGGGGTTCAGAGAACTAATCCCAATGCCAGGGTAGTGGTTATGTATACGGGAAGCTGGGAAAATGAGGAAGTAGAGGAAGAACATACCTACAGGCTTATTACTCAGGAAAAGGCCGATGTAATAACCTACCATCAGGATGAACCAATGGCCGCCACTGTGGCGGAAAAAATGGGAGTAGATTATATTGGCTATTATGAGGACATTCAAAATGGGTCAGAACATGATTTGACCTCAATTATGTGCAATTGGGACCGTTACTATGAGGATATAGTAAGGTATTATCTCAAGGGCGAAATGAATTTTGTGGACAATAGATGGGTAGGCATGGAGGCTGATCTGGTGGAGCTCAGTCAGCTTTCTGATGCTGTGACTTATGAACAGCGTACTGTATTGAAACAATTGAAAAAGGAAATGTTGGCTGGGCGTTTTGTCTTTGCTGGTGAGATATTTGATAATAAGGGGAAACGCCGCTGTCAGCCTAATGAGGTTATCAGGGACGAGTATCTGTTGCAGCACATGGATTGGCTGGTGAAGGGAGTGGACGTCCTTGAATAGTAGAATCAGTAAATTGGGACTGTCCCAAAAGGCTTTTATCGAGATAATTATCCTGACCATAATTTTGTTTATTACCGGCAATATTCTCCAGAATCAAATAAGCCGTAAGTTAAATGATGCTGCTGAGGAATCCGTATCTCAAATGACGGCGGATATGGCCCAGCTGGCAGATGAGCGGTTTATGCGCTACATTAGCACCCTAAAGGCAGCTTCCATTTATTTGGAGCAGCATGAGGAGCAGAAAAATAATATTTTGGAGGCCATTAATCAGGAAAATGTATACGGCAGAGCCGGGGTTATGGATTACGAGGGAAACGTAACTGGAGCTGTAGTCAGCAAGCATGATTTTCCCAAGTTGCTCAGGGCTTTTCAGGGAAATAACGTGGTGGATTACCACCCTGACGGGGGCATAATTGTGGCTGTTCCTGTTTATTATGGGGATAACGTAAGGTATGTTCTCTATCAGATTTTTCCAAGGGGAAATTTAACCAAGGTTTTTGGACTGGCAGATTATAACCCATATAGCCGCATTATGATTCAGTATAAGGATGGTAGTTTGGCCGTTCCTTATGAGAATTTTTCCACAAAGGATCACGAATTTTGGGATGATCAGGATATAAAGGCCGGTATGGTGGAGGTTCATTCCAGGCTGGAAACAAGCAAGGCTGCAGCTGTTTATACAGAAGGAAGCAAAGGGAAATATTATGTTTTCGGTGCAGACCTTCCACAAACAGATTTTTCCTTGGTGGGATATATTCCTTGGTCTGCAGTGGCAGGAAAAATCAATAGTGTATATCAGATGGTGCAGTGGGTATTTACTTTGATGCTGCTGTTGTTTGCCTGTGTCAGCATTTATCTGTTTATGGCCCAGACCAAGGTGGCGGAGAATGAAGCCCTTAAAAAGGCCAGACAGGCGGCAGATGATGCCAATCAGGCTAAAAGCCAGTTCCTGGCCAATATGAGTCATGAAATAAGAACACCTTTAAATGCCATTAACGGCATGGATGAGATGATTCTCAGGCGTAGCAGGGACATGGATATACGGCGTTATGCCAGCAATATTCATTCTGCCTCCACAGCGCTTTTGGGAATTATTAATGAAATTCTGGATTTTTCCAAAATCGAATCCGGCCGTATGGAGCTGGTTTCGGATAAATACAGCTTGAGGATTCTGCTTAAGGAGGTAACAACTCTGGTGGGCTTCAGGGCCAAGGCAAAACAATTGGAGTTTACCATTAATGTGGACAGCAGCCTGCCTAATGAACTCTACGGTGACGTAGGGCGTATACGCCAGATTCTCATCAATGTAATCAACAATGCCATTAAATATACTGATGAGGGATCTGTCACCTTTGATGTCAGCGGTCAGTCCGTGGAGGATATGCTGAACTTAAGACTGGCAGTATCTGATACGGGTATTGGCATTAAGCCGGAGGACATGGAAAAGCTGTTCAAGGATTTTGAACGCCTTGATTTGCAGAAAAACTGCAAGGTGGAGGGCACTGGACTTGGGCTGGCCATTACCCATAGGCTTCTTACCATGATGGGGGGAACTGTTCATGTGGAAAGTACGTATGGAGAGGGCAGTACCTTTATTATTGATCTGCCTCAAAGGATTGTGGGGCATGAGCTTATAGGTGATTTTGATGCTGAACAGGATATAGAGGAGGAACTGGAGGAGGTAGTTGCCACTAGCTTTACCGCTCCTGAGGCGTCTATTCTCATTGTGGATGACAACGAAATGAACTGTTTCGTTGCCACCAGTATGCTTTCGGATACCAAGGCTAAGCTGACGGTAGCCCACAGCGGCATTGAGGCTCTGGAGTTCTTGAAGAAGGATTTCTTCCATCTGGTCATGACAGATTATATGATGCCAGGCATGGATGGGATTGCCACTCTGCATGAGGCCAAAAAGCTGAAGGGTACGGAAAAGACGAAGTTTGTCATTTTGACGGCTACGGCCCTGGCTGGGGTCCGGGAAAAGTTCCTGGCAGAGGGTTTTGATGATTATCTTAGTAAGCCAATGACGGGCAAGCAACTGGATACTGTGGTGAAACGGAATTTGCCTATTAATTTGGTGCATCCTTTGGAGAATCACCAAGTGAAAGACATTGAGGAGGTTAAGGTACTGGAGGAGCCTAAAACTACGGATAATGAGGTTGCTGCCAACACGTCCCTTTCTCTGAACTCTCCAAAGATAGATATGTCCATTGGGTTAAAATTCTGCAATAACAGTGATAAGCTTTATAAGCGCGTTCTGGAAATGTTCCACAAGCTTTGTGAGGCCAATATCAAGGAAATGGAAAAATCCTTTGGGGAGGAGAACTGGGATGCCTACAGAATAAAGGTCCATGCCCTTAAATCAGGCGCTATGAATATAGGCTGTACCATGCTTCACGAATTAGCCAAGGCGCAGGAACAGGCCGGCAAGGACTATGTTTCTGAGGAAGCCACGGAGGCCCAGCGTATAAAGGCGGTGGAGCACATGAAGGCCCACCATAGGGAAATAATGGATATGTACCGCCATGTGGCTCAGATGGCCCAGGAAATGACTGAAGAGAAATAAAGCAATACGGATATAAATAAAACAGGGCAGGAAAACCATTAAAATGGTTATCCTGCCCTGTTTGGCGTTGAAAATACTCCAGTTATGTTATATCTGCCTTCCGGCTCCAGGGCCGTCATTGGCTGTGGCCACTTGGGCTTCGCTAAAGGTTTTCATATCATTTACTGTACGGATGGCGGCATCTATAAGACGCATTCCCGTACAGGCTGTTATGCCGGGGATTTTCACCGCCAGATGATAAAGGGGCGGCTCAATTGGCAGCAAAAATGGCTGGATTTCCGGCACCAGCTGAGCGGCATAACTGGCCAGGGCCGTAACTGCCCTATCACCAAGAATGATCATTGTGCGGTTGTGGGTGGCGGCAATCATTGCCCCAAGAACAGCTGAGGCAACAAGCTGCATTTCCGGCGGCAGCTGTGTCATAAAGGAGGATGCCTCCAGTGTTAGATTTCCCTGACTGTCGCAGAGCATATCTGCCATGGCATCTATAAAGGCGGTGTCATTATCAATAAGGGAAAGCCCCATAATCTGGTTGCCCAGGGATATATTTTCACCATGAAGCCGGCCAAATTCGAAGGCATCCATCTGGGTCCTTTCCTCGGTTAGATACGCTGCAATGGAGTCGGCACCAGTTTGGGAGGCAAAGCTATGGACAAAAGCGGCCTGATCCCTGTCCATAGGGATGTCCTTTTTCATGCCGATAAAAAGCATGGTTTTGGAAACGTCATTTGGCAGCTCGTTGGAGGTGATACCGCTTAGCTGGGCGGCTATCTGCTCAATTACTCCCAGACTGTAGATAGGCTTGGACAAATTGTCCAGACGCATCTGGCATCGTTCCATTGCCTCCTTGTCAAGGGAAGGCATGGTGTGGGTGTAATAATCGAAGGTCTTATCTGTAAGGGTAATGGCAATATCAGGAATAACATCATTTTCGATGGAATCTGCCATCAGTTCCTTGGCAGTCTGGTCCTTTTGGATATTATTATAGGCCCTTATGGCGGCATCCAGCATGTCTGCCACCAGTGAGGAGCCAATGGCTTCACCGAGTTTAATGTTTAAATCCATCAGGGGGGTAAAATCCATTTCCTTGAGGATTAAATGCTGACCCTGTTCTCCGGCCCTGTGGGACGGGACTAGATAGTCCTTGAGAACAGGAGCCAGTCTTAAAGCTATAAGGGCGGCGGCACTGGAATTGAAGCCATCCAGTATGGTGAGGGAACGGGAGGCGGCGGCACCCAGCATAAGACCTGCAATGGCACCCAGCTCAAAACCGCCTACCTTGGCAAGGACGTCAATTGGATCATTGGCATCCGGCTTATTTGCAGACAATATTTTTGCCACTGTGGCCAGCTTGGTTTTGTAACGTTCATCGGAGATGTTGGTGCCTCTGCCAGTGGTGTGTTCCGGGGATTCCTTAAGAATGGCTGAAGTGATGGCGGCACTGGCGGTGGTGTTGGAAATACCCATTTCTCCTGGCAAGAACAGGGTTATGCCCTGCTGCTCATGAAGCTGTTTAGCCAAAGTATAGCCATAGTACAGGGATTTTATTGCCTGTTCCCTGGTCATGGCAGGGCCTTGGGCGGAGTTGTTGGTGCCCGAGGCAATATGAAAGTCGATAAGACCGGGGATTTCCTTGGCCTTATCGCTGTTTATTCCTAAATCTGCCACACAGAGGTGGGCCCTGGTGAAATCTGCAAAGACATTGGCGGCAGAACCGTGGGAAATCAGATAATTGCCAACCATGTGCAGCGTGGTTTCAGGCGGATAGGCACTGACATTTTCTTTGGCCACACCATGGTCGGCACAGCAAAGAGTGACAGCCTTTATTGGGGGGTTGTCAAAGGCAGCAGAACCTGTGGCACCGGCATATTTTTTCAGCAAAAATCTGAGGGCACCAAAATCTTCCCTTTTTATGGTGGAGGAGGCAAGTACCTTTTCAACCTCAGCTATGCTGTCAGTGTCCTTGGGAGGTATTTGGGCTATAAGGGATTTGAATTCCTTTTCCTCAATTATGGGTAAGTTTGTCATATAGCCCTGGCCTCCTGAGGTACTTGCTTAATGCTGAGACCAATGCGGCCACGGGACTCATCCACGCTGATAACCAGCACGGTAACAATATCTCCAACTGCCACTACATCCAGGGGATGCTTTACGTGCTTGTTGCTCAGCTCGGAAATATGCACAAGCCCGGCGGTCTTTATGCCAATATCCACGAAGGCGCCAAAATCGGTTATGTTGCGTACGGTTCCCCGCATAATAGTGCCCACTTTAATATCGGAAAGCTTAACGATGGCCTTTCTGGTAAGTGGTACCGGCAGATCCTCACGGGGGTCACGGCCCGGCTTGGCAAGGGCATCCAAAATATCCTTTACCGTTGGTACACCGGCATCCAGGTCCTTGGCCAGCTTTTCCGGGTTGGCCAGCTTGATTTTGGCCTGGAGTATTTCAAGCTGCTTTTTGTCACTAAATATATTCAGGTCTGCCCCTAATTTTCCCAGAATGTTTTTGGCCAGTTCATAGGATTCAGGATGGACAGGGGTGTTATCCAATGGCATCTTGCCTCCGCCGATTCGGAGGAAGCCGGCACACTGGGTGTAGGCGGCATTGCCCAGACGGGCCACCTTTAAAAGTTCCTTGCGGGAGCTGAATGGTCCGTTTTCGTTTCTGTAGGCCACAATATTTTTGGCAATGGTGGCGTTAATGCCTGCCACATGCTTCAGGAGGGCAGGGGAAGCGGTGTTCAGCTCTACTCCCACGTGATTTACGGCGGATTCAATGGTCTGGTCAAGGGTATTGGCCAGCTCCTTTTGATTTACGTCATGCTGGTACTGACCAACCCCAATGGCTTTAGGGTCAATTTTTACCAGCTCCGCCAGAGGGTCCTGTACACGGCGGGCAATGGATACGGCACCGCGGATGGTAACGTCGTATTCAGGCAGTTCCTCCTTGGCCAGAGGGGAAGCGGAATAAACAGAAGCTCCCGCCTCACTGGTAACTATATAATGGGTATCGAGGCTGTTGTCCTTTATTAGCTTGGCGGCAAATTCCTCCGTCTCAAAGGAGGCTGTGCCGTTGCCGATGGAGATGAGATTTACCTTGTATTTTTTGATAAGGGCCAGTGCCTTCTTGGCAGACTCTGCAGCGCCCTTTTCTCCGTGGGTAATATAAAGAACACCGTGGTCGAGAACGTGGCCCGTTGGATCCACAATGGCCATTTTGCAGCCTGTGCGGTAGCCGGGATCAAGTCCCATTACGGTGAAGCCGGACAGTGGGGCCTGTAGTAAAAGCTGGCGCAGATTTGTGCCAAAAATATCAATAGCCTGCTTCTCCGCAGTTTCCGTAAGCTGATTTCTGATTTCACGTTCGAGGGATGGTTGAATAAGGCGCTTCCAGCTGTCAGACACGGTGTCTTTTAACAGGCTTTGGAAAATGGAAGTACCCTTTATGAAGCGTTTGCCAATAAGTGAGAGGATTTTTTCCTCATCGGCCTCCAGCTTTACCTTAAGGCATTCCAGCTTTTCACCTCGGTTAATGGCAAGAATGCGATGGGATGGTAGGGTGCGGACCAGCTCCCTGTATTCCTTGTACATAAGAAATACCTTTCCCTCATCAGTTTTTTCCTTTTCCTCGTCAAGGGAGGTGGTAATAAAAGCATTGTTCCAGAGGAACTTGCGCAGCTCCTGACGAAGCTGGGCCTCCTCGGAAATCATTTCAGCAATTATATCCTGGGCCCCCTCCAGGGCATCCTGGGCAGTTTCCACTTCCAGCTCAGGATTAATGTATTCAGCAGCTACATCCTCCGGAGTGCCGTTGTTAAGGCTTTGGAGCATAATGGTGTTGGCCAGTGGCTCCAGTCCCTTTTCCTTGGCTTTTTGGGCTCTGGTGCGCTTCTTCTGCTTGTAAGGAAGATAGATGTCCTCCAGCTCCTGGAGCTTGGTGGTCTTCTCAATGGCCTGCTGGAGTTCAGGGGTAAGCTTGCCCTGTTCCTCTATTTTATTGAGGATTTCTTCCTGCCTCTTTACGAAATTGCGGAGATATGCCAGCCTTTCGGAAATAATGCGCACCTTTTCCTCGTCCAGTTCCCCGGTTTTTTCCTTTCGGTAACGGGAAATGAATGGGATGGTGTTGCCCTCGTCCAAAAGTTCTGTAACAGCATCCACCTGAAAAACTTTTATTTTTAATTCATCGGAAATTATTTTACTGATGTTTTCTGTTTTCATTCTGATTTATTCCTCCATTAAATAAGCAATAACCATGTAATTATACCATATTATTTCCTTTGGGTAGAAATGAAACTATTATCCTATATATTGACATGAAAGTTAATTGTATGTAAAATACTCAATGGAGATTAATTATCAATTGATAATTATAAAAGATAGTTATAACGTACAACTAAGTCTGGAGGAAATATTTTATGATGATGGATATGCAAAGTGTAGCAAATATACTTCGCGATCATGGCTTCAAGGTAACACCACAGCGTCTTGCAGTTTATGATGCTTTGCAGAATACAACGGAACATCCAAATGCTGAAATGCTTTATAATAAGTTATTGCCAACTTATCCTGCCATGAGTCTGGCAACTGTATATAAGACCATGGAGATTTTTGACAAGATCGGTCTGGCTCAGGTGCTGAACCTTGGCGAGGACAGCTACCGCTATGACGCCAGAATGGAAAATCACCCCCATGTACGCTGCAACACCTGTGGCAGGGTAGATGATATTATGGATTTCGACGATGAAGCCATTATGGATCAGGTGGCCAAGCTTTCAGATTACAAGATGACTGGCAGACAGCTGTATTTTTACGGTGAGTGTCCTAAATGTCAGAGAAAAGAGAAAAAATATAACTGAGTAACAAGGGTAGGGTCGTTCAAGGAAGTGGCCCTGCCCTTTCTTTTTGACCTTTTTCATCTTTTTTGTTATGGTATATGGGGTTCTAAGAAAAATATAATATTATTTACAGAATTTTTTCAGCAGGGCTTCTTATACTTGGTTTATAGGAGGAAAGATGCAGGTTTCGGTTTTGGCCAGCGGCAGCAAGGGAAACTGTACTTTCATAGATATGGAGGGCAGCCGTCTTTTGGTGGATGCTGGAATCAGCGCAAGGCGCATAAGGCAAGAGCTTGGAAATATAGGTCATTCCATTGAAGAGTTGGATGGGGTCTTTATAACCCATGAGCACAGTGACCACATAAAGGGGCTTGCCACTTTGACAAAGAAATATGGTGTACCGGTATACAGCCGTCCGGAAACTTTTCGGGCCATGAGCTGCTATAGGGACATTCCCCAGGAGTGTATTAATCCAATTATGGATAGGGTCAGAATAAATAAATTGACCATAAAGGCTTTCGGAATTCCCCATGATGCGGCGGACCCGGTGGGCTATTCCATAAATGGCAGTGTGAAATGTGTGGTAGCCACGGACATGGGCTTTGTGGACAGCAACCTCAGACAGGAGCTGGAATCAGCCCGGGTAATGATACTGGAAGCCAACCATGATGTTGATATGCTGAAAAATGGCGAATATCCCTGGCCATTAAAGCAGCGTATATTGAGCAACCGGGGCCACCTGTCCAATATGGACACAGCATGGACTCTGGTTCATTTAAAACAACCACCGCAAAAGGTCTTGCTGGCACATCTCAGTGAATCAAATAATATGCCGGATTTGGCGATGAAAACCGTTCGGCAGATTCTGGACCAGCAGGGGGTAAAGAACATGGAGCTTATCCTCACGGCCCAGGACAGATGTGTCAGTGTGGATTTTTGATATATTTTATATATTTTGGAGGGAGAGAAAATGATTACAAAGAAGAGAATTTTTAAGTCTTGTCTGCCGGTTGTAATGGGTCTCCTGGTAGCGGGCTCAGTAATGCTGGGGGGATGCGGCAAAAATAATGTAGCCGAAGGAATCCCTGCCTCCAGTCCAAGCTACAACACTAATGTATCAGATGCCAGAAACACGCCAGTTGTCAGGGCGGCCAAGAACGTGGGCCCTGCAGTGGTGGGTATTACCAATAAAGCCGTTGCCAGAGATTTCTTCTTCAATATTCGTGATGTGGAGGGATATGGTTCCGGCGTAATCTTCCGCAGCGATGGTTATATCGTAACCAATAATCACGTTATTGACGGGGCCAAGGAGATAATTGTTTCCCTGTCCGATGGCCGCAGCCTAAACGGCAAGCTGGTGGGAGCAGACGAAATCACTGATTTGGCAGTGGTAAAGGTTGATGCCAATGATTTGCCGGCAGCGGAGTTCGGCGACTCTGATGACATTATGGTGGGTGAGCCTGCCATTGCCATTGGCAATCCAATGGGGCTGGAATTCCAGGGCAGTGTTACTACTGGTGTAATCAGTGCAGTTAATCGCGTCCTCAATAAGGGCGAAAGTAATATGAAGCTCATCCAGACAGATGCGGCAATTAATCCGGGAAATTCCGGCGGTGCTTTGGTAAATGCCGATGGCAAGGTTATTGGCATCAATTCCCAGAAAATTGTTACAAATGCCGTAGAGGGCATGGGCTTTGCTATTCCAATAAACACTGTTCGCAGTGTGGTGGAGGAGCTTATAGCCCAGGGCCATGTAACCAGACCATATCTTGGTGTAAGTGTGTTCGACAAGGAATCTGCAGCCCGCAGCGGATATATTTTGAATATTGACAAGGGCGTATATGTATTTAATGTATCTTTGGATGGTCCTGCAGGCCGTGCCGGCTTCCGCCGCGGTGATATTATTCTGGCTGTAGGCGGAACAGAGGTTAACACCGTGGGAGAGCTGCGGGCAGCAATAACAGCTCATCAGGTGGGTGAAACAGTGGAGGTCAAATACGACTCCAACGGTACCACCAAGACTGTAAATGTTACTCTGGATGCCCAGCCTGTTGAGGGTTAATCAGGATGAAAATCAATATAGTTACCGCAGGGAAGATAAAGGAAAAATATCTCACTGAGGGCATAAATGAATTTTTGAAGCGGCTGGGTCCCTTCGCCAATGTGAAGATTACTGAAATCAGCGAAGAAAAAATGAAGGATAATCCCTCCGAGGCTGAAAAACAGCAGACACTGACCCAGGAGGGCCAGCGTCTCTTAAAGCAGGTGCCGGAGGGAAGCTATCTTATAGTTCTGGACGTGTATGGCAAGGAGCTGTCCTCTGAGGAGCTGGCAACCAAGATTGACAGCCTGGGCCTGTCGGGAAAAAGCAACATAACCTTCCTTATAGGCGGTGCCTTTGGCTTGTCCGCTGAAGTAAGGGCCGCCGCAGATATGCTCCTCAGCTTTTCCAGGATGACCTTTACCCATCAGATGGTGCGTCTCCTGCTGGTGGAGCAGATATACAGGGCATTTAAAATTAACCGTGGGGAAAAGTACCATTGGTAATGAGGAAACAAAACATGGGACCGCCTAAGGCAGTCCCATTTTTATTATACAGAATTATTCAACGGTTACGGAAGGCCTGTCAATGATAGATGACAGAACCACGATAGTTTGCGTCTTGCTCACGCCGGTCTGTTCCTTGATGCGTGTCAGAAGATTTTCCAGAGTAGTAGTATTTTGAGTGATTATCTTCAAAGAATAATCGAAGTCACCAGTGATGTAGAAGCATTCCTTGATGTCGGGCTCATCCACCACAAAATCCTTGAATCTGTCACCATGGCTAGGGTTGTTAAAGCTAAGGAACACCAAAGCCATAAGCTGCTTGTCCACAAGCTCAGGATTCAAAATAGCGGTATACTGTTTAATGACACCAGAAGCTTCCAACTTTTTTAAACGTTCACTGATAGCTGGCATGGAGAGGGAAATCTCCGAACTCAAAACCGAAATTGTGACACGGGCGTTTTCTTGCAGGCGCTTAAGGATCTTCTTATCAATATCATCCATTTTCAACACCACCATTCTAGCTACATTATACCAGCGAAAAGATGCAAAAGTAAACTTTTATCTTAAAAATCGTAAAAAAATTCTTTAAATAGATACAATTTTGATATTTTATTTTGTGTAAGCGAAATTTTGGCATTTGTACTATATTGGTGTAAAATAATAAGTTAGAATAGTATAAATTTGGAGTAGAATAATGAAAAATAAACAGCCTAAAATTCTGAGAAACATAGATATTCTTATCGTGGTAATTATGGCGCTGTTTGTTGTTACTATTGGCAGATATTTTATCCTGCAGGTAATTCAGCACAGCGAAATGGAAGAAAAAATCATGAACATAGCCCGGGATAACGTGGTGCGTCAGTCTCCCCGGGGGAAGATTCTGGACCGTAACGGCCGTGAGCTGGCCATCAGCCGTATAGCCAAGCTTCTGGTCATACGCCCGGACAAGGTGGGCAGTGAGGAGGACATTCAGGTGTTGTCCGCTGAACTGAGCCCTATTATTAATATACCCGCTGAGACCATCGCCAACCGTATCCGTGAGGGCGGAGCTTATTATGCGGTGAAGCATGGTCTTGAAAGTGATGAGGAGGCCGCCATTAATCAGCTGAAAAAGGATAAGGGCTATGAGTGCCTCTGGATGGATGATGAGGTAAAGCGCTACTATCCAAACGATATGCTGGCCGCGAATATAATTGGCTTTATCGGTATGGAGGATAAGGGGCTGGAGGGGTTGGAATACTCCATGGACAGCATCGTAAAGGGGGATGTGCAGGAAGAAGATGTGCTTACGGACATGAGGGGCCGTACTATTTTTGATTCCATTTTCTCCCGTTCCCAGCAGCGTTACAAGGGGGACAGCTGCAAGACAGTTACCCTTACCATAGATGCCACCATGCAGTTCATTGTGGAGCAGGTTCTGGACAAGGCCATGGTGGAGAACCAGCCTCAAAGTGTTACCGCCATTGTTATGGATCCAAAAAATGGCGAAATTTTGGCCATGGCTGCCCGCCCAAGCTATAATCCAAATAAATTTGCCGACTATAATATGGACGTAATCAAGAACCACGCTGTGTCAGATATTTACGAGCCTGGTTCCACCTTTAAGTCCATTGTTGCCGGAGCAGCCCTGGAAGAAGGGGTAGTAAGTCCGGAGCAGACCTTCTATGATCCGGGCCGTATTAACGTATCGGACAAGCATATTCAGAACTGGAACGGTGAAAGCTTTGGTACAGTTACTTTTACGGATATCGTTAAAAATTCCATCAATACATGTTTTGCCATGATAGGCCAGATTCTGACCGGGGAAAAGCTAAATGAATATGCCCGTAAGTTTGGCTTTGGCGAGCCAACTGGAGTGGAGCTGCCTGGTGAGGCCTCCGGTATGCTCTTTGAAACAGATAAGATGCTGGATTCCGATATTGCCACCATGTCCATTGGCCAGAGTATTGCGGTTACACCGTTGCAGCTCTGTACAGCTATGTCTGCCATTGCCAATGATGGTGTATTGTTAAAGCCTCATATCGTAAAGAGTATTACCAATGCGGATGGTTCATTATACAAGGAAAATGGCCGTGAGGAGGTACGTAGGGTATTGAGCTCTGCCACGGATAAAACACTTATGGGCCTTCTGGAGCAGGTCGTTGCCACTGGCGGTGGTCAAAAGGCACAGGTTAAGGGCTATCGTGTGGCGGGAAAAACGGGTACAGCCCAGAAAATCAATAAGGATACTGCCGGCTACATGGAGGGCCGCTATATAGCCTCCTTCTGTGGATTTGCCCCTGTGGATGATCCTCAGCTGGTGGTTTTGGTAATAATCGATGATCCTACCGCCGGAGCATTCTACGGCGGTCAGATTGCAGCACCGGTGGCAGGAGAAATCTTTGCCCAGCTGTTGCGTTATAAGCATATTGAGCCAACCTCAGATCCATTTGCAGATATGGATAAGGATCAAAATAAAAAGACATCTCAGCAAGTTGCAAATACTGCCCCGCCGGGAAAGCAAATAATGCCTGATCTTAGTGGCATGAGTATCCGTGAGGTTTCACAGAAGCTGGGAGAAATGGGACTGGGAATGAATATTCAGGGCTCGGGGCTATCAACTGGCCAGAGTATCCCCGCCAATACAGTGGTGGATCCCGGGACAAGTGTTACGGTTTATTTTAAGCCGTAATGGTTGAGCTATTTAATGAAAGGAAAGGTATTATGAAAGCTAAGCTCTTTGTTACAGATATGGATGGTACCCTGCTGAACAGCCAACGTCAGATTAGTGACGGGATTAAGAAGGCTGTCAAAAAGGCCATGGACTCGGGGGTGATTTTCACTGTAGCCACGGGAAGAATGCACATTTCTGCCCTGCCCTTTGTAAAGGATCTGGGGGTTAATGTGCCTATTATCACCTGTAATGGAGCTATTATAAAGACCGTGGAAGGGGAAGAAATTTTCGCCTCATATCTGGACCGCAGCCTGGTGGAGGAGCTGGTGGAGTTTGCGGAGTCCCAAAAGCTGTACATTCAGGTTTATAGTAACGATAACCTCTATTACCGCAAGGAAAATGACAAATCTGCCTATTACTGCCGTGCCGCAGGGGTTAAGGGCAATGCCGTGGGGGATGAGCTGAAAAAGTACATGGACAATGTGCCAAAGCTTTTGATTATGGTGGATAACCCTGAGGAAGGGGACAGGGTGGTTGAAACTATTTCGGAGAAGTTTAAGGGCCGTATTGTGGCTGTTAAATCAACCCCGATTTATATTGAGCTTATTAAACCGGGAGTAAATAAGGGCACTGCTATTGCCAGGATGGCTGAAAAGTATAATATACCAATGGAAGCGGTTTTGGCCATTGGGGACTCAAACAACGATCTCACCATGCTTGAGACGGCAGGCTTTGGGGTGGCTATGGGCAATGCCAACGAAAACGTAAAGAAAATTGCAGGATATGAGGTGGCTGACTGCGACAATGATGGTGTTGCAGAGGCTATTGAGAGATTCTGTCTGGACTAACAGGCTGATTGAAGAAGGAGGCTGTTATGGATAGAGATGAAAGAATGGATTTTATTATCGTAACTGGCATGTCCGGGGCGGGCAAAACCCAGGCGTGCCGTTACATGGAGGATGTGGGGTATTTTGTTATCGATAATCTGCCTCCTGTATTTATACCTAAATTTGCTGAGCTTTGCCGTCATTCCGATGGTCATGTAAACAAGGTGGTACTGGTGGTGGATACCAGGAGCCGGGAATTCTTCGATACCTTTATCCACGTATTGGAAAACATGGATAGGGATAATCAGCCCTATGTAATGCTCTTTATGGATGCCTCTGATGCGGCCATTATCCGCCGTTACAAGGAAACACGCCGCCGTCATCCAATGGCCCCAAGCTCCAGAATTCCCGAGGGAGTTGCCAAGGAGCGTGAACGTCTGGCCCCAATCAGAAACAAGGCCACATATATTATTGATACCTCAGATTTGAAGAAAATTGAATTGAAGGAAAAAATCCTGAATATTTTTGCCTCCAAGCCAGGGGACAGACTCAACACAAATGTAATGTCCTTTGGATTTAAGTTTGGTATGCCACTGGATGCTGATCTGGTGTTTGATGTGCGCTTTTTGCCAAACCCATTTTACGTGGAATCCATGCGCCATAAGAGTGGTGCCGTGCCGGAGGTGGGCCAGTATATCGAGCAATATCCTGTGACCAAGGAGTTTGAGAAACATCTGGACAATATGATAGATTTTCTTATGCCCCAGTACGAGAAAGAGGGCAAGACCCAGCTGGTAATTGCTGTGGGCTGCACAGGGGGCATGCACAGATCTGTGTTTATTGCAAAACACATATATGACAGGTTGAAGGACAAGGGATATCTGGTGAATTTGGAGCACCGTGATCTTATGAAAAATGATGTTTGGGAACACGTTCGCGAGGAATGTTAAGGAGTAACAAACAATGAATTTTTTGAAATGGTTGTATCCAGGCATGAGATTCAAGCGCTGGCTGCTGCTGTTTGCCGCCGGTGTTATGTTGGCCAGTCTGGGCATAGCAATTATGTTCAACTACAAATACATAGATAGTATAGAGGAGTCCATATTCTGGGCTGTTTATACCTTCTCCGGGGAATATACCTATACAGCCACGGCGGTTATAGGCTCAGTAATGGTGGTCATTGGCTTTTTGATTATGGCCATGGCGGCCCGTTTTATAATCCAGTCCGTTATCGATGTGGTTTATCCATCATCCTCGGAAAAGCTGGTGGATTTAATCTATGAAAAGCGCATGCTGGGCAAGGGCCCTGCTGTCACCGTAGTGGGCGGCGGTCATGGCCTCAGCGTGTTGCTTCGCGGTATCAAGGAGGTTACCACCAACGTTACGGCGGTGGTTACTGTGGCCGATGATGGAGGATCCTCCGGGCGGCTTCGTGAGGAGCTGGGCATTATCCCGCCGGGGGATATGCGTAACTGTCTGGTAGCCTTGGCTGATAAGGAGCCATTAATGGAGAAACTTTTCCAGCACCGCTTTGGCGGCAGCAGCTCTCTGTCTGGCCATAGCTTCGGAAATCTCTTTATTGCTGCCATGGCGGAGGTAACAGGAGATGTGGAAACAGCTCTGGCTGAATCCTCCAAGGTTCTGGCGGTGAAGGGCCGCGTACTTCCTGCCAGCAAGGAGCACGTTCGACTGGATGCCATTATGGAGGATGGCACCATTGTCTGCGGCGAATCCCACATTCCGGAGGTTCATAAAAGGATTCATCGGGTTAAGCTTTTCCCTGAGCATGTGGAGGCGGTCCAGTCCTCACTGGATGCTATCCGTGACGCCAATGCCATAGTTTTGGGGCCTGGCAGCCTTTATACCAGCATAATGCCAAATCTTTTGGTGGAGGGTATAGGCGATGCCATCTGCCGCAGCAAGGCCATTAAGATTTACATTTGTAATGTTATGACCCAGCCGGGGGAGACCGATGGTTACACCGCCTCCATGCATGTAAAGGCCATTTTGGATCATGCAGGGCGACAGGCCATAGATTATGTTATTGTAAATTCCACTCCTGTTCCGGAGGATTTGGCCCAGAAATACGCGGAAAAGGGTGCTTATCCGGTGAAGGTGGACGATGATGCATTGAATGCTCTGGGGGTTGGTCTTATAAAGGCAGACCTTATAAGCGGCAAGGATGCAATTTACCATGACTCCCGCAAGCTGGCCAGCAGTGTTATGCGGGCAGTTTACGGCATAAAGGCCGGTCTGGACGAAATCAAGAGACATTAAAAGAAAGATTATAAATAGAAGTTTGGTGAGAAAAATATGCCATCTTTTGCAGCTGATGTGAAAAATGAGCTGGCCCACAAACTGGATAAAAAATTATGCTGCCAGACTGCGGAGCTGGCAGCGCTTTTGCGTATGGGTGCCTCCATGACACTGGGGCCAAACATGACCCTGGGGCTGAATTATGTAACTGAAAACGCGGCGGTGGCCAGAAAGACCCTTAGCCTTTTGAAAGCCACCAGTGACGTGCAGACTGAGGTTACTGTAACACGCAGCAAGCGGCTGAAGAAAAACAACCGCTACATGGTTAGGGTGGTGCCCTCTCCTTTGGTGCGTCCCCTGATGGAAAAGCTGGGGATGCTGGGGGAAACGGAGGGTTCCCTGGGCCGGGACAAGGCCCTGCTGAAGAAAGTTTGCTGCCGCCACGCCTATCTTCGTGGTGCTTTTATGGGGGGAGGCAGTATCAACAAGCCTGAGGCGGAGTGCCATCTGGAAATGGTTACTTCAAATTACGGTTTTGCGGACACCATTGCAGGGGTGCTGAAGCGTATGGGCTTTCCTGCAGGCTTTACCGACCGTAAGAACCATTACCTTATATATATGAAGGACGGGGAGGCCATTATGGATTTTTTGTCCATAATCGGCGCGTCCAAATCACTGGAGGAATTTGAGGGAGGCCGCAATCTTAAGGAAGTCCGCAACCAGGTTAACCGATTGGTTAACTGCGAAACTGCCAATCTCCAAAAAACCGTGGACGCGGCCATTTATCAAAATGAGTGCATAAAATATCTAAAGGACGAGGGAAAGCTGGAGGGACTTACCAAGGCCCTCAGAAAGACAGCCCAATGTCGGCAGGATAATCCCGATGCCACATTGGCGGAGCTGGCGGAAATGCTTTTGGTAACCAAGTCCTGTGTCAATCATCGGCTGAGGAAGCTGGTGACCCTGGCAGAGGAGCTGCGGGGGAAAAATAAAGAAAAAGGTGAAGATGATTGAAGAAGTATATGAGGTTTATTAAGATAGCATTATTGGTTGTTGTCCTTGGGGCAGTGGTACTGTTTGCAGGGATTCAGTATCTTTTATCCCAGCCGGCTCCCGAGGGCTTCCCTATTTTGGAGTACCACATGGTACAGGAAAAGAACCCGGACAAGGCCTACGAGTACAATGTACCGCCGGCAGAATTTGAGGCCCAGCTTGATTATCTGGAAGAGCAGGGCTATACCACCATTTCTATAAGGGACTATTTAAGGGCAAAGAAGGGGCTGCAGCAGCTTCCGGAAAAGCCGGTGATTCTCACCTTTGATGACGGCTATGAAACAAACTACACGGAGCTTCTCCCAATCCTGGAAAAGCGGGGACTGAAGGCTACTATTTTTATGGTAGGAAATGACATCGGCAAGGAAAATTACATGTCCTGGGATCAATTGAAGGATATCCAGCACAGGGGAGTTGAAATAGGCAGCCACACTGCCAACCATCTGCCGCTGACAGAAATGGATCTGACCACAGCGCGGGATGAGGTGAAGCTGTCCAAGCTCTTAATGGAATGGAATGGGGTGGATACCATTTATACCCTGTCCTATCCTAACGGCAAATATACCCAGGAGCTGTTGGATATGCTGAAGGAGGAAGAATACCTTGCAGCAGTTACGGGAGATGCAGGCCTTAACACCTTTGATACCAACCCTTATCTCCTCCAGCGCATCAACATTCCTCACCCGATGTTTGGGCTTACGGAATTTAAATGGCGTCTGATAAAGGGCAGAATTATGACCCAGCTGGGAATAAACCAGCATTAAAATTTGCATATAAAGACAAAAAAGGGTAAAATAGCTTAGGACTTTATTTAAGGTGAGGAGGTTACCTAATATGAAGCACATTCAGACTGTAAATGAGCCTACTCTGCAGGCTACAAAGACTTCTGGCGGCTGCGGCGAGTGCCAGGCATCCTGCCAGTCCGCATGCAAGACTTCTTGTACTGTTGGCAATCAGGTTTGTGAAAGCAAGAAATAATTATTAAGCGAAAAGGGCTCCCCGGGAGGGAGCTTTTTTCTTGTGTTTTTAGGAGAGTACAATTTTATTATGAGTAATGAAATGAGCACAAAAATCCACAAATTCGTCCAGAACGGCATGTATATCCTGCTGGATGTGAACAGTGGAGCAGTCCATGTAATCGATAAAATGATTTATGACATAATGGATATTTTTAATGGTGATAATGATAACGAGGTTATAAGTAATTTTAAATCAAAGTATACGGAAAATGATTTGAAGGAGGCTCTGGAGGAACTCCATATTCTCATGGACAAGAACCAGCTTTTTGCCCCTGATATCGATGTTCCCCCAACCTTCAAGGCCAAGGGCCTGGTTAAGTCCCTGTGCCTTATGACTGCACATGACTGCAATATGCGCTGCAAGTATTGCTTCGGTGACACCGGTGAGTACGGCGGCGAGCGTCAGCTTATGGACAGCAAGGTAGGCCGTGCTGCAGTAGATTATATTATTGAGCACAGCGGCCCAAGAAAGCATTGTGAAATCGATTTCTTTGGCGGAGAGCCTCTCATTAATATGCCACTGGTGAAGGATGTTACCGAGTATGTAAGAAAGCGGGAGAAGGAAACGGGGAAGGAATTCAAGCTGACCCTCACCACCAACGGTCTGGCCCTCAACGACGACAATATTAAGTGGCTTAACGACAATAATATAAGCCTGGTTCTCAGCACCGACGGCCGCAAGGAGACTCATGACAACATGCGCCCTGACTGCGGCGGTCAGCCCACCTATGACAAAGTAATGAATAATTTCAAGAAGTGTGTGGATTCCCGTAACGGTGATAATTATTACATGCGTGGCACCTACACCGCAGAGAATCTTGACTTTACCAAGGACGTTGAGGCAATGGCAGATGCAGGCTTTGATATCCTTTCCATGGAGCCGGTGGTTCTGAAGGATTCTCCTTATGGTCTTACTGAAGAGATGCTGCCGGAGATTTTTGCCGAGTATGACAGACTTACTGACTTTTATCTGAAGCGTCATCGTGATGGCAAGGGCTTTTTCTTCTTCCACTTTAATATGGATCTTTCCAACGGTCCATGTGTGGCCAAGCGTCTGGCGGGCTGTGGTGCCGGCCACGAATATTATGCGGTGGCTGCCAATGGGGATCTTTATCCATGCCACCAGTTTGTAGGCCGCAACAAGTACAAGCTGGGCAATGTATTTGATGATCTGGATGAGGGAGCTGAGGAAATCACCCGTTATTTCCGCGAGTCCCACGTAATGAACAAGGAGCGCTGCAAGACCTGCTGGGCCAAGTATTTCTGCTCCGGCGGCTGTCATGCCAACGCAGATCTGTTCCATGACGATATCAGAAAGCCTTACGAGGTGGGCTGTGAAATCCAGAAAAAGCGCCTTGAATGTGCCATAGCGGTTCAGTCTGTCCTGTCCATGGAAAAGATAGGAAAAAAGGAGTATAAGCCGGCCACCGTAAATTGCTGATAAAGGGGCATAAATTATTACTTTATACGGATTGTAAGCTTACTTTAGTATGATACATATTATTTATGCTATACTTAACTGAAGGTTATGAATTTGCGTTGACAAGGCATCTTGAATTGGTGTAATATTAACTTACTTAAAAGATAAGGGACACTAGGATATATGAACGTCATCTGTCTGCCATTCAGGTAGATGGGTGTCTTTTTCTGACGTGTTCTCAAATTATTATCTATATATTTTTAGGGGGTATTTTACAAATGGCAGTAAAAGTAGCTATTAATGGTTTTGGCCGTATTGGTCGTCTGGCATTCCGTCAGATGTTCGACGCAGAGGGTTATGAGGTTGTTGCAATCAACGACTTGACCAGCCCTAAGATGCTGGCTCATCTTCTGAAGTACGATTCTTCCCAGGGTCGTTACAAGTACGCTGACAAGGTAACTGCTGGTGAAGATTCCATCACTGTTAACGGCAAAGAGATCAAGATCTATGCTTGCGCTAACGCAGCAGAGATTCCTTGGGGCCAGCATGATGTAGACGTTGTTCTGGAGTGCACTGGTTTCTACACTTCCAAGGAGAAGGCTTCTGCACATCTGACTGCAGGTGCTAAGAAGGTTGTTATTTCTGCTCCAGCAGGTAAGGACCTCCCTACTATCGTTTACAATGTAAACCACAAGGTACTCACCAAGGAAGACAAGGTTATTTCCGCAGCTTCCTGCACCACCAACTGCCTGGCTCCTATGGCCAAGGCTCTGAACGATCTGGCTCCAATCCAGTCCGGTATCATGGCTACTATCCATGCTTACACTGGTGACCAGATGACTCTTGATGGCCCACAGCGCAAGGGTGACCTCCGTCGTTCCCGTGCTGCAGCTGTTAACATCGTTCCTAACTCCACTGGTGCTGCAAAGGCTATCGGCCTTGTAATTCCAGAGCTGGACGGCAAGCTTATCGGTGCTGCACAGCGCGTTCCTACCCCTACTGGTTCCACTACTCTTCTCTACGCTGTAGTTAAGGGCAATGTAACTGTAGAGCAGGTTAACGAGGCTATGAAGAAGCAGGCTACTGAGTCCTTCGGTTACAACGAGGACGAGATCGTATCCAGCGATATCGTTGGTATGCGTTACGGTTCCCTCTTCGATGCTACCCAGACCATGGTTAGCCCTGTAGGTGATGGCCTGACTCAGGTTCAGGTTGTTTCCTGGTATGATAACGAGAACTCCTACACCAGCCAGATGGTTCGTACCATTAAGTACTTCGCTGAGTTAGGCTGATAATCGTCATCGAAAAACAATAGTTTAAAGATCCATTGAGGTCCGGCCTTTGTTTGGGCCGGACCTATTTTATTGACGGAGGTTTTTATTAATATGGGTATGAACAAGAAAACCATTAAAGATGTAGATCTTAAGGGTAAGAAGGTATTTTGCCGCGTAGATTACAACGTACCATTTGATGAGAATATGAATATCACCAACGATACTCGTATTCAGGCTACCAAGGAAACTGTTAAGTATATGCTGGATCAGGGTGCAGCAGTTATTCTGGCTTGCCACATTGGCCGTCCTACTGAGGCCTGCGAGGACAAGTTCTCCACCAAGCACATCGTTAAGCGCGTATCTGAGGTTATGGGCGTTGATGTTAAGTGGGTTTCTGACTGTGTTGGTCCTGAGGCTGAGAAGGCTGCAGCTGACCTTAAGCCAGGTGAGATTCTCCTCTTAGAGAACCTCCGTTATCACAAGGAAGAGAAGAAGAATGACCCTGGATTTGCAAAGCAGCTGGCTTCCCTGGCTGACATTGCCGTAAACGATGCATTTGGTGTTTCCCACCGTGCTCATGCAGCCAACGTTGGTGTTGCCCAGTACCTTGAGTCCGTTGCCGGCTTCCTCATGGAAAAGGAGATTAAGTTCATCGGCCAGACCCTGGAGGCTCCAAAGCGTCCATTCGTTGCTATCATCGGCGGCGCAAAGGTTTCCGATAAGATTGGCGTTATCTCCAACATGATTGACAAGGTTGATACCATCATCATCGGTGGCGGTATGGCTCATACCTTTGATGCTGCACAGGGCCTGCCAATCGGTAACTCCATCTGCGAGAAGGATAAGTTCGAAGAGGCTCTTGGCCAGCTGAAGAAGGCCAAGGAGAAGGGGGTAAAGGTTGTTCTCCCTGTTGACCTAACCATTGCTGATGACTTCTCTGCTACTGCCAACACCAAGATCGTTGATGTTGATAAGGTTCCAGAGGGTTGGGAAGCTCTGGATTCTGGTCCTAAGACCTGTGATGAGTACGTAAAGGCTCTTGAGGGTGCAAAGACCGTTATTTGGAATGGTCCTATGGGCGTATTCGAGTTCGATGCCTTTGCAAAGGGTACTTTGGCTGTTGCTGAGGCTGTTGCCAAGGCTACCGAGAATGGTGCAATTTCCATCGTTGGTGGCGGTGACTCCATTGCAGCCCTGAAGAAGACTGGTCTTTCCGACAAGATTTCCCATATTTCCACTGGTGGCGGCGCTACTCTCGAGTTCCTTGAGGGTAAAGAGCTCCCAGGCATCGCTGCAATTGCAGACGCATAAAATTGTAAAGTATTAAACTAATAAATATATAGATAATTTGAGGAGGATAAAATTATTATGGCACGTAGACCTATTATTGCTGGTAACTGGAAGATGAACAACACTATTGCTGAGGGCGTTAAGCTTGTTAAGGAGCTGGCTCCATTGGTAGCTGACGTTGAGGCTGTAGATGTAGTAGCTTGCCCAACTGCAACTGCTTTGGCTGCTGTAGCTGATGCTTGCAAGGGTACTAAGATTCATGTTGGTGCTCAGAATGTTCATTGGGAGCCAAAAGGTGCTTTCACCGGCGAAATTTCCACCGGCATGCTGAAGGAAATCGGCGTAGAGTACGTTGTACTTGGCCATTCCGAGCGTCGTGACTACTTCGGTGAGACTGATGAGGGCGTTAACAAGCGTGCTCGTGCTGCTTACGCTGCTGGCATTACTCCTATCATCTGCTGCGGTGAGTCCCTGGAAATCCGTGAGGCTGGCACCTATATCGCTCATGTTGTAAAGCAGATTAAGGCTGCTCTTGATGGCTTCTCCGCTGACGAGGTTGCTAAGCTGGTTATCGCTTACGAGCCAATCTGGGCTATCGGTACCGGCAAGACTGCTACCTTCGAGCAGGCTGAAGAAGTTTGCAAGGCTATCCGTGAGGCTGTAGCTGAAGTATTTGGCCAGAGTGCTGCTGATGCTATCCGTATCCAGTATGGCGGTTCTGTAAAGCCAGCTACCATTAAGGATCTCATGGCTCAGCCAAACGTTGACGGTGCTTTGGTTGGTGGCGCTTCCCTGAAGGCTGCTGACTTCTCCGCAATTGTAAAGTTCTAATTTAGAGGTTGATAAAATAATGGCAAAATTAAAAAATGCACCTGTTGCATTAATTATCATGGATGGCTATGGCAACGGCAAAACCTGTGATCCAAACAATGCTATCCAGATAGCTAAGACTCCTGTTATTGATAGTCTCAGACAGAATTTCCCTTCCACCCACATTCAGGCTTCCGGCGAGTTCGTTGGTCTTCCTGACGGTCAGATGGGTAACTCTGAGGTTGGTCATACCAACATTGGTGCTGGCCGTATTATTTACCAGGCACTGACCCGTATCACCAAGGCTATCAAGGATGGTGATTTCTTCAAGAATGAGGCTCTGGTAAGTGTGGCTTCTGAGGCTAAGTCCAATGGCGGCGCACTGCACCTCATGGGTCTCGTTTCCCCAGGCGGTGTACACAGCCATAGTGAGCATCTCTATGGTCTCTTACAGTTCGCTAAGAACCAGGGCTTCAAGGATGTATATGTTCATGCATTCCTTGATGGCCGTGATGTTGATCCTTCCTCTGCTGCTGAATACGTTGCAGAGCTGGAGTCTAAGATTGCTGAAATCGGCTGTGGTAAGATTGCTTCCCTGTCCGGACGTTATTATGCAATGGACCGCGATAACCGCTGGGATCGTGTACAGAAGGCTTATGAGGCCATTGCATTGGGCAAGGGCGTTGCTGCTGATGATGCAGTAGGCGCTGTTAAGGCATCTTATGCAAATGAGGTAACTGATGAGTTTGTAGTTCCTGCTGTTGTTGGGGACTACAAGGGTATGAAGGATGGCGATGGTGTTGTATTCTTCAACTTCCGTCCTGACCGTGCCCGTGAGCTGACTCATGCATTTACTGATGTTGACTTTGGTGGCTTCGATCGCAAGGCTCTTAAGCTTTCCTTCGCTACCATGACTCAGTACGAGGAAGGCCTTAATGTAAAAGTTGCATATCCGCCTGAGTCCATCACCAACACTCTTGGGGAGGTTATTTCCAAGAATGGCATGACCCAGCTGCGCATTGCAGAAACTGAGAAGTATGCCCATGTAACCTTCTTCTTCAACGGCGGTGTTGAGGAGCCTTATAAGGGCGAGGACCGTATTCTGGTTCCTTCCCCGAAGGTTGCTACCTATGATTTGCAGCCTGAAATGAGTGCTATTGAGGTTACTGACAAGGTTGTGGAGGCCATTAAGTCCGGCAAGTATGATTTCATTATCCTGAATTATGCTAACGGCGATATGGTTGGCCACACCGGCGTTATTGAGGCAGCTGTAAAGGCTGTTGAGACTGTTGATACCTGCGTTGGCCGCTTTGTTGAGGCTATTCGTGAGGTTGGCGGCGACGTATGTATCACTGCTGACCACGGTAATGCAGATCAGATGGTTGACCCTGAGACTGGTGCACCTTTCACCGCTCACACAACCAATCCTGTACCATTCATCGTTGTATCCGACCGCGTAGGCTGGATTGCCAGCGATGGCGCTCTCTGTGACATTGCTCCAACCCTGCTGACTTTGGCAGGCATGGAAATTCCTGCAGAGATGACTGGTACTCCTATGGTCAAGCTTAAGTAATCTGGCTTGCCATTCAGATGTGTTTGAAGGTGTCTGGCGGCCCGGACCTGGCTTTAGGGTCGCCTGCACTGAGTATTATATTATTAGCGAAGAGAGGAATACAAAATGATTTATTATGATAAGCATGTTGAAGACATGACTTGCATTGCAAAAGAAGTAAACCATGGTCCAGCTCCAATTCCTGAAGAGGGCAAATGGGTACAGTCTAAGGAAATTAAGGATATCAGCGGTCTGACTCACGGTATCGGCTGGTGTGCTCCTCAGCAGGGCGGCTGTAAGCTGACTCTGAATGTTAAGGATGGTATCATCGAAGAGGCTCTCATCGAGACCATCGGCTGCTCCGGTATGACCCATTCCGCAGCTATGGCTGCTGAGATTCTCCCAGGCAAGACTATTCTGGAAGCTCTCAACACTGACCTGGTTTGCGATGCTATCAACACTGCTATGCGCGAGCTGTTCCTGCAGATCGTTTATGGCCGTACTCAGACTGCATTCTCTGATAATGGTTTGCCAGTTGGCGCAGGTCTGGATGACCTTGGTAAGGGTCTCCGCAGCCAGGTAGGTACTCTGTACTCCACCAAGCTGAAGGGTGCTCGTTACCTCGAATTAGCTGAAGGTTATGTTACCAAGATGGCAGTTGACAAAGAAGACCGCGTAATCGGTTATGAAGTTGTTCACCTCGGCAAGGCTATGGAAGCTATTGCCAACGGTACTGATGCTAACGAAGCAATCAAGAAGAACACCTCCACTAAGGGCCGTTACGCAGATGCTGCCCGTTACATCGATCCTCGTAAGGAATAATTTGAGATAACGAACAGGAAGGACTGAAAATAAAATGGCATTATTTGAAGGCTATGAGCGCCGTATTGACGGTATTAATGAAGTTTGCAAGAAATATGGTATTGCTTCCATTGAAGCTGCCGCTGATATTTGTAAGGAAAAGGGTTTTGACCCAGCTGCTATCGTAACTGATCTGCAGCCAATCTGCTTCGAGAACGCTAAGTGGGCTTACACTCTTGGTGCTGCTATCGCTATCAAGAAGGGCGTTAAGACTGCTGCTGATGCTGCAAGAGCTATCGGCGAAGGTATTCAGGCATTCTGCGTACCTGGTTCCGTTGCTGATCATCGTAAGGTAGGTCTGGGCCATGGTAATCTGGCCGCTATGCTCCTCACTGAGGATGCAGAGTGCTTCGCATTCCTGGCTGGCCACGAGTCCTTTGCTGCTGCTGAGGGTGCTATCGGTATTGCTCAGACTGCAAACAAGGTTCGTAAGAACCCTCTCCGCGTAATCCTTAACGGCCTTGGTAAGGATGCTGCCCAGATTATCTCCCGTATCAACGGCTTCACCTATGTTCAGACCCAGTATGACTACAAGACTGGCAAGGTTAATGTTGTTAAGGAAGTTAAGTACTCTGACGGCCCTCGTGCTGCTGTTAAGTGCTATGGTGCTGACTCCGTTCCAGAGGGTGTTGCTATCATGCATCTGGAGAAGGTTGATATCTCCATCACCGGTAACTCCACTAACCCTACCCGTTTCCAGCATCCAGTAGCTGGTACTTACAAGAAGGAGTGCACCGAGCAGGGTAAGAAGTACTTCTCCGTTGCTTCCGGTGGCGGTACTGGCCGTACCCTGCATCCAGATAACATGGCTGCAGGTCCTGCTTCCTATGGTATGACCGATACTCTCGGACGTATGCATTCCGATGCACAGTTCGCTGGTTCTTCTTCCGTACCTGCTCACGTTGACATGATGGGCCTCATTGGTGCTGGTAACAACCCAATGGTTGGTATGTCTGTTGCTGTTGCAGTTGCTGTTGCAGAGGCAATGAACAAGTAAGATTTGCTTACATAATAAAATCAGGGCTTCCGCTTTTGCGGAGGCCCTTTTTGTATGTAATAAAAAAGCCCAAGGCGAAAGCCTTGAGCTGAATTTTCTGGTGACGCGTAGGGGATTCGAACCCCT
The DNA here is from genome assembly GCF_000622005.1 of Anaerovibrio sp. RM50. GTDB lineage: Bacteria > Bacillota > Negativicutes > Selenomonadales > Selenomonadaceae > Anaerovibrio. The sequence continues at coordinate 30,992 of NZ_JHWV01000016.1, read as the reverse complement.
GAAGCCGCCGTGAGAGGGCGGAGTCTTAACCACTTGACCAACGCGCCGTTGACAAGGAATATAATACCTCTTTTAAGGCATCTTGTCAAATATTTTTAAAAAAGTTTTTGGAACTTTATTATTTATAGGTTTATTTGTCTGCAGGATTAGCCCTGAACCTTGTCAAGACCAAGCTTTAAACGCTTCATGGATTCTTCACGACCCAGGAGGTAAAGAAGCTCGGTTACACCGCCTGGAGTAACTTTCTGGCCGGAAAGGGCAATACGGGCAGGCCACATGAAGGTGCCCATCTTGATGCCGCTGTCAGCAACTCCTGGCTGAAGTACCTCATCAATACCCTCAGGAGTCCAGGTCTGTACCTTTTCAAGAACATCAATAACTACAGGAAGGATTTCAGCGGCCTTCTCAGGAGTAACCTTGTTGCGCTTGTTATTGAAAAGATCCACATCGTAATCCGGCAAATCCTTGAAGAAGCCAATCTGCTCTGGAATTTCATTGAAGCGGCTTACTCTGGTCTTCAGGAGAGCTGCAAGGTAGGCCCACTTATCACCAAGGGATTCGGCAATAATGCCCCCAAAGGCACTTGATTTCTTGGCAAAGTCCTCGTCGCTCATGGCCTTGAAATACTCGCCGTTTACCCAGTCCAGCTTGTTGTAGTCAAATACAGCAGGGGACTTGCTGAGTCCCTCCAAAGAGAAGCGTTCAATAAGCTCCTCCATGGTGAAGATTTCCTGCTCGGACTTAGGGGACCAGCCCAAAAGTGCCACATAGTTGGTAATGGCCTCCGGGAGGTAACCCATTTCCACCAGCTGGCTGAAGCCAGTGGCACCATGACGTTTGGACAGCTTGGAAACGGAGCCGTCCTCGTTCTTGCCCATTACAGGCGGAAGATGGATAAATACAGGAGGCACCCATCCCAGGAACTGATACAGCAGCACGTGCTTAGGGGTGGAGGTAATAAACTCTGTACCACGGAATATATGGCTGATGTCCATAAGATGATCATCGATGACATTTGCAAAATTATAGGTAGGCATGCCGTCACGCTTAAGGATAACCTGATCCTCCAGAGTGTCACAGGCGATGGTAATATTGCCGTGAACCACATCATGGAAGGTAACCTCCCCGGTGAGAGGCATCTTCTGGCGGATTACATAAGGTCTGCCCTCAGCCAGATACTGGTCGATGACGGACTGCTCCAAATCGCGGCAGGCACGGTTGTAGCCACCAAAGCTCTTGGCGTCTCCCGCCTCCTGGGCTGCGTGCTGTTCCTCGCTGCAGTCATTGCAGAAGCAACGATAAGCGTGGCCCTTTGCAATAAGCTCCTCTGCGTACTTCTTGTAAATATCCAGACGCTGGCTCTGGATATATGGACCGCAGTCACCGCCGATATCAGGACCCTCGTTAGGAATGATGTTGGCTGCCTTTAAGGTATTCTGAATGAATTCCACTGCATCAGCCACGTAACGCTTCTGGTCAGTGTCCTCGATGCGAAGCAGGAAATCACCCTTTTGGGACTTGGAAAAAAGATAACCGTAAAGGGCGGTACGAAGATTACCGATGTGCATGTAGCCGGTTGGGCTTGGTGCAAAACGGGTACGAACGCGATTTGACAAAATTACTCCTCCTAAAAAAAGAGATTGCTGGTGAGCAATCTGTAAAATACATTAAGTGTTGCTGGCAGAGAGGGTGGGATTCGAACCCACGGAGGCTATGAACCTCACTTGATTTCGAGTCAAGCACCTTCGACCACTCGGACACCTCTCCATAGCATTGTTATTTAGATGGATACCATCTGCATAACAGAGATATTATACACTAAAATGGGCTTAAAATAAAGAAGCAAGATGAAAGCACAGGGGATTTATTTACAATAGAAAAGGGGCTTAGATAAGCCCCAAGGTCTTTCCCAGGAAAATCCAGCCGAAAATGGTGAAGCAGGACAGTCCCGATGTCATTATTATGCAGTTGCCTGCCAGCTCATAGTCACTGTCCATTTGCTGGGCCATGGTGAAGCCCACCACAGCACATGGTGCCGCAAAGACAGTCATAAGGGAGACAAGCTCAATATTTCGATAACCCAGCCACACAGCTATAGGTAAAATAATTGCCGGAGCTATTACAAGTCTTCCCAGAGTACACAGCATTATTGAAAGATGGTCCTTCACAATGCTGGAAATGGTAAAGGAGGCTCCCAACAGAATCAAAGCCAGGGGAGTGGTGGCACTGCCCACCTGAAATATTGGCTTTAAAATGGCATTGGGCACCACTATATGGCAAAGGTTGAATATTATACCAATAACGCAGCCCAGTATCATAGGATTATGGGCTATACCCAGCAGCACAGGCTTCAGCTTTATCTCATTGCCCCGGAAGGTTTCAAAAATGGTTACGGCCAAAACGTTATACAGAGGTATAACCACTGTAATGAGCATGGCGGTTATGGCAATTTTATCATAGCCATAAAGATTGGCGGCCACGGGAATTCCGATAATGATGAAATTACTGCGGTAGATGGAATGTATCATGGCCCCGCGCCGCTTGCCATCCTGTACCAGCCTGCACACAATAAGGGCGGCTATGGCCACAGTGGCCAGAATTGCAACGAAGGTGAACATCAGCAGCTGCGGCTGAAAGGCGATGCTGAAATCCGCCTGATACATATTCTGGAACAGGAGGCAGAAAAACAAAATTTTAAATACCAGCTTGTTCACATGGGCTATTTCCTCCTGGGTGAGAAGCTGCATCTTTTTTGCCAGCAGTCCCAGTCCTATAAGAATGGCTATGGGAAGAACTGCCTCCAGAGAAACTATAAAATTACTGTACATTAATTATCCCAGCTTTACTTCATAATTGCCCCATCAAAACCGGTGAGTGTGGCGAAGTAATCATCAAGGGTTTCGGCCCGGCGGATCATTTCCACACTGCCGTCCTCACGTAATAACAGCTCAGCACTTCTCAGCTTGCCGTTGTAGTTAAAGCCCATGGAATGGCCGTGGGCTCCGGTGTCGTGAATAACGATACGGTCACCCATATCGATTTTCGGAAGCTGACGGTCAATGGCAAACTTATCGTTGTTTTCGCACAGGGAACCGGTTACATCATATACATGGTCCTTAGGGGCCTTTTCCTTCCCCACAACAGTAATATGGTGATAAGCACCATAAAGGGCAGGGCGCATGAGATTGGCCATGCAGGAGTCAAGACCAATGTAGTTTTTGTAGGTGTGCTTTTCATGAATAGCGGTGGACACCAGATAGCCATAAGGGCCGGTAATGGCACGGCCGGATTCAAAGCAGATGGCACACTTGCCCAGGCCTGATGGCACCATGATTTTGTCGTAAAGCTTATGAATGGCCTCTCCCACTTCCTCCAGATTGACCTCCTCCTGGGAAGGCTCGTAAGGAATGCCAATGCCGCCACCCAGATTTACAAACTCCAGGGTGATGCCCAGCTTCTCCTTGATTTCCTTGGCCAGATTGAACATGATGGAGGCAGTAAGGGCGAAGCCCTCGGTTCTCAGTTCGTTGGAAATTACCATGCAGTGAAGGCCAAAACGTTTTACCCCGCGGTCCTGGGCCATTTTGTAGGCCTCCAGTATCTGGTCGTGGGTAAGGCCGTACTTTGCCTCCATTGGCTTGCCGATAATATCGTTGCCGGCAATAAGATTGCCAGGATTGTAGCGGAAGGACATGATCTTTGGCATACCCGCATGCTTTTCCAGATACTCAATGTGTGTAATATCGTCAAGATTGATAACTGCCCCCAGCTCAATGGCCTTTTGGAATTCGTCTGCAGGGGTATCATTGGAGGTGAGCATTATCTTTTCACCGGTAATGCCCGCAGCCTCGGAAAGACACAGCTCAGCCAGGGAGCTGCAGTCAGAGCCGGCACCCTCCTCAGCCAGAATCTGCATAAGCTTTGGATTTGGAGTGGCCTTTACAGCAAAATGCTCCCTGAATTCAGGAGCCCAGCTGAATGCTTTGAAAAGACGGCGGATATTGGCCCTGATTGCCTTTTCGTCATAAATGTGAAATGGCGTAGGGTACTTTGCAATAATTTCCTCCAGACGCTGCTGGGAAATTGGGAAAACCTTTTCTTTCATAAACAAGCCCTCCATATTTAAATTGGTAATTGATAAGCACTATTAATTACATAGATAGTATAAATTGTCATAGAAAATATGTCAATTATATATTTTTTGTTATATTAGGATTATTTACTGTTGGTTTTGTGGTATATGTTGAAAATATGGTAAAATACAAAGATAGGCAAGTATATTATTGTAGCAAGTTCAGAGGGAGATGAATTTATGAACCGGCTCTTTATGATCTTTCGTATGATACGCAAGGACATTGTGGTAATGCTCTTTGCTCTTATAAATCGTCGTACCCCAAAGGCTTTCCGTCTGGCCATATTGGCGGCCATTATTTATTTCGTCAGTCCAATAGATATTGTACCCGATGCAATTCCTGCAGCGGGGCTGGTGGACGATGCGGTAATAGTGCCAGCTATATTGGCGGGGCTGCGTCAGCTTTTGCCCCCGGAGGTACTGGAGGACTGTGAGCACAGTGCCGGACATTATGGGAAATTTCTGCCCATGGTGGTGGTAATTGCCACCATATTGCTGTTGTTATGGACCTTCCTGGTGGTATATGGAATTTACAAGCTGATTTTTACTTAATAAATATTTAAAGCGATAAAGAAATAAAAAGATAAAGAAAGTTTTTATTCGAGAGGTTTTTACAGTGCGTTTATATATAGCAGAGAAGCCCAGCATGGGTGCTGAAATCGCCAAATGCCTTCCGGGGCCAATGCGCCGGGGGGACGGCTTTATTGAAACCAAGGGGGGCGTGGTTACATGGGGATTTGGCCATATTTTAAGGCAGGCTGAGCCCCAGGAGTACGATGAAAAATATAAAAGCTGGCGGGCTGAGGATTTGCCAATAGTTCCTACGGAGTGGAAGCTGCTGGTGGACGATTCCTGTGCCAAGCAGTTCAATATAATAAAGGGACTTATAGACAAGGCCGATGAAATTGTTCACGCCGGTGACCCGGACCGTGAGGGACAGCTCCTGATTGACGAGGTGCTGGATTTTGTGGGGAACACTAAGCCCGTAAAGCGCATTCTCCTGAATGCCCTTGATGAAAAGAGCATCAAGGAGGCCAACAGCGCCCTTAGGGAAAACAGCGAATTTTTCAATCTGAAGCAGTCAGCTCTGGCCAGAGCCCGGGCAGACTGGCTTATTGGCATGAATTTGTCCAGGGCCTACACATTGGCGGCACAGCGGGCAGGCCACAGAAGGTTGGTGCTTCCTGTGGGACGTGTCAAGACTCCTACCCTTGCATTGGTGGTAAGGCGGGAGCGGGAAATAGAAAACTTTAAGCCCGTGGACTATTACACCATAAAGGGCAAGTTCCACCATGAAAACGGTGATTTTTATGCCGTGTGGAAGCCAAAGGATATTCAGGCGGGGCTGGACTCTGAGGGGCGTCTGGTGGACAAGGCCGTGGCGGATGCCAAAATGGCAGAGTTTTTGGAGGCCCCTACTGACGGGATAATTTCCGCATATACAAAGAGCAAGAAGCAGGAGCAGCAGCGATTGCCATTTTCCCTGTCATCACTTCAGGTGCTGGCGGGAAAGCGGTTTGGCTATGACCCACAGCAGGTGCTGGATACGGCCCAGAAGCTTTATGAGCGCAAGCTTACCACCTATCCACGTTCCGACTGCGAATATTTGCCAACGAATCAGTTCAAGGATAATGGGGCTATTTTGAAAAATCTCCAGAATTTCGGGGATGAGCAGCTGGCCAAGTGGGCCGCTGGGGCGGACAGCACCATTAAGAGCCGTGCCTGGAATGACAAGAAGATATCAGCCCATCACGCCATTATCCCTACCCGTGTTCCGGCGGGGGCGGACAAGCTGACGGCGGTGGAGCGAAATATTTATTTCCTGGTGGCCCAGGCCTATATTGCCCAGTTCTATCCTGTGCATACCTATAATCAGACAAAAATTGAGATAGATTACAAAGATGAGCTCTTTACTGCCAGCGGCAGGGTGGAGCTTGACCTTGGCTGGAAGGCACTTTATACTTCCCAGTCCAAAGAAAGAACGGAGGACAACAGCGACAGCGGGGAAAACAATGAGGAGGATGACAGTGCATCACTGCCCCTCATGAAGAAAAAGGATGGGGTAACATATCTTGAGGGAGAAATGAGCCAGAAGGCCACCAAGCCTCCTGTGAGATTCACCACCTCAACACTGCTGGCTGCCATGAAGGATATTCATAAATTCGTCAAGGACCCGGAGTCCAAGAAGAAGCTGAAGGATGTGTACGGCATCGGCACGGAGGCCACCAGGGCCACCATTATAGATGACCTTATCCGTCGCAAGTTTATGAACCAGACGGGGAAAAAGAAGTACCTTCAGCCAACCCAGTCCGCTTATATGCTGATTGATGCAATGCCGGAGGAGCTTTCCTATCCGGATTTCACAGCCATTTGGGAGGACAAGCTTCATTCCATGGCTGACGGAGACGGTTCTTTGGGGGACTTTATCGACAATCAGGTGAAATTTACCACGGAGCTTTGCAACAAGGCCTATGGAGCCAGACTGCAGGTGGCCTCCACCACAGAGGGGGGCGAGGCAGCCAGTGTGTGTCCGCGGTGCAAAAGCGGTGTGCTGGTAAAGCGTCATGGCAAAAACGGGGATTTTTGGGGCTGTTCAGCCTTTCCAAAATGCCGCATGAGCTGTGATGACAAGGATGGTAAGCCTGATTTTGAGGGGGCAAAGGCCCGTGTCCAAAGCCGCAACAGCGGAGTTAAAGGCTCCTACGGCGGTGGTGGCACACAAATCAGAACGGCCGCTGCATCTGCCACTTCAGCTGCCACCTTTGATGATGCACCATTCGGCAATCCTTATATCAGCGAGGAGGAAATGGCGGCCTTCAACCAGGAATTCCAGCTTATGGATTCCTTTACGGCCTCCGGCTCAGCTGGTTACAATGAAAAAGTGCCTTCCTTTGGAAAGCCACGCAGCAGCGGAAATAAAGGTAACTGGGGCAAGGATGAGCCAAAGGCTTCGGCGGCACCTATGGAGCATTTAAATGGCGAAACAGCAGGGGCTGATTCAAAATATTTGTGTCCAAAGTGCCGGGAGGGCAGCTTGCGTCGTATCAAGGGAAGAAACGGCAATTTCTGGGGGTGCAGCAACTATCCCCGTTGTACTGCCACCTTTGATGACGAAAAGAACATGCCTGTTTTTAATAACTAGGAGGAAATTTTCTTGGATATAACAGAGATTATAATTAAGCTTATAATCATAGTAATATTGGTGGGGCTTAACGGTTTTTTCGTGGCTTCGGAATTTGCCATTGTTAAAATGCGCATGTCCCGTTTAAATTCCATGATAGAGGCCGGGAACCGGCGGGCTATTTACGCCAAGCCATTGGTAGAGCACGTTGATGTGTCCTTGTCTGTGACTCAGCTGGGCATCACTCTGGCATCTCTGGGCCTTGGCCTTTTGGGAGAGCCCACCATCAGCCGCGTGCTGGAGCCGGTATTTGAATTTATAGGCCTTGGGGGAACCCTGGCCACAACCATATCCTTTATTATCGCCTTTTCTCTGGTTACAGCGGCCACCATTATTATTGGTGAGCTGATACCGAAAAATGTGGCTATCCAGCAGGTGGAACGGGTAATGATGGCAATAGCCTTCCCCTTGATGTTTTTCCAGAAAATCATGTACCCCTCTGTGTGGGTGCTGAACAAGGTAGCTGTGTTTGTGGCCAGATTATTCGGTATTGATATTTCCAACAATGGTGACGAGGTGGCCCATACAGAAGACGAAATCAGACGCCTTATGGAGGAAAGCCACAAGCAGGGATATATTGACAAAACAGAGCTGGATTTTGTGGACAACGTATTTGACTTTGCGGACCGTAACGTCCGTGAAATCATGATTCCCCGCACCGATATGGTGTGCCTCTATCTGGAGGACAGCTTTGAAGAAAATATCAAGGTGGCCATGGAGGAGCACCTTACCCGTTATCCTGTATGCGGTGAGGACAAGGACGATATAGTAGGCTTTTTGCACATTAAGGATTTAATGCAGTCACTTTACAAACGCCGACGTCCTGTACTGAGGAAGCTGGTGCGCCGTACTTTGGTGGTGCCGGAAACAATGAAGATCAGCATGCTTCTTAAGATGATGCAGAAACAGCGTTCCCAGCTGGCCATTGTGGTGGACGAATATGGCGGCACATCCGGCATGGTTACCATTGAGGACGTTATTGAGGAAATCGTGGGTGAAATTCAGGACGAATTTGATCAGGAGCGTCCTTCCATCGAAAAGCGCTCCGACCTTATTTATTCCATTGATGCCATGCTCCTTTTGGAGGAGGTCAGCGATATTTTTGAAATGGAAATTGAGGCGGACAACATTGATACCATTGGGGGATGGCTCTACAACAACGTACAGTCACCACCTATGATAGGCATGAAATCCACCTGCGACAGCGTGGACTTCTTCGTGGAGGAAATCGACAACCTGCGCATTACCAGAATACTGCTTCAGTTAAGGAAGCCACTGGTGGAGGACCACCCGGAGATAAGCGCCGAGGAGGAAATATAACTTGGTTTTGACAGTGGAGGAGCTGGGCAAGAGCTACGGTGAAAAGGTCTTGTTCAGTCACGTAAATCTTAATGTAAATGAAAACGATAAAATCGGTATCGTGGGCATAAACGGCACGGGCAAGTCCACCTTTTTGAAGACGGTGGCCGGGAAGCTTACAGCTGACACGGGCAATATGGTAACCATGCGAAATCTTCGCATCAGCTTTTTGGAGCAGTCCAAGGATTTTGACATGGAAAACACCGTGCTAATGGAGGTATTTAAGGATGATAGCCCTCTTATGAGTGCCCTCCGTGAATATGAGTCAGCTCTGGCCAAAACCGGGGCGGGAGATCAGTCCCAGGAGGTTCAGCAGGCACTGGTTAATGCCTCTGCCAAAATCGACAGCGTCAACGGCTGGAACATGGAAAATGAGGCCAAGACCATACTTAACCATCTTGGAATTCACGATTTCGAGGCCAAGGTGGGGAGCCTGTCCTCCGGTCAGCAAAAGCGCATGGCTTTGGCCACGGCCCTGATTCAGCCCTGTGATTTGCTGATTTTGGACGAGCCCACCAACCATCTGGACAGTGAAACCATTGGTTGGCTGGAGGAATATCTGGCCCACTGGAAGGGTGCCCTTCTGACGGTAACCCATGACCGTTATTTCCTTGACAGGGTAACCAACGGCATACTGGAATTTGACAAGGGACGCACCTACAGCTACGATGGCAATTATTCCCAGTATTTGGAGATGAAGGCAGCCCGCATTGAGCAGGAGGAGGCGGGAGAGCGAAAGCGTCAGAACTTCCTCCGTAACGAGCTGGCCTGGATACGCCGTGGGGCCCAGGCCCGCAGCACAAAGCAGAAGGCCCGCATTCAGCGCTATGAGCAGGTGCGGGACCAGAAGGTGGACCTTAACCGCAATCAGGTGGAAATCGGCCTTGCAGGCAGCCGTCTGGGGAGAAAGATTATTGAGATGGAAAATGTCACCTATGAATGGGAAGGGAAAACCTATATTAATGATTTTACCTATACTGTCCTCAGAAATGACAGAATCGGCATTTTAGGGGGGAATGGCACGGGAAAATCCACCCTCCTTAACATAATTGCGGGGCGTCTCCAGCCCACCAGCGGCGTGGTGGACATTGGCCAGACCGTGAAACTGGGGTATTTTGCCCAGACAAATGTGGAAATGGACGGACGCCTCAGGGCCAAGGAGTACATTCAGGAGGCAGCCCATTATATTACCATGGCTGATGGCACCAAGCTGTCTGCAGGCCAGCTTATGGAGAGATTCCTTTTCCCGCCGGATCTGCAATGGACGGAAATATCCCGCCTGTCTGGAGGGGAAAAGCGGCGTCTCTACCTTCTCCGCATTTTAATGGAGGAGCCAAATGTATTGCTTTTGGATGAGCCCACCAACGATCTGGATCTGGACACCATGGCAGTGCTGGAGAATTTTATAGAGGACTTTAACGGCGCCATTATCTTCGTGTCCCATGACCGCTTTTTCACTGACCGCATGGCCAAAAAGGTCTTTGTATTTGATGATGATGCTCATGTGCAGATTTACATGGGTGGCTATTCCGACTACAAGGAAAGGGCCGACGCCCAGGCGGCAGAAAAGCTGCAGCTCCAGCGTCAGACTGAAAGGGCCAGGGCCGCCGCAGCACCAGCCCCGGAAAAGGCCAAGCCAAAGAGCAAAAGCCGGGGCCTTAGCGCCAATGAGGCCAGGGAATATGGAGAAATTGAGGCGGTTATTGCCAGCAAGGAAAGTGAGCTGAAGGTGGTGGAAATGCAGATGACCATCAACGGCTCAGATTATGATATGCTGCGGGAGCTTACGGAGGAACAGGACCGCCTTTCCGCCGAGCTGGACAAGCTTATGGACCGCTGGGCTTATCTCGGGGAAAAGGCCCAGGAATCTTGATTATATTTTTTTATAAGGAGTTTTTTACATGAAATTTACCATGGCACATAGCAGTATTGCAGTTAAGGATGTGGAGCGTTCCGTGGAGTTTTATAAAAAGGCTGTGGGCCTTAAGGTCAAGAGCGTCAAGGACCTGCCTCATATTAACCTCACCTATATGGTGGATGAGGAGGACTCCGGCTATGAGCTGGAAATCACCCTTAAGAAGGACCACGAAGGTGAGTACAATTTAGGGGAAAACCCTGTACATCTGTCCTTCTGGGTGGATGATTACAAGGGGGCCCTGGCCATGCATCAGGAAATGGGCTGTGTTTTAAGAGTGGTGGAACCGGCGGGAATTCACTTTATTCAGGATCCTGACGGCTATGTAACGGAAATAATGCCAAAGGCTTGATTTCTTTATAGAAGGACTTTAAAGGGGGTGTACGGGGTGGCTTTTAATGAGAACTTGTACAAGGAAATAATGGAGGAGCTGGAGGCCAGCCAAGAATTTATAACCGAGGCGGCGGGGGCTTTTCGCTGGGATTTGGAGCAGGGATTAAAGAAAAGTGAGTATTCCTCTCTGGCAATGCTGCCATCCTTTATCGGCCTTCCCGAGGGCAAGGAAAAGGGTGAATTTCTGGCCCTGGATTTTGGGGGCTCCAATGTGCGGGCTTCCGTGGTGCGCCTCCTGGGCAACAGCAATTTTGAGGTGCTGAACTGGGTGGAAAAGCCCCTGGTTACAGCGGAATATAATCTCCTTAACAGCTCCGCCACATCAGAGGCACTCTTTGATTTTTTGGCAGAAACGGTGGGAGAAGCTGCAGAAGGAAATAAGGACAGGGAATATTATCTTGGCCATACCTTCTCCTTTGGCACTGAACAGGAGGATATCAACACTGCCAGACTCATTAAATGGGCCAAGGAAATTGCAGTGCCTGGAGTTGAGGGGGAGGATGTAAACGCTCTCCTGAGGGAGGCCCTGGTTCGCAAGGGCTATGCCAACATAAAGCCAGTGGCTATTTTAAATGACACGGTGGCCCTGCTTTTGGCTGCTGCTTACACATATCCCGATACCCGCATTGGGTGCATTTATGCCACGGGGTACAACACCTGCTACATGGAGGTTATGCCCGATGTGGGAAGACCCGCCTGTATCATTAATACAGAATCCGGGGGCTTTTCCAAGCTGATGCCAAGCAAATGGGATCTGGAGCTGGACAGGGCTTCTGAGCAGCCGGGGCGTCAGCGTCTGGAAAAAATGGTATCGGGAAAATATATTGGGGAGCTCTTTAGCAGGCTTATCAAGGAAGTTTTCGGATTAACGGAAAAGCCATCATTTTCCGCCGTGGATATGTCCGCCATAATGGAGGATTCCGTCAGGGCTGGGGAAATTTTTGGCACTGTCTTGGGTGATGGGGCCAGTGATAGTGAAGTAATTGAAAAGCTCCGCCAGCTGGCCAAGGCCATTGCCATCCGTTCTGCCCGTATTGTGGCCGCCTCCTGGGCCGGGACCCTCTGGCATTTGGCGGGAAGCAGCAAGGTGGAGCCGCAGCACATAGCTGTGGATGGTTCCCTGTATCAGCACATGCCTTACATACAGGAAAATGTGAGACGTGCCCTTTATGAAATCATGGATGAAGAAGCAGGCGGTCTGGAACCGGTTCTGGTGAAGGACGGGTCAAGCATTGGTGCCGCTATCGCCGCGGCCGTTGCAACCTGCCGTTAATAGTGATAAGCTAGTATATATAGGGTAAATCAATTTTCATGGATAATGCGAGTCTATCTGTGTACTTGGGAGAGATAACATGAAGTTTTCCAATAGAATTATTGTGGCGGTTTTGGCTGGATTAATATCCTTTTCCGGGGTATTTGTGGCTGAGGACATCAATATTGAAACCCTTGGCAAGGCCATCGGCACTATAACCAGCGCAGCTGAAGCTGAGGTTGAAAAGGGCCCTCTTAGTGAGCCCCTGGAAAAAGTGAGAATCAGCTGGGAAACCATTCCGGGAGCTGTCAGCTACCGTCTGGTTATAATGGATGGTGATACCACCAGCAAGGATGCTGAGGTAAAACATTTTAACCGCATACCAAATAATGGCTATGAGCTGGACACCTCCAACATGTACAAGGCAAAGGAGTATTACTGGCGGATTTGCCCATTGGATTATGACGGCAATGTAATAGGCCCATACAGTGACCCCAAGCCTCTTGTGGGGGAAGAGATAAATCCAAAAGCCCCTTTGGCCACCACGGAATTTGAGAAAATGGCCTATTCACCGCTGTATCCGGTGTTTTCCTGGATTCCCGTTGAGGGCAGTGGCGGCTATGAAATAAGAGTGAGCCGTGAGAATAAATTTTCTCCGGGCAGATTTGACGTGGTTAAGGAAATGACCACCAAGAGCAACATTTACTATGAAGAGGGAGGCTACACCTGGCCTGGTCGCTATATGTGGCAGGTCCGTTCCCAGGACAAGGCGGGGGTTCCAAATACTGAATGGTCTGAGCCAAAATATTTTGAGGTGGAAAACCATGTGCGGATAGCGGCCCTGGGTGACAGCATTACCCACGGGGGCGGCGTATGCAACGTGCCTCCTGATTATGCCATTTACAGCTGGGAATATTATTGTCAGGTGCCAATAAAAAATCTGGGCTGCAGCGGTGACAGCGTCCAGGTTATGGCCCAGCGCTTTGACCGTGATGTAATGCCATTTTCACCGGGAATGCTGATAATAATGGGAGGCGTGAACAACTTCCGGGCTGGCGAGGACGGCTGGGATACCATTGCTGCCATGGAGCAGATTTTGGCAGAATGTCAGTGTCACAACGTTATTCCCGTATTTGTAACTGCAACGCCAATCAATCCTGATTTAATGTCCCGGGTGCCAACAATTGAAACCCCGGCCTGGTACTGGAAGGAGCAGCAGGAGCTCCTTAATCAGTGGATAATGAACCAGCCGTATCACGTGGATGTAACTCCTGAACTGACTGATGGTAACGGATATTTAAAGGCTGAGCTTACCACGGATGGGCTTCACCCGGACCACCTGGGAAAGAAAATAATTGGTGAAACCATCAGCAATTATCTGCTGACCACCTTCCCTTCCTACAATTTAACAGCAAAATGATTACGAAAAAAATGCTGGCCTCTATTATGAGGTCAGCATTTTTTATTTGATCCTAATTTGCGGTTATACACAGGTGCGTTAGCACACGGCCATTGCAATGGAGCCGACGAACATGGCAATGCTCATGCCCTTCAGCAGATTGGACATGAACCAGTCCTCATCTCTCCGGGCCTTTTTCAAAAGAACGTGAAGCTCATATACAAGGAAGGAGGCGGAGAAAAAGCAAAGGGGCAGATCACCGTCGGAAAGGCCAAAGAGAAACATGGCCAGACACAGGGCCATCCCCGCTTTTTCACCATTGCTGAAGGTAGGCTCAATTTTATTTTTGTTATCCTCTATGGGGAATTTTGAACGCATTCCGGGCATATTATACAGTCCTTTCAACCATCCATGCACCGCCGCCTATAAGGCGAAGGATGGTGCTGTGACGGGATACCAAAGTGGAGCGGTGGCCCACACTGACCACGGACATCTCCGGCAATTTGGCTTTAAGGGTATCATAGGAATGGGCCTCCATATCCTCGTCCATGGCGGAGGTGGATTCGTCCATAAATACCATTTGTGGTTTAAAGAGCAAAATGCGGATAAAGGCGATGCGCTGCTGTTCACCAAGTGAAAGAATGCGGCTCCAGTCGTCCACCTCATCAAGGCGGCTTGCCAAATCCGCCAGACCAAATTCCTTCAGATAAGCTCCTAAATCCGCTGTATCGTTTTCGGGAACATTTTGTGGGTAATAAATGGCCTGCCGCAGGGTGCCCAGAGGCAAATAAGGACGCTGGGGCAAAAACATAAGACGCCAGTTATCAGGCCTTGCGATGGTGCCGCTGCCATAAGGCCACAGATCCGCCAGAGCCCTCAAAAGAGTACTTTTTCCCGAGCCGGAAGGGCCGCTGATAAGGGCATATTCCCCCGGTGTAAACTCAAGATTAAGGCTTTCGATAAGCTTTCTGCCCTCAGGCAGCAGTACATCCATATTGGAAAGGGTAACCCTGTTGTTGTTCTCATACAGGGTATTGAAGGAGGATTTCAGCTCATCCACTTCCTCCATGTGGGCGGTGAAGTCACCAAGACGGCGGATAACCGCTGCATACTGGGCGATGTTGGAATAGCTGTCAACAAAATAGCTCAGGGCATCCTGCACCCGGCCGAAGGCACTGATGGTCTGCATAAGCCCGCCCAGCTGCATTTCCCCGGAAAAATATTTTGGGGCCGCCATAATGAGAGGGTAAATAATTGCCAACTGACCGTAGCCATTAATGTAGAAATTAAGAAGCTTGGTGCGCTTCATGAGCGCCCAGAAGTTTTTTACCACCATCTTAAAGCGGTCCTGAAAGCCCTGGCCCTCAGGAGCTTCACCGCGATAAAAGGCGATGCTCTCACTGTTTTCCCGGACTCTTATCATATTGAAACGGAAATCCGCCTCGTAGCGCTGCTGATTATAATTAAGATCTATGAGCTTGCGGCCCACCAAATGGGCCAGCCAGGAGCCCACAATGGAATAGAGCAGGGACAGCCATACCATGTATCCAGGAATGGTGAAAACAGTTTCGCCCAAAGGTATCTCCAAGGCGCCGGACAGGCTCCACAGCACAAATATAAATGCTGCCAATATGGTGAACTGCTTAAGGAACCCCAGGAAAAGGGTGAGGGTAAGATCAACAAAGGAGTTGATATCCTCTGAAATACGCTGATCCGGGTTATCCATGTCGGACTTTAACACCTGCAGCTTGTAGTAAACCTGCTTTTTCATCCAGCTGCCAAGATAATTGTTGGTCATCCATGTACGCCATTTTATCTGCAGCATTTGCTGAAGGTAAATGGCATAAACTGCAGCTATGATGTACATGAAGGCTATAAGGGTAAACTGTCCCACCAGGGGCCAGAAGTTTCCCAGATCATAATTTTGCAGTGCGTTGTAGAAATCATTGTTCCACTGGTTCAGCTCCACAAGCAGATAAACCTGGGCCAGATTAAGGATGATGATGACTGCCAGCATCCCCCGGCCCCACCATCGCTCCTCGGATTTCCAATAAGAGCGCATCATTTTCCAGATGCTTTTTGCAATATCTTTTTTCTTCATACGGGATCTCCTTCTCATTAACAATAACATCATTAATTATAGCAAACATTCAAAGGGTATTGTATGAAAATGGGGATATTTTCCCTCTGACCCGGTTTGGTGTATAATATCTTAATAGATTTTGTTTGATTTAATTCTATTGAAGGGATTTTATATGTTATTGCCAATTATAATTGCAGTTATTGTGCTGGCCCTGACGGTGCTGGTGCTGGAAAAAAATATCAGGAGCCGGATGGCCTTTTACGCCTTCTGCGGTTCCATGCTGCTGGCTCTTTCCATTGCAGGCTACGGCTATTATGCCAGTACCCTGAACTCCTACGAAAAAATGGACGAGTCCACCATACGCCACATTACGGCCCAGCAGCTGGCCTTTGGTGAATGGTACACCAACTACAAGAAAAAGGTTGATGCCCTGGATTATTGCTGGGTATCTTATCACCGCATTATGAGGGATTTTAGGGATGAGGAGATTTCCCTGCGGGAAGCATATAACCGTCTTAACCAGCTGGAGTCCAACGTGCTTAATCTCCACAATGATATTTATCAGATGGCACCGCCAATAAGCCTGGATGATACAAATTATGATCTGACAGCATCTATTCTGAAAAAAACCAAGGCCTATTCCGATGCCCAGCTGAAAACAGTAAGGGCCACAAAAATGATGGCAGATCCGGAAAAGATGCCCACGGAGGAACATGAGGTACAGATGGGATATCTTAATGATGCCATGCTGATGAATTCGCCGGATATGCTGTTCACTGCCAATGAAATTAATTCTCTCAGGTTCAATCTTACCATTCCGGAGGTAAACTGATATGCGCCCGTACAAAACCACATCTGATTTTGGAACCGCATATTATGAGATCCAGAAATCAAAATTTTATACATATACGGCCCATGTGGAGGATGAGGCGGCGGCCCGGGAATTTGTCCAGGGCATAAAGAAAAAACATTTTGATGCCCGTCATAATTGTTCCGCATGGATATTGGGCACTGACAGCAGCCAGCAAAAATCAAACGATGACGGTGAGCCGGGTGGAACGGCGGGCAATCCTATACTGGAAGCCATCAAGCAGCATGGTCTCACCAATGTTGTTGTGGTGGTGACCCGTTATTTCGGTGGCATAAAGCTGGGGGCCGGGGGTCTCATACGGGCCTACAATCATTCAGCATCACTTGGATTGGAGGCTACTCCCCAGGTGGAGGTAAAGCCATTTTGCAAGATTTCCGCAGAAATGGATTACACCTTGCTGGGGACGGTGGAAAACTGGATCCGCAATAACAGCATTCGCTCCGAAGAAACGGAGTACACTGACAAGGTGACGGTGAAGCTTCTCATTGAACCTCATGATGTGGAAAAAATTCAGAAGGATTTGGTGGAGCTCACTGCGGGAAGGTGTTCAATCCATGTGGCTGACCCTGAATATCTGGAAGTTACTGTGTAAAATGCTTATAAAAAAGCTTTGAAAATAATTTTTGATAATGTTCTGACATAATAAAAATATACGTATTCTGCAAAAAAGATAGGAGAAAAAGTTTATTTTTTCAATAAATCTACTTTTTTGCAGGATTTTTTTTTATAATATAGAAGTAATTATAGTACAAAAATATGGTCTATTTTTCATTGAGGTAGTTTTTATTTCAGGTAAAGGCTGATAAGGGAACGTTTACGATTGGCTGAGCCTGGAGCTGATTAAGCACAGGGGTGAGTTTTATGAGTAAGACAACGTGTGTAGCCATGATTTTGGCAGGCGGTCAGGGAAGCCGTCTGGGGGCGCTAACAAAAAAGATTGCCAAACCGGCTGTACCGTTTGGCGGCAAGTACCGAATTATTGATTTCCCACTTTCAAACTGTGCCAATTCCGGCATAGACAAGGTCGGCGTGCTGACCCAGTACCGTCCATTGGAGCTTCATAATTATCTGGGAACAGGCGATGCCTGGGATCTGGACAAATCCAACGGCGGTGTATTTATTCTTCCACCTTATGCAAGGGACAAGGGGGCAGACTGGTACAAGGGCACAGCAGATGCCATTTATCAGAACCTGAATTTTATCGACATGGTAGATCCTGAATATGTGCTGGTTCTCTCCGGCGACCATATTTATACCATGGATTATGCCAAGATGCTGGCAGCCCACAGGGCCAACAAAGCCGATGCCACCATCGGTGTATTTGAGGTGCCTTGGGATGAAGCACCACGCTTTGGCATTATGAACACCGATCCTAAGGACGGTCATATTGTAGAGTTTGAGGAGAAACCAGCAAAGCCAAAGAGCAACTTGGCCTCCATGGGTATTTACATCTTCAACAGGGATTTCCTGGACAAGTACCTTCGTGAAGATGCTGCTGATGACAACTCCTCCCATGATTTCGGCAAGAACATCATTCCTGCCATGCTTAACGACAAGGCAAGAATGTTCTCATACGCCTTTGAGGGCTATTGGAAGGATGTAGGAACTATTGAAAGCCTCTGGCAGGCCAATATGGACCTGCTGCAGGATGAGCCTCCATTCTCCTTTAATAGTGCTTGGAGGATATATTCCAACAATCCATCTTTGCCACCACATTACTTGGGCAAGGATGCAAAGGTTACCTGCTCGATGCTGAATGAGGGCTCCATGATTATGGGGGAGGTTGACCATTCAGTATTGTTCTCCGGTGTCAAGATTGGTAAGGGGGCAAAGGTTACAAATTCCGTAATCATGCCATTTACCGTGGTTGAGGAAAATGCAGTTATTGACCACGCCATTGTGGCCCAGAACTGTGTGATTGCCGCCGGTGCTCATGTTGCCGGTTCTGATGGAGCTATTGCAGTGGTTCCGGAGGGGGAAACCATTGTGGCAGAGCAGGCAAATGCGGGGCAGCAGGTAAGCTGATGTATTAAAACGAGAAATGGAGTTGATCATATTGGGTAATGTAATGGGGATTATAAGACTCGATGGTGCCAATAGTATGCTGAAGGAGCTTTGTGAACACCGTCCAGTGGCCGCACTTCCTATTGCTGGTCGCTATCGCATACTGGATTTTGCTGTGTCCAGCCTGGTAAACTCCGGTATTGGCCATGTAGGTGTTCTTGTATCAAAAAAGGCAAGACCAGTTTTTGACCATCTGCGCTCTGGTAAGGATTGGGATCTGGCACGTCATCGTGATGGCTTGGCTTATCTCCCAAATGACGGCGATAACGGAAATGCTACTCCTCTTGCCGGACTTTATCAAAATATAGATTTCGTTATGCGCAGTTCAGCTGAGTACGTATTCCTGGTACAGGCTGATACTGTATACAATATTGATTTTAGACATATTCTCCTGTTCCACCAGAATACAGGGGCAGATATTACCATGGTTTACAGCAAGGCCCGTGAGGACCTGCCTGGGGAGGCTGCTTCCATGCAAATCGCCGAAAACGGCAAGGTTACGGACATCGCCAAGCGCATGACCTCCACCAAGGGCTCCAATGACTTTATGGGCATCTACCTCATGCGTAAGGACACCCTGGTAAAGCTGGTCACCTCCACCTTTGAACGGGGTGGCAGCAGTATGCTGGTGGATGGAATTATCCGTCACATGGATGATTTCAGCATTTATGGCTACGAGCACAAGGGCTTTTCCGCCAGAATTAATTCCACCATGGCTTATTTCAACGCCAACAAGGCCATATTAAATCCTGATATATGGAATGAGCTCTTTATGAGCGATTTCCCAATTCACACCAAGACCAAGGATGCGGCTCCTGTTCAGTACAAGAATACTGCCAAGGTTACCAATTCCCTTATTGGCAACGGCTGTGAGATTTATGGCGAGGTTGAGGACAGCGTTCTCTTTAGAGGCGTAAAGGTGGCAGAGGGCGTTAAAATCAAGGACTGCATCATTATGGAGCAATGCCAGATAGAGCAATATGCAATGCTCAGAGATGTAATCTGCGACAAGAACGTCGTCGTTTCTGAGGATCAGTGGTTAAAAGGTGCTGAGAATTATCCTTTGATTATTGCTAAGAGCACCGTTATTTAATAAATGATTTCAGGCCGCTGATGATAAGGGCTATCCTATCGTCAGGGGCCTGTTTGGCTTTTTATAATTATATGGGAGTGATTATATGGCATTTATCGACAGAGATATTGATGAAATCAAAAAAGAACTAAAGGAACGATTTATTCTTACATCCAAGATTCTTTATGGCCGTGAGTTGGCGGATCTTTCCAAAAATGAGATTTACAACGCCGTTGCGGCAGTGGTAAAGCAGTTCACCACTGAAAACTGGATTAAAACCAATAAACAGTACGCTGTTAACGATAACAAGCAGATTTATTATTTCTCCATAGAGTTCCTGCTGGGCAGACTTCTCGACACCAATCTGATTAATCTGGATTTGAAGAATGCCCTGAAAAGCGTGTTGAAGGAGCTGAATTTAAAGGTTGAGGACATCTATAACGAGGAGCCTGATGCGGGCCTTGGCAATGGCGGTCTGGGCCGTCTGGCAGCCTGCTTCATCGATTCCATGGCGTCACTGGCATTGCCGGCCCATGGCTGCGGACTCCGTTATCAGTATGGCCTTTTTGAGCAAAAAATTATTAACGGAACCCAGATTGAGATTCCGGATAACTGGCTCCGCGATGGCTACGCCTGGGAATTCAGAAAGCCTAACAAGGCTGTAAATGTCCGTGTAGGCGGTCACGCTTATATGAAGGAAGTGCCTGGTGAGGACGAGCTGAAGCTGGTTTATGAGAACTATACTGACATTATGGCAGTTCCATACGATGTACCGGTTATCGGCTATAAGAATACCACTGTAAATACACTGCGCCTCTGGAATGCAGAGGTTAATATGGATTTCTCCGACTACGCCACCCTGACCCAGGAGGAGATAAACCAGCGTCAGGAGTATCGTCGGTGGGTAAGCCGTATCACTGAGTACCTCTATCCTGATGATAGGCTTTCCGATGGTAAGAAGCTCCGTCTGTTGCAGGAGTATTTCTTTGTGTCTGCCGGCGTTCAGAGTATTATCCGTCACTTTATGCTGACCCACGATAACGTTTATGATCTTTCCGACAAGATCGGCATCCATATCAATGATACACATCCGGCCACTGCAGTGCCAGAGATGATGCGTATTCTGGTGGATGACTACGGTATTGAATGGGAGGATGCATGGGATATTACCACCCAGACCTGCGCATATACCAACCACACCATTTTGCCGGAGGCACTGGAGAAATGGGAGGTTGGCCTCTTCAAGGAGCTGCTGCCACGTATCTACATGATCGTGGAGGAAATTAACCGCCGCTTCCTTGATGGTATCCGCAAAAAGTACCCTGGAGATGAGGCACTGGTTCGCGAGCTTTCCATCATCGAGGATGGCCAGGTTCACATGGCCCGCTTGGCAGTGGTGGGCTCCTACAGCGTCAACGGCGTGGCCAGAATTCATTCTGACATATTAAAGACCAGTACCTTGAAGTATTTCTACAAGGTATTCCCTAAAAAGTTCAACAACAAGACCAACGGCATTACCCATCGCCGCTGGCTCGTCAGCGCCAACAACGATTTGGCACACCTTATTGATGACAAGCTGACCCGTGAGTGGCGCCGTGATATTAGGCTCTTAAAGAAGATTAATAAATATGTGGATGACCCTGATTTCCTCAAGGCCATTAACAAGGTGAAGAGAGCCAGAAAACGTGCTTTGGCACAGTATGTATTGTCCCACAACAAGGTTCGTATTAAGATAGATTCCCTTTTCGACATTCAGGTTAAGCGCATTCACTCCTACAAGCGCCAGCTCATGAATATAATGCATATTATGTATCAGTACAACCGTCTGAAGAACGATCCTGATTATGATATGCCAGTTCCAGTGGTATATTTCTTCGGCGGCAAGGCTGCACCTGGATATTACACCGCAAAGGAAACCATCCGCCTTATTAATGCCGTGGCTGACAAGATTAATAACGATGAAAGCATTAACGGCAAGATTAAAGTGGTATTCCTTGAAAACTTTGGGGTAACTTTGGGCGAAATGGTATATCCTGCTGCTGATGTCAGCGAGCAGATTTCCACCGCTTCCAAGGAAGCCTCCGGAACCGGCAACATGAAGTTCATGATGAACGGAGCCATTACTCTTGGAACCCTGGACGGTGCCAACGTTGAAATCCACGAGCAGGTGGGTGATGATAACTGCGTAATCTTTGGCCTCAGAGCCGAGGAGGTTCTCGCCTATTATGAAAACGGCAACTACAATGCCTGGGATGAATACAATACCAACGAGCGTGTACGCACCGTTATGAACCAGCTCACTGATGGCACATACGGCAACTTCCAGACCATCTTTGATTATCTGATTAACAGTAATGATGAGTTCTTCATTCTGAAGGACTTCGATTCCTATATTGAGGCACATGAGGAGATTGTCCGCCGTTATCAGGACCATGATGCATGGCTCAGATCTTCTGCCATCAACATTGCCAATTCCGGAATTTTCTCATCCGATCGTACCATTACTGAGTACGCCGAGGATATTTGGGATATTGAACCAGTAGAAATTAAGTAAGAGGGGTTTACATGAATACATCTGAATTAAGTGAGTTTGATCTGTTTTTGTTCCATCAGGGAACCAATTTCCGTGCCTATGAAATGCTTGGCGCCCATATAATGGAGCAGGATGGCAAAAAGGGCGTAAGATTTACCGTCTGGGCACCTCATGCCAAGGAAGTTTCAGTTGTGGGCGATTTCAACAACTGGGATACAAGGGTAAATAAGATGTCCAAGCTGGGGGACGGAGAAATCTGGAACCTCTTTATCCCGGATCTGGGAGAGGGCACTGTATACAAATACGCTATTTTGCCACAGCATGAGGGTCCTCATATTATGAAAGCTGACCCTTATGGTTTCTTTGCTGAGAAAAAGCCGGAGACTGCTTCCATCGTCTATGACATGAACCACTATAAGTGGAAGGACAGCAAGTGGGCCAAGTTTAAGGAGGACCATCCTTCCTACAGCCGTCCAATGCTCACCTATGAGGTGCATCTTGGCTCATGGAGACGTACCCCTGACGGGGAATACCTCTCCTACATGGATATGGCTGACCAGCTGGTGGACTATGTAAAGAGCATGAACTACACCCATATTGAGCTGATGCCTCTTTGCGAGCATCCATTTGATGGCTCCTGGGGCTATCAGGCCACTGGCTACTATGCTGTAACCAGCCGTTATGGCAAGCCGGACGAGTTCCGTTATCTGGTGGACAGAGCCCATCAAAATGGTATCGGCATTATTATGGACTGGGTTCCTGGCCATTTCTGCAAGGATAACCAGGGCCTTCGTGACTTTGATGGCACCAACCTTTACGAATCCGACAATATCCAGCGGGCAGATAATGCGGGCTGGGGTACTGTAAACTTTGACTATGGCCGCACTGAGGTCCAGAGCTTCCTTATTTCCAATGCCATGTTCTGGATGGATCAGTATCATATTGACGGTCTGCGCATTGACGCCGTGGCCAATATGCTCTATCTGAACTACGGCCGTCAGGACGGGGACTGGGTACCAAATAAATTTGGCGGCGATGGCAATCTGGAGGCCATTGACTTCCTCCATAAGCTCAATGAGGCCGTATTTAAGAGCTTCCCGCAGGCTCTGATGATTGCCGAGGAGTCCACCTCATGGCCAAATATTTCCAAGCCTGTTTACATGGGCGGTATGGGCTTCAACTACAAGTGGAACATGGGCTGGATGAACGATATTCTCCGTTATGTAAGCCTTGATCCTATTTACCGCAAGTGGCACCATGACAAGGTTACCTTCTCTCTGATGTATGCCTTCAGCGAGAACTTTGTATTGCCTTTGTCCCATGATGAAGTGGTTCACGGCAAGTGTTCCCTTATCAGCAAAATGCCTGGTGACTACTGGCAGAAATTTGCGGGACTCCGCGCCTTCTTTGGCTATTGGATGTCCCACCCTGGCAAGAAGCTGCTCTTTATGGGCGGCGAGTTTGGTCAGTTTATTGAATGGAATTTTGATGACAGCCTTGACTGGCATCTGGTGGAGCAGTACGAAAAGCACACCCAGATGCTGGAGTATTCAAGAGCCCTTAATAAATTTTACGTTGACCACAAAGCCCTGTGGGAGGTGGATTTTGACTGGAGAGGCTTTGAGTGGCTTGATTGTGATAATGCTGATGACAGTTTGGTATCCTTTATTCGTAAAGCGGAGGATGGTTCCTTCGTAATAGCTATTACAAACTTCACCCCGGAGGTGCGCCACGGCTACCGCTTTGGTGTTCCTATGGCAGGAGTTTACCGCGAAGTATTCAACAGTGATGCCGAGGAATTTGGTGGCTCCAATGTATTAAATGATTATGACATTATTTCCGAGGATGTGCCATGGCAGGGGAAAGAAAACTCCATTTTGGTAACAGTACCGCCTTTGGCAACCATTTATCTGGAATTGCAGTCCCCCAGCGGTGATGGGGTGAAGAAGACCACCCGCAAGACCACCGCAAAGAAGACCACAACTACCAAGACAGCAACTGCAAAGAAAACTGCAACTGCTGAAAAGAAAACCACCACAGCCAAGAAGACAGCAACCACAAAGGCGGCTGCCAAGGCTGAGGAAGAGGCAGAAACCAAGCCAAAGACCACCAGAGGCAGAAAGCCAAAGGCAACGGCTACGGAAGAAAAAGAAACCAAGCCTAAGACAACGAGAACGAGAAAAACTGTCGTAAAGGCTGAGGAAGAAGCAGAAACCAAGCCAAAGACCACCAGAGGCAGAAAGCCAAAGGCAGAGGCTACGGAAGAAGCAGAAGCCAAGCCAAAGACAACCAGAACAAGAAAAACTGCCGCAAAGGCTGAAGACGAAGGGGAAAAGGAAGCCAAGCCAAAGACTACCAGGGGCAGAAAACCAAAGGCAGCTGCCCAGGAGGCTGAAACTGAAGCAAAGCCAAAAACCCGGACCCGTAAGGCCGCAACGACAAAGGCCAAGGATGAAAAAGAAGTAAGTGAGAAGCCTAAGAAAACAACCAGGGGTCGGAAGAAGGCCGATGCATAGAGAGAGGTGCAAGTTATGAAAGTATTGTATGTAGTTTCTGAAGCAGTTCCTTTTATTAAAACTGGCGGATTGGCTGACGTGGCCGGTTCCCTGCCTAAATATCTGAAGGCTGAAGGGGTTGACGCACGGGTTATTCTGCCTAAGTACAGCAATATTCCGGAGGAATTCCGCAATCTGATGGAGCATGTTGGGGATATAACTGTGCCAGTTTCCTGGCGTGAAAAATATGCCGGTGTGGACAAGCTGGAATATGAAGGCGTTACCTATTATTTTGTAGACAATCAGGAGTATTTCTATCGTGATGGCCTTTATGGCTACTATGATGATGCAGAGAGATTTTCCTTCTTCTCCCGTGCGGTGCTGAATCTGCTGCCAACCATGGATTTCTGGCCAGATATTATCAACAGCAATGACTGGCACGCAGCACTTGTAAATGTGTTCCTTAAGCTGGAGCACCAGGGGGACAGCCGTTATGAGAATATCAAGACCGTATTCTCCATTCACAATTTGAAGTATCAGGGCATTTTCGACAAGAACATCATGGGAGATGTACTGGGACTTGATTGGAAGTATTTCAACAACGGCGATCTGGAGTTTAATGATTGTGTAAACTTCATGAAGGGCGGTATTGTATATGCTGATAAAATCAGCACAGTGAGCCGCACCTATGCCCAGGAAATTCAGTACGAATTCTTCGGGGAGAATCTGGACGGCCTGCTTCGCTCCCGCAGTGAGGATATCCGTGGTATTGTTAATGGTATCGATAATTCAGTATTTAATCCGGCAACGGACAAATATCTGTATGAGAATTTTGATATCCATTCCCTCGATAAGAAGCTTAACAATAAGGAGAAACTTCAGGAGCAGCTGGGACTTCCTGTAAATCGTGGTGTTCCAATGCTGGCCATGGTTTCCCGTCTGGTGGAGAACAAGGGCATTGAGCTCATTATCAGAATCCTGGACGA
Source organism: Anaerovibrio sp. RM50 (assembly GCF_000622005.1). Classification (GTDB taxonomy): domain Bacteria; phylum Bacillota; class Negativicutes; order Selenomonadales; family Selenomonadaceae; genus Anaerovibrio. The sequence goes on along the minus strand of NZ_JHWV01000016.1, from coordinate 5,257 downwards.
GCTTCTGACCCATGAGGAATGCCAGTTTGTTATTCTGGGTACCGGAGACAAGGTATATGAGGATTGGTTCCGTGAGCTCCAGTGGCGCTTCCCTACAAAGGTGTCCGTAAATATCTTCTTCTCCAACGATTTGGCCCAGAAGATTTACGGCAGTGCGGATTTCTTCCTTATGCCATCAATCTACGAGCCATGCGGTATTGGCCAGATGATAGCCCTGCGCTATGGTACTGTGCCAATTGTCCGTGAGACTGGCGGCCTGAAGGATACCATCAGACCATTTAACAAGTATGATAACACCGGCAACGGCTACACCTTTGCCAACATCAACGCCCATGACCTGATGTACTGCATCAAGCGGGCCCTTACGGAATATGACAATATCCAGATTTGGCACATGCTTCAGAGGAATGCCGTTAAGTCCAATTTCGATTGGAAGAAGTCAGCAAGCGAATATATTGATATGTATAATAAGCTTTTATCCTGATTAATATGCTGTGAGGAGGTCATTATGTGGCTGCATTGCTAAACATTGTTCACGACTCACAAAATGAATTTTATCGCTTCCCGGTGGGGGCGGCTGCAACGGAAAGCAAGGTGCGGCTGAGACTGAAGGTGGAAACCGACAGTGAAACCAAGATTGGCTGCGTCAAAGTCCGCCTCTGGGAAGACCGGGTGGGGGAAACCATTTATACCATGGCCCGCATGGAAGACGGCGAGCATTATGAGGGGTATATTAATATGCCCAAAAAGGGGACCCTGCTCTGGTACTATTTTATAATCAATGTGGATGGCCAGTTGTGTTTTTACAGCAACAATGATGAAATGCTGGGGGGCAGAGGGCAGCTTGCCGACTGTCCCCACGCTGCCTATCAGATTACTGTATATAATAAGGAAGCAAAAACTCCTGACTGGTTTAAGCATTCCGTAATGTATCAGATTTTCCCCGACAGATTTTATCGCAAGGGGAATGAAATGGTGGAGAAGCCAAATGCCCTCTACCATGCCTCATGGAAGGACAAGCCGCGTTATTTCAAGGATCCGGACAGCATGGAAATAATTGCCTATGATTTCTTCGGGGGCAATTTTGCCGGCATAAGGGAAAAGCTCCCTTATTTAAAGGATTTGGGAATATCGGTGGTTTATCTTAACCCCATATTTGAATCTGCCAGCAACCATCATTATGACACGGGAAATTACATGAAGACGGACCCGGTTCTGGGTACAAATGAGGAATTTGCCCAGCTCTGTGCTGAGGCCAAGGAAATGGGCATCCGCTTCATTTTGGACGGTGTGTTCAGCCATACAGGCGAGGACAGTATTTACTTCAACAAATACGGCAACTACGATTCCGTTGGTGCCTGTCAGAGCAAGGATTCGCCTTACTACAGCTGGTACAGCTTTATAGATTATCCTGACAAATATGAAAGCTGGTGGGGCTTTACCAATCTTCCTAATGTTAAGGAGGAAACCCCAGCCTATATGGACTACATTATCCATAAAGAGGACAGTGTTCTTCATTATTGGAACAAGCAGGGCATCAGCGGCTGGCGTTTGGACGTTATTGACGAGCTGCCGGAAAAATTCAGCCAGGCATTTTACAAGGAGCTGAAAAAGACAGATCCGGACTCCGTGCTTATCGGCGAGGTGTGGGAGGATGCCTCCAATAAGGTGGCTTACGGTGTGAATCGCCATTATCTCTGTGGCTATGAGATTGATTCTGCCATGAATTATCCTTTCCGCAGAGTGGTAATGGATTTTCTGCTGGGCTATTGTGACGGCTATCAGATCAGCCGCAGAATAATGAGCCTTAAGGAAAATTATCCGGACCAAAATTTCTACGCCATGATGAATCTTTTGGGAAGCCATGATCGTGAACGCATACTGACTCTTTTGGGTGAGGCACCGTCCTGTGAGGGAATGCCGGAAAGATTTCAGGCCTCCTTCAAGCTTGACGAGGAAAAGCTGAAGCTGGGAAAGAAGCGTCTGAAGATGGCTGCCGCATGGCAGATGACCTTCCCGGGTGTTCCGTGTATTTATTATGGTGATGAAATCGGCATGGAGGGCTTCAAGGATCCATTCTGCCGTCTGCCTTATGACTGGGAGAACGGAGACGAGGAGCTGCGCCAGTGGTATAAGCAGCTGATTCGCCTCAGAAATGAAAATGTGGCCCTGCAGACAGGCAAGTTCCTGCCTATTTATTCTGACGGGGATATATATGGCTATGCAAGGGTTATTGATAACGGCAAGGACGTCTTTGGCGAGCCTGCGGAAAATGATGTTTTTCTCGTGCTCATGAACCGGGGCAAGGAGATGCGCACTGTCTACGTGGACGTTCGCGACCTTTGGGCAGGGAGCTTCGTCAATGTCTTCGGGGATGGCAGGGAGCTGAAGGTGGTACGTGATGTGCTTCACGTATCAATGAAGCCTTTCAGCGTGAAGATTTACAGATGTGTAAAGAAGGAGTCCAAGTTCAACAGGGAATGTGGTGTGCTGATGCACCCTACCAGCTTCCCGTCCAAATATGGCGTGGGAGATCTGGGAAAGCGGGCCTTCGAGTTCGTGGACTTTTTGGTGGAGGCACACCAGAAAATATGGCAGATATTGCCTCTCACCCCGGTGGATGACTGCAATTCTCCTTATGCGTCACCATCTGCCTTTGCAGGCAATTCTATGCTCATATCCCTGGAAAAGCTGGTGGATATGGGACTTCTCACAGAGGAAGACATAAAGGTTCCTGAAAGACCAGCCACGAATAAGACGGATTATAAATTTGCCCGTGAGATAAAGGGCAAGCTTCTGGCCAAGGCAGCAGACAATTTCTTCAGCACTGCCAAGGCTGATGATATGGCGGTATTTGAAGGGTTCTGCAGCCAGGAAGAGGATTGGCTGGAGGAATATGCCCTGTTCAAGGCTATTTCAAAGCAGCAGCTTCAGGCGGGCTGGATTGAATGGCCGGAGGATTTGCGGCTCCGTAAGCCGGAGGCATTGGAAAAAGCCAGAAAAGAACTGGCTGAGGATATTGGCAGGGAATGCTTCTATCAGTATCTCTTTTCCAAGCAGTGGCAGGAGCTGAAGATTTATGCCAACGGAAAGGGCATAAAGATACTTGGTGATATGCCGATCTTCGTGTCCCAGAACAGTGCTGATGTATGGTCCCATCAGAAGCTCTTTAAGTTGGACAAGGATGGCAGACCGCTGAAGGTGGCGGGAGTACCTCCTGATTACTTCAGCAAGACCGGCCAGCTGTGGGGCAACCCTCAGTATGATTGGGATGAAATGGCCAAGGACGGATACCGTTGGTGGATAAACCGTCTATGCCGTATGTTTGAGCAGGTGAACATGGTCCGTATTGACCACTTCCGCGGCTTCGAGTCCTATTGGGAAATTGACGGGGATGCGGAAACTGCCATTGATGGTGAATGGGTGAAGGGTCCTGGTATGGACTTTTTTGGCAAGATCCAGAATGCTTTGGGCAGCATGCCAATAGTGGCAGAGGATCTGGGTATTATCACTGATGAAGTGGAGGCCCTCCGCGAAAAATGCGGCTTCCCTGGTATGAAGGTATTGCAGTTTGAGCTTCATTTCAACGCATTCCACAGAATTAATTACGTGGAGCCGGAAAACTGTATTGTTTATACCGGCACCCATGATAATAATACAGTGGTGGGTTGGCTTGATGAGGATATTGATATTGAAACAAGGGATGCGGTGGCCAAGCTCCTTGGACATGAAGGGGAGTACAGCCAGAGCCTTTGTAAAGCCCTGGTGGAACGCGCCTATGCATCACGGGCCCGTACAGCCATTATCCCAGTATGGGATATTTTGGCCCTTGACGGCAACAACCGCATGAACATGCCGGGAACCTCCGGAGGCAACTGGAGCTGGAGAATGCTGCCAGGAGCCCTGATGTCAGATACAGCCCAATGGTTGGCAGAGCTGGCAGAGAAATATAATCGTTAGTATTATGCCAAAACAGTTGACAATATTGGCATATCATGTTAACATAGCACTGTTGTGTGACGCAGTTGCATAACCTAAAAAGTGCCGAAGTGGCGGAATTGGCAGACGCAGCAGACTCAAAATCTGCCGTATGCAAATACGTGCCGGTTCGAGTCCGGCCTTCGGCACCACTTGAAATCAAAGGCCTCCGAGGAATCGGGGGCCGTTCTTTTTTGTTCGGTTTTCCCCTAAAAGGTTGCAATAGGGTTGCAATGGGGAAAATACGAGACACCACGAGACAACACCATCCCATTTTTTGACCAATTTTGAGGGGCAAAGTGGGGAATGGGAGAAAATCACAAAAATCCGTGAAACCACCACCTAAATTTTAGGCATGGCAACACGGATTATTTTTTTGGCTGTACTTTGGATGTACCAGGCGCAAAAGAAAACTGCCACACCGCGCAGCTACTGGGTTCGTAGTTTGCGGGGCGGCAGTTTGGCTGACTGCTTTACGAGTGTTCCTTGCGGATTTCCAGTATCAGGGCATCCAGCTTGTCGCAGAACTTGTCCATGGTAGTCTGGAACCTTATCAGCAGATAAAAGGTTATTACTATTGGAAAGCCTACGGTGCTGACTGCCGATAAAATCGTTTCTTCCATAGGTTTACTCCTCCTTTATCAAGAAAACCCCCCTGCAGGCCACAGGGCGAGCAGAGGGGCAATCACTAGGCCTTCTTAGGCCAACTTGGTGACAACGGTCTCCTTGAGATATGCGTCATGTACGCCAGTGACCTCAGCATAAGCCTTCTTGTCAACGAACTTCTGCATTACTGCCAGAACGTCTGCCTTGGTAATGCCCTCAGCGGGATTTGCAACAATGACGGTCTTGATCTTCTTAGGATCATTATCGAGTTCATACTCGCAATAAAGTTTCTGTGCCATAATTCATCGTCCTCCTTCCATTACTCGGTAACAAGGGAATAGCTGTTCACTCTACCTACATTGCTCAGACTATACTCCATAAGGGAGTTAAGAGCCTCTGCCAGCTCCATGAAATCGTCATCGGAAATCTTGGAGTCAATGCCGGAAAAAGCTACAGTCTTGTAGGTTTCCTTGCCGTTAACGGACTCAGTGATTACCTGAAGCCGCATGGAACTGGTTACTTTAATCTTTTTGGTCATACTAAAACCTCCTCATAAAATAAGATAAAATAAGACTTTGCCGAAGGTTTTCTACGCACACTTCGTAAGTGAGCACTACTAAATTCGATTTTCGCCTATGGCTCAATCTCATTAAGTATTGCTGGCAACGCAAAA
>NZ_JHWV01000015.1 GCF_000622005.1 Anaerovibrio sp. RM50 | reverse complement strand
TCCATCGCGGGCGTAAGAGATTTGAAGGGAGCTGCTCCTAGTACGAGAGGACCGGAGTGGACGAACCAACGGTGTACCAGTTATGACGCCAGTTGTACAGCTGGGTAGCTGCGTTCGGAAGGGATAAACGCTGAAAGCATCTAAGCGTGAAACCCGCCTTGAGATGAGATCTCTCACAGAGTAATCTGGTAAGACTCCTTATAGACGATAAGGTTGATAGGCTGGAAGTGGAAGCGTGGTGACATGTGAAGCAGACCAGTACTAATAAGTCGAGGGCTTAACTTAAAGCACTCTAAGATGATTCTTGTTTCTGTATAGTTTTGAAGGTACAGACCTTCAATAGAATATCCGGTGATGATGGCTATGTGGTCCCACCTGTTCCCATTCCGAACACAGTAGTTAAGCACATAAACGCCGAAAGTACTTGGCTGGAGACGGCCTGGGAGGATAGGAAGTTGCCGGTTAAAAATTATAGCCTCTGCATTATATTGATATGCAGAGGCTTTTATATTATGAAAATTTTTCTTGCAGAGCTTGTAGGAAAAGTTGGGAGGCCTTGGAAAATACTTGATTTTTTTTCCAGACCATTATCGGCTTGGCATAGATGGCCGGTTTCAATGGCCTTATACAAAGATCAGTTCCAGTTGTATTAATAAGGCCATCAAAGGAAATGGCACATCCTAATCCTGCCTGAATCATTATAGAAGCGTTATAAAACAGAGTATATGAACCGACGATGTTCAAGTCCTTTAATGGCTTTTGCATCCATTGCTGTACTTCTGCTCCGTGGGTGATGGGGGTAATGCTCTGTCGTGATAGCAATAGAGGCGCATCCCAAAGGTCAGCCGGAGTGATGAATTCTTTTTTGGCCAAAGGATCATCTTTACGCACAACTAATACCCAACGATCTTTAACGGGCAGTTTAAGATAACTGTATTTTTGGGAGCTAAGTTTTCCGTATATGTAACCAAAATCTATAAGTCCTAATTCAAGACGTTTACGGGTTGTTTCACCATCACCAGAAACTATATGAAAACGGATATTTGGATATGTCCTGTGAAGTTCTTCTGCCACCTGCATTATTAGGGAAAAATTAATTGATTCTCCCGCACCTATACGGATATCACCTGCAATTGTCCGGTCATGGCTTAATAGTTCTCCTTCGGTTTTTTCTACCAAAGATAGGATTTCTTCGGCACGTTGGCGAAGTAGTATTCCGTCTTCTGTAAGGGAGATGCGTCGAGGGGCACGTATGAGAAGCTGTTTACCATATTCATCCTCTAAATCCTTTATTTGTCTGGAAAGAGTAGGTTGGGAAAGGTGAAGTTTTTCCGCTGCCCGGGAAAAACTTTCCTCTTTGGCCACTGTAAGGAAATATTTTAATATGCGAAATTCCATTATGATTTCTCCCTTAATTCATTTGATATGAAATATTATTCTACGCGTAGGGGAATAATCCTTTTTGGTGTATTTGGCTATATTACATTAAAGAGGAGCTGCGAAATCACAGCTCCTCCAGGGTGAGTCTTATTTAATCATTTTGTTGTTTTGTTATGCGGCTGGCCCAGTGGAATCCCCTTCCTCTTTAGGTGGCGGAAAACAAACTACAACAGCTGGTGAGAATATGCAGCTGAGTATAATAAATTAAAATAATGTATTTTTAGGAAAAGAAAAAACTGTATGAGCGTGAAGTTCATACAGCTTTTTTGTTAAAAATTCCAAAGCTCATCCTTTACTTTACTCTTAGTCAGCAGACCGTGGATCAGGGTAAAATATTTTGGCAGACTATCCTTGCACCATTGAATATCAATATCAAACAGGTCCTTGGTGATAGCTGTAAGGTCGAAGCCAAAGGCATCCATGGAATAGCGCATTTTGTCGGGCAGTCTGCATGGAATACCATCTTTTCGGGTGCATATACTACAATTGTTACAGCCACCAGAGGATAGGGAGATACTTTCTGGAACCAATCGTTCCATGCCTCGGAGATTTTCCTCCAGATTAGCTTTTACCTCACATAGAATTTTCCAACCCATATCCTTTACCTTGTCAGGTGTATCTGTTTCACGAATAACTTGATCAGTTAGGGTTATTTTGGCACAGACCACATAGACATAGGTATATTTATCTAAATACTCGTTGACATCAAAGGCAAGAGGCGGGCAGGACCAGGTATTGTTGTATCTGGGGCATTCCTTACAGTATGCCAGAAACTTTTCCCGGTTCTGGTATTTTCCTTTAAACTCCTCGATAGTAATAAAATTTTTATGGCAATCCACTGAATACATCATGGTAATTCTCCTGTTACTTACACACATCATTGCCACTATTATAACGCTATCACTCAAAAATGGCGATTTATTAAATTGCTTTTTTATGCAGGATAAATATTAGTACGTCACGAAAACTATCAAAAATAAATTGACGTAAAAGGTCACATTGAGGTCATGTTTTTGACCTAAAATCTATGGTAGTCAGCTAGGATAGCTTCGGGAATACAGGGCTCTTAGTGTGTTGATTATGTGAAAGGAGCAATAGAACTATGGAAATTAAGGCAGTAAAACTTTATGAGAATGGCTTCATGACACAGCCCTTTGCCATGGGCTTGGAGGATGGCGAGGACAAACTCGACAAGAATGTGAAGTATCGCAGCACCTTACAGAATTTCCTCATTGATACTGGTGATGAGGTGATTCTGGTGGATACTGGTATGCCTTTGGAGCAGCCGGATATGGCGGTGGATTAAAGCGGTAATGCTTTAAAAATAGTGTGTGTTAGTAGGGTGTATTATTTTTAGGAGGTTTTTGAAAAATGAAAATTGCAATTTTTAACGGAAGTCCAAGAAAAATGAACACAGCAGCAATGGTACAGGCATTTCGTGAAGGGGCTGAGGCAGCAGGCCATCAGGTAGAAGAATACCATGTAGGCAAGATGAAAATCGGTGGCTGTCTGGGATGTGAGTATTGCCACACCAAGGGTGAGGGTAATTGCGTTCAGAAGGATGATTTTGAGAAGCTGTTGCCAGCCTATAAAGAGGCAGACGTGATTGTTTTCGCTTCCCCAGTATATTATTTCACCATGACAGCTCAGATGCAGGCGGCCATCCAGCGCGTATATTGCATCGGCAAGCCACAAAAGGCAAAGAAATGTGTTCTTATGCTTTCCTCTGGTTCTCCAGGCACTCACGATGGCTCTATTGCCCAGTTTAAGGATTATATGGCCTATGCCAAGATTGAAGTAGCTGGTATTCTTACCGCTGCAGGTGAGGAAAACAAATCCGAAGCAAAATTGAATGAAATCAGAGATTTTGCCAAGGGCTTGTAAAATGATAGTAAGTCAGTGGGAGCTATAGAGTCTCACTGAAGTTATTCGAATTCCCATAGTGGCCTGACAAGGTGTGTGACTTTGTCAGGCTATTTTTTAGCATAGCAGGTAATTTTTAGTTGGTGTCGAAAAGGATATCCAGGTATTTGTGTATGAAAATAGGAGGGCTTGAATGATGAAAAAAGTAATTGCCATTAATGGTAGTCCACGGCGTAATGGTAACACGGCAGAGCTATTGCACCAGGCCTTAAAAGGAGCGTAGGAAGCTGTCAGGAGATGTTCCCTAAGCAATGTGCGGCGGCTTATGAATTGGGCAAGACCTTGCTAGCTGATTAAGATGGAGAGCTCCTTACTGTGATACATTTCTTGGATGTACTGATGAACTGGTAAATGGCTGAATTCTTGTCCATAGCTGCTTGCTGCTGGTAGTAGATACCCATGGGAGCATGGGGGGATTCTTCCCATGGAAGAAAGATTCAGTGTCCGGTATTGCTGATTGCGGGAGATGAAGATGACCATGCCCCTATGGTCACGATGGTGGAGGCCGAGCAGTATATCCCGAATGCCAGCCTCTGCATTGTCCCTAAAGCATGGCATTCTGCCTTTATCGATAATTTCCCCGTAACCTGGACGGCTATGGAAGGTTTTTTGCAGGCTGACCGGTCTATGCTGACGGGGAGTAAGAAAGTAGCATATAACATACGATGATTGAAAAGGAAGTTATTGACCATGAATAACAGCGAGGAAAAACAATTACTGATTGAGTTTGAAACGATGATTAATACAGCGAATGAAGCTTTGGCAAAAAAGCTGATTGCTGCAGATGCCATATTTTATGTACCAACCCAGCCAGAGCCACTGACGGGGCCAAAGGGTTATTTGGCGATTGTGCACATGATGCGGTCAGCATTTTCCGATGTACAATGGCACTTGGAGGACTGTGTGACAGAGCCTGGGAAAATAGCCGTGTGCTGGACTTGTACAGGAACACATGACGGTGATTTTATGGGTCATGCGGCTACTGGAAAAAAGTTTAAGGTTCGTTGCATGAACTTTTACCAAATAAAAAACAGCCAGTTCGTTTCGGATACTGGCTGTCCGGATATTTTTGGGATTCTTATGCAGACAGGGCTAATGCCTGCTTGAGATTCTGTGTTATCCTTCCTTGGCATGGCAACATAGACTTTGCAAGCTCCAAATATCTGAAAGCCGTAATTCAAACCTTAAAATTCGGCTGGTCGAGGTAGAAGTGCTGCAATAGCTTTATGAAGGCACGAAGGGATTCTCGTTGGTCATTTTTATGGGTATAAACACCGCAGGGAATGATTACCTCGCTATCAAAATCCAGCCAGGCAAATTCACCATTATGGTCGTTAAGAAAGCCAGGCGCCAGACATACACCGCGATGAGCTGCTACGTTGGTTAGGGTGGTATCATGGTCGGGACTGTTGAAGTCATCCACATGAATTTCCTGAATCATACGCTGCTGCAGAGCACGTAACACAGGCGGCGAGCCACCGCCTACCATAAGGGTACGACCTTTTAAGTCGCTGGGTAAAACCAGCGACTTTTTTGTTAATGGATCATTTTTCTCTGTAATAAGATATATTTTGCTATTAAACAGATGGTGGCAAATAACGTCTGGTACCCGTTTCATGGTGTATTCCATGGCAAAGGTTACGTCATGCTCTCCCTTTAGAAAAGCGTTTTGACCGTCCTTCCAGTCAAAGTTGGCAACTATTGAGACCTCAGGATAGCTGCGGCTGAATTGGGAGATGACTTGGGGAAGAAAATAGATGGCGGAGCGTATGGGCAAGGTTATGCTAATACTTTCCTTGTATTTGGCACTAAAATTTTGTCCCTGTTCAATGGCGGCAGTCAGTTGATTGTATATAGAGCGCAGTGTTCCCACGAATTGGGCCCCCGCAGGGGTGAGAGCAGCTCCTTTTCCAGATCGTTCAAAGATATCAAAGCCAATTTCCTTTTCTGCCAGCTTTATTTGATAAGTGAGTGTGGGCTGGGAAATAAAGAGGTTTTCGGCTGCACGGTTGAAATTCAGCACCTGCGCCAGTTCCAATATATATTCTATCTGTTTGGTGTTCATAGGTGAGGCCTCCTTTGTTTCTATTTGCAGTATAGCGGTTGGCGTGGTAAAAAACAATAATTTTAATAAAAAAATTAAATCAATAATCTAAACTTACAATTAGATATTCCGATAAGAGGCGGCTATAATAAAATCAACAAAAGTAAATACAGATGTGATGAAAGGGGAATATAAAATGTCATTGGAGATTTTAGAAGCAAAAGAAGCGATTCGTGAGGTTATTGATGGTTTTGCCAATCTGGAGTGCAATGTGCCAGCCCAGATGGTGTATTTTACCGAGGACGTTCATGTTATGGTCTATATGGGTGATAAGCTCACCATGGATATTCATGGGCGGGATACACTGGAAAAACAGTTCAGCGCCTTTACCGGGGGCATTAAGGCCTCACACCATCAAAACGGCCAGCAGGTTATTGAAGTGGAGGGTGATACGGCTACAGATGTTCATTATTGCCGAGCCGCTCTGGTGATGGAGGAAAACGGCCATGATGTGGTGTCGGACAACTACATCCGCTATACTGATAAGCTGGTGAAACAGGATGGCAAGTGGCTTATCAAAGAGCGTGAACAGCATTTTGTTATCACGAAGAAGCAGAATGTGTAATGGGGGGCGTTTGTTATGGCAAAGACATTGGTAATCTATTATTCCCGCAAGGGACAGAATTATGTAAGCGGCAGTATTGTGGATTTGCCCAAAGGCAATACCGAAATTGTGGCAGAGTTTATCCAAAAGGCGGTAGGCGCGGATTTATTCGAGGTAGAAACGAAAAAGTCCTATGCGCTTGACTACACGCAGTGTACGGTTGAGGCAAAAGAGGAGCTGCGTAACAATGACCGCCCGGAATTGGTGAAAATGTTGGACTCGGTGGCGGAATACGACAATATTGTTGTGGCCGGTCCGTGCTGGTGGGGAACTTATCCTGTGGCGGTATTTACCCTGCTTGAAGCGCTGGATTTCAGCGGTAAAAAGGTATTTCCTGTGATGACACATGAGGGCAGCGGCATTGCCGGGGCTCCTGCGGCCTTAAAGAAGTATTGTCAGGGAGCCGTGGTCGGTGAAGGCTTAGCTATTCATGGCGGCTCTGCTGGAAGCTCCGAGGCGCAGGTAGTGGCCTGGGCAGAAAGGAATTTGAAGTAAAATGAAAAAAATATTATCAATTTTCTTATCTGGAAAATTATAAGGAATGTACTGAGGTCGCTCAGCAGGAACTGGACAAGAATACACGTTATTATCATAGAACCGATGAACAGTTGATTCAGTTTGCTGCCTGGAAACCGGCGTATGAGCATGTTTAACAAATTTTAAATTTATGATATTCTTTTGCATAGGAAGAAGTATAGAATTCAGAGCTTAGGAGGGATAATGCTGTGTCTAATATGTCACGACGTAATTTTGTGAAGATGGCTGGTGCGGCCATTGCCGGAGTTAGTCTTACCGGGTTATCGGGATTTGTAAGCGGGTGCGGTGCAAAGGCAGCGGATAGTAAATCTTCCGCAGCTTCTGCAACAAATGCCAATAAAGCATCTGTACAGGCGTCAGATAAGGCAAAGGTATATTTTACTAAGCATATAGATGCAGAGCACCTTCAGAAGCTGTACGAGAAGGTTAATAGTGAAATAAGTGGTAAAATAGCACTCAAGCTCCATACTGGTGAGCCCCATGGACCCAATATTTTGCCACGGGATATGGTACAAGCCTTCCAGAGTCAGATACCAAACAGTACCATTATTGAAGCAAATGTGGCCTATGGGGGGCCACGTTCTACCACCCCGCAGCATCGGGAAACCTTGCAGACCAATGGCTGGACCTTCTGCCCGGTGGATATTATCGATGAAGACGGGGATGTGAATTTCCCGGTAAAGGACGGCTTGCATCTAAAAGAGGTGGCTGTGGGAGGCCATTTGGCAAATTATGATTCACTGGTGGTGCTTACACATTTCAAAGGCCATGCCATGGGCGGCTTTGGCGGATCATTGAAAAATATAGCCATTGGTTGTGCTTCAGGCAAAAAGGGCAAGCTGCAGGTTCATGGTGTGCAGGATTACGGGAAATGGGTAATGGGCGGCCTGTTTATGGAGCTTATGGCGGACAGCGGCAAGGCTATTTGTGACCATTTTGGCAAAAATATCACTTTCCTAAATGTGATGAGGCGTATGTCTGTGGATTGTGATTGCGCTGGGACCAGTGCGGCGGAGCCTGTTATCCCAGATATTGGCATATTGGCTTCAACGGATATTTTGGCCATTGATCAGGCATCCATTGACCTGGTATATAATTTTAAGGATTCCCGTAAAAATGACCTCATCGAACGCATTGAAAGCCGGGAAGGCTTACGACAGTTATCAGCTATGAAGGAGCTGGGGATGGGCAATGACCAGTATGAATTAATTGAGGTAGAGTAAGTATATGGTGAACGCGCATGAATAGACGAAACTTTATTATTGGCGGACTGGCGACGGTAGGAATGCTTTCTCTTGGGGGATTTAGCTTTGTTCATCGGCCGGAATTTGGACGACTTCCACAGGGGGAGCGATTGGCCCGCATTCAGGCTTCACCTCACTATGTCAATGGTCAGTTCCAAAATCTGGTGCCAGTACAGGTGATGAATGAGGATAGTGGGGAAAATCGGTTTGTGGCCACCGCCAAGTTTCTCTTTGGGGACAAGTCAGCTCTGTCACCTCGGGAGCCTATGGTGTCCCATAAAACAGATTTAAAAGCTCTGGACATAAATCAGGATTTGGTGGTGTGGATGGGTCATTCCACATTTTATATGCAATTAGGTGGGCGGCGAATTTTAATAGACCCGGTGTTCAGCCCCTATGCTTCACCAGTATTTTTTATAAATAAAGCCTTTACTGGCAGTAATGTCTATAATGCCGATGATATTCCGGATATTGATGTGTTGGCCATTTCCCATGACCATTGGGACCATCTGGATTATCCCACACTAATGTCTTTGAAAAGCAAGATAAAGAATATCGTTTGTCCCCTTGGTGTAGGCGAATATTTCGAACAGTGGGGCTTTGATTCGCAAATTCTCCATGAAGAAGACTGGGAGGCGGAAATTAAACTAGCAGAGGGCTTTTCTGTTCATGTGTTACCATCACAGCACTTTTCGGGGCGGTTTCTTACGCCAAATCCTACCCTGTGGTGTGGCTTTGCCTTTGTAACGTCGACTCACAAGGTTTATTACAGTGGTGATGGGGGCTATGGGGCTCATTTTAAGGCCATTGGTGACCAGTTCGGTGGATTTGATCTGATGCTTGGCGAAAATGGCCAGTATAATATGGCTTGGCACGCTATTCACATGCTGCCGGAGGAAACCGTTAAAGCGGCGGTGGATGTGGGAGCAAAAGCATTGCTGCCTGCTCATGGCGGAAAGTTTGCTTTGGCCCGCCATCCGTGGCAGGAGCCATATAGAGAATTAAGCCGCTACAGCCAAGGGCAGAACTATAAGCTGCTTACTCCTATGATTGGTGAGGTCCTCTATATAGGTGATGAACCACCACAGCAATTCGGGCAATGGTGGGAACATATGAAATAACAACTGTTCAAGGTAGATCGCATGATGTGTACCTGGAATGTGCTGAGGTGTTTGAATTATTGCTGGATGAAGGCATAATTGGGGATCTGATTTATTTTGTTTTCCGACACACCTTGCGATGTATTGAAAGGGCTGCTTCGGCAGTCCTTTTTATTGTGCCGTTGTTCGTTGCAGTATGGGGACGTCTTGTGCTACAATAACCTTCGATGGACGGTATTCCATGAGGAAACTGTACTTATCTTTTTTTGAATTGAAAAAGCGCATCCGGATAAATTCTACTGTCTGCTTTCTTCAGCAGTATTTATATCGTTCAGTAAATCAGCCAATGTAATCTTGGCAAAATCATCCAGCATGTGGTTTTTCACTACGGATAATTTATTGCCCAGCACCTGCTGTATATTTCTTCCTACAGGGCATTTGGGATTAGGATTCTCCTGAATATGAAATAAGTCTTCATCTTCTTCCACTGCATTAAATATTTCCTGTAGTGTAATTTCACGGGGTTCTTTTACAAGCTTTGCCCCGCCTACACCAGCAGCAACTTCAACTAGTCCGGCAGCCTTTAGTTGGCCAAGGGTTTTGCGGATAATAACCGGATTAATATTTACGCTGGAAGCCAGAAAGGTGGAGGTGGTTTTAAAGACACCATCAAATTTGGCGATACACAACAATATTTGTACTGCCACTGGCATGCGAAATGAAAACTGCATAATAATTCTCCTTAAAACAAAAGACTCATTGTAAATCATGTTATTACAATGAGTCTTTATTGTCAATTGAGCTTATTTTTCAATAGCAGCATCATCAGCGGTATATTCCTCCAAGGAATTCTCCCTAACCTGAATGCAAACATAGCTGATACCTTCATCAGCAGCCGCAAAAAACTGACGGCGGGCAGCAGGGGAGATACGAAGCCAGTCACCGGCTGTCAGTTCAACAGCTTCACCGTCTATTACGGCCTTACCCTTGCCGTTGGTGATAAAGTAGATTTCTTCATTCTTTTTGTGATAGTGAACAAAAGGAACGCTGGCCCCGGCTGGAAGGTTATTTACGCTGATTTCAGCACCGGTAAGCTGTAAAGTGTCGTGTAATTCAGTTCTTGCATCATTTGTTGCATTAATTTTGTTGAAATTTTTCATTTTGGTTTCCTCCTAAAATTCTTTTAATGTTGTAACTAACTTGATTACAATGACATGATAACACTGTATTGATGTAATGTCAATAGTTACAACGAAAATTAAAAAAATTTTAGGGAAGGAGAACCTTCTGACCATTGCGTATGTCACCCATTAATTCAGTATAAGGAACAACACAATGTCATTCCACTGGCGGCCCGAATGGCCACCTTTCTTGATGCAATGACACAGGAGCTGACCCAATCCAACAAGGATTTGAAGGATATGGCCGAACGAGCCAAGGCCGCCAATAGGGCAAAAAGCGATTTTCTCTCCAACATGAGCCATGAAATCCGTACACCAATAAATGCCATATTGGGTATGGATGAAATGATACTTCGGGAATGTACTGATGACACCATAAGAAATTATGCGGAAAATATCCGCACAGCTGGCAATACCCTGCTGGGGCTTATCAATGATATTCTTGATTTTTCCAAAATCGAGGCCGGCAAGCTGGAGCTTATTCCAGCCGAGTATGCCACCAGCTCCATATTAAATGATCTGGTAAATATGATTTCTAATCGGGCGAAAAACAAGGGAATACAGTTGATTGTCAAGGCAGTAAAGGATTTGCCAAGTATGCTCTATGGCGATGAACTGCGCTTGCGTCAGATAATTACCAATATTCTTACTAACGCTGTGAAATACACTGACCAGGGAAGCGTAACCCTAAGTGTAGATTGGGAGAAGCTGTCAGATGATGAAATTATTGTCAAGGTGGCAGTTACCGATACGGGAATAGGTATAAAGGATGAGGATATTCATAAGCTGTTTAGGGCCTTTGAACGCATCGAAGAAGAACGTAATCGCACAGTGGAAGGTACGGGTTTGGGCATGAACATTACCCAAAAGCTGCTTTCCATGATGGGGAGTCATCTGGAGGTAACCAGTACCTATGGTGAGGGCTCCTGCTTCTCCTTTAAGGTAAAGCAAAAGGTGCTTAATTGGTCGGCTATGGGCACTTATGAGGAAGCCTATCGGCGTCAGCGGTTCTTTGCCAACTGCGAGTGTGATAATTACACAACCAAGGTTCATGCGCTAAAAAGCACCGCCAGAGTAGCTGGATTAAATGAGCTGTCTGAACGGGCCAGAAGACTGGAGGATGCCGGTAACAACGGTTATTTGGATGAGCTTACTGCTGATACACCAGTATTATTAGCTCTTTGTCAGGACTATGCCAAGGCACTGGCTCCATTAACAGAAAAATCTGAGCCAGACGAAGAAAATAAGGCGGCAATATCTGATGCGGAGCTAAAGGAGGCTTGGGAAACCATCGGGGATATTATCCAAACCTTTGATTATGATAATTTGATGTATTTATTAGGTGAGTTGGCAGGCTATAAACTGGAGGAGAAGGACCGTCAAAAGCTTCAGTTGTTACAGGAGGCTGCTCAGGTGCCTGACTGGGAGCGGCTAAAGGAGCTCATAAAATAGAAGCTGCAAAGGTAAATAAAAAAGGATGAAAGCCTGCTAATTTACTAATTTATTAAATCAGCAGACCTTCATCCTTTATTTTTCCTTATTTTATTTTCGTTGAGTCCTTTAATTCCTGTTCACTTCGATATATATCAAGAATTATGTGCTTTACTACTACTATACATGGAACGGCTAAAAACATTCCTGCAGTACCTAGAATTTCGCCACCCAGCACAACACCCAAAATGGTGGTAATAGGGTGTATGTCCAGAGCTTTGCCAACAACATTAGGATAAATAAGATTGTGGTTAATCTGAGTCATTATAAGATAGAAGCAGGCTGTCTGAATAATCAGATATGGCGTGTCGGTGGCTGTAAGCATTACTCCAAATAGGGAGGCCACTGTAGGACCCAGAACGGGAACAAACTCACAGATTCCACTGATAACAGCGAAAACTGAAGCGTATTTGTTGTCCATAATGGAGAAGTAGGAGTATACGATAACACCGGTTATGCAGCACATGAGAAGCTGGCTTCGGATGTAAATCTGCAAGGAGTGCAGCACAGCAGTAAAGAGATGAAAAACTCTTACCTTGTCTCTTCGTGGGAAAAGGTTGGATATAAAATGAAGAATAGCCCTGCCGTCTTTAAGGAGATAGAAGGTAACAAAAATTATGATAACAAAATCGATAATCTTGTTGAAAGTGGATACTATAATTCTAAGGGATTCCCTCAAAAGATTGGAGCCCATGGAGGCTATATCCCCCCACATATTGTCCAGGCCGTTGTTAATTGATGGCATATTCTGGACTAATTGCATATTTTGAATCTTGGCGGCCAGCCTTGGCAAATCCATAATAAAGCTGGAAAAGGTTGGTACGAAGTCCACGGATACTATTGTGGCCAGCCCAAAGAGCATCAGCAAAAATAAGAATAATATAAGGCCCGCGGCTACAGACCGTGGGATTTTTTTTGATAATTTGTTTACCATTCCTACCAGCAGCAGCTGTATCAAAAGGGAAATGAAAAATATGAATGCGAAGGATGGGAAGAACCAAAAGCCTGATGCCAGAGCCACAAAGGCCACGGCCAGGACTATGGATGTCTGACGGGCAGTAATCATAAAGTGCCCTCCTTTTATAAAAAAATGTGCTCTTTTAATAATTATACCGCAAATGTTCAAATTTTTCTTTATGTTGCAAGGAATAAATTTAAGGTATAATATAGTCTATAATGTTTAAATACTAATTACAAGGAGTAGTTTTATGGATAAACTTTTAAATAAATATGCAAAATTGGTGGTTAAAACTGGTGTAAACCTGCAAAAGGGACAGCTGTTGGTAATCAATTCTCCAATTGAATGTGCTGATTTTGCCCGTCGTGTGGCTAAGGAAGGCTTTGAGGCCGGATGCTCCGATGTGAAGATTAACTGGAGCGATGAGAAATTTTCACGCATCCGTTTTGATGGTGCTGCCAATGAAATTTTTGATGAGTTCCCTCAGTATCGTTACGATATGTTCATGAGCTTCAAGGAAAAGGGAGCAGCTATTATTTCCATACATGCCTCTGATCCTTCTATTTTTAAGGGAGTGGAGCAGGATAAGCTGCGCCGTGCCCAGATGGCGGCAGGACAGGCCCTGCTGGAATATAGAGGGGCTCTTATGAATAATGAGCTTCGTTGGTGTGTGGTCTCTATTCCTACTCCTGCCTGGGCTTCCAAGGTATTTAAGGAGGCTGAAAATGAGGATGAGGCTGTGGCCAAGCTGTGGCAGGCGATTTTCTCTGCTGTTCGTATTGACGAAAAAAATGACCCTATTGAGGTCTGGAGCAAGCATACTGCTTTTATGAAGAAGGCAACGGATTTCCTTAATGGGGAAAAGCTGGTGTCTCTCCACTATACCAGCGGTTTGGGCACAGACCTTACAGTCAAGCTGCCAAAGGGCCATATTTGGGCCGGCGGTGCGGAAATAGCTGCGGACAAGGTGGAATTTGTGGCCAATATGCCTACTGAGGAGGTTTATTCCCTGCCGGACAGAAATGGTGTAGATGGTGTGGTTTACGCCTCCAAGCCACTTATTTATCAGGGAAATGTTATAGATGGCATACGCTTGGTATTCAAGGACGGAAAAGTGGTGGAATATAGTGCCACCAAGGGTCAGGAGGTTTTAAAGCAGCTTCTGGACACCGATGAGGGGGCAAAGTATCTGGGAGAGGTGGCTCTGGTGCCTTATGATTCCCCAATATCCAACAGCGGAATCCTTTTCTACAATACCCTTTTCGATGAAAATGCCGCCTGCCATCTGGCCTTCGGCAAGGCATATCCAACCTGTCTTGAGGGCGGGGAGAAGATGGATACGGTGGAGCTCCTTCAGCACGGGGTGAATGATTCTCTGGTGCACGAAGACTTTATGATTGGCACTGAGGACATGGAAATTGTGGGCACCAGGGCTGACGGTAGCACAGTGAAGATTTTCACCAAGGGCAATTTTGTCGATTTTTGATATTATGTGATACTGATGATCAGGTTTAATAGCATTAATCTAATGTTATTTAAATGTTTATATATTGATGTGGGGAGGAAAATCTATTTATGGGTGCATATTTTAATAAACAGGTTTTCAAGGCGGTATGGCCCATTTGCTTTGGCTATATACCCCTGGGAGTGGCCTGCGGTATTTTGGGGGAAAAGGTGGGAATGGATGCCTTTTTGATGGCCATGATGTCCATTTTCCTCTTTGCCGGCAGCGGTCAGTTTATTGCCCTTGCCATGATCGGTGCGGGCACGGCCATTATTCCCATTGTTATTACTGTAGGTATTGTAAATCTGCGGCACATGCTGTACGGACTTATTTTAAATCAGTATATTTCCAAGGAATCCCTGCTCTATCGTATGTTTTACGCCCAGGAAATCGTGGACGAGACCTTCGCTGTGAACAGTATCGAATTCCAGAAGCATGGCAGTGACTGGAATCCGAAAAAGGCGGCGGGCCTTAACTTTCTGGCCCACATGAGCTGGATGCTGGCCACAGTGGCGGGGGTGCTGCTGGGCAGCGCCATTTATATTGATACGGGGCTCGTAAGCTATGCCCTTATTGCTATGTTTATTGGCCTCTGGTCATTCCACTTTAAATCCGCCAAGCTGGTTGGTATCGGTGTGCTGGGCGGTGGACTGGCCCTGTTGCTTTCATTGTGGCTGGACAATATGCTCAACGTGGTGGTGGCCACCGTTGTGGCGGCCATTGTGGGGGCAGTAATAGATAATGGTGAGGGGGTAGAGAAGAAATGAGCTATACGGATATCTTGATCTGCATTTTCGGGCTGTTTTGTTCTTCTTATATTTCCCGCATATTGCCATTGGCAGTTTTGGGGAGACGCCCATTGCCAACCTTCCTGTCCCTCTGGCTGAAATACGTGCCCACGGCGGTATTTGGTGCCCTGATTTTCGTGTCGATTTTTGGTGACGCCAGCAGCGGCTTTAGATTCAGCTGGACCAATGTGGAATTTTTGGCCGCCATTCCTGTGCTAATTGTGGCCGCAAAGACAAAAAATCTTGCGTACAGTATTATCGTGGGCCTTGCAGCATATTGGCTTTTGAATCAGTATATGTTATAAAAATAATTAAATGTGATTAAAAATTTAAGCAATATATCAACCAAAATCCGGGGAAAAGGTTGTGAAGAGATAAAATGCATTTGGGACCGAAATTTAGAAGGCAGGATGCCATAAATATTCAAAACAGCTTCCGCATGAAGCCCAATCAGATAATTTGTCTGAGCTTTGTGCTGATGATAGGCCTTGGCACTTTACTTTTGACCTTGCCCATCAGTACCACCAATAATATGGGGCTTCACCCTGTGGATGCCCTTTTTGTGTCCACTTCTGCCTCCTGCGTGACGGGGCTAACGGTGACGGATCTGAAGAATGATCTGACCCTCTTCGGCAAGATAGTGATGCTTCTTCTTATACAGGTGGGGGGCCTGGGAATAATGACTCTGGGAACTTTGGTGGTTCACAGCATGGGCTACCGCTTTCGCCAGTCGGAAACCCAGGTGCTGCAGGAGTCCCTTAACCAGAGCTCCAGAGAGGGCATGTTTCCATTGATACGCCGCATGATTAAATACACCTTTATAGTGGAGGGCATCTTTGCGGTGCTGTTATCCTGGCATTTTTATCCCGAATATGGCTGGGAATGTATCGGCTATGGGATTTTCCATTCTGTTTCCGCCTTCTGTAACGCGGGCTTTGATTTATTCGGCAATTATGACAGTCTGACCAGGCGGGGGGACGATTTCTTTTTGATGGGCTGTCTGGGGTCCCTGATAGTTCTGGGGGGTATCGGCTTTACGGTGATGTATGATGTGTTGCAGAACCGTCGCTGGCGGAAATTTACCCTTCACACCCAGATGGTTCTTGCCAGTACGGCGTTTCTTATTGTGCTGGGGGGCCTTTTGATATTTTTGGTGGACAGTCAAAATCCTAAGACATTGGGGGATCTGCCTCTTTCTGTGCAGCTGGCCCAGTCCTTTTTCACCTCCATATCCTGCCGAACTGCGGGATTCAACACCTTTGATCTGGGGGCAGCAACCCAGATTACCAAGCTGGTTATGATTATTCTTATGTTTATCGGCGCTTCCCCATTGTCTACTGGCGGAGGAATTAAGAGCACAACATTTTTTATAGTTATGCTGTCCATGTGGTCCGTGGTCAGGGGAAAGCGGGAAAATGTGATTTTTGGACGTGAAATAAGCAAAAGCCTCCAGGTGCAGGCCTATGCAATTTTTACCATAGCTACTATTTGGGTGGTGTCAGCGGGAATATTGCTGTCAGTTATTGACGGTGAGGTTCATGAGCTGGGCGCGGTAATATTTGAAACCGTATCGGCCTTTGGTACTGTGGGCATGGGAATTGGTATCACCAACGACTGGGATATGTGGGGCAAGCTGCTGCTGTCCCTTACCATGCTCATGGGCAGAGTGGGCATTCTGACATTTATTATGGCTGTTATCAAGCAGGAAGAGTCCCTCATTAAATATCCAGAGGGCAATGTTATGATAGGTTGAGGTAAAGAATATGGTAAGCACAAAAAAACAATTCGCAATTTTGGGCATGGGCCGGTTTGGCATCAGTCTGGCCGAAACCCTGGAAAAAATGGGCTATGAAGTTTTGTGTGTGGACGTGGATGTAAATCTGGTGAGCAAATTGGCGGATCAGGTCTCAAGAATTGTGAGCTTTGATATACGTGATTCCAGAGCCTTTGATCAGGCGGGAATGGAGAGCTTTGATACTGTTATTATTGCCACCAAAAATCTGGAGGCCAGCCTTATGGCCACTATGCTATGCAAGGAGCGGAATATTCCGGATATAGTGGTAAAGGCCATTGATGAACGCCATGCGGAAATGGCGAAAAAAATGGGAGCCACTAAAATTGTATTTTCCGAGCGGGAAATGGCCCAGCGCCTGGCAATTCACATGGTGGCGCCTAATGTGCAGGATTACATTGAAATAGACGGGGATATTAAAATTATTAATTTCAATGTGCCGGAGGAGATGTGGGGAAAGGATTTGGTACAAGCCAATCTCCGAGCCAAGTTTGGGCTAAATATTATCGCCATTATCCATGAGGGGAAAACCCTGATTACGCCGCCACCAACCTATAAATTCTGTGAGGGAGACAAGATTTTTGCCATAGGCTCCAAAGAGGTAATGGCAAAATTCAGACAGGTGGTTTTGTCAGGGGAGTAAGGAAAACTTTTACTGAAAAATTCTTGATTTATGGTATAATGCATATAAGTAATCATATATTCATTTATTTTTATTATGTGGAGGTAATGTATGTCTAAGTTCTGTAAAAATTGTGGTCAGTCCGTTGAAGATAACACTGCTTTTTGCCCAAATTGTGGTGCCAGTGTTCAGGATGATCTGTCAACCGAAGTAAACGCTACTAATGAGTATCAGCAGAATAACCCGTTCCAGCAGGGCCAGTACGGCGATCAGTTCCAGGGTGGCGGTATGGCAGGCACTGCATGGGGCCTGGGCGATGAGAAAAAGCTGGTTAACAAGATCGCTTATGGTCTGTTGGCAATTTTCGTGGGTGGCTTCGGCATTCACAAATTCTATACTGGCAAAACCATGTGGGGCATAATTTATATTTTGCTCTGCTGGACCGGTATCCCAGCTATTTTGGCATTGGTAGAGGGCATTATTGGCTTTACCACCAAGGACGACGGCCAGGGCAATATCTACGCCTAAGAGCAAAACCTTATTTTTTAATGTAGTATACGGATAAAAAAATAAGCTAATAAAATTAGCCGGAGGCAGATTGGTATCCATTGGATATCAGCCTGTTTCCGGCTTTTGTCGTTTATTTATAGAATTATTCAGCTTCATATAGAGAATAGGGTGTGGTTTCCCCTGTTCATCAAGATCAGAGTGCTTGTAGGCAGTAAAGCCCATTTTTTCATAGAAGCCACGGGCCTTGGGATTTTCCTCGTTTACCGTCACTTCATTGACGGAGAGCTCATTTACGCAATACTGTACCAGCCTTCTTCCAAGGCCATTGTCCCATTCCTCCGGGGCCAGGAACAGCATTTCCAGCTTCCCAGTGGAGGTTCCCATGAAGCCCACGGGCATTTCCTTGTCATTTATGGCAATAACCAGAGTTGGAACAGCCTGTAATGCCTGGGGAATAAATTCCTTTATTTCGATGATTTCAGCCTCCTTCAGAAATAAATGGGAGGCCCTGACTGATTTCTCCCAGACAGTGGTGAGGTCCTCTATCAGCTCTTTTGATCTGTCTTTTACTGTAATAATTTTCATGGTTGTAATATCCCGCTGTAATATTGGGTTAATCCCTATTTGTCTTCATTAGTTTTGTTGTAATGGGTGCCGCATTTTGTGCATCTGAAGCCATGGGACCATAATTCACATTGCTGCTGGTAGGCTTTGCAGTTTTCCTCATGCAGCTTCTTGTTGTACTGGTACGCCCTGACGGAAAACCATGCGATAATGCCGCTTACCCCGATAATCACCATGTTTCCCGTAATATCGATACCCGCCACAATATCGACAACACTGCGCAGGGCCACTAAAGTGAAGATAACAGCAATAACAAAATAAAAGCCGTGAACAAAGGGGCTGGAGTCAAGCTTGGGGGGCTGGGAAATGAATTTTAATTGTATGGCAGCATTGCTGTGGCATTTTGGACAGCAATGAAGCGGTTTACGGGGATTATTATCAATGATAGGAATATAAATATTTCTCGTTCTCTGACCGGCTGCAGGGGCGATTTTTTCCACAGGGTCATCAGTATCCAGTTCATCGAAAAAATCCGGGTCGTAATTATCTTCCTCCGGTCCGTCACCGTAAATATCGTCTCCGAAAAATTCCCCCTCATCATAATAGGTATCAAAAATGTCCTGACAGTCCTTGTCAAAGGGATCCGCGTCCTGCCAGCCCTCTTCCTCGCACCCGTCATAATAGTCTTTCCATAAATGGGTATCCTCAATACTCATAATCAACCCTCCCCACCAAGGAAATATGGCACGTTGCACTTTATCTGCAAGTTTATTTTATATTATTACAAAGGGAAAAAGTTGGCAATATCTATGTGGGCAAAAAAATGGACAATAAAAAACAGCCACAAAAGTTCGGTGTAAAAAGTGTAGCAATGCCACAAAAGTTCGCTGTAAAAAGTGTAATAATACTACAAAAGATCGTTGTAATTTTTGTAATTATATTATCGGCAAAATAAAATCAATATTATACATAATAAAACGCGCTTTATTTTGCCGATATGTGGTATAATTTACATGAGATTTGTAGAAGTTTATAAGGGGAGGGGAGAGAATATGAAATACGTAAACGTCAGCGAGGCGGCTTCCAATTGGAAGGTATCGGAGAGAAGTGCCAGAAATTATTGCGCAACTGGTAAGGTGAGAGGCGCGGTATTGGATGGCAAAATCTGGCAAATTCCTGCTGATGCCCCTAAACCTCCCAGAAAACCACGGGCTGGCAAAATATCTGACGATCTGCTGACCAGACTACAACAGGAAAAAGAGGCTGGAATAAAAGGCGGTATCTATCACAAGGTCCAGATAGAATTAACCTATAATTCCAACCACATTGAGGGCAGCAGTCTCACCCATGACCAAACCAGGTATATTTTTGAAACAAATACTATCGGCGCAGGCAGTGATGCTGTTAACGTGGACGATATAGTGGAAACAGCCAATCACTTTAGTTGTATTAATATGCTGATAGATGCTGCCAGATATAAGCTAAGTGAGTCCTTTATAAAACAACTCCATTTGTGCTTAAAGTCGGGTACCTCTGACAGCCGAAAATCATGGTTTGCTGTGGGGGATTATAAGAGGCTGCCCAACGAAGTGGGCGGTCTTGCCACCACTGCCCCGGAAAAGGTGTCATTGGAAATAAAACAATTACTAAAAAAATATAATTCGGAGAAAGAGAAATCCTTTGAGGATATAGTGGCGTTTCATCATGATTTTGAAATGATTCACCCATTTCAGGATGGCAACGGGCGTATAGGCAGACTGATAATGTTCAAGGAATGTTTAAGAAATGGCATTACACCATTTATTATCAGTGATGATTTAAAGGGATATTATTATCGCGGCTTAAAAGAATGGACAAAGGAACCGGGCTATTTGTTGGACACCTGCCGCACGGCCCAGGACAGATTTAAGGTTTGGTTGGATTATTTTAAAATAAGTGAGATGAAAATATAGGGACTGTGCACTAATTTTTAGTGTGACAGTCCTTTTTTATTTTTTCCAATTACTCAATATGAGTAATTTTTACATTCAAATCGTTGATTGAACAGTCAAAGACGATTTGTTAGACTAGAAGCAAGAAAAGGAGCGTGATTGCAATGGCAAAAAAAGATGAAAGATACGAAGAAGAAATAGAAGAGATGGAAGAAATGGAAGAAAAAGATGAAATCGAAGAAAAAGAAAGTGCCATGGTAAAATTCGGTGAACATCTTCAGGAGAAACGGAAGGAAAAATTCAGGACCCAGGGAGATTTTGCCAAACTGCTTCCCATGCCTTTATCCAGCTATAGCCAGTATGAGCAGGGGAAAAGGTGGCCCCAGTCTATTGTCACTTTAAAGCGTATGGCTTCAATTTTGGATACCAGTATAGATTATTTGATAAATGGCCATGATTCGGCAGCAGATACATATTTGGGATATGTACGGGGATTTATAAAAGACAATATCCGTCCAAATGAAATATTAGAAACTAATATTGATAAGGATGTAGATTGTGTTATAAATACGCCCCGCGGCGATATAGAAATTCCATACAGCCATTATGAACACCTGATAGAGAAGGCTGATTTTAATTTTCGGAAAACTCTAAAAGAACAGATACGCGAGGAAATCGATAGTAGACGTGCCGAGCTGGCGGGGGAGAATGAAACCTCAAGCTTTGAAATTGAAATACTGTGTGAACATCTTGGCTATGATATTAATGTGATTAAAGATTTGGTGTTCTGGCAGTTCAAGGGCGAGCCCTATAGAAACCATGATCTGGCTTTTATAATATACAATTTGTATTTTTTCGGACTTCATACAGATGAATATGAGCACGACCTATATAGTAATTTACGTTGGTACATGGCACAAGCCCATGCAGAAATATATGGATATGACATGGAGGATAATTATTGGTTAAATAAAGAAAACGGCTACAGCCACCCATTTGACGAAATTGGTTTACCTCCTCGTGATTGGGAAGGGCGTTCAAAAATTTTTGGTAGAGAACCTTTGGACAAGGAAATAGATAAATACATAAAAATTGGCCTGTACAACTATTGGGAGCTTTCAGAAGATAATCAAAAATGGCTGGAGAATACTTCCCTGCCAAGGGTTAATTTCAGCACTTTATTTTTCTTAAATGGGCTGGCTAAAATACCGCCTAAGAATATGCCGTTGAAAGATAATAAAAGGGTAAAATATTTGTTACGTGATTAATATTACGGGGAGATGATACGCATGAACACAGTAATTTACAGCAGCAGCGGCTATCAGGAACTGACAATTGATGGCATGCTCCACCATAAGAGAATGATATACATAGAGGGGGAAATCAATGACGCCATGGCGGTGAAGATTTCCAAGGAAATTAGCCAGCTGGCCCAGGAGGATGCCACAGAGCCGGTGAAGCTTTTCATTAACTCCGGGGGTGGCAGCATTGATGCGGGGCTGGTGATATATGACATTATCCAGAGTGCCCCAATGCCCATTAAAACCTATTGTCTGGGCCGGGCCTACAGCATGGCGGCGGTGCTGTTCTGCTGTGGCGGACATGGTCGTTATCTTCTGCCCCACAGCAAGGTCATGATTCATGAGCCTCTGATTCCATACGGGGCGGGGGGAAAGACCTCCTCCGTTCAGACAATTGCTAATGATCTGAAGAAAACCAAGGAGGAAATGGTGGAAATACTTTCCAGGCACACGGGCCAGACCAAGCAGAAGCTGCGGAAAATCACCCTGAATAACGCATATTTCAAGGGGGAGGAAGCGGTGGATTTTGGCCTTGCGGACAAGGTGATGGGCTTTGATGAGATGATGGAGGCGTAAATTATGAACAAGAAAATTAATAAAGCTGAAATATTCCCTTTGGGAGAGGACAAGCGTTGCCATGTTTCCACAGACTGCAAGGAGACGGGACTTAACAATAATATTATGGTGGTGGGTGGCTCCGGCTCCGGCAAGACCATGAGCGTTATGCTGCCTATGATCTGCAGCCTTGAAAACGCCAATGCGGTGGTGGTTCATACTAAGCGGGGAATTTACGACAAGACCAGGAAAATGCTGGAGAAAAAGGGGTACAATGTGCTGCTGCTGGATCTTAATGACCCCACTAAAAGCCCTTATGGCTATGATCCCCTGCTTCAGTGCAATTCCCTTGCTGATGTGCGGAATCTGGCCCATACCATTGCTTATGCGGAAACTTCAAAATCTGAACCGCCAAGGGAGCCCTTTTGGCAGCAGAATGCCGAAAGTATATTGAATTTGGTTTTACGTTATGTGTATGAAGGGCATTATGAAAAGGGCAATACCATGGTTGAAGCATTGTCCTTGTTGGATTATCTTAACTTTACGGATAATGATGATGTGAAGAGTGATCCGCCTACGGAGGATGAAATCAGGAAAGCTTATAATTACAAAGCACGTGGTATTCAAAGATACTCAGTGTTAGAGAGTGAGCAGGAGAGGAGAGAGCGAATTAAGAGAAAATATCCTCTTCATGGTGAAATGCGGAACTGGTGTGACATTGACAGAGCTGCTTATATGGAGTGGAGTATGTTTGTAAATTATCCGGATTCGACAGGCGGGGGTGTTGTGGGGTCCACGAAGGCGCCTCTTTTAAACACCTTTAATAGTGATATAAGAAACATATTGGGCGACAATCTGCCTCAGCTCGATGCCAGGGAGCTTCTGAAGCCAAAGACGGTGGTATTTATTTATGTATCACCAGTGAATGTGGCCCAGCACCGTTTCTGTTCCATAATCTATCAGCAGCTTTTCAAGCGCCTCTTTGAGCTGGGAGAGGAGAGAGCAGATGGGATGCTGCCATACCCTGTCCACGTTCTCTGTGATGATTTTGCCACGGGCTGTAAGGTGCAGGATTTCCATGAGCTGATTTCCATAATCAGAGAAAAGAACATATCTGCCACCATGCTTGTGCAGTCAGAGAGCCAGCTTTCCTCCATGTACGGCAAAACTGATGCCACCACCATAATCAACAACTGTGATACATATATTTACCTTGGGGGAATGGACGTGGACACTGCCACCTATGTGAGCAAGCGCATGAACTGCCCCATGAATGACGTACTGAATATGCCTCTGGGGCAGGAATACTTCTTCCGCCGGGGCCAGAAGCCGGTGGTAACAAAGCGATACGATATTTATAGGGATTTGAAGGCTATTAAGGAGCATAGACAGCAAAGGAAGTGTTAATATGATATATTTCACCAGCGATATGCATCTGGGACACAGGGCTGTAATAACAATGCAGAACAGGCCCTTTGAAGATGTAGAGGAAATGAACCGTGCCATTATAACGAACTACAATGCAGTGGTACACAAAAATGATACAGTATATATTCTGGGAGACATTGCCCACCGCATAAGGGTGGAGGAGGCCAATGAGCTTATTTCCAGGCTCAATGGCAAGAAGTATCTTTTAATGGGAAATCATGACAAGAAATACGATCCTGCCCTCTTTGAGGAAATACGGGATTTCATGACCATTGCATATCAGGGCCAGTCCATTTCATTGATGCATTACCCAATGCTGTCCTGGCCCAAGAGCCACCATGGCAGCATAATGCTCCACGGCCACATGCACAATGATGAAGCCTACAATCTGGAGAACCGCGAAAACGGCATACTCAGATATGACGTGGGAGTGGAGGCAAACGGGTATTATCCCGTTTCCGTGGAGCAGATAATTGAGTTTTTTGGAATTAATTTATAAGCAAGAAAAAACAAGGACGTACTCGTTGATGTGAGTATGTCCTTTTAGTATGTGTGAAATCATGCCCGTTTCCGCTTCTGCTCCTTTAGCTCCTGCTGTTTCATCCGCCCCCGGACGCGTTGCCCATATCCAGAGGCGTGTCGAAAATCTTTAAATTGCGCATGGCATGGGCGTAATCTTTGGCCAGGGGGCGGTAGCGAACTATGATGAAAACTCTTTTCTGCAGGGTCGCATTTAGAATGTGTGTTTGATATAATAGTAACAGAAAATATGTTTTATTTTAAGACCGTTTTTGACGAGTGATAAGGCCTGTGTTATAGTGATTTTAAAAAGTGTCAACAGTGTTGACACAATTCAAAAAGAGAAGGAAAAAACTAATGGAGCTTGATAAATCTTTCAATGAAGTGGTGCGAATAATAGATGAAGCCCGTAATAATGCTTATCGCAAGGTGAACGAGGAACTGATTTTGATGTATAGCAAGATAGGTCAGTTTCTTTCTGAAAAATCTAAAGAAGCTGCCTATGGGGTGGGATATGTCGATTCCATGGCAGAATATATCCATACCCAATACCCTGGGATCAAGGGATTTAATCGCCGTGGCCTTTATAGAATGAAGCAGTTTTATGAGCTTTATGCCGGAAATGAAAAAGTGTCAACACTGTTGACACAATTAAGCTGGTCAAATCACTTATGTATAATGTCGGGATGTAAAAGTGATGAGGAACGGGAATTTTATATGCGCTTGGCTATAAAGGAGCGTTATAGTTTCCGCCAGCTGGAGCGTCAGATGGACAGCGGATATTATGAGCGGTATATGTTGTCCAAAAGTGCATTATTGCCAGAGCAGATACAGTCAAAGGAAAATCCGTTTCTTGATCACTATGTGGTGGAATTTCTTGATTTGCCGGATTCATTTCATGAAAATGATTTTCGCAAAGCATTAGTTAAGGGAATGAAGGATTTTATCCTGGAACTGGGCAAGGATTTTACTTTTGTAGGGGAGGAATACCCTATACAAGTAGGCGGCGAAGATTATCGCATTGATTTGCTGTTCTATCATCGCAGTCTGTGCTGTCTTGTGGCTATGGAGCTGAAGGTCGGCAAATTTAAGCCGGAATATGTGTCCAAGATGGATTTTTATCTGGAAGGTCTGGACAGACAGGTCAAAAAGCCAGAGGAAAATCCAAGTGTGGGCCTGCTCCTGTGTGCTTCAAAAAATGATGAAGTTGTTGAGTATGCCATGAGCCGTACACTTTCCCCGATGATGGTGTCACAATATCAGCTTCAGCTGCCGGATAAAGATGTTTTGTCACGAAAACTTCAGGAATTGGCCAGCCTGCCGGCAATCACAGCTCCTTTTGATGAAGAATAATATTATAATATTACAAGGCGTGCTGCGGTGCGCCTTTTATTATGCCCGTTTCCGTTTCTGCTCCTTTAGCTCCTGCTGTTTCAGCCGC
Source organism: Anaerovibrio sp. RM50 (assembly GCF_000622005.1). Taxonomy (GTDB): domain Bacteria; phylum Bacillota; class Negativicutes; order Selenomonadales; family Selenomonadaceae; genus Anaerovibrio. The sequence continues at coordinate 37,486 of NZ_JHWV01000015.1, read as the reverse complement.
CCCCGGACAAGTTGCCCATATCTAGAGGCGTGTCGAAAATCTTTAAATTGCGCATGGCATGGGCGTAATCTTGACACTATCCAAGCCTGTTAAAGTTTACCGATTAAATATTTATCAGGGCTGCATATAAGTGCTTGCTATTGACATTTACCTAAATAAATTCTAATTTTTTAGAACTTAAATACTTTTAAAAGGCTAATTGTGATATAATTATATTGTCATATTGTGTTGGGTGAAAGGGATAATATGGGAATTGATTTATTTTTAAACGATAGCTATAAAATATTGAAATTACTTTATGATAATCAGACTGTAGTACTGGATAAAAAAGTAGTTCCATTAACACAAAGCGAAATTGGGATTGCATTAGGAATGTCAAAAGCAAAAGTTAACGTTCTTATTGGACAACTCCAAGATGAGGACTATGTTTCACTTGAGTCAAGGGGAAAATATGTCCTTTCTGAAAAAGCAGTCATGTTTATTCAGACCATGCGTAGGACAGATACTAAATTAATAAAAAAGAAAGATGATAAATAATAATGTTTAAGAAAGATAATACATCATTAAATTTTATAGATTTATTTGCGGGAGCGGGGGGGTTGTCAGAAGGATTTCTTCAGGCAGGGTTTAATCCGATTGCTCATGTTGAGATGAATAAGGCTGCGTCTAGGACGTTGGAAACTAGATCTGCATATTATTATTTGAAGAAAATAAAACAGTTACATTGGTATTATCAGTATGAGCGTAATGAGATTACACGAGAGGAATTATTTACCCACATTCCAGATGCTGTAACTAAGACAGTTATTAATGCAGAAATGTCACCTAAAACATTGCCGGATATATTTAATGTAATAGATTCAGTTATCAGGGAAGATAAAATTAAAGAAGTAGACGTGATAATTGGTGGACCGCCTTGCCAAGCGTACTCTTTGGTAGGACGTGCTCAGAGCAGTCACATGAATATTCCTATGGACGAAGATCCCCGTAATGAACTATATAAGATGTATACGCGCTTCCTAAATAGATACCAGCCCAAAATGTTTGTGTTTGAAAATGTTATTGGTCTTCTAACTGCCAGAGATGGTGGTGCATTCAAAAATTTAAAAGCCCAATTAAAAAGAGTTGGATATGAGATTGATGTAAAAATGCAAAATGCTGTTGATTTTGGTGTGCTGCAAAAAAGGAAAAGAATCATTATTATTGGCTGGAGAAAAGGTACAGAGCATTTTTATCCAGACTTTATTCCAATGAGGAGCAATGCACACGTTCGCGATCTTTTGGATGATTTAGCTATTGTTGAAAGAGGACACGAGAATGATGAATATTGTCTAGATTATGATCAGTGTAGTGAATATTTACGACACAATAACATTCGTACACCAGATGATGTTGTAACGCATCATATTGCTCGTCCTAACAATGATAGAGATGTAGTAATATATGGAATGGTTATCGATGCTTATGCAAGAGGCGAAAAGATAAGCTATGAAAAACTACCAGAGGAATTGAAGACACACAAGAATCAAACCTCTTTTAGAGATAGATTCAAGGTGGTGGAAGGAAACGATATGGCGTGCCATACTGTTTTAGCGCATTTGGCAAAAGACGGGCATTATTTCATTCATCCGGATAGAAGACAATGCAGATCTATTACGGTGCGAGAGGCCGCTAGATTGCAAACATTTCCAGATAATTATTTCTTTGAAGGAACCAGGGGAGAAAAATTTAAGCAGATTGGAAATGCAGTTCCCCCGATAATGGCAAAAGTTATTGCTACGGCAATTAGGAAACAGCTCTTATAGGAGATTTCTAAGTGGGTATTGTTGAAGCAACATATGCTGGAATTAAACAGCAGGAATTAACTAAAAATCCATATAGTTGTCTTTCATCTGCAGACATTGATGTGAATCCTCATCAAGTAGAGGCATTCCTGTTTTCTCTTGCTGCGCTTAAACTTGGTGGCGCAATTCTTGCTGATGAAGTGGGCTTGGGGAAGACTATTGAAGCAGGGCTTGTATTGAAGTTTCTTCTAAATAGTGGAACAAATAAAGTACTGTTAATTACACCATCAAATCTTAGAAAACAGTGGCAAGTTGAACTAGATGAAAAATTTGGAATAGAGTCATTAATTGTTGATAGCAGTAATTGGGAAGAATATAGGAACTATATAGAGACTGAAAAAACGGTGGTAATCACATCCTACAATTTTGCCGCTAAGCGAAAAATGGAATTGTCTAAAGTGGCTTGGAACTTTTGCCTTTTTGATGAAGCACATAGACTGAGAAATATTCATAAGAATGGTTCCAAAATGGCAAATATTCTTTTTGATTTAACAAGTAATGTTCCAAAGTTGCTGCTCACAGCTACACCTATGCAAAACAGTCTTTGGGACTTATTTGGCCTAATCCAGTTTATTGATGCCAGAATCTTTTATAATAAAAGAGTTTTTTCTGAGCGTTATATAAAAAATGAGGACTATGAAGATTTAAGAAAACGGGTCATACCCGTTATTCAGCGCACACTGAGAAAGGAAGTATCGGATTACATTAAGTTCCCAGTAAGAAAGGAAATAACAGTAGATTTTAAGCTGACCCTTCCAGAGGTTCAGTTATATATGAGGATAAATAATTATCTTAAAAAGGAGATTCTTTTTGCATTACCTAATTCGCATAGAATATTAATCACATCGGTAATACGAAAATTACTTGCTTCATCAAGTATGGCTGTTGCTGAAACATTCAGGGTCTTACGTAAAAGACTGATTGTTCTCAAGGAAACGACACGTGCGGAAAATGTTGAAGAAAGTTTGAATTATTTTTTTAGTTTTTTTGATGATGATGAAGTGGAAGAGGAAGCTAATCAGAATAATCAAGAGGAGCTATACACAAGAGAAAGAGTAAATGAATTTATACAGCATGAGATTGATGAAATAGATGCGATAATAAATACTGCGGAATCAATTACAAAAAACGCAAAAATGACTGCGCTGCAGACTGCAGTAAGAGAAGCGTTTAAATTTCAGAAAAAGGAAGAAATCGCACAGAAGGTTGTTGTCTTTACTGAATCAATTAGGACGCAACAGTATATATACGAAGAGCTTGAAAAAGAGGGTTATAAAGGTGATATCCTGAAATTCAATGGTTCAACGAGTGATGAAACGGCAAAGAAACTATACCGAGCTTGGAAAGTAAAAAACTATGGAAACCATATTTTCAGTAGAAATGTTGAATTGAAGAATGCAATAGTCCAAGCATTTAAAGAAGATTATAAAATTTTGCTTGTTACTGATTCTGGGTCTGAAGGGTTAAATCTCCAGTTTTGTAATACAATTATTAATTATGATCTTCCATGGAATCCACAAAAGATTGAACAGCGAATAGGTAGATGCCATAGATATGGACAGAAGAATGATGTAATAGTATTTAATCTTCTAAATACCCAGAATATTGCTGATAGAAGGGTATATGAAATTCTCTCTCAGAAGTTCGAGTTGTTTAAAGGTGTATTCGGTGCTTCAGACAGAGCGATTAGCTTGCTTGAGAGCGGCGGTGACTTTGAAAAAAGAGTTTCACATATATATCAGCAATGTAAAACTTCTAACGATTTTTCTAGAGAATTTAATTCTTTAGAAAAGGAATTAGATAGAAAACGCAATAAAAAAATGGAGCAATTGAAGGCCCTCATTATTAAAGAAGCTCCAAAACAACATAAAGAAGATTTTGAACGAATTCTTTCAGAAATCCAAGAATACCAAGAGCAATATAAATACTGGAAATCTATTAGTATTAATCAAGAAAAGGTTACTTATCCGAAATATTATAAGATAAAGCATGAGATTTCAATACCGGGAATAGAGCATGGATATCTTATAATGGGTGGATATTATAAGAAGAGTAATTTGATACAAGCAGTTTTTTATATTGTGGATAGTGATGGAAAAATATATGCAGCAAAAGATGAACTCATAAGGATATTAATGAGAAAACTTGATGATAGTGAGCTGGATAGTGCTATCCCAGAAAAATCTAAGATAATTGCATTAATAAATCGAGTGGAAAGATATTTGGATCAAGAATATATTAATTCGAATGAACGATTGATAAAAGCCAATGATTTCCGTGTTGATAATTGGCTGAGTTTAAGAAAAGAAGAGTGTGTTTTAAGTATTAATGATGATTCCATAATTAATGAGCTTACAGAGAAATATGAAAATGAAAAAAATTTTAACACAAAAATTGAATATAAGAAACAGATTGAGCAAGCAAAACAAGAACAGGCGTTAAAAGAACAAAGCTTTCATGAGACGTTCGGAGAATTAGAAGCAGAAGCTAATCGTATTAAAGAAGAGTTTGAAAAAGAGCTTTATATTATACCTAAATTGTTTGCAAAAATAGTGATTAGATTTTAGGAGATGTATATATGGAAAAACGGGGGAAACTTGAACTTACTTGGGTAGGAAAGTATAAAGAGGAAAAACTTGAACCACGCATTCTTATTGAAAATGTTGAGAAGTCCTACGGGGAACAAAATACGGAAAATATGCTTATACACGGCGATAACCTGCTCGCATTGAAGGCATTAGAATTAGATTATACTGGAATGATAAAGTGTATATATATAGATCCACCATACAATACTAAAGCGGCAGTTGAGCTCTATGACGACAATTTAGAGCATTCTATATGGCTTAGCATCATGAAAAAACGCTTAGAATTGCTCAGAAATTTATTATCAGATGATGGATCAATATGGATACAGATTGACGATGAAGAACAGGCTTATTTAAAAGTATTGTGCGATGAAGTCTTTGGAAGAACAAATTTCGTTAATATGATTTCAGTCAATATGAAGAATGTTGCAGGCGCTTCAGGCGGAGGAGAAGATAAAAGATTAAAAAAAAATTGTGAATATATTCTTGTTTATGCTAAGAATTATGCTTTACTACCATTATTTAATGGACCGTATAAGTACACGGAGATATCAGAATTAATACAGCAATATATTGACGAAGGCAGAAGCTGGAAGTATACAAGTGTTTTGGTTAATCCAGGAGAGAAAGAATATATTGGCTCTACTGTTGATGGAGATGGAAATGAAATAAAGATATATAGAAGAGTAGGCCTAGAAACTATGTCCGTAAATCAAATTGCAAACAGGGATAATATTACATCTCAGGAAGCATACAAAAGATATGGAATAAATGTTTTTAGAACAACAAATGCACAAACTTCGATTAGGACGCGAATTATTGATTTTAGAAAAGAAAATGATATTTCTGATGAATATTTGTCAATAGAGTACATTCCAAGAACTGGGAAAAATAGAGGGACTGTATATGAGCAGTTTTATAAGGGTGATGTTTGTAATTTATTTGTTTGGTTAAAAGATACTTCTGAAATAATAGAGGGTAAACTATATAAAAAGGATTTACAGGGAACCTATTGGGATATGAATGCATGGATGAAAAATCTTACAAAAGAAGGTGATGTAACATTTCCAAAAGGAAAAAAACCAGAAAAACTATTAAAGCAAATAATTGAGATGACAACTTCCGAGGGTGAGTATGTGTTGGACAGTTTTTTGGGTTCGGGAACAACTGCTGCCACTGCTCATAAAATTGGAAGAAAGTGGATAGGAATTGAAATGGGGGAACAAGTGTATTCACATTGTAAGCAACGCTTGGACAATGTTATTGATGGTGAACAGGGAGGAATTTCAAAAGAAGTTAATTGGAATGGTGGCGGGGGCTATAAGTTTTATGAGCTGGCAGAGCCATTACTAGTAAGAAATAAAAAATTGCCAGTATATATGATAAATTCGAACTATACATGGGACATGGTATGTGAAGCAATTTGCAAGATAGAGGGCTTTAAATATTCCATATGTGGGGAAATTCAAGGCTATTCTTCTGAGAATAGATTTATTCATATCACAGAAGGATTTGTAAATACAAAGTATGTAATGTCGGTTATGAAAAACTTAGGTGAAAATCAAAGCTTATTGGTATATTGTAAAAAGCATCAAGCCAATATGATTTTGCCGGAGAACGTTGAGGTGAAAAAAATTCCTAAAGACTTGCTGGATAAGTGTAGTTTTGAATACGAAAGTGAGGTGCAGGAATAATGAGCTCCGTAGAAAAGATAAAGTGGGCTATGAGCCTGCGAGAACCTCAATATAAGGCATTAAAATGTTTTGATGATATAAGCTCAAAGCTTGAATATAAGACAACATCAAAAGTCGATGCAGAAAATATTGCCGCAGAAAATTGTCAAGAACCGCATAAGATATCAGTTGACAAAGAATTTGACTTTCCGTCATTTTGTTTTGACATGACAACCGGTATTGGAAAAACTAGATTGATGGGAGCATGTATTTATTACCTTTATAAGACAAAGGGATATAAGCATTTTTTTATTCTTGTACCTGGTAATACTATTTATGACAAAATGCGCCGTGAAACAGTACCTGGACATCCGAAGTATATGTTTAAGGGGCTGGAGGCCGAGATGGGCAGACCTAAAGTATATGATGGTGAGAACTATCTTTCCTATCCAGTTAGATACATCCAGAGTGAGTTGCAAATAGAAAAGACGTCTGAAATTCAGATTTTTATTTTTAACATTTCCAAGATTTTTACTCGTGGAGATTTAGAATTTAAATTTCACAAATTTAACGAGAATCTTGGTGGATCATTTGCTGATGTATTGCGGTCTTTTGATGATTTGGTTTTCTGTATGGATGAGGCTCATAGATATTATGCGCCTGCGTCAAAGACAGCAATTAATTATTTAAATCCAGTATTAGGCTTGGAGTTTACAGCAACTCCTAAACTGGCTAATAAAAACATTATCTTTAGATATGGTTTGGAGCAGGGAGCAGGTAAGTTCCTTAAGATTCCAGTTGTTATGGGGCGGACGAATACTGCGGGGTATTCTGAGGAGGATATTGAAGAAATGAAGCTTAAAGATGGTATTAAGCTTCATGAAAGACGTAAAACAATTGTATATAAATATTGCGTAGACAATGGGCTGGAACAAGTAAAGCCTATTGTCTTAGTTGCATGTAAAGATACTGCACATGCTAAAACGATAAAAGACAAGATTGATTCCGATGAGTTTTTTGGTGGTCGATATGTTGGAAAAGTTATAGAAATTGATTCAAGCACAAGAGGCGAGGAGACTGAAGAAAATGTACAGAAGCTTCTTACTATTGAACAAAACACCAATCCGATAGAAATAGTCCTGCATGTTTATAAGCTTAAAGAGGGATGGGATGTAAATAACTTATTTACAATTATTCCTTTGAATGCAGCGAAGAGTGATATTTTGGCATTGCAAACTATTGGGCGTGGGTTGCGTTTGCCATTTGGTGAAATAACGGGTGTAGAAGAGATAGATACTCTTGATATTGTCGCCCATGATCATTACAGAGAAATAATTGATGATATTAAGGATAATCCAATCTTTAGGCAAAGAAATCTTGATGATGATGATATTCCAGAAACAGAGGCTGTAAAAGTAGAACCTGTTGTTCAAGAGGGGCAATTATCGTTATTTGATGAGGCATTGAAAAATTCAAATGTGAAATCCTTTCAAAACATCAACACAGATGACGATGTTAATAAGCTGTATGATGAGTATCAGAAAGCATATATAAAAAAGGTTTTGCCCAAAAAGAAAGATAAAGAAGATAGCGGACAGATAACATTATTCGATGATATGTCACCTGATTCAACAGTTGATAATAATAATCAGGATGAACGTGCAAATAGTTTATCTCAGGATTCATCAGCAGAGCAAGCTGATAATCGTGTAATTATTGAGCCGCGTGAAAAGAAAAATACAAGTGCACCTGAGATGTATTTAAAGGAGTTATTTTTAAAAAAGCTGAATGAGTTGAAAAAAGTAGCTATTTCTGTACCAAAGATAAGTATAAGCTATAGCTCAATAGTCGATTTTAAACCATTCAAAGTTAAAAGAAGTATTCAGGATTTTGATGTCGCTGCTTCTAAAATTGAACGCTATGATGCGGTTAATAACAGGCTACTTCAGACAATTGATGCAGATTCTTTAATAGTTGCAGATCCAGTTAATACTTTGGCTTGTTCTATATTGGAGGAAGTACCGGAGTTGGGCTATGATGATGCGGATTTTATTCTTGATGTAGTAAAACAATATTTATCATTTATAGAGGGCGATGAAGAAGCAAAGAAAAAAATTGTTAGACGATATGCAACAGTCATTGTAGAAGATTTAAGAAAACAGATATATGCATCGAAAGAAGAACATGTTGCGTTTGTATACAATGTTCAGAAAGACTTGATTGTATTTGGCTCATTTGCAAAAACTAAGCTTAAGAATGGTGCGAGCAAGTTAGATTATAAGAAAGAAATTGCTGACAAGAAGAATATAAAAAATTATTTATTCACTGGATACAAAAAGTCATATTATGCAGAGAATGCGTTTGATAGTGATGATGAACGTAGATTATCTGTTATCTTAGAAGAGGACGATGATGTTGTTCGATTTATTAAGCCACCAATTAATCAGCTTGGATTGTTTTATAAAGCTGGTAGGCAGTATAATCCGGATTTCTTGGTTGAGACTAAAGACTGCAAATATATGATTGAAGTAAAGGCAGCGAATCAAGTTAATAACGACGAGGTTCAAGAAAAAGCTCGTGCAGGTGTTAAATGGTGTGAATGTGCTTCGGAAGTTGACGCAGATAAAAAAGAGTGGAAATATCGTCTTGTACCTGGAGATGATATAAAAGTGGGAAATACTTTAAGATATGTTGTTGGTCTAGCCGCGGAGGTAAAAAATATAGACGAATAATTATTTAGGAGGGTACAATGGCTGAGCGCAGTGATTATTTATATGCACAAGTAAGAAAGAAGATGCTTGATGCTGTACGAATGGATTTAATAGGTCCAACGTCAGAAAATGAAGCACTTACTGAGCTTCCAACTAGTAGTTACATAACAGGGATGCTTTACCCTGCTGACTCAACAATTACAGAGGATGAAAACTATAATGATATCGAGTTTACGGAAGGTAGACTAGATGCCGATGGGAATGCGACAGAGTCAGTAGTTTTGGAAGATGAAGAACCTGAGGAAACATCAAAGGGTGGTTTTAAAAAGCCATCCGCTATTGGTATATCATTTTATATTGCTGCTGAGACAAGCGATTTAGATGTTGATGTTTATTGGGGAACATATTCATCAGATAAATTTTCGGAGGTGGAAGTTATAGAGGAATCTTCAGAAGAAGCCGAGGCAAATCAGAAAAAAAAGAAGCGACAAGTATATGTTCGGGAGCAACAAGTTGAAAATTTACATCTTGACATGAATGCTATTGGACGTACAAAGAAATTATTACTAAAAACCAATACAAATGTTTCTATTTATGTTATACAGATGCCCCTGGATAATGGCTATAAAATGGTATCAGTATATCTACATAATAACGATAAGGGAAGCGGAGAAAAGGAATATGAACATGTAATGTTTCAAGTAGAGCTTCAAGTTTCATCTCCAAGTAAAAAGGGGATATTTATACCCGAGTACATTTGTAGAAAAAAAGAACTTGAAGATGAATATTACTACAAAGGTCGGCCAGTATATGGTAGGGGCCGTGGTTGTGCTGCCATTTGGGAGAAAAAGGAAGAAGAGCAATTTGCTTATTTGATAAAGTCGTCTTTTATTCCTGATCATGAGATACCTAGTGTAAGTTCTCAAGTATCGGATGTACCAGATAATGCTTTTTCTATGCTGCAACTGGGAACGCCTAAGAAAAAAGAAGTAAGCATTGCAAACTTACGACTTCTGACAGCTTTATATGGCGATTGGATTAAGAACGAACTAAAAGAAAATCCAGAAATGTTGAGTGATGCATTTGTAAACACTGGAAATAATATTATTCAAAAATGTGAAGAAGCACTTCGTAGAATGAATGATGGTATAGATTTAATCGAGCAAGATGAAAGGGCTTTTAAAGCTTTTACTTTTATGAATCAAGCTATGTACCTTCAGAGAAGTATAACAGCATATTCTAAGGATTGTGGACGTGGTATTTCTTGTAGCCTTCGTGATTATATGAAGGATATTCCTGAAAAAGGTTTAAAGCAAGATCATAGTGAGTGGAGGCCTTTCCAAATAGCATTTATATTATTAAATCTCAAGGGATTAATGGATACTGAGTGCGATGATCGTAGAATAGTAGACTTGTTATATTTCCCAACAGGTGGTGGCAAAACAGAGGCATATTTAGGCCTTATTGCGTTTACTGTAGCATATCGCAGGTTAACGGCAAGTGATGAAGTAGTATATGAGAAGGATGGTGGTGTAACCGTTTTTCTTAGATATACTCTTCGTTTACTTACAACTCAGCAAAGAGATAGACTTCTTAAGCTTATTGTAGCCATGGAAGATTTACGCGAGCGTAGTGAAAAAAAAGGAGCTACGGAATTTGGAAAAACACCTATTTCAATTGGCTTCTGGGTTGGTGGAGGTGTAACACCAAATAGGTTTGAAGAATATGAGAAAGATGAATATTCAAGAAAAGAGTTTATTCGTAAAGTCACTAAGCAGATTATTCGTTGTCCTTATTGCGGGCGTGTAATTAAACGGGATAATTATGATATAAAACCAAAATCCCATTCAGTTATGATTACTTGCGGTAATGAATATTGTAAGTATTCAAAAAAATCAATTCCAGTTTATCTTGTGGATGAAGAGATATATGCACAGTGCCCTACTGTAATTATTTCTACTGTAGATAAGTTTGCGCGACTTCCATGGTCTGAGCAGGTTGGTTTGCTATTTGGTAGAACAGATAGACGTTGCCCTAGACATGGATATCAAGCAATTGGATATGATAAAGAGTTACTGGGGAAAAGACACAATAAGGATGCTGCTAATGAATTAGAGGCATGTGTAATAGAAGGGTGCAAACCTTTTTATCCACCTGAGTTGATTATTCAAGATGAGTTACATCTTATTTCTGGACCGTTAGGAACAATCTATGGTGGTTACGAGACTGTTGTAGAAGATATGTGCTGTATAGAAAGGAATGGTGTGAAGATTCGCCCTAAATATGTGGTTTCCACAGCAACAATCAAAAATGCAGGAGAGCAAATCAAGTGCCTTTATGCCCGAGGAGATTATGCTCAATTTCCACCAAAGGGCTTTGACACTCGTGATTCATATTTTATTCGAGAGGTTCCATTGATAAGCAAAAATCTTGATGAATTAAGCGAGGCTGACATTAAAGATATGTTGAACAAGGGTGAAAAACCTTTTAGACAGTATGTCGGTGTGTGTGCTAGCGGACAATCTGTTAAGACTACATTAATTCGTCTTTATTCTGTTTTATTACAAGAAGCATTTATACTTTCCGAGGATCCTCAATACCAAGATTTTGTCGATCCATATTACACATTGGTAGGATATTTCAATTCTATTCGAGAACTTGGTGGTGCGGTTAGACTTCTTGACGACGATATTAGCAGCCGCCTGAAGGTCTTAAAAAAGAAATATAAAAATGCAAGGCAGCGATATTTAGGATTTGATGGTAAGAAAGAAATTACATCAAGAATACCATCTTATCAGATTGCAGAGATATTGGAAAAGCTTGCAGAACCGTTTATACCTGGAAAAGAGAGACAGAATTGTTATGATGTGGTTACAGCAACTAATATGATTGCTGTTGGTATGGATGTTGACCGTCTAGGATTAATGGCTGTAGTTGGACAGCCAAAACAAAACTCTGAGTATATTCAGGCAACTAGCCGTGTCGGAAGAAAATACCCAGGAATAATATTCACTGTTTATAACCCATATCGACCGCGAGATTTGTCAAATTATGAGAATTTTGTTGGTTTTCATTCCCAAATGTACCGCTATGTAGAAGGAACAACAGCGACACCATTTGCTGCTAGAGCAAGAGATAGAGTATTGCATGCATTAGTTGTAGCCTTGTTAAGGCTTCAAAATGAAGCAATGGCAGGTAACAAGGGAGCATCAAATATTCTTGTAATTTCAGATGAAGCGTTAAATGAGGTAAAGCAGAAAATACTTAATCGTGTTGCTGTTGTGGCTCCATCAGCATATGTTGCGGCTGAAGAAGATATGAATGCATTTATAAGTACTTGGAAGGAGTTTGCTAAAAAGCGTAATTTATATTATTTTGTGGCGAATACTGAAAATAATAAAAGATTACTTAGTTACTACGGACAAGTATCATCTGACAAAGAAAAGCCAACATTGAATTCAATGCGTGATGTGGAACAATCATCTGCAGTTTACCTATATGAGGAAGGAGGACAGGCATAGTGTTTGAAAAAAAGCTTGGAGAAATCCGACCTAATCAATTAATAACAACATATGGACCAGGTTCAATCATGGATGCAGTTCATGATTCTTTGACTGTTCTTGATATTGGATATTGGAATACAAATAATATTGGTCAAGAAATTAGAGATGCTAGATTAGCTTCATTTATGGGGGTAAGACATTTTTATATGCCTAGTACAAAAGGGCGAGAAAATATTCCCGTTGTTTCATTTCCTTATGTGCATGTATGTACAAATGATAAATGTAAGAGAATATTTGATATAAGAGATGAATTCAAGAAACCGTTGTATGTTGAGCAATATAAAAAACGACAAGGAACTGCATCATGTCCAAATTGTAGCTATTCAGCATATCCAGCTAGATTTATATCAATTTGCGAAGATGGACATATGGATGATTTCCCGTGGCGTTGGTGGACTCATCAGGGTTTAACAACTTGCAAAAAAAATATGTATCTAAAATCATTTGGAACAACTTCATCATTAGCGGAATTAGAGGTTCAATGCGACTGTGGTAAGAAAAGGCGTATGAGCGGAGCTATGCAAAAGGAAAACTTTAATGGATGTAATTGCTCAGGTAATCACCCTCAAAGGCCTAATTCTCCCAAGAAGGTTTGTAAAAAAGCGTTAATACCTAGTCAGCGAGGCGCATCAAATGTCTATTTTCCAGTAACAAGAACGGCCATCTCGATACCACCTTGGACCAATCCAATTAATGATTTGGTTTCAGAACATAGGAAAGAAATCGAACTTTTAATAGATGTATTAGGCAAAGATGATGGTTTGTTAAAGGGATATGAAAAATTCTTTGAGGGAAAATATACTCGTAAAGAATTTGATGAAGCATATAAGAGGTTAGAACAGAATATCAGAGATTATGTTGAACTTAAAGAGATGGAGTATAATGCTATTACACACCACCAACAAGTAGAGTTTCAGCATGATGTTAAGTACTTTAAAGCTGAAGAAGTAGAAGTAAAAGATAGTTTAAAAAAATATTTCTCCCGTGTCATCAAAATACATAGATTGCGTGAGGTTCGAGTACTATTGGGATATTCTCGATTGGAAATGCCAGAACCAGATGTAGATGATCAAAAACATGTTGTCAAGCTTAAATCAGCGGGAACTGAGAAGTGGTTGCCGGCAGTTGAGATTAATGGAGAAGGAATTTTTATTGAGTTTAATCGTGATACAGTTACTAAATGGCTTCAGAATGACAAGGTAAGTGAACGCTCAAAGAAATATAAAGCATGCTATGAAGAGTATTGTAAGGGCAAAGGATGGGAAAACTTTAAACCTAGAAATGGAAAATATGTTCTTCTACATACATTATCGCATATGCTCATCAAGGAGATGGCAATACAGTCAGGGTATTCTTCGTCCGCATTGCATGAAAGAATCTATAGCAGTGATAAGATGTGTGGCCTTTTGATCTATACTGGAGCTGCAGACAAGGAAGGCTCTCTTGGGGGGCTGGTTGAACTGGGCTCAATGGAAAAGTTAATCCCATTGTTAAAAGGGGCCCTTGAGAATGGACTCACATGTACAACGGATCCAGAGTGCTTTATGAAGCACCCAACATCTGACAGAATTAATGGAGCTGCGTGTCATTCATGTACTATGATATCAGAAACTGCTTGTGAAAACGGAAATAGGCTTTTGGATCGTGTATTAGTTATACCATTACCAGAACACGAAGAGATGGGGTACTTTAAGGAGCTTGTAGGTGTATTATGTGGAATTCATGTATAAAAGCTGAATATTTAGCATCGAAGATTGTTCAATCAATTGAGGCATATGCACTTCAGGGAACAGATTTGGTTTTGTGTGATGTAATAGACGAGATAAGGAAGCTTTTTCCAAGTTGTTCAGAAGAGGAAATTAATGACATATTGTCACTCTGCTTTGAAATGTATAACATGAAGCAGAAAGAAACAATTGATTTAGTTATTACTGCACCCAAAAAATTTAGCATAAAAATAAAGCAGACAAAAGATGTTTTCGAACAGCTGATTAAAGACGCAGGGAAAAGTATAATTATGACAGGGTACTCAGTATCCGATTACTTTACTGGAATGCTGGACAGTATTATTTCTAAGAGTCAGCAGGGAGTGTATGTAAGATTTTATGTGAATGATATTGAAAAAAATAAGGCTGCACTCGATAGAATGTTGGCATATCGGAGTAAGTATCTTCAGTTTTATGAATATGAGAAGAATAAGGATGACAAGATGGCAGCATCTCATGCAAAAATACTGATTGTTGATTCAAAAAAGGTGTTGGTATCGTCTGCCAATCTTTCTTATCACGGTTTAACGGGAAATATTGAAATGGGTTTTCTGGTTAACTCGGTGGCTAAGTCTAAGCAGATTGAGGAATTGTTTAAAGAATTGGTTCGAATGCACATATATAATAGGCTGAATCCAACAGCATAGGTTGGTTTATTTTGCCATATACCAACGAACAACATAGAGCTTTTTCTTTAAATCGTCGTGTGGGAATGACGGATATTGTAGGTCATAAAAGAAGGTTGAGTGATGGACACATTTTCCAAACAGCAGCGCAGCCATAATATGGCCAGTATAAAATCAAAAAACACCAGGGCAGAGCAGATGCTCCGCCTTGCTCTTTGGCATCGGGGCATCAGATACCGCAAGAACTGGCGGAAGCTTCCCGGCTCCCCTGATATTGCCATTACAAAATATAAAATAGCTGTCTTTGTGGATGGTGATTTTTGGCACGCCCGTGGTCATGAAAAGGACCCGGGGGAACAAGTGGCCACCAACAAGGACTTCTGGAAAAAGAAGTTGGCCCGAAACGTGGAGCGGGACAAAGAAGTAAACGACCAGCTGACTCAGAAGGGGTGGCTGGTGCTTCGGTTCTGGGAGTCGGATATAAAAAAAGATATAGACGGCGTAATTGCTGAAATAATGAAGTATCTGCCTTAAGTCTTGGCCAAATTATAGCAAATTGAACAACATAAAAAGGGACTGCCGCATTGATGAAAAGTCATCATGGGCAGCCCCTCTGTATTTACCTTGGAAAAGGAGAGAAAGTTTACGGATTAAGAGATACCGTATTTTGTAATATATTTTTTGTTAATCTCTTGTAATTCCCTGTACTCAGTTATGAGATTATAGAAAGTCGCTTTTTTTAGCCCGGATTCTTCAAGGAACTGTTTCGATGAAATTTCCTTGTTTTCCCATTTGGCATACAGCTCGTCCCAGTTATCAGGAAATGCAACCCTGTTTCTGCCAGAATTGTTCTTTTTGGGCATTACCGCAATATTATTGGAGCTTCCAAGCACAGATTGCAAAACTGTTTTTAGTACAGCCTGGTTAATAGGCTGTCCGATATTATACTCATATGTGGAAGGGATACTTTTAATAATCAATAATCTGGCATTATTTATAAACCATTCCAACTGAGTAGCTTTTTGGGCATCACTTAATCCCAGTGCGGCAAGGGAACTGATGATAACGATATCGTTACCATTAAGTTTGCGTTTTAAATTTTCTAATTCCCTGAAACTGCGCTTGTTTTCGCATATAAGCTGAAAATCGTTGCACAAAGATTTACAAACCTTTATCATATCAGAGAAATTATCAAGATTATCGGTATTTTTTGCATATATAAATGCCTGCATGACTTACTCCCACGGAAATAGGTTAAATAATTTCTTTTTGAATTTTATTCCCGTTCTTTTTTCTAATTCTTTACGATTAATAGTAAAAATAACGCCATCCTTAGTAGGAAGGTACTCAGCCTCAAATTCTGTTGGTAATGAATTTGCCCAGGAGTTGCATTTACTTTTGCTATTAGAATCGTCACCCATTTTTATTGTAACTGTTTCTTCAGTAAATGAGAACAATGACTTATGATTATTATACAATTTTTTTATTTCAGTGATAACATCATCTGAGATATATTTTGCATTAACACTATAGTCATTATCCCATGATAAATGTTGTACGTAATCCGGTATATCATATCCATATTCTTCCAAAATTCGGATTATAATGTCAGATGATATACCCATCAATTCAGGATAATAGTCGTCAGGGAAATCCCCTTTCATCAGGAAATCCAATTCATTTGTTACTGCATCTATCATGTAACTTAGATATTTTCTATAAAATGCAGTTCCCAGACGTTTTATGATGGCATTTCCTCTGCTTTTATATGCACTTTGATCTATAGAGCTAGGCAATCCGCCATCAACGCGATTAAATACCATACGTTTACGCAGTATTTCTGATGGTTCCAATACATTGTTAGAGGCAAAAATAATCATTGGTTGAGTATCACGTTGATTATTTTCGCATGAATCATCATTTTTTATGCTTTCTGCTATTGATGCTATATATCTGTTGTCTATCTCATCTATAAAGAATGGTACGCCTTTACTTCCCACCTGTATTGCGGCCATTTTTTCTTTAGCGTTTTTTGAGTAATCTTCTTTTTTGGCCACATTAACAAATTTGCCGGTCATCATTTTTAAAGCTGCTGTAATCATGAAAGTCTTACCACAGCTTGCTCCCTTAGATGCTATTAATAAAAACAATGGCAAACTTGATGTACTGATTCTCTTGGTAACAGCCGTACATCTTAATGGCGCATTAAAAGGTGATGAAAAGATGGCGTTTAACATCTTAAAGTGTATTTTTTTTAATTTATCTGTATCACCAGTAAATGAGTCATAATTTGAAAAAATACCGAGCAATTCGTTTATATCTTTCCGTATATCTTCATCTGATGGAGACAAATCTAGCGCTTCACCGTTTAGAAATGCAGATTTTTGTTCAAAATCAAAAGTCAGTTCAGGATATTTTTCAACAAATTCGTTTACAGTTACATTCGTTTCTGATTTTTTTTGAGTTAGTTTCATTTTTTCAACTAACTTTGGTTTGATTTCAATTTTACCGTTTTTTGCCTTAGGGGTATTGCCTTTCAATAAAGCCCTATATTCTTCCTTGATTTTTTCACAGTCCATTACATATTTGACGATATTAATTGAAAGAGGGCTTGGATCGTTTTGTAAAACAATAGCCTTTCCGGTCTCTTTTACACTCTTCAAAATGGCATTTCCTTCGATTGGATCATCAGCTTTTTTGGAGGCAATAACATGAAGCGGAATATCCACTGACATATCCCAGGCTGTTTCAAAATCTTTTAAATTTTCATCATAGCCCTCGGGGGTGTCGTAAAATTCGTAGTTTTCGGGTTGTGTATTGTTCCATGCCGCTGTGCTAAGATTTGCTGATGGTTTTATAACTCTTGTTCTTGTACCATCATCAGATGTTAAGAGGTACATTTTGCGGTGGTCTATGACTAAATTAGGTGTGCGAAATCGTATATTTCCGTTTATAAACATTTCTGTAAGATCAGGAATGCGTCGGATTGCACGAGCAGCTGTATAGGCAGTTGTCAGCAAATCATTCAACTTTTCATCTCTTGAAACATTAAAATTTGCGCCAAGAATAATTTCTGCGTAATCAAAATTTTTTATGATTTTATTGATAAAATCCAAATCATAAGAGAAAGTGATAATTCTTATTTGATTGAAGCCGTGGAAAAGATCCTCCAAAGTCATTTTTTCAGTTCGGATAAATTCCGTTCGATAACATTTCAATAGATCATTTTCTGAAGGATTTTCATTATCTTTGCTGCCTTCAATTACATCAAATAAATTGAGTTGTTCCATGATGAATACTACCCCCTTCGTCTGAAAAAGATTTTTAATTTATAGACAAATAATATCATTAGTCTAAAAATATTTCAACATTTTTGGACTAAACTAAAAAGAGTCAGTAAAACTGGTGATTGTTGTGGTGGAGAAGGCAAGAGTTACTAAGCAATTTAAAGAAACGAGCTCAAAATATACCTGGAAAACAGAATACCCCCTGAACATTACTGCTCAGGGAGTATTTTTGCACCTATATAATTTTAAAATATCTTACTTCTTGCCACCGTGATGTGCGGCATTGTTTGGATTGCACTGGTTCGCATGGTTGTTGGCTGCTGCTGTATGAGTAGCGTTGTTAGGATTACTTTGATTTGCATGGTGGTTCATTTGAGCCTGCGTATGAGTGTTGCCGGAAACCTTTGCCATTCTGTTCGCCTCCCTTCAAAAAACTTAGAGATGTCCTACATCATCTACAATGAAGATATAACAGGAGGCGATTATGAGCAAACAAGCTGTAATTGTATTTACTTTCTCAGAATAATATTAAAACCAATTAGAGATAAGTATTCCAGCCAATCCTTGGAGCAAAGCCAGGGGCTGTTTACATTATGTGGGAAGCCAACAGTAACGTTGAGGCCAGTTTTTTTCATCATTTTATCAGCCCAAGCCCCAGATACCCGTTTTTTGTCGCCATTATATTCCTTAAGCTTATTTAAACACCAAACGTAGTCAGAGGGGGTATCCAAGGCAGATTGTAGGCCATATTCATCAATGAAGGACCAAAATTTTACGGGATCTCTTTTCTCACCGTTTAATGCCCTGAAGCTATCCATTTCGCTGCGGGAAAGCTTTAATGTAATGGTCATTTCATTATTACATTCCTTAAGAGTCCGTCTCATAACCTCTTGGACCTCTTCGGCTTCATGGCTCATACGGTCCACATAGTATGGGGTAAAATCAAAGGATATGTGATAACTCTCCCCATCACAATATAAATCTGGCAAAGGTACATCAAGGGCATCCGAAAGAGCTTCCAATGTATCAGGCGGCGGCATAGTACTCCCTTTTTCGATTAATACCACATTTTGTTGTGTCATATTTGCCTTATCAGCAAGCATTTTTTGAGTTAACTTTCGAAGCTTACGATAAAATTTCACGTTTTCTCCGATTGCCTTTGTATCCATTGAATCCATCCCTTTCAATTAGAGAATCAGGTTACCGTTATTTGTTTATCCATAAAATAGTATACAATGATTTTTACAAAACAAACGTACTGTAGCTTGGTATTTTATTTGCCCACCATTTCCTTTACAATTGCCTAAGGCTTGATATAATAGCCACAAAAGAAATGCAGTTCTTCAAATAGCATTATTTTTGCATTCAATTCGTTGATTGCTGTATGGGCTGATTCGGTGCTATCATAGTAGTCAAAGGATAGATGGAAGCATCACAATTACAGATGTGTGAAACATGACTGACAGATTTAGACTGGAGGTAATAATATGGAAAAGATGACCTTGAAGGAAGCAAGAGTATTGAAGGCACGTCTGGGCAAGGAGCTGGACAGGCTCGTTGAGAAGCGGGATAGCGTGGCTGTTGTGACAATAATGCCGGGGGAGGATCCCATGGAATTCATCGATGTGACGGTGGATGAGGTCACCAAGAAGATTGATGACTGCATTGAGCGGCTCATTGAGGTGGGGAGAGTTATCCGTCTGGCCAATGTTGGTGCCACCGCCAACGGTGATGACAAGGATATCGCCACCATGGTCGAGACGACCATTATGCTCCGCAAGGAGGCTAAATGCTGCAATGTTTTGGGCTCCAAGAATCCGAGAATGCGTGAGCGTGGCTCCTTCAGTTCAGATTGCACTGAGCTGGTGGATGTGACCACCTATAATATTGGGAAATATGCAGAACGGGCAAGACGGCTTTCCGATGAGGCTGAAAAGCTTTCAACGGAGGTAGACCGCCTGGACCTGGAAACAACCGTGGAGGTTTAATTAATTTTGGCAAGAAGAGGGCTTCCTGAGTATTGCTCCTGTAACAATTGGCAGATCTTGGAAGCGAAGATGTTGTTGGACGCGGCAGCCAGTATTTTTCTTGTACGTGAATGGACAGAACACAGAGTATATGAAGTGTCCGCACCGGGAAAAAAGTGATCATAGGCGTGGTGTCTTGGGAACCCTCTTTTTGTATAGATTTTAGAGGTTTTAATCCAAAATTTTCGGGGCCGTGAGGCCCCTTTTTGATTGCCTGAAATATTCAAACAAGCCATTAAATATACTCATATTGAGTTAAAAATGCGCAAAATGTTTATTGATTCTTCTCGCATTGTGGATATATGATATAGACAAGATGTGGAGGTGATAAAGAATGAAACCAAACAGCAATGGCAAGAGATACAATTTGGGAGCCAACCTTCGATTGGCAAGAAGCAATAAATATAGTACTCAGGCGGCTTTCGCTAAAGCATTAAATGTCCCATATACTACATACAGTCAATATGAAAACAATAAAAGACAGCCTGATATCGAAATGCTTTTAAAGATAGCTGATTCCTTGGACATTACAGTTGACAGCCTGCTTACCAATTCAAAGAGTGATGCTTATTTGAGCCTGGTTCATGATTCAATACAAAGCTATTTATGGAACTACGATAAAATAGATTTTAATACTGATGAAGAAAATCTGTGTAAATTGGTAACTAACAATGGAATAATGAAGATATCACGCGAATGGTACAGCCAGCTAAAGCAAAATCTGGAAGCCAGGATACATGAATATATTGAAGACGAGGTGGGCAAAGAAATCGCCAAGCAACGCGAAAAAATATTTAATAAAGCCCAAAAGGCACAGTACACCATGGAAGCAAGGATTTTATGTGATAGTCTGAAATATGATTATTCAGTTATAAATAAAATAGCTGAATGCCGAAAAGTTTCAGATGTGCCCTTGGAGCAAAGAATCGTTCATATTATATTTGAACTATATTTTTCGGGAATCCCTTGCAGGGGAGAAATTAAATCCATTAACCGTAAGCTTGAGAGCATATTTCAGGCAATTTACTCCATAGCACACAGTTGGGGCGGAGAAATTGATGAATATGATTTAAGTGGAGAAGTGGCACAAGACATTCTCAATAAAGTAAGAAAGTATAAGGGGAAAAGAAATTATGTGGTGGAACAGTATTTGAAACAGCATTGGGAACTGAGTGACGAGGAAATGGGTATTATGATAGGCCCGTTTGAAACTATGCGAAGTCTGTTTTATACGTATGGCTTAAATAACCTCCGAATGGAATATAGCGCAACTGAGACTATGGAAGAGTTTCTGATCGGTATGGGAAGTAATCCGCCAATACTATAACGATGTGAAGATGGATATGAGATTTGTTGCCCTGGCAAAATGAAAAAGCTGGGGCATTTTTTTTTAGTGAGTATTATCACAAATTTTTTCTATTTTTAATACTCAATTTGACTGCATAAACACAGTCAATACGTTGATTGATGGGGCCTCAGAGGTTTGATATCATTAGATAAACAAAGGCTTTCAGCGATAGGAGGAATCATAATGGACGGATTTGTAGGCTTTACCAAGAGACACGAATATATAGCTTTTCCCGACGGCACAAAAATAACCTTCTCCAATATATATACATCAGATGATGGAGAGCAGCACGTCAGCGTTTTCGTCAGGCAGTGGAATAAGGAAATGGGCTCCTTCAATTCACTACAGATGGATATGCCAAGGGGAAGGGTTATATACAAGACCGGCTTTCCAAAGGATGTGGCATATAGCCATGTGAGCCATATCCGCCACCTTAAGGATGTCATTATGGAATGCGCCGAGGAAAAGACAGCGGAGTGCATTAAGGAAAACAAGCGATTAATGAAGGAATATCCCTTCCTAATACCAAGAAACCGTGAAACCGGGGAGATATTGGACGGGGAGGATTACAGCTATACAATGCTTGACCCTATGCCAAAGGGCTGGAAGAAGGCATTTGGTGAGGATATCTGCAGGGAAATAAAGCAGTTCCTCATTGAAGAGGAGCTGCTGGAGGGCTATTGGGCCATTCAGATCAAGGAGAAGTTCGGCTCACTTCGTTGGTATGACAATGATTGTATGCGCCATGAAAAATTGAAGCAGATTAAACGCAAATACGTTGAACGCAGTGAACATACTTGTGTCATGTGCGGGGCTGAGGGAACCATGCGGGATAATCTGCGGTGGGTATCACCATTTTGTGATGAGTGCTATGAGGAGATTATAGAATGGGACCCGTATATGATAAGGAAAAGATAAGCGGGGGTTATTATGAAGAAGCTATTTGATTGGTATATTACAAGGCATCCAACCAATGTCTATGCTATAGAGGAATTGGAGGGCGTGGAATACCTTGGGCAGGAGGACTATTTTTATATTGCCCATGGCCGTATGTTGGATAAATCTGAGCCTTCTGGCAGCGCAAAGTGGCGCACATCAGTTATCAGAAAATTGGAGTTTGTGGAAGAAAGCAATTCGCTTCATATCCATACATTAAATTCAATTTATGTCTGCAGTGTTGATGAGTGCAAAATAAAAAAACAGGCCCCATTTGATGTGCTGCCGGAGCCTGTTCGGGGCAAGGTTGAAGCAGAATGTAGGGCACATATCAATGCACCGAGGGAAGCAAATAAAAATCTGCTTCATGCCCCGGAGGAGCCAAATACAATTCTGTTGGCCTTTAACGAAAACGACAATAACCTTAATTTTGTGGATGGGGCCTATAACCGTGACGGTCATACTGCACATCTGACTCCCTTTCCTCATTTGGGAATGTTTATGGATAGTGTGTTGATTTATGACGAATCTCTAGGCAGATCGGAAATAGATATTCGCTATTTTCCAACTGCAAATCCAGGGCAGGGGGCTATAGAATTTTATTCTTTTGACACTGATGGTTTTTCCGTCTATTTATACAATGTCGGGGAAGCACCTCTTATTTTCAAAACTCCTGTGGGGACCATTGAGCTGGCCCCGGGGGAGAAAAAGCTGGTATCCGAGGAAAATGCTTCTCCTAAGGACGAGGAGAAACTATTGGCACAAAAGGACGAATTGCTGAAGGAGCTGCCAAAGCTAATGGGGGAAAGCGAAGTGAAAAAAACGTGACATTACATGATTTGATAAAGCAGGTCTCTGAAATTATAATCCCTGGGACGGATGCTTTTTATAACTACATATTATATACCTCAGATGACAACGGGGGATTTTTAAGAACCAGGTGGTGTTGGTGGGACAAGCCACTGGAAAATCATAAGCTATCTGATAATTATGAGGTTGTAATGGTTACATCACGGTCGCTTATTGATGTAAAAGACCTTGAAAAAAGAGATGATACCTATTTAAAACTTCAATTTCATTATGATTTCAAGCACGCTGTTCCCGAAGATGCAGATTGGGATTTGGGGTTATTGTACAATTATGTTTATCTCGTTAATCTTAAAGCCAAGACATATATGATTGTGTACAGATTAGCAGGATAGGGGTTGATTTTGGATGAAGAAAATCGTAATTAATGAAAGCTATGGTGCTTTTACCTTGTCTGAGGAAGGGGCAAAATACTACAACAGTCTTAGTCCCATTAAATTGTCTATTGATAATCCACGGGCATGGGGCGTTGATGGCGTTATTTATTATTTGGGAAGAGATGACACCAATCTTATAAAAACCATAACTGATTTAAAGGAAAAGGCTGCTGCCCCCCTTTGTAAATTAAATATCGTGGAGGTCCCAGATGGATACAGCTACCGTATTGAAGACTATGACGGCTGGGAGAAGGTGGTGCTGCTGCCAAGAGAGGATGAGATCAGAAAGCTGTGCGCTGACCCAGATGCCCTGATAGAGTATCTGCGCCGCAGTGATTGCTGTGATTTTGATGAAGATCCTGAATTATTGGCACCGCCAGTCAGAAAATCCATGAATTACACCATGGAGCTGACCTTCTCAACGGAGGCCAATATGGATGAAATGCTGAAACGTATAAAGGAAATATGCCGAGAAACTGGATGTGGCATTATCAAGCATGAAGGTAATACCATCATTTATGGAGCTATGGAGCATGATGAATTTGGCCCCGCTTTTGTTAGTTTAATTTTTGCCGAAGATATAAAGCCATACCTTGTTGAAGCTATTTGGTACGACAAAGTTGAAGGCTCTTATTCTGTTTTAGAACATATCATGCGGAGAATGAAGTGAAATTATAAGCATTAGAGTAAAGGGGAATAAAAGAATATGCAAGAAAAACACACAATTAGAGATACCATCAGAACTTTTCAAATGATTCTTGCTATGAGTCAGCAGGAACGTACAGAAAAAATAAAGCAGATGGATTCCTTTTTACTGGTGGATGTTTTTGAATGCCTGGCAATCGCAGATGGAAATGAATGTGTAAATATGGATGATAATTCAGTAAATATTATTGACAACAAGGAAATAATCAAAGAGCTGAAGTCTGAAATAAAGGAACGTCTGAAGCAAGTAAGCCGTTCCCAAGAGAGGTGATTCTGATGAATAAAATCGGAACCATGGAAGCAACCAGATTAAGCATAGTATTGTTCCCTTCGGATTATTTTAATCCCTCTGCTGTAGATGGGGACTTTGAAAAGGAATATGAGGCAGTGCTGGAGCAGCAAAATCTTATACCTATCATCTTTAGTTATGAAGGGTGGTTTCAGCAGGGAAGGCTGATTCTTTCCGGGGAATTGCCAAAGCTTGGCACCAAGGCTGTCTATCGTGGCTGGATGATGGGGCCGGAGACATATGCCCAGTTTTACGAAGCACTAAAGGAAAGGAATATCCTCCTTACCACTGGCCCAGAGGAATATGAGCGGCTTCACATTTTCCCAAACGCCTATCCCTACGTCAAGGAGGACAGCGCCCGTATTCTTTGCTTCAAGCTCCATGAGCCAATTCAGATATCCGCTGTTTTAAAGGAGTTTCCGCGGTTTATGGTGAAGGACTTCGTAAAATCGGTAAAGGGGACGGATTTCCCGAAATTCTTTGATAGCTCCTTTAGCCAGGAGGATTTTGAGCACTGGATGGAGGTATTTTACAAATACCGTGGTGAGCTTCTGACCGGGGGGATATGTATCAAGGAATATCTGGAGCTGAAGAAATATGATGGGAAAACCAATGAATACAGGGCATTTTATGCCAATCATGAAATGATTTCCCTTGAACCCAATTCCGGCCAGGAGACCTTCGCTCCTACACCGCCAGAACAAATGCTGAAAAAATACCAGACCTTGGAAAGTCCTTTTTATACCGCGGATTACGCGGAGCTGGCTGAGGGCTCATGGAGGGTAATTGAAACTGGGGACGGCAGTGTATCTGGCTTGTCCGACCGCCAGGATGCCAAGGCTTTCTTTAGGGCACTTTATCTGGCGTTTAGCTGATAGATGTCTGAAAGAACTGATTTCATGGAGGGGCTATGATTAATTATGAAGTTATTGAATACAAAGAAATCCTGCATGAATTATTTGCAGGAATGCTGGCGGATATTGACCGATTATTGAAAAAATATAATATACCTGAATCATCAACGGAGCCACTTGTTATTTTTCAGAAAAAAATAAACATTATATGGCTGGATATATTGTCTAGAAAATATTCCACAATGGAAGATATGATGCAGCTTAAGGGAATTTATTTATTCGCAAAAGAATATATAGAGGAATTAAACTCTTCCCCAATAGAGGTGATTTTTGATGAAGAAAATCGTAATAAATGAATACTATTGCCCCTTTGCCTTATCGGAGGAAGGGGTAAAATACTACAACAGTCTTAGCCCCATTAAATTGCCTACTGATGATATGTTGGACTGGGGTGGTGTTAAGCATATAAATTGTGATTTATGCAGAGACGATCCCTATCTTATAAAAACCATAACTGATTTAAAGGAAAAGGCTGCTCCCTCGGGTTGTAAATTAAAAATCGTGGAAATCCCTGATGAATACAGCTACCGCATTGAAGATTACGATTGCTGGGAGCATGTAGTGCTGCTGCCAAGGGAGGAGGAAGTCAGAAGGCTGTGCTCTGACCCTGATGCCCTGGTAGAGTATCTGCGCCGCAGCGGCTGCTTTGGTTTAATTGAAGAATCTGACTTATCGGCAACGTCATTCATACAAGCCAAGAACTATACCCTGGAGCTGACCTTCTCCCCTGAGGCTAACATGGATGAAATGCTAAGCATTATAAAAGATATATGCCAAAAAGCTGGCTGTGAAATTATTAAGCATGAAGGTAATATCATCATCTATGGAGCCAATGAATATGATCAGTTTGGCCCCGCATATATTCATTTATTAAATGCCCAACAAATAAAGCCATATCTGGTTAAGGCTATATGGTCCGACAAAGATGCTTGCTTTCATTCCTGTTTGGAAAATATATTACAAGGGGTCTGATGACAGTATGCTGTATCCTAATTCCAAAACGGTAAGAGCTATGAAGGATGTTAACAAGAAGCGTAATGTCGTTGGGCCCTTTTATACTATTGAGGACGTTATGGAGGAGCTATGATTAATTATGAAGTGATAGAATACAAGGAAATTTTATTGGAGTTGTATTCAGGGTTAATCGCAGATCTTAATCGAATAATAAAAAAATATAGTGAACATCAAGCACAGTCATTAATTATGTTACGAGAAAAAGTAAACACAATTAGAGATGATATATTGTCTAAAAAATATTCCACAATGGAAGATGTGATGCAGCTTAAGGGAATATATTTGTTTGTAAAAGAATATATAGAGGAATTAAACTCATAAACCCCTTCAAAATGAATGCTGCATAAAACAAAAAACCACATCATGGACAGAATCTTTAGGGCAACAATGGCCCTAAGCCTTTTCCATTAGTGGTTCTGTAAATAAAATACCAAATGAAAAGTATCTTGTCAATAAGGAGAAAGGGGGAGGCAAATATGTCATCAGAGCACATGGGCAAGCGACTGACCTGGGAGGAAATAAAAAGGTATTTCCCACATCAGGTTGTGGGGCTTGTTGACTGTAAGCCGGAAGGGAAATTCGACATAGAGTCGGCTGTAGTCAAATATACTGATAAAACAACACCTTATGACATCCTTGAAATAAAAGCTTTTGATGGAGAAATAATAATGATCAGTACAGACTATGAATATGATACTGTCTTTAGATTTCAAGAAAGTATTCCCCAATAGAGGTGATTTTTGATGTTGAATATTCCTAATGATGTAATGAATTTTATGGAAAAGCACCCTCTAAATAAAGAAGGGGCACAGCTTCAAGCAGCCTTGCTTCTCTATCCATATATACAAAATGAAGAAATATCTCACGGATATGCTGCAAAGCTTTTAGGCATAGATCGCCTTTCATTGATTTCCCTTTATGAAAGTGTAGGGATTCCTTATTTACACGTTTCTGCTGAGGAAATAAAAGAGGAAATAAATGTATATAATAATCTGCGCAATATTTCAGAAAAATTAGAGATAAATGGTAGAGATTAGAAAAGAGCTTAGGTAAAGGGGGAATTATAGCATGCTTATCCCAATCACCAAGGATATATTCAAAAAATATCTTCTCTCTCCAAAATATAAATCCCATCTGGATAAGCCCTTGCAGCATTTGATGGAGGATTATTGCTTCTATTGCCCTTATTGTAGGGGAGAAATGTGTGAAAGTGATGACATTAAGCTGGAAAATGGCGAGGAGCCTGATTTGGAAATCAGAAACTGTGATATATCCAATAAAACATTGAGAGCACTTTTAGCAGGTGATAAACTATGATCTACATAACCGGGGATACCCATATTCCCCTTGATATATCCAAACTGAATACTACTCTGTTTCCCCAGCAGGCGGAAATGACCAAGGAGGATTTCGTCATTATTCTGGGGGATTTTGGCCTTTACTGGCATGAGGACAAGACCTTTAGACATTGGCACAAGTGGCTTCAGGAAAAGCCATGGACAACCCTGTGGCTGGACGGGAATCACGAAAACCATGACTGGATAAACAGCATGGAGGTCAGCCAGTGGCATGGGGGCAAGGTGCACAAGGATGGAAGCATTATCCACCTTATGCGGGGGCAGGTCTACGAAATAGAGGGACAGTCCTTTTTCGTGCTGGGGGGAGCTGATTCCACTGACAAGGAGCACCGCAGAGAGGGCTTGAGCTGGTGGCCCCAGGAGGTGCCTTCCTGGGCGGAGTTCAGTGAGGCCGTGGATAATCTTGAAAATGCCGGCAATAAGGTGGACTATATCCTTACCCACACATGCCCCATTGACCTTATAAATCCAATGTTCCATCTACGACCAATAGGCTACAGCACCGTGGAAAAGGCCCTTCAGCTCATATACAACCACAAGCCGGAATTTAAGCGGTGGTTCTTCGGCCACTGGCACCAGAGCAGGGACTTCGGCAAATTCACCTGTCTTTATAACAGGGTAATACGGCTGGATGATTATATAGCAAAGGATTGAATGGGGGAGGAGTATCGTTGAAATGAGGTATGTATATGATATTTGAAATAAAGATGTTTTTTAAAAAATCATCTAATATGGAGGAGATTAATAAAGAAATACAGAGTATATGTGATGAAACAAATGCAGAGTTCATTTCCTCTGAAGACAATTCTGTATTAATCGGTTCTGATATTATCAATTATTTTGCTCCTGCATACGTTGGTTTAAAATACTCTTCAATTGTAAAAAATAATTTAGTAGAGGCTTATTCTAAGGATCCTTCGGGTATTGAATCTTGTAAAAAAGGCTTACTGACACCCAGAGAAGGAATTTGATACTGTTGAGGATGTTATGGAGGCTTTTGGATTATGAATAATGAAACTATTGAACTCATCAATCGTATTATAGTAAACGCAGAAGCAAACGGCGCAGATCGCGGTGGTACTTATACTTCTAACAAAGACGGATTGTATGATTCAATGAAGAAGTTTCTTACAGAACACTCTTTAGAAGACAAATATGAAATAAAGGAGATTATAGTATCAATTCCGAAACCATACATTCAGCAAGGTCTATGGAAAGTGTTTCAGTTCGTATTAAAGGGTAGCGAATAGAGAGCCATTCAGCTTAATGACAGAAGTGTTGTGTGAGGTGAGCTATGATGTATGGCAATTTACCAACCATAAGGTTCAAATTTAATATGGAAGCCATGGAGGCAGTCGGGACTACAGGTGATGAGGTGCTTGCGCCTATTAGGGAATATACCAAATCAAAGGGAATTACAGAATCAGAATACGGCCTGTTTACTCTCCCCAAGGATAAAATCTCCTATTACGGAATGCACCAGTATCTCGCATCACATGTTGTAAAACATCCAGAATGTCTGCAGTTCTTTGAAGCTATAATAAGTACTGTTGATAACGAAGATGAGGACTGCTTACCGGGCTTGAAGGAACTAATTAATAGTTTAGATGAGCGAGAAAATGAGGAAGAAAAAGCAATGTCAGAAAAAATAGTTGAACTGGTGGATGAGATCAGAGAAGAGCTTCGGGCGCGGGGCGAGTTATAAGTATAATGAGGAATGATGTTATGAAACCATATAAATTACTTACCCATACAGATATGGATGGGGCGGCCTGTGCCATACTGGCCAATATTGCCTACAAGGGAAATACGGATATCACATACATAAACAATCCCAATGACTGCACCAAAAAGCTGATAGCCATGGGGACGGAATATAAGAATTATGAGGGGATATTTGTTACGGACTGTAGCTTTGATGTTGATGAGGTGCAGCAGGAGAACCCCAAAATTCTCAATCATATAAAGCTTTTTGACCACCATCTGACAGCAGTGGAAGACTTCAAGGCTTATAAGTGGGCAACTGTTACTGAAATACTGGATGGCAGACCTACCTGCGGGGCGGAGCTGTTCTACAGATATTTGCAGAACAAGGGGCTTATTACCAAAAGAGATTTTTTCATTGAACAGGTGCGCCTTTATGACACATGGGAATTTGCCAAGTATTCCAGCCAGATGCCAAAATATCTGGCAACAATGGTATTCAAGCTGGGCCTGCAGTACACGGTGAAAGCCTTCACGGAACGCCTGGCCAAAAAGGATTTGAATGAGCTGACCTTGTTTAACGAGTATGAGCGGACTATCCTTGCCTACGAGGCGGAAAGGGAAGCCAAGGACGTAAGCGGTTTTATGCAAACCGCATATAAGGGGAGGCTGGAAAGTGAAGGCAAAGAATACAGCTTCTGCCTTACCTACAATAACAGCAGGTACACATCTTCCATTGGCAATAAAATATGCGAGGAATATAGAGTGGATATAGCCTTCATGGTAAATCTTAATCACGATAAAATAGAAGTCCGTACCACACGAGATGACCTGAATCTGGGCGAAATAATGAGTAAGTTCTATGCCGGGGGCGGCCATCCCAAGGCAAGTGGCGGGGATATAGCCGGCATTGCCGAAGACACAGCCAAAGCCATACTGGGCAAAATGGGCAAGGTAATTGAAATAGGGAAAACGAAGCAGAGTCTGTAATAAACGGGGTTGTTGTTTATGAACAAAATGAATGAAACCTTATTTCTGGAAGTATCACCGCTGGCAAAGGATTTTATTGCCAAGCACCCACTTTCAAAGGAAGAAGAAATGCTTCAAATGGCGTTATTCTTTTATCCATATATGCTTAATGGGGAAGGTGATATAGGAGTTATTTCCAAATTAATGGGTATTTCACGCATAGAACTGATGAATCTGTATGAAAAGGCCGAGGTTCCATCATATATCACACATGAGCCTATCAATATGGATAAAGTTAAGTCACTAACTGAATTGGTTAATCAGGGCAAAAGCAGTAAAGAGGCAGTGAGAGAAAGTGCAGACATGGAATATACCTTAAAACTGCTTTTTTCCCAAAAGGGCAAGATGGAAAAGCTATTGCAAAAAATTGAGAGTATATGTAATGAAAATGGCACTGTTCTCTTAAAACACGCGGAAAACTCAATCACTTTTGGGGCGGATTCCTTTGAAGCGTTTAGCCCAGCCTTAATTGATATATGTTCTGACGATTACATAAAGGCGAATCTTATAGGAGCTTATTGTACAGATCCCTTTGATGGTACGTATCCTTGCCTGGATGACATTATGAAAGACTATTCTTAATGAGCAATATACCCTATCGGAGGCAATATGATTAATTATGATGTGATTGAAAAAAAGGAAATCCTGCACGAATTATTTGCAGGGCTGCTGGCAGATTTGGCAAGAATAATTCAGGAGAATAGTATCGATATAAATTCCAATGCCCCTATTTGTGATACACGCAGAAAGGTTAGGGAAATCTGGGGAAGCATTTTAACAGACAAGTACTCCACCATGGAGCAGATGAAAGAGTTGGAAGATTACTATAAGAGTGTGAAAAAGCAGATGAATCAATACAATCTTCCCAAATGAGGGACATTCAACTGAAGGGACTGGTAGTTGATGAAATTAGCTACATTGGAATTGCCTGATAATATGGCAGATTATATAAATAAAAAGCCTGTAGACGAGGCTACAGATTTTAAACGTGCAGCATTTCTTTTGTATGCCTATATAGATGCCGGATTAATGTCTCATGGATACGCAGATCAACTGCTGGGAGTAGATAAATTTGATTTAATTAATTTTTATGGAAAATATGGACTTTCATACATAAATAAAGAAGATTGGGATAAATACAAGAATACAGAGGATGAGGTTTCTACTTTTTTTGATAAACATAGGAAAAACAAGCAGGAAGTGTAAAAAGGAGTCGCTGTTTATGACTTATTCTTCTGATGAGCTTTCAAAGGATATACAAATGGTTATTTGCGAGACCCAGGGAGATATATTCCAGTGTGCAAATGAGCTGGGATATGATATGGATAAGTTTGTTCCAGCGTATATGAAATCACATTTTTGTGAACGCAGCATGGACACAGCTTATTCGCCATTTCAGATGGCAGATCCTGAGGAGTGCCTTGATTTTATATTGCCTGAAATAAATGTCCCTAAATTGCCTGAGCCACTATATATTCCAGATGCCCTTTGGTGGATAGGCTTTATATATCGTCTTTTGTACTTTGAATTAAAAAAATCCAGCAACGAGATTATTGATAAAGTACCCTTTAAAGCAATGCTTATCTACTATCCCGGCCTGAGTACTGTAGATGAGTATATGGCTGTTGAAATTATAAGTGAAGATAAGTTTTTAAGGTGAATGATAGGACAATTATGATGGAATATACCATGAAATTGATTTTTACCAAGGAAACTGATATGGCCGTTATGGAAGAAAAAATAAAGGCTATCTGTCAAAGGGTTGGTAGTGTAGTCTTGGAAATAAACGATAATTTCATTGTCTATGGGGCAGAAATATACGAAAAATTTGGACCGGCCTTTATGCTCCTAACCTTTGACGAAGATATTAAACGGCATATCGATGATATTATATGGACAGATTCAGACGAAGGCTCACATTCCTGTAAAAAGCAGTTATTAATGAAAGTAATATGAGTCCAACCAGTCCTTCTCACTAAACGGAGGCGCAATTTATATGGGGGTGTTTGCTATGTCGGCAGGAAATACTGGCAAAAGAATGACATTAGAGGAAATTATTGCCACTTATCCACATCAGAATGTTGGTTTAATAGATTGTACTCCTAACTCCATAAACTTTGATACAGCAAGTGTAAAATATACAGACCGTGAAAAGACTTATTCTGAGTTAGTACGTATGGCCAGCAATGGGGAAATATTTTTGATGTACACTACTGTTGACGAGGATAATGGTGGAGAAACGTTCGCCTGAAGGAGGTTGTTTGCTATGTTGGCAGGAAATACTGGCAAAAGAATGACCTGGGAAGAAATAATTGAAAAATATCCACATCAAAATGTAGGATTGGTGGATTGTTACCCTAATTCGTATAATATCCAGTCTGCTATTGTTAAATATACTGAAGCAGATACTTCGTACAATGAAATGATTGAAAAAGCACTTGATGGTGAAATAGAAATGAGGTTTACATCATTGGATAAATGTTATGTGTTAAAACAGTGAAAGAGTTTTCTATTTGGCTAAAACAATAAACTCAATATAATCCTTTAAAGTGAGGGCCTTTAAACATAGCACGAGGATGATATATATGGAATATACCATGAAATTGATTTTCTCAAAAAAAGCAAATATGGATTTGATGGAAGAAAGAATTCAAGATATTTGCCAAAGGTCTGGTAGTGTCATTTTGGAAGTAAAGGATAACATTATTATTTATGGAGCCGATGGATATGAACAATTTGGACCAGCGTTTATACATTTAAGCTTTGAAGATGAGATAAAACATCAAATTGATGATGCTATTTGGTCAGATCCAGATGACGAGCCACATTCCTGTAAAAAGAACCTTTTGAGTGAAATAGAATGAATAGAGAAGCAGACAATAAATTATGGATGATGTTCTAAGCTTAACAAGTTGAAGGGAGAGATTTGCCATGTTGACAAAGAATACTGGTAAAAGAATGACATTAGAAGAACTAGAAGAACTTGAAGATATGCGACTTTTAAAGCTGGCTGAGGAAAGAATCAAAAATTCTTCCGGGAAGCTGTACAGCCAGGAAGAAATATTGGAAAGCTTGGGGATTACTGAAGAGGAGCTTGATGTCATGGAGGATGTGGAAATTGAATAACTTGGATAGCAAGGTTTATAAAGGACATGGCTATCGCAAAACGAAAGGATGATAGATATGGGGATTAATTATGATATTTTTTCTGCAGATGCCTCTAATCAGGCCAGAAAAGCTAATAATAATGCTAATATGGCTGCACAGGCTGCCAGTGCTAATTTAAGTGCAAATGTTGCTCTGCTTCAGATGGGGATTGACATTACAGATGCCCTTCGTGAAATGAAAAATTTTCAACATCAAAGATTTAATGATATGATACACACTATGAGAGAACTTAATGTTGAAATACAAGATTTAAAGGCTCAGGTTGCTGGAATACAGAAACGTCTCTACGAACAAGAACAGAGAAGCAAAGAAGCTGATGAAAATTCTTCTGCTCTGGAAGAAATGGAGCCTCCTTGTCCTGAAGAAATAGAACCTTAAGCCGATATAAGCCCCAAAATGATAGGGTTATTCAACACAAGGAGGGATGGTTATGTGGAAAGCGGTTACAACTCCTTTTATGAATATTGAAAAAATTAATCCATTGCACCAAGAAGCTGTTAGAAAAATGGTAGATTTGTGTAAAGAAGATCCAAATATAAAAAAAGCTGTTGTATTTGGAAGTAGTGTTCGAGACGATTGCCGGCCTGACAGTGATATAGATATTTATTTTGAGTTTGTTGGAGAAAAAACAAAATGGCCAGCTTTAGGAGAAATGATAGTTTGGGATAAATGGGACAATTATACAGTAGATAGAAGAATGGCTTATGAAATCGGAAGAACGGGAGTTGTAGTTTATGAACGAGCCGAATAAAATATTACCTACTGAAACATTATTAGATATGTCAAAAAGACAATATAGAACAGCAACACTATTATATAAAGAATATCCTTCTGATGATGGAATTATAAATGATGGTGGTTATCCTGGAAATCCAGATTCAAAGAGATAAGAAAGGATGATAGATATGGGGTTTGATGTTTTTGCTCTTGATGCTGCTAATAATGCTCAAAGTGCTAAGAATAATGCAAAAATTGCTGCACAGGCGGCTAATTCTAATTTGACGGCAAGTGTCACTCTCCTTCAGATGGGTATTGACATTACAGATGCTCTTCGGGAAATGAGAGAATGGGAAAGACAACGTTTTAATTGTGTGGTGGATTACGTAAAAGACAACAATCAAAAAATTAATGCGTTGCAAGAGCAGGTAGCGGCTCTTCAAAAACGCCTTTATGAGCAGGAAAAGAGGAGCAAGGAAGTTGTCAAAGCTTCTACTGATCCTGAAGAAATGGAGCCTCATTGTCCTGAAGAAATAGAACCTTAAGCCGATATAAGCCCCAAATGAGAGGGTTATTCAACTGAGGTGTTATTTATGGAAAAGATGATAATTGAGATTTCTAAATCAGCTAAAGACTTCATGGATAAACATCCGCTATCTGAAGAAGAAAAACAATTACAACTTGCTTTATTGTATTATCCATACATTATGAATAAGACTATATCTATTGGGGAAGTTTCTAAATTTATGAATATTGGACGATTAGATTTAATGCGCTTGTATGAAAAAGCAGAGGTCCCCATGTATTATTACGATAAAGCTGATATGAATGAGATAAATGATTTATTGGAACTCATAAAGAGGTAGTTTTATGAATGGATTATCGTGTTATAGAATATAAAGAAATTCTACATGAAGCATTTGCAGGACTTTTAGCAGATATAAGCAGACGTATTACCAAAAATGGAATTGCGCCGGATAGTGACCACCCGCTTGTTGTGCTTGAAGAACAAACTGCTTCTATATGGAGAGATATACTGGGAAGTAAATATTCTTCCATGGATGATATGATGCGGTTAAAGGGAAAATTTGAATTTATTCAGTCCTATGTCAAAGGTATGGCTAAACCAATACACCCTCAAAAATGAGGGGCATTGAACACAAACTGAGGTGATATAAATGCAAAAAAATCTACTTTCCCCGAAAGAACAAGTAAGACAGGCTGTGGCTACTATGGCTATTGAAGGTATGCATGTCACGGATGACATGATTAAAAAGGGCCTCCAGATAGCTGAAGGCAAAATTGATGTTGAGGATGTAATTAAGGAGTTAAATGAAAAATATGGCAGATAAGCCAATACCACAACAACCGAAAAACTTTCCTTAAGCCTTGGCCAATTGAACTGCTACCCGTCAAGAGGACAGTAAAAAAACATAAAATTTCTTTGGAGAGTGTGAAAGTTTTTCTGTAAATAATAACAACAGTAACAGTTAAGGTCTTCTATGGTAAAATATAAAATCATAGGAGGCCTTTTACTATGGCAAAGAAAGCAAAGAAACCCATTCACCATGTTCAGATGACAGAAGGTAAAAGACAGATCATTCAGCAGCTCTTGTCTGAATATGAGATTGAAACCGCAGAAGACATTCAGAATGCTTTGAAAGATCTACTGGGCGGAACCATCAAAGAAATGATGGAGGCTGAAATGGACAGCCATCTTGGCTACCAGAAATCCGAGCGCTCAGATAATGAGGATAGTCGTAACGGCTACAAGACGAAAACCGTTAACAGCAGTTATGGCAGTTTTCAGATTGATGTTCCCCAGGACAGACAATCCACCTTTGAACCACAAGTCGTCAAGAAACGTCAGAAGGACATTTCGGACATTGACAAGAAAATTATATCCATGTATGCCAAAGGTATGACTACCAGACAGATTTCTGACACCATAGAGGACATTTATGGCTTCGATGTTTCTGAGGGCTTTATTTCTGATGTTACGGATAAATTATTGCCTGAAATACAGGACTGGCAAAACAGAGCCTTGTCCAGCGTATATCCGGTGGTATTTGTTGATGCAATTCATTACTCTGTAAAGGATAACGGCATCATCCGGAAAATGGCAGCTTACGTAATCTTGGGAATAAATAGAGACGGAATAAAAGAAGTATTGGGCATCTACATTGGCGAAAATGAAAGTGCCAAATATTGGCTCAATTTATTCAATGAACTTAAAAATCGTGGCCTTAGGGATATTTTAATTATCTGTGCCGATGGGCTGACCGGCATGAAGGAGGCTGTTGTAGCTGCATTTCCAAAAGCTGAATACCAGCGCTGCATTGTTCATCAGGTGCGCAATACCTTAAAATATGTGGCAGATAAAGACCGCAAGGAATTTGCAACTGATCTAAAGAGCATTTACCACGCAGTTACTGAGGAACAGGGCCGCAAAAACCGCGATGCTGTTACCGAAAAATGGAAGGAAAAATATCCTAATGCCATGAAGAGCTGGACGACAAATTGGGATGTAATAACGCCAATTTTCAAGTTTTCATCGGAGGTCAGGAAGGTTATTTATACTACCAACGCCATTGAAAGCCTCAATTCCAGTTACAGGCGTCTTAACCGCCAGCGTAGCGTTTTCCCGGATTCACAGGCCTTGATGAAGGCACTGTATCTTGCTACTTTGGAAGCCACTAAAAAATGGACTATGCCGATTCGTAATTGGGGCCGTGTATACGGCGAATTAAGCATTATGTATGAAGATCGGCTTGAATATTAGGCTATTTCTTGTTACAGCTTTATTAAAATTGAGGCCTGGAGCCAGTCCTCAGTTTGTTGAGTTGTCTAAAATTACAGCTAAGAAAAATGCTGGAACCGGTTTCAACCAATTCCAGCAAAATTATGAAATATATAGTTTTTATTGCCATAGAAGACTCTATTTACAGAGATTTTTTCACAGGCTCTTTCTTTGG
>NZ_JHWV01000014.1 GCF_000622005.1 Anaerovibrio sp. RM50 | reverse complement strand
CGCCGTCACCTTCGGCCTTGCCGCCCGGAACATCGCCCTTATGAGGATTTTCGCCGTCTATTGTGGTCTCAACCTTCACGGCCTCCACAGGTGCCACCTGCTCATCAACGCC
This sequence comes from Anaerovibrio sp. RM50, assembly GCF_000622005.1. Lineage (GTDB taxonomy): Bacteria > Bacillota > Negativicutes > Selenomonadales > Selenomonadaceae > Anaerovibrio. The sequence goes on along the minus strand of NZ_JHWV01000014.1, from coordinate 67,297 downwards.
GCGGTCAACCACATACATCAGGCTTTTGGTGGCACTGTCCCAATAAGCATGGCCCTTGCCGGTCTTGCCGTTGTCCAGGGTAAAGATGCCCGCACGGGTCTTGTTGACGCTGTCACCAAAGTTGGATACCAGTTTCATGGTATCACCCTTGTTGAGAGCGCTTACCCCTGTAAAGAATACATTTTCTGCATTTACAAAGGCATCACTGTAAGCGATTTCTGTATTTGGACGGGCATAGGTGCTGTTCCAGCCCAGCTTGCCAACGTTAAGGTCAGAGGCCTTGTTGGAGGATACTGTGTAGAGTACATTGCCGCCAGTGGCAGACACATTGCCCGTCACTGCCCCCTTGACGGTCAGACCCGGATTGGCTGTGTAGGTGTAGTTCAGCTTGCCAGTATCCTGGGCCGCAATATTATTCAAAGTATTATTGGCCTTCACCAGTGTCATGGAATCATTGGCAGCTGCCGTCTTTTTCTGGTCATCGGTCATGGTTACACCAAAGCCGGATTTATCCAGAGTCTTTACATTGGAGAAGTTGTACATGGCAGAGCTTTTATCCACCAGCACTGCACCCTTGTTATAGGTGACCTTGCCCAGCCCGATGGTATCAATGTAGGCCGCTCCTACGCTATACTGGAGAGCCGTACCGTCATTGCTGGCCTTCACGCCCTTGGCCTGCTTGCCTGAAATGGTGATGTTATTCTCAGTTTCGCTGTAAGTGCCGCTTGGCTGATAAGCAATAGAGCTGTCAATTTTGGCATCACTAAAGAAGTCTGAACCAGCGGTCAGGATGTTATAATCATTTACCTCTGTAGGAGTCTTAAAGCCGCTGCCAGTAACGGTAATGCCACCGTCCAGTTTCGACCAGCTGGCATCCACGGCACCAGTAGTGGTGGAACCGTCCCACTTGGAGATATCCACGCTGTCCAGTGTCTTTTTGTTTAGTTTATATTGAACTGCATTGCCTAATGTGCTTACTGTACCGGTCAAAGTACCGGAGAGAGTAGCTGCTTTATCTATGCCATAGCTAACCTTCTGGCTTACTGGGGAGCCCTTTACTGTAAGACCCTCCTGCAGTCCATTGGCACCGGTGAGTAATTCCCAAGTAGCCTCAGCATCATTAACATTAAGGGTATTTACCTTATCCCCTGTAAAGGTGAAGGTCAGCCCCGAGGCATCTACGCCATTGTTTCCAACACTATTAAATGTATAGCCTGTACCCGTAATGTTGCGGCCAGTGCCCCATTTCATTTCACCCAGGGTGATGGCATCTACGGACATGGACTCGGCATAGTATTTCAAGGTTGCGCCGCTGTCTTCCGTCTTAATACCGCCGGTTTTGCTGCCAGCCAGAGTTACGCCATTTTGGGTATCGTCAGTAACCCGCTCATCGCTTTTGTAAGCCTTGGACCCGGATACGGTGCCGAAAGTGTTTGCCCCCAAGTTGTTAAAGAGGGTTTTATCTTCCGCCAGGGAAGCAAAATTCCCTGTCTCCACCGCTATGTTGGTGCCTGTCCAGCTGGTAGGAAGGTTCATAGTTTGCGTACCCGTCCAACCATTAAGATTCATGCTGCTAATGGTACCGCCAGTAATGGTATATTTTACATTTGTACCGTTAGCTGTATTTTCCAACGATACATTACCAGTACCAGTGCCCTTATAGACAATATTATTGTCGGTAAACTCAGCAGCTACCTTGGCATTGTTTGGCTGGGTGATGGTGCCAGAAAGATTCTTGGCACCAGTAATTAAATTGGTGGTATCATTCGGTGCATCAGCTGTCCCCGTAAAGGTCAGACCAGAGGCATCGATATTTGTTACCCCTGCAAAGTCATAGGCTGAGGCGGCTTCCCGTGGGGTATCCCATTTCATATCTCCCAAGGAAACAGTATCCACATCAAACTTTTCAGCATAATAAGTCAGCTTTTTGCCGCTGTCCTCGGCCTTTACACCGCCAGCTCTGTTGCCGCTCAGAGTAACCCCATTGACCGTATCATCATCGAAGGTGCCAGCATTTGTATATTTGATTGAAGCGTCAATGTTAGCATTACTGAATAGGTCTGTATTTGCAGTAAGAATATCTATGGAATCACCCGGATCTAGTTGAGGTTTAGTAAAAGCCCCCTCTACTGATGTACCATCTGCTTTTTTCGTCCAGCCAGTAAGAGTAGGAGTACCCGCCGTGCCTTCCCAAGCTGCAAGATTTATACTATTAATTGACTTACCAGTGGCAGTATAGCCAATTGTATTCGAGGACCGCGTAATATTACCACTAAGGGTTGCACTGAGAGTTGCTCCATTAACAGTCTTTGTAAAATCTTGTGTATGGCTGATATTACTCAAAGCTGTCATGCCTGTAGCATTAGCCAACAGCGTCATGCTGCCGCTTACCGCCTCTGGAGTGGTGAAGGCAAGATTGGTTTTATCTATGGCCGTACCCGAACCAAAAATGTATTGGTTTAAGGTCAGCGTTCTCGGAGTTGTTCCCCACGTAACATTACCAAAAGTCACCTTAGAAATATTATTGGCAATCGTGTACGTAATGGCGCTTCCACTATTTGCTACAGTATGTGTACGGGTACCGTCAAGCCTTACAGTAGTTGACGCAGTATCATTGGTGATACTACTGGACGCCACTTCTTTTGAGGTATACGCTTTGATATCAGCAGCCGTATTGTTGTAATTCAGCTTTATACTTCCCAGACCAGTAGCCGAAAGCAGTGTCATGGTACCATAATGGGAAATGTCAGTATCACCAAGAAGATTAGATGAACCGTGAATATCCAGTGTAACCTTATCTCCACCACCTATTGTACCAGCTGTGAGTACTGTTCTGCCCTTTGAAAAGGCAAAATCGCTGGCAGTGGCAATCTTGTCAAAACCGTTAACATTATATTTTACAACATTATTTTGGGCATTTTTCCCTAAATTAAGAGTATTGTTAGTGTAAATTGTTTGTGTACCACCAACCCTGCCTCCAAAAATCTGGGCAATATTTATTGTTCCGTTAAGGGTTACACTATTGCCTGTAGCTGACTTACCATTAGTCTCAGCGTTCCCAGCAATAACTTCAGTGTAATCCGTATCAAATGTACCACCTGATAATATTACCTCATTGCCAGTAGCATCTCCTGTCTCAGCATATCCACCATATATATACTGATACGATCCAGACGAAGCCGGCTTAATAGTGCCATTCGATATTGTCACTCTATTTTTCTTAGCATTGACTTGACCAAATCCACCATAGATTTTACCATTAATTTGGGCAGAGCTTCCTGAAATTGTAATTTTGTTATTGAAAGCACTTGATAAATAACCGTCGCCACCATATACATCGAAGTTTACTTTACCGCCGGTGATGGACACGGTGTTTCCATTATTCGAATTATTCTCATCACCAGCAATACCCTGATAACTATAGCCACCAAAAACATAATCCGCTGTGCCGGCTGTCATGGAAAGACTATTTTTGGTGACATTTGAATTTATTCCTCTTGCAAGTCCACCATAAACCGTATACACTTTGGCGTTGCCGCCGGCAATCCAAATTTGCCGATTGGAAACACCCTCCCCCGGGCTATTGGAGAATCCACCAGCAATCTCATAGGAATGCCAAGCTACCATATCAGAGTTATACTTTATTTTATATGCATCACTAACCGCATAAAAAATATGATGTTCAATCGTATTATGAGTATACGTTCCAGTGGTACACCATGTATCCGAAGTAAAATCGTTCGGGCCCTGTAAAGGACCTATTTCTTTCTCTGTAGGATCTGCCTCCGCCACAGGCCCATAAAGGCACCCTCCGCCCAATATAAGTGCCGTCAATATAAGACTGGTCAATTCCTTTTTGCTTTTCTTGCTTTTCATATTACTCCCCTCCCTGGGCTATTTACCGCTTAAAAACACAAAAAGCCTTCTCTCAGGCCGCCAGCAAGCCGCAAAGACTCGCCAGCCTCCTGAGAGAAGGCTTATTTATATCATTATTCACTTGTGTATAATTATCTACTTTTAGTGGACAGTTGTCCCCCCCGTAAGGACAGTATTAGGCACAAAAAAACCGCCCTGCACGTTGGTTGTCAATAGCTTCTGCGCTTTCATGCCCTGTCACTCCTTTCGGGGTTATTTTAAAATACACCTATTTTTGTTCATCTTCGACATTGAAAACAAAAATCCTGCAAAGTTAATAACTATTATGTTTAATTATCGGAATAAAGGCGGGTTTTCTTAAAAAAGCTCCCAGCCGAAGCTGGGAGTCATTTGAATCTCTACCTTTATTACATAATAAAAAGGCCTACCAGAGTGCTTCAAATCACACTCTAGTAGGCCGTAAATCATTTCCCTATACAAAACATAATGGCTTTATTCCAATTAAAAGCAACAACGGTTCTCATAAAAAGCTATTCAATCCTGTTACTAACGTTACTGTTACTGTGCCCATGCATAGCAAGGATCTAAAGAAAGGCTTGGAACAAGCAATATAAAAACAAGCCGGATTAAAATAATTCTGGAGGTGTTATCTATGAGCAACAATTACTACTACCCTGCAATTTTTCAGCCAGAAGATATTGGCTTTTCTGTATCTGTTCCTGATTTACCAGGGTGCTTTACTCAAGGTGATACTCTTGACGAAGCACTTGAAATGGCCCAGGAAGCTATTGGTATTATGTTAGAAGATATACCAGAAAAGGATTATCCCACAGCTTCCAACCCTGCCAAGCTTGTCACAGAAGGCGATCAGTTTGTGATGATGGTACACTTTGATAAGCTGGCTTATGATAAAAAATACAATTCCAAGGCCGTAAAGAAAACCCTTTCCATTCCTGCTTGGCTAAATAAATAGGCATTAGAGCGAAATATAAACTTTTCCAACACGCTGCAAAATGCCCTTATTCGTGAATGAAATATATAAAATTCGAAACCGCATAAATTAGAGTTTACTAGCCCGTCAGCCTATACTGCCGGGCTTTATTGTGCTTATTAATCAATAAATGAATGCTTATGTGGCACCATCGTTTAGTTCACATGTGACTAATTCATTTCTTCATCATTGATATTACCTCTTATTTCTCGTTACCTCAAGCAATCTTCCTATATTTCTCTTCCATATATCTCTGTGGGTCCCAGCCCATATCTACCATCTTGTGCAGGATTTTGCCTGTGTTGAGAGCATCATCAAATGCAGTATGCCATATACCATCAAAGGTCATTCCCAGAGTCTCAATCGTAGCTTTAAGGCCTGGAGTACGCTTCATGCCCGTCATTGCCATATAAGCTATAGCCAAATTCAGACAATCTTCTTTACGAATAGGATTAACAAGCTTATGACGATAACACCCCTGTGATAATACTTTATAGTCATCATTTCCCCATGTTACAAAGTAGGTTTCTCCCGGCACATACATGGCAGAAAGCATCTTCAACATATCGCAAAACTCCACACCTTTTTCCATATCCTTCTGGGTAATCATACAGAAGTCCATAGCTGCAGTTGCCTGCTTTGGATAGAAATGTGGCTTAACAAAACTCTGAAGCTTAGCGATGTTGGTTTTCCCGTCATATTTTACTGCGCCGACTTCAATAATTTCCGGAAAGAAACCATTGGGCCTTCCTACAGGCTTGTTGTAATATGTGAACTCAAAATCTACAACTATAAACTGCGCCATTTAAAACCACTCCTCACATAATCATTCCGCTGACTTTAATAACCACTCAATTTTTATTGTCTGTATAATAGCACTACTATTGATTTTTTAAAATATTTCCATGTGCCAAAAAATGACCACCATAAGAAGCGTATGTTCTCATAAAAAAGGCCTACCAGAGTGTGCTTCATAATTACACACTCCAATAGGCCACAATTCATTTACCTATACAAAAGCACAACAGCAGTCCGATAATAAGCCAAGCAGTTGCGGATGGCTGTTTATTTGTGATTGTTTAATCTCTCTTTTTGCTACTTTATTTGCTACCATTAAATTTGCTGAGACAGTTTCTGAATCTACTGATTGGAAAGAATTGCCTTGCACATATCTATCGGCTCCTCTAAAACGTATCAAATCAACGCGCTATATTGCTTTTGTTCATCAGCTGGAAGCATAAGGGCATCCATAGCTTCCTGGGCGGACCAGCCCATTTTTTTCATTAAGTTGCGAATAGCTGTGAGACGCTCTTCCATACGTACATCTTCCTTCATATCTTCTATTGCCTTGCACATATCTATCTGCTCCTCTCCTTCAGGTATCTTAAAATCAACGTTGGCACATACGCTTATAGTTTGTACAGCTTCACGATTCAGCGACTTAAATTTAGGATTATTATCCACTAAATCATGTATACGTTGCTTATCCTTGGAATATTTTATAAACTTCAGTACTTCCCGCAAATCAGATTTAAAAAAATCCAGTTTATCATCACTCATCATGGCCGGTGATACAAGATTAATGTGATAATCAGGTGAATATTGCCTTACACTATCATCAATATCTTTTGGATACATTTCCTGCAACGATAAAGGGGCATCCCATTCATCAGCACCCCAATGAACAACTATGGTAATTACCGGCAGCAGTTTATCACTGCGATAAAAACCACTGAGAAACTCGGCACTATTACAGGCCTTATTATGGTTATTTTTACGGGAATTGGCCACAGCAGATATCTGATTAGCAAAAGTCATGGCATCGTAAAGCATATTTCTTACTGGCATAGCTGTATGAATTTCTGACTGGTTTTCCACACCTAGAATACAATATGCAGTTTTACCATCAGTTTTAGTTAAAACCTTCAGCACATCCCTGTACTTCTGAGTTGGTACAGCCACTCCGTCAGTACCATAGGGAACAACAACACTGGTGGTATCCATATCCCGAAGTTTATCGGGTGCTACCTTCTCAGCACCATGAAAGCAAAAGCCATTAAAAAGATCTGCAAATCTAGCTGGATTTTCCATGTAATCCTTTGTGATTGAATCTCTCTTCCCCACAATCATACCCCATTTCCTTCTATTTTTCCATATTACATTTCTGTATCTTCTGTAATATTTATTTTTCCACTTATTATTATTTTAAATTTTCATATAATATTTTAATATTTTTATATATTTTTATCAATACCTTTTATATATTTTCACATTATTATTCTTGTATAATTCTTTTTACACTATTATATTTCGTTTTCATCAAAAATGACTTGTATGATATAATGAAGCAGGTGACAAGGAGGTAATTGTTATGGCTTGTTTTTACTGCAAGGGAGATATTGTTCCCAGCACTACAGTATATACGGTACAAATTGGTAATACAGTAATAGTAATAAAAAATGTTCCTTGTGAAGAATGTGAGCAATGCGGCGAAATTGAAATTTCCAATGAGGTCATGCAAAAATTGGACAAAATTATTGATACCGTTAAACAGCTTATGCAGGAAGTTGCTGTTATTGACTATAAAATGACTGCTTAATCATAAACGATAAAAGGCCAGCGTAAAGCTGGCCTTTTTTGTAGCTTATGCCCCGATAAGAATGCCCCATAAAATTATTATAAATTTTTGTCTTATTATCCATCACTTTTTCCTCTTTGAAGCCCTATGTGCAATTGTAAGCCCCATATCCTGCATCAGACGGCCCTTTATGTCATCTTTACAGATAAGCAGCAAATCCTTATCCATGCCCTCGATAGCATGAAGGACCTTTGCATAGGCCCCCATGGACACAGATGGGCTGCCTTTTTCAATTGCCCATACTGTCGTACGCCACAGGCCTGCACGGTCGGCAATGACTTCTACAGGAATATCCCGCCGCAAACGAGCTAGTTTAATCTGTTCCCCCATACGTTGCAGTATTCGCTGAATACTGGGAGTAAGAACAATTTTCTTCCCCATAGTTGTCCCTCCAATGTTTGTATTTATAAACATAATTACATAAGATATTTGTAAATACAAACATTATGCGTTATTTACGCTCTTTCTAACGAAGCATAATCATATCTCTTATCTTTTATATTCCTTTGCAATCTCCTGAAAACTTCTCTTGCCGTCAATATAATCGGCATATACCAGCTCCGGTGATTTTCCATGATATATCTGGCATATACCACAGCTTTCACAGTTGCCCCGGCAGTAAAAATTATCATAGATATATTGCTCCCGCTCAGCAGCAGTGGATTTTTCAATGTCAGGTGGATTCCCCATAATAATGCCCCCATATTATAATCATCAAATAAACAATTTTTAATCCTCAAATACATCATCCATGGTAGCATACTCAGCCTTACCCTCAGCTACCTTCAAGGCTTCTGCTCTCATATTTTTCAAAACCCATTTTCCCATTTTGTTTCCACCTTGTCTCTCGAGGACCTTTTTCTTCTTTAATGAAGTTATTATTTTCCGTATATATCCATCAGAGTACCCACTTTGCATAACTAATTCCCTTATTGTTATATTGGAATTTTTGCTAATATACCCTACAACACGCTGCTCCGCTTCATTAAGACTCGTTCGGCCCTGGATTCCTAATTCAGTAACATTATTTTTCTCGTAATTAAATGGAATCGTAACATTAACAAAATTTTCCATAATATCAAAAGCTTGTTTACCATAATTACTGATAATCAGAGGAATGCCATGACCTGTTTGCTCCACATATCCCAATTGGCCAAATATCTTTTGCAGCTTGGAGTTAACGGGCTTGCTTATTCCTTTATAAAATTCTTCCTTGTTTAAATCTACCGGCAACCCCCCTGTGGAAATGATCTCTATTCTGTCAGAAAAAATATAAACTGCCGGTGGATTACCTTTGTCCCATTTCGTATGAATACATGCATTTTGCCAAGCTTCTTTAAAGCTGGCCATATCAAATAATTTTTCCTCTGTACGTCTATGATTGCCCATTTTAACCATTGTTTCATTAATGGATTCCATGTAGTCCAATACTTTATCAATAGCTGTAACCAGACAGGTTCCCCCATACTCATTTCTTTTAATAAGATCTGTCTTATCTTTTCCGGCAAAGGTGACCACCTTTATAGAAATATCATTTTCATCAGCAAGCAAAAATGCCATTAAATTATATTTTCCATCGCTATTTTTTAAACCAACATTATCTTCAAAGGTTGCCTGATTAACTGTCAATCCCGATGTAACATAAGCAATTTTAAGTTTATTGAATGTAAGTTTCTGAACCGGCGCCGGAACAAAAGTCAAGATATCTGATGATGTTTGTTTGTCCATTAACTCCTTCAATGCAGTCGGACTTAACTCTCTATCCTCGTCCGCTGATCTCATATAATAGCGACCATACGCCGAGTATGGCTTTTCTGAACCGCGAACTTCAATTTTTATCACGTTTTTATCATCTATCAGTTGATGCTCTATGACAGGTATAACCTGAGGCTTAATATAGCTTGCTATCGCCTGTGATATTTCTCTGAGCGTTCTGTCTCCCATTTGTTGTCCCACTACATCCCCATTGTTCTTAACTCCAAAATACAGTACCCCATAGCTATTTTTATTAAGCATAGAAGCTAATGATGTTATGCCTTCACGAAGTTCACCTGTTGTTTTCTTAAATTCTATTTTTTCTGTTTCCACTCCCATGTTCATTGTATCACCCCTTCCAAACATACTATTGGTCATTCAGGAACGTTTTCACTTGTATCGTAGTAAAAAAATTTCTGTTTTTTATATTATACCCTATTCGATTTCTTTTTGCTACTTTATTTGCTACTTTATTTGCTACTCTTTTTGCTACTAACCATAATTTTTTCCTACAAGTAAAAAAGCTGCCCTCAGTGAGAGCAGCCAATCATTTGATTTACCAGCCGCCGGATGAACCGCCGCCACCGGAGGAACCACCACCGAAGCCTCCCCCAGATGAACTGCCTCCGCCAAAGCCGCCACCAGAGGAACCGCCGCCGAAGCCTCCGCCTCCGCCGCCTCTGCCACCCCAATGTCCAAATATACCTTTGAACTCAAGGGTTCCCAAATGGCCAAAGGACACTATATACAAAAGGGCCAGAAATGCGAAAATTATTAAATTCAGCATTGGTAAAAAACAATAGAACACCAATAAATACAGAAGTCCCAGACCAATAACAAGGCCCAATGCACCTAAAATAATATCTTCCCACCATGCATCTTCTTCATTATCCTGTGTGGCACCTGTATCTGTTTTATCTACTGCAGCTGCATTATCCTTTCCTGTCGGGGCAGATCCCGTTGCCGAGGAATTTACCGTGCCCAATGTATAATTCACCTCAGCAGTTGCGGCACTCTCCAGGGCAAAGCCCTCGGGAGGGGCCGCTCCATATTCCTCGTAGGTTTTTCCCGCCAGCTTGAAATAGGCATCGACTATACCCTCGGAATATTCGCCCTTTTTAAAGAATGGCACCATGCCGTCCAGAACCTCGCCAGTGTAGCCGTCCGTCAAGGCCCCCTCCAGGCCGTAGCCCACTTCCACGCGAAATCTCCTGTCGTCCTTGGAAATAAGCAGCAGAACGCCATTATTCTTTTTTCTGTCCCCAATACCCCATTTGCGAAACAGCTCATTTGCGTAATCCTCAATAGCCTCGCCCTTTAATGAGACAATGGTTACCACCACCAGCTGGGCCCCGAAACGGTTGTCCAGATCCTGGCCGATGGTCAATATTTGCTTTTTATCCTCTGACATTACCATGCCGGCAAAATCAGCCACATAAATTTCCTGCTTTGGGGGAGCGGGAATTTCAGCCGCCATGGCCCTTCCCCATATCCCCTGCGTCACCAAAAAAGCAAGTGCCAGCACAATATGCCAAAGAATTTGTTTCCCCCACATCAGAATGCCACCTGAGGCACAGCATGGGCCGATTCCTCAGCCGCAAATGGTGTCAGAGGAGAATACCCCATCATGCCGGCAAACATATTGCCAGGGAAGGTGCTGACAATAACGTTATAGTCCTTTATGGCATTATTGTAGTCCTTGCGGGCTACAGCAATACGATTTTCAGAGCCGGAGATTTCCCGCATAAGCTCCGTAAAATGAGCATCAGCCTTTAACTCCGGATAGTTTTCCACCACCGCAAAAAGGTGTCCCAGTGCTCCTGACAGGGCAGCATCAGCAGCTGCCATTTCCTCAGGGGTGCTGGCCCCGGCCACCTGGGCTCTGGCGGCAGTTACTTCCGTAAGAACCTTTTCCTCATACTTCATATACCCCTTCACGGTGTTCACCAGATTTGGGATCAAATCAGCCCGGCGCTGAATCTGATTTTCCACCTGACCATATTGGGCATCAACATTGATCCGTGCTTCCTTTATCCCGTTGTAGGTACCGATACCCCAAAAAATCATAACTCCCAGCAATACAATTGAAAGAATACCACTGACCCTTAGCAAAATAATCCCCCCTGAAAATTATTCAACATTGATAAAATAAAGTCTTTCTTACAATGAACTGTACCATCTGGTAAAGGGAACTGTCAATGTCATAAGCAAAGCAAATCCCTCAAAAAACAGCGAAAAATAAATGCCTCCCAAATTGAAGGATAACCCCATACATGTGTCGAATTTCCCTTAGAGATGGAATTATGTTTTAAGGAGGTTTGAAAAAATGGCGAAAATTGCAGGAAAGACATTAGCCATTTCCATTTTAGCATCATTGGCTGCCACGGTGGCCCTGGCGTCCCCTATGCAGCAGGCACATCAAATCGATATTTTGTCCCAGACGGGACTTGGCACCAGGGGGTGGTTTGTAACCCCCGCCAAGGACAAGGATTGGGAAAAATGGCACTATGCCATAACGGATCTTGACCATGATGGCAATGTGGAAATATTCAAGGCCAAGGAGGCGGGCCTGGACGGTGCACCACAGCTTCAATGTGAAGAAATTGACAATAAGACAATGGAGCGCCGCTGGGGTGTGTATCTCACCGGGGGCTCAGATTATCCTGATATATTCAGTGCCCCGGAAACTGCCGCCAAGCCTCATCTGTATGAAAATCCTGGAGATGGGATTTATTATTACATATTTGACAGCGTTAAGTGGAATACTGAATTTGCCAACACCACCAAAACATACGCCATACGTCTTGTTGGTGATCTGCTCATCGACGAATTTGCCATCAGGGAATGGCAATTATCAGGCTACGATGGCTCGGAAACAAATCACTACTACCTTCCAGGCTGGCTTGACATAGATGCAGAAAGCGATACCCCTAATCCACCGCCTAAGGAAATTGATAAAGCCAAATATGACAATCTCATACGTGAGCACTTAGGCGCAGGCCAGATTCAGCAAGGCTCCATCGGCTGGATGGATACCAAGGAATTGCTGACCCAGCTTCAGGAGAAGAAATCCTTTAATATGTTATGGGATTCCTACAGAACCTTTAAGTGATCCGCAAACCAAAAAATAATCTGCTGAAACAGCAAATCCCCCGCAAGCATCAATTGCTTACGGGGGATTACTATTTCTGATATCACTTTTTTGATATCACTATTTTTGATATTACTATTTTTCTGCTGACAAGCATAAAAATGGTCGGGATGACAGGATTCGAACCTGCGACACCTTCGTCCCGAACGAAGTGCGCTACCAAACTGCGCTACATCCCGACACTATGTGTGGCAAAAACCAACAATATTATTATACATGCCTTGAGGAAAATAAACAACAGCAGACCAAAAATATGGACTGCTGCTTATTTGTGTTTTTTCACAAACAAAAACACTGTCTGGTTATCCTTTGAATAATCGTCGGCCCGCACCATTTCAGTGGTCACAGGAAGGTATTTTTCCCCCACCAGTCGCCGGTAGGAAAAGGAATAATAAGCCTTTTTCCCGGCAAAATAATCCTTCAAAAATTCAGTATCCATAGACTTAAAAAATTTCTCATGGTCATCGTCATGAATGTAGCCGGACTCAGCATAACGCTTAATATCCACAGACAAGGTATAACGGGTGCAGTTAAATTTTTTAAATTCTTCCTCATCAATATGGATAATCTGATAGCTGTTGGTGGTAAGATTCAGCTTCAGCACCTTTTCATACATACAGCTAAGGGCATTGTGGGCACTCTGTCTGCCGGTGCGATCCACACCCTTGAGAGCATAATACTGCTCCTTGTCCCTGTACATGCGCTGGTCGGCAATCTTGGCCATTTCATAGATATTCCTGTCGCTGCACTCAGCCCTGGTCACATACCCCATGGATATGGACAGGCTTTCCACCAGCTTCCCATGCCAGCTTTCAACTACGCCGTTAAACTGACCAATAAGCCGCGGGAGATTGGCAGGTGAAATATAAATTACTGCCGCAAACTCATCGCCACCCAGTCTGTACACCCGGCCATATTGGGCAAAGCATTTTTTGAGGCAATCCGCAACCCCCATAATAAGCTCGTCACCAGCATCATGTCCCAATGAATCATTGACGATTTTAAGGCCGTTAACATCAACGGAGAGAAATACCATATTATTATTGGCGGATTTATCGTACTCCAATATATTTTCATTGTACATTTTACGGTTATACAGTTGGGTCAGATCATCCACATAGGAATTATAAAGGAGCTGTGATTCTTTGTTCTTTTCGTAATTAATATCACGCACCGCAAAAATGGCCTTTGTAAGAACGCCGTTCTCGTCCACAGCCCCGGGAAAAAGAATGGCCTCAAGCCACCCCGTGTTAATCCCCTCATATTGGTAAGTAATATATTTTTTCCCATTAAGCCTGTTCCCCATGGTACTGATATCGGTAAAATCCACCATTCCCGAAATATATTCAGGCTTAAGGAGCATACGGCACATATCCTTGATGGATATACTTATATTACCGGTCTCACCCATAATAGTACGGACATGGGCCCCGTCCACATATATCTCCCTATACATTTCTGTCACCAGATCAAAGGAATATATGTAAATATAAAACTGGGACATGGAATTAATAATCGCCAATTGTTCCTTAAATTCTTCATCCCTGTCCTGGGGCATATTTAAATCAAAGCCTATAAAATTGTCCATTAATCCATGGGAAGCGCTCATTGTAAATACCCCTTGAAATCAGCCAAAAAATTATTCCATAACCTGCTCTCTATTTAACACACACCCTATTTCATACGCTTAATCTATTTCTCCATTCCACCCCATTTTTCCTGCCAAAACAAAGAAAAAGGGACCATTTTATCATCAAAATCTATCCTAATAATTTTACCCATTTAAACACTTTGAACTTTTCGCCCAATAACTGTATAATATTCAAGGACTTTTATTTAGGAGGAACGATTGTGGAAGATAAAAAAAGCTTTGGAGCATTGCTGCCAATTGCAGTGTTTGTGCTCCTTTATCTGGGACTGGGTATTACCCTGGAGTACGTAATGAAGGTGCCTATGGGCTTTTACAACGTCTCAGTTGTTGTAGTATTTATGATTGCCCTGCTGGTGGCCTGCCTTCAGGCCAAGGGCATTGACATGAACGAAAAATTAAAAATCATGGCCAACAGTATGGCAGACCCCAATATTATAACCATGATTATAATATTCCTTATGGCAGGAGTTTTTGTTGGAGTATTGGGAAGAAGCAGTGCGGAAAGCGTGGCGTATTTTCTTCTTTCCCTGATACCGGCGGATTACGCCATTCCTGTGCTCTTTCTTATCAGTGCCTTTGTATCACTGGCCATGGGTACCTCTGTGGGGACCATTACCCTTATTACCCCAATAGCCATCGCCATCGGCGGATGCACCGGCTACCCAATGCCCCTTTGTGTGGGTACTGTAATGGGAGGCGCCATGTTCGGTGACAACCTTTCCTTTATTTCCGACACAACCATTGCGGCCTGCAATGGCCAGGGCTGTAAGATGCAGGATAAATTCAAGGCGAACTTCAAAATCGCCGTCCCAGCTGCACTTCTTACCATTGTGGTTCTGTACTTCCTCACCCTGGAGCAGCCAACGGGGGGACTTAATATAAAGGAATACAATCTTTTGCAGATTATTCCTTATCTTCTTGTTCTCATCGGCGGCATCATGGGCTTCAACGTATTTATGGTGCTTCTGGTGGGCATTGTCAGCGGCTCACTCCTCATGCTGGGCACAGGGGAAGTGATTTTCCTTGATTATCTGGCCAACATCGGCAAAGGAACTGCGGGAATGTTTGAGACCTCTATGGTGGCCATTCTTGTTTCCTGTATTGGCGGCCTCATTGCCTACAATGGCGGCTTTAATGCCCTGCTTTCCACCGTGCACAAGATTTTCAGCACCAAAAAGGGTGGTATGCTGGGTATCGGAATGCTGGTGGGCTTTATGGATATCGCCACTGCAAATAACACCGTGGCTATCGTAATGACCAACCCAATTGCCAAGAAAATTTCCGAGAGCTTCAATATTTCCCCGAAGGAATCCGCTTCCCTTTTGGATACCTTCTCCTGTATTTTCCAGGGCATCCTTCCATACGGTGCCCAGATGCTGGTGGCCCTTTCCATTGCCGCAAGCCTTGGCTGGGAGCTTTCCGCATTCCATGTACTGCCTTATCTTCTTTATCCATATCTGCTTTTGGTAAGCTCCATACTCTTTGTATTCCTGCCAAGCATTGAAGAAGATTAATTATTAAAATTGTTTAATTTTTTAGCATGTTAACTTACTAAAAAAATAACTCTGCTGTTAATCATTTCTGACTGACAGCAGAGTTTTCTTTTGCACTTTTTTGCTCCATCAGAGGGCCATTAGTTACCACACCAGAATCCGCTTTTCCGGCGCCAGATACATCTTATCCCCCGGCACCACGCCGTAGGTATCATTAAATTCATCAAATTGCTGCAAAATTACATTTACCCTGAGATATGGCAACGGGTGAGGATCAGTATTCACCTGCAGCTCGCCAAACTCCTTGGTATATACGCTTTGCCACAGCTTGCCATACTGGTTGAAGAATTGCTTGTAATTAAAATTCGGCACATTTTTGGCAATGGACAAAATGCACTGCATTCCGCCAATATCCGCAATGGTCTCTCCCTTGCCCAGCTCCCCGTTGCAATGGAGGCCCTCATAGATGGTAATACTGTTGAGATAATCAACCACTTTCTTGGCCCTCTCATTGTAGGCCGCCTTATCCTCCGGGGACCACCACTCCTGCAAATTGCCATTTTCGTCAAACTGGGAACCGTTGGTATCAAAGCCGTGGGAAATCTCATGGGCAATAATCATGCCTATGCCCCCCAACTTTTCCTCGTAGGTGTAGTCGCTGTAATAAAATACCCCGTTGAGAATACCCGCAGGAATATTAATGGAGTTATCCGCCATATTATACATGGCATTGACGGTATAAGTTGGAACCCAGTTGATTTCCACTTCCCCGTTCATCTTTTTAATATATTCACCGATTTCCCATTTTAAAAGGGCCTTCTGAACATCAATAAGATTCTTGCATTTATTAAGCTTAATATCGTTCCATTTCTTAGGCTTGTCCGGCATAACGGCACGAATCTTCAGATTATTAAGCTTTGTAATTGCCTTTTGACGTACCTCAGGGGACAAAAAGGCTTCATTTTGAAGCATTGCCTTGTAATAGCCTGTTACGTCGGCAATAATCCCCTCAATATCCCGTTTGGTTTCCTTGCTGCAATATGCCTGGGCGTAAAGATTGGACAATGGCCCCGGCAATACAGCTTTTACGTATTCCACACCACGCACCCAGTCCGGGACACTTCCCTTGTAGCCGCGGACCGCCAGATTGTGCTCCATGGCAATATCATTGGCTGCGGAATTAAGTATTTCCATATTTTCCAGCATGCGGTAAACAATAAGGGTATCCTTCATGTCCTGAAGGTTCTCCTCCTTGTAATAGGCCGCCAAAGCCTTTATATATGCAGGATTTGGCACATTAAAGCGCTCAGCCTGGTCAAGACCGTATTTATTAAGGTAAGCAATAATAGGATAACGGCCTGCCATTTCCTTCAGCTCATCAAGGGTAACAGGATTGTTGGTTCTCTGGAGATAATCCGTCTTTGAAGCATCCTCACGGGTGTACATGGACCCCGCCAAAGCGTATTCCAGACGGTACATGGCCTCAATTTTCGTCTTGGCAGTTTCCTCATCGAACTTGGCCAGCATCATCATCTTTTTGGCCGCCACATCATTGGCATTTTTGATGCGCCTGCCCAGCACTGTGAGCTTTGAATATTCCGCCGCATCCCCAAGTGTTAGCCCCATAGGGACAATGGCCATGGCATAACGCTTGGTATCGTTGAGATCCGGCTGCAAATCCGGCTCACAGAAGGCACTGTTTGGCACCTCATCACCGAGAATATAATTATCCATATCCTCCAGGGTCTCAATGGCCTCAATCTTATGCACGTCATCCATCATGGGCTGGAGGCCGATTTTATCCCGCTTTTTCCAGTTCTTCACCATCTTATATACCTTCTGGCAAATGGATCCGTCATGGGAAAACTGCATAGGAGTTTCCAGCAAAGTGGCAATATTGTAATCCACCTTGCTGTTCACTTCGTTGAAAACATCGTAGGACGAGCTGATGCCGTACTCTCCCATCTGCTCTATCCAGTAATCATTGTTGTAGGAATAGAAATTATCCCTGGCGGAAAAGCTGGGAACCTCATGCTTTTTGTCAATAACGCTTACGTCAATCCATGGGTCGCCCCCATCGGCAATGGGCTTATTGGCGCTGACGTATTTTTGCTCCTCATCCTTACTCTGGGGCTCTTCCTTTTCCAGAATAACCGTGGTCTGCTGGGCATCATTAATCTTTGATGCCTCAGAGGCATTTGGCAAAAAGATAAAACCGCATGCCAGCACCAGAGCCAGCAGCTTTGATTTAAATCTCATAATGGCCATAGATTATCACCTGCAATTCATACAGAATATCAGCCCTTGGCTGACTCCTGATTATATACATCCTTCAACAAGGTCTCCTTGCGAAGCTCAAGGCACTCACACTTTCTGTCCTCAGCCTCCACATTTCTGATGGTTTCCAAAATAATCTCCCCGATCATTGGAGCATCATCATAAAAAATATCCGTCATATCCTGATGGGACCACTTCTTGATGCCCTCACCGTAATTAACGGTAAAATACAGCCCTGCATAGCAGGCTCCGATTTCACGGGCAAGATAAACCTCAGGGCACATGCTCTGGCCCACAATATCCGCATGACCGTTAAGCATAGCCACCTCAGCAGGACTTTCAAAATGGCGGCCATCAGTTACAGCGTATGTTCCTCTGGTGAAAATACGTCCATTAAACCGCTTTTTGGTGGCCTTAATAAGGGCCTCACGCAGCTCCGGGCAAAGGGCATCACGCATAATCAGCAGATATCTGCCATCCAGCATAACGTCCTTTCGCATGGACATATCAAGGTAATCATCGGGAACCATGAAATCACGGATATCCAGAAGCTTGTTCACGGTGCCCACGCCACCCTCGGAAATAATACGCTTTACTCCCGCTTCACGGAATACCCAGAACACCTGGCGGGAGGCATCTGCTCTGGTAACACCGCTGCGCCAGCCGTGCATTCTTACGGTGAGAACGTGCTTTTCACCCACAGTAAAATGGCGAAAAGCCGGGCTTTTTCCATAAGGGGTGTCAAAATAAAGGTTCTCTGCCACTATTTTAACATCTTCATCCTTCACATTGACAGGAAAATTTGACGAAAGGGTTCCGGAGCCCCCCACCACAGCATAATCAGCCTTGGGAATCATGTTATCAGCCATATCAGAACCTCCGTAAAATCTCGTACTTGGTATTTCTCTGGGCCGGCTTCCTGCCTGCCCCCTTAATCATTTCCACCATCTTATTGATGGACATATCGTAGGCCGTTCCCGCAGCCCTTACCACATTTTCCTCCAGCATAATGCTGCCCAGATCGTCGGCGCCAAAGCCAAGGGTAAGCTGACCAATGCGCTCCCCCTGGGTGACCCATGACCCCTGAATGTGCTTGATATTGTCCATATAGAGACGGCTCATGGCCAGATTGCGCATATAATCCCAGCCGGAAACCTTTTCCCCGCCCATTTCTGTATTATGGGGCTGGAAGGTCCAGGAGATAAATGCTCTGAAGCCCCCGGTTTTATCCTGAAGCTGACGGATTCTCTCCATGTGTTCAATGCGCTGGGCCATGGTCTCACCAAGACCAATTACCATGGTGGCCGTGGATTCCATGCCAATGGAATGGGCACACTCCATAACGTGGAGCCAGTCATCAGTCATAATCTTCTTGGGGCTTACACGCTTGCGCACCTCGTCCACAAGAATTTCCGCACCGCCTCCCGGAAGGCTGTCAAGTCCTGCGGCCTGCAATCTCTTGAGGCACTCCAATATGGAAATGCCCTCCTGATAGGCAAAATGCTGAATTTCCGTGGCCGTAAAGGAGTGAATGGTTATATCAAATTTACTTTTAATGGCCCGCAGCATATCCTCATAATATTTAAGGCCCAAATCAGGGTACAGTCCCCCCTGAATCATGAGCTGGGTGCCCCCCGCATCCACAGTCTCCTGCACCTTGGCCAATATTTCCTCATTGGTGAGAAGATAGGCATCCTTGTGATCCTTGCGGCGGAAAAAGGCACAAAAACGGCACTCATTTTTGCACACATTTGTATAATTTATATTTCTGTCCACAATAAAGGTAACGGTATCATCAAACCGTTTGCGGCGTTCTGCATCAGCCGCACGGCCCATCTCAATTGGGTCCCCGTTGGTAAGAAGCTCAACGGCCTCCTTGGATTCCATGCGCATTTATTCCGCCTCCTTTATTGGATTATAGAAGGTATCCCGTTCCACTGGAATCATTCCCGCCTCGGTAATAAGCTTTCTCAGCCGCTCCCTGGTGGTGCCCGTCCCGGTCTTGGCACCGGCCTCATGGATAATCTTCTCCTCGCCGATGGTGCCGTCCAGATCGTCAGCCCCAAAGCCAAGAGCCAGCTGGGCCAAAGGAGTGGTCAGCATAATCCAGAAGGCCTTTACGTGGTCAATATTATCCAAAATCAATCGGGACATGGCAATCATCTTCATATCCTCCCATGAACCAACCCGCTTCAGGTGACTGAGCTGTGTATTGGCAGGATGGAAAGGAAAGGCTATAAAGGCCTGGAAGCCCCCGGTTTCGTCCTGAATGTCACGAAGGGTAAAGAGATGCTGCAGCCGCTCCTCAATTGTCTCAATATGGCCGTACATAATGGAGCAGTTGGTGCGAATCCCCAGCTCATGGGCCGCCTTGATGGTCTCAATCCACTGGGCTGTGGTAGCCTTCTTTGGACAGATTTCCTTGCGAACACGGTCGTTAAGAATTTCTGCACCGCCACCTGGCAAGGAGGACAATCCCGCCTCCTTCAATATCTTCAGTACTTCCTTGACGGATTTGCCCGTCATCTGGCTGAAATGCACAACCTCAACGGGAGTAAAGGCCTTTATATCCACATCTGGCAGGGCCGCCTTCACCTGGCGCACCACATTCAGATAATAATCAAAATCCTTGGTAGGGTGTAAGGCGCTGACAATATGGATTTCCCCAAGATTTCTAACCTTTTTGGCATCCTCCAGAACCCTGGCAACATCCTCAGTTTCCATAACATAGCCCCGCTTGTCCCCCTCCTCACACTGAAAGGCGCAAAGAGGGCAGCCGGAGGTACATATATTTGTCAGATTTATATGTCTGTTTACATTATAAAAAACGTTTTTCCCGCTTTTCTTTTCCTTCATCTTACGGGCACAGGAGGCCAGAAAGAGAAGGTCATTATCCTCATAAAGGGCAAGGGCATCCTGAAGGGAGAGCCGCTCCCCCTGTTCGGCCTTGGCCCGTGCTTTTTTTATTTCTTCTTCAGTCATTATTGGTGAATCTCCTTAAAAATAAACCAATCCTCAATCAAAACGGCGCAATATATTGAAATTGCAGTCACAGGCAGCGGGAATACGGCCCGCATCACGGATAATCTTAATAATATAATCCTCACTGAGGGCTGTTGGGCTGGTTGCTCCCGCATCGTGAAGAATAGTCTCCTTGTGAACGGTACCGTCAATATCATTGGCACCAAAGCCCAGGGCTATCTGGGCCACAGGAACTGTAAGCATTACCCAGTATGCCTTAATATTTTTAATATTATCCAGCATCAGACGGGAAATAGCCATGGTTCTCAGGTCATCCCACATGGAAGTCTGCCTTACGTTCTGCCCCAGCTCGGTGTTCTTTGGCAAAAATGGGAAACAGATAAAGGTCTGCAGGCCTCCCGTTTCATCCTGAAGATTACGTAATTTTATAAGATGGTCAACCCGCTCCTCAATGGTCTCAATATGGCCGTAAAGCATGCTGGCATTTGTCTTGATACCCAGCTTATGGGCAGTTCTTGCCACCTCAATCCACTCATCGGCAGTGGCCTTTTTCGGGCAAAGCTCGGTTCTTACCCTGTCGGAGAGAATCTCCGCGCCGCCACCAGCAATGGCCTGAAGTCCCGCAGCCTTTAATTTCTTAAGCACTTCTTCAATACTAAGGCCGGAAATCTTGGAAAAATGGGTAATCTCCACCCCCGTAAAGCCCTTTAAATAAAGCTCCGGAAATTCATTATGAAGGGCCTGAAGCCGCTCCAGATAATCCTCGAAGCTCCAGTCCGGATGAAGGCCGCTTACCACGTGAAGTCCCGCCAAATTCGGGTCCTTTTTGGCATCACGCACCACATTAATGGCCTCCTCAACAGAAAAGGCATAGGCTCCCTTGCTGTCCTTGTCCTTGCCAAAGGCGCAGAACTTGCAATGTGAAGTACATATATTGGTAAGATTTACGTGACAATTTACATTGTAGTAAACAATATCCCCGCACTTCTTTTTTCTAACTATATCTGCCATATTGCCAAGCCAGGCAATATCGTGGCATTTAAAAAGACGGATACCGTCCTCTCTTGTAAGTCTCTCTTCATTTAATATCTTTTGCTCAATATCTGCATATTCATTGGTTGCGTACAAAACTAATATCCCTCGGTTTCTATTATATGTTTCTAAAATATGTATGATGTATTTGTCTGCATACAGAGGATATTATACCCTAAATGTTCTTTTTTTTCATCCTATTTCCATTTATTATGGGCGTTATTTATGATTTTTCCATGAAAAGATTTCCTAAAAATGCAAATATAGTTTTATTTATTTTTGTTACTAAATTAAAATAGCCCATCAATTTTCAGATTATTTGAAAAATATATAGGTATGCCTTATAATTACAAAGGCGAAAAAATTTATACAGTGAGACTAGGAGGTAGAAAAATGTTACTCGCTGGAATTATTATTGTTATTCTTACATTTGCGCTTATCATCAAAAAGGTTGAGGCGCGCCTGGTACTGTTTTTGGCCGGTATTATCATGTGCCTGATTGGCAACATGCCAGAAGATATTATGCCAGCTTTCATTAAAGCTATGACTAATAATTCTCTCGTACCAACCATCTGTACCGTTATGGGTTTTTCCTATGTTATGAAGCTCACCGAGTGCGACCAGCATTTGGTACAGTCCATTTCTGGTGTTCTTAAGAAGGGCCGCGTTATTCTCGTACCGCTGTCCTTCCTTCTGACCTGGTGGATCAGCTTGGCAATCCCATCTGCATCCGGCTGTTCTGCAGCTGTTGGTAGTATTCTGATCCCAACTCTGATCGCTGCTGGTGTTCATCCTGCCATGGCTGCCGCCACCGTATTGGCGGGTACTTGGGGTAGTGCTATCAGCCCTGGTAATGCTCATAACCCATTCGTTGCTGACTTGGCTGGCACCGATATGATGACTGTTATCATCAACGAGACTCCGGCTTCCATCATTGCATCCATCGCCTGCGTTGCCGTAATGACTGCTTATGCAATTGTTATGAAGGAAGGCGCCAACGAGGAGCGCAGCGAAGCTTATCGTGCATCCCTCACTGAGGAAAATGCTGTTGATCTTGATTCCTTCAAGGTTAATCCTCTCAAGGCCATCGTTCCGCTTGTACCACTGGTACTCTTGATTCTCAGTTCCAAGCAGATTGCCGTTCTTCCTGAGATGAGCGTTGCTCTCTCCATGATTCTTGGTGTTGTTCTCGGTCTTTTGGTTTCCTGGGCCAACGCACAGGAGGTTTGCAAGAATTTCTTCAGAGGCATGGGCGATGCTTACAGCGATGTAATCGGTCTTATCGTCTGCGCCAGCATCTTCACCACTGGTATGTCCGCTGTTGGGCTTACCAATGCCATGACTGAGCTTATGGAAGGCTCCCAGTCCGCAGCAGCAGCTGCTGGTACCTTTGGTCCTTTCCTCATTGCCGTTATTTCCGGCTCCGGAGATGCCGCTGCCTTTGCATTTAATGGTGCAGTAACTCCATTTGCTGAGCAGTTTGGTCTCAGCATTATGAACCTTGGTTCTTTGGCACAGATCGCCGGTGCCATGGGCCGTTCCATGTCCCCAGTGGCTGGTGCTGCTATTATCTGCGCCGGTCTTGCCAAGGTTAACCCTATGGAAGTAACCAAGCGCAATGCTCTGCCTTGTATTGCAGCAGCAATTGCCCTGA
This sequence comes from Anaerovibrio sp. RM50, assembly GCF_000622005.1. GTDB lineage: Bacteria > Bacillota > Negativicutes > Selenomonadales > Selenomonadaceae > Anaerovibrio. The sequence continues at coordinate 43,797 of NZ_JHWV01000014.1, read as the reverse complement.
TGCTTTTCTTGTAATAATGATTTAAATGGAAGAAGGAATATCCATGATTAATGAACAGCGTGTGCTGGATGAGTTTTTGGAATTGGTACAGATTCGCTGTTCCACTCATGACGAGCGGGAGATAGCTGACCTGTTGACAAAGCGTTTGGAGTCCCTTGGGGGCACCGTCAAGGAGGATAATGCCGGCAGCAAAATCGGTGGCAACACCGGCAATCTGGTGGCAGACTTCCCGGGCACCATTGAGGCCCCTACTGTTATGCTCACTGCCCACATGGACTGCGTTGAGCCATGCGAAGGTGTTAAGCCTGTTATAAAGGACGGAATTATCTGTTCTGACGGCACCACTATTCTTGGTGGCGACGACAAGGCCGGTGTGGTGGCAATTTTGGAAACACTTCGTCAGCTTAAGGAGAATAATATTCCTCATGGCCCTATGCAGGTGGTATTCACCGTGGCCGAGGAAAACGGGGTTCACGGTTCCCAGAATCTTGACACCAGTCTCCTCCACTCTGATTTCGGCTTTACCCTTGATACCCACAATCATCCTGGCTCCATGACCTTCATGGCTCCTGGCAAGAATCAGATAAAGATTCACATCGAGGGCAAGGCAAGCCACGCAGGGGTTGACCCTGATGCAGGCATTAATGCTATCTGCGCTGCAGGACTTCTTATCGCTGATGCCCCACAGGGCCGCATTGACGAGGAAACCACCTGCAATCTTGGTAAAATCGTAGGGGGCTCAGTTACAAATATTGTAGCTGAAAGCTGTGACGTATTCTATGAAAGCCGCAGCCGTGACAAGGCCAAGCTGGACAAGATTACCAAGGATATTTGCGATCACTTCGTAAATGGTGCAGCCAAAACCCGTTGCAAGATTACCGCTGAGGTTAGTCCTGATTACGGCCCATACCGTCACGAAAAGGACTCCCCGGCCATCAAGACCGCAGTAAAGGCCGCTGAAAAGCTGGGCCTCCCTGTAAATCTTGAGGAATCCGGCGGTGGCTCCGATGCCAACCATTTCAACACCTACGGTGTCCCTACTGTAGTTCTCTCTGTTGGAATGGAAAAGGCCCACACCAAGGATGAGTACATTGAAATTAAGGATTTGTACGACTCCGCCAGATGGGCCCTGGAAATCGTAAAAACCGTGGCTGAAAAGTAAAAAAAATAGCCCCTGCTGGGGCATAAAAAATTGAGGTTAGCCAATTGGCTAACCTCTTTTGTTTTTATTGGAATCAGTTAGTTGTAAGTCCAGCTGCTCTGCCATTAGGATCAGAATTTGGATTCACCACAATCTCAACATCCGTTAATACTCCATTAGTATATTTTAAATTCTTTGCTTTTACGCCAATATAGCCGGTATCTTTATTATTTGAATTGTCCAAAGCATAATCAGAGAAGAAATATCTTTTAGATGATCCCTCGGCTTCCGTTGAAAAGCCAAAAATACTTAAGTCGTTAGTTACACCGTCATTTACACTACCCCTTCTTCTATAAAATTCAGTAGTTTCATTTGTTACTTTAAATGTTCCTAACAAAATATTATCATTTTTCGTAGTCCCAAGTATTGACTGTATTTCAGCCTGAGTCTTTCCAAGAAGATTGCTTCTTATACTGTTCAAATAATCTTTATCTGCAGCCAAACGTTTTGAACTATCGACTTTTTGCAAATCAGCTGTACTCATGTGTGACCAAGTTTCCCGTTCCGTTTCAACACCCAAAGCCTGAGCCACTTTAGTAAAAGTGCCGGCTATGGCACTGTCAAGGCCGCTGCCCTGTATGGCTATGGCAAGAGCCATAATAAAGGCCAAAAGCAGAGCGTATTCCACAATACCCTGTCCCTTTTGTCTCTTCATATCTCCTATTTTCCTAAACATAATGAATCACCTCTCTAAGTACATTATGCATCTCATTCAATACATTCCTGTTACTGTATTATCGTCAGCTGCTACTTTGTACTTTATACTTTAATTATAAATTAAAAAATTTTATTCATCAAACCAATTTCTAGTATAACATAAAAATTGAGGTTAGCCTATTGGCCAACCTCTTTTTTGCTGAAATTATAACGCCATTGTTCAAATTTTTCTTCTTTAGAAGAAAAATCTTCCAATTAGCGTTTCAACGAGCTGGGAGATATTCTCACCAGCTGTTGTAGTTTGTTTTCCCCCACCTAAAGAGGAAGGGGACATCTTAAAGCTCGTTATATTATTGGTAACCGTTTTTAGTAACCGTCACTTCAAGATGAGGAGTTGTTGGATCTGGATTATTCACTAAAGATAGTGGATTTACGATTAAATGAACACTATTTACTTGGTTATTGTCATCAAAAGTAAAACCCATTATTTTTATACCATTACCGGTAGTTTTACCATTCCCATTATAATCATCCTGAGCATGTTTAAGGGCATAATCGGAATAGAGATAACGCCTTGTGTTATCGTATTCTGAACTCCCCGTTGCCCAAGCATAGAAATCTTTGGTTTTGTTGCTGCCACCATTAGTATCATGGTTTGTGGATATTAAATTTCCGTCGGCATCTCTTTCCTCCGTCAGGTGTCCTACCAATACACCCCCATTTGGTATTTTGTTGGAATTGATATTATACTTACTTTGCAATTCAGATGCGGTCAAACCAAGAAAATGCGTGCCAATATCGGCCAAAAAATCTTTGTCATGTTTCAATCGTGCCTCAGCAGATGCGGTGTCGTTTAGAAGATCATTGGCATTCATAGTTTTCCATTGATCCTCACTTGTTTCAAAACCCAAAGATTGAGCCACTCTATTAAAGGTCCCGGCTATGGCACTGTCAAGGCCGCTGCCCTGTAAGGCTATGGCAATAGCCAAAATAAAGGCCAAAAGCAGAGCATACTCCACTATGCCCTGTCCCTTTTGTCTTTTCATATCTCCTATTTCCCTAAACATAATGATCACCTCTCTAAGTACATTATGCCAATAATTAATCACATTCCTGTTATCATTTTATCGTCAGCGAATACTTTATACTTAATTATAAATTAAAAAATTTTACTTATCCAATCATTTTTCATTATAATCAAAAATTAAATTTTTAAAATAAATTCTACTTTGACTTCTTGAAATCATCCACAGACAATTTCATTCATCTTCAAGTCTTCTAAAAATCTCAGGATAATCCTGCCGCATATCAAAGATATGATATACATAAATCGAATCATCAATAAAGCGATATATCGCAGCATGTTTATCAGCAATAACCATACGGTATCCACGCTGATTTAACCATTCATCCGGTGTCGTTGAACCAGAATTTGGAAACTTTTCTAACCTTGCAATAGCATTCAATATGTTATCAGTCACTTTTAAGGCTGTATCCGCTGTAAACAAAAGCTTATACCAGTCTGCAATATGTGAAAGATCTTCCCATGCCTGTGGTAATATTTTTACTTCATATTTCATTGAGCCGCTCCTGCAACTTTTCCCTGGCCTCAGCCACAGACATAGTTTTAGCTCCACTTATCCGCTCCTGCTCAGCCAACATTACTTTCTCCCGCATATTGATCATAGCTTCCCTGCGTTCAAACGCTTCTATACTCATAAACACGCCATCGCCCTCACCATTTTTAGTTATATAAATTGGTTCCTGACTCTCACGGGCTAACATTGATATTTTTCCATAGTCATTTCGTAAAGATGTTGAAGGTTTAATTAACATTATCGCGCCCTCCTATCATTATTCTATCTTAATTATATAATTATTATACAATAATTATGATTCTTTTTCCACCAAAAGCACTAAATAACTGCAAAATAAAGGCACCTGATAGTCAGGTGCCCAAAACATATCCTCAAACTTTAAATTGTCTTACAGCCTCCTGGAGCAGCTCGGCCTGGGCGCTGAGCTCCACAGATGCGGAGGCGCTTTCTTCCGCGGTGGCGGAATTGGTCTGTACCACGTTGGACACCTGTATTACCCCCTGATTAAGCATTTGCAGGGAAGAATTCTGCTTCACAGAGGCATCTGCAATCTCGCTGACAAGGGAAGCCACCTGGCCCACACCCTCCTTGATGCTCTTTAAGGCCTCGGAGGTTTCATTGGCCAGCTGGGTTCCAAGATTTACCTTGGAAATGGACTCCTCAATAATATCCGTGGTCTCCTTGGCGGCCTTGGCACTTCTGGCGGCCAGATTTCTTACTTCCTCTGCCACCACTGCAAAGCCCTTGCCGTGCTGGCCAGCCCTGGCGGCCTCAACTGCAGCATTCAGTGCCAATATATTGGTCTGGAAGGCTATTTCATCAATAACCTTAATAATCTTGGCTATATTATTGGAGGACTGATTTATATCCTCCATGGCCTTCAACATTTCATTCATGCGCCTGTTGCCCATATCAGCCTTGCCGTTGGCATCGCTGGTAATATTGTTGGCGTGCTCCGCCTTCTGGGCATTCTGGGCTGTCTGGTGGGTAATCTCCTGAATTGTGGTGGACAGCTCCTCCACGGAAGCCGCCTGGGTGGTGGCACCCTGGGCAAGCATGTTGCCGCTGTCGGAAATATTCTTTGATCCTGCTGCCACCTGTGATGCCGAAACACCGATGCTCTTCATAAGCTCGTGCATGGTATTCTTCATCTTATTGGTATTTTCTGCCAGCTGGGCCAGCTCATCATTGCCGACAGCGCTGATATCTCTGGTGGTAAGATCTCCGGCGGCAATTCTGTCCATGGTTTCCGTTACATCATATACTGCATTCATCTTACGGTTGATGATGAAAATGGAAACTGCACCCACTATGAGGAAAAGCACAACAGCCGCCATGGCCATCTTTACCAGAAAATCACGCTGCTGGGCAATAACAGGAGCACTTGGTGCACCCACAAAAAGCATGCCGATCCGCTTGCCGCTGGCATCTTTAATAGGCTGATAGCAGGTATAATAAGGAACCCCGATAACATCGGCCTCCACATTGGCTGTTTCACCCCTGCCCATAACTGCGGCAACTATATCCTCGTTGGCCTTTGTGCCCACTGCCCGCTTACCATCCTTCATAACATTGGTGGATACGCGGGTATCATTGTTAAATATGGTGACGGCTTCCTCGCCGGCCAAAGCATCAAGCTCGCTGGAAAGACCCTCCATCAGGGCAGGCCCCTTGTACATCTTGCCGTCCTTGATACTCCATTCACCGGGATATTTAACTTCAATAAGCTGTGCCACACGCTCAGCCACATCGGCCACCTTGCTGATATAAGCTTCATCAAAGCCCCTTGCAGAATTTATGTAAGCCAGAATCCCCAGCAATACACACGCAATCAGCAAGCAACCGTCCACAAAAATTACTGCCTGTGTTTTTAATTTCATACTCTTCCCTCTTTTCAGCGAATTGAGCTTTAAAATAACAACTTGCATTTCCGTTCATAGCTTCACGTATGTTAAATTCGCTACGGCCTATAAAATATCCTTTATTGATATTAAATTTTTAATAAAAATGCACTATTCCTTTGCAGATTTTTCCAAGTATACCTATTTAAATGATATTTATTCGCATTTTTCTCAGCCCCTTCCCAAAGGGGACGAAAATGAGTATAATAAAGATACAGACAAAATATTCAATATAGTCTGACTCTTTTTTCTAACCAAAAAAGGGGGTGCATAGGTGATATTCAAATCAGATGCTATTGGGTATGAGTTTTGTGGTAGAAGGTGATGTATTATCAGACGACCTTCTGGAAGACGTGGAAGACAACCAGCAGGGATTCGTCGAAAGTTGATGTAATTTGCCGATTATTAATTCCGTGTTATTAATTTCCGTGTTATTAATTTCCGTGTTATTAACTACCGATTTATTAATTCCGTGTTATTAATTGCCGATTTGTTAACTACCGAGTTATTAATTGCCGATTTAAAAACTACCGAATTTTAGATAATGTATTAAAATCAAAAAGCAGGATTCCTGTTACAGGGACCCTGCTTTTCTTATTAATTAAACCTTTTCAAACATGTCCTTGGTTACGCCGCAAACAGGGCAAACCCAATCATCAGGAATGTCCTCAAATGCTGTGCCCGGCTCAATACCACTGTCCGGATCCCCCACCTCAGGATCGTAGATATAACCGCATGGTCCACACTGATACTTGTCCATAATAATTCTCCTCTCTTAAAACACATTGCCAAAAAATATATATAAAATATATTTTGCCTAACATATTTAAGCAATATTAACTTTCATTTTTAAACATCGCCCCAAATACCGGAAATCCACTTGCTCTCATTTACCAGACGCAGCTTGCGGCTGATTTCAAAGAGTTCATCCGTATCATGCTTAATCTTTTCCTCATTGCCGCTGGCAGACAGGGCGTAAAAACGCTTCACCTGCTCCCTTGTATACTTATTTTTTATAAGTATGGCCTGACATAAATTATTAAAGAGCATATTGGTGGTGAAAAAATCCAGATGGGACTCCCGAGCAAAATATCTGGTAAGCTTCAGCATACTGTCACTGTACTCTAGGAATGCCCCGTACAAATCCCCCAGTGTCTTGATCTCAAACCAGAAGAGATGCCGCAGATGATTGTAGGCCGGTGTTGGCAAATATTCCATCTGCAGGGCGTTGCTGTACATTTCGATAAATTCGAAATACTCGTCATTCTTGGAAAGGTACTCGTTAAGGGTAACCTCATCCAAAGGCAGTGTCTGGTATTCCCCGTGGGCAATCTGATGAATAATACCATCCTTGTATCTCTGAATGTTTTCACTGAGCTCCACAAACTGGTTGTCAGCTATTTCCAAAAGACCTGCAATACGGGAAAATTCACGGCGAATAGTACTAGGAACACCAAAGGAGCTCTTGTAACCAAGATCATGCTCTATTTCCGCCCAGGCGTGCTGCAGAACAGTACGGATCTGTATCTCACAGCGAATCTTGCAATACTCCTCTTTATAGCCGTCCTCCGGTTTTAAGGATACTATATTATGGAGGGAAAGATAGCCAAACTGGGTTGCAGTAAGTGCAGCTCTCTTGTCCACGGAATTTTCCTCATCCACCACAAAGGTTTCCCGCAATGCCGCGGAAATCTTGTCCACGGTGTCATTTAAGTAGCAGATAATACGGGCACCGCAAAGGTCCGTTATATCATAAATAGAGGAATATTTGCCGCTCTTTCGCCGCAGCTTGTCCGCCAGACTGTCAACTGTTTTAATGCGGCAGCTGACCTCCATAGTGAAGAAATTATGCTTTTTTATCATCTCCGTCAATTTATTATGAAGGATTTCACCTAATTCATTATAGGTTTCAATGTTTTTTGAGTAAGTCTGAAGTATATCTTTCTCCTTGCTCAGCAAATCACCGTACATAAATTCTCCCCCAGCAACTGTGAAATATCACAAATATTTCCCTACTTACTTTAATTCTCCATTAATAAAAAAAGTCCTGCAAAATAATAAAGGAACACCTGCCAAAAGCAAGTGCTCCTTTTCATTTGATTATGATATTCAATTAACGCCTAATATTCAATTTAAATATTTGCTACAGGCTCCTCATTATCATCATTATCATCATTATTATCACCAAACTCAACCTTGCCGGTGATAAGCTCCCTGCCGCAGTGCTTAACCACCAGAACAGCCAGTGTCATAAGAGCCAGGGCCAAAATAAGCTGGAGGCCATCCACCATAAATACGAAGTCGCCGGTACCAAGCTTGGTGTAGATACCCATTACGCTGAGAACCAGTGCGCTCATGGTAACCAGGAACATAAAGGTCATTGGCACGTAGAGCATCCAGCCCTTGCGGCCGGTGGTACGGAGAAATACAGCCAATGCTATAAGAACAAGGGCGGACAGCAGCTGGTTGGCAGCACCAAAGAGAGGCCAGATGTTCATATAGCCGGCCAGACACAGGAGATAAGCCAACACAAGGGTAATGGAGGTAGCAACGTAGTTATTGCTGAAGAACTGGGCTACAGAACCCTGCTCCTCCCCTTCCTCAGGAGCCAGCAGCTCCTGCAGGGACATACGGCCGATACGGGCAACGGAGTCAATGGTAGTCATGGCCAAAGCAGATACACACATGGTCATGAAGCATACAGCAACATGCTGTGGAAGACCAAACATCATGAAGAAGCCGCCAACAGCACTTGCAAAAATCTGGAAAGGAGTACCCTGAGGCAGTACGCCGCCATTAGCAGCGGAGCAAACAATTACCAGGGCCACAACACCCAGCAGGGCCTCAATAAGCATGGCGCCATAACCAACGGGCAGCATATCCTTCTCGTTGTTTATGGTCTTGGAGGAAGTTCCGGAGGAAACCAGACTGTGGAAGCCGGAAACCGCACCACAGGCGATGGTGATAAACAAAATTGGGAAAAGGCTCAGGCCCTTCACCTCGAAGCCAACGAAGGCCGGCATATTAATAGTAGGATTTGCCACCAGAACACCGATGATTGCCCCTGCCAGCATACCAAGAAGCAGGAAGGAGGACAGATAATCACGTGGCTGCATCAAAAGCCACATAGGAAGTACGGAAGCGATGAAGCAATAGCCAAATACCACATAACGCCATACAGTGGCATCGAAGTACATAGGGAATGCCATGCCGGCGGCCATCATGGCCAGGAACAGTACAAAGCCTACAGCCAGCTTTACGCTCTCCTTAGGCTGGAATTTACGGATAAAGAAACCAAAGCCCATGGCCACGAAGATATACAGCATGGAAATAGATGCAGCGGAGGCATTAGGTACTGCAAGACTGCCGTCCTTGGCAAAGCCATTAAAGGTATTTGCCACAATATCCGCAAAGGCGGCGATTACCAGCAAGGTGAACAGCCAGCAGAACAGCAAAAACAGACGTCGGCCTGTTTTGCCCACGTACTGCTCAATGAGCATGCCCATGGACTTGCCCTGATTCTTTACAGAAGCGTAAAGGGCTGTGAAGTCCTGAACTGCACCGAAGAAAACGCCACCCACCAGCAGCCAGAGAAGTGCAGGGAGCCAGCCAAACATGGCGGCGATGATAGGCCCTGTAATAGGACCTGCCCCGGCGATAGAGGAGAACTGATTTGCAAAAACTGTAAACTTGGAAGCTGGGGAATAATCCTTCCCATCCTCGAATACATGAGCCGGAGTCTTGGCCTCCACGTCAATACCCCAGGTCTTTACCAGCCATCTGCCATAGACAAGATAGGCTGTTGCAAAAAATACAATTGCAAACCCAACCACCATTAATCCATTCATAATAATTCCTTCTTTCCATGAAAAATATTACCTCATCCGTCAGCCTACGGCTGCCACCTTCCCCAGAGGGGAAGGCTTAAACAACACAAATAAAAAATCCTTCGTCCCCATTTCTGAAGACGAAGGATCAACTCCGCGGTACCACTTCTCTTACTGCCTCACAGGCAGTCACTTTGCAACAGACCATCATCTGCCCTTTTTGATAACGGTGAAGACACCGGAGAAACTTACTGCAAGGAAACCTACACTTGGTTCAGTCCTCTGCTGTCAGGTGATAAAATACAGAATCCGCTTTGCCCCACTCACACCACATTGAAGCTCGCTGAAAAGCTTTACATCTGCACTCGCGTCCTGAGTCTTTGCATTTGTGTTGTTTTGTTGTGACATATAGTAACACTATCACCAGTATAGGTCAAGAAAAATATTAAATTTTGTAATATATTTTTATAAAATCCTCAAACTGTCAGACAATTGTGTGCAAATTATCCATATTTGCAGGACTAAAATCCGAGCAGTCCATTACGAATGGACATTGTTGTATTTTAAAACGACTCGTCCATCATGGCCCTGGAAATTCTCCTCACAGGCAAAAAATGAAGTATCAGACAGCAGATAATCAATTCCGGAATTGCGGTGGATCCGTTATATATGGCAGAATACACCACAGGAGATGTTCCCTCCGGGGCGTATGAGCCAAAGAAGGCCACTCCCGAAATAAAATGGAACATGAACTTTAAAATATAAGCAGCTATGGTTCCTAAAATAATTCTCCTTTTAAATAACCCCACCACTGCAATGGCCATATATGGGAAAGGATAATCAAAAAGCACCTGAACGGGGTGGAAAAAATATGGCTTCATCATAAATCCAATAACGCCGCAAATAAACCCCGCCACCAGTGTAATGCGCCAGCCATAGCAATAGGCCAGCAATATGAGGGGTATCATGGCACCGATATGCACATCTCCCCCCTGGGGCATCTGCACAATACGTATCTGGCTGAGCACAATGGTCATAGTGATAACCAGAGACGTGCGGGATAATAACTGGGTTGATATTTGGCTGTCCTTAAGCAAAATCATATCAATTACTCCAAGCTTAAATTTATTAAACAATATTCTTTATTATACAATAATTCATTTGTATTTCAAAATATATTAATAATTTACTTTTCATAACCATTAACCGTCTGTTCTGGGACAAATTCCCCTCAAATAATGGACTCTTTTCCCTTGCCTACATATTGTAATTTAGGTAGAATTGAATTAACGAATAATGTGCGCTTACTACTTATAGGAGGATGCTTCGTGGAGAAGATTACAATCGCAAAGGGACAGACCCTTTATCAGTGTGACGAACCAGTCGAATATTTGGACATCGTCCTCACAGGTGAAATTGCCATGACTGATGGCAACAACATAGAGGTAAGTCTTACCAACGGCTCAGTTATTGGTGCCACCTACCAGCCTGGTGGAGCTTACGCTTTTAACTACGTGGCAAAGGATAACACCGTTATTCTTCGCTTCGATTATGAATCCGAGGATGATCTTGTTGCAGCTGTAACCAGCACCCCTGCCGTGGCTCCCGCCATTGCGGCAGCAAGCATGGAAGCAGCAGCCAACACCCTGACCGCCCTGTCTGAGGCCACAGATGCTGCTGCGGACCTCTGCAAGGAATTAAAGTACAATTACAACGAATACCAGTTTATGTGTGTACAGCTGGGAAAGGCACCTTCAAAATATCCTCTGCTGGATGTTCTGGCTCCCCCTGAGCCTTCAGAGGCACTTTCCGGCTGGCAGGCAGATATTTGCAATGCCTTCTGCGAAAATAAAGAGGAGCTGGAAAAGAGCTTCTACCCACTGAACGTAAATTTCTGCGTTGAAACGGTTCTGCGTGCAGCAGCCCTTGGCCGCTACTTTATTCAGGAGCTTCTGTCTGTTCTCAGTTTCATCGACACCACCAAATCCACCTCTGCGGACTTCACCTCTGAATTTTACGATGTTAAGTCCCGTCTGGGTGGCGACAGTGCAGGTGCCTCCGGAGCTGCTCCAGCCATCAAGAATGCCATTGACATGATTCTGGCCTTCTCCGGGGTAGATTCCGAGGTGGCAGACAACTTCCGCAAGGATGTCAAGGCTTATATCGACGTTGAGGACCGTCATTCCCACTCCGACGAAATGCGCCGTCTCCGCAGAAGCCTCTGCGACGGATTCTACAAGATTTATGAGGAAGCATTCTTCAAGAGTGTTGAAACTGACCACCTCCCTGTGGAGGTTCAGATGTTCTTCTTCTTCGGCTTTGTGGACGAGGTTATGGCCGGGGAAGCCAATACGGAATTCCTTTACAAGACAGTTGTGGGCTGGGAAAAGGATCCAAAGGGACGTATCCTCTCTTTCTACGACTGGCTGGTAAAGATTTACAAGGGCGAGGCCATGCCTTCCAAGAACGAGTTTGACAGCGACTGGCTGGATTATCTCCGTGAAGAGGTCCGCAACAACAGAATGAGCCAGAAGGAGGCCGACAAGCTGAAGCAAGACGGCCGTGCCAAGGTCAACTACGAGATTCACAATATGTTCATGGGGGCCAACAAAACCACCCATGGCCATCTGGCATCCTTTGTGCCAATGTTCAATTCCCAGGATGTTATCCGTCCTCTGGAAAAATGCCTGTTGACTCCTGCTAATGTACGGGAGGCCTTCCGGAAGGTTATGGATATTGACTACAGTCTCTTCTATCGTCCTGCACTTAAATCCTATCCTGAGTTCAAGATTCAGCATTTCATGTACAATACTGAAATCAAGCCATATATTATTCTTATGCCAAATATTGGTACCCGCGGCCTTATGTGGCAGGAGGTTGAAGGTCCACGCAAGGAGACCCCGGCCCACATGATGCTGTCCATTTTCCACACTGAGGATTTGGATGCCACTGTTGTTAAGATGTGCGCCTTCTTCCGTTGGGAAATGTGCCGCCGCATTATGGGTGTGCGCTACTCCGATATTTCTGAGCCATCCCTTACCTCCGAGTACACCAACTATCTCCAGTTCTACCGCAAGAACGGGTATCTTTCCAGCGATGCCAAGGAAAGCATTAAAATGGCCCTGCAGAAGGCCCGTAATGACTACAAGGTGGTATTCGTGGCAGATTATGAGAAGTACATCCTTAATGAGGCCCAGGGCATGTCCCGTCTCAATAAGGAGGCCAGGGAAATTCTCTTTAAATACTGCACCTTCTCCGCCAAATACCGCGGTCTCCGTGGCAGCACACCTCAGTATACACAGCTGTGTGAAGCCTTTAAGCTGTCCCAGGCCAACCGCCTCCACAATCTGGACCTGACTCTCAGAAAGATGAAGAGCATGAAGCCGGACGGAGTACCACCGGAGGTTCCTGCGGAAATCGAATTTGCAAAGCTTTAAAATTTAAAGTTTCATTTTTATTAACTTAAATTTTAAAAGATTAATTCGGCAAGAAAAAATTACAATAAACGCCTATGGATATAACAGTTTCATGCTGTTCATAGCCATAGGCGTATTTTTACATATTATAGTAAAAAAAATCATTTTTTTGCTTTACGAAAAGGATTTAACCATAGATGCAACGAATAATACTTAACCAGAGATACTATGTGATTTTTGCTCTTGGAGGTGCAGAAAGGTGCGTTACATATATAGGAAATTCATGACATATCTTAACCTAAAGACTATATTTTGCCTTACAGCAGTACTGGCCTGTGCTTTTACTTTGGCCAGGATTACGGCGGTATTGCCTGCAGAAGCCAATGACGAAAAAATTATCCGGGTAGGATATTATGAAGAAAACGGCTTCCAGATGGGGGCCAGCAACGATGCCGTAAAGAGCGGCTATGCCTACGATTATTTGCAGCGCATAAAATTATTAAATACATGGAAATACGAATACGTATATGGTACATACGGAGATCTGTATAATAAGCTTCTGAATGGGGAAATTGATTTTTTGGCAGGACTGGCCCATACGCCAGATCGTGAAGCTGTTATTAACTTCCCTGATGCACCTATGGGCTCCATTCAGTATTTGTTCTTCAAGCGTTCTTCCAATGAATCTATTACATCAGATCCCAGCTCCTTTAACGGCAAAAGGATTGCAGCCCTCACTGGGGCCCAGTATCAGCTTGCCGCAAAATTCCTGGCTGATCACAATATTCAGGCAGAAATTATCCAGTTCGATGACCTTAAGGCCCGTGATGAGGCCCTTAAAAAAGGCCATGTGGATTTAATGATTGCCGAGGGATATAATTCCTTCAAAAATATGGGCATCGAGAATTGTCTGGAGGCTGGCACCTCTGATTACTATTTGGCAGTCAGCAAGTCCCGTCCTGATATTTTGGCGGAGGTTAATCAGTCCCAGCATAGACTATATAGGGAAAGCCCTGATTTCATTGCTGACCTTACAAACAAGTGGTTTAAACGCACCTCCTTCTCCACTACTCTTTCCAAAGTTGAGCAAAAATGGCTGGCGGAGCATGACAGCATTACCGTGGGATATTTAAATGATTATCTTCCATACTGTACCACTGACAGCGACGGCAATGTTACAGGTGTTGTAAAGGATATTGTTCCTGAAATATTTAAGACCTTGGGCTTTTTACAAATTAAAATCTCCTACAAGGGCTATGACAATATCACTGACATGAATGAAGCCCTGCAAAAGGGTGATGTGGATCTGATATTCCCAGTGGTTGCCAACTATTGGATTACTGAGGTCCACGATGTTGTTCCAAGTGTTCCGGCTGTAAGCTCATACTTTAATGTTTTATATTCTGGGGAATACCCGAACCTGAACAAAGCCAAAATCGCCGTATCAGAACGCAACGGCATAATGGATGATTACAGAATGGTATATTATCCAAACAGTGAGTTTAGCTACTACAAGAATGCTTATGACTGTCTTGACGCCGTTTTAAAGGGCGACTCCGATGCGGTATTTGTCAGTGACCTCAGAACAGAATATCTCCTGAGAAGCAAAGACAGATATAATGATTTAAACACCGCCCAGCTCTTAAACGAGGCTCCATTGGGCTTTGCAGGACTCAGAAAGAATATTGAGGGAATGCAGGTAATAAATCACGGTCTCAGCCTTATAGACAAGGATTTCGCCCTTTCCCACGCCTACAATTATATGCCAAGGAATGAAGTTTCTGTGGCGGACTTTTTCCGCAATAACATCTGGATTCCTATGGCAATAGTGAGCCTGTTCTTTTTGATGATTATCTTCTTTATTGTCAGAGAAAATAAAAAGCAGCGTGCATATCTCCAGGTCACTGAGGAGCAGCGGCAAAAGCTGGAGGATCAGGTTGAAGAGATTTCTACATTGAATGAAGAGCTCTCTGCCATGAATGAGGAGCTGCAGTCCCGTGAGGCACTTCTTGAGGAGCTTTCAGAAGAAAAAGATTTCCAGCTTGCCAAAACCAAGATTCTCAATCAGCAGCTTCAGGAGGCTAGGGATGCTGCCAACAAGGCAAACGATGCAAAAACTGCCTTCCTGTTTAATATGTCCCACGATATCCGCACTCCGCTCAATGCCATAATCGGTTTTACTGAGCTGGAGGACCGGTCCTCGGAGGCCACCATTAAGGACAAGCAGTACCGCAAGAAAATCAAGATGGCCAGCCACCAGCTGCTGGATATTCTGAACAATGTTCTGGAAATGTCCCGCATTGAAAGCAAAAAGGTGGTTATTGAGGAAGGGCTGACGGATGCTATAGAGCTGTTTGAGTCCTGCCTTGCTATATTTGAAGGACAAATGCAAAACAAGCATCAGCATTTTACCAGCTCCTGTGAGATCAAGCATAGATATCTATATATAGACAGGACCCATGTGGCAGAAATCATAATGAACCTCTTTAGTAATTCCGTAAAATATACCCCAGATGGGGGCGAAATCTTTGCGGGGGTAAGGGAACTGCCGGGAAATAAAGACGGCGAGTGTATTATGGAATTTACCGTGCGGGATAATGGTATCGGTATGTCCGAGGAATTTGTCAGCCAGATCTTTGAGCAGTTCTCCCGTGCCCGCACCACCACCCAGAGCGGTATTCAGGGAACCGGCCTTGGCATGGCTATTGTTAAGAGTATGGTAGACATAATGGGCGGTACCATTGACGTCAAGAGTAAGCTGGGCGAAGGAACGGAAATGACCTTCCGCCTGCCTCACAGAATCGGCGAAGCACCTAAGGAATCTGAAGAAGACAGTGTTCATCCTGAGGTTCTTGATTTCCACGGAAAACGGCTTTTGCTGGCGGAGGATAATGAGCTCAATGCAGAAATTGCCATTACCCTGCTGGAGGACAGCGGCTTTGCCATAGACCGTGCCAAGGACGGTCTGGAATGTATCGAAATGCTGAAAGAGCACGATGCCAATTATTATGACATGATCCTCATGGATGTTCAGATGCCAAATCTCAATGGCTATGACACTACACAGGAAATAAGGAAAATGTCGGATCCGGCCAAGGCCAATATCCCAATAGTAGCCATGACAGCCAACGCCTTCAAGGAAGACCATCAGCGTGCATTGGATATGGGCATGAACGGCCATCTGGCCAAGCCTATTGACGTTAATAAGGTCTTGGGAACCCTGAAGGATATCTTAAAAAAGGACAACGAATAATTTCATAGAAATAGGCAGATAAAAAATAGGCTCCGATTTTTCGGAGCCTTTTCTTTGTGCAAATGACGTGGACTGGACAAGCAGTCCGTTTCTTATGCGAGAAATTCAGGGCCGAAGCTCATGGGAAGAAGCTCCGCCAAGGTCATTTCTTTATAATCCTCAGTGGATTTGGCCATAATAACCGCAATTTCCTCTGGATTGCCAAACTCCCGCATTACCTGCCTGCACACCCCGCAAGGGGCGCAATAATCCTGAATTTTTCCATCAGGCCCCCCCACTATGGCCACTGCCACCAGTTTGGCTGTTTTATCCTGGGCTATGGCATGGAAAATCGCATTTCTCTCTGCACATATCCCCGCCGGATAAGAGGCATTTTCCACATTCACCCCGGTGTATATATTCCCATCAGACATAAGCACCGCCGCTGATACATGAAAATGTGAATAGGGTGCATAGGACTTTGAAATATTATCCAGTGCTTTTTGTATGAGATCCTTGCGGTCAAAATTCGTAATTGAAGCTGTCATAGTGTTTCTCCTTTATTTATAATGAAATATTTCCATTTTTATATATATTTTTAATAGATTTATGGTATAATATTATTATAATAAATCTATTTTTATTATATTATATTTTTTGTTCGCCTTGACTATGCCCGATTAAATAGGGTAAGATATGAAAGAAGGTATCCGAATGCAATTAATCAGGAAATTTATTCATGGAGAATTATTTGAGAAACAATGGAACGAACTTGGTTTAACGGACGATAACCTTCGTAAACTCCAGAATATGTTATTAGAAAATCCAAAATTAGGGCCCGTTATGCCAGGAACTGGCAGACTGAGAAAAATCAGATATAGCTACGGTAACAGAGGAAAATCTCATTGTGCCCGTATATGCTATGTTGATTTTGAAAAAAATGGAACAATCTTCTTAATTATGGTATTTGCCAAAAATGAAATGGACAATCTCTCCCCGGCTGAAAAAAACAAAATCAAAGCCCTTATTGATAAGCTCGAAATCGTATTAAACAGGAAGGATGTGTAATCATGAGCAAGGCATACAATATGATTTCTGCATCGTTGAATGAGATTATTGATGATCTGGAAACCTCAAACGGCAGCAATCTTAAACAGACTGTATTAACCATAGATGTAAACACCGTAAGGACCTTTACCCCTAGTGAAATCAAAAATATCCGTCTTGAAAATAACCTTACCCAAAACTTACTTGCAAAATTTTTGTGTGTCAGCAAAAAAACAGTTGAAGCCTGGGAGGCTGGCAAAAATAAACCAAACGGTCCATCCAGCAGACTTTTGGATTTGCTGTCCAAAAAAGCCATAGCACCACTGCGCTCATAAATAATCTCTCCCCCAAAACTTACTGTTATTCAAAATAATAATTTTACCGCTGACCAATATATGGTATATAAATGGTCGGGGGGAAAACTTGCCCTTT
Source organism: Anaerovibrio sp. RM50 (assembly GCF_000622005.1). Taxonomy (GTDB): domain Bacteria; phylum Bacillota; class Negativicutes; order Selenomonadales; family Selenomonadaceae; genus Anaerovibrio. The sequence goes on along the minus strand of NZ_JHWV01000014.1, from coordinate 26,486 downwards.
ACTTATAGTACGGGGCATTTTTATGAGCATTTTCATAGACTTATGAACCAGCTAACTAAGGTTGTATGGCACTAATTTATCCAGCACAGACGATTGCACAATATTTAGCCTACATTATTCCCTATATTCAGGCCAATATTTTAAAAAATGCTCCTTAAAATGGTTTTTTTCAAAACAATTATAAAATAATTGTCTTATTTCTTCTTTATCTTTTCCATTCAATTCAGCTTCCAAATCATCAATAGAATGAGAATTAACATCAAATAATTTTTTTGCCCCTAGTATCTTCCTCTGTCATCTGGTCAATAGTCAGCACTGTAGTCATAGCCATCCGCTCCAAGATATATATTGTGTACCTTCTATAATTACAATCTTTAACAACTTGACAAATATATTTTACCAATAAAGCTTATACTTGAAAATATTAGGTTGGTATTTTTTTATCCTTTCGCAACGTGTTTTTCTTTTAAAAAAGGTAACACAAATTAAAAAGTCCTATGACTATTGCAATCAACCTTGCATTTATCATAGGGCTTTATTGATTCTATCATTTAATATTATCCATAAACAATCCATCACGATTGCAGTAGTAATATATTCCCCGCAAGCCGCTTATTTTAAATCTGGCCTCTGCTGCTCCCTCCGGATACAGCTTTACCAGCTTTATACCGTCTGTATAAACTCCCGCAATAAAAGAAATATAGTGGACTTTTGTCATTTCGTGGCGAATCTGTACATAATATTCATCCTCTACTTTGTCCACCTGTATGGAGTGTTCTTCATCAGCGGGCTCGGCCTCAAGCTGGGGCAAAGCTATACCACAACAGCTTATAACAGCCTCCCCAATAGTCTGAATCACATTGCCGCAAACAGGGCACACGTAAAGTTTAATCTTTGCCATATTGGCACATCGATTATGATTCGTGATATTCTTCCCGGACAGCAGCTCAATCACTGAAAGATTCAGGGCCGTGGCCAAAGGCTCCAGAAGGGTTATATCCGGGAATCCCTTCCCCGTCTCCCATTTGGAAATAGTCTTGTCCGAAACATTAATTTTTGAAGCCAGCTCAGCCTGAGTAAAATGATTCTTCTCCCTCAGCTTTTTTATAAGACCGCCGGTAACATATTGATTCATCCTCATCACCTCTGGCTTCTATATTAGCCCAGTTATGATTATATATGTACCTACGATACGTAGATATTGCCGCTATCATAGCCCCCTGCACCATCAACAGTAAAAGTACTTTATTACTCATAAAATTCTAAACCCCAATTTAAATACCGCATCTGTCTTTCTCAACTGATTATACAGCCAATAATAAAGAATAGCAAAGACAGCGACCACGTCTACTTTTTTCACAAAACAGAAAAAAATATCCATTTTTGCATAGTTTTTCATTCTACTAAAAAAAGTTTCTATTTTTGCATAGTTTTTTCACTCAACTGAAAAAACTTGTCATTTTACACAAAAAGTCCTATGACTTTTGCAAGCAACCTTGCCATTATCATAGGACTTTTTATAAATCTGCATAATATTGTAGTTTATTTCATTTATCGGATTGCTTTGGAAGAATGTTCTTTCGCCAAATTAACAATGGCCTTGAAATACGCAATGGAATTTTCATCCAAGTGGCGAACCACGGCAATTTCCGGATGGTACTGCAATCCCAAAGCGAATGTTTTATCCGGTCTTTCCACGACCTCGATGATATCTGTTCCGTTCGTTCTGGTAATACCGGTTATTTGCAGACGGGTTCCATCTATACTGTTTACTGCCTGATGATGCCAGCTTGGCACATTTGAAATGAGATTTCTCTTGGTGAGCTGCGCAAGTAACGAATCCTTTTCCGTCACCGTCACATCATGAAAGGCAAAGTCCCTGTATGCCCCCTGCTCCTTAGGTTCATTGCGATGCTCATACTTATAACTTTTCCCAAGACTCGCCATATAATCCGGTATATCTTGTATAAGATCGGCTCCCGAAACAACAGCGAGCATCTGCATCCCACGACATATAGCGAGAATTGGGATATCCTTTTCCAGACAGTAAGACATCAGCAGATAATCCGACACATCCCGCTCGGCATTAAAGCCCTCCTTGCTAAGGACGGGCTGAGGCGTATAATACAATGATGGACTGATATCCTGACCTCCGGGAAAAACGACGGCCCCTATTTTCCCTATGGCCATTTGTACATTGGAATTTTGCCAGGTGTTGCACCTTACCAGCTTTCCGCCTTCCAAAGTCAGAGCACCATTCTCATCCTTGCAGCCGATTATTTTCCCATCCGCCGTATATTCCAAATCCGCCGAGCGAACTTGGTCCAAAACAACTGTGGTGCCACCCGCAGCTTCAATGGCCTGACAGGCTGCCTCAAAAGATTCCGCTGTATCCCCCCGCCATGCCACACCGACTAAGGGCTTGTTTCCAGCGGCTTCTGCCGTTATGTTCAGAAACAGGACAAGAAACATCATCGCCCAAACTATTGTTGCCGAAATAATTCTTCTCATGCTACAGGCCACCTCTTCAATTTTACCGACGTCTGACGCTGTATATTTTATCTATGACTTTTGCAACGTCTCTTGCATTTTTCATAGAACTTTTATTAATTATTCATAGAGCTTTGATTTTACAGTTCAACATTACGTATTTCTATCTGGCACATTTTCATGGCCTCTAGTGCTCCCAGGTGGCTTTCCGGGGTAACTCCCGCACAGCAGGAGGCATCAATGGCAATCTTTTGCTCAGGGCTGGCGGCCTTCAATATCATGGCATTGGAAATAACACAAATGTCAGTGCAAAGCCCCACCAGCTCCACCTCATCATATTCCTTTACCAATGCAGGCAGTTCCATGGAACCAAATGCGGGCTTTTTTATTACGGCTTTTGCCTTGTCAAGATGTGGCTGTAGTGCTGAACAGATCTCCCAGCCCTTTTCTCCTTCGATGCAGTGCTCAACTGGCAGATTCTTCCCCTCCTGGGTGGAAAGATAATCCTTATGATGGGTGTCCTGAGTGAAAATCAGGTCCGCATCCTTTACGGCTCCCAGCTTTTCCACTAGATTTGGCAGCATTTCCTGTGCCTCCTTGGTCCCCAATGCCCCATCAATAAAATCATTCTGCATATCAACAATTACTATACATTTATTTGGCATTTTTATATCCCCCTCCGGCAACAATTGAAACTACGATACGTAGAATACAAATTCTACAACTGATTATACCGCCAAAAATTAAAAGTTTCTATACTTGGATATGTCTTTGTACTTATGATATATTATGGGTAAGAATTTGGCTAAAAATTATACTATTTTAAGGTGGGAGAAATATATATGAAGCGATTTCTCATTATAATATGCGGACTGTTTGCATTAGGTTTATTTCTAATGAACAGCGTGGCCATGGCCTATTCCCTGGAGGACATAAAAAAAGACTATCCAAATAAGGAAATACATTATGAATCCTATCGTTCCGATCTTGGTTATGACGTTAGATACCGTGATATGAATCTCCTGACTTTGGACAATAAAAGCGGACTGAAGGTAGAATTTCATCTGCAGGAATTTCCAAATAATACCAAGGGAGCGTTTGCCTTTGTCACATATTATGGCAATGAATGGATGCTCTGTGACAGTTTAAAAATTGAGGACGGCATCGGGGCATACTCCCTTTATCCTACTATGGAGCCATATCGTAACAAAACCAACTCCGAATCACTGCCGGTATTTGAACAGCTGACTTATTTCATTAAAAATAATGAGGATGTTCTCCAATGGGAAAATGCCCAAAAAATAACTGTTGTGGGTGACCACTGCTTCAGCGACATAAAGGTGAATGATCCAACCTATAATGAATGCATGTCCATTATCCGCCGCTATATAAAAAATACACCATAATTTTAAAATTTTTGTTGCAAAAAGAGAACCTTGTGTTTAGAATGATGTATATACAACAAAAGTCGAAGGGAGGAAAAATGCATGTTATCATTTAAGGATATTCCCTGTTATTATCTTAAGCTGCGTTGGGCTGAGATGCTCAGCAGGGATTTTTATAACAAAAGAATGAAGGATTGCGGCATTACCGGCCGACAGTTCACTTTGCTTTTCTTTATAAAATATAACGGTGGCAGCTCCCTTAGCGAACTAGGAGATATGATGAACCTGGACAGATCCACTGTTAACCGCTCCATCCAGCCGCTGATAAAAAAAGGATTACTGGAAGACCGCAAGCTTGAAGGTCAGCGCAACAGCAGTATCTGGCTCACGGAATACGGCGATGAAGTATTTAACGAATCATCAAAATCCTGGGACAAGGCCCAGAAGGATTTTGAAAACCTCTACTCTAAAGAGGAACTTGAAAGCTTCGACTCTACTCTGGAATTATTAAAGCGCCTGGAAAGTGATTAATTATTTATAAGTATTTTGTTGTATATGCATCAAACGTGTCAAAACATCATATAACAAATACAACAAAATAAACATAAAAAAAACAACCAACTAAACACCTAATTTTAAAAGGAGTGCTCTTTATGCAACGTCTATTTTTCCTGGATAACCTGAAAGCCTTCGTGGTAAATTGGATGATTCTGCTGCACATAGCCCTGTGCTACATTGTTATGCCATTGCCATGGTGGTATGTACTTGATCCCCAGCCAAGCGTGGGCTTTAATTATTTCGTCATGATTACTGACATGGTTATTATGCCGATAATGTTTTTTATCTCGGGATATTTTGCCATCCGCTCACTGGCGAAGAAAACCGGCAAGGATTTCTGGATGCCAAAATGGAAACGCATTGGTATTCCATGGCTTATCGGCATTTTGATTATTGCTCCCCTTACCAGCGTCATCATGCCTTTTAGTCGTGGACTTTGCAATGATATTTGGACTGCCCTTACCACATATTACTGGTATGACGCAGCTGCTGGCGGTGCCGGTGAATTCTTTAATCAGGTGCCATTCTGGTATCTTGGAATGCTGCTGATACTCTATGCAATTGCTTATTTTATCGTTAAGCTTTCCCCATCCTATGCCCAGCAGAAGGCCCCAAGCTCTCCAAAATTTTGGTTATTTATTGGACTGACCCTTTTTACATTTATAAATGGCATGGTTATTGACATGATTACCGGGGATGAATACCTTTGGGTAAATTTTGGCTACATACTTAAAGTTCAGGTCAGCCGTGTATTATTGTATGTCCTTTACTTCTTCCTTGGTATCCATGCCTGGCGCCGTCATTGGTTTGAGGAAGGCTGCTACGTGCCTTCTGCCGCAAAATGGACACCATTGTTCATCGTATCCGCTGCCTTCATTGACTGGTCCTTCATTCACAGCCCGGCCATAGTAACCAGTCCACTGGAATTTCTCTTTTACATTTCCATAAGTCACGCCCTGTTGCTCACTTCCAGCGTCTTTGCCCTTTTAGGCTTATTCTATCGCTTCTGCAATTTCACCAATAACACCCTGGGAAATCTGGCATCCACCTCTTACACCATGTATTTCTGCCATACGATTTTCATTTTCTGGCCATCACTTTACATGATGAATATGAATATTCACGCCTTCTTCAAATTCGTAATTGCGATAATCATTACCTGGCCGCTGACCTATATGTGCGGCAAGCTGCTGCTTCATTCTTCACTTTTCGCCGGCAGCAAAAAGGCAAAAATCAGCAACGATATTTTCAATAACAAGTTATCGCTTAACTAAAGTCGTGCTATTTTTGCAACTATAACACAAAAAGTCCTATGACTTTTGCAAGTAAGCTTGCATTTTTCATAGGACTTTTAAATTGCATTTATCGATTAAAATTCGTATAACAAATTTCTCCTATATTTATTGCTTATTAACTACATTTTGTGCTACAATTCACCTTATGTAATTAGTTTTATGTTTTTGCTGTGCTTAAATAATTGAAGGGTAGTGAATAATATGGCCTATACAGAAGCCATATTGAATGCGGTATCAAAAAAATACATATCAATACACCTTATTGATATAGATAAAGACTGCTATGAGGTTATAAAATCCATTGAAGCCATTGATAATTATTCCCAGGGTGAACCGAGTGCCCAGAAGGCTCTGAACAATGTAATGAACCATTTGACCCAGGGAGAAAACAGAAAAATCATCAATGAGTTCACCACCCTCTCCACCCTGAAGGACCGCCTAAAAGAGAAGGAAATCATAAGATGTTCTTTCCTTTCCGATGCAACAGGATGGTGTGAAGCCACCTTTATTCGTTGTGAACTGGATAAGAAAAATAACACGAAAAAGGCTATTTTTTTGGTGGAAGATATTAACGATCAGGTTCATCGGGAACATATCATGCAGGAACAGATCAGAAAAGCCGAGGAACAGGCTCTGAGGACGGAGGCCCAGGCTGTTCGTGATCCATTGACTAATCTTTTAAATCAGGCTGGTATGGAACGGTCCATCAGCGAATTTTTAAGCATGTGTCCTGCGGCCAGCTGCGTTCTTATGACCCTGGACATTGATAATTTTAAGCTTATAAATGATATATTTGGCCATGGTGTGGGCGACGAGGTGCTCAAAAAGGTGGCTGATATTCTTAGGGAAGAATGTCCGAAGCCTTGTTTCCTTGCCCGCAACGGCGGCGATGAATTTACAGTATTCTTTACCAATACTTCCCTGGAGGAGATTCGCCCCTTCTTTAATTCCTTTGTAAATCAGCATACTTATTTTAAAGCCAATGGAGAGTTCCATGAATTCTCCATGTCCATGGGTGCAGCAGAATACCCTGTTCAGACCAATGACTACAAAAAGCTTAGGGATATGGCAGATGCTGCCCTTTATTCCGTAAAAATGAACCATAAGGATGGCTATCAATTTTACCAAGAAGGTATGGAAATGGGCCATCGTGAACATCTGGGCTTTAATCTTGGGGATGTTGTCCAGGGACTGCCCGGCGCCATAGTGGTTTATAAGGTGGATACCAACGGTCATATTCTCTTCGCCAATGACGATGCCATCAGTTTGTTTGGCTGTGAGGATATGCAGGATCTGATAATGTTTTCCGATGGAAGCTTTGTCAATATGATTCATCCCGACGATATTAACCACGTGCTTCGCACCGTATATGATCAGTACCGAATTCTAAAAAATAACGATGGTTCAAAGGAATATCAGGACGGGTTTGTAAAATTCCGTATCATAGACAAAAAGGGCCAGACAATTAATGTGGAATGCTCTGGCCGCCGTGTTGCCAACAAATTCCACGGCGATGTTGTTTACGTGTACATTCAGGAAAGCAACGTGAAAGAACAATATATAAAAATGGCCGCAAACCTATAAAAAATCGGGCTACTCTGCCAGTCCGATTATCTTTAGCAACAAAAAGCCTGCCGATTTTTTCGGCAGGCTTTTCCTTTGTGTCCACTAAAATGTATGCAATTTTTATGGCAAATACTTGGCGGCCAGCCTAGTAACCCCATCAGGATTAAGGGTCAGCCACTCATTGTAGCTAAGTCCCGTATATGCCACGGCAGAGCCCAGCTCCACCAGAAAATCAGGAATATCCTTTTCAAACAATACTCCCAGCTCCTGGCCGAATACCTCCTTGCCCTCAAGGGACTGGCCGTTAATGGTGAGAATATACGCACTCTGCTTATCCCGCACAGAGCCCCTGAAACCAATGGCCACAAGCTGTGGTGTTGAGCAGGACCCAGGGCAACCGCAGATATGAACCGGTGGCAAAGCCCCGTCTGGAATACCAGCCTTGCGGACAGCCTCCACACTGGCCCGGATAAGGGCCTGTGAATCCCTCACTCCGGCCTGGCAAATGGCGGCACCTATGCAGGCAGAGGCCATTTCAAAGGTGGTGGTGGCAGTATCATTGGCAGTAATATTAATAATCTTTCTGGCTTCAACTCCCGTAAGATTAACAATATAGGCTGTTTCATCAGGAGACAGGCGAAGCTCCGCCTCTCTGATATCAGCCACAGCATCAGCCAGCTTCAGGAATATCTCCGGATCCGGGGTGCCCCCAATAGGATGATAAACCACGCTGTAGAGGCCCTTCTGCTTCTGGGGAATTGCCCTTGGATGATTGATTACGCTTCTGCCAGTTTTCTTAACCCTTGGAATTTCAACGGTGAAATCAAACTCCCTGCTTCCCCCCTTACGCTCCTTTTCCACCTCTGCCAGCTTTTCTCTAAAGGCCTTGCGATATTTCGCAGCTCCCCCAAGGGCCTCAGGGATATAACGTGAACGGGCCCTGGCTCTGTTTTTATAATCACCATAGGCACTGTACACATTTACCATGGCCTTGACATAGAGGAAAATATCTGAAGGAGCAACTCCATCACCTACTTTTATGCCAACCTTTGGATTAGGTCCCACACCGCCGGCACTGTACACGTCAAACTTGCCATCAGCACGGGCCACGAAGCCCAAATCACGGATGGTGGCATGGGAAATGTTCTTCGGAGAGGATGAAAAACCGATTTTCAGCTTGCGTGGCAGCAATCCTGCTTTTATAAACTGCATGGCATACTGACCCACCGCCTCTGCATAGGGCTGTACGTCGAAATACTCAAATCTGTCCAGGCCTGAAAGAGGGGAACAGGTTACATTGCGGGGATTGTCACCGCCGCCTCCCATGGTTACAATGCCCACATCAAGGGCCCCTTCCATAATATCCAGCAATGGTGCCAGCTCCAAATTATGAAGCTGAACCGTCTGGCAGGTGGTAAACTTTATTTTATTAACCTTATGCTTTCTTATGGATTTTGCAATAAAGGCAAGCTTGGGCTTTGTAAGATGGCCCGCAGTCATTCTCAGGCGAATCATGCTGAGCTTTTTCTCATCTCCCCGCTGGGCATAGCTGCCAAAGCCCCCGGAAATCCCCTTATAATCATTCCTTTTTAATTCGCCGCTATAAAAATTTTCTGCAGCAGGACGAAATTCCTCCTGTATTTTTTTGCGCCATACATCTGGGTCAGTAGCTGTCATCTTTAAGCTCTCCTTACTTTAAAAATTGTTCTACGTTGGCAGCCTTTAAATACTCGCGATTAACGAACTTGCTGATATCATATTCTTCCTTAAGGCGGCCAATGCTTACCAGGAACTTGATGGTGTCATTGAGGCCGGCAATATCCTTATCATCAATTATAACAGTATAATCATACTTTTTAATAACCTTTTTTACCTGCTCTGGCTTTAAGGATAAATAAGCAGCCACCTTACTGATGGTTGCATCATCGAGATTTGCCAGTTCCTTTACGCCACGGGCATAATTCTTGATAATTACGGAAATGACCTCCGGATTTGCCTTGGCATATTCAGCTCTTGCCACCAGACCATTTACACCAAGCAGATCTACCTTGGTACCATCACTGATAATACGGCCTGTACCGTTTTCCTCAAGACGGGTTACATTTGGCTCCCAGATGGCCACTGCATCTGCCTCGCCGTTTACAAGTACAGCCTCGGCATCCCCTGCGGAAATATTAACAAGCTTTACATCATCAATAGTCAAACCGCCGGACTTTAAGAATTTCTGGGTAAGGTTATGGCCAGTGGAACCAACTACAGTGGCAATGGTTTTCCCCTTGAAATCAGCAGCATTGTTAAGCTGATTATTCTTTCCTGACAATACAGCATAGGAAGCAGGGCCTTCGCAGGTGATGGCCACCAGCTCGTTCTTCTGTCCCGCAGCAATAGCGGATACTATTGGCACATCGCCGATTACCCCCAAATCAGAGCTGCCGGAGGCCAGAGACTCATTCATTGGTGGGCCGGATTCAAAATTATTCCATTTTACTGTTACCCCCTGGGCCTTTAAATCTTCCTCAATCCAGCCCTTTTCCTTGGCTACAAAAAGCGGAATAAAGGCCGCAGATGGCTGAATTGCAATATTTACCGTCTTTGCCTTGTCACCTGCCCCCTGGTCAGAGCCGCAGCCCCCCAGAATACCGCTTACTACAGTCAGTGAGGCCACCAGGGCCACAGATACCAGCTTATTAACTCTTTTCTTTACATTTAACAACATATAAATCCTTCCCTTCTCCATTATTATTAAATAATTATTTTTGTTTAAAATATTAAGTAATTAACTTGGTAAAATATTAAACATTATAACGCCATTGTTCAAATTTTTCTTCTTTAGAAGAAAAATCTTCCAATTAGCGTTTCCCTTTCAGGACTAGCTTCGCGTCGCAACGAGCTGGGAGATATGCTCGCCAGCTGTTGTAGTTTGTTTTCCCCCACCTAAAGAGGTGGGAGACATCTTAAAGCTCGTTATAATCAGCATAATTATTAAATACTGAAATCCTCAGGAATCTTCTCATCCTCGAAGAATTCCTCATATATACGCTTTTTCACCTGAAGGAACTCGTAGCTGTTACGGTCCCTTGGCACTGGAAGGTCCACATTAACCTCCAGCTTTATTCTGCCCGGCTTGGAATCCAGCACTATTATGTGGTCTGCCAAAAAAACGGCTTCCTCAATATCATGGGTAACCATTACCATGGTGGTTCCGGACTTGCGCTGAATACGCTTTAATTCCTTTTGCAGGGCTATTTTTGTAAAGGCATCCAGAGCACCAAATGGCTCATCAAGGAGCAGTACCTCCGGCTTGTTTACCAAAGCCCTGGCAATGCCCGCTCTTTGGGACATACCGCCGGACAGCTCCTTTGGATATGCCTTTTCAAAGCCCTTCAGCCCCACCAGCTCAACGTATTCCTGAACCAGCTTTTTCTTTTCTTCCTTTGAGATACCGGTCAAAACGTAGCCCACATTCTGTTCCACTGTAAGCCATGGGAAAAGGCGATGCTCCTGAAAAACAATTCCCCTTGATTTTGAAGGGGCCACCACTTCATTCCCCCCAATGAGAATCTGTCCACCATGGTCGCTGTCCAGGCCGGAAATGGCACGGAGCAAGGTGCTTTTTCCGCATCCGCTGGCACCAACAATACAGAGGATTTCTCCCTTGTTCATGGAAAAATTAATATCCTCGAGAACATTAAGCCGCTGCTTCTTCTGTTCAAAATGCTTGCTAACATGATCTATTACCAGATATGGCTCCTGCTTCAGCAGGGCACTTGCTGACAATCCGCCCATATAGAGCACCTCCTTCAAACTTTCATTCCTTCTGCAATTTATCTTCAGCTTATTATTTGATTTATCTTATTTTTAAATCCAACGAAGTGTTTTCTTCTCTGCAAATCTGAGCAATGAATCCATAATCTTGCCCACAATACCGATGGTAAGCATTCCCACAATAACCACATCTGTCTGGCCAAACTGGCGGGCATCCATTATGAGATAACCAAGTCCTGTGGTTGAGGAAACCAGCTCTGCGGCCACCACGCACATCCAGCAGGAGCTGAGACCAGTTCTGAGCCCTGTGAAAATATTTGGAGCCGCCCCGGGAATTACCATGAGACTGATATGCTTCCAGAATGGTGTCTCCATGGAGCGTGATACCTCCACCAGCTTTGGATCCGTCTGATGGATACCATCCACCACATTAATTAGTATGGTGAAGAAGCCACCTAAGAAAATAAGGAACACCTTTCCCGATTCCCCAATGCCAAACCAGAGAATAACCAGGGGAATCCAGGCTATAGGCGGTATTGGCTTTATCATCTGAATAATCAGCTCCGTTACCCTGTCAAGATGCTTGGAAAGACCAATCAGTATTCCCAGGGATATGCCAAGGAAGGCTGCCAGAAAATACCCCTGAAGCACCCTTGATACGCTGATAAACATATTGGTAAACAGTGCCCCGTCAGCCACCAGCTCAACTATGGTCTCCAGAATTGAATTTGGGGCCGGAAGAATAATTGTATTTAAATGTCCTTGATTGGACATGATGGTCCACACCGAAATTATTGAAAAAATAAGTGCCAGATACTCGATAAAGTATCCTGTACTGCGAAATGCCTTACTTACCATTGCCAACACCTCCTGAATTAAATCACACCTCTAAATAACAACTTTAAATCACATTTTCGAAAACAAAGCTTGCCACACTTTTTAATTCATTAAATTTATCCTGGCTCAGCTCCACCAAGCCCATTGGATATTCACGATGCAATGCCTCATATTTGGGAACTCCCAGCCGATGATACTTCAGCAGCTCCCATTCCAGCTCTCCCCTGTTTTCAAAGGGCTTTAAAAACTTTCCTATGGCTATTATGGCCTCGGGATTGTCATTAACCCCGGGTATTACAGGGGTCCTTATTCTGAAATGAACCTTGGGAAATTCCCCCAATAATCTTTCTATATTGCTTAATAACTTTTGGTTGGGTAATCCCGTCCACTTCTCATGAAGACCACTGTCCATAACCTTTATATCCGTCATGTAATAATCTATATGACTGGCTATGTTTTCCACCACATCCCATTGGGCATAGCTGGTGGTTTCTATAGCTGTTCTGATGCCGTTACCCTTGGCTTTTTTCAGCAACGCCTCAGCAAAATTTGGCTGGGCCAGCGGTTCACCTCCACTAAGAGTCAGGCCCCCGGTTTCATCAAAAAATGGCTTTTGTTCGATTAAAATATCAATGAGTTCAGACACTTTATACTTTTTTCCAATGATATGAAGCGACTTGGTGGGACAGGCCAGATCAACTTCCTCCTGGGAAGGTATGGAACCAGCCCGCCCTGTTTTATCACCCCAGTTCACTTCCTCATTTTTTAAAGAAATATTATATTTATAAAGTTTTTTCACACAGCTGCCGCATTGAAGGCAGCTGCCTCTGCTCCAGCCAAGCTCAGGGTGGAATTTCTGGGTTTCCGGATTGGCACACCACTTGCAGCGAAAGGGACATCCCTTAAAAAATATAACTGTCCTTATTCCGGGGCCATCCTCCAGGGAGAAATGCTGAATATTTGTTACTATCCCTTCCTCCATTGAAATCCCCCCTTTCATTTTTTATGACTTTCTTTTATGCTGACAGCTCATGCTCTGTACGCTGTATAATATCCTCCTGTAAATCCGGAGACAGCTCCACAAAATATGCACTGTAGCCTGCCACCCTTACCAGCAAACTGCGATACTGCTCAGGATTCTTCTGGGCCTTCAGCAATGTTTCTCGATTGATAATGTTGAACTGCAAATGCCACAGCTTCAGCTTGCACCATGCCCGAATGAGGGCGATTATCTTGGCATTGCCGTCCCGGCCTGCCACCGTTGACGGGCTCAGCTTAACATTAAGAAGTCTGGAAGCACGGTTTATGTACTCAGTATTCTTGGTATTAAAGTTGGAAAGCAGCACCGCTGTTGGGCCGTTTATATCCGCTCCCTGGGAGGCAGATGAGCCATCAGAGAGGGCTGTTCCGGCCCTGCGGCCATTTGGCAGTGCCCCTACCACCTTGCCGAAAGGCACATTGGCTGACTGGGATACATATCTAAGGTCTATATTTACACCAAGGTACTTGGCGTTTTCCTTGGCAAATTCCACACCCACCCGGTCAATGAGCTTGGCAATTTCGTCCACATAAGGGTCGTTGTTGCCATAGGCTGGTGAATGGAGAAGCCGCTGACGCACATCCTCATAGCCTTCATAATCCGCATCAATGGCGCTGAGCACCTGCTGCCAGTTCAAGGTCTTATCTTCATATACATTCTTCTTGATAGCCGCCAGACTGTCCGCCACGGAGGCCAGACCGATGAAATCAAAGTAGCCTAGGTCAATTCCCCCGGGGATATGCTCGCTATGAAGATCCAGACCGTTTTCCATGCAAAGGGCATGTAAGGCAGATCCCAATGGAGAAGCAAAATGCTTTGGTCTGGTGCGATTTGCAATGTACTGCTGACGGAAGGTCTGCTTCAGCACGAACTTTTCCTGGTCTATAAAGGCTCTTTCAAAATCCTCATAGGAAGCAAAATCAGCAGGGTTGCCTGTCTCTATGGTAAGAAGCTCATCACCGTACTTGGCCATTCGCCCGTTCCTCAGTGTCAGCTCCATTACTGCTCCAAGATTAAGGAAAGCGCATGGTGTGGTGAAGGTGTCAAGATTTGGCATTCTCACCTCGGTGCAGCCGGAAACTGCATAATCCCGGGCGGAAGCTATATCTGCTCCCTTTGCCAACAGCAGGGGAATTATTTCCTCGTCGTTAAGAAGCTTTGGGAACCCTGCGCCATCACTGATGGTGGTTGCCACCTCCTCAAGATATTCCTGGGAGGAACCAACATGGACTCTGGCAGCCAAATCTGGATAATTAAGTGGGAATTCACGCTTGTTTTCCAACAGAATGTAGGTCAGATCATTTACTGCATCATTGCCATTCTTATCCACACCGCCTACAGTGACTGCCTCCCAATGGGCATATCCTTCATTAAACTTTACTCCCGCAGGACTTACATAAAGGTCCTGATACTGGGCCATGCCCAGCCACATGCACTGGAACAGCTCCTTTACGAAGTCTTTGGTAATCTTCCCAGCCTCAATATCCTTCTTATAATATGGATACAAATATTGATCCATGCGTCCGTTGGAAATGGTGGCACCGGTCTTTTGCTCCAAACGGGAGAACAACTGGATAAACCACTGGGACTGCATTGCCTCATAGAAGCTCTCAGCAGGATATCTTGGCACCTTGGCAGCAATTCTGGAAATCTCCAACAGCTCCTGGCGTCTCTTTTCATCCTTGGTGGAGTCTGCCAATCTTCTGGCCTCATCACTGTAACGCTGGGCCCACAAAATAATTGCATCAGATATGATTATTACAGCCTCGTAGAACTCAGCTTTATCAATGCTGTCGTGAGGATCCAGTGGATTAAGCTGTGAAAGCTTCTCCTGTGCCTCAGCCTTGATGGACTCAAAGCCTTCATCTATACCCTTGCCAAAATCATGTACCCACTGCAATGCCGATCTCATGGAGGAGGTTTCATTGGCAATAAAGCGTGAGGTGAAGGTGTCTACAGGATCGTAGGTAATCTTCAGCACGTCCTCTGGAAGGGAACGGGCCAAATCCTCATAGTAGGTTTTTCCATCCCAGTAAGGAGCAATTTCCTTCTGAATAATTCTTATGTCCTCATCGGAAATCTCAAAGGGGGACTCCACTCTGTTGGCCGCCTGCTCCGCAAAGCTCTGTAGGAAGCAGCCGTCCAGCTCAGGATAAATAAGTCCATATTTGCCCTGGCCTCCCACACGGCCCACCAGCAGCTCATCATCATTTATGATGACCTCAATGTTTTCTGCCACATGATAGAGAGCCTTGGCCCAACGCAGTACCAGTGACTGTCCCTCGGTGGTCTTAAAGGACTCGGTAAAATACCTTGCCCTCTGCACATCCACACTGGAGCGGGAGCCCTGGAAGCTGTCATATATCCGCTGCACCCTGCTGCCCTTTGAAAAAATAACCTGTCCTTTATTTGCTTCAATCCTCTTCTCCTGAGGAGATAAAATCTTTTCTGCCATTACCCATCCCTCCAGTAATTTAGCGGGTCTTTTATATTGCCCACCTTTTTGGTATGTTTTATGAGTGAAATTATACAGGATAGATTTTCATAATGCAACTATTTTTCATATAAATCATATATTTTTGGTATGTTTTAGCAAAAATGGGACCAAAAAAACACAAAAAAAGCCGTAATTCCGGCAAAAACGGAACTACGGCTAAAAGCTTACCCTATAATGCCAATGCCCAGGCGAAGGCCTTGGCCGTTCTTATTTCTGTATCTTTAAAATGATTCCCCTGATTCCATTCCAGGGTACAATTTATCCCCCGCCCCTCAAGATAGGAATGGGCTTCCCTGATACAGTCTCCCACCTTTTTCATAATCGGATTCTTTATCTTTTCTTCCTTGTCCCCAAGACTTAAATAAACGCCGGAGCATTTTATTTCGTGAGACTTCATATAGTCAATAAAACCGGGAAACCACATGGAGGGAGATGCCGCCGCAACGGCGGAAAAAAACTTTGTCTCATGGGCTGCCCAAAGGGAAAATAATCCCGCCAGTGAATAGCCGCCAATAATATATCTCTTTCCCTCATCATGGCAAAGCTGCATTATTTCCTCGAGGGTATCCTTTGCCCCCTCCCCAAAAGCATCGTTGCCAAAGGCAGCCGGTGCCGGCCATGGGGACAAATCACGGTTCCAGTTTTTAATATGTACCGCCATTAGCCTGAAATCCATATTAGTCAGCCTTTTAATTTCATGGGTTTCAGCTTCAAGTCCTGCCAGCTCATGATCACCCACAGGCTGAATCAGCACAGCAGCTGCATTTTTATTGCCATATTCATATATTTTCATTAAAACTCACCAGCTTTAATCATTTGCTGAAGGATTGAAATATCATTCCTCTGCCACTATACGTTTTTCATCCACTATTAGTGAATCATTATTAACTTTACAGCCGATAAACCATATCTTAACCCCTGCTGCCAATGCCTCATTCCAGGCATCACCAAAAGCGGGATGAGTAACAATATTTGGGCGAACCTCACTGACAAGGGGCATCTGAATAACAAAAGCCAGACCGCACCAATAGCCTTCCTGTCTTGCCTGGATTAATTCATGAATATGCTTTATGCCCCGCTCTGTAGGAGCATCGGGAAAATAGCCAATGCCCTCCCGTTCCAGGGTACAGCCCTTAACCTCCAAAAGGTATTGCTGATCCCCTCGCTTCATATAAAAGTCTATGCGGGAATTGCCATAGCGAAACTCGGGCTGAACAACATCATATCCGCGGCCTGCAAGGAATTCTGCCATAACCTTATTTGGAGCCTGACTGTCGATATTCACAAGGCCAAGTCCTGATTTTTCCACAGCAATAAGGTCGTAGCGTGTTTTCCGCTTTTCATTATTGGCATCATACAGGATAACCTTTGAATCTGGAAGCAAAAGCTCCTTGCAGCGGCCGGTATTTTTCACATGAACAGTCTCTGTTTTTCCCTCAATATCCACCTGGGCTATAAAGCGGTTGGGACGGGAAACAAATCTTGCGGAAAGGGTTTTATTATAATGCACAGTATTTCTGCTCCTCTAAATCCACATTCTTGTTTAAAATCCACATACTTGTCTTAAATCCACACTTTCGTCTAAAGTCCACATTCTTGCCATTTTACTGTTACTATTTTCTGTGCACAAGTGACAAATACAGCACCGGACACAGAATCATCATGGTCCCCAAAAACTCAGGCATCTGATAGAGTACATCCAGCAGCCACACCGACAGCAAAATTGCGCTGACAGGCTCCACCAGCTCATAGATAGCGGCAATCTGTGGCTTAATGTACTTCAAGCTGGCCAGAAATGTCCAAAAGGCTATGGCCGTGCCGAAAAGGACTGTGTAAACCACATTAAAAATGGTAAACATATCCATTTCCACGCTTTCCGTGATGGTCCAGGGCTGTACTATTGGCAAAAGCACGCATCCAGACAGCAAAAGTCCCCATCCCGTTACATTTGACGGACGGAAGTTCTTCATAAGATAGCCCGGCTGCACGGTATATATTACCCCAAAAAGTGGAAGCATTATTCCATAAATGAAACCTTCCTCAGATATGGAAAGGGTGGTCATATCCCCATGGGTTGCCATCACCACTGCTCCCGTAACCGCAGAAATGCAGCACAATATCTCATAAAATTTCGGCAAAGACCAGCTGCGAAGGGACATCCACATTATAGTGGCAATTGGTGCCAGACTCACAAACACCGTGGCCATGGCTGCATTCATGTGCCGCACTGCGGACAAATACACATACTGCACACAGGTTACGGTTATAAAGCTGAAAATCAGCATCTGAACAATATTCTTTCTGCCCTTCCAGGGGGCAAAAAAATTCTTTTTATATATAATATAATCCGCCCCCAAGAGCACAATGCCGGCAAAAAACACCCGTACCGTCACCACCCAAATGGCGGGCAGGCCCTTGTTTTGCACAAGATACTGACAGGTCACTCCCATTATTCCCCAGAGAATAGACCCGGTAAGGGCCAGCAGTGCCCCCTTCTTGGCGGGGGAAATATCAAGCATTTTACTCCTCCATACATAATAAAAGCATTCTCCCACATTATACGCCCTTATTATGTATTCCTTCAAATGAATTTAATTAGCGCAATGAAAATGGGCTGTATCACTAATTGCTTAGCACTACAGCCCCTTAAAATTTGTGTATTTTACTGCAATCTCTTTATTCCAAACCAGGATGCTTCCTCATCCCAGAAAATATTTGCTTCAAAATCCGTAACGATGCGAAGATCATAGCCGAACTGCCCTTCCGGCGGCATGTATTCGTGACTGCTGTTCAAAATAAAATCACCGTTCTCATTCACATTGGTACCAATTCGGTGCCAGTCATTTATGGTATAGCCATATTCTGCCAGGGTGTCCAGATCAACAAAAGGCACCCATTCCCCCATGTATTTGCCAACTATCCAGTAGCCGGCATTTTTGCCATGAGCCCCCTGGTCAGCATTGATTTCGAAGAAAACCTTATTTGAATTCTTCATGGTTATTCTGGTAACGCTGTAGCCCATGCCAACATTATCACCAAATTTTTCAGAAAATGTCATATATACCTTATAGCCGTCGTCGCGGCACATGCGCAGAACATTATCCTTTCCCATCACAAAGCAGACCCGTTCATCCTCGCCATCCATAATAATCTCCCGGGTATTCATATAGAGAAAGGTTCCCTTCTCCATTGGGGCAAACTGCCCCGCCTCGGATATGGACATATTGGTTGCCGCCCCCATTACCAGCACAGCAGCCGCCATAATCCCCCAAAATATTCCTTTTCGTAAAAAGCTAACCATGTTCATTACCGCCACCCTTCTGTATCAATGTTCCTTTCTTCAATCATTCAGCAAGTTTCTCCGTAAATCGCCCTCCATAATACGTAATATTTCTACACTGCCACTCCAATTCCTTTTTACTACGAAAATAGAAGGAAAATAATGGTCATCCCACGAAATAAAAAGTAAAGCCAATAATACATGAAGGAAGATGAAATATATGCCAGTTAAACTTATCGCTGATTTGCACACCCATACCATTGCCAGTGGCCATGCATACGGCACAATACGGGAAAATGCCCAGGCTGCCTCTGAGAAAAAGCTTAAAATACTTGGTATTACGGAGCATGGTCCCGGTATACCGGGGACATGTGATCCATTCTATTTTTGCAATCTGAAGGTGGTTCCAAAAAAATTATTTGATGTGCAGATTTTATTTGGATGTGAGGTTAATGTTCTTAATGATGGCACCTTGAGCTTGGAGCAAAGGTGGCTTGATAAGCTGGACTATGCCATAGCTGGTATACATGAATTGTGCTACACCAATGCAGGAAAAGAGCAAAACACCAGCAACCTGATAAACTGCATGAAGCATCCAAAAATAAAAATCGTTTCCCATCCAGATGATGACCACACTCCCCTTGATTACAAGCGGCTTGTACCTGCAGCAAAGGAATATGGTGTTGCCCTGGAGCTGAACAACAGCTCCCTCATAAAAAAGGAAAGAAGGCTAAACTGCTATAAAAATTATGCAACAATGTTACAGCTTTGTGAAAGACATAATGTTCCCATAGTAATCGACTCTGATGCCCATGACCCTTCCGGTGTAGGGAATTTTTCCCTGGCAACAAAATTTATTGATGAAACAGGCTTCCCGGAGGACCTTATATTGAATGCAGATGAGAAACGGGTTATTGATTTTTTGCATGCTTCTACGCATTCAAAAAATCAATAAAAGAAATACATACAAAGTTTATGAATGATAAGAGCTAAATCAGCAGTATTCCATTCTAATTACAAAAAACCATCGAAGCAGTAACAACACTGCAACGATGGTTTTATTTTTTCTTCCTATCCGTTTAAATCTTTATTAATTGTTTATTCCATTGGCAAGCCTGCTCCCACAGCAGTGACCTGGGCTGAATCCCCATCCAGGGATATGTCCATCTGAACCTCATTCTGTGGCATTGGGGTTTCCTCTACGCTATAGTCCTTAGGCTCTGCCTCTTTTGCCCTTGCCTCATCATTGGCTTCCGAAATTTTATTGTCTTCTCTTTCTTCTTCCATTTTCCGACGGTGCTTTTCGATGGCAGCTGCGCTTTTGGCCATGGCATAAAGATCCTTATTAAATTCCATCAGTTCCTTCTCGTCAGCCGGTGATACCTTGCGTCCTCGCATAATTCTGGTAGCCGTAGTCATTACCCGTGACATTTTGGCGTTGTATTCTTCCATGGCATCACTGCTCTGACGGGCATTGGCTGCCTCATGGAGCATCATATTGTGCATGGCAACTGCTTCCTTGGCGGCCTTAATCTGCTTGTTGGTGGCCAGAAGCTGCTTCTTGACGTCATCCGACAATTCCACTTTCCTGCCATCAATTTCAATATACCCCTGCTTTACGGCACGTTCCACCATGGCCGAATTGCCAAAGGATATGGAAAATTTGTTGGTATCCCCATGACGGAACATGGAAAAGACAATATTAGGCGTTTCCGTGGTGGCTTCAGTTGCTGTTTTTTGTGCTGCCGTCTGGCTAAGCTCCTGTCCGGCCTTGGAAATATCCACCATATCTACCTGATTGGCTTCCTTTTCCTTATTGCGGCTGTCCACAAATACCGCGGCCGCATCTGCATCCCCGCCCGGAATATACACCGAATCCTTCATCACCCGTTCATGCATAGCTTTGGCTGTTGGCTGGCTGGCGTATAAATCCAACTCCTGCTTGGTAATGTTTTTCAAGATATTCATATTTATCACGCTCCCTGCTCACACCGAATCCTTTCTATACTTCTACATCGAAAAGAAAAGAGGGAGGCTTAAACCAATTTACAGCAATCTCTTTATTTGTCTGTGTTATAATGATAATATCCCACATCAGAAGGAGAACACCATATAATGATTAAGTTTATAACGCCATTGTTCAAATTTTTCTTCTTTAGAAGAAAAATCTTCCAATTAGCGTTTCAACGAGCTGGGAGATATTCTCACCAGCTGTTGTAGTTTGTTTTCCCCCACCTAAAGAGGAAGGGGACATCTTAAAGCTCGTTATAATTGGTTATTTTATAATGATAATAATATTCCTCTTTTTGCGGTTTTTTTATCATATATTGCCGAAAACAAGCTCGCATAATAATCTCATTTGTGAGGTAAAAACCGACTTTATAAATCTTTATGCTTACGCCAAGCAAATTTTTACATCCAATACTAAAAAGGTTAAAATTATACTCACACTTATGGCAGCTCTTCTTGTTTTGGAACTGCTGCCATTTAATTATGTTCTTTTGAATATTTTTGAAGAATTTTTATCTACTGTAATGTTTTTCTTGTTGGTCAACGTTTTTTTGCCAATGAAAAATCCTCCAAGCAAAGGATTTCCTGTTGAAATATTTGGCTTTATCTATTCTGTTATTTTTATGTTTTACAGTACAGGCGCACTGGTTTTTCAGACCTTGGATGAAATTGATTTTTTTAGGGAAGATATATGGATTTACGGCTACTGTGTTACGGTACTATCCTATATTATTTGTATAGCTACTTTGCAAAGGTTTATGGAAAGGGATTTATTGCCCCAGGAAATCATTTTATTGGGAATGATTATGCTGTCAACCCTGGAATTTATAACTTATTACGGAGTAGGCTTTTTCAGTGGACTAAAATGGTATGATCCCAGTGTATTTGAAGCGAATATCTTCGGGGATTTTACCAGTATTATAAATCAGGGCATATTTGTTGCTTCCCAAAGCCAGATTTTGGAAAGAAACCCTATGGAAATATGGGGCTATGTTATCCTGAACGGAACCGACGTCCTGACTGTTACCGTGGTTTTGGGATATGTATTTCAGAAAATTTTTGTTAACTCAACGAATAATTGAATCAAAAAAGAGCCACCACGGGCTCTCTTAATGCTAACTATGCCATTTTATCGCTTCTATGAAAAATCTTTTCCGGAAGCATGGACAATTCCCTTATGTCAAACTAACTTTTCTACTCAACTTCAACTAATTCGTGCTTCTCTCCACCGCCAGTTTCAAGTTCTGCTATGGATTCAGCAAGATACTTCTGGTTCTTTTCACTCCAAAACGGCTCTGCACTATGCTCAACAGGCCTCTCTATCTCAATGGATGCAGTTTCAGATTTTAATATTTTGTTGTGGGATTTTGCATCAAGTATAGCTTCATCAAATGCTGCAGATAAAATGTCAAATTCTTTGCTCATAATACCACCCCGTTAAAAATCTGAAAGATCAATCGGATCAGAAACAATGCCTGATTTAAAATTACTTATTGTCTCATCCATATCCTTCAAGGCTCGCTCAGAAATATCTACAGAAATAGAACGTTCTCTGGACGCCCGAACAGTGCAGCTATTCTCAAAAATCCTGCTTTCCATTTTATTCCCTCCACTGAGTTCTTTCAGCAATCTCAGTCAGCAACTCCCCCTGATAAGTAAAGAATGCGGAGCCCTGTATGGCCTTTATATGCTTCAAAGCACCTGCCACTGCTGACAGTGAGGTTTCTTCTTCATTCCATTGAACCTTGCGATCACTGATAACAGTCACCTTAACAGTTGGATTTTCCGTGAAAACCAGTTCAGCACCTATAGGTATACCGCACTCGAAGAAATTAATTGGCGGCCGCTTAATATGCTGGGCAGGAGCCTGAGAATCATTGTTTCCGATACGTTTCAACTTTTCAATTGTTCCACTGATTGTAGCAATAGCTTCCAGCAAATCATACGCTTCTTTGGGAGTCATCACATAAAACTCACGATTCTTTGAAACCCGAAGGTCAGGATTTAGGTTATCAATCATCTTATGAAGCTTCTTATCTTCCAGATTTCCAGCAGTCTCATAAGTCGCATACACTTCATAATCATAAGGGAGGGCCGTTGTGGAAAGTTGTTTACGGCGTGCTTCCACGTCCGTTGCATATCCAATTTTCACCATATCCTTTAACGCAGGATTGGTCATAATATAAATAAAACCTTTAGCCATTATATTCACTTCCTCGTAATCAACGTCAAATATGTGTCATTCCTGCAATGCCCTTTCATACGCTCTTTGAGTCCGCTCATCAAATAGCATCCACACTATATCATCAAAAGCATCAGGAATTTCCCTAATCACAGTCTTTACGGTCTTAACGGCCACCTTTGCTGCTTTATCCACTGGGTATGAATACACACCCGTAGAAATGGATGGGAAGGCTACACTGCGAATACCATTCTTCAAGGCAATCTTCAAAGAGTGACGATAGCACCCTGTCAGAAGTTCTTCTTCTCCTTTATTTCCCCCATACCATATCGGTCCCACTGTATGAATAACGTAGTCACATGGTAACCTATATGCTTTGGTAATCTTCGCCTGGCCTGTTTTACAGCCATTTAAAGACCTGCATTCTTCCAACAGTTCAGGGCCGGCCGCCCTATGTATGGCACCATCCACACCGCCACCCCCAAGCAGACTTTCATTAGCAGCATTAACTATTGCTGTAGCATAGTGCTTTGCCGTAATATCGCCTAATATGGTCGTAATGCTCGTCATACGTATTCTCCTCTAAATAATCCCTGTCCATAAGCAAACTCCACAATACTTATCCTCGTTCTTTAACTTTTCCTTGTTATAAGCGCTACGTTTTCTACATGTGGAGCAAAGGTTCAAGCGACATAAAGTTACCTTTCATCATAGGCTAGTTGAGCTGAACAACGCAATTAAATCTGGCCACTCAATAGTTGAGATTATAGCCACGATAGCATTATTTCAGTCCAGAGCTCCAAGTATTCTTTCCTGCTACAAAATAAAATAATGTTATTCGCTAATTATTATATATACCCAAAAACTCCCAGCCGAAGCCGGGAGTCATTTAAAATTAAAATACTAAATTAGAGCATTTTTCTTGCCAATCTCTTTTACCTGGTCAACGGTGAGCTTGGTAGCACGGGCAATCATCTCTATAGATAATTTTTCCTTGAGTAACTCAATTGCTACTTCAACTTTGGCTTCAGCTCTATTTCTCTCAATTACCTCACACATTTCGCTCACTCCTTCCTCAGTAGTCTTAAACCTACGCTTGCAACTTGATGTTGCCGGGAAACGGGCATCATCATAAGCATTATCCTCTGTAAAAATATCCATCAGTAATGCGACATCAGAACCATCATCCACTTCAGCATTTACATAAATCTCAGCAAAACCATTATCTGCCAACCTGCCTGTCTCTCTGACTATTCTATCTACATGATACAACGCCTTGCCGGATTTGAAAACATCAAATCTTGATATAAATACAACAATTACATCAGGTACATCCTTAAACTTGTCACCCGGGTCAGTCACATTGGTGGTGAGCAATGCCCCGTTATAACGCACACGCCTCTGATGGTCGTCATCATCGGCCTTTTGCACCTCAATATTCACGATACGCCCATCACCCAATGAACACTTAACATCTAATGTACAAGACCGTCCCTGGAGATTTTTGGCAACAAATTGAGGTACATTATCCAATACTCTCAATCCTTTATCTCCCAAGATTACCTGCAATATTTCTTGACAAAAGCTAATATCCTCTGCCATCTTCTGAAACAAAGCATCATCTATTGGATTAAGGCTCATTGCATCCTCACGGATCTTGGCTTTATTACTCATTAAAATAAACACCTCTTGAGTAAATTTTACCATAAATAGGATTTTATATCAAAAATAGGTTCGTATAACTAATACTTCATCACTAAAAACAGTATAGTCACATTCTAGCATTTTACTTTTCCAAGTTGAGATTATAGCCATGTTGCCATATACAATCCTCTTCTATAATTTTTGTTTTGAGATGCCAATTTGGCATCTCAAAAATCATTCTTTTCGCTTCACATAGTACAGTTCAATGTAATAGCTCAAATTTTCAAGCATGTTGACAAAAATATTATATACCCTGCCTTGCCTCACTAGAATAATCAATATAAAAAACTCATTTCCTTAGATTTCTCTTAAGCTCGATACGCGGTTCTTGTACAAAAACAGTTTAAAATAAGTGCCCTGACTATGTAGAGACCCCCATAAGTTAGACTAAGTAATCTAACTTATGGGGGTCTTTTTATGGCAAAATACAGTGTTGAATTCAAATTGAAGATAGTTCAGGAATATTTGAAAGGGGATATCGGATACCATGCTTTAGCCCACAAATATGGTATACCTGACAAAAAACGTATTCAATTTTGGGTTGCAAAATATCGGGTAATGGGGGAAAAAGGACTTCAACGGTCAAGAAAAAATGAAACATATTCTTTCCAATTCAAGTTACATGCTGTAGAGTTATATTTAAGTACAGAGATGTCTTACCAAGATTTAGCACTTCAACTTAAATTAAAATCTGACGGGATTTTAGTAAACTGGGTTCGACGCTATCGTGCTGTTGGTATAGAAGGTCTCAAACCGCAACGGAAAGGCAGGCGGCCAAAGGTGCCAGACAAAACCAGCATTACACCTGAATGTAATATTAATCAAGATGAGAGACTTAAGCAGCTAGAAGAAGAAAATCTCAAGCTACGCATTGAGGTAGCCTATTTAAAAGAACTGAGGAGATTGCGCCTGGAGCAAGAGGCGCAGAAGCGCAAGCAAGGATCGCCCACAGTCTCCGAGGATCATTCAAATTAAAAGATATCCTTGCAGCTATTAAACTTCCAAAAGCCACCTATATGTATTGGCAGAAGCGATTTGACCGGGAAAATCCGGATGCCGAATTAGAGGCAAAAATCAAAGCAATTCGGCAGAGCGACAAGGACTTCGGTTATCGTCGAATTTATGGCAAGCTCCGCCAAGAGGGCTTTTTAGTCAATCATAAGAAGGTCCAACGTCTTGTTCAGAAATTGGGATTACAGGTAAAATCATTTGCCCACAAAAGCCGCAAATATAATTCTTACAAAGGAACTATTGGGCACGTTGCACCAAATCGGCTACGTCGCCGCTTTGATACATGTATTCCACATCAGAAAATCACCACAGATACCACTGAATTCAAGTATTATGAGATTGACAGCAAAGGGAATATTATCACTCGCAGAGCATATTTAGATCCGTTTCTTGACCTTTATAATCGTGAAATCATTAGTTTTAGTATCACGAAACGACCATCATCACAAGGTATTATGTCTGCTTTAGAGAAAGCAATTGACATTACCAGTGACTGCCCTTACCGTCGGACATTCCATTCAGACCAGGGCTGGCCCTATCAAATGAGAAATTATATAGACCGATTAAGAGAAGAACGTATCTTTCAAAGCATGTCTCGCAAGGGAAACTGTCTGGATAATAGCGTGATGGAAAATTTCTTTGGCCTACTAAAACAGGAAATCTATTATGGACATACCTATCACAGCTTTGACGAACTGGAACGAGCAATCCGACATTACATCACATACTACAATAAACAAAGAATCAAAGCTAAGCTGGGATGGCTCAGCCCAGTCGACTACCGTTTACGTCATGCCGCAGCATAAAAAACGGTAGCAGCAAATAATTGCTACTACCGTTAAGGTCTAACTTTATGGGGTCACTACA
>NZ_JHWV01000013.1 GCF_000622005.1 Anaerovibrio sp. RM50 | reverse complement strand
AGCATTATTTGAAGTTTCAATGCCGCAAGCAGCATTTGGTGCCAGCGTTACTTAGCGAAGCCTTTTAATTGTTGTGGCTGAGGTTAGTAACGCTCAAGGGATAATGAGGCCGTTGGATTGGCCTCATTTTCTTCGTTGCAACATAAACTCGCCAATGTTTCTTTCTTCTATAATGGCGTTTCAATGCCGCAAGCAGCATTAGGTCGTTGCAACCAACAAATATCCTGAAGAAATATGGGTCTGATTTTGTTTCGATGCCGCAAGCAGCATTAGGTCGTTGCAACATCATCGGGAGGAAAAGAAAATGTTTACAACATTGTTTCAATGCCGCAAGCAGCATTTGGTGCCAGCAACACTTAACGAAGCCCCACAAAAAGTATAGGGCTGAGTTTAGTGATGCTCAAGGGATAATGAGGCCGTTGGATTGGCCTCATTTTCTTCGTTGCAATAAAAATCAAAAACAACAAAGAAAGACTGTAGAACATGTTTCAATGCCGCAAGCAGCATTAGGTCGTTGCAACATAATCCTGGTAAAAACCAGTGTGGTTCTTGTCAAGTTTCAATGCCGCAAGCAGTATTAGGTCGTTGCAACTGTACCCCCTGTGAACCCCCATGGATACTGGACCAAAAAAAGAAACTTTTGGAGTGAAGTGTCCTAAAAGATTTTACAGTTTTATTTATTCCACATATACCCGAAAAATCCTTCTTTTGCCAAAAAGAAAAGGAAGCGGGCAAATAACCAGCTTCCTTCCTATATGATATACACCATAAATCACAGATTACTGTACCACCTAATAAAATCCTCCTTCCGTGCCCCGTAGTTGGTGCCCTCCTTAAACCACTGGGAGAACATCAAGAACCGCTGGTTTCCAGATGTAAATTCCTCCTTCCAGTACCGCTGGCGGATTTTCTTTTTTACGTCCTCGCGGGTTTCCCCGTCCTTCAAAAGATAGAGAATAGGCAGGGCCCGATGGGTGTACTCCTTGCTTCCCTCCACGGAGCTGTAGAGCTTAAGCTGTTCATCACTGAACACATACCCCGCAGCTAGAAGGTTAATCAGGGCAGTTTTTACAAAATCACTGACGGAGAGGTTTCCTTCCGGAAGGGGCGGGGCCTTGCGCTTTCGCCTTATGTGTTCAAAGACTTCCACCCCAATAAGCTTCAGTAAAAACAGGGCTTCCTCCAGATATTTCCCCAGCTCCACCTCACGGAAGGCGCTGACCTTCTGGGGATTGCCTTTTGTGAGATTGTCCACGTAGGCGGTGCCAACCTCCTTGGCCTTTTCAATGAGCTTGGATTCAAGATAATCAATATCTGAGGCATTGAAGCTATCGTCCTTGGTGGTCATAAGGATAATATGGCTCCACCAGCCCTTGTCCGTAAGGTGCTGGCGGGTCCTTTTCTCCAAATCTCTGGCCTGT
Source organism: Anaerovibrio sp. RM50 (assembly GCF_000622005.1). Lineage (GTDB taxonomy): Bacteria > Bacillota > Negativicutes > Selenomonadales > Selenomonadaceae > Anaerovibrio. The sequence goes on along the minus strand of NZ_JHWV01000013.1, from coordinate 73,525 downwards.
CCCACATAAACCTGTTCTTCGGAAAGGAGCAGATACACCCCGTATTTCCTGCAGTCCGCCTTGGCAATCAGATCATCAATGGACTGGCGGGGGGATGAAAACATAGCCCCGATCTGCCATGAGGTGTCCTCAATGTACATAACCCCATTTAAGTCACCATCATATAAAAGCATCTGAATAGTTTTTGCTGTAGTAATCATAGGCTCTTTACCCATTAATATTTACCCAATAATCAGTAATTCCCCTGGCTATGGCTGCGGCAAATTCCTCCTGATAATTCATCAGTAAAAGCACATCTATGTCGTTATCAATAAATGCTGTTTCCACCAGCACCGCGGGCATCTGGGTCCGCCGAAGAACGCAGAGGGCGGGGCGGGATTAATAAATACCTTAAACCAACCACCTCTCCCCTTCTGGCCTAGCGGTACTACACTTATGTTGTCGCCCATAATAAACCAATGGAAAGAACTGCCACACCATGCTATAATTTTTTCAAAGATAATAATTATTTTTATCGGTAGTGCTGAGGGACATTCAACAAAAATAGGGGGCAAATCAGATGTTAAAAAAAATACTTGTTATGATGGTACTTGCGCTGACAGTTGCATCACTTGGCAATACGAATCTGCCAATGCCTTTTGAACGCCACACCAGTATCGCCTATGCCTCTCCCTGGCAGGAGATAGATGGCATTCTGTTTTGGCACGGTGACATGAATTATCCGATTTATGACAGCGGCAATAAATTTTGCAATGGCCTGGACTTAAGCTCTGCTTATGTTGCCAATGATGACGCAAATGAGCTTATTATTAAAGTGGCCAGTGTTAATTTCAGCTTTGCAGATGATGTTGCTGTGGATTACGGCAAAGCTTCCTTTAAAGAAGACAAACGGACAGGGAAAGCTTACCTGTGCTTTGAAAATTCATCATATTGCCTCAGCACAGACCGCCAAAAACGTTTGAATGATGTTTACTATTATCTGAAATGTTACCTGCAAGTGCAATAATCTCAAATACACACATGGAACGAGTTTTTGGAACTTGCTGCCCAAAACTAATCATTAACTATCAAAGCCCGCTGATAACCAGCGGGCCTTTCTTTTTGACTGCGCAACAAGCTATTTCCTTTACTCCACTTCCGCCCCCATGATTTCAATCATGCCCTTTATAATGCGCTGAATTTCATTAAAGCGTTCACTCTTTTCACAGCCCTGTTCAAGGTAGAGGCCGCGGTTTATTTCAATCATAACGGACTGTACCCTGCTGTCCTGGCGGTAATACTTCATAGGAACCAGTGCCCCGGCGAATGGGGAGTTTATTTTTACTGACAAATTGTGGTCCTGCAGATAATTTACCATTTTATACACCATGTTAGGTGATGTGTGATAGTCATCAGTGCCAATGCAAATGTCAGGGCGGTTTGGCTGCTGGTCAGGCTCATAAGGCAGGGGCTCTGGATAAAAGGAATGGCCATCCCCAATGAGACACCTGCCATAATCGGATAGGCGCTTTTCCACCACGGCCTCCAGCTGGGCGTGATGGGGATCATAGAATGTCCTGGCCACCTCTTCCCTCTTTTCTGCAATATGTTTTCTGAATGGCTTCATTTCTGAACTGTGGGTATAATACAGCCCCATGCCCATACGGCTCATGGACTCATCCTTGTCATCACGGAATCTTTCCACGTCACATACCAGACGGCTTACCTTAAGATTCACCATTTCCGCCTCACAGTCAAAGAGCTCATTGCAGTACCAGTCTGTCATTACCAGCATTTCGTGCCCCAGAACCTCCAAATCATAGTCCGGGATATACTTCTCTGGAATGTAAAGGGATGCGTGGGGTACATGAATTACTACATTTTCTAACATTTTCATCGTCTCCTTTTGTTCTGTAAACCAAAAAGAGACGCAATGAAAAAGCCCATCGTCTTGATGGGCCCGATTTACTCTATCCTACCCATCAATCAAGCTTTAGCACCTTACCACGCTTTCACCCGTGGCAGGTTGCTGAAGGGTCATCGAGCTTGTCTCTCGCCTTCTCTTTATGGTTAAGAAATTATTATATTTTTATGTTCGCCTTTCAGGCAAACTAAGTATAGCAAAAATATATTTACAATGTCATTAAGGATGGATTAAATCATCATTAAAAGAACGGATTTGTTTCCCGCTCTATTTCCATGGTGGATGCAGGGCCATGGCCCGGGAATACCTTGGTGGCACTTGGCACTTTGGCCAGGCGGTTTCTGATGGAATTCAGTATTTCCTCTGTGCTGCCCCCAGGAAAATCAGTGCGGCCCACAGAGCCCGCAAAAAGGGTATCCCCGCTAAAGAGGGCCCCGCCACCATAGAAGCACACGCTGCCCAGAGTGTGGCCCGGGGTGCTTATTACCCGAAGGGAGCAGTCCCCAAAGGAGATATTGTCCCCATCCTTCAGGAGCACATCTGCGGCTTCCATTTCACCGGGAGCACCCACAAAGGCAGACAAATTCCGCTTGGCATCTATCAGCATATCCCCATCATATTCGTGGATAAGCACTGGCACATCCAGAGCCTTCTTAACATCCTTCAGACCGCCAATGTGGTCAAAATGGCCATGGGTCAGGGCAATAAACTTTACCTCAACCCCCATTTCCTTTATGGCAGAGAGAATCTTCTCCGGATTTCCCCCGGGATCAATCACCACTCCCGCGTTGGAATTATTGTCCTTAAGTATATAGCAATTGGCGGCCACAGGGCCCACCTCAAAGCTCTTTACAGAAAAATCCATAGGCTCTGAACCTCCCATCAGTCATTGTGATTCCGTAAGTTATTGTTATGCCATCAGTCATTGCGCTTGTCAGGATTGCTGGTCATGGCGCGGCTTACGCTGTAAACATCCTTCAGACGGCGGATTTTCGCCATAAGCTGCTCCACCTGGGAAGTGGCATGAACCTCAATGCCCATCATTATCACAGATGTTTTGTTATTTCTGTTGGTCTTGGCATTTACAGAGGAAACATTTATCTTCATCTCCTGAGGTACTGCCAAAATACTTGCCAAAATACCAGGGTTGTCATTGCAGTGAATCTCAATCTCCACAGTATAATCACGGTCAAGGCCCACATCCCAGTTAACGGCAATAACTCTGGTGGCCGCATCACTGGTAACTGACACATTCGGGCAGTCCGCCCTATGAACAGATACACCACGGCCCTTGGTAATAAAGCCAGTAATAGGGTCCCCCGGAATCGGGTTGCAGCACTTGGCAAGGCGCACCAGCATACCGCCCTCGCCCTCCACCAAAATACCATGGCTGGCCTTGGATCTTTTGGCTGAACCCTGTCCCTGTGGACGCTTCAGCTTTTCCAGCATCTCGGAAACATCCTGCGGGGTATTTTCCTTCACCAGCTTTTTGTGAAGTTCAATTAGCTTGGCAATAACGCCGCTTACAGTAACTCCACCATAGCCAATGGCCGCCAGCAGATCCTCGGAATTGTTAATATTGAACCGCAGACATACCTCATTGAGCCACTCGTCACGGAGAAGGTCCTTAGGGTCATAGCCAAGCTTCTTGCCTTCCTTCTCCAACAGCTCCTGGCCCTTGGCCACATTTTCCTCACGGCGGACCTTCTTGAACCAGCCGCGAATCTTGCTTCTGGTATCTGAAGCCGCCACAATATTGAGCCAGTCACGGCTCGGTCCCTGATTGGCCTTGTTGGTAATAATGGTAACGATATCGCCGTTTTTCAGCTTGTATTCCAATGGTACAATCTTGCCGTTTACCTTGGCCCCAACGCAGTGATGGCCCACCTCCGTATGGATTCTGTAGGCAAAGTCTATTGGAACGGAGCCCTTCGGCAAATCGATAACATCCCCCCGCGGAGTAAATACAAATACCTCATCGGAGAAAATATCCATCTTCAGAGCCTGAATGTACTCGCTCGGGTCGTTAAGCTCCTGCTGGAGATTCACCATCTGGCGCAGCCAGGACAGCTTCTTGTCATAATCGTTGGCTGCAGTGGCCCCCTTGCCGTTTTCCTTGTATTTCCAATGGGCAGCAACACCGTACTCGGAAATCTTGTGCATGGCAAAGGTGCGGATCTGAATCTCCAGCGGAAAGCCACGGGTCATAACAGTTGTATGAAGGGACTGGTAGCCGTTGGACTTTGGCATGGCAATATAATCCTTGAAACGGCCCGGAATCGGCTTCCACATGGCGTGAATAACACCCAGCACAGCGTAGCAGTCCTTTACATTCTGCACCAGCACACGGATGGCGGAAAGGTCATAAATCTCGCTTATGTCCTTGTTGTCCCGCTTCATCTTGCGGTAAATGCTGTAAAAATGCTTGGCACGGCCGCTGATTTCAGCCTTCACACCGCTTCTGATAAGCTTGGTGTGAATCTGCAAAATGGAATCCTCAATAAAGCGCTGACGCTCCTGCCGTTTTTGCTTAACCTTTTCCACAAGGTCATAGTAATGCTCCGGCTCAAGATAGCGAAGGCACAGATCCTCCAGCTCCCACTTGATGCTGGAAATACCCAGGCGGTTGGCCAGAGGTGCATAAACCTCAATGGTCTCCCGGGCAATACGCTGCTGCTTTTCCTCCTTCACAAACTTAAGTGTACGCATGTTGTGAAGACGGTCTGCCAGCTTAATTATAATTACGCGAATGTCCTTGGCCATGGCCAAAAACAGCTTGCGGTAATTCTCCGACTGCTGCTCAACCTTGGACTGGAATTTCAGCTTGCCCAATTTGGTAACGCCATCAATAAGCATGGCCACCTCGGCACCAAACATTTCCTCCATCTGGTTGATGTCGTAAATGGTGTCCTCCACCACATCGTGAAGGAGGGCCGCCGTAATGGTTACGGAGTCAATCTGAAGCTCTGTAAGTATTTTTGCCACACAAAGAGGATGAATAATATATTCCTCCCCCGAAGCCCGCTTCTGCCCCTCATGGGCTGAATGGGCCAGTTCATAAGCCTTGCGGACAAGCTCCACATCCGCATTGGGCTGGTATTTCAACAACGCATTTATAATATCATCAATAGTCACATTGGCCGTAGCACCGGCACACTCAGGAGTATAGATATCCACATTTACAGAAGTTGAATTGGCAACCATAGTTATCACCGCCATTCAATAAAACTCGGAAAAACTTTTTTCATATTATAGCATATTTTAGGCCAGTTCTATATACAAAAATAGCTATAATAGGCCATTTTATTGATTTTTCGTCAAAAATAAGGGGACGGCCATATACCATTCCCCTATTTTTAATTCTCTGAAATCAGCCGTTAAGCTGGCAAAATGTCTCTGAATCCTGTAAATTCATCTTGCCGGTGCCCTCAACTAATTGGCACACCCCGGCCTCATCCACCGTCAGCAGCCCCAACTCCTGAAAAATCTTCAGTCCATATTCAGCAGACTTGCCTTCGGCCTGTCTGCCGGACATGCGCATTCTCATGGCCAGCCATGGGGCATCACTGTAAACAGGCTTATTTTCCTCCTGACACTTTTTAAGGAACAGATACATGTCCTTTAAAAATTCCCTGTCCACGCTGATGGGCTTTTCATCCTCCAGAGGTGTATCAAGACTTCTTATTATGCATTGAAGGCTTCGGCTGCCCTCCCATTCATTAATCCCCAGCTCAAAAACCAGGTCCTGGGGCTGGGAGTTGATTTTGTCCAAATCCTCGTTCATATTAAAGGCCACAGCCTTTACATAGCGGGTGCCGTCAGTGATGCTGAAGCGCATGTGGCGGTTCTCCACCCCCATATAGGAAGCATAGGCAGCCCTTACCCCTTTGCAGCCAAAGAGAGGACTGTCATTTTTCATGCCGCATGGCTCCAAAAGAGCCAATTCATCCACCATTTCCATGGTAACATCAAGAGGGGAAATCTCCTGATCAAGCTCATAAAACGGGATATATTGCTCCGCACTCATCTGGCGTTTGGCCTCTTCCTCCATACGCCGTCTGAACTCCGGAATGTTTTCCTCTTTAATGGTAAGGCCTGCCGCCCCTTCGTGGCCGCCAAACTGCACCAGCACGTCCTTGCAGTTTTCCAGAGCCTCGTAGAGGTTAAAGCCCTCTATGCTGCGGGCAGAGCCCTTGCCAATTCCGTCCTTCAGACTGATAACCACAGCTGGCTTGTAATATTTTGAATCAAGTCCCGCCGCTGTAAGGCCAATGACGCCGTGATGCCAGCCCTCTCCTGCCACCACCAGCACCCTTGTATTATCAACATCCACACTTTTAAGCTGTTCCTCAGCCTCCAGCTGCATATCATCCTTCAGCTTTTTACGTTCCTCGTTAATGCTATTTAGCTCCAAGGCTATGGCATCTGCTTTAACACTGTCTGTTGCTGTCAGCAGGTCAACCCCCAAGGTGGCACTGCTGAGTCTTCCCGCCGCATTAATACGGGGTGCCAGCATAAATCCCACCACCATGCTGGTGACAGGCTTCCCAAGACAGCCAGCGGCCTCCAGCAAGGCTTTTATGCCCACCATATTGGAATTCTCAATGGCCTTCAGCCCAAGGCTCACAATGCGTCTGTTTTCGTTGGTGAGTGGTACTGCATCAGCCACAGTCCCCAGGGCCACCAGCTCAATGCCCCTGTCATTAAGGGGTTCACCCTTTATCCTTTGCCAAAGGGCCTGACAAAGCTTGAAGGCAATGCCCACTCCCGCCAGCTCAGGGCATGGATACTTTGAGTCCTTTCTGTGGGCATCCACCACTGCCACTGCCTCCGGAAGCTCATCCCCCGGAAGGTGATGGTCCGTTACAATAACCTCCATCCGCCCCGCCACAGCCTTTATTTCATCAACAGACTTCACGCCGCAGTCCACGGTAATAAGGAGCTCTGTCCCCCTGGCAACCAGCTTTTCCAAGGCATCTGTATGAAGGCCATAGCCCTCCGTGAGCCTTTCGGGAATATAATAATCCACCTCCACTCCCAATTCCTTGAAGGTGGTCATCAAAAGTGAGGTAGCAGTAATGCCGTCACAATCATAATCACCATATATGGTGATCTGTTCTTTATTATCAATGGCCTTCATTATGCGCTCAAGGGCCTTGTCCATATCTGGCAGCAAATAGGGATTGCAATATTCGAACCGCTCCGGGTGAAGAAATATCTCCCCCTTTTCCTTTGTATCTATACCGCGATTTATCAAAGCCCCGGCCAAAAGCTGGGATATGCCCAGCTCAGCCGCCAGCTCGGCTGTCCTTTCCCCTGAATAGGGCTTTATTCTCCACTTTTTTAACATCGAAACCAACTCCCAATTACTTTTACCTTAAAATTTTCGAGAAAACTTTCCAAAATCCTCTTTTGTGCATAACACCATTGGAGCCAGTTTTCGCAAAATCAGTATAGAAAGGGCTGCCATTCCCGTTTCTTAAACATCAAAAAGGAGCCCCACAAGGGAGCCCCTTAATCCAACCGTTCTCCTGGAGCTATCTGTTTTCCTCAAGCCGCATAAGCACAAAACACAAATCTGAAACCCTATTAATATAAAGTCTGTCGCTATCATGGACTATTTCCTGCTCCGCCAGATCCAGAATAGCCCTTTCAGCTCTCCTTATAAAGGTTCTGGCCAAATCCAGACAGGCTCCCCCCTGGGATTCCCCGGCAATCAGGAACTGACGAAGGGGGGGCAGCTTTGCCTCAATGCCGTCAATTATTGACTCCAGCTCTGCCACGTGGTCATTGGTAATAAGAGGCTCCTGATCAAGAGAAGCCAGATCAGCCATAAGCAAGCCGTTGTTTTGCTGAAGCTTCAGGATAATTCCCTTCACCTCATCATTGCTGCAAAAGGCTCTTGCCATACCAAGGGCTGAACTTACCTCATCAATTGTACCATAGGCTTTTACTCTCAGTGAATTCTTTGCAACGCGCTGTCCCGTATAAAGACCGGTGGTACCCTTATCGCCGGTTTTGGTATAAACACTCATAACCCCTTAGCCTCCTATTTTACTCATCTTATGCATATCCTATATTTATCAGTCAAAAATCTCAGGAGCACTGAAGTACAGGGAAATTTCCCTTGCTGCACTCTCAGGGGAGTCGGAAGCGTGAACTGCATTGCGGCTGCCGCTGGAAGCATAAAGCTTGCGGATAGTTCCCTCATCGGCTTCTGCAGGATTAGTCTTGCCGTTAATCTTGCGTACTTTGGCAATGGCATCCTCACCAGCCAATACCATGGCAATAATAGGTCCGGAGGTCATGAAGCCCACCAGATCATCGTAATAAGGACGGCCAATATGCTCCACATAGTGCTGGGAAGCCAGCTTCTCATCCATCTGAAGCATCTTAACAGCCAAAACCTCCAGGCCCTTTTCCTCGTAAATCTTGAAAATATCACCAATGTGATGTGCCTTCATGGCATCCGGCTTAATGAGTACCAATGTCTTTTCCATTTTGAAATAAGTCTCCTTTTAAATACCTCGGTTTTGTTGATTTCATAAATCCTTTAATCCTTCGCTATACATCTTGGCAATATCCCTGTAGGCGTCGGCGGACTCCTGAAGGGCGCTGATTTCCTCATCTGTGAGAGGGCGGATCAGCTTGGCAGGATTGCCGTATACCATAGAGTTTGGCGGGATTTTTTTGTTCTGGGGAATGAAGGAATTTGCACCGATAATGCAGTTTTCACCGATTTCGGTATAGCCCATAACTACAGTTCCCATGCCAATAAGGCAATTGTCATTTATCTTGCTGCAGTGTACCACCACATTATGGCCAATGGTAACATTGTTGCCAATAACTGTAGGGGTATCCCACATGGTGTGAATGGTGCTGTTGTCCTGAATATTGGTGTTATTGCCTATAACCACCTTGTTAATATCCCCACGGACAACGGAATTAAACCATACACTGCTGTTTTCGCCGATTTTAACATCACCGGCCACCACTGCGTTAGGCGCAACATAAACATTCTTGCCCAATTCTGGCTTTTTATCAGCTAATGCCATTACATTTCCCATAAAAATACCTCCCTCAAGATGTATCCTCATTTAATTATAACAAAGTTGTCATACATATTCCAGTATAGGGACATGATGATTTTTCTATACTAATCCTTCAGCCATTTGGTACAGGCTCTGACCCGCTGCTGCCATAGCCATTCACCCAGGGCCTTTCCCTGTACCCCCTCAGGAGCCATATTGCCATCAATGGACAAAAGCACATCCCGAAGCTCTTGGTAGTGCTCCAAAAATTTAGGCAGCTCACCATGGTCCGCCCGAATAATGTGGCAAAAATCCTCCGGGGGAAGATAGCTGGACATTTTGTGCAAAAGAAGAATCAGCTCCGTGATTTTCCCAGGCTTCTGCATCAGTGGTGCCCGCATGTGCTCCTCTATTACCAAGGTGGCTGCCCGCATCCACTGATTTGGAAACTTTGCACGCTTATTCCACTCCTTCAGGACCTCCAGCCCCTTTTTTTCGTGATCATAATGATGGGGCAGCATTTCCCGTGGGGTCACTCCCTTGCCTATATCGTGGGCCAAGCCAGCGAATACAGCCACTACGTTGTCCGTTGCAGCCGCAACCTTATCCGCCACCAGCATGGTGTGGTTGTAGGCGTCACCCTCTGGGTGAAAATCTATGGGCTGGGTCTTGCCAATAAGGGCGTAAATCTCTGGAAACAATGTCTCCAAAAGCTCTGCCCGCCTCAGCACGTTAAAGAACTCTGATGGGTGGCTGGTTTCCAGGGCCCTTTTCAGCTCCCCCAGAATTCTTTCCGGGGGCTCCCCCTTTAATTCCTCACGGCAGCCCTTCATGGCCTCAATAAGCTCCTCCGACACCCTAAACCCCAGCTGGGTTGCCTGTCTGGCCGCCCTAAGGGCCCGCACCGGGTCCTCGGAAAAATGCTCTGATATGGGGCGAAGAATACCATCCTCAATATCCTTTTTACCACCATATAAGTCCAGGATATTTCCCGAAAGTACCTCCATGGCCATGCTGTTTACTGTGGTGTCACGCCTGTAAAGGTCCTCTTCAATGGTAATATCTTCATCTGCCACTATCTCAAAGCCCGTATAGCCAGTGCCCACCTTTTTTTCCTTTCTGGCAAAGGCCACTTCGCAGCTTACGTCATCAATTTTTACAAGGAATACGGGGAAAGAGTTGCCAATAAGCTTGGAATCCGGAAAACACAGTTCGAATGTTTCCTTGGACAGACCAACCACCACATAGTCCTTGTCGTGGGGGTCCTTGCCCATGAGCCTGTCACGAACCCAGCCCCCTACTATATATAATGTGCCCCCGGCTTCCTTCACCTGCAGGGCAAATTCCTTTTCTGTCATTTATTCACCACCTCAGCCTATCACCTTTTAAAATTCGTTGCCTTGGCTGTAAATCCTGCAAAAGAACACCAAAAAACTGCCGCAACCATGTTACAGCAGTTTCAGCATCGAAATCTCTATTCTATTCAATGAGCCGGGCGCCCTCTTTGTCAATATCCAAAATCATGTAGGTGGATTCAACGTTATGTTCCTTAAAGGCTTTCTGCATTGCCTCGGCCACCTTCACCTCATTATTGGAGGCAAAGGCCATAAGACAAGGTCCAGCCCCGCTGAGGAATGCCCCAAGGGCTCCTTCCTTCCTAGCCGCCTTGAACACATCGTACATACCCGGAATAAGCTCAGCCCGATATGGCTGATGCAGTGCATCATCAAAGGCATTTCTCAGAAAATGCCTGCTGCCCTTTAAAAGAGCCGCTATCATCATAGCTGTACTGCCAATGTTAACAATGGCATCGGCCCGTTCAATCTTCGTCGGCAATACCTCTCTGGCCGCCTTGGTGGACAAAAAGAAATCAGGAACCACAACCACCATCTTGAAGCGAATCTTTGGAATAAATCGGAAGGTTTCCGGCCAGCCGTTTCTGACGGTGCTGATGGTCATGCCGCCAAAAATAGCCGGTGCCACATTGTCGGGATGGCCCTCAATGTCAGTGGCAATTTTTAGGAGGTCGCGATTCTTCAAGGGATTTCCCAAAGCCTCATTGGCCGCCTTGATGCCCCCCACAATGGCAGTGGCACTGCTGCCCAGCCCTCTGGAGAGAGGCACATTGTTGTTCATAATGATTCTGGCGCCCTTAAACTCATCTGTGCAGCCTACCCGGCGGAGCACCTTCTGAATGGAGCGCCACACGATATTGCGGGAGGTTCTGGGAATATTTTCCGCCCCCTCACCGAAAATCTCAATCTCCAGCTTCTCCTCCTTCAGGAGGGTAAGCTCCAGATCATTGTAGCAGGAACATGCTATGCCCAAAGTATCGAAGCCCGGCCCCAAATTGGCTGAGGTACCCGGAACTCTTACTTTAACTGTCCTTGCATCCATAACATTGCCCCCTAAGATAATTTATTAGTCTCCCTCAACCCGGATGATATTGCAGATTTTGTCCACAACAGGAAGACCACTTAAAAGCTCTGCAGCTTTCTTCAATTTCTCATGCTTTACCACATGGGTTACAGCCACGATTTCTGCGTGGTTGTTTACCATGCGGGTCTGAATAACGGATTTTAAGCTGACCTTGCTGTCCCCGAAGGCTGTGGCAATGGCAGCCAAAACTCCTGGCTCGTCATCCACGTGGAGACGCACGTAATATGAGGATTCTGTATCCTCCAATGGGCAGATAGGACGCTTGTTGTAACAGGTGCAGCCGGACACGGTGCGATTGCCGGTAACAATATTACGGGCCACCGCAATAATATCTGCCAAAACAGCAGAGGCTGTTGGCAAGGACCCGGCACCACGGCCGTAGAACATGGCATCCCCAATGGCATTTCCCCTAAGGAAGATGGCATTGAACACATCATTTACTGCCGCCAATGGATGGGTCTGTGGCAAAAATACAGGATGGACCCGTACATTTACACCCTTTTCCCCGTAATCCTTGGCCACAGCCAGCAATTTAATAACGTAGTCAAGCTGCTTGGCATAGGCAATATCGGCAGAGGCAATGGTGGTTATGCCCTCCACATAAACGCTGTCAAGATGGATTCTGGTATTAAAGGCAATGGAGCCCAATATGGCGGCTTTTCTGGCTGCATCCAGTCCTTCCACGTCTGCGGCGGGATTTGCCTCAGCGTAACCCTTTGACTGGGCTTCCTTCAGCACCTCATCGTAGTCGCTGCCATCCTGGGTCATCTTGGTAAGCATGTAATTTGTGGTGCCGTTTACAATGCCCATAATGGAGCTTATTTTATTACCCGTAAGACACTGCTTCAAAGGGGTAATAATAGGAATACCGCCCCCTACGCTGGCCTCAAACATGAAATCCACATTATTGGCTTCAGCCGCGGAAAACAGCTCCTCCCCGGACTGGGCCACGGCATCCTTGTTGGCAGTTACCACGTGCTTGCCTGCCTTCATGGCCTTAACCATGTATTCAATAGCTGGATGGAGTCCCCCAATGAGCTCCACCACAATGCTGATTTCCGGATCATCGATAATATCATCAATATTGTCCGTCAGCTTTATGCCTTCAAGATTTTCTCTCTTTTTGCTCAGATCCCGCACCAGCACTGTTTTGATGCCGATTTCCCGGCCCACACGCTGCTGAATATCCTGAACATTTTTCTTTAAGACTTCAACGACTCCGGAGCCTACTGTTCCGGAGCCCAACAGTCCAATCTGAATTTTATTGCCCATAAAGCCCTGTTACTCCCCTCACGCCTGAGCCTGACCAAGAACCTCTAATCTCTTTACGCCGTCAACCATGCGGAGCTTATCAAGGAGAGCCTCCAGATCAACGGACAAATTCATGGTTTCAATGGAAATGGTGGCGTTGGCCACACCCTGGAGAGGAATGCCCTGATTAATGGTAAGGACACTGCCGGAATCACTGGAAATAGTGTTAAGAACGCTGGAAAGAACCCCCTTCTTATGCTCGAGAAGGAAGGTAAGTGTAACGATCTTGTTCTGGCTTGCCTCGTAGAAAGGGAATACATAATCCTTGTACTTATAGTAAGCACTGCGGCTCAATTCCATCTTTTCAACTGCCTCGTTAATGGTTCTGGCATTGCCGCGCTTCAGCATTTCCTTTACGCGGATGGTTTTCTTTATTGCCTCTGGCAGAATCTCTTCTCTCACAAGGAAAAATCCGCTTTTCTCTTTTGATGTCATATTTTTTCCTCCGTACACTATAAGTGGATATATTTCTACATACAAGGGATATTATACACTGTATTCTCTCAGATGACAATAGTATTTTGTGTAAAAACGTAAAAATGGGTACTCACGATACACATGAATACCCATTTTGTCTACACATCAAATACATTCAGAGCCGTTATTTTGCGGCTTTTATTTTGCTCTCCGTACCATTAAGGAGACGCTCAATATTTGATTTATGACGATAGATAATGAAAACAGCTGCCAGGGCACCAAAGGCGGTGTAAACCGTTGGCATGTCGAAAATATAGGCCAAAACAGGCACCAAAGCTGCTCCCACAATTGAACCCAGGGATACATAGCGGGTTACAAAAACAATTGCCAGCCAAACAAGGAACACAATGGCTGCAACAACAGGCATCAGCATAATAAGAACGCCAAGGCCCGTGGAAACGCTTTTGCCCCCCTTGAACTTAAGGAACAGGGACCAGGAGTGGCCCACCACTGCCAAAATACCGCAAATCACTCCGTATTCAGGATGATCCAGCAATCCCCCGGCGTAGAAAATGCCCAAGCCTGCCCCCAAAAAGCCCTTCAGCATATCCAGCACAAAAATGATGATGCCCGCAGGCTTGCCAATGGTTCTCCAGGCGTTGGTGGCACCAATATTCTTGCTGCCATGCTTTCTAAGGTCAACTCCCCACACTGCCTTGCCCAAAATAAGGCCGTTTGGTATTGAACCGATTATATAGCTTAAAACACAGGCAATTATCAGCTCCATCATCAGATATCCTCCTCTTCCTTGCGGCCGCGAACAATAAGCTTCAATGGAGTACCCTCAAAGCCGAAGCTTTCACGAAGGCGGTTCTCCAAAAATCTCAGATAGGAGAAATGCATAAGCTCAGGGTCATTTACAAAGACGATAAACTTAGGCGGCCTTATATCCGCCTGGGTCATGAAGTAAATCTTCAGCTGCTTGCCCCGATGGGATGGAGGCGGATTTACGGAAACTGCATCGCGGATAAGCTCGTTCAGCACACTGGTCTGAATGCGCATGGACTGCTGATCCGCCACATACTTAACCAGCTCCACAATACGTGGAATACGCTGATGGGTCAGGGCAGAGGTATAAAGCACAGGTGCATACTGCAAAAAGCCCAGCTCATCCCGAAGGTCCTCAGTAAATCTGAGGGTGGACTTGTCATCCTTGTCTGGGAAAATATCCCACTTGTTTACGATAATTACAACGCCCTTGCCGGACTCATGGGCATAGCCCGCAATCTTCTTGTCCTGCTCCGTAATGCCCTCAAAGGCGTTAATAACCATCAGTACCACATCAGCACGGTCCACGGCACGGAGGGAACGCATTACGCTGTAGCGCTCCACTGCCTCGTCAATCTTGCCCTTGCGGCGCATGCCGGCAGTATCGATGAGCATAAACTTATTGCCGTCGGATACGAAATGGGTATCAATGGCATCTCTGGTGGTACCGGCCACATCGCTTACAATAACCCTCTCCTCACCGATAAGGGCGTTTACAATGGAGGACTTGCCCACATTTGGACGGCCAATAACCGCAATGCTGATTTCATCCTCCTCCTTTTCCTCATAATCATTCTTCGGGAAGGATTCCACCACAGCGTCCAGCAAATCTCCAAGGCCCAGGGCATTTGATGCGGAAATGCCAATCGGATCGCCAAGGCCAAGATTGTAGAACTCGTAAATATTTGCCTCCAGCTGAGGGCTGTCAATCTTGTTAATGGCCAAAACCACGGGCTTCTTGGCAGAGCGCAGCATGTGTCCCACCTCCTCGTCAGCGGAGGTGAGGCCCACACGGCCGTCTACCACAAATACTATAACATCAGCCTCCTCCATGGCAATCTTTGCCTGCTGGCGCATGGAGCGAAGAATCTGATCGCTTTCGTCAAACTCAATACCGCCGGTGTCAATCATGGTAAATGTATGGTTGAGCCATTCAGCGTCCATATATATACGGTCTCTGGTAACCCCGGGCATATCATCCACTATGGATACCCGACGCTTGCCAATCTGATTAAACAAAGTGGACTTGCCCACATTTGGGCGTCCAACGATAGCTACTATAGGCTTACTCATTGTTGTGGCCTCCTCTCTTGGTATATGCAGCATTACTCTGCCACATATAAGCAGCTGCCTCACCATCTACTCCCTGATAATTTTCAAAATCAGCAAGGGCGTTGAAATAGTCCTTGCCATCTCCCACTGTTTCCATACGTCCGTGGAACCAGCCCTTGAAATCATCCAGGGAAACATCATCCAAAAATATATTATCTCCAGCCCTGAGAGCAGACTCCGGGATTAAAATCCCGTCAAATTCCTCCCCCAAAGCGTCCATTGCACTTTTCATATCATGGGCAGTCAGCAGCCCTGATACATTTACTGTGGTTCCAAAGTGGTTATTTGGAACCGGAACTATGGTAACATCAAGGTTTTTCACAGCCAGCTCATCCGCCAGTTTTCTGAACATTGGTGCCACGGCAGTGCCCGTCATAACGGCCAGACGGATTTTTTTGTCATAGCCCTTTGGCTGATTTTGTGCATTATTACGGGCAGTGGAAAATTCCTCCATAAAATTGCGGGCCAGTCCTATACCGTTATCCAGCTGAGGAAACCCATCATAGACTTCTGCAGGGGGAACCTCTTTTCCTGCCAGAAAATAGAATTCATCCCCCAAATACACAAAGGTTCTGCCAGTGGTTTCCCGCTCCTTTTTCTGGAACTTCTCCACCTGCTCGATTACCTTCAGGGCACTTTCCCTATCAAAACCCTTTAGCGGGTAGCGGTCCTGGCGAAACTTTGTCAGTCCCACGGGCACAATGGCCATGGACAGGGCATGGGGCTTTCTTGCCAGAATATCCCTTATGGAGCGGTCCAGCTCCTCACCGTCATTAAGATCACGGCAAAGAACAATCTGGGTATGGTATTCCACATCGGCTTCCTCCAGCTTGTCCAGCTGGCTCATAAGATTGCCGGCGGTTTTACAGCGCAAAATCTGGCATCTGAGCTCCGGATTGGTACACTGGACAGAAACAAACAACGGGGACAGATGATACTGCTTTATGCGCTTAAAATCATTGTCCACCATATTGGTCATTGTCACAAAATTACCATATAAAAAGGACAGCCGATAGTCGTCATCTTTTATATTTAAAGTCTCACGCATGCCGGGAGCCACCTGGTCCACAAAGCAGAAGTAGCAGTTGTTGGCACACTTGCGTATGCCGTCAAATACTGCGGATTCAAACTCAACCCCCAGCTCCTCGTCGTAATCCTTGTCGAATTCAAACATCTCCTGGTCGCCATTTTCATGCTCAACCAGCATATCTATTTCTTCATCGGCGAAGGCAAAGCTAAGGTCTATAATGTCCCGGAGCTTCATACCATTCACTTCGATTATTTTGTCTCCCGGAACCAGCTCCAGCTCTTCAGCCAGACTGCCCGGCTCCACGGACAGTATTTTACCGTAGCCCATACATTCTCCTGTATTTTTTATATATTATCTGTAATTTTATATTATCTGATTAAAGTGTAAATAGGGAGTGATGAAATCATCACTCCCCAATAAAATTCATTATACAGTTAAAGCCCAAGGCAATAATTCTGATAATTACTCAGCCTCGTTGGACTCGCCAGCCTGCTTGATGCTGAGAGAAATACGCTTTCTGTCAACATCGATGTTCAGGATCTTAACAGTAACCTTGTCGCCAACAGCAACTACTTCATCAGCACTCTTGATGCGTCTGTCAGCAAGCTCACCCATAGGAATGAGGCCATCCAGACCCTGCTCAATGCGCATGAAAGCACCGAAAGCCTTCAGACCAACAATCTCGCCAGAGATAACATCACCAGCATTGTACTTCTCAGCCTTTACTACCCATGGATCTGGCATGGTGTCCTTAACGCTCAGGGAAATACGAACCTTGCCATCCTCAGTCTCGGCAATGCTCTTAATCTTAACGTCAAGCTCCTGGCCCTCTTCCAGAACATCTGCTGGATCCTTAACGCGGTTCCAGGAGAGATCGGAAATGTGAACCAAACCATCGATACCACCGATATCAATGAATGCACCGTAGTTAACAAGTCTCTTAACAGTACCCTTAACTACATCGCCTTCCTTAACGTTCTCCAGCCAGGACTTGAGCTCAGTCTCAAGGAGCTGACGACGGGAGAGAACCAGACGCTGCTTGGCTGGATCCAGATCAATTGGAACAACCTTTACAGTCTGGCCAACATACTTGGAGAGATCCTTAACGAAGTTAAGCTCAATCTGGGAAGCAGGAATGAATGCACGAACGCCAAGAGCGCGGGCAACCAAACCACCCTTAACAACCTGAGTAATCTCAGCCTCGATTGGCTCAGCCTTCTCAACGATACCGTCAAGTTCCTTCCAGGATGCAAGGCGATCAGCCTTTACCTTGGAAACAGTGAGACCATTCTCGCCGCCCTTTGCAACAACGAGAACCTCAATTACATCGTCAACCTTAACGATGTCCTTGGCGGACTCAGGAGCAGGCTCAGCAAGCTCAAACTTGGAAATTGGCACATCATTCTTGTTGCCCTGGATGTTAACGATTGCTTCGCTATCATTTACTGCAACAACTGTAGCCTTGACTAAATCGCGCTCATGTATCTCCTTCATAGAATCTTCTGCTGCTAACCAAGCTTCCATTGAATTCATTTCTTCTGACACTTTTTATAAACCTCCTTGATAATCCAGTCCGGAGTAGAAGCCCCGGCTGTGATACCAATTTTTTTAATTTTATCAAACCAATCGTCACGAAGCTCATCTGCTGTTTCGATGTGGTAAGTTTTGCATTTATCACTGCAAAGCTGTGCAAGCCTTGTAGTGTTGGCGCTGTTCTTGCCGCCAATAACAATCATCAGGTCAACCTCAGCCGCCAGCTTCATGGCTGCTGACTGACGCTGGTCCGTAGCTGTACAGATAGTTCTCAGGATTTTCATGTCGTTTGACTTATCCAAAAGTCTATCAACAATATGTTTGAATTTCGGGGCAGAGAAGGTGGTCTGGGCTACAATCCCCAGCTTGCCGAACCTTGGCAAAGCTTCGGCTTCTTCCTCTGTCTCAACAGCAACGGCTCCTTCACCAGCCCATTCGATAATGCTCTTAACCTCCGGGTGGTGCTTTTCACCGATAATTACTACCTGATATCCTTCTTCAGCCAACACGCGGGCTGCCTTCTGCGCTTTACGAACATGGGGGCAGGTGGCATCCACCATATTAAGTCCCATGCCCTCAACACGGTCATACACATCAGGCCCAACACCATGGGATCTGATTATAATGGTTCCTCCCTTAACTTCATCCAGGGAATCCACCGTGCCTACGCCATTTTCCGCAAGCTTTGCAACCATCTGGGGATTATGGATAATTGGACCAAGGGTATTGGTCAACTGTCCGGGAGCCGCTGAGTCCTCTGCCAGCTGTATGGCTCTCTTGACACCGTAGCAAAAGCCCAGATTGTCTGCAAGGATTACTTCCATAACATATCACCTTGTATGCTGATTATTATTATTTGTCCAACATACCCGTCTAGTATATCATTATTTTTCATGCTTGGCTATTCATTTTTATTAAATTATCGATTTTCTCCATAATTTTTTTAGAAAAATCAGCCAGAGCTTCCTTATCATTGTGTTTTCCTTCAAAATACATTGGCTCTCCAAAAATAATTTGAAGCTGTGGCAGGAAGCCTCCATTCTGCATGATTTTATTTGTGCCAATAATTGCGGTTGGCACCACTGGAACCTTTCCCATGGCCGCCAAAAGGGCAACGCCGGATTCCGCCTTGTGGGTCTTGCCGTCCTTGCTGCGGGTTCCCTCCGGGAACACTCCCAGACACAGACCCTGCTTCAGGATTCCCAGGGCAGTTTTTATGGCCCCCCTGTCTGCAGTACCCCGCTTTACGGGGAAAGCGTACAAGCTGCTGATAATGGCCCCGGCAATGGCCGGCTTGAAAAGCTCCTCCTTTGCCATATAAGCAACAGGCCTTGGCATGTAGGTGCCCACAACGGGAGGATCCCAGTTGCTGAGGTGGTTGGCTGCCATAATCATGCCACCCTCCATGGGAACATTTTCCTTCCCCTGAACCTTTGGCCGGAACAAAATACCAAATAATATCTGAAGTATAACCTTTAATATGCTGTAAAACATCTTATCACCTGCATCTGTCAAGAATGGCCTGAACTACTTCCTCAATGCTCATATCGCTGGTATCAAGGAGCTCAGCATCCTCGGCCTGCACCAGTGGGGAAATTTCACGCTCGCTGTCGGCCTTGTCACGGGCAGCGATTTCCTCCTGCAGCTTTTTCAGATCCACATCATAGCCCTTTTCCTTCATTTCCTTGTAGCGGCGGTCAGCACGCTCCTCAATGGAGGCGGTGAGGAAAATTTTGATGTCGGCATTTGGCAGAACGTTGGTGGCAATATCACGGCCATCCATAATTACAGAGCCCTCTGTAGCCATCTTGCGCTGCAAATCAGTAAGTCTTTCACGTACTGGTCCAAGGGCTGCCACCTGGGATACAATGCCAGTAACCTCCGGGGTGCGTATTGCAGATGTAACCTCGGTGCCATCCACAAAAACCTTGGTTTTGCCCTCTTTATAATCGAGAACAATCTCTATGTCCTTTACTACCTCATTAATGAGATCATCTGTTACTTCCTTTCCCTGCTGCAGGGACTTCCATGCCACAGCCCTGTACATGGCACCTGTGTCAATATAGGTGAAACCAAGCTCCTTTGCTGCCATCTGGGCTACTGTGCTTTTGCCTGCTCCTGCAGGGCCATCAATTGCAACTACTAATTTCTTCATTTACAATTACCTCTTTTTTATAGATTTTATTTCTTTAATTCTTTATCACTTTAACATATTGTTATGTAAATCTATCCAAGTAATATATTAATTTGCTGATCTGGACAAGTAATACTTTAATTGCTGATCTGGCCAAATAAAATATTACTTTGTTAATCTATCCAGCTCTTCGTAAAAATTTGGATAGGAAATATCCACGCAATCAGGATTTTGTATTTCCACCCCTGCCCCGGCAATGCCCAGCACTGCCAGACACATGGCCATGCGATGGTCATCATAGCTGAAGCACTCTGCCATCTTAGGGGTACTGCCGCCGTGAATAATCAGGCCGTCTTCCTTGCCCTCAATATTTCCCCCCAGCTTTGTGAACTGGTCACAGATTGCCTCCAGCCTGTCTGTTTCCTTGACCCGAAGCTCTCCTGCCCCGGTAATAATTGTATCACCCTCGGCAAACATGGCCGCCACTGCAATAATTGGAATCTCATCCACCAGACGGGGAATTATGTCAGCCCCGAAGCTGGTGCCATGAAGCTTGGCATGCTTTACCAAAATATCCGCCACCAGCTCGCCACCGCTTCTGCGTTCATTTTGGATAGTGAGATCAGCACCCATGGCCTTCAGTACATCAATAATCCCAGTTCTGGTTTCATTTATGCCCACGTTTTTCAACAAAAGCTCACTGTCCGGAATAATGGAGGCAGCCACCAGCCAAAAGGCTGCGGAGCTGATATCCCCTGGAACAACAAGTTCCTTCGGGGCCACCAGCTTTTCAGGGGCTTTTATGGTAATGCTGGTGCCTTCATATTTTAGTTTAACACCAAAGGCCTCCAGCATAAGCTCAGTATGATTTCTGGAAGGGTATGGCTCCACCACTGTGGTTTCCCCTTCAGCAAAGAGCCCCGCCAGAAGCATGGCGGATTTCACCTGGGCACTGGCCACAGGCATATTGTATTTATAGCCCTTCAGCTTCCCCTCCACGGGAACAATGGCAATAGGCAGCTTGGTATTTTCCGCCCGACCCACTATATGGCCCCCCATCTGGCTGAGGGGTTTTATAACACGCCCCATGGGACGCTTATGAAGAGACGCATCTCCAGTAAATGCGGAGAAAAATTTCTGGGGAGCCAGCATACCCATCATAAGGCGAAGGGTTGTGCCGGAATTTCCCGCATCCAATATAGTATCCGGCTCCTTCAGCCCATGAAGGCCGTTGCCTTCTACTATAAGCTCTGTGTCACTTAAAATATCCACCTTGGCTCCCAAAGCCCTCATTACCCTTACGGTGGACAGGCAATCCGCCGAAGGAAGGAAATTGGTAATATGAACAGGAGTATCCCCCAAAGCGGAAAACATTACGCTTCTATGGGAAACTGACTTGTCCCCCGGAATTATAACTTCGCCTCGTAAAGCCTTTAAGGTCTTATTTATAACTCTATTTCCCACTTTCTTACTCCTCCTCGTCATTCCACACGGACCAGTTCCCTGCCGCCGCCCCCATGGAGAAGGCCGCCTGCAGATTATAGCCCCCGGTGTAGGCATCCACATCCACTACCTCACCGGCAAAATACAGATTCTTTATAAGCTTGGATTCCATAGTTTTGGGATTTATCTCCTTAACGTCAACCCCTCCGGCGGTAACAATGGCCTCCGCAATAGGTCTCGTTTGGGTTACAGTTACCAGCAGGCCCTTTAAAACGTTCACCAGACGGTGGCGCTCCTCCTTGGTAATGGAATTCACCATACGATCCAGCTCAATATATGCCCCGTCAAGAACTGGGGGAATAAGTCTCCCCGGCAGCAGATCCTTAAGGGCATTTTTCATTTCCTTACGCTGGTATTTTTCAAAGTCCCTTAAAACTCTGGCATCCAGCTGATCAAAGGAAAGGGCCGGCTTCAGATCTATCATCAGCTCCACAAAGCTGCCCTCCTCCAAAAGCTGGGCTGTTTTGCGGCTGAGGGACAAAATAATCGGACCGCTTACACCGAAGTGAGTGAAAAGCATTTCACCAAACATATCCATTATCTTCTTTTCATCGGCAAAGAGGGTAACCCGCACATTTTTCAGTGAAAGGCCCTGGAGCTCCTTCACCCATTCCTCCTCCAGTTCCAGGGGAACCAGGGCTGGAAGGGGAGTTACCACCCTATGACCAATTTTGCTGGCCATTTTATAGCCATCCCCCGTAGAACCGGTACCAGGATAGGAAGAGCCACCGGTGGCCAAAATTACCGCCTCTGCCTCAAAGACCTGTCCCTCCGCCGTTTTTACTCCCACGGCCTTGTTATTTTCTATTATTATTTCCGATACCCTTACATCGGTGTACAGCTTAACTCCCAGCTCATGGAGCTGCAGCACCATGGCATCCACCACATCGGCGGCCTTGTCGCTGACCGGGAACACCCGGCCTCCCCGCTCCACCTTGGTGGGCACCTCAATAGCATTGAAAAAATACTGCACATCATCGTTGTTAAAGGCACGGATACAGCTATTTAAAAATTTTCCGTTCCCCGGAATGTTTTTTATCAGCTCCGGGATTTCCGCCGCATTTGTTATATTGCAACGGCCCTTGCCAGTAATAAGCATCTTTTTGCCGGGGCGCTTCATCTTTTCCAGCAACACCACACTGGCGCCGTTTTCCGCCGCCTTTATGGCCGCCATCATGCCGGCGGGGCCTGCCCCCACCACAACAATTTTATCCATTATTTGCACCTTGCTTTCCCGCAATATGCTTTAGCATTGATAATTCGTCAGGAGTCAACTCACGATATTTGCCCCGGCTGACCCCATCCAAAGTAAGCCCCGCAAAGGCAATGCGCTTCAGTGCTGTCACCTCGTGGCCAATAGCACTGAACATGCGTCTCACCTGGCGATTCCGCCCCTCGTGAATTACCACCTTCACCTTGGACCAGCCGCCCCTTTCATTGTATTCCACCAGCTTGGCCTCTGCAGGGGCCGTCATGCCGTCCTCCAGCTTTATGCCGCTGCGGAATTTCTGGAGCTTTTCCGGGGTAACCATGCCCTTCACCCTGGCAAGATAGGTCTTCTTAACCTCATAGCGGGGATGCAGAAGGCCGTTCATCAGCTCCCCGTCATTTGTCAGCAGCAGAAGCCCCTCTGTGTCATAGTCCAGCCGTCCAATTGGATAAATGTACTCCTCCACCTCCGAGAGAAGCTCCACCACTGTTTTTCTGCCCCTGTCGTCCTTGACAGTGCTGAGATACCCCTTGGGTTTATTCAATAAAAAATACAGCTTGGCCTTTTCCTTGCCGATGGCCACGCCGTCTATAGCTATTTCATCATTCTCTTCGGCCTGGATGCCCAGTTCTGTTACCACCTGGCCATTGAGACTTACCCTGCCTTCTTTAATCAGCCGCTCTGCCTCACGGCGTGATACCGCCCCAGCCCGGCTGATAAGTTTTTGTATCCGTTCCATCTGTAGACACTCCTTCGTAATGATTAAAACATAAGCATCTATGTGTGTCTAGTTTTTTCTGCAAAGGACATAAGAAAAGGGACCGTTAACGCAGTCCCTTTATCTCACATATATTTGGAAATAGAATTAGAAGCTATAGTTCATGCCCACATTCCATACCCAGTTCCCCTGGGCAGCCTTGCTGCCGATGCCCAGGCGGCCGGCTTCAATATACCATTCCACTAGTCCGGACTGACGCTTGAAGCCAAGGGCCAGGTCCAGCCAAGTATCCTTAAAATCATTTTTTATGGAATTAGACAATCCCTTGGTCATGGTAGCCCGCACTCCTCCCGCAAAGTCGTGCATAAGGTCGGCCCTGGCGTAGAAGGTATTGCCCTTACTAAACTCCTGACCTACATTTATACCAATATTTCCAATGAAGGAATTGCTGGCATCTACGGAAACATTGGAACCGTCACTGAGGCTGTAGTTGTAGCCGTTTAAATGGGCCCATTGAAGTCCCACATGAGGCTCTATGTACCAGTTATCCTGCTTTTCCATACGCTGGCCGTAGGTGAAGCTAAGGGCCTGGCCGTATGTACTGTTATCCCCCTTGGATGCCTCATACTGTACAGGATCCTGTAAATCAAGATTGGAAGCGAGACGTCCGGCCCTGAGGGTAATTTCCGAGTATCTTCCCCCATTTCCCTGCCACAGGCCATAGGCGGTGATAATATCATCATGTGAATCCCCGCTGCCACAGGAATACCCCTCACTGCCGTATTTCAGGCCATAGGAAGCCCCCAGGGTCCAGTTGGCGTTCACCCTTCTGTCATAGCCAATATCCATACGGCTGTAGGTGGCAGATACATCATGGCCCAGATTGTCCAGTGAATTCTTCCCTCTGGTATAGTTAACCCAGAAATCATTCCCCACACTTGGGTCCCTTCGGAGCAGAGCCATGTGATTTATTATGGGAGCCCCAGCCTGCCGCCAGTATGCTGCCTTGGAGGAGGCATTGCCCAGCACACCGTACATTTGTTCACTTATACTATATATGGATACTCCGGTGATATTCCATGTAAGACCATTGTCCGGGCTTTCCAGGGTTGGGATAAAGGAATATCCCCCAATGGTGTTTGGAGCACCTACAAAGGTGGCAGTATTTGCCCTTCCCAAAGTGACAAAGGTTGCATTGGTGTTTTTCACCAAAGTACCAGTGGCCAGAGTAGGGTCATAGTTAATTAATATTCTGTTTGCTCTGGTGGCATTAGTGGCTGTGCCAATTGTAATGTGATCCGCCACATTATTGGCCAAATCCGTGTTTATATAGAAGCTGGCATAACCATCCATATTGTTGATAACAAGAGACTTGCCAGGAGCAGAGTAACCGTTTGAATCCCCAAGACCAAGTCGCACCGTATCTCCACGGGCATAAGCATTAGTTAGTGTAAAGGTCGTGCCAGACGGGGTAGTGAAATCTCCCAGCCATGCTTCAGCCAGGCCCGTAGCCAAAAGCTCCAGCTTGCCGCCGTTGGCAGATTTAAGCTGGGCTATGCCATAATCATCCACAGTGACGGTGCCACCATTGGTTAAAATAGTATTTTTACTACGGCCACCTGAGCCTACATGCTGAATACCACCATTATTAAAGGTAGTGTTGTCAGCCGTGCCACCCGAGTTTATGTTCTGAACGCCACCATTATTAAAGGTAGTGTTGTCAGCCGTGCCACCCGAGTTTATGTTCTGAACGCCACCATTATTAATGGTAGTGTTGTCAGTCGTTCCACCCGAGTTTATGTTCTGAACGCCCCCATTATTAATTGTAGTATTTTTAGCTGTGCCGCCTATACCGATGTTCTGGATACCGCCGGAATACACTTCGGTGTCATTGGCGATGCCCCCCGATACAACCAAGCCGTCTGCTGTGACATAGCCGTTATTCTGGACGCCGCCGGACTGTACAATGGTGCCGTTGGCCACGCCTCCCACTGAAATATACGTCTCGCTTTTGCCGGTATCCGGGTTTGTAATGATAACAACGTAGCCGAAGTTCTGAGTGCCGCCGGCACTGACAATGGTATTTTTGGCTGTGCCGCCCAGTACCACGATTTGGGTGCCACCGACACTGACGATGGTATTGCTGGTGATGCCCCCGTCAGCGACGGTCTGCTTGCCCAGTTCCTTGACAATGGTGTTCTGGGCTACGCCCCCCTCATCGAGAAACTGCTCTCCCCCGGACATGACAAGGGTGTCTATGGCCAGGGCGTTATTCCCAGAAACCAGCTGGGTAACATGCTCCCCAATAACGGTGACGCCCATAGCCGTGCCCCCATCGATGATGTTCTGTGCTCCATCCCGCGGTGTCATCGCTTCCTTTTCCACATCATATACCCAAACCCGTTTCAGGGTGCCCCCTGATACAGTGCCGTAAATTGAATTCTCCCCCCCGATGATGCCTCCCGCTTCGATAGTCTGGGTTGCCCCGGCTTCCACGGTGGTATCCAAGGCTGTGCCGCCTGAATGGACGGTCTGGGTAGTCCCAGAACCAACCTGCAAAGCCCTTGTCAAGCCGCCGTCGGCCACGGTCATGGTTCCATTGAGGCCGCTGACAATCATAAGGGTACCGCCGCTGGCGATGCCACCGCTCTCCACTATATGGCTGCCCCCCAGCACATTTTTACTACCATAATCAGCGTTCAAAGTACCGCCGGATTTGACGGTGGTATTCAGGACTGTGCCACCGCCGACGACCGATTGCTCTCCACCAGCACTGACGGTCATGTCCTTCGCCGTACCTTTGACGTTCTGATAGGCCTCCTTGCCCAAGATAGTGCCCCCCGAGGCTATGCCCGAATCATAGACAACCTGCGTTCCCCCCGCCAGGATGGTGGTATTTATCGCAGTACCTGATATGTACTGCGTGCCGCCAGAAGATATATGGGTTTCTATTGCTGTGCCGCTTGAATGGACGGTCTGGGAGCCATCTACGGTTTCATTGCTGACGGTTTGACCAGCTGTTACTGGATCAGTGTACGTCTGGGCGGCCTGGGCGGTGCCGTAAAACAAAGCATTTTGCCCTTCACCGATGGCTGTAATTTGCCCTCCGGTAGCGGGGATTTGCCCGGCCCAATTTACATAGGGCAGGGCCACTGGTGCCCCTGCATTTATGACGTTTACCACTGACATAGCTACCGCTAATTTTTGTTGAAATGAATTTTTCTTGCCCATAATAACCTTTTCCTCCTCAAAAAAAGTTCTGGGAAGCTTTTAATATCGGATAAAATTTTAAAGCTACTTATGTATTGTAAAAATATCATAAATATTCAAAAAATTCTATAATAAATCAAAAAAGTGTAAGGATTTTTCAAAAAGTGTGGTTTTTTTGGGGGTGGAATTTTTCCTTGTAATCCGAAAAACTTTATTATTTACCCAAAAATTGTTATACTTAGAGTTAGTGTGCAAAATTTCTATAATTAATAGAAACATTTCAATATAAAGGAGCAACATAAGATGATTTTAAACCGTAAATCAGTGGAATTACTGGCCCCTGCAGGCAACTGGGATGCCCTGGTTGCAGCTGTTGAAGCCGGTGCCGACGCTGTTTATCTCGGTGGCAAGCATTTCAACATGCGCATGCACCGCAATAAGGAGACAAATTTTGACGACGAAATGCTGAAAAAGGCCATTGAGTATACCCATGCCCATGATGTATGTCTTTACATCACCCTTAACAACCTTATCAGCGACGACGAAATTGAGCCTTTGAAGCAGTATCTTGCTTATCTTAACGAAATCCGTCCCGATGCAATTCTGGTTCAGGACTTTGCCGTTCTGGAAATTGCCAAGGAAATGGGCATCACCATTCCTTTCCATACCTCTGTTATGATGAACACCCATAACGAGCATGCCATCAAGAAGCTGAAGGAATATGGCATCACCCGTATCGTTGTGGGCCGTGAAATGACCCTTTCCGAAATGTCCCTTTTTAAGGAGAGAACCGGTCTTGAAATCGAGTATTTCATGCACGGTGATATGTGCATTGCCGAAAGCGGCCAGTGCATTCATTCCGGCGTTCTCTTTGGCCAGAGCGGTAACCGTGGCCGTTGTCTGAAGCCTTGCCGTTGGGCCTACAAGCTCATTGACGAGGAAACCGGGGAAATTCTTGATAAGGATGGTCAGCACGACTACAAGCTGGCCCTTAAGGATATGTGCATGTACAGAAACATCCCAGAGCTCATTCAGGCTGGTGTTTTCTCCTTCAAAATTGAGGGACGCATGCGCCCTGCTGATTTCGTACGCCGCATTGTGGCAACCTACAGAAAAGCTATTGATGCCTATATTGAGGATCCATATGGATACCAGATTGATGAAGAAGGCTGGCAGGATCTTTATAAGAACCGTGCCCGTGATTTCACCACCACTTTTGCTCTTGGACAGCCCGATGCCAGCGATATTGGCTTTGATGGCTCCCGTGAGCCTCGCTTCTTCAGTGATGCTGTAGAAGAGGCCGGCTTCCAGGATGAAATTTTAAAGGCTGAGCCTTCCATTAATAAGGAAAATAATGGTAAGCGTCAGCTGGCAGTTCAAGTTGCCGACATTGCTTCCGTAGAAGCTGCCTGCTCCAATGGTGCGGACATCGTTTACCTTTCCGGTGAAGCATACAAGCCAAAGAAGCCTTGGTCCCTTAAGAATGTGGCAAAGGCCATTGAAATTGGCAAGAAATACAATACAAAAATCGTTATTGGTACTCCACGCACCACCATGCGCCGTGAATGCGGAGAGCTTGAGCAATACCTAAAGGCTGTAAATGATTTGAAGCCGGCAGGAGTACTTGTAAGCAACCTTGGTTCCCTTAAGCTGGCCCAGGAATGTACCGACCTTCCCGTACAGGCGGATTTCTCCTTTAATCTCTTTAACCATAAGGCCGCCAGCTTTATGAAGAAGAACGGCATTTCCATGGGTACTGCTTCCCTTGAGCTTTCCTTCGCCCAGGTGAAGAATCTTGTGGAACAGTCTGAGCTTCCTATTGAAGTTATCGCTCACGGCTCCTATGAGTCCATGATCTGCGACCACAATTTTGCAGCCATGATTCTGCCATACAAGCACTTAGTTAACCCTGAGTTTGTAAATCGTCATTACGCACTTAAGGATACTGCAGGCGGTGTTCATCCACTTCGTATGGACCAGTTTGGCCGTAACCACATTCTCTTTACCAAGGATCTGTGCTACTACCCATATCTGGAAAAATTCAACGGTGTGGCTGCCTTCCGCATTGAAGCAAAGGACTATGAGCCTGAGCTGGTGGCAGAGCTTACCAAGGCATACCGCACTGCTCTTGATAATCTGGATGCCGGCAAGCCAGCCTTTGATGAAGAAACCTTCAAGAAGCTGCAGGAGTCCGGTCCTAGAAAGCTGGGTATTGGTGTATATCGTTTCCGCCAGTCCCAGGATTCACTCTAATCGACCTCATGCGAGCGCTACGCGCCCACCTTCCCTATAGGGGAAGGCTTTCAATTCCTAAATATTTTTTAATTTATAGGAGGTATTGATAATGTCCATGGAAAAGCCTATTGGTCCTGAGGCCATTTTGGAAAAAAAGAAGAAATACATCATGCCTTGTCTGGCCCACTTCTACAAGGAGCCACGCCAGTTTGTAAAGGGAGATATGCAGTTCCTTTATGACAGCGAAGGCCGCAAATACCTTGATATGTTTGCAGGTGTTTCCGTTATGAACTGCGGTCACTGCAATCCTGAAATCGCTGAAAATGTGGTTAAGCAGGTTCAGTCTCTGCAGCATGTCTGCAATATCTACCTTACTGAAAATTTTGTTAATCTGGCAGAAAAGCTGGCTGAGGTTACTCCAGGTGATTTGCAGAAAACCTTCTTCTGCTCCACAGGCACTGAGGCCAATGAGGGTGCCATGCTGCTGGCTTCCATTTACACCGGCAATGACGAGTTTATCAGCTTGAGAAACGGTCTACACGGCCGTACCAAGCTCACCATGAGTGTAACTGGTATTCAGATGTGGCGTACTGACCCACATCCATGCGGCGGTATCCACTTTGCTCCAAATGCCTATTGCTATCGCTGTCCGCTGGGCAAGAAGTATCCTGAATGTGATTTGGCCTGTGCCAACGCCGTTGAGGATCTTATTAAATATTCCACCAGTGGTCATCCTGCAGCCCTTATTGCCGAGCCTATTCAGGGCAATGCGGGTATTGTAACCCCTCCAAAGGGCTACTTTAAACGGGTGAAGGAGATTCTCGAAAAGTACAATGCTCTTCTCATCATTGACGAGGTTCAGACGGGCTTCGGCCGCACCGGCAAAATGTTTGCCATCGAAAACTTCGATGTGGTTCCGGATATTATGACCATGGCCAAGGCTCTGGGCAATGGTGCTCCGATTTCCGCCTTTACAGCCTCTGCCAAAATTGCTGACACCTACACCAAGCCAGGTGCCTCCACCCTTGGCGGCAACCCTGTATCCTCCATTGCGGGGCTTAGCGTAATTAACTACATTCAGAAGCATGACCTTATGAAGAATGCCCGTGAGCGTGGTCAGCAGCTTTATGACGGCCTTGTGGAGCTGCAGAAAAAGCACCCTATTATTGGTGACATCCGCGGTCTTGGCCTCATGCGTGGTGCCGAATTTGTTCATGCAGACAAGAGCCCTGCTCCTGATGAGCTGGATATGGTTCTTGAGGAAATGAAGAACCGCGGCTTTATCATTGGCAAGAACGGTATTGAGCGTAATGTAATGGCCTTCCAGCCACCATTGGTTGTTACAGAGGAGGACATCAACAACGTTCTCAATACCCTGGACGATGTTTTAACTGAGCTTATTAAGTAAACCCATATTCCCGAAAACCCGGCCCATAAAATGAAGAAGCCCTGTCAGAAAGGATTATTTCCTCCCCGGCAGGGCTCTTAATATGCCTATGTTTATTTAATTAAATAACGGTAACACAATTCTTGCCGCCCAAATTCTTTGATTTATACATGGCCGTATCAACTCTCTGGAAAAGGGTAAGCAGGGTATCATCCTTGGTGGCAGCCGTAATGCCGATGCTGACAGTTACATTGTCCACATTAAAGGATTCGGCCAGCCCCATAATCTTGCTTCTTATGCGCTCCGCCACATGCTCGGCCACCTTCACGTCCGAATTATTGAACACGATAATAAATTCATCGCCGCCCCAGCGTCCCGCCTTATCAGTAGCCCTTATGTTCTGTCTAATAAGATCAGCCACGCTCTTTAACACCTCATCGCCGGTATCATGGCCCAGGGTATCATTTATATGCTTAAAATTATCCAGATCCAGCATCATAACCGTCAATCGCTTATCACTGAGCTGACTGTCATAAAGGGAGTTGGCCATTTCTGATTCCAGCTCACCACGATTGAGAAGATTGGTGAGGAAATCGATTTTCGCAATATCCTGAAGACGCCTGTTGCTCTCCTCCAATTCATCGGAAACTGCCTGCACGAAATGCATCATGTGGCTGAGAACACTGTTCTGATGCTCCAGACGTATCGGCTGCAATATTTCATCCTGAGGAACCTCTGCCTCATGGCCCCCTTCCCTGACACCTATTATGGAAAGGCACATATTATTGAGGTAAATGTCCCCGCCTTTGGTTCTGATGTACTCCCCCAAAGCGTAAATGCCGGTGGAAGGAGCTGTTTTGCGGCAAGCCTCCAGTTCCTGATTAACATCCTTATGGAGCAAAACCTTTCTGGCCCAGCAGCTGACGACAAAAATTCCCTCCGGATTGAAATGAATCATATCCATTTGCAGATTGCGGGCCTCCTGAATAATAATGGTGGGATCACCATAACAAAGGCGGACCCTGTCCCCCACTGCAAAATCTGCGCCATAACTGGCACTGCCGTCCTTTTCCAGACGCCTTGGAAGCCTTGAAAGGGAGGTGCCGTTCCTTATTATGGAAAACGGGAATACAACGGATTCATTTAGAAAATCCTCATTCCAGCTGTTAATTCCAATATATTTTTCATAAATAGTCCTTACGGGCACATCGTCAATCTCACAGATAGTATGTGGATTGCTCAGTCGGGTAACGGTCATAATCTTACCCAAAGGCCGCCAACCGCTGCCATAGCCCACATTAACGTACAATGATTTGCCCTTGAATATCACCATCACATGACCGCGATAAATAACGTCTTCACCGGCAAACACAAAGCCCTGTCCCGCCGGGGTAGTACCATCATCCACTACCCCGCCAAAGAAAACAACCTCTGGCGGAAGGAGGGAAAGCTCCCTGAAAAATGGCATAGTATTGATGGCATAGCCGGAGGTAAGCATCTCCACAGCCGCCAAATTATCAGCCTCATTAAGCCTTTCCAGAGTCTCCGCACCGATTTCATGGCTCCTTGCATCATCCCACTCCAAAGGAAAAACTTCCACCTGGGCTTCCTCAAAAACGGAAAATGTAAGGGAAATACCACACAAATTTATAACCCCTGCTGTAATATTGGCAGAGGCCGTACCACCAGCTATTCTGGCTTCAGGCAAAGTCTCACGAACCTTTCGTATCAGCTCGGGAGCCTTTTCCTTCAGATGAATATCCAAAAAAATCGTAACCAACACACAGGAATACCTTCCCATATCAGCCAGCTCACGGGAAAACTCATCCACTCTATTGAAAAAATCCTTTTCATCTTCACATAAATATGGTATGTGCTTCATAGAGTTCACCTCAACCATTAGACCATAGCTCTATTGACAAAATTATACCATAATTCATTATACTGTCGCGAGAAATTATTTTTGATATTAGCATTACTTATTTTTACATTCTACCCAAAAAATTTTAAAAAATAATCAGCACTTTTGTTTGTAGAACACTTGCAATAGAACATATATATGATATACTATAGGTACAGAATTGTTAATGTAAGGAGTGTGACTAATGGGACGCAAACGCTGTGCTGATGAGCGCATGGACCAGATTTACAAGTATATCAAGGAATTTCTTTTGGCAAAGGGCTATCCACCTTCTGTTCGTGAAATAGGCAAGGCTGTTGGGCTGAAATCCAGCTCCACAGTACACGGCTATCTCAATCAGCTGGAGGACGCAGGCCTTATCCGCCGCGACCCAACCAAGCCACGAGCCATTGATCTTTTGGAGGACAAGCCTTGGGAGCGCACTGTGAACGTACCGCTGGTAGGTGCAGTAACTGCCGGCACCCCAATTTTGGCCCAGGAAAATATTGAGGAGGTTTTTGCTTTCCCTCAGAATCTTCTTGGCACCACCTCCGAAACCTTCATGCTAAAGGTGGACGGTGAGAGCATGATCAATGCCGGCATCTATGACGGCGACTATATCATGGTTAAGCAGCAAAGCACTGCCAACAACAGCGACATTGTAGTAGCTCTGGTGAACGGCGAGGCTGCCACCGTAAAACGCTTCTTCAAGGAGAAGGATTGCATTCGTCTCCAGCCGGAAAATGACTCCATGGAACCATTCTTCGAGAAGAATGTCACCATCCTTGGAAAAGTGATCGGCATCTACCGCCAGATGTAATTTATATAATTATCACATAACCCATATAAACGATAACATTTATAAACGAAGAGAGCAGCCTCCGGGCTGCTCTCTGTTTTTGTGTCAAAAAATAAATTTGCAATTTTTATTTATTTCTTTAAATCTTCTACAGCCTGGGCTGCCCCCATAATTCCAATAACTGCGTGCTCGAAGGTTACTCCCCCCTGAATGTATACATTATATGGGGCACGCATAGGGCCGTCAGCACTAAGCTCAATGGAAGCACCCTGAACAAAGGTGCCTGCCGCCATAATAATCTGGTCCTCATAGCCTGGCATATCCCATGGCTCAGGGGCTGCAAAGGAATCCACCGGGGAATACTTCTGAATGCCACCACAGAAGGCAATGAGATTTTCCGGAGTATCAAGCTGCACCGCCTGAATAATATCGCCGCGCACATCAGTAGGAAGTGGCAGGGTTTTATACCCCAATTTACTGAACATTCCCGCCGCAAATACTGCACCCTTTATAGCCTGGGCCACCACATGGGGAGCCATAAAGAAGCCTTGGAATATCATGCGGTTGTTGGCCAGAGATGCTCCCAGCTCATCACCCATGCCAGGGGAAGTCATTCTGTAGGAGGCCAGCTCCACCAGCTCGTCCCTGCCACAGATGTAACCCCCTGTAAGGGCAATACCGCCACCAGGATTCTTGATAAGTGAACCCGCCATAATATCAGCTCCCACCTGCACTGGCTCCCTGGTATCCACAAATTCGCCGTAGCAGTTGTCCACAAAGCACACGCAGTCAGGCTTAATGCGATGCACCTCAGCGCAGATAGTCTCAATATCATCAATGCTCAATGGGTCACGCATGGAATAACCACGGGAGCGCTGAATAAGCACCATCTTGGTGTCGGGAGTCATCTTCCCCTCAATGCCGGCCATATCCACCTTGCCCTCCACCATATCCAGTTCATCGTATTTAATGCCAAATTCCTTCAAGGAACCCTTGCTTTCAGAGGCGTAGCCGATAACTGTCTGCATGGTATCGTAGGGAGCACCGGTGATGGACAGCAGCTTATCTCCCGGACGGAGAATACCAAAGAGAACCGTGGCCAAAGTGTGGGTTCCGGATACGAACTGGGTACGCACCAAAGCCCTTTCTGCCCCAAATACCTTGGCAAAGAGTTCATCAGCCTTCATGCGGCCCACATCACTGTAAGCGTAACCAGAGGTGGTATTAAAATGGGCTTCCCCCACCTGACACTCCCGCATGGCATCCAACACCTTCAAAGTATTGGCCTCAGCAATGGCGTCAATGCGTTCAAACATGGGCTGGCTTTCAGCCAGCACCTGCTTTTTCAATTCAATTAATTTCTCAGAAAAAACCATTAGTAAAAATTACTCCCTAAATCAAATTTCATATTTTTTATATGCTTCAGCATCGGTTACTGGAAGCTCCACCTCCAGAACCGTACCCTTTTCGTCATAATCAGTATTGAGAACGTTGCCCTCTTCGTGGAGACGGGTAATTACGCTGCCCTCCGTGTAAGGAATACACAGCTTCATAACCACCTTCCCCTGATTAAAGAAGGAGGCCAGCTTATCCCGCAGTTTTTGCAAATCCCCCGGATTCTTTGCAGAAATTACCACACCTTCGCGGCCCTGCAGCATACGCTGGGCATCAAAATCCGTGCCCCCCTGTTCCATCAGCCTGTCGGCCTTGTTAAACACAAAAATGGCGGGCTTTTCCTTTGCCCCGATTTCATCCAGCACCTTAATAACCGCCTTTATTTGCAGCTCATAATTAGGGTCGCTGGCATCAACCACATGGACCAGCAAATCCGCCTCTGTGGTTTCCTCCAGGGTGGCCTGAAAGGCACTTACCAGGGTATGGGGCAGCTTCTGGATAAAACCTACGGTATCCGTAAGGAGAATCTGGAGCTTTTCATCAAGATCCACCAGACGGGTGGTTGGATCAAGGGTGGCAAAGAGCTTGTCCTCGGCCAAAACATCAGAATCTGACAAAGCATTAAGTATAGTTGACTTACCCGCATTGGTATAGCCCACCAATGCCGCAGACGCCAGTCTTGACTGCTTTCGCTGGTTACGGTGGAGCTTACGCTGATTCTTAAGCTTCTTAAGCTGCTCCTCCAAATCGTGGATACGGCCATGAATACGGCGTCTGTCCATTTCCAGCTTGGTTTCCCCGGGGCCTCTGGTGCCAATACCGCCCCCCAGTCTGGACATTACCAGCCCCTGCCCCCCCAAACGGGGCAGATTGTATTTCAGCTGGGCCAGCTCCACCTGCAATTTACCCGCACTGGAACGGGCCCGCTGGGCAAAAATGTCCAATATAAGGGCTGTACGGTCCACCACCCGCAGGCCGGTACTGAGCTCCAGATTTCTCTGCTGGGAAGGAGATATTTCATCATCTATAACCAGCAGGTCCGCCTCCACATTTTGGGCCAGCATGGCGATTTCCTCCACCTTGCCCTTGCCCAGAAAATAGGCGTTATCCGGCTTGTCCTTGTTCTGGATAACCTCACCCACTATGTCTGCCCCGGCAGTTTCCACCAGTCCACGAAGCTCCGCCAGTGAATCCTCCACCTGCCAGTCGTCCCTACGGAAGGTGAAGGCAACGCCTGCCAAAATGGCCTTTTCCGTATGCTCCTCCGTGTCCTTAAGGCGATTCTTCCCCAGTGCGTTATTTACCAGCACAATAAGCTGAACCAGATCTATATTGTTCAGCTCCTTTAAGGGCAGCTCCTTGGTACCGCTTACCACGTATCCCCCTTCTTCGGTCATTTCACCATTTAGGAAGGCCAGACTGCCATATATTTTATTGTCTTTTTTTAGCCCTATGGCCACCATGCAGTCAAAGCGCATACTCCTGAGGGAGGACAAATCCGGTGCCGACAGTCTTGTATCAGCACTTGGGTGGGTATGGACACACCTAATTCCCGAAAGGCGAATGGTACTCCTCTGCTTAATATCCGGCAGCTCCACAGTAGCGTCATCACCAACAGAAACCTGCACCACAGTGCCCTTGCGGTTAATGTACACCGCCACCTCACGGGCCAGAATCCCCGTAAGCTCCAGCATTTTTTCCGCCGCCTCACGGGTAATGATCTGACCCTGGGGAATTTCCAGCTCATAAAGGGACTCCAGCTCCTGGATAACCCCCGATTTTATGTTGTCCAGCTTGCCATTTACAACCATAAATCACCTTAAAATCATCTGTTAATGATGTTCTGGATATTTTTCAGGGTAATAGACATGGAGCCGTCCTCCTCCTTGAAAAATTCCACAAAATCCGTATTCTCAAAATAGTCTGTAGGAATAGTAATCTCAATACCCGTATCCGTACTGAGCTTATGCTTCTTCATCTTCTTGAGGGTGGCCTCCTGATTTACCTCCACAGGCTCAGCAAAGCCGGCAGTCTCAATGGCATGATTGTAGTCCGCTGCCATGGAAGGATTGTCCTGAAAAACCTCACGGCCCACAGCCACAGGATCCAGCACAGCCTCCTTCTCCATATTTTCAGCAATGAAGTTCTTTACGGCTGTAACTGCCGCCACCTCATCCTGGCAATAGGCCTCAGTGACCTTCTTTACTGCCTTGTTGATTTCCTTTATGGTTTCAGCAGGAGACGGGTTCTGGGCACATTCCAAAAACAGCTCGGGAATAAGGAAAATGCTGTTGCCGTCCACATTATATTTCCGGGACTTGGAAAGAATATCCATGGTCTCACAGTTAATAAATACAAATTCGTCGATTTTCTGGGACAGACCCGGAAGAATGGCGTAATTATTCACCAGCTCGGTGGCCACCTTGCCATTTTCGTCCACGTTGATCTGATGTACATAGCCCTGATGGTTGTTGCACTTGAAAATAACCAGATATCTGGTTTCATCGATGTGGGCATCACAGATAAGCAAATCTGTGGAGGCCACGGCCTCTGCTGTGGTCAGTACCTTGTAAAGAGCCCCTGCCGCCTGACGGGAAAAGTCCACAAACTCCATTTCCCCGGCAAGATACCCCTCCAGCATAACCTTAAATTCGCTGTTGCCGTAGAAGCTGCCCTTCTTGGCATCCTGGCTGGAAATGGTCTTTTCCACGTGCTTAATGAGGAATTCTGCCGTAGCTTCATTCATTTCCAGCAGCTCGTCGGAAAATACCTCGTTTGATTCGTTTACATCTAAAATATGAAGAATAGCCTTTTCAATTACTACCATTTCTGTCACCTCAAAAAAGAAGCTGCTGTATTTCACAGCAGCACCAAAATAGCTATATTATTTTATCACGCCATCCATATATAAGCAATATTATTAAAATGATAATACTGGTCCCTGTCAGCATATATGATGACTTTTTCCCTGTTATGATATGAACACAAATAAAACTACATTTTTATTGACAAACTATCAGAAAGTTATATAATAAAATCTAAATTATATAACCTATAAGTTTAGTAGGCGATATGGGAGGGGTTTTATATGAATATTTCGCCGATTAATCAACAAAGATGGACGACACGGGAAATGTGCCTTGTGGCAGTTATGTCATCGGTGGTATTTTTAGCCACCTTTGTGCCTAAGATTCCAATTCCTCTGGGATATGCTCATTTGGGTGATGCGGCAATTTTTCTCATAGTATTGCTGGCAGGCCGCCGGCAGGGAATATGGGCAGGCTGTATCGGTTCCGCCTTTGCGGATCTGTTGGGAGGCTTCCCATTGTGGATAGGACCTACTATACTGATAAAATTTCTCATGGCCCTGTCCTTCGCCCTCATTGTGGAAAATGTAGGGGAAAAACATGTGCTTAAATCCACCCGCACTTTCATAGCCCTGGTTTCAGCTTCCCTGATAATGACAGCAGGCTACACCATCTTCGGAGCTATTCTATACGACAGCATAGAGGCAGGATTATCCTCGGCCCCGGGACTATTGATAAAATCCGCAGTAAACATTGTGGCCTTTTACTTCGCTGCAGTAATGCTCAAGGACAGGGTAACTATTAGCAGATAATTTTAAAAGCTGGGATTACGGTCTTTTACCGGTAATCTCAGCTTTTTCCGCTTTCCTTTAAAAATTAAGGATAATTTTAGAAAAATGGGTTATAATGTCATTAATAATTCAATACTTGGATACGACGTTTCAAATAGTCACCATAATGGTGCTTCATTCAGATATTGTTAAGGAGGAATATACTATGAACAAGAAAGCAATCTTGGCGGTTGTAGTTGCTCTTTTAGTTGGAATTGGCGGCACCATGGCCTATTTTTATATCCACTCCCTGTATGTGGCCAATACGGCGCCCCCAATAACAGCTGCACCGGCAGCTCCGGCTCCTAATAATGCGGCCATTCCGGCTGCCAATAACAATCAGTCCAATATTCCGCCAGCAGGGCTTGGACAGGTTCCCCCAGCCCAGGGTACCACTGCAGGCACTCTTACCGATGACCAGCTGGTTTTGGGACAGATATCTTATGGTGCCTCCATTGATGCGGTTCGTCAGCGTCATGGAGAGCCCCATGAAATCGACCGCAAAGGAACCGCTGTTGAATACGAATACAAGCACATCTTTGATTTGTATGTGACAAATGGTATAGTTACCAAGATCAAGGTGGACGACCATAACGGTCTGGGAACTGCCAAGGGAATAAAGGTTGGCTCCTCTGCAGATGAAGTAATCGCCGCCTATGGCCAGCCAAATGCAGTGCTGGGAGATCACATGATTTACCGCTCCGCCAACAACCCGGCCCTGGGATTGGACTTTGAACTGGAATTAAACCACGTTGAAAAGATTGAATGTGGTATGCTGCAATAAAATAATAAACCACAAAAAGCACCTTGCCCATGAGACGACCTTTAATGGCGTTTCTCCACAAGGTGCTTTTGTATTTTAGTTATTTTAACAACAATTAACTATATTAGATACTGTCTTAGTGCTAAAATAGTGATAGTTGTAAGTTTTCGGGGAGTGATGTCTTATTTTTGCTGTTATTGTAAACACCGTTGCCATTATTATCGGCTGCCTCATGGGCTTATTGCTGAGAAAGGGTATTCCTCAAAGAATCTCTGATGCCATTATGGAAGCCCTTGGGCTGTGTACCGTGGTTATTGGTATTCAGGGCACCATTGTGGAAAAAAATATTTTGCTGCTGATTGTATCGGTGGTAATAGGCGTGTTTATTGGTAAATTATGTGATCTTGATGGCCGGATAAACCGCGGAGCTGCCCGCCTGACCTCCCATTTTGCCGGTGCGGGGGAAGCGGCCAGAATGGCCAATGCCTTTGTGACTTCCTGCCTGATTATGAATGTGGGTGCCATGGTTATTGTGGGCTCATTAAATGCCGGCCTGCGGGCTGATTTTGCCATGCTGTACACCAAATCCCTGCTGGATTTTGTATCGGGGATTATGTTTACCGCCACCATGGGAATAGGCGTAATGGGCTCAGCAGTATTCACCTTTTTCTTTCAGGGGGGAATTGTGCTGCTGGCAGAATATATTGCACCACTCTTGTCCGATGAGATAATTGCTGAAATTTCCTCCACAGGCTGTCTGCTTATACTGGCTATCGGCCTTAATATGCTTAATCTGACAAAAATAAAGGTTCTGGATTATTTGCCGGCCCTGTTGGTAACCCCGGTCCTCTACTGGATAATCCAATATTTCATGTAATCAAAAATCAGACTGCGTCAACCAGTCCAATTCCCTTTATTAAAAAAGCAGAGTCCGTTACGGCTCTGCTTTTCTTAATGCAATAAATTCAATCGGCACGGGCAAATTTCACAGCCGCCTTGGCCAGTTCATCGGTGGAATCAATAAATATCCCTTCCAGATTGTACATGGTCACAGCCACCGGCACCTCAGTACAGCCCAAAATAAAGGCCTCTGCCCCCTGCTCCTTCATTTCCTTCAGCAAATTTCTAACGACTGTGGTGTCATAATTTTCATTATTGGCCTTCACCCCGTCATAAATCATGTCATCCACAAAATGCTGTTTCTCCGCAGCTGGGGTAATGCATTTAATGCCATTGTCCTCCAGAGCCCTCTGATACAGCTTTGTGCTGATGGTACCGCTGGTAGCCAGAAGCCCAACGCTCTTATAGCCCTTTTCTTTTATGCTGGCCACTGCCACATCAATAATGGAAACCACAGGAATATTAATATGCGGCAAAATCTCCGGCAGGAAATAATGTGCCGTGTTGCAGGCCATGATAAGAAAATCCGCTCCACCCGCCACGAGCCTTTTCGCACTTTTCATCATCTCCGGCACCGGAGATGGGCCCATCCCCTTAATGGCTTTTGTGCGGTCCGGAACCATGCAGTTATTGTCCACCAGCATGGGAATGTGCTCCTGATCACAGGAAGCCGGTGTTGCCAAGATAATCTTCTTCATCAGATCCACTGTTGCCATGGGCCCCATACCACCAATAATGCCAATTGTTTTCACCATATTCACTCCTTTATAGCACCAATATTTATTTTCCCAAAGTTAAAACCTGTCCGTCAAGCCCTTAATTACCAATCAACCCCTCAGACAATCAGCCAACCAGCTCATAACCAGCGTCGGTAATTACCTTGGCAAATTCATTCTGGGGAATATCCCTGTCAGCAGTTACAGTTGCAGTGCCAGCCTCCAGATTTACCTCCACACCAGTAACCCCTGCCATCTTGGACAAAGCATCATTAACATGCTTTTGGCAATGGGCACACATCATACCTTCGATTTTAAGTTCCTTCTGCATAAACATTTCTTCCTTTCTGACAGTCTCCTGTCCATCCTTTTTCTTTTCATTATCTGAAGCCAAAGTCCCCTCTTTATGAGTTTTAAAGGAACGGAGCCTTAGGGCGTTCATAACTACACATACACTGGACAAGCTCATGGCCGCCGCCCCTATCATAGGAGACAGCTTTATACCAAAGGCAGGATATAAAAGCCCCGCAGCCAGTGGAATACCAATAATATTGTAAATAAAGGCCCAGAAAAGATTCTCCTTTATTTTGCGGATTACAGCTCTGGACAGCCTGATGGCACTTACCGCATCCAGCAGATCACTTCTGATAAGCACAGCGTCAGCACTTTCCATGGCCACATCAGTGCCGGCCCCGATGGCAATTCCCAGATCTGCCCTGGTTAAGGCAGGGGCGTCATTAATGCCGTCCCCAATCATGGCCACCCTATGGCCCTGAGACTGCAAAGCAGAAATCTGCTTCTCCTTCATGTCCGGAAGTACTCCTGCTATAAATTTGCTGATTCCCAGGAGACGGGCCACAGCTTCTGCCGTGCGCTCATTGTCACCGGTAAGCATTATTACATCCAGCCCCATGGTTCTCAGTTCTTTAACAGCCTCCAGACTGGAGGTCTTTTCTTTATCCGCCACTGCAATACAGCCCAAAAGCTTTTTGCCGTCAGCAAAGAGCAGCACAGTTTTGCCTTCCTTTGACAGGCGAATTAAATCCTGTGAATACCCGGATATATCCATTCCCTGCTCTTCCATAAAGGCCTCATTGCCGGCCAAATATGATTCTCCATTAATAATTCCCCGAACCCCACGGCCAATTACCGCCTGAAAATCCTCTGCTTCAACAGCAGTAATTCCCTTGGCTTCCGCGTAATTTACCACAGCCTCCGCAAGGGGGTGCTCACTGTTTTTTTCCAAGGCTGCCGCCAGGGATAACAGCTCACCTTCCGTCATATTAATTGCCAGCACATCGGTAACCTGGGGTTTCCCCTCAGTAATAGTACCAGTTTTATCCATTACTACAGTATCGATGGCCTGGGCAGTCTCCAGTGCTTCCCCTGATTTAATGAGAATACCGTTTTCTGCCCCCTTCCCTGTTCCCACCATAATAGCCACAGGAGTAGCCAGCCCCAAAGCACAGGGACAGGATATAACCAAAATGGATATGGCTATGGAAAAGGCAAACTCAAGGCTTTCCCCAAGTGCCAGCCATATACCCCCTGCCAAAAGGGCAATTATAATAACTGCTGGCACAAATACGCCCGCAATGCGGTCTGCCAGCCTTGCCATAGGAGCCTTGCTGGCACTGGCTTCGTCCACCAGCCGGATTATCTGGCTGATGGCAGTATCCCCTCCCACCTTGTCGGCGCGGAAATGGATCGCTCCCACCTTGTTCAATGTGGCGGAGGTTACCTTGTCTCCGGGCTGTTTAAATACTGGGAGACTTTCTCCCGTAATGGCAGATTCATCAATGCTTGTCTGTCCGGAAATCACTGTTCCATCAGCAGGAAGACGTTCTCCTGGACGGACGATAATTTCATCTCCTACCACCAGCTCCTCCACTGCCAGGGAAACCTCCTGTCCCCCACGTACAACAGTGGCCTTTTGGGGTGCCAGCTCCATAAGCCTTGCCAAAGCCTCTCCAGTTTTTCCCTTGGCCCTGGCCTCCAAATATTTCCCCACAGTAATCAGGGTAACAATCATACCCGCCGACTCAAAATAGAGGTTGCGGCTGTATTCCTCCACCAGAGGCAAGTCGCCATGGCCAAGGCCCCAGCCCATGCGGAACACGGCAAAGGCCCCAAAAAGTGCCGCCGCCATGGAGCCCATACCCACCAGACTGTCCATATTGGGTGCACCATTAAAAAGGTTGCGGAACCCATTTATGTAATACTTGCGATTAAGATACATAATAGGAAGTACCAGCAAAAACTGGGAAAATGAAAAGGTAATGGCATTTTGCGGTCCTTCAAAAAGCTCCCTCATAATCTCCGGCACCGGCAATCCCACCAGTGCATATATCATGCGGTGCATGGCAATGAACATGAGGGGCAGAAGAAATACCACTGACCACAAGAGCCGTTTTTTCATGGCATCTGCTTCATTGCCTGGTATTGC
Source organism: Anaerovibrio sp. RM50 (assembly GCF_000622005.1). Classification (GTDB taxonomy): domain Bacteria; phylum Bacillota; class Negativicutes; order Selenomonadales; family Selenomonadaceae; genus Anaerovibrio. The sequence goes on along the minus strand of NZ_JHWV01000013.1, from coordinate 30,748 downwards.
TTCACCAGCATCATAAGACAGGCGGGAACCATCTGTCTTTTTTCCTTTAATACTTGCTCCATAACCCGCCTGCTCCACCGCCTGAATAATCCGTTCAGGCTTTATTATTTCTTCATCATAGGAAAGCTGCATGGAATTTGTCAGGAGATTTACACTTACCTCACTTGTTCCCTCCAGCTTCGTTACGGCCCTTTCCACCCTTGCTGAGCAGGCAGAGCAGGTCATTCCCGTGATATCAAATCTTTCTTTCTTCATTAAATTACCTCATCAGTCAGGGCACCATTTTTGACAAAAGCTTCACCAGTTCATCCACCACCTCGTCATCCCCCTGACGAATATCGTGAACCACACAGCTTTTGATGTGTTGTGCCAAAAGCTCTTTGTTAAATGCCCCCAGTGCTGCCTGAATGGCACTTACCTGGGTCATTATGTCCACACAGTAACGGTCATCCTCCACCATCCGTTGAATGCCCCGGACCTGACCCTCAATACGGTTAAGACGTGAAACCAGACTTTTATATTCCTTTCCCTCCTTGTCCCGGTGTTTGTGCTTAACATCCCCACAGCCACAGGAACACTGCTTGTTATTTTCTTCCATAGATGCCTCCTTGCCAAAAAATATACCCTATGTGGGTATATAATATACCCCCATAAGGTATATGTCAATGCTGGTTTCTCTACTTAATTCTGAACTTCTCCAGAGTGGACATAAGCACCTCCACATTTATCGGCTTGCCAATATGGGCATTCATGCCTGCCTCCCTGGATTTTTGAATATCCTCTGCAAAGGTATTGGCAGTCATGGCGATAATCGGTATGCTCTGGGCATCAGATTTATTTGCCTTCCTTATCTGTACAGTGGCCTCATAGCCGTTCCACTCCGGCATCATAATATCCATCAAAATGGCATCAAAGGTACCAGATGGCTTTTCCATGAAAATGTCATAGGCCTCCCGACCATTTCCTGCCTTCGTCAATATGGCTCCTGCATCCTCCAATATCATGGTGACAATTTCCATATTCAGCTCATTGTCTTCTACCACCAGAATCCGCATCCCCTCAACAGACTTGTCGGATTTCTCTGTCTCCTCATGTTCTTCTGAAACATGATGGTTAATCTTAAATGGCAAGGTCACGCCAAAGGTAGTACCATGTCCCACCAGGCTGTCCACCACAATCTTGCCCTGCATCTTATCCACCAAAGCCTTAACAATGGCCATACCCATACCAGTACCCTGATAACGGCTGCGGGCATCGTCCTTTTCCTGGGTAAATGGCTCAAAGATGTGACGCAAAAACTCCTCGCTTATGCCAATACCGGTATCCTCTACAAAAATATCATAGGTCACCGTATCCTCATCCTCAAAGCCAAGCTGAGCTGAAATATCAATGCTGCCATTAGGTTTATTATACTTGATGGCATTATTTATTAAATTCATCATTATTTGCTTGAAATGCAATGGACTGCCAATAACATCAGGATATTTCATGCCACCATTGTCATTATACTTGATGGTAATTCCATTCTCTCGTGCTCTTATACTGCAAATAGCGATTACTTCTGACATAAGCTCTTCAATATTGAATGGATCTTCAGCCAATTCAACATTGTCACTTTCCAGCTTGCTCATATCAAGGACATCGTTAATGAGGCTCAACAAATGGTTGGCCGCCACCTTGGCCTTAACTCTGTTGGCAATTAACAGCTCCACATCATCAGGATGGCGATCAGCAATTTCCATAAGCCCAATAATACCATTTAAAGGCGTCCGTATATCGTGGGACATACGGGATAGGAATTCGGATTTTGCCTTGCTGGCTCTTTCTGCCTTTTCCAGAGCCCTTTCCAAATCACGATGCTGTTTTTTCTCAGTCTTTACAAGCTCTTCATTGCGTTTAAGCTGTATATCCACTTCTGCCTTGGCCCGCTTCAGTCCAGTAAGGTATGCGTACAATCCGCACAAAAACAGAATGAAAAACAAACCGCCACTAAATATGAATATAACACTATTATCTCTGATAAAATCCTCAAATGTATACTTGGCATTGGACTGAATATATCTAAAAACATAATCAGAAACCACAGATTTATCAATCAGAGCAATTCCTCTGTTAAGTATTGAAAACAGCTCCGAATGATTTCTTGGCACACAGATACAGTAGGACAGGCTGGTGCCTAAAGGCATGGTCTTTATATTGTGGTACTTATAATCATTCAGCCGGTCCTGCAGGAACAATGAGGACATAATCGTACAGGTAGCATCCCCGGACAGTATGGCATCAAAACACTGTTCCACACTGTCATAATGCTTAATTTCACTATCCTTATATGGCTTCAAGACCTTTTTTATTGGATTATGGTACAAGCCAATCGTGGCGAAGGTTTTATCCGAATATTCCCCTCTGTACGCCACATTCATAGGAACGCTCAGGATTTCTGAGGTATGGCTGAATTGATTATCCTCGCTGTAACGCACATCTCCAAAGGCGGGGAAGGACATATCAATCTCATTGCGGGCAAAGCCCTGCATCATATCCCCTAGGGAATCGTACGCCACATACTCTATGGTTACCTTATCTTCAATATTGAGATTTTTCAATATCATATTAAATACGTCTGTGATTACACCGGTCGGGGAACCATCGCTTTCCTGCCCACAAAACGGCATATAGTCCTTAAAATACCCCCCCCGCCATAGCTTATGATTACTGAGCCACTTGCTCTCCTCATCGGAAAGGGTACTATTAATCAGGGTAGCGCCATAATTATTAAGCTGCAATTTCTTTATAAAGAATGGATCAGCCCTGTCAATATCAGTCAAAGCATAATTCAACTCATACAGCAAATCCGGTTTATTTTTATTGACAGCCAAATAGAACGGTTCCTGTCCCACCTTAACCACAGGTGCATAACCGGCATCAACCTTAATATTATTATCTGCTGCTACCACGCCATCAATAAGGCCGGCTGCAAAATCCTTATCCCTTTCATTAAAACCATCATAATAAATAATATCTAAATCGACATGATTCCTCGCCGCCCACAGCTCCAAAAAATAAGTCATTCGATTATTCTTGATACCACCTATTTTTTTACCATTCATAGTGGAAAAATCATAGGCGTTCATGGTTTGGTTACTGTCATGCTGAAAAACCCAATAATTATCTGTACCCATAGGATAGTCTGGAAACAGCATAGACTTTTTGCGTTCTTCGGTAACAGATACACCAGCCATCAGGTCTATTTCGCCATTTTGCAGCTTTTCAATAAGCTCCGGCCATTCGCCATCGACAAATTCATAGTCCCAGTTGGTATAATTAGCCACTCTGAAGAGGTACTCATAACAATAGCCACTTCTTACCCCATCACTATCCGTTTCCTGGAATCCATAGCTATCGTACCAGCCTACCTTCACTACCTTTGTATGCATATTCCCGGCGGAATAGGCCGTCAGCGGAAAGCCTATAACCAGAACATAAAAGGCGCTCATTATGGCAGCCAATATTCTGATTACTCCTTTATTAAATCTATTTATCATTAAGTATCACCCCATAAAGCAACATCGGACAAAGCTATACTTATCTGGTAGATAATTCGACAAAGCATTATTTTTGTCCTGCTTTTACAAGGCAATAAAAAAGCAAATCCCTGAAAGCTGCCATAATCTTTCAGAGATTTGCCAATTATTTTTTATTCAGTTGCCCGCTTACGGATTTCCCGCAAGCGATCCACCATGTGAGCCCTCAACTTTTCCTCCAGCTCCTCCAGATTTTTGGAGTCAAAGGTGTAATTCATTTCCGGAATATTTTTGATACGGGCCTCACCAAAGAATTCACTGCGGAATTCATTATAATAAATGATGAAGTTGCTCTCAATATCAAAATCCGAATAATCAAATACTATATAGGAGCCATTTAGTACCCGAACCATTTGTGTGGGATTAATAAACAGCTTATAGCCCTCCAGCTCCTCCGGCAAAATATCCTTATAGTCCCATTCAGTAATATTAAGAGCCTTGGTCACATAGCTTATGGAATCAGGATTATATATAGCCAGATCATGAACAGCGGATTCCAGGTAATTTTTCAGATGCTGCTCAAATTCACTGAAGGAAGCGGTAATAAACTGCATCAGACAAAACTCTGTGAGCCCCCGTCGAATTTTCAGTTTATATTCCTTTGTTTCCTGATGATAATACGCCACAAGGCCCAGATGCTTCTCCTCATTTACATAGGAAAAGAGCTCAAAGGTATCCCCTACCTCCTCATAGCGTTTAGTATAGACCAGGTCATACATTTCCTTAGGCAGCTCATCAAGAAACGCCCAATCAGCAGTTTCCTGCTGTATTTTTTCCAAAACATCAGGCTTCATAAGTATAACCTCTACAGCTTAATTAAAGTACACAATAGTGTCTTCAGGCTTCTTTTCTTCAGTGAAGGCCTCCACCTTCATCTTAAGATTGTCGATTTCACCATTGCTGTCATACTTCACATGTATAACGCCAGTTACCTTGCCCCACTTACGCTCATTCTTTCTATGATTAAGCTGTTTGAAGGGCGCACCGGTACCGGATATTCCCAAAAACATCATATCATCGGCACAGCAGGCCATACCTACACGACCTACACCATAATGAATGACCCCATCCTTTTGGGCAGAACAGAGATAGCCGTCAAAAATGATACGCTTCTTGTCATAGTGATCAGGGTGGTCCTGCATATCTACAAACCAAGCGCCATAGTCATCCAGCTCCAGTTCAATCTCATCCTTGTCAATGGAAAATGGCAGCTCTGGCTCCTCCTCCACAAAATCCTCCAGATCAGATTCAAAAATAACCTGTGCACGGCGATTTACCACCCGGACATTACGACGAATGTCCTGCTGACGGGTTTCGTGGTCACAACGGTTGAATATAATCAGCTCGCAATAACGGAACAAATCCACAAAGCGATCCTTCATATTCTTTTGGTAAACCTCGAAGGTCTCTGCATTAACCATGCCGATATTCTGGAAATCAAACCATTCCTCCGGAAGGGGAATGTTCATATAATCTCCCGCATTCCACATACCATTGGCCTCAATTAAGACGCTGGAAGGCTTGTATTTTTTCTGAAGCTCCTGATAAAACTCAGTGGAAAGCTCCTCCACATCCTCTACCACAATAATCTTGGAATGACTTTCCTGTAGAAGCTCCTCGTCAATTTCTTCCTCGCCTTCCTCACCTAAGATAATTAGGTTACACTCGGCTTTGGCGAACTGATTATTCTGTAAAAAGTCCTTGATTACACTGGTCTTGCCACTTTCCAACAGACCCATAAAGTAATACACAGGAACATTTGGTTTTTCTTTGCTCATTATTTATCTCCCAATTAAGATATATTACTCACCAAGGAAAAGCTCCTTCAAGCTGCCTTCCTGCAGCTTGCTGCCAATAACGCAGAAACGGCCGGTATAATCAGCCGCACCGGTTACTACGCTGCTCTCTCCCGGTACATAGTTAAAATGGAGCCACTCCCCATCGTTGGCGGACATAACAATACCCTTTGCCCTGAGGATAACACCATACTCGTCAGCATTAACCAGCTCTGCCAAAATATCCTTAAGCTCCTGGGCGGTGAACTTCTTGGTGGTTTCCTGGCCCCAGCTGCCGAATACATCATCAGCATGGTGATGATGGTGATCATGGTCATGATGGTCGTGGTCATGACAGCTGCAGTTAGGATCATGGCACTCATGGTCATGGTCATGATCGTGGTCATGGTGATGATGCTCATGGTCATGGTCGTGGTGATGATGCTCATGATCGTGGTCATGGTCATGATGGTGACAATCGCACTCCGGATCATCACACTCATGGTCGTGATGCTCATGGTGATGATGGGCCTCGGCCACCTCATCCACGTTCAGCAGCTCGCTGTGGTGCAGGGCATCCAAAATCTGTCCCCCGGAAATCTTGTCCCACGGAGTTGTTACAATAGGAGCCTTTGGATTATGCTCGCGGATAATATCAATGGTCTCCTGAAGCTTCTTTTCAGTTACGTCTTGGCTGCGGCTGAGAACGATGCAGTCAGCGTGGGCAATCTGGTCAATGAAAAACTCGCCATAGTTTCTGGCATACATCTTGCACTTCTTGGCATGGACTACGGCGATGCTGCCATCTATAACCACATCATCATTGCACACCTTGGACACAGCCACCTTTACATCAGACAGCTTGCCCACACCAGATGGCTCAATAATAATGCGGTCAGGGTTATAAGTCTCCATAACCTGCTTCAGGGACTCCTCAAAGTCACCTACCAAGGAGCAGCAGATACAGCCGGAATTTATTTCCTTCACCTGAACCCCCGCGTCCTTCATAAAGCCGCCATCAATGGCAATCTCACCAAACTCATTCTCGATAAGGCAGATCTTATCGTTAAACCCCTCGTTAATGAGCTTCTGAATCAGAGTTGTCTTGCCGGCACCCAAAAAGCCGGAAAATATGTTAATTTTAGTCATTCTGTAAAACCTCCATTACATCAGGAAAAACTAAAGGAAGTCTTTGCGTCACCGCAAAAACAACCTGTAATATTATACATCATTTGATAAGTTTTTTCCATGAAGTATAAAAATCGAAGCCTACAAAAAAATGGACTGGGGTGCCCAGGCCGATTCCCTTGAAGAAAAAAGGAGCCAGCATATTGCTGACTCCTTCATCATTAGCATTCAATTATCATTGCTCATTGCTGCGAAGAACCTTTGTGGTAAACAGAATGACACATACAACAGCAAAGGCAATACCAACAGGATAGCTTATTTCAGTACCAAGCTGCAGACCTTCCTTGGCCTGAAGAATGTAGGTACATGTTACAGCTGACATAAAGGTGGCTGGTATGGCTGCCATGAGCCATGCCTTGCTGCCCTTCTTGGTTCTGAACAAATAGGTAGCACCAGTCCACAGAACAATCATGGCCAAGGTCTGGTTGGTCCAGGAGAAATATCTCCAGATAATATCAAAGTTCATCTGGGACAAAATACCGCCCACTGCCAGAAGCGGAACTGCAAACATCAGACGCTTAACAGCCTTGGACTGGGAAACCCCAAACCAGTCAGCCAGGGTAAGACGGGCACTGCGGAATGCTGTATCACCGGAGGTAATAGGACATGCAATTACACCAAGCATAGCAAGGGTTGCACCGATGTAACCGGTCATACTGCCATCGCCGCCCATAAAGCCAACGCAAATATCATATACTACGGTACCAGCACCGCCAGCCTTCATGGCAGCGGCCAAACCGCCAGTGCTGTCATAGAAGGTTACACCTGCTGCTGCCCAAATAAGGGCAATGATACCCTCAGAGACCATGGCTCCATAGAATACAGGACGGCCAAGGCGCTCAGTGGTAAGACAGCGGGACATGATTGGTGACTGGGTAGAATGGAAACCGGAAATAGCACCACATGCTACAGTGATGAACATCAATGGCCAGATAGGCATTGCATCACCCTGTGGGTGCAGATTTGCCAGCTGCATCTCCGGCATGGTGTGACCACCTACGCCCATGAGCATACCAGCCATAATGCCCAATGCCATAATAATAAGGCAGGCACCAAACAGCGGATAGAAACGGGCAATCAAGGCATCAATTGGCAGCAGGGTTGCCAGGAAATAATACAGCAGTACACATGGCAATACAATAGTTACTGCAACTCCTGTCAACTTTGCCAAAAGGCCAGCTGGTCCTGTCATAAATACAGTACCAACCAATACCAGAAGAACTACGGAGAACACGCGCATAATAAACAGCATCGTGCCTCCCATGTGATGTCCTACTACCTCGGAAATGCTCTTGCCATCCTCACGCAAGGAGATCATTCCTGACAGATAATCGTGAACACCACCTGCAAAGATAGTACCTAATACTATCCAAAAATAAACGGAAGGTCCCCAAAGCGCACCACCAAGAGCACCAAATATTGGGCCAAGGCCGGCAATATTCAACAGCTGAATCATGAATACCTTCCAGGTTGGCAGCGGAATATAATCCACCCCATCATTGTGAATCGTTGCCGGTGTAGGGTTATCAGTTGGGCCAAAAATATTGTCCACAATCTTGCCATAAATGACATAACCCAAAATCAGTGCCGCCAACGCGCACAAAAAAGTAACCATATACTCTCCCCCTCTTTCCCGATTACTTTTTACCTGCTAATTATTTATTTGCAGGCACAGGTTAATTATTACACAAAATTCAGAATATTTAAATATTTTTTTGAAAATTTGTAACAATTTTTATAACGCCATTGTTCAAATTTTTCTTCTTTAGAAGAAAAATCTTCCAATTAGCGTTTCAACGAGCTGGGAGATATTCTCACCAGCTGTTGTAGTTTGTTTTCCCCCACCTAAAGAGGAAGGGGACATCTTAAAGCTCGTTATAAGCAAAAGTAAAAATGGTATTTTGTCCTACAAAAAAGGACTGCCGAAGCAGTCCCAATTTTATGTTTCCTCAACTGGTTTCAGTGACCATTTTTCAGTTTTCTGCAATCGCCATAACAGGACGCTGGCACAGGCCGCCCGCATAGACTGATCCAAAGCCAGGGCTATCCAGGCTCCTATCAGGCCCAAATCCAAATAATACAGAAAAAAAGCCGTGATTATAGGCCGCATCACAGTAATACTGGCAAAAGAATATATGGCCACATGGGCGGATTTGCCGCTGCCCCGAAGAATCCCGGCACAAACCATCTGCTGGGCTTCAGGAAAACTCACCAGGGCCACTATAAACATTATAACGCTTCCCAGAGGAAGCAAGCTCACATCTGCCGTATAAAGAGAGAATATTTCCTCCCGGAAAAATGCTGTGAGCCCAAAGGATACCACAGAAAAAAGTGTACTCCATTTAATGCTTACAGCAAGGGAGCTTTTCCATTCAGCCATATCCTTTCGTCCCTTGGCATGGGCCGCCATAACTGTACTGCCTTTCCCCAGTCCTCCCGCAAAGCAATAATAAAAATCGCAGAAGTTCATACAGATTGCATGGATAGCGTAAGGAATCATTCCTAGCTCTGCCACCATACGGGTATAAATTACCATACCAATACGTTCAAAGCCCTGCTCGGAAAAAACACTGCCAAACAAGGGCAGAAAATAGCGGAAATATATTCTGTCGGGCATAAACCCGCCAGCTTTCAATATTCCCGCCTTCCAAAGCTTCCAGACAGTATAGCTTAAGGTATATACCGTCCCCACCACAGTTCCGATGGCCGCTCCCTTTACTCCCATGGCAGGGAAAGGGCCCAAACCAAAAATCAGCAGGGCATTTACAATAACATTAATTACATTACCCTGAAGATTTGTTTTCAGAACAATGGAGGTTTCGCCAAACCCCAGCTGAATTGCCTGCAGAATGGCGGTAATGGAGGTAAGATAAACTGCCCCCAAAGCTATCCAGGCATAATCAAGGGCCAACTGAAGATAATGCTGCTCTGCCCCCATCCACAGCAACAGCTGGGGAAGATAGGCAAAAAATATTATGTGAAACACCAACATAATAACAGCCCCTAAAAACAGGGACTGGCGTAATACACGCCCTGCCCGCAGCAATCTTCCGCCACCAAAATATTCTGCCGTCAGTAAAGTAACTGCCGCAGCCAGTGATCTGGCCACAGTAAGCAGCATCATTCGGGGCTGAGTAAATATACTGACAGCGGCAATGGCTGATGCTCCCAGCACGCCAACCATAATCAGGTCCACGTTGCTCAGGAGTATCATAAATACCCCCTCCATAGCCGCCGGCAGTGATATTTTAAGGTATTTACGATCCATTGAGGATGAAAAATATCTTTGAAGCATATAAAACTCGCTGAAAATCCTATACTAGCTTATTGGAATCAGTGAACAGAGAAAACAGCATTCAGCAAATCCCGGGTATATGGATGAGTGGACTCCGCCAATTTATCGCCGTCCAACTGCTCCATTACTGTTCCCTTTTGCATAACTACTACCTTATGGCTAAACAGACTAACCAGGGCCAAATCATGGCAGATGAAAATATAGGTAATCCCCTTTTCCTGCTGTAATTTTACCAGTAGCTTAATGATGCTGTCCTGAACAGAAACATCCAAGGCACTTGTGGCCTCGTCACAAACAATTACTTCAGGCTCCAAAGCCAATGCACGGGCTATGGCCACACGCTGACGCTGACCACCACTCATACTATGTGGATAACGGTTTACAAACTCCACAGGCAAATCCACCTGACGTAACAGCTCCTTAGCCCGTTCCTCCACTTCCCCCTTACTGATAATGCCAAAGCTTCTGAGGGGTTCACATATAAGGTCCTTTACCTTCATTTTCGGATTAAAGGCCGTAGCCGGATCCTGAAAAACCATTTGAATATGACGATAATTCTGGCGTTTTTCCTTATTGCTAAGTTTAGTAATATCCTGGCCATGGAACATTACACGACCGGAAGTAGGTTCATGGATGCCCATGATTGTCTTAACCAGCGTGGACTTTCCACACCCTGACTCGCCTACAATAGCTGTTGTTTTCCCCTTTGGAATATCAATACAGATATCATTGCAGGCCCGCAGTACATTACCATCAGACAGCTTGAACTCCTTGGTAATATGTTCAATGCTCATGAGACAATCATTAGTATTATTCTGCTCAGACATAACGCTTGCCTCCAATCGTTGGCACTGAAGCCAGCAAAGTTTTCGTATAGTTGCTCTGAGGATTTGTAAGTATATCCTTGGCGTTGCCGTATTCCAGCACCCGGCCGCCGGCCATAACCATAAGCTTGTCCGACATATAGGATGCCACACCGAGATTATGGGTCACCATAATCATAGCAGTGCCAGACTCCTTTACCACCTGCATCAGTTCCTTTACTATCTGGGCCTGGGTGGTTACATCAAGAGCCGAGGTAGGCTCATCCGCCAGCAAAAGCTGGGGATGAAAGGTTATTGCCATGGCAATACCTACCCTCTGGCGCATACCACCAGATAGCTCGAAGGCATAGGAGGAAAGTATATTTTCAGCATTGGGAAGATGCATCCGCTTAAGTATCTCAACGGCCTTGGCATCTGCTTCCGAATCGCTCATATCACTATGAAGCTGAATATACTCTCTAAACTGATGACCTATAGTTTGAACGGGGTTCAGCATATTGCCTGAATCCTGGAAAATCATGGAAATATCCTTGCCTCGCAGTTCACGCCACTCCTTAAGGGAAAGGTCCTTTAAATCCCTTCCCTTAAAGCTGAGGGTTCCCTTGCTCACATGTCCATCTCCAGATAGCAGCCCCAGGATTGAACGGATAACTGTTGTTTTACCGCTGCCGGATTCACCAACAATAGTCAGAATTTCACCTTCATTTAAAGATAATTTTACATTTTCTACTGTCGGAGTATTGTCTCCATAGGTGATATCCAGGTCATTTATTTCTAGTAACATGGATTGCTCCTTACTTGGATGCTGGCTTAATCAGACTGGTAATCCAATAATAATCGGAAGGGAACATCTTTACACCAGACAACGCATTGTTAAAGATAATGTTGGTCTGAGGGTAACCCAGGAACAGAGCTGCACCATCATCCATGATCATCTGCTGAATCTCAATGATGAGCTGACGACGCTTCTGCTTATCAAACTCTACAGACAAAGCATTGAACTTGGCATCAAGAGCAGGATTGCTGTAGCCGGAACCATTCTGAGGATTCTCCCCGTTAAAGTTGGACTTCCAATACCAGGTGAGATAAATTTCCGGATCACCGGTGTTGGCAGTAGTGATGTTGGAAATAAGCAGGTCATACTCACCCTTGATACCCATCTGATCAACAAGATTGTAGTCAACGCTCTTAATGTTAATATCAAAGCCCAGCTTCTTCAGATCAGCCTGTACAGCCTCAGCATAAAGAGGCAGCTCTGCACGACTGTTATATACTACGAAATCAAGCTTAAGTGGCTGGCCATCCTTGTCACGGATACCATCACCATTGGTGTCCTTCCAGCCTGCTTCATCCAGAAGCTTTGCTGCACGTTCAGGATTATAAGCATTAGGATCCTTTAACTGATCAAAGCCATAATCCATGGATGGTGGTACTGGTGCCTTACCTGGGAGGAAGGTACCCTTTAACAATACCTTATTATAGGTTTCACGATCGCAGCCACAAATCAAAGCAGCACGAACCTTAGGATCCTTCAAAATACCCTTCTGGTTCAGACGGGCCAAAACGGTACGCAGGGAAGAAATCTCATCAATTGTAAAGCTGCTATTACCACGGAATGAATCCATATCACCAGCTGCAATATTTACAGCCATATCCACGTCACCAGACTGGAGAGCCATAGCACGGGTGTTAGGATCATCAATGGATGGAATCTCAACGGTATCAAATGGAACCTCGCCGCCCCAATAATTAGGGTTCTTCTTCATTACGGATTTTTCCTTTACGAAGGATTCAACCATATATGGACCGGTGCAGATTGGACCCTCCTTGGAGAAATTACGGCTGCTCTCTGCAGTTGTATCAACAATGATAAACAAAGGATCAGCCAGAAAGCCAGCCATATTAGGGGTTGGCTTATCAGTGGTAATAATAAGGTTCTGACCTTCTGCCTTAATGGAAGTATACTTAAAGAAGGTAGCGGCACGGCTATTCTTGGCAAATGCACGCTCGATGGAAGCCTTTACAGCCTCAGCTGTCAAAGGATTGCCATTGGAGAACTTTACACCATCACGAATTTTAAAGGTCCAGGTCAGCTTATCGTCACTAACCTTCCACTCCTCAGCCAACCAAGGCTGAACATTCATCTTTTCATCAAACTTGGCGAGACACTCACCTAAGCCATAACGCATAACAACCCAACCAAAGAAGTTCTCAGTTGGCTCCAGGGTATCAGCAAAGTTGGTTACACCAACCTTCAAAACGCCCTTATTAACGGCATCACTACCGGCAGAACCACCGCAACCAGCGATTACTACTGCAGCCATAGCAGTACACAATCCCACACTGATGGCTTTCCAGATTTTCTTTGTCCTGAAAAAATTCATTTTTTTCATCCTTTCCATTTTCATATAACATAATATGAATCAAGTCTGACGTGGATCTAAAATATCCCGCAAACTATCTCCCCAAAGATTAAAGATGGCTACCACAATAAATATAGCCATACCAGGATACACCATGAGCCAAGGGGCTGTCTGGATATACTGGCGACCTTCATTGAGCATCAGGCCCCACTCAGGAGTTGGTGGCTGAGCACCAAAGCCCAGGAATGAAAGTCCGGCTATTTCCATCATCATGGTACCAATATCCATGGCAGCGGTAATAACTACCATTGGCAATGTATTAGGCAAAATATGCTGCCAAATTATCATCTTGGTACTGGTACCACACAGCTGAGCAGCAGTAATAAAATCCTGATTGCGGATTTTCAATACCAAGCTGCGCACCAATCGGGCATATTTAGCCCAGCTTACCACGCACAGAGCCAATATTGTATTAATAACACTTCCACCCATGATACCGGCTATAGCAATGGCCAAAACGATACCTGGGAAGGACAGCATCATGTCAGTAAACCGCATGAGCACCATTTCAATCTTGCCGCCGAAGTAGCCAGCCATGGTTCCCACAAAGGTACCTACAACAGCTACCAGCACCACCAAACAGATAGTCATAAATAATGAGGTTTGGGTACCACAAATAATTCTGGATAGGGTATCACGGCCCATCTTATCGGTTCCCAACAGATGCTCAGCGGAAGGCGTCTGCAACGCATTCTTCATTTCCCCCACCAGTGGGTCCTGAGGAGCAAGCCAAGGTGCAAAAATAGCTACCAATATAATCAATACTACCAAGGCAGAATATATCGAAAACTGTTTATTGGCTTTAATTCGGGACATTAAATTACTATCAACATCCATATTAATGTCCATATTGACATTACTAACCCCATGTCCATGGGAAAAAGTCTTAGTATGAGCCATTATCTTGCCTCCTTTTTGAGTCGAGGATCAAGCCATGAATATGACATATCTACCAATAAATTTATCACCATATAAACAATGGCAATCCATAGTACAAAGCCTTCAATCAGAGGATAATCACGCATGGAAATAGCCCGCACTGCCATATTTCCAATTCCTGGCCAGGAGAAGACCATCTCAATAACGGCCACACCACCTAAAAGCCATCCAATGGACATGCCCAACAGAGTAATTAGAGGTAAAATTGCATTTGGCAGCACATGCTTCCATAAAATTGTGGTTTCTGAAAGGCCTCGTGCTCTGGCCCCTACCACATAATCATGATTTAACTCCTCTAAGATTACGGTACGTACCTGACGCATGTATTTTGAAGACATATAAATCGCCAGGGTAAGAGCAGGCAGGACAATTCCCGCTGCTGTTACTTCAGACTGAGCAATTGGGAACAAGCGTAGCTTTAATCCAAAGAAATAAAGCAGCAGCAAGCCTATCCAAAAGCTAGGCATGGACACCCCAATAAAGGAAAGACCTCTGACGATATAGTCAGGCAGCTTATTACGCTTTACTGCCGACCATATACCAAGTGGCAAGGATATAATAAGCACAAATATAATCGTGACTACAGCCAACAGCAGGGTCCCGGCAAATCCCTCCAGCAGCTTATCCACCACTGGCTTTTTCGCTGAATAGGACATGCCCATATCTCCATGTAGCACACCACCGGCCCAATTAACATACTGCACCAAAAAAGGCTGATCCAAGCCTAAATCATGGCGGGTCTGTTCCACCAGCTCAGCCGATACTACGGTATCTGCTGTCTCCAGCAGCATGGAAACAGGGTCCCCGGGGGCCAGCCATGTCAAACAAAATGTCAAAAAGCTGACACCTATCAGAGTGCCCAGCATCTGCATCAGTCTTCCAATAATTCTTTTCAAAAACAATCCTCTCCTTAGTTTAATGCAATAAAAAAACCTGTCTGCAACGGCAAACAGGCAAAGAAATTCAAGGCATAGCAATACAACACACAGAAACCCCTGAAAATCCAGCCTCCCTGTCGCTCGCAGGTACAAAAGGCGAATGTTAATCAGGCAGTTCTCCTGGCTTCAGGTCATCATGATAGCTGTGCCTTCCCAAAGGAGCTTTGCCTCCTTCAGTGACTGGAATATGTAATACAAATTTATTCCTAACAGTATCACTCTCTGTTACAGTGGCGGGACCGCTCCGGCTTGTACCGGCTTCTCTATTAAGTCTTACGACACCTGATTCTCTATATGTTTTTAAATGTGAAACATTGGTAGTATATCATTTTTAATCATTATTTGTCAAACGATTATTATCTTTTTTTATAAGCTCATAGTCCTAAAATAATTATATACTTTATGTATTGATAACCTTTTTCATAATAAAAAGCCCTGTGGTATAACCACAGGGCATTGTTTCGATAATCTGAAATTATCTCTTGGAGAACTGGGATGCCTTACGTGCCTTCTTGAGACCGTACTTACGACGCTCTTTCTCTCTAGGATCACGGGTTACGAAACCAGCCTTCTTCAGTGCTGGACGAAGATCCTCATCGAGAACAATCAGTGCACGGGTGATGCCGTGACGGATAGCGCCTGCCTGACCGGAAGCACCGCCGCCCTTTACATCAGCGATTACATCATACTTATCAACAGTCTCAGTCAGCTCCAGAGGCTGTCTTACGATCAGCTCAAGAGTCTTGAGACCAAAATACTCATCCATTGCGCGACCATTGATGGTCACCTTGCCTTCACCTGGAACAAGACGAACTCTTGCAATGGAAGACTTTCTGCGGCCTGTGCCGTAGTAGCTAGCTAATGCCATTTTAAATGTTCCTCCTTCCAAGTATTAGCGAATGTTCAGCTTGAGCTCTTCTGGCTGCTGTGCAGCATGAGGATGCTCGGAACCAGCGTATACATTCAGCTTTCTATACATCTGCTCACCAAGACGGTTGTGTGGAAGCATGCCACGGATAGCCTTCTCAACAACGCGAGTTGGGAACTTCTCCATCATCTGGCCAGCAGGGGTGAAAGTAGTTCCACCAGTGTAACCGGAATGACGGAAATAAATCTTATCAGTTAACTTCTTACCAGTGAATACAACCTTCTCTGCATTGATAACGATAACAAAATCACCACAATCAACATGTGGGGTGAAGGTTGGTTTATGTTTACCGCGAAGAACTTTTGCAACTTCAGCAGCTAATCTACCTACAGTCTGACCTGCAGCGTCTACAACATACCACTTACGCTCTACGTTCTGAGCGTTTGCCATAAACGTTGTCTTCATGCGATGTATCCCTCCCATAAAATTTTAATTATTATTTTTTCTAAAATTGGGTTGTGAAGTGCAGTTGGCCTCCGGGGCTAATGGAAGCGGCTCTACAAAGCCTCACTTGAACTATTTTACTCAAAACGCCATAGGAAGTCAAGCATTTTCTTCCTAATTGGATAAGCAACCGGATAAAAATGCTTACTCTGTTATCCACAGGAATTCTGTGAATAAAATAGCTTATGCCCGAATATAATACAATATTTCCCAGTACCATTTCAACTACTTTTTTAAAGTTTTGTGATTTTTGTCTTTGTGATTATATCTGCTTCCCCCATATTATATACCTCATCAAACAGCTTTATATGGAAGGAGCCGGGACCATCACTTTTTTTCGCTGCCATCTCTCCTGCGATTCCAAAAGTTGCAGTGGCCAGAAGGGCCGCCCCCAAGGGATTGCCAGCTGGCAGATAGGCCGCTACAAGAGAGTTCAGCATACAGCCGGTGCCTGTTATATTTCCCATCATGGAAACACCGTTGGAAAGCAAATAGGTATCCCTGCCATCCGTTATTAAATCCTTTGGTCCGCTCACCAGCAATACCACATTGTGCTCTGTAGCCCATTTTCCCAATATATCGCCATATTCCCGGGCATTGTCCCCCGTTACCAGCTGCCCCCTGTTGGCCTCCACCCCGGAGCTTTTGCACTCTATGCCACAGGTGGAAAGAATCTCTGTAATATTCCCCTTTATAACTGTTGGCTTAAACTTTGGGATAAAATCCTCCAAATACCTTTTCCGCATACTGCTGCAGGCGGCTCCCACCAGATCAATAACCATAGGAATATTATTCTCCCTGGCTATGGCCGCGGATATGCCCATGGCCTCCAGCCGGTCCCTTGTAATGGAGCCCAGATTTAGGCAAAGAGCATTGGCCATGGCAGTGATCTCCCCCACCTCATCAGGGTGTTCTGCCATTATGGGACGGCTTCCTGCCGCCAGCACCATGTTGGCACAATCATTTATGGATATAGGATTTGTAATGCAGTGAATTAAAGGGCTGGAGGCTTTTACGCTTCTTCTGATGTCCAATAAGCCTGCAGCAAAATCATGTCTAATCATAAGTTCTGGCTCCCAGCTTCTTCTGAATTTCAGTCAGGGTATTATTACGCTTAAGTGCAGTGAGGAAAATAAAGGCTATGGTGCCTCCTATAAGAGTACCCATAATAAAGGACGGCACATAGAACATCCATGTCAGGCCCGTTCTTCCCACCAAAAAAGCCATTACAGGATAGGATACAATGGCACCTATTATTCCGGTGCCGATTATTTCTCCCACCACAGCCCCTATGAGCTTCCCCCTTGTAACTCTATATAGCAGTCCGGACAAAGTGGCTCCAAATATGGCTCCAGTCAGTGCCAATGGTGGAATACCCATCACCACCATTCTGATAATACCTATTATAAAAGCACATGTAAAGGCTTCCAAGGGCCCCAGCATAACGGCACACACAATATTGATAAGGTGCGCCATGGGGCACATGCCCTCAACCCTTAAAATAGGCGAAATAACTACACCCAAACCAATCATCATGGCCATAAAGACCATCCTTAAAATTTTCTGATGACCTGACATAAAAAAACTTCACTCCTTTAGCTAAATTCCCCGGGATTTCAGCTGCAGCCAGTGAAGTAAATATTTACAGACGCAAATAGACAGTCATACAGCCAAAATCTGCCAAGGCAGGCGGTCGAAGCTCACTAGCTTCCTCTCAACCCGAAACACGGGCTCCCTCGCTATACATCTGTCTGTCAAAAAATCGAAGGCGCTCCCCTACGATTCATTAATATTAACGACATTTTAAGTTTAAATTTATAGGATTATTTTGTCAACGAAAAATAATTATAACCTCTATACCAACAAAAAACTCCCGCCATAAGGCGGGAGTTATTGTTACAGTATTACCCTTCAGGCTTCTTATAATTGAACACCAGCTCATCAATCAAACCAATCAGCTGATTAATCTCAGGCTTGCTGATCTGTCCATTGGCACCAAGCTGCTCACCCTTACGGCGCATTTCCTCACTAATGAGGGAGGAGAACAGAATGAACGGAATATTGGCATATCTCTGATCCTCACGAACCAGCTTCAGGAGTCTATGACCATCCATCTGCGGCATCTCAATATCGGAGATAATAATCCGAACCTGATCCTCAATAGGCGCACTCTTGTCAATGCCATCAGAGAGATACTTCCAGGCGTCGGCACCATTGTTGAAATCACGTACGTATCTGTAGCCGGATTCATGGAGAGTGGATACCAACAGCTCACGCAACAATGGAGAATCCTCTGCGCAAACAACATGTACATTGTTTCTTCTGGCCTTAACATCGACAGTTGCATCATCAAAGGTAGTCAGCTTCTGATTAATTTCAGGATTAATCTCGGCAATGATAGTCTCGAAATCCAACAGGAGAATAATCTTGCCTTCCATCTTAATGATACCAACTACACGGGACTGATCGCCAACCTCCGGAGATGGCTCCATATTCTTCCAGGAAATGCGGTGAATACGGGATACACTGTCTACCAGGAAGCCAATGTTATAATTGTTAATTTCAGTAACAATTATGTTCTTAGGCTCATCAGGAGTCTGGACGTTAAGACACCTTGGAAGATTTACCAGCGGTATAGCCTTACCACGCAGGGTAAACAGACCATCCACATAAGGATGGGCCTGAGGCATTTCAGTAACAGGAGTGCGGGTAATAACCTCACGCACCTTTGCTACGTTAATACCGTAGTTTACGTCACCAATATTGAACTCAACAATCTCAAACTCATTAGTACCGGTCTCTAAAAGAATACCCTTCTTCTCTTCTGCTGCCATTCAATCGCCCCCATAATATCAATTTTCCCCCAGCACAACTGCGAGAAACAATCACTTTCCAAACCTAAGGAATCAGTTAAACTGATACGCAGACTTACTATATACTGTAATATTCGTTATTCATAAACTAATTCCTGCTAAATAAACAGAAAATCTTTTTTATTTCAAAAAAGTCCAGCCGTCCCTCTCTTCCACCAGGCCATCCTTCATCAGTCGGCCCAGTGCTCTCTTAAATGCAGCCTTGCTTATATTAAATTTTCCCTTAATAAGTTCCGGTGAGCTTTCATCGGAATACGGCATTTTTCCCTCATGATTCTGAAGAAACATCAGCAGCTTGTCAGAATCAGAATTCATAGCCTTCTCCTTTGCCTCTCTGAGGGAGGCATTCAGTCTGCCATCCTGGCGGATATAAATCACTCTGGCGGTAATTTCCTCACCCACCCTTGGACGATATGGTGCCTCCTGATGAGGAATAAATGCAATATAACGTTCCTTTGTCAGCATGAAAATACCACTGTCAGTAATATTATATATCGAACCGGTGATTTCCTGCCCCTTGTGAACACTTTTATCAGCCTTAACGGAAGCCCGGCGGATTTCATCCTCCACCTTCATGGTTACTGCCAGACGGCCGGACTTATCAGTATAAAGCTTCGCCCATACCACCTCACCGACCTGAAGATTTCCCCGCATGCCGGCAAAGGGCATAAATATACCGCGCTCTGCTCCCACATCCAAAAAAGCTCCGTCCTTTGATACGTTAATTACCTTCAGTCGGGCAATCTGCCCCTCACGCATCTTTGGAACCCTCATACTGGCAGTGAGACGACGCTTGGGATCAAGGTAGAGAAATACCTTGACCTCATCTCCCACCTTAACCTCTGAGGTCTGTTGGGTCTTGTGGAGAAGAATATCATCATTGGTATTGCCGGTCTCCGCATCCAAAAATACGCCCATTTCGGATTCACGGACTGCCTTAAGAGTTACTACTGTACTGGGTCCGTATTTCTTCCGTGGTTTTTCCCGTTCCATATCAGTCCTCATATACTGTCAGCTCTGCATCGCCCCAAAGGCTTTCCAGAGAATAATATTCACGGCTCTCCTGAAGGAAGATGTGGGCCACACAATCGCCATAATCCAGGAGTACCCATTCAGCCTCCCTGTATCCTTCACGATGCAGCATATCATGTCCTGCCTCGTGGAGCTGTTCCTCAATATTATCAGAAATAGCCTTTACCTGGGTGGTACTATTGGCTGAACATACCACAAAATAGTCAGTTGCGGGGCTAAGCTCCGTCATATTCATCAACACCACATCACGGGCTTTTTTGTCATCGGCTGCCTTTGCAATTGCATTGGCCAATTCTAATGAAGTTTTGTACAAATCAATTCCTCCTTGCATCTATCACTCATCTTTCCCAGTCTGTTCCTGAGGAAAGAGTTCATCTATCAATTCACTGGTTTTCTGCGGATTGGCAACCCAGCTGCCATCCTTCTGTAATTCTCCCGGCAAAATAGTCACCATCGGCTTGGTGCCCTGCATATTGGTCAAAAGCTGAGCAAAATGTCCGGAATCAAAGGCCTCAATACTGGATTTTATGCGTCTGTCACATATATCCACCAGCTCCGGTATCTTGGCAAGGCTGTCCGGCTCCATAAGCTTATCAAAGAAGGCTTTTAGGAATTTTTGCTGACGCATGCTGCGGCCGTAGGCTCCCAGATCATCACTGGCAAATCGCAGATACTTCTGGGCCATATCCCCTTCCATGTGCTGTATCCCCTTTGGAATATGAATGTACAGCTCACCCTCGGGATCATCATAATTCAGGTCATTATCAACATAAATGTCTATGCCGCCCATTACATCCACTATTTCAGCCAGAGCCTCAGTATCAATGGCCACATAATGGTGAATGGTAACCCCCAAATTCTTGGATACAGTCTGCTCCATCAGGGGAATACCACCATAATAGTAGGCATTATTCAAAGGCTCCGGGGTGTTTCGCCCCTGGATATTCATCATGGTATAACGGGGAATGGTAACAAACCTTACCTCTCCCGTATCGTGCCTGAAGCTAAGCAGAATAATGGAGTCTGCAGACTGTCCGCTGTCTTCCTTGCCCGGGTCAAGTCCCAGCAACAAAACGTTGGTATATCCGTCAAACCTTGGATCAAAGCTGGCTGCCCGCAAATCCTTTCTCTGCTTGTAGCCATCATATATTTCCATATATACCGCCATCCGCTGGCTGCCCCACTCATATACCTGCATGGAAACCCAGCCAACACCTGTCAGCACCACCATAATAATCAGGCAGGCCATAAAAACCCTTGCCGCCTTTACATTACGCTTCCGACGTTTTTGGGCTTGTTTCTGTTTTATTCTTTCTCTTGTCTCACTATATGGCTTTTTGCTCATATTTTATGCTCATTTCTTGAGTTTTAAAAGAATCTCGTTTCTGGCAATAACTGTATCCGGATGGATTAGATGATTTTTCTTCAATACAAAATCAATGGACTGGGAAAGTCCCGCCAAAACCATTTCGTCAAGGCTTGCGGTTTTGGAAAGCTCCCTGAGCTGCCCCACTGCAGGATAATCCCTGGCAGGCTCAATCATATCGGCAAAATAAATGATTTTATCCAGGTCTGTCATGGCTGCTCCCCCCACAGTATGGCGGTAAATGGCCTGGGCAATTTCCCTGTCCTCCACGCCGTATTCTTCCCGAATAAGCTCAGCTCCGATATAGCCGTGCAATAAAAGGGGCATGGATTTTTCCACATCGCCATAAACAATATGGCGCTTATCTGCTTCACTTATAAGCTGCTCGTTGGGATATTGGCGGGCACAGTCGTGAAGAAGGCCAGCAATTCTGGCCTTTTCAGCATCCACACAAAAACGCTCTGCCAAATACACTGCCGTCCCGGCCACTCCAACGGAATGAACAAACCGGGTGTGTTTCAGCCTGCTTTGCAGCTTGTCCTTCATCTCATCATAAGTCATATCAAATATATACCTGCTTACACCACAAAAAGGACACCGCAAAACGATATCCCATTTTATGGTCTTTAATCTTTATATAAGCCTTCCTTATAAATATACTGCTCCACACAGGTTGGCACAATATATTTGATGGAATAACCTTTTTTTATACGTTTTCTTATATCCGTGGAGGATATTTCCAGCTCAGGGGTCTCAAGGCGGTGAATTTTCCTCTTCCCCAGTTCCCCAAAGGACTCCTTGATCTGATTTACGTCAGGAATACAGCCCTGGCGGGAAGCGCCAATAAAATGGCACAGCTCCAAAAGCTCATCAATACGGTCCCAGGTGTGAATCTCCTGAATGGCATCAGCACCGGTTATAAAATAAAACTCCGTTCCCTTGCCATACTGGGTTATAAGCTGGGAAATGGTATCAATGGTATAGGAGGGACCAGGACGGTTCATCTCTATGTCCGATACCTCGAAATTAGGATTGGAGCAGGTAGCCAGCACCGTCATAACATATCTGTGCTTGGCCATGGTAACATTCTGCTGCTGCTTATGAGGCGGCATGGCAGCAGGAATAAAGATAACCTTGTCAAGATTATACTCATCACGCACTGCTTCGGCAGTCATAAGATGCCCCACATGAATCGGATCAAAGGTACCTCCCATGATGCCCAAACGCTTCTTCTTGCCCATAATACGCTCCTATAACAAACTTAACAAAAAAACTGCCACAATACAAACAAAAATTATAATAGCAATCCCCCGGGCATAATCAAGTATATCATGTCTGCCCTTTTTTGTATCGTAATACTGACCTATTGTTTTTAAGTAGCCTTTAATTAATCTAATCAACGGATTTGTCCATCTCCATTAATAAGATACTTGGTGCTGGTCAGTGCCACCAGTCCCATAGGGCCACGGGCATGGAGCTTCTGGGTACTTATGCCGATTTCAGCCCCAAAGCCGAACTCACATCCGTCAGTAAATCTGGTGGAAGCATTGACATAAACTGAGGAAGCATTTACCCGACGCTGGAACAGACGGGAATTGGTGAGATTTTCGGTAACAATAGTCTCAGAATGACCTGTATTGTACTTGTTAATGTGCTCAATAGCTTCATTAACATCCTCAACAACCTTCACGGAGAGAATCAAATCCCCATACTCAGTATGCCAGTCCTCCTCGGTGGCAGGCACCATATCGGGTACAATGGCCAAAGCCGCCCCGCACCCCCGAAGCTCGGTGTTCTTCTCCTTCATTGCCTTTGACAGCATAGGCAGGAACCTTTCAGCCTCATCCTTGTGTACCAAAAGGGTTTCCATGGCATTGCACACAGAAGGGCGGGAAGTCTTGGCATTTATGGCAATCCTAAGGGCCATATCCAGATCAGCACCCTTGTCTACATAAGTATGACACACTCCGGTGCCAGTTTCAATAACCGGCACAGTGCTGTTCTCCACCACTGTCTTAATAAGCCCCGCACCGCCTCTTGGAATTATAACATCCAGGTATTTGTTGAGCTTCAGCATAATATTAACGGCTTCACGGTCCACCACATCCACAAACTGGATTGCCCCTTTCGGGATACCGGCTCCATAAGCAGCCTTCTGCAAAAGCTCAATAATGGCAATATTGGAATTTATTGCCTCAGAACCGCCGCGGAGAATAACCGCATTGCCGGATTTAAGGCAAAGTCCGGCCGCATCAGAGGTTACATTTGGACGGGCCTCATAAATCATGCCAACTACTCCGAGAGGAACACGCACCCGGCGTATTTCAAGGCCGTTAGGGCGAATGGTGGAATAATCCCCCTCCCCTACAGGGTCTGGCAATGCAGCAGCCTGGCGAAGGCCATCTGCCATGCCCGCAATTCGTTCATTGGTGAGAAGCAATCTGTCCAGATATGATTTCTTTACGCCCTTTTCCTCCGCCAGAAGCATATCCTTTTTATTTGCCTCAATAATTACATCAGCATGCTTCTCCAGCACATCCGCCATGGCCAGAAGAGCCTTGTTCTTCGTGTCCGTTGAAACCAATGTCATAGCATCAGCAGCCTTCATGGCCGCCTCAGCCTTGGTAATCATAATATCCTGCAAATTCACTGCCATTACCTCCCTGCAAACTGAAATGGTTGGGAAATATTATATCATAATAACCATATTGTCACGGTGAATAACCTCATCATGTTCACTGTCCGGCAGGAGCTTTTTAAACTCCTCGGTTTTAAGTCCCTTAATTTTCTCCAGATCTTCCCAGTCAAAATTAATGACTCCCCGGGCAATCTCCTGAAAATCCTCAGTCAACACACGCACTGTGTCTCCAACAGTATATTCTCCCTCAGACTGCTTAATACCTGCCGCCAGAAGGCTGGAACCGGATTTTAGGGCCTTTACACAGCCTGCGTCCACCACCAGATCACCGCTGATGCGCTTTCCAAAGGCCAGCCAGCCCTTTCTTGCCTTCAGATGGGATTCCTTTGGTGGGAATACAGTTCCCACCATTTCACCATCAATAATACGGCGAATTATCCCCTTTTCACTGCCCGAGGCAATACACATGGTAACCCCGGAGGCTGTAGCAATCTTGGCAGCCTCAATCTTTGTGGACATACCGCCGGTTCCCATGGCAGATCCGGCTCCCCCGGCAATCTGCTCAATATGGGGAGTAATTTCATCTATCTGGTGAATAAGGGTTGCTGATGGATCCTTGGAAGGATTTCCCGTATATACCCCGTCAATATCAGACAGAATTATAAGCAAATCTGCATCCACCAGGGCAGCCACCATGGCTGAAAGATTATCGTTATCGCCGATTTTGACCTCATCCACTGCCACCGCATCATTTTCATTGATAATAGGCACCACGCCCATTTTCAGCATGGTGAGAAGGGTATTGCGGGAGTTATTGTACTGCTTGTGCTGCACGTAGTTATCACGGGTCAAAAGCACCTGCCCTGCCACCTGGCCATATTCAGCAAAGAGCTTGTCATAAATATGCATGAGCATACCCTGTCCCACTGCAGCCAGCGCCTGCTTCTCCTTAACTCCGGAGGGACGTTCACTCAGGCCCATACGAACCACACCAGCGCCTATGGCACCAGAGGAAACCAGAATAACATCCTTGCCCTGGCTGGAAAGATCTGCCAGCTCACGGACCAGCTGCTCAATTCTATAAAGGTTAAGCTTGCCGTTATCGTAAAGAAGAGTGCTTGTCCCCACCTTCACAACAATACGGCTGGCGCTTTTAATGTGCTCACGAGTCTCCATAACCCAAACCTCACTTCATTATGGCAGTCAAACATTTTGTCAGTCAACTTTTTATAGTTAACTTATTTTGGCAGTTCAATCTTAGGGGAGTCGAAATTGCGCTTAAACAAAAGACCATTATGTCCAATAATCTGAACCAGATCTGAATTGGTACGTTCTGCAAGCATGGTAATGGCAGATTCAGGATCCTCCATGCAATTCTGAAGAACACGCACCTTCACCAGCTCACGCTTCTTGATAGCCTCTGCTGCAGACTGAACCACAGTAGGGCTTACCCCTTCCTTGCCAATCATAACAACCGGATCCATGGTTATGCCCATGGAACGCAGAAATCTCTTCTGCTTGCCGGTCAGTGTATTCTTTATCATATATAGTTATCTCCTTAATCCCGATACTCGAATTCCATTTCGCCGATTCTTACAGTATTACCTTCCTTAATACCGCGCTCAATAAGCTTCTTGTCAATGCCCTTGATGCGCCAGATGTACTGGAAGCGTCTGATGGCCTCGTCGTTGCCGAAGTTGGTCATGGCCACCAGCTTATTAAGGGACTTGGAACTTACAATGAAGTCACCGGCGTCATTACGGGTAATGGTAACCTTATCAGGATCCTCTTCCTTGGCGTCATAAACCTTAACGCCCTCTTCCACATCCGGCTCCTCCACGTATTCGTCCAGAACCTGGGCCACACGCTGGATAAGCTCCTTGGTGCCCTGACGGGTAGCTGCAGAAATAGGGAATATTTCAATGCCTTCCTTCTCCGCCAGTTCCTTAAGGCGTTCAAAGTTTTCCTGGGCTCCCGGCAAATCCATCTTGTTTGCCGCCAAAATCTGTGGACGGCGGGCAATCTTCTCGCTGTAAATCTTCAGCTCTTTATTAATCTTGTAATAGTCCTCAACAGGATCACGCCCTTCCACACCGGAGGCGTCCACAATGTGAACAATAACCTTGGTACGCTCCACGTGACGGAGAAAATCATGACCAAGGCCCACGCCCTCGGAAGCACCGTCAATAAGACCAGGAATATCAGCCATTACAAAGGTGCGCTCGTCGTCAATATCACCAACGCTTACCACACCCAGTACAGGAGTTATGGTAGTAAAGTGATATTCGGCAATCTCAGGACGGGCAGCGGACACAGCAGCCACCAAACTGGACTTGCCTACACTTGGATAACCCACCAGGCCCACATCAGCCAGCAGCTTCAGCTCCAAAATGAGATTACGGCTTTCCCCTGGCTCTCCTAATTCAGCAAATGTAGGAGCACGATTGGCACTGTTGGCAAACTTGGCATTGCCGCGGCCCCCACGGCCGCCCTTGGCAATTACAGCCTCCTGGCCTATTTCAGTCAGATCAGCCAGAATCTCCCCAGTATCAGCGTCCTTAACCAAAGTACCCTGAGGCACCTTAACAATACAAGGTGGTGCATTATGGCCATACTGATTCTTAATATCGCCATTTTCACCATTCTTGCCCTGGAATTTTCTGTGATAACGGAAATCCAGCAGAGTATTCATATTATTATCAACAACAAATACAATATCAGCACCACGGCCACCGTCACCACCGGAAGGACCGCCCTTGGCTACAAATTTCTCACGCCGAAAAGCTGACTTGCCATTACCGCCATTGCCGGCAGTAACCTTTATGGTAGTTCTGTCTATAAACTGCATAAGCTCCTCCAATAACTATCCAGAAGCCTTCCCCTCTGGGAGAAGGTGCCTGTCTATGACAGGCGGATGAGGTCATATTCAAGTGATGTATAAAAAGCTGGTATTGTATACCAATGCCAGCTTTTTATACATTACTCAATTTAATCCATTAAATAATAAAATATACCTGCGCCTATGTGAAGACGCAGGTATTTTCTACTAATTACATAGCAGCTTCGTCAACTGCATAAACGCTAACCTGACGGTTATAACGACCCTTGCGCTCGAAAGCTACACGGCCATCAATCTTGGCGAACAGGGTATCGTCCTTACCAATACCAACGTTGGTACCTGGGTGGAAATGAGTTCCACGCTGACGAACCAGAATGCTGCCTGCAGTTACAACGGTGCCAGCCTGCTCCTTAACACCAAGGCGCTTTGCCTCAGAGTCACGGCCATTACGGGTGCTGGACACACCTTTCTTATGTGCGAAAAGCTGTAAATCAAAAGTGAACATTAACATTACACCTCCTGATCCTGTTGAATCTCAAAAATGTGCACCCCGTCGAGATCATTCTCTCGGATTCGTTCATCATAGATGTCATAAAGTCCAATAAGCATTGTCTCTAATAGTGCATCAGTTATATCATCGAGGTCAGTAGTAAGCCTTACCTGTAAGTCACCTGGCGCCACCTTATATTTAATATAAGAAGATAATTCCTCCGGATTGCTCACGGAAAGATTATGAAGCCGCATGAGGTGCTCACCCAAGCCCTTTAGTGTGGTCTGTGCCAACACGGAAACGCCGGCACATACGATGCTGTTCCCCCGCTGGCCATAATGACCAGCAACGGTGTAGCCGAAAATTCTGCCCTCTTTATTACGGTAAACGGTAATGTCGATACCACCGTCCACCTTCTGTCTGTCTCGTCTCATAGGAAATACCAACAACAATAAATACCATACAACGACCAACAGAACTAAAAGTCATTGCTTACGATTAAGCCTCGATCTTCTCGATAACAACCTTGGTGAATGGCTGACGATGGCCCTGACGCTTGCGGTAGTTGGACTTAGCCTTGTACTTGAATACCAGGATCTTCTTATCCTTGCCCTGAGCTTCTACCTTAGCAGTAACCTTCGCACCTTCAACAACTGGCTTGCCAACAACAACCTCGTTATCCTTCACAACAGTCAGAACCTGATCAAAGGTAACAGCCTCGCCCTCAGCAGCCTCAATCTTCTCAACAGTGATAACATCGCCTTCAGCAACCTTATACTGCTTGCCACCAGTCTTGATAATTGCGTACATTCATTTACACCTCCCTATAATTTACTCGCCAATTACGGTACAGCCTAAGCTGTTTACAAGAACCTCACTGTGCGGTTTGGGAAAGCGCAGACCTATTGCGCTTACGTTTAGATATATTATCATAAAGGCCTGTCTTAGTCAACAAAAAATAAAATAAAAATAGCATGAAAATCACCAAAATTTCCATGCTATTTCATAATCAGATAATGAAGCTGTTATGTATAGAACATTTGTTCTTATACATAAATGTACTTCAAAATGAAGATAACAGCCAAAATGTACATTACAGGGCTAATGGATTTCTTTCTGAAATCTCCGGACAATACGTTAATTACCACATAAGAAATGAAGCCCATAGCAATACCCTCGGAAATTGAGTACATAAATACCATGGTTACAGTGGCAATATATGCAGGGAATGCCTCGGTAAGATCAGTGAAATCAATCTTTGTAAGGGAGCTTACCATAAGGAAACCTACAACAATCAAAGCAGGTGCAGTGGCAAATGCAGGGATTGTAAGGAACAATGGTGCCAGCAGCAAGCTCAGAATAAAGAGGCCAGCCACAGTCCACGCAGTAAGGCCAGTACGGCCACCAGCACTTACACCGGCGGAGCTCTCTACATAGGTGGATACAGTGGAAGTACCAAGCATTGCACCAATAGAGGTAGCCAGGGAATCTGCCAGAAGGGCACCCTTAATATTAGGAAGACGGCCTTCCTCATCCAGCATATCAGCCTTGGAAGCAACGCCAATGAGCGTTCCAAGGGTATCAAAAAGGTCTACAAACATGAAGGCCAAAATAACAGTAAAGAAATTGAAGCTCCAGATACCAGAAAAATCAACCTGCATAAGGGTTGGGGCAAGGTCTGGAATGCTGATTCCCTTGGAAAAATCAGGAATCGTAGAGAACATGCCCAGCTCAGGATTTGGAATATAAAGGCCTGTAACCTCACAAATCATACCAAGGATCCAAGTAAAGAGA
Source organism: Anaerovibrio sp. RM50 (assembly GCF_000622005.1). Classification (GTDB taxonomy): domain Bacteria; phylum Bacillota; class Negativicutes; order Selenomonadales; family Selenomonadaceae; genus Anaerovibrio. The sequence goes on along the minus strand of NZ_JHWV01000013.1, from coordinate 1,384 downwards.
ATACCCCAAAGTATATCGCCCGGAACCTTCTTATGAATGAGAACAGCAATAACCAAAATACCAATTAAAGCAAGAACAGCACCCATACCTGTGGTATAGAAGGTACCATCTGCCAAAGAAGACTTAAAAGGAAAAATAGAAACCAGGGTTGGGCTATCAACCACCAGCTTAGCACTCTGCATACCGATAAAAGCGATGAAAAGACCTATACCGGCAGTAACACCCATTTTAAGTGAGGTAGGCACACAGTTGAAGATTGCCTCTCTGACCTTTGTAAGGGATAATACAAGGAAAATAAGGCCCTCAATAAATACTGCGGCCAAAGCCACCTGCCAGGAATAGCCCATAGCACCACATACAGTAAATGCAAAGAAGGCATTCAGGCCCATACCAGGTGCCAGTGCAAAAGGATAGTTGGCAAAAACTGCCATAAAGATAGTACCAATGGCAGAACCAATAGCTGTAGCAACAAACACAGCGCCGGCATCCATACCAGTGGTGGAAAGAATACCAGGATTAACTGCCAAGATGTAAGCCATTGTCATGAAGGTAGTGAGACCAGCAACCATCTCAGTGCGGACGGTGGTTCCATTTTCCTTCAGATGAAACAGCTTCTCGAGAGTTTCACTCATTTTTCATCCTCCTAAAATAATGTAAAAAAAAACATATATATTATACCCTAAGCCATGACTAAAAAGCTATATCTCTTATCAATTTTCTTTATAAAAAAACACAAAAAAAGAACTCTCAGATTTATCTGAAAGTTCAAATATACAATGGCGGAGCAGAGAGGATTCGAACCTCCGCAGCCTTGCGACCCTAACGATTTAGCAAACCGTCCTCTTCAGCCTCTTGAGTACTGCTCCAAATCATATTAAAAACAAAAATGGCAGGGGCAGTAAGAATCGAACTCACAACCTACGGTTTTGGAGACCGTTGCTCTACCAATTGAGCTATACCCCTGTAATATGGGGCGATCGGTGGGGATCGAACCCACGCATGCTGGAGCCACAATCCAGTGTGTTAACCACTTCACCACGACCGCCATGTAAACCGGCAATTTCCTATCCTCCCAGGCCGTCTCCAGCCAAGTACTTTCGGCGTTTATGTGCTTAACTACTGTGTTCGGAATGGGAACAGGTGGGACCACATAGCCATCATCACCGGATATACAATTTGAAAATACATTTGCATGTACTCTCAAAACTATACAGAAACAAGAATCATCTTAGAGTGCTTTTTAAGTTAAGCCCTCGACTTATTAGTACTGGTCAGCTTCACATGTCACCACGCTTCCACTTCCAGCCTATCAACCTTATCGTCTATAAGGAGTCTTACCAGATTACTCTGTGAGAGATCTCATCTCAAGGCGGGTTTCACGCTT
>NZ_JHWV01000012.1 GCF_000622005.1 Anaerovibrio sp. RM50 | reverse complement strand
TTTCTTTGGTCGACAGAGATTGTTCTGTCGACCTTTTTATGCGGCAAAATACATATCGTGTTTTTCTCTCGGCGTCAAAATGCCAAGGTTGCGTTGAACACGGTTATCGTTGTAGTAAGCAATGTAGAATTTTATTGTATGTACGAGGCTAAGTCTATCTGTAAAGCGTTTGCCGTAATAACATTCCCTTTTCAATATGCCCCAAAAACCTTCCATTGGCCCATTGTCAATGCAATGAGCAACACGAGACATACTATGAAGCATACCGTATTCTTCCAATTTTTTATGAAATATCCGATTTGTATACTGAAAACCACGGTCACTATGAAACAGTGGATGCGCATTTGGATTGTTTTTCACAGCTTCATCTAAAGTTTTGAATACCAACGAATTGTTATTGTGAGTTCCTAAGACAAAAGCAACTATTCTTCTATCATACAGATCTAGAATTGCACTTAGGTAAATCTTGCGTGCTTCCAATCCTTCATACCATTTAAACTCAGTAACATCGGTAAGCCATTTCTCATACCGGGGCCCAGCGAAAAGCTAAGGCCTCTTTTATTGAGATGAATAGTATTTCGATTTATACTCAAAATAAATGAATAAGCCCACTAAAATCGTTGCTTGATACAGCTTTGTAGAAAAATATAGACTTTTATACAAACATATGTTACTATTAGCACAACAAACTATTGTTTGGTTTTATCCGTTGACACGCCCTTCTGTTGCCAGATTGCTATGTTATACTGTCTTTGTCTGGCTACGGAATGTGTCACTCCATTTTGTGTTTTCAAATAAGCAGGTGAACACATGGCCAAAAAATACTATGCCATACGTTATAAGAATGGCAGCCATATTGTTGTTAAATCTCTCAGCAAATATAAAAAACTGATTAACCAAAAGAAATTTAAGGCTGCCAAGGGGTTTGATTCGTTGGCAGATGCCGAGGTCTGGTGCAGGGAACCGGCAGATTTTCCAGCCCAAAAATGTGTTTACGCAGTGAAGGTTGGCAAGGCTCCCGGTATTTATTATTCTGAAGAGGAATTCAAGGATAATATCATTGGAGTTCCAAAATCTAGGGGGAAGATGTTCTATACTGAGGAAGGTGCCAGGGAATGGCTGGGCTTGAGACGTTTCAGCATTAATTCCATAATTCATGTTGACAGGGTTATACCAGGAAAATTTTATGAAAAATGGTGGAGCAATCTGCAACCGAAACTTTCCCAGATCAGCGTTATAAGAAAACTTCAACAAGCGATTCAGCGGTTTGCAATATCTTCAAGGCCTTGGATTTATTGCAAGATTAAATCTCCAAATCCGTTAATCATATATACTGATGCCTCTTATAAGGCCATGGGAACAGGATATGCCGCTATTATTATAGATTCAGTCACTGGCACAGAAATATGTGTAGGCGGCAAGTCATCTGCAATAATGAATTCCAGCAACGCTGAATTGCATGCTATTGTATCAGCCTTAAGAGCTATCGATAGCAGCCAGAAAGCTGATATAGAAATTCGTACAGATTGTCTTTCTATTATTGAAACAGTGTACTCTTTCAAGTTTCATAATCAGCAGGCTAAATTCCGGACTGGTATATGGAAAGAATTTTACGACCTGTTTATAAAGCATAATATAAAGATGACATGGGTCAAGGGACATAATGGTGAAGCATATAATACCCAATGTGACAAAATCGCCCGACGCTGTTCTGAATAAACGGAACATTTTACAGATACTCAATTTCTAGGCGTAATGTCTTGGGCGCCCCCTTTTTGATTGGCCGATAGCATCAAAAGATAACACAGGAACTTATTCTAATTACGAAAATGTATTGCAGATTGCGTCACTTTTGTATATTATTGTGTAAAGGGGTGATGTGATATGGCAGTTAAAACAGCAAATGTTAATTTAAGAATGAAAGCGGATATAAAAGAGCAGGCTGAAATCATCCTTGCCAATCTTGGTATTCCGCGTTCTGTGGCAATTGATATGTTCTATAGACAAATTATAGCCCATAATGGTATTCCTTTTAGCTTGACGCTCCCTAATCGGGTATTGGCACGTGACGAAATGACTAATGAGCAGTTTAATAAATTCATGGAAACTGGATTAAAGCAAGCCAAACAGGACGAATCCGTTGAAGTGGATGAAGGATTTGCTGATTTGGGAGTTTGATTGATGAAAAGTACATAGGTGTTATATATGTCGCTCGTGACCAAGCTGCGCAGTTGGATTTAATGGAGTTACAATAACATTTGATATACTAGGGACAAGTTGTTTCCCATAGCATTTGTAGGTTTTGTGCCGAATAAAGCATCAATTTTTTAAATCCAAAATATTTGGGGCCGTGAGGCCCCTTTTTGATGGCCTAAAATATTCAAATTGACCATTAAATGCTATAGCGATATGAAGATGGACATCCTACAAGGTTATCAGAGATATGTTTCTCTTTACCAATAAAAGGCTGATACTGGTGGGTATTCAAGGAATTTTTCATTACAATCCAGCCCCTGTTTTAGACTATTTCCGAGTCCTGAGCAGGGGCGTTTTTACGGCCTAAAATCTTCTTTGTGGCCATGGAAATCCAGCCCTTATGCCAGATTAAATGAAACAGCAGCCCAATTCCCATAATATAACCGCTGTAAATATGGATGTGTCTGTATAATAGCCTGGCTTCCCTGCCACCTGAAATAAGATGGAAATCCAGCATTAATCCAGTAACAATGCAAATCAAACCACTGATAAAAAGCAACCAGTCAAGCCAATAATTCTTTTTCATGATAATCTCCTTTCGTAAGCAAGATGAAAGCATACGGGCTTTCATCAGCCCTTACACGAAATCTAAAATTCATCTTCATCTTACAGATTCGATTCACTAAGATTTCGTAGTAAAAAAAATCGACGCACTTATTCTGATAAGATTGTCGATTTTTCTGCTTAAAGCATGGCTCCATACACAGCCTTATTAAATTATAACTTATAACTGACAATTAGCCACGGTGTTTATCTTCTTTTGGAGGTATTGGCTTCTTGTCCTTATGGGTATCTATCTTTGGAGGCTCAGGGGCAGGTGCCGGTTTTACGTCCTTGTGGGGCTTGATTTCCTTGTCGTATTTGATGTCTGTGGAATGGTGTACAGAATGATGAGGGGCGGTAATTTCATCATGGTGCGGTGTGGCCGCAAATGCTGGAACAGCGCTCAAAATCATAATGCTCATAACCCCGGCTGCTATAGTTTTCTTGTTCATAAAATCCCTTCTTTCTTTTGATGGGTTTATTATATGGGCTGAATATAAACAAAATCTAAACTGCATCTAAAAAGAGTATAAAAAAGGGGGACAAAGGAGGTCGGCCCAACGGCACTAGCTTCGCGTCGCCCTATTCAATTGCATAGGAATATTAAGATGGTGCAGGAAAAATTATACTGGCGTAGAAAATCATTCCATATAAATATATTTGGTTAATTATATGCGAGGTGTCTGGTTATGAAAAAACTATTGTCTGTGCTGGTAATAGCGGTGGTGATGGCTTGCATGCTGCCAAGCTGCGAGGCTGAAGATGTGTGGGTTGATCACTGGGGAGATTCGAATATAGATGTTTACGTGATGGATGACACTATTAGCAGCGGAATATCCAGTAATGGCAGATATTTTGATGTGACAGTCAAGACGGTGAAGGACGGACAACAGCTGGATGTGATAGCCTGGGAGTTTAGCAAGCATAAGGATGATATGTGGCGGTATGAGACAAGCATCATGGATGGCGGCCACACTACTGTGGTCATCCCCAGAAATGGTATCTTTGAGTTCTGTATGAATAAGCTAGGCTGGGAATACAGAATAGAAGACTCTTGGTATTACTGAGGCAATGAAATTATAACAAAAAGTGCAATTTTTGACTAATATTCATAGTAAATAAGTGTAGATTTTGAATAAATCATACAATAATAAGTTGCAGATTTTGATTAGTTTTATTAAAATTAAGTTGTAGATTTTGAATAATATAGTTTCTGCACGAGGAGAATAGCCGTGTTCAAGCGTAAGATTTATAACGAATTGATTTCTTGGAAAAAAGAATCAGATGGCAGAACGGCTTTGTTGATTGAAGGGCAACGCCGTGTTGGTAAATCAACAGTTGTAGAGGAATTTGCAAAAAATGAATATGAAAGCTATATACTCATAGATTTTTCAATATGTTCTCAGGAAATACGTGATTTATTCCGTGATATATCTGATTTAAATTATTTTTTCCTGCAATTACAGCTTCAAACAGGAGTAAAGCTAATAGAGAGAAAATCCTTGATAATCTTCGATGAGGTTCAGCTGTATCCTTTGGCCCGCCAAGCAATAAAGCATCTGGTAGCAGACCATCGTTATGACTACATGGAAACAGGCTCTCTTATATCTATAAAGAAAAATGTAAAAGACATTCTCATTCCCAGTGAAGAGCGTCACATACACATGTATCCAATGGATTTTGAGGAGTTTTTATGGGCTACGGGTGATACGGTAACTATCCCCTTATTAAAACAATTATTCCAAAAACAAAAAGGTGTAGGTGATGGAGCTCATAGAAAAATTATGCGTGACATGCGTCTGTATATGCTTGTTGGTGGCATGCCACAGGCTGTGGAGGCTTATCTTAATTCAAATAATTTTGAAATAGTCGATAATGTCAAGCGGGACATTCTTAAACTTTATGAAGATGATTTTTACAAAATAGATTCAACAGGAAAACTGTCACGCCTTTTTGATGCCATACCTGCTCAGCTCAATAAAAATGCTGCACGCTATACAATATCAAGTGTTATTCCTCATTTAAGACCTGCCAATTCACTGGATCTTATTGCGGAATTAATTGATTCCCGAACTGTTATGCCAGCTTATCATACCAGTCATCCATCAGCAGAAATGGCATCTTATATGGATTTGACCCGTTATAAGCTGTTTTTGTCAGATACAGGGCTTTTCACCACCCTTATGTTCAAAAATAAATCATTTACAGAAAATGATTTATACCGGAAGCTTCTCTCTGACAAGCATTCTGCTAATCTTGGTTACTTATATGAAAATCTCGTTGCCCAAATGCTGGCAACAAAAGGGTATAAGCTCTTTTACCACACTTTCAAAAATACGGATAAAGGTAGAAACTATGAAATTGATTTTCTGATTTCACACAACAATAAAATGTGTCCTATTGAGGTAAAATCATCTACCCATAAGACTCATACGTCCTTTGATATTTTTTGTAAAAAATATTCCTCACAAATTTTGAATAAGTACATTCTTTATACTAAAGACTTGCAAAAGGAAGAAGATATACTGCTGCTTCCAGTATATATGACAGTATTCTTATAGTATTATTTTGAATTATAGAGTCTGAAGGAATGAGGTTAAGTATTTAGCCTAAAAATAACTATTTAGGGGGATAGGGTATTATGACAAAACGGCTTTATAATATTCTTTTCCCCGTGTGGTTATTTTATCTTCTGCCCACAGGTGTATGGCTGATTATCCTGCCGGGGAATTTTCTGATAGACAGCCTGGTACTGTATTTGGCCGGGAGATATTTGCAGATCCGTGATTTTGCAAAATTATGGAAGAGCTGCATTTTTAGGGTCTGGATTATTGGATTTATAAGCGATATTTTGGGGGCATTGCTGATTCTGGCGGTGGCCCTGCTGGCAGATAAATTCTGCCCTGAATGGAATACCTTTAATTTTCCCGGTGCAACGATTCTGGCCATTCCTGGGGTGCTGCTGTCGGCAGTAAGCATTTTCTATATGGACAGGCGGTTTGCTTTCGTAAAAACTGGATTAGATGAAGGGGTTATAAATAAATTGTGCTGGATACTGGCAATGTTTACCGCACCTTATGCAATGCTGATACCATTATACGGATAAAAGCATTCTGGCCTCACATTTGTCCGGAAAAGTTGGGTAGCTGGGGATAGTGGCCTTTCTGGTTGCGATTTTGACTGTGGCCCTGGTGACGAGCTTCAAATTGGTGAAGGGGAAAGGGACAAATATAAAGGAACAGATGAATTAGGAATGCTGAGGCCAGCAGGTTCAGGAGCTTGTCCGGCAAATTCAATAAAGACATTCTTATAGACTGGCATCTGCCAGTCTATTTTTGTATAAAACATAATTGTGTTTTACTTGTGTTTCTTATATAATATACGGGTGTATTTTTAATGACGAGAATTAGATTACGACAATGGAGGAATAGACTTTGTCACAGTTGACTGATGAAATAAAGAGACGGCGGACCTTCGCCATAATTTCCCACCCGGATGCGGGTAAGACTACCCTTACAGAGAAGCTGCTTTTGTACGGCGGTGCCATTCATCTGGCAGGCTCCGTAAAGTCCAGAAAGACTGCACATCATGCGGTTTCTGACTGGATGGAGATCGAAAAGCAGCGCGGTATTTCCGTAACTTCTTCTGTACTGCAGTTCAATTATGGCGATTATTGCATCAATATCCTTGATACTCCGGGGCATCAGGACTTTTCCGAGGATACATACCGTACCCTTATGGCTGTGGACAGCGCCGTAATGATTATCGACGTGGCAAAGGGCGTGGAGGCACAGACCAAGAAGCTCTTTAAGGTCTGCAAGCAGCGCGGTATTCCAATTTTTACCTTTGTAAATAAGCTGGACCGTTTCGGCAAGGCCCCTATTGATCTGATGGACGAGCTGGAGAACGTGCTGGGTATCCGTTCCTATCCTATGAACTGGCCAATCGGCACTGACGGCAAGTATTTTGGGGTTTATGACCGCCAGAAGAAGCAGATTGAGCTCTTTGAGGACGATACCTCCCATGGTCAGAATACCCGTGCCTCCGTTACCGGTTCCCTGGACGACCCTGAATTTGCCCAGATGCTGGGGCAGGAAGCCCATCAGACACTGATGGACGATATTGAGCTTTTGGATATGGCTGGTGAGGACTTCGATCTGGAGAAGGTGGCCCGTGGTGAGCTGACTCCAATGTTCTTTGGTTCCGCCATGACCAACTTTGGCGTGCAGAATTTTCTGGAGGAATATCTGAAGCTGGCTCCTGAGCCACAGGCAAGACAGTCCTCCGAGGGACTTATTTCCCCGGAGGATGACAAATTCTCCGCCTTCGTGTTCAAGATTCAGGCCAATATGAATCCTGCCCACCGCGACCGCCTGGCATTTATCCGCATCTGCTCCGGCAAGTTTGAGCGTGGCATGAGCGTTTATCATAAGCGCAGTGGCAAGGCCATTAAGCTGGCCCAGCCTCAGCAGTTTATGGCCCAGGACCGTCAGATTGTGGAGGAGGCATATCCAGGGGATATTGTGGGTCTCTTTGATCCGGGTATTTTCGGCATTGGCGATACTCTCTGCGATAATTCCAAGAAGTTTGAGTACGAGGCCTTCCCTGTATTCCCGCCAGAGAAGTTTGCCCGTGTAACAGCCAAGGATACCATGAAGCGCAAGCAGTTTGTGAAGGGTATCGAGCAGCTGACCCAGGAGGGTGCCATTCAGCTCTTTACTCAGGTCGGTGCGGGAATGGATTCCTTTATTGTGGGAACAGTGGGCACACTGCAGTTTGAGGTGCTGGAATATCGTCTGAAGAATGAGTACGGCGTGGACATTGAGATGAACATGCAGCCTTATGAAGTGGCACGCTGGCTGACCTATGAGGACGGCCGTGAGGTGACTCCTGCCAGCCTTCGTGGTGCGGACCGTGGCATGTTCGTATATGACCGTCGGGAAAATCCTGTACTTTTGGTAAACAACGAGTGGGCTTTGGGCTGGATTACCGACAACAATCCTGATCTGGAGCTCCATACTGTGCCCGTTGACAGAAAAGAAGTATAACGAGCTTTAAGATGTCCCCTTCCTCTTTAGGTGGGGGAAAACAAACTACAACAGCTGGTGAGAATATCTCCCAGCTCGTTGAAACGCTAATTGGAAGATTTTTCTTCTAAAGAAGAAAAATTTGAACAATGGCGTTATAATCCGTATTACCGATTAGGTAGATAGGTAGGTAAAACGTGGCAAATTTTTATATTGATTATGAAAATGTCCATAATGAAGGACTGAAGGGCGTGGAACGACTCACTCCTGATGACACTATGTATCTGTTTTACAGCGACAAGGCAGATACCTTGAAAATCGATGTGGTGCAAAAATTGCTGGCCACCCAGGGCAATATCCGTTTTATGAAGATTGAGAACGGGGTGGAGAATGCTCTGGATTTTCAGCTTATTACAGCCCTTATGTGCGACTATTCCGCTGACAACAATTATTACATTATATCCCGTGACAAGGGATATGATGCGGCCATCAACATGGCCCAGCAGCGTGACCGCAAGGAGATTTTCCGCTGCAAGGACATTAACTGGGCCCTGAAGCACATGAACAATGAGGCCATTGACGAAAGCGATCCTGAGGTGATTACGGAAATCACCGATGAAATTGAGATTATCCAGACTGTGGAGGAGCTGCTTTCGGACAGCGATTACGGCGAGAATGTAAATGTGGAGAAAGCTGCTGAGGCTGAGGTGGAGACCACAGAGAATAATCAGACGGACATTTCTGCGGTGGAAAGGGACAAGCGTTCCTATCAGTCCATCTGCACCAAGATTTTAAATACCATTAAAATCAATCACAAGGTGCCTCTGAATTACCATCAGGCAGAGCAGGTCTACAAGGCCTTGAAGCAGACCAACACCAAGATGGAATTTTATCGCCGCCTTAACAGCATTATGGGCCGTAAGGAGGGCAGCGATCTTTATCAGAAGATAAAGTCCATCTACAAGACCCTGCGGGGAATTTACAAGGCATCTGTGGCTGCGGCGGAGATGGTGGAGGCCACTCCTGAGGCCATGGCGGCTGCCATTGAGAAGGAACCGGCAGTTCGTGAGATTAATCTGGAGGGGGTTGATTCCCAGCAGTCCATGATGGAAATCGTTATGGCGGCCCTTTCCGAGGAGGCTTTGGCCGGCGAGGACGTGGAGGCAGAGGCAGCGGCTATTGTGGCGGCTGTGACACTGGCTTCCAAGGACCAGCAGAACCAGGCTGGGGAACAGCCAGCTGAGACTATGGAGAAAAAAGAGGAGCCATCCGCCAAACCAAAACGGGTATACCGCCGTCCACGGTTACAGAGAAAAGCTGCAACCAGACGGACAGCCAAGTCCGATAAGGAACAGTCTGAGGCAAAGACATCGTCCAAAATCGGTGCCAAGCTTGAAGCTAAAAATGAGGCCAAGGCTGAGGACAAATCCGAGAGCAAGACCAATGGCAAGGCCGGGGAGAAAACAGCCCGTCCCCGTCGCACCTATCAACGCCGCGGTACCCGTCGTAAAACCAACACTTCAAACATATAACTTTGAATAATGGCCTTTTAACCCGATGGAGGGATTTTTCTGTCGGGTTTTTCATTTTTATACATAAAAATGCAGGAATAAGGGCCTGATGTAGAGAAGATAAAAAAAGCGTTATTTTTGTGTTTGGATTGGGGGCTTATTTATGGAAATAAAAAATATTGGTTTTGTGGGCACAGGTGTAATGGGCAGCAGTATGGCCCGTCATCTGAAGAATGCCGGTTTTAATGTGTCAGTATATAACAGAACCAAATCAAAGGCCCAGCCCCTCATTGATGAGGGCATGAGGTGGTGCGATACTCCTGCTGAGGCCGCAAAGGATGCTGATGTGGTTATTTCCATAGTGGGCTATCCAAAGGACGTGGAAGAAGTATACCTTGGGGATAAGGGGATTCTTTCCACCAAGGCGGGGGGCATTGTCATCGACATGACTACCTCCAGCCCGACTTTGGCCAAGAAGATATATGAGGCGGCCAAGGCCAAGGGTGTCAGCTCCCTTGATGCACCTGTATCAGGAGGTGACCTTGGGGCGAAAAACGGAACTCTTGCCATTATGGTGGGAGGCGATGAGGCGGCCTTTAATGACGCCAGACCTGTTTTTGAGGCTATGGGCAAGACCATTAATTTCTTTGGCCCCGCAGGCTCCGGCCAATATACCAAGATGGCCAACCAGATTGCCATTGCCGCAGGAATGCTGGGAGTGGCCGAGGCCCTTTTCTATGCCAAAAGGATGGGACTTGATCCTCAGAAGGTGCTGGAGACCATTGAGACTGGTGCTGCTGGCTCCTGGTCACTGTCCAATCTCGGGCGGCGCATGCTGAAGGAGGACTACGCTCCTGGCTTTTATATCAAGCATTTTATCAAGGATATGCGTATTGCCATTGAGTCGGCTGAGGAAGCAGGCCTTGAGCTGCCCGGCCTTTTGAAGACAAAGGAGCTTTACGACATTCTTTCTGACAAGGGAATGGACGATAATGGCACCCAGGCCATTATCAAGTGGTATCTTAACCAATAAAATTAGGAAGGAACCTAAACACATTGAATGTAGAAATTCAGATATGCAGTCTTATTGTGGTGGTGCTGCTTTCAGCACTTTACTTCAAGAACAGGCGGCTGAAGCTGTATAAGGGGCAGATGTTTGTGGGTATTTTGATAATGTCCATTGTGAATCTGTCCTTGGATATCGGGTCCCTGGTGTGTATACATTACAGGGATAATTTTGGCATGCCCGTTACGGAGCTGGTGTGCAAGCTGTATCTTGTGGTGCTGATGCTGGAAATGTGGATGGCCATGTGCTACACCACCTGTGATTTAATGACGGAAAAGTGCCACAGGAGGTTTTGCCGGGATCTTTGCGGGCTGACCCTGATTTTTGGCGCAGTGGCCATGTTTCAGAGCATTGGAATACACGATGCTGAGGGCGTGGTATACACCTTTGGCCCTGCGGTCTATGTTACGTATTTTTACGCCTTTCTCATGCTGCCGGCCATTATTATTTGCACCGTTGTCTATAAAAAGAAAATGAACAGGCATCGCAGCACGGGCCTGCGTTATTGGCTGGGAGCCCTGCTGGTGGCGGCACTTATTCAGTTTGTGTACAACGATTTGCTGCTGGTGGGATTTGCCACATCCCTTGGTATTATCGTACTGTTTGTCAGTCTGGAAAATCCGGAGCTTCAGCTGGACCGCCAGTATGGCTGTTTTAACGGCACGGCCTTGGCTGAATACTTGAATCAGTCCCTGGAGCGGGAGGAGAAATTTGCCCTCTGCGATATTGCCCTGGACAATGTGAGCATTATAAAAAACAAAACCGTGGATATTGTCCAAATACGCAAGATGGCCAATAAGCTCATGTCCAAAAATCCTAATGTGCTGGTATTCAACAATCTGGATATGAATATTATCCTCATTGCAAAGGATATTAATGACATAAGAAGGATTTTGCAGGATTATGTTAAATATTTCGGTGACATGTCCCCTGGAGGGATGGAATCCATGATCAGCATTATGCCACGGGGCAATCTGATTAATTCCGTGGACGACCTGCTGAAGCTCTTTTCCTATTGCCGCAAAGAGAAGAGTGCCTCCATAAGCAATAATGTGCTCTTCGTTACGGACAAGGATGTGAAGGAGTTCCATCTCATTGACAGCATGCGCTCCGAGATAACTGCGGCCCTTAATGAGGACAGGGTGGAGATATTCCTGCAGCCTATTTATGAAATTAAGACGGGGAAATACACCGCCGCTGAGTCCCTTGTGCGCATCAGAAAACCGGATGGGGAATATCTTATGCCAAACCTGTTTATACCAGTGGCTGAAGCCAACGGTATGATTATAGATCTGGGCAAGCGGGTGGTGGACAAGACCTGTTCCTTCCTGGCTGACGGCAAGGCTGTGGCCCTAGGTCTGGATACCATTGAAATTAATCTTTCCATTTTGCAGTGCGAAAAGCCGGATCTTTTGGAGGATGTGCTGGCGGTTATTGCCCGTCATGGCATAGAACCTGGCCTTATCTGTATGGAGGTTACGGAGACGGCTTCCATTCACTCCAAGAAGCTGATTCTCAGTAATATGGAGAATTTCAAAAATATAGGCATCAGATTTGCCCTGGACGATTTTGGCAGCGGCCAGTCCAATTTCACCTATCTGGCTGATATGCCCTTTGATATTTTAAAGCTTGATATGAATCTTATTAAGTCATATCAGGTCAGCGAGAGGGCCCACCACGTAATCCAGGCTGTGGAGCGCATGGCCCATGAACTGGGGCTCAGCGTGGTGGCAGAAGGGGTAGAAACCGAGGAAGAATTTGACAACATGCGTAAATGTGGTGTAGACTCCATTCAGGGCTTCTATTTTTCCAAGCCTTTGCCTGTTTCCGAATTTATGGCGTTTATTCGGAAACATAACGGGTGATAACGGTGTATAACACCGCTAACAACGTATCATAAAGTGGGAAAGTGAATATATTAGACATTTTTTCCCATTTTTTGGATAAATTTTAAGTCATTATTGGACAAAAGACTTTCACTATGCTATTATACAAGCAGTGTAAGTAACTGAGAGGAGAAATGAACACTATGACAAAAGCAGAATTAGTTGCAAAGATTGCAGAAAAGGCAGAGTTAACTCAGAAGGATGCAGGCGCTGCATTAAAGGCTACCATGGAAGCTATCCAGGAAGCTCTCGTTGCTGGCGACGCTGTACAGATGGTAGGCTTCGGTACCTTCAAGGTAAATGAGCGCGCAGCTCGTACTGGCCGCAATCCTCAGACTGGTGAGGAGATCAAGATTGCAGCTGCAAAGGTACCTGCTTTCAAGGCTGGTAAGGCTCTGAAGGATGCAGTTAACAAGTAATCTTTATTACTAAACTGTAAATGTGGCATTAGCCATTAAACCCCTGATGTGTATACATCGGGGGTTTTGTTTTGCCATTTTGCAGGATTTTTCCCTTTGCTGTCGAAGTAAAAGAAGATGGAGAGATAATGTTCTTTAAGGACGGTGGTATTAGTGGAGAGTAAGCCTACTCTTCTGGTAGTGGAGGACAATATTGTCAATCGCGAGATATTGTGCAATATTTTGGAGGAACAATTTAATATTATTACGGCCTCCAATGGTCTGGAGGGCCTTAATTTTCTGCGGGAGCATTACAAGGAAATTTCCGTTGTAATTTTGGATATTAATATGCCGGTTATGAACGGCTATGAATTTATTGAGGCAGTGAAGGGTGATATAAAGCTTGCCAAGATACCAATTGTGGTAACGACGGTTCACAGCTCCATCAACGAGGAAATCCATTGTCTGGATATGGGTGTCTTTGATTTTATTGCCAAGCCTTATATACCGAAGCTGATTCTCACTCGCATCAATAATATTATCCGACTGCTGGAAAGCGAAAAATCCGTAGTGGATTCCACCACAGATGTCCTTACAGGGGTGAAGAACCGCAAGGGCTATTATGAGGATATTGAACGCTTTGCCGCATGGCCGGATGCTGCCGACAGAAATATTGGCGTAGTGTACATGGATATTAACGGACTGAAGGCCGTAAATGACGAGGAGGACCACAATGCGGGGGACCTTCTTATCAAGAATGTGGTGGATACAGCCAAGCAGGTTTTTTACGATGCTGAGATTTACCGCCTGGGTGGCGATGAGTTTGTTATTCTTTCCTTTGATGAAAGTGAAAGCTCCCTGGGGAAAAAGGTGATGAAGCTGAGCACCTGCTGGACGGAGAATATTTCCGCCTCCATGGGTATGGTGCTGGTACATGGTCTGGAAAATATTGAGACTGGCGTTGCCGAAGCAGACAGAAATATGTACGAGGCAAAGAACAAGTATTATGAGGATAGGGCGGACCATAATAAATTCTTCAAAAGAATCCTCAACAATGATATGCTGCGGCTGGCTGGGGCCATGACGGAATTTTTGCCCGGAGGATTTTTGGCATTCCGCCTGGACACCGGTGAGCTGATTCACTACAACCGGGATATAGTCAGTATGTTGGGCTACAATTCCTCCAAGGAGATGCGTCAGATGGTGCAGAACAATATAAAGAATATTGTTCACGCTGATGACTACAATCTCCTCAGGGCAGGGGTAAATGTGGTAAAACATAGAGCCAGCGGCATTAACAGGGTAGAGCTGAGGCTTACCATGAAAAATGGCAATATGAGGCTGGTGACAATGGGAATAAGGGCAGTAAATACCGTTACTTTCGGTGAAATGGCCTATGTATTTCTTATAAACGACAGATATTGAAGGAGGTACATTTTATGAAGCGTATTTGTTCACTTTTGGCAGCAGCTGCATTGATGACCAGCGGGGCAATGGCCTTTGCCCAGGAAGCTCTTCCTTCCGGGGAGAGAGGGGCAACCCCTGTGGAGAGAATAGAGGCTGCGGCAGCTGTTATTGAAGATGCAACCACCAAGAACCTTAATCGTCTTCATGAATGCGTAGGGGGCGAATGGTGCGATGAAAATGGCCACAGAGCCGTTGATATGGGGGAAAATACCATAAACGGTATCCGTATTTCTGATGTTATGAATTTTACGGGCAATCCATACAGCGGCAGTGCAACCATGATGATTTTGGGCAACAGCGGTACCACCTACTCCAATATTTACTGGGAAAATGTGGCCGGGCAGCGTTCCATAACCCTGGGGAACCTCCGCATGGTACCAAAGACCGTTAATTTAAGACCTGCCGAAACAGTAGGCGGACTTTATCTGGACATGACTTTGAAGGAGCTGGAGGATAAATACGGGGCAGGACGCCTTATGACAGCCTCCGAGACCCAGGCTATCTGCGGCCCTGCTGTGGAATCCAGATATTTTGCCAATGTGGGCATGGCTGTAAGCTTTGATCCACGCACCTATACCATTGACCGTATTATGCTGGTAAAGGGCGGCTCTGCAGCCTTTGATATCAGTGTGCTTAACGCCGATTCCCCACTTTACAGATATGCGGAGGTTTATAACTGGGGCAGTGCACCTCAGCAGGGGGATATCGTCAATATAGGTACCGGGGAAGCCATGAATTTCAAGTATTATCCTCAGTCGGTGATTTTGCAGCTCAGTGATCTTAACTAAGGAAGATTGAGGCGTAGGGGCTTCACTAAGATTTCGTAGTAAACTATTTGAACTGGGGACCTAAATCCTATATAATTAGTAGTATAAAAAGTATGCGTTCAGATTGATGGCACATATATGATGCCCATGCAGATGAAATGGAGGTGCTGAAGGTGGAAGTTGGCGGAATTGGCGGTTATATGTCCAACCCTTATGCTGCCCAGGGACCTCAGGTGACTGATGGCAAGGGGGTAGGCCCCGAGCATCAGATAAAGCCTGGCAAGAAGTCATCTCCGGCAGAGTGTCAGACATGTAAAAACCGCAAATATACTGATGGTTCCGATGAAATGGTGTCCTTCAAGGCCCCTGGCCATATTGACCCCAACAATGCGGCGGCAGTGGTGCTGGGCCACGAGCAGGAGCACGTTGCAAATGCCTACAACAAGGCCAGAAATAACAATGGCCACGTGGAGCGGGCTACGGTTCGCCTGAAGACGGATATTTGTCCGGAATGCGGGCGTTCCTATATTTCAGGCGGGGAGACCAATACCCAGATCAAGTATTATAACGAGGACAATCCTTATCAGAAGGATTTGAGGCAGACCGATGCAGTGAAGTATCGGGGGGCAAATGTGGATATTGCCGCTTAAGATGAAAAGAAAAATTACAATATAAATGGCCGGTTGCAGATTACTGCAACCGACCATTTTTTTTTATTTGCTTACATAGCTGCGCTGGCTGGCAGGAATTTTATCCCACTCAATGTCATTGGCGGCTATATTATTTTCCAGTCCCCATGCTGCGGCAATGCCGGCTGCTTCACCAATACTCATGCAGGTGAGCTGTATCCGCATGGAGGCCTGCAATATGAAGCTGGCACTGATACAGCGTCCTGCCACGATGAGATTTGGGATTTCATTGGTAATAAGGGAGCGGTATGGGATTTCATAATATGCCCCCTTTGGCAGCTTTTCGCTGACCTTTTCCCCGTGGGCATCGATAAACCAGGCGGTGCGGGCCACAGCGTCCTTGAAGCGGCTCTGGTTGTGGTAATCGTCTTCTACCAGATAGTATTTGCCCCTGATGCGCCAGGATTCCCTTGCCCCCAGCATGGAGGCCTCCTTGGCCAGATAGGCATTTTCAAAGCCCGGCATGTGCTTTATGAAATACTGGCTGATGCGGTGGATCATTTGTCTGCCTGCCATGACACCCCGGCTGTAGGACAGGGGATCTGAGGCGCTGTATTCAAGAGGCAGCTCCGGACAATTCATGGAAATGGTGCCAGGCTTTCCTACAATGGCAAAGGCCTGCATGTATTCCGCGTCTTCCTCGGTGAGCTCCCCGGAATTAATGCCGTCAACCATAAATTTTTCCAGCACGTACTGTCTGGTGCGGTGGCGGGCTTCGGCAAATTCATAGTGGGGCGGTTTGGTGGGACAGAAATCCTCACCCAATTCCACAGTCACATACTGATAAACCTTCTCCAGATCAATGCCCCCCATTTCAAAGCGGAAGCTCATAGGCTGGTTCTTGCCGGTTTTTTCAAAGCCATGCTCACTTGGCACCCCTGCAGTGCGGGCAAGGATTGCGTCCCCGGAGCAGTCAATGAAGGTTTTTGCCTTTATGGCCTTCAGCCCGTCAATGGTCTGGGCAATTACGTGGGTAATGGTGCTGCCCTTTTTCACAACGTCCACAAATATGGTGTTGTATAATACCTCCACATTGGCGGCAAGGCACATTTCATCATATATGAGGCTCAGGGCCTCAGGATTTGTCCATATTCCTACTTCGCTTTTTTCGTTGTGGTCATCGTAGTCGATGCCGTATTTTTCCAGACGGTCCTTTAAATCCGTTACGAAGGAGGTATCGCTGTCCGGGGCCCAGGTGGTCATGCACGGAATTACGTTGCCCATGGTCTGCAGGCCTCCCAGGGTGATTCCCTTTTCCACGATTACAGCTTTTTTCCCCCGTTTTCCTGCACTTACGGCAGCTGCCACTCCTGATGCGCCGCCTCCCAATACGCATATATCTGCCTCGTAAAGGAGGGGAATATCCTGCCCCTTATAGTAGCATTTGCCCTTTGGGGCAGAGCTTGCATGGCCCGTGGCCTTATCTGCCAGCTGGGACAGCATAATACCAGTGGTGGCGGCACCTGCCATTTTGATAAAATTTCGCCGTGAGATTTTAAATTGCATAAGGCTACCTCCCGTTCCCGTTTATTGCGTAGGATTATGGTTTTAAATTATTATAGTTGTGGTGAAAAGTCAATTACTTCAAAATAAAAAGAGGACAGCTGCCTCAAGGGAGTGAAATTCTCCACTTATGAGACAGCTGTCCTTTTCATTTGTGTTTTAGAAATTTTCCTGTACGAAACTCTGGGCGAAATCTGCACATTCCTTCAGACCCACCTCATCAGGGGTGTTGTTGATCATTACCCCTTCCTTGTAGACCTTGGCACCGTGATCCTTGCAGCGCTGATGCCAGTCCTGGAGCCATTCCCCGGAGCCCCAGCCGTAGGAGCCAAAGAGCCCCACCGGAATGCCGCTTATTTTGTTCTATGCCTCCTGAAAGAAAGGCTCAAATTCAGCTTCCTCAAGTACCTCGCAACCCATGGCAGAGCAACCAAAGAGGAATCCGTCATAGCCGGCCATCTGGTCGGCACTGAATTGGTCTACGGAATAAAGGTCCGTTTCTGCCCCCGCAGCCTTGGCTCCATCCAGCATGGACTCAGCCATGGCCTTGGTATTTCCTGTTCCGGACCAGTATACAACAGCGATTTTCATAAGTAATTACCTCCTGCTATATGTCTTATTATGCGGCGCTGATAAGGGACTGGAGGCTTTCTCCGGCCCTCAGGCGGTCGCACATATTGTTGATACATTTGTTGTAGCATTCAAAAAGGTGTTTTTGGGCGGCTTCATTGGAATAAACCTTCCAAAAACCACTGTAGAGAAAATTTTGCCCCTTGTTTTTGATGAACCCCTGAACGTCTGTCGGGGGATATCCCAGGAAAATGCCTATTTCGTGGGGGAATCCGTCACACTGGGCAATACGTTTTTTTAGGTAATCCAGCAAAGTCGGCAGGATTTCCTCATCAGGTCCAATTTCAATTGGATACCCATAATTTTTAAGAATATCTATAGCCAGGGGGCGACGAAGGAGGCGGGTCAGGAGTTGCGGCCTGTAAAAATACATCAGGGCGTGATTCTTCTGCCGTGACAGCATCAGATACTTTATCCCGTGACATTCAAAGCATATTTTGTGGTTTTGCAAAAAATTCTGGAAGGAGTTGTCAGAATCAATCTTAAATGCCACCATGCTGCCACATTTAATACTCTTAATGGTAGGAGCACAGTGATACGCCATCTGATGCTCATAATCGTCAGATACATTGTTATTCATGGAAATCACCCCCTTAGCTATTTGATATCCTTTCTCAATTACAAAGACAGTATAACATACATGAAAATGATTATCAATAGCATAAGGCGATTTTTTGAATGAGGTGATTTTTGAATTGGCACTCCTCTGAAATAATTATTGGTCGTACAAAAAAGGCCCATCAGTGACAGGCCTTAGTGTAGTTCAATGGTTTCGGACCAGCTGGTGCAGTCCAACTTTTTAAAAGGACTTTTCCCTGCTTTCCTTTATATCCCTGAGCAAGTAATGTATAAAATCCTGGCATTTTCCACAGGAGGTGCCGAAGCGGAGCTTCTCCTTAAGCTCCTCATAGCTGGTGCAGCCGGCATTTACCGCGTCTTCAATCATGCCATAGGTTATATTTTTGCAATGACAGGCTTCCTTGTTTCTGTTCATGGTACACCTCTTTAAAAATCTGGATAAGTTTCTAATCCACATGGAAAAATACGGAGTCCAATAAAGCTACAGGCAGCTTTGGCAGCAGCAGGAAAATGGCTTTGCCGTTGTCCTTAAGCCATTGGCGGTGCAGCTTGTATTCAGGATCGTATTGGGCCACCAGCTTCCAAAAGGCGGTGGAGTGGTTCATTTCCTTCAGGTGGGCCAGCTCGTGAATAAGTAGATAATCTATAATTTCATCAGGGGCCATAATTATGCGCCAGTTAAAGTTAAGATTTTTAAGTGATGAACAGCTGCCCCAGCGGGAATCCTGGTCCTTGATAAATATTTTATTGAAGGATAATCCCATTTCCTCGGACCAATATGCGGTGCGGCTTATGATGTAATGCTGGGCCATGCGGCGATACCACTTCACCAAGGGCACCTGTACGGGCACTTCCGGGTGGGGCTTGTAATAATTTACTGTAAGTTTGTCCCCATCTATTTTCACCTGGGGCTTGTCCAGTGTTTTCCGTATTTCCAGGGGATAATTCTTGCCCCGGTATGGCATGGGGTGGCCTGGGTTAAGATTTCGGATTGCTTTTCTCATTTTTTTAATTTTTTGACTTTAAATATTAATGGCATTAGCGGATAAGCTTTGCCACGGTGGCATCTACTGCCTTTACCAGATCATTTGGGGAAAGGATAAGCTGTTGGCCCCGGATGCCGGCACTTATGGCGATGGCTTCAAAATTATTGGCTGACTCGTCCAGATAAACAGGATAATTTTTCTTGGCTCCCAATGGGGAACAGCCCCCACGGACATATCCCGTCAGACCCAATACTTCCTTCAGGGCCACCATTTCCACGCTTTTGTTGCCGGATACCTTGGCAAGGGCCTTAAAATCCAGTTCCCCGTCTCCGGGAATGCAGGCCATAAGAATGCCATTCTTGTCACCACGGCATACCAGGGTTTTAAATACCATTTTTACATCCATTCCCGTGGAAGCAGCCACATGAATGGCACTAAGGTCATCCAAATCCACCTCATAGGTCTTTATATCATAAGAAATTTTTAAATTATCCAGAATGCGTGCCGCATTGGTCTTTTTTATCTTCATATTCTATTGCTCCTATTTTTGATACTAAAGATATTATAACGCCACTGTTCAAATATTTCTTTCCATAAAGAAAAGAATATATTGATATATTACTGCACAACCCACATACACTGCAATTTGTAAAGCATAAACTGGCCTTGATGCATCTCCTGCGGGGATGTGACAAGACCTGGGCCGCAGCCAGCTGGGAATCTGTAGTTGCCGGGGATCCTGAATACATTATCATTTGCGATTACAGCAATGGTGTCCGCAATGAGGATGATTTCAAAGAGAAAGTGGCAACTATCCGCAATAATCCACAGCTGAAGGATGTTAAGGCTGTTAAGGAAAATCACTTTATCAAGGTCCGCCTGTCCGAGATTACTCCGGGCGTGCGCACAGTAGATGCTTTGAAGCGTTTGGCTACTGAAATGAACAAGTAATTTAATATTTTGCCAATATAAACGGCCCGTCAGTGGAATTTGCTTCCATTGGCGGGCCTTGGTGTTTGTAATACAAATTTTTTATGTTTATTTCACTTCTATGGCCAATACTTTCTCAATGGCCCCCGGCTTTTCCTGGAAAAGCTCAAGCACCAGACCGTCGGGGAGCTGAATCCATTTTTCCGGTTTTCCTTCTATATGGGTAACGCCGTCATAGGAGAGCATTTCCTGGATAGTAGCCTTAAAATCCTGCACAACAATGCCCAGATGATGTCCCTGGCCTGCTTTTGGATTATCCGGGGAAGCAACCAGCTGCAAGCCGCCTTTTAGCCATATCTGCTGCAGCTTGCCGTCTTTTTCCTTGCGTCTGGTTTCCGTCATTCCCAGAACATTTTTGAAAAAATCAATGCTCCAGTCAATATCTGCCACTGTCACAGCGGCATGTTCCAGATAAGATTGCTTATTTCCCATGGGGGACTCCTCCTTTGCTTTTCTCATTTTATGGACGTATCCATGAATTTGTGAAGGAGTCTGTGAAGTGTCTGCAGATCCTCCAAATCCATATCAATGCACTTGCCCATGGCCTCCGGAATGGAAGCAGCTCTGTCCTGCAAAGCTTTTCCATCTTGTGTGAGGGAAATTATGAGACTACGTTCATCGTCCTTGGAACGCTGGCGCTCTACGAAGCCCTTTTTTTCAAGGGTTTTCAGCACAGGGGTCAGGGTACCGGAATCCAGATAGAGGATGGTGCCCAATTCCTTGGCTGAAAGCTGCTCATGCTCCCACATGGCCATCATGGTAATGTACTGGGTGTAGGTGAGGTCCAGTTCATCTAAAAGGGGCTTGTACTTGCGCACTACCTCCTTGGAGCATACATATAATGGAAAGCACAGCTGATTGCTGAGTCTAAGCTGTTCGTAGTTTGCCACGTGATTATCTCCTTTGGGTGATTGATATTCCCGGCAAATTTTATTTGCAAAGCTCCGGGGCATGCTCCTTTAAAAGCTCTGCCAAAATTTTGCCATGATTTACTTCCTGGGCCATAAAGGTATCCAATTCGTCGGCTGCTTCATGAACGCCAAGCTTGCGAAGGCCCTCGATCATTTCAGGCATCTTCTCATCTGCAGAGGCCTCAAGCTTCTGGATTTCAGCCACTAATGGCCAGAAATTCTGGTCATACTTTGCGTTTAAGGCTGAGAAGAAACCGGAGTGAATGGACTCCTGCATAGCAATATTGTAAAACTTTTTGGCCACATCAGGCAAGCCCTGTTCTCTGGCCATACGGGCCAGAAACTGATACATCATTGCCCCGTCGCTCTCTGCCTTTGCCATATATTCAATAACCTGTTCCATGTCAGTACCCTTAGTTTTTCCGAAAATACTCATAATACGCATCTCCTTGTTTTAAATTAAATTGTGTACAATTGATTTGATGTATTTATCATAATCGAAGCTGGGAATAATGTCAAGCATAAAATTAAATTTTGTGCAATTTATTTTTGAATGACGTGCTTACTTATAACGAGCTTTAAGATGTCCCCCACCTCTTTAGGTGGGGGAAAACAAACTACAACAGCTGGCGAACATATCTCCCAGCTCGTTGAAACGCTAATTGGAAGATTTTTCTTCTAAAGAAGAAAAATTTGAACAATGGCGTTATAATTCAAGGCGTAATTCCAAGAAGTATGGTGACAAGCTTGTGCCATTTTAATTATTTTTGTTGACGATTAGCGTAAGGTTTCCTGTGGGGAATGGTGAAAGTGCTCAATTTGAAGGAAAAAAAGGGGGGAATATTTTAAAAAATTTGGAAAATATGATTATTTTTTCTATAATATTAAATAAGGTGTTTAAATAGAAAGACTGCAGACAATTAAGATTGTCCACAGTCTTTCAATATAACCAATATACTCAAAAATTCATTACAGAGTTTTTTTCGGAACAGGATTTGCCGGATTCTGACCGCCGGCAGCAGCCAGTTCGTCCAGTTCTTCCCAGGAGAGCTCTCTCTTCTGCTTGCGCATTTCGTGGAGATGGGCCTTGAGACTGGTCTTTACCTTGCTGAGGTGTGAGAAATCTGTATTCATTAATTCATTCTGGATGCTCATAATATTCACTCCGATCTTTTTAACAGTTCTTATTTTACCATAACATACGGACTAGGGGCAGGAGTATTACAAAAATTTTAAAAAATTGTGGGGATTTAATATGAAATTATACTTCTATTTAGGGGTAGGTATTATTATAACGTTGATTGTGACATTGTTTGGCTACAGTGTTTATCTGAATAATCGCGGGGAAAATGAGATTGCTGAGCGGATGGCTACCCGACATTTACCATTAACCGGTGTGAAAATACAGGAACGAAATATTATGCCTATTGCGGAGCTGGATCTGGTTAATCTGTACTCCAATGATATGACTGACGTGGTGGCCCTGGAGAATGGCCGTATTGTGCAGACCTTTGTGGAGAAAAACAGCCATGTTGCCATGGGTACTCCTATTATGGAGCTGCTGGACGAGGATATTCCCCTTAAAATTCGGCAGGCTGACAGTGATATTTATGAGGCGGAAGCCCAGCTGGTCAAGGCGAGAAATACCTATAACCGCTATCGTCAGCTTATTGAAAGCAATGCCATTTCCTATGAGCGATTCGATGAGGCGGAGGCCTCATATAAGGCTGCCCAGGCCCGTCTGGCCAATTTTGAGGCCCAAAAGGAGCAGCTTTTGATAAGGCAGTCCAGGGAAATTGTGAATTCTCCTATTGAAGGGGAGGTATTAAGCCTTTATCAGGCGGTGGGAGCCTATGTGAAGGCCGGCACCCCGGTTGCCCTGGTGGGTGATTTTTCTTGTCTTAATTTTACAGTTGCCATGAATGACGTATATACCAAGCGTCTTTTTGTTGGACGGGAATTTGATCTGACCATCAGCGAAGGGGGAGGACTCCAGAAATCCTATGGAGCCAATTTTTCCACGGGTAATTTAGGTGATGAGCAGATTTTCCGTGCCAAGGTGGAGAAGATTACCCCTGATTTAAGTGAACCCGCCACCATACGTCAGGTGGTATGGCAGATAGATAACAGGGTGGGGCTGCTGGAGCCGGGAGCGTACAGCAAGCTGCGCCTGCACTCAAATTTACCACATAAATGCCTTGCTGTACCAGTTGGTGCATTTATAAATGAAAACAAAAATCAGGTGGCTGTGATGGACGAAGATGGTCGGCTGGCTGTGCGCCAGGTGGAAATTGGTGTAACCGATGGAAAATATGCTGAAGTGAAAAATGGACTTCAGGCCGGTGATATAGTTATTACCTCAGATACAGAGGGAATAGAAGAAGGTACACAGATCGACATTGTCTTGGAGGATAACTGATCATGACAGATGGTAGCAAGCTTTTTAGCCGAGCGGCTTTGGATAAACTTCGTTCTCCCGACAGATTGGACGCCCTTTTGCCCATAACCACCCCCATCGGCTGGATGGGGTTATTGGCTGTTGGATTATTGTTGTTGTCCGTTGTTATATGGTCAATTTTTGGTTCCCTTACTGTCAGGGCCGATGGCATGGGCATGATTCTGGATTATGGGGGTGTGGCCAACATTACCCATGTTGCGGGGGGCAAGGTGGCCCATGTTTACGTTCGGGAGGGCTCCCAGGTGAAGAAGGGTGATCTGGTTGCCCGTCTGGAACAGCCAGACCAGTCCGCTGATACCAATATAGCCAAATATGAATCGGAGCTGGCAGGCAGTATGCGGGATACTTCAAGCCAGGTATATCAATATCGGGCCAAGCTGTACAAGCAGCAAATGTCCCGCGATGTAATCAGTGATTACGATGGCATCGTGGATGAGATGATGGTACGCAAGGGCAGCATTATCGATAGCGGCAGTCCTTTATGCAGTATCCGTCTGACCCAAAAAAATTCTGATTTAATGGGAGTGCTCTATGTTCCAGTGGACAAGGGCAAGCGTATAGAGACAGGCCAGACTATCCAGATAGTGCCAAGCGGCGTTGATGCACAGGAATCAGGAAGTTTGGTGGGGGTAGTTCGCACTGTATCAAATTACCCCGTATCATTAAAGTCCATTGAACATCAGGTGGGGAATCCTGATTTATCTCAGCGTCTGCTGGCCAGTGGGCAGGGGGCGGTAATGGAAGTGCGCTTCATACTGGTAAGGGATGAAAATTCTCCTTCAGGATATCTCTGGACCTCCGCTGTGGGACCACATAAACCAATTTCTGCGGGAAGCTTTTGCACGGGTTCCATTATTATTGAGCGTCGTCCACCTATCGAAAAGGTATTTTATAGACTCAGCCAGTGGCTGCGGAATCGGTGAGATAAATGGCCTTTGAATTTTTAGAGAAACTTCATATAGGAGGGGGAAACCGGGTTAAGGTGCCAACGGTGCTGCAGATGGAGGCCACTGAGTGCGGAGCTGCATGTCTGGCCATGGTTCTGGCCCATTATGGTATGTGGGTTCCCCTTGAAAAGCTACGGGCTGAATGTGGTGTAAACCGCGACGGCAGTAAGGCCAGCAATGTGCTTCGGGCGGCAAGGAGCCGTAACTGCGAGGTTCACGGCTACAGCTGGGAGGCGGAAAATCTCCGGGATGAGCCTGATTATCCCTTGATTATTCATTGGGAATTCAATCATTTTGTGGTTCTGGAAGGAATCATAAAGGACAAGGTATATCTCAATGACCCGGGCATGGGCCGTCGTACTGTAACCTGGGAGGAATTTCTATACTCATATACGGGTATTGCCCTTTCCGTTAAGCCCGGCCCGGGCTTTAAGCCCGAGGGCCATCGCTACAACGTATTTAAGGCCGTGGGGGAAAAGCTGTGGCAGGATAAATGGGGCATGTGCTTCCTCATTTTGCTGGGGCTTTTTATGATTATTCCCGGACTGGCATCCCCGGTGTTCAGTCAGATGTTTTTGGATGACATTTTGACTGGCAAGCACCCTGACTGGATGCCAAATCTGTGCCTGGCCATGACTGTATCCTTTGTTGTGTCGGCGGTGCTTACATGGCTTCGCTCTGTTTTGCTGACCCATTGGCAGCGGAAGCTGACTCTGGCAGATTCATCAAGTTTTTTCTGGCATTTATTGAGGCTGCCCATGCAGTTTTTCCATCAGCGTTATGCGGCTGAGGTGGCGGGGCGCATCAGTATGAATGAGTCTGTGGCCGGTGTTTTGTCCGGCAGTGCAGCCACTGCTGTGCTGGATGGATTTGTAGCCATATTCTTTTTGATATTGCTGTTGCAGTACAATGTAATACTTACCCTGATTGGTATAGCCTTTTTGCTGATGAATGTGGGAGTTCTGTTTTTGACCCGCCGCCATTTGACGGATTTGGCCATGCGCATACAGCAGGACGCGGGCAAGGAATATGGTGTCAGCATAAATGGTCTTACTATGATTGACAGCATCAAGGCCAATGGCAATGAAGGAGATTTCTTCATGAAATGGGCGGGCTACAGGGCAAAGGTGTTAAATGGCATGCAGGAGAGCCAGCTTTGGATGCTGTCTGTGACCATGCTGCCAACCCTGTTATCCGGGCTGAATGGTGCTCTTATAATGACCTTCGGAGGCTTTTCCATTATGGACGGGGCCATGACGGCAGGTATGTTTGTGGCCTTCCAGCATTTGATGACAAATTTTCAGGCCCCTGTTAATAATCTCACGACCCTTTATACCAGTCTGCAGACCACTGAAATGCAGATGCAGCGACTGAATGATGTGCGGTGCTATGGCATTGATACCCTTAATTACCCTGAGGGTGAGGAATATAGGGGCGGTGCCGACACATCGTCGGGCACATCAAAAAAAGATGGTACATCAAAAAAAGAAGGGAAAAAGCGGTTGTCCGGTGCGCTGACCATGGAGCATGTATCCTTTGGTTACAGCCCATTGGAGCCACCTTTATTACAGGATTTTAACCTTCATTTAAAGCCTGGCCACTGGGTGGCCATAGTAGGCTCCTCCGGCAGCGGCAAATCCACCGTGGCCAAGATTATTACGGGGCTGTATGAAGAATGGGACGGGCAGGTTATGTTTGACGGCATTCCCCGTCGGAAGCTTCCACGCAGTGTAATAACCTCATCCTTGGCTGCAGTGGATCAGGATATTTTCCAGATTACGGGCACTGTAGCCCAGAATATATCCCTCTTTGACGATTCACTGAGGCAAAGCGACATTATTCGTGGGGCCATGGACGCCTGTATTCACGATGATATTCTCCAGCTGGACGGGGGCTATGAAGCCAAGGTGGCAGAGAGCGGACTGAATTTCAGCGGGGGACAGCGTCAGCGTCTGGAAATAGCCCGGGCCCTTGCAGTGAATCCTTCACTGTTGATTTTGGACGAAGCCACAAGTGCTCTTGATCCCGTTGTGGAGGAGCAGGTGCTTACAAATATCCGTCATCGGGGCTGTGCCTGTGTTATTATAGCCCATCGATTGTCCACCATTCGGGATGCAGATGAAATCATTGTTCTGGAAAATGGCCAGGTGGTGGAGCGGGGACGTCATCGTGATATGATGAGTCATGATGGTCCTTACCGCAGGCTGATTGAAGAGCGGGACAGCAAATAATTTTTTTAGTGAGTTGTGATGGTATGGAACTACAAGCGGGAAAACGCTGGCGATTGAAAAATGCAGATGAATACTTGCTGGTGCAGCATGGCATAATAGAGGTCTATGCCGTTACAGCAGGCCAGGAATCCTATCGCCAGGAATACCTTTTTTCATTGAAGGCGGGACAGGCAGTTTTCCCCGCATTTGATGAATTTGGTGAAATAGATATACTCATATATGGTCTGGAGGACTGTCAGCTTAAAGAAGAAACCATAGCCAATGTTTCCAAGGAAGAGCTGCACCGCCAAATGCAGGACTGGTTCAGGCAGCTTTCACATATTAAATGGATAAAGCGCTTGGCTGATATGGGTGATAACAGTCTGGACCAGGAGGGCTTGAAGCTGGACGGGAATATTGCCTCCACCAGTGATTTATTAAAGTGCTTTGAGGAAAAACAGCGTATTTTTTCCATGCTTCAGGGCATTCGCTTTTTGTCTGCGGACAAACGTCTGGAACGGCGTCAGGCTATTATTAATCACCAGAAAAAGCGGTTGGTGGATGATGCCATTGATAATCTGCTGGGTGAAGAAGAAATATTCTATGAGGAGCGCAGTACAGAGCAGCGCACCAAGAGTCTGGAGGAAGCCAGCTTTATTATGCGTCTGGTGCAAAAATCCCTGCGTATGGGCCAGTCGGATATAAGTCTGCCTCCGGAAACGGTGAAGAAGCTGGACAATATCGGTCTCATTCGGCGGGTGGCCCAGAAGGCCAATGTGCAGCTAAGGCTCATAAAGCTGGAAAGAGACTGGTATGCCAAGGATTGTGGCACCATGATAGGATATTATGGTGAAAAAAAGGAAATGGCGGCCATAATACCCCAGGCCCCTGGCAAATATAAACTTATTACCAGATCTATTCCCGAGGGGGTTGAAATAACTGCAGAGGAAGCGGATAATCTGGATATGGATGCTTTTCTGTGCTATGCCGGTTTTCCAAGGCGCAGACTTAATCTTAAGGATTTGCTGAGATTTATGTTCCGCCAGTGCTGGAGGATAGATTATCGGACTATTTTGGTGGTAAGCTTTTTTGCGGGCATTATCCCACTGATAACTCCTGTTATTACTGAAACAGTTTTCCAAAATATTATCCCTATATTGGACAGGGAGGGGCTGGTATCCGTTACCCAGGTCCTTATGGTAACAAGTTTTACCATGGCTGCCCTCAGTATGATACGGGCCGTGTCGGTGATACGTATTGGTTCATGTCTGGATATGTCCGTGGAAGCGGCTTTGTGGGGACGTCTCCTGAATATGCCGGAGAAATTTTTCCGCAGATTTACCACTGGTGAGCTGGCCAGCCGTATGCGGGGCTTTGAAGCACTAAAGGAAGTATTAAGCGGAAATTTTGTGTCCACTGTGTTCAATACGGTGTTTTCCTTCTGGAGCCTGCTGTTAATGTGCTGGTACAGTATAAAGCTGACGGCTGTGGCCATTGCCATTTGGGCTATTTGGTGTATCATTACTGTGGCGATTTACTGGCGGGTACTGTATTATCAGCGGAAGCTCATTGCCGCCAATAATGCTGAGGCGGGCCTGGTTCAGCAGTTATTTGCCGGGCTTGGGAAATTCCGGGTTCATGGGGCAGAGGAGCAGGCCTACAATCTCTGGAGCAAAGTTTTTGGCGAAACATGGCGCTGGAATCTGGCATTAAGGTGGCAGAACAACTATAATAGTATTATAGGTGCCGCCCAGCCATTTATTCTTACCATGGTTCTGTATTATTTCGCAGTTTATGGCCTGCAGGATTCGTCAAATGCGGCTGCAGAAACGGGAAAAGTGGTCATTGGTATCGGCTATGCCCAGTTTTTGGCCTTTGAGGCTGCTTTTACCGCCTTTAATGGCACATTGAATTCAGTGATTCCGTTGATTGGAACATTTTTCTCAATACAGCCTCATATAGAGAATTTGCGTCCTATATTGGAGGAAGTACCGGAGAATACCACTGACAAGGTGGAGGCTGATCCATTATCCGGAAATATTGAGGTGAGCCATTTGTCCTTTGCTTATGGTGAGGATAAAAAGGACGTGCTCCATGACATCAGCTTCCAGATTTCAGCTGGTGAAAATGTGGCCATAGTGGGTCATTCCGGCTGTGGCAAATCAACCCTGGTCCGTTTGCTCCTTGGCTTTGAGAAGCCGAGAAGCGGAGCTATTTATTACGACGGGCAGTCTTTGGCAGAGCTGTCATTACCTTCTGTCCGTTCCCAAATGGGGGTGGTATTGCAAAATGGCCAGCTTATGTCGGGAGATATATTCACCAATATTGTGGGCCAGACGGCCCTTACCCAGGACGATGCCTGGGCAGCTGCGGAAGCGGCGGGCATTGCTGATGATATCCGTGCCATGCCTATGGGAATGCAGACAGTAATCAGTGAAGGCTCCGATAATATTTCCGGGGGACAGCGGCAGCGTATTATGATTGCCAGAGCCCTGGCGGCCAAGCCTGCCATATTAATATTTGATGAAGCCACCAGTGCCTTGGACAATCGCACCCAGTCCATTGTTACTGACAGTTTGAATAAGCTTAAAACAACACGTCTTGTAATTGCCCATCGCCTGTCCACCATTAAGGAATGTGACAGGATTCTGGTAATGGACAAGGGCGCTTTGGCGGAATGTGGCACTTATGAGGAATTGGTTGCCAAGAATGGAATTTTTGCCCAGCTAGTAAGACGGCAAGTGGCGTAGGAGAAGGAAAGTATGGAAGAAAAAGATTGGAATATAATAGCCAAAGAAGCTGTAAACGATGATGCGGCTTTTGATGAGCTATATGAACATTTTTTTCCAAGGATATATAATTTAATATATGCCCGGGTAAAAAATGCTGCCACTGCCGATGATATTGTCAGTGATGTTTTTGAAAAGATGGTTACCCATCTGGATACCTTTGACAGTACCAAGGCATCATTTGCCACCTGGCTGAGCCGCATTGCAACCCGTACCCTGACGGATTATTACCGCTGGCAGAGCCATCGGCAAAATGTGGAATGGGATGATGTGTTCTCGCCTAAGTCGGAAGAAAAGGACGGGCCCGACGGTCAGCTGTTGGAGCAGGAAGGAAAAAAAGAGCTGCTGCTTGCCCTGGGGAAGCTTTCTGAAAGGGAGCAGCAAATTATTGAGCTTAAGTTCTGGGGGGACATGAACAATAAGGAAATAGCTGAAACTCTGGGAATATCTTCGGCTAATGTGGGTGTCATTCTCTTCAGGGCCATGGGCACCCTGCGGCAGATTTTGGGCCGTGACTGACCATTAAAGAAAATTTAAAGAAAACTGTAATAGATACAATACCCAATCGTATGTACAGGTGTAGTAAAAAAATCCATGTAAAAGGTTCATGGTAAATGTACTATGAGTTAATTTTGTTATCCGTATTTTTTTAATATAAAAGGAGGAAAAAATTATGAAGGTATTAAAAGTGTTGAAGGTTTTCTTGGTGGCAGTAGTTATGGCAGTTGGCATTCAGGGGACAGCCTTTGCAGGAAGCCAGGATTTTAGCCTGATTAATGGTACTGGCAGGCCGATCACCTACATTTATTTAAGCCCAACCCATGAATCTGAATGGATTTATCAGGATGAGTTGGGACCTAACAGTGTTCTCTATCCAGGCCAGGACATCTTTATTGGCTTCAGCCCAAGAGACGGTGTACAGTATTGGGATGTTAAGGTAGTATATGACAATAATGATGAGGATTACTGGTTTGGTTTAGACCTCTTTAGAGTATACTCATTAACAATTCGCCCTGGCGGAGCTTCAAGTATTGAAATGATCTAATAGTATTGAAATGCAACTTAAAGAGGACAGCAATCTCAGATTTGAGACGGCTGTCCTTGTTTTTATTTAAACAATATATCAAGAAAAGCTGGCTTGTTTCGGGGTAATTTGATATAAAATAGTTAGGGATGCATAGGAATGTGTGTAAGGAGGGTTTTCCTATGAAAAGTAAGATTGCCGAAGCTATTAAGCTGAAAAATCACCCTGTTGCAGTGATTCGCACTGACGAAAAACCAGAAGGTGCCCTGATGTTCAAGGAAGGGAAATGGGGCTGTGTGGTGGCCATGATTAATGCTGCTTCCAAAGGGAAAACTGTGGCCCTTAGCAATGCAACGGTTGTGTGCCAGGGAGGGCACGCCGGCTGTGGATTTGGACCCTATGAGGAAGGCTTCGTGGACAAGTTTCTGGCGGATGGTGAAGGATTAAAGGTGGAAGGTGAGCGCTATAAGGCCTCCCAGGAGCTGGCTTTGAAGTTCATGCGCTGGCAGGTGGTTCCGGAGGGCCAGAAGGAATATGTAGTAATGAAGCCTCTTTCAGAGGTAACAGAAGCTGATGATCCCGAGGCGGTAATATTTCTGGTAAATGCAGACAGACTATCCGGATTGGCAACTTTGGCCAATTTTGATACGGAAAATCAGGATAATGTGAAGCATTATTTCGGTGCTGGCTGTGGCCAGTCCATAGGCAATGTGCTGGATGCCTCTGTGCGTGGCAGCAGGGAATGCTTTATCGGTATGACGGATCCCTCAGCCAGAAAGATTCTTCCGGCGGATGTTATGTCCTTCAGTATTCCATTTAAGCGCTTTTTGGAAATGGAGGAGAACGCCGATAAGAGCTTCTTCCATACCAAGACCTGGGAAACCATCTGCAAGCGGCTGGAGTAAAAAGAATGAGGTTGGATTAAATAAATAAAGAGGACAGCAATCTCAAAATTGAGATTGCTGTCCTTGTTTGTTATTCACTTAACAGTTCTGCCAAATCCTTTTCCGGGGTGGTAATTGGTGCAATACCATAATTTTCCACAAGGAAATTAAGAATATTAGGTGAAACAAAGGCTGGAAGGGATGGACCCAGCTTGATATTCCTGATACCAAGGTGGAGCAGGGTAAGGAGAATGCATACAGCCTTCTGCTCGTACCAGGAGAGGACGAAGGAGAGAGGCAATTCATTTACGCCGCAATCGAAGGCTTTGGCAAGGGTAACAGCCACCTGAATGGCTCCGTAGGCATCATTGCACTGGCCCATATCCATAAGGCGTGGCAGGCCCCCGATTTCACCAAGGTCAAGATCATTAAAGCGATATTTGCCGCAGGCCAAGGTCAATACAATGCTGTCCTTTGGAGTCTGCTTAACAAATTCCGTATAGTAATTTCTGCCAGGCTTTGCACCGTCACAGCCCGCCACAAGGAAGAAATGCTTAAGGGCACCGGATTTTACAGCTTCTACCACAGTGCCCGCATGGGAAAGGATTGCAGCATGGCCAAAGCCAGTGGTTACCTTATTGCCGCCGTTAATACCAGTGAATTCAGTATTTTGTGCAAAGCCCCCTAAGGCCAGGGCCTTTTCAATTACAGGAGTGAAATCCTTGTTGTCATCAATATGAACTGCCCCCGTGAATGCGACTACCTCAGTGGTAAATACCCTGTCCTCATAGCTCTTTCTAGGTGGCATAAGACAGTTGGTGGTGTAAAGAATAGGCGCTGGGAGGTTATCAAATTCCTTTTGCTGGTTCTGCCATGCAGTGCCAAAGTTTCCCTTCAGATGAGGGAACTTCTTAAGCTGAGGATAGGCGTGGGCTGGCAGCATTTCACCGTGGGTGTAAATATTGATGCCCTTGCCCTCAGTCTGCTCTAATAAAAGCTGTAAATCCTTCAAATCATGGCCAGTAACTACGATGAAAGGTCCTTTTTCTACTGTGAGGGAAACGGTTGTAGGTTCCGGTGAACCGTAGGTTTCGGTGTTGGCCTTATCGAGGAGGGCCATGCACTTAAGATTAATCTCCCCAACCTTTAAAACAATCGGAAGCAGAGTATCCTGATCTTCGCCATAGCCAATCATAAAGAGGGCCTCGCAGAAGAACTGATTTACTTCTTCATCAGTGTAGCCCAGCACATTGGCGTGATAAGCGTAAGCCGCCATGCCACGGATACCAAAGAGAATCAGGGACTTCAGAGAGCGGATATCCTCGTTGGCTGCCCACAGATCATTCATGTTGAATTCGCTGTTTTTCCCACATGGGGATGCGCAGCTGCCACAGTCAGGGGCAAGAGTTTGCTGAAGTCGGCGAACCTTGGCAATCATCTTTTCAAGTGATTCATTGTCGAAGCTTACATTGGTAATGGTAGTAAAAAGCCCCTCAATTATAGTATTGTAAACCTCTGCAGTGCCCACTCCATTGCTGTCAACGGCTCTGGCCAGTCCAATCAGGGCACCGGTCAGCTCGTCCTGCAGCTTTGCAGTATCAGATTTCTTGCCGCATACACCAGCCTTGCCAGTGCAACCTGTACAGCCTGCGGTCTGCTCACACTGGAAACAAAACATTTCGTTGCTCATAATTAAAATCCCCCTTGTTAATACACACATTAAGAGTTTTCATATTGTCTTATTGGTTTTTGCAAGTTTAATATAATATATTAAATCAAACTTGTATGTTGTAATTACAACAAAAATATAAAAGGGGGATAATTGTATAATCAAGATTATAATAATCGTGATTATATAAACTGGATATTTTACAAATTACCCTCGCCCCATTTTTTCAATTCAAGAAGAATGGGGATGAGGGTTTTCGTTTTTTCTGTAAGATTATATTCAACCCTTACAGGCATTTCATCGTACTGCTTTCTTTCCACCAGACCGTCGGCCTCCAGCTCCTTTAATGAATTTGCAAGCATGGTGTTGGTAATGCCGTGAATGGCACGTCTAAGTTCTCCGTATCGCACGATTTCATTTCGGTCAATGACGCAAAGTATCATTATTTTCCACTTACCCCCAACGGTATCAATAACTCGCTTCAGACCGCAATCCTTTCCTGCAATGTCGTCACATAATGGTTCTCTTGTTTCGTTTTTCTTCATGGTATCATTTTCCTTACTAGATAAATAAAAACTGCGTACTTGATATATTTTTTATACCACATATAATATAACTATCAGCTGATAAATGCAACTTAATTAGACTTAAAAAATTCGGAAATATTATGATGATGAAAGGCATCCGGCAGGATGAAGTGGTGAATATTATGGAATACAAGTTTACAACAGATAATTTTGATGCAGAAGTAATGAACAGTGATATACCAGTGCTTATTGATTTTTATGCAGACTGGTGCGGCCCGTGTCAGATGATGGGGCCTGTGGTGAAGGAGCTGGCCTCAGAGTATGACGGCAAGATAAAGATTGGCAAGGTCAATGTGGATCAGCAGCCGGAGCTTGCCAGCAAGTATGGCGTAAGGAGTATTCCTTATTTCGCATTTATTAAAGACGGCATTCTCTGTGATGATATAACTGGTTCAGTTCCAAAATCCAGACTTGTCAGTAAGCTGGAAGCAATGGTATAAATAGAAGCAAAGAAACTATAAAAGCCATATAAATGATGGGAAGTATAAAAGGATTAGCAGTTTAAAGGAGGTCCGGGGATATGATATACGATGCTGCAATTGTTGGCACAGGGCCGGCGGGGCTGTCGGCGGCTACGGTGCTAAAGGCCAGGGGAAAGAATATAATTTGGTTTGGCCCTGAAGAAATGAGCTCTAAAATTGAAAAGGCTGAGAAAATCTCCAATTATCCCGGGCTGGGTATTATCACCGGGCATGAGCTGAATGAGCATTTTCGTGAACATATTAAGGAACTGGATCTTGAGATCACCAATAAATTCGTGTCCAAGATTTCAGATTTCGGCGGTAAGTTTACCCTGTTGGCGGATAATGAGATGTTCGAGGCAAAGACCGTACTGCTGACCACTGGAATAGCCGTTGCCAAGGGCTTTGAGGGGGAAAAGGAGCATCTGGGGAGAGGCGTAAGCTATTGCGCCACCTGTGATGGCATGTTTTACAAGGGAAAGACTCTGGCGGTGTATTGTGGTGATAAAAGCTTTATTTCTGAGGTTTCCTACCTTGCCAATATAGCGGAAAAGGTGTATCTGTTTTCTCCTGATGGCAAATTGACAGTGCCGGAGAATAATGTGGAACTTGTTGATGGAAGACTGGCGAAAATATTGGGAGATAAGCGGGTGGAGGCTGTAGAATTACGTAATGGCGATAAAATAGCCCTTGATGGTGTGTTTATTTTGCGAAATGCCATTCCGCCCGAGGAACTCCTGCCAGGGCTGGAGCTGGATGGCCCCCATGTTGCCGTGAACCGTCAGTTTCACACCAATATTGAGGGCTGCTTTGCGGCCGGGGACAACACGGGAAGACCATATCAGATTGCCAAGGCCGTGGGTGAGGGCAATGTGGCCGCTCATGAAATATTGGAGTATCTGGCAATTAGCTGTACATCTCGTGACAGGTGTTAATAAAAAGCTCCAAAGTAGATGTAATATATTTATTTACATGATGGACAATACGGAATTTTCGGCGAAAATTAATATGGGGGACGGATATTTCAATAAGAGATCCGTCAATTATTTCCTTTTCCACAATTTTTTTGGAAAGAACGGTTATACCAAGACCAGCCATAACTGCTTGCTTGATGGTGGAAGAATTGTTATAAACACCGGAGATACGCGGGGTTATATTATGTTCTCTCATAATCTGTTCAAAAAGATTGCGGGTACCGCTGCCCTCCTCCCGTACAATAAAGGAGCATTTCGCTATTTCTTTCTTGGACATAGTTTGCTTGCTGTCAGGTGAAGCTACGAATACCAGCTCATCTTCCATGAAGGGGATTTCACGCAGGTATTCTGATTCAAGGTTTCCCTCAACCAGCGCAATATCCAGTTTATCTTGAAGTAGGTATTGCTCCAAAGTGGTGGTATTGTGAATACGGGAAAAAATCACCTGCTCCGGCATTTTTGCTTTAAAATGGCACAGCAGGGGAACGAAAACACTTTCGCCAACTGACAAGGTGGCACCAATGCGGAGCGGGGAGTGACTGGAAAAACCGCGTAGTGTTGATTCTGCCTTATTAGTCAGACTAAGTACATGGCGGGCATAGTGCATAAGCTCCTGTCCGGCTGGAGTAATAAACAATCTTTTTCCCAGTCTTTCAAACAATTTAACTTGGTAATGTTCCTCAAGTTCTTTGATGGCCTGGCTCACAGAAGGTTGTGAAATATGTAGCTTTTCAGCAGCTTTGGTCATTCCTTCCTCATCACAAACATTTAGAAATATAAGAAAATGTCTAAGCGTCATGGAAAAATCCTCCATTTATAGGTATATGCCTATACAAAACATTAAATAATAGTATTTTACATCTTTTAATTTAGTGATTAGAATTTTGGTTGTCAATCAAAAATACAATTACATATGTTTTTGGGTGCTCGCGAGAGCCTAACAGAGAAAACGGTGAAAAGCCGTTGCGATCCCGTCACTGTAATGTGGAGTTCCTTTCATGATGTCACTGGCTACTGGTAGCTGGGAAGGCGAATCGAACGATGAAACAGAGCCAGGAGAACTGCCCAAAAATGGATTTTACTTGCATCTTGCGAGCGACAGGAGAGCAGGCGACTACAGTGCGTTGTTTTTGTGCCGTTTCGTATATTGCGAAGCGGTTTTTTTATTGCCAAGGTTTTCGGTTTGTGGGGAGATGATGGATAGCAGCCTAAAGTAAAGATTTTTAGATGTATGATTGTTGAAAGGATGGAACGATTATGAAGCAAAGAAGTTTGTTTGTGGTATTATTGGTACTATGTATGGCTTGCTTTACATTGTTAACGGGTTGTGGAAGTGAGAAAAATAATGCAGCCAAAGATGATAATGGAAAGATAACTATAGAAGATGTAAAGGGCAATGTTGTCGAGGTCCCAAAGGATATTAAGAAAATTGCCGTGGTACCATTGCCTTGGGCTTCAGTGGTTACCGCACTGGATGGCAATTCTGAGCGTATTGTTGCAATTCATCCGGGTGCTATGTCTGCGTATAAAGGCCATTTTTTGGCAACCAAGGATAGCCATTTTGGTACCCTGAATACTGAGCTTATCGGTCAGGATTTTTCCGTAAATGTTGAAGGAATGCTGCAACAGGGGGTTGAAGCTGCAATTATTTGGCAGCATCAGGAGGACGATGCCGCCAAGTTGAAGCAGGTTGGCATTGTTCCTATTATGATTAACAATACTACTGTTGAGGAGTTGCAGAAAAGCTTCCTTATTGTGGGCAAGCTGCTGGGCAAGGAGGACCGTGCTAAAAAGATAAATGACTACTATCAGAAGACTTATGACCAGATAAAGAGTAAGTCCAATGATGTGGCTAAGGCAGACAAGCCAAAGATTCTCTTCCTGCGTACCCAGAAGCTGCGTCTTCAGGGCAATGATAATTTCATGCGTGAAGCTATTGAGATTGCCGGCGGAGATAACCCTACGGAAAAAACTGATTTGAAGAGCAATCAGAACCAGAATCAGACCATTACCATGGAAGAGGTATTGAAGATTGATCCGGATATTATTTTGCTCAGCAACTTTGACAAATTTGTTCCGGATGATCTGTATGAGAACCGTATACCTGGACAGGACTGGAGTACTGTTAAGGCTGTTAGGGAACATAGGGTTTATAAGGTACCTCTCGGTATTTATCGTTGGGATGCCCCAGGCGTAGAAACTCCTTTGATGATGCGTTGGCTGGCCCATCTTTTACAGCCAGGGATTTTCAAGGATATCAATATTCGTCAGGATACAAGAGATTTCATGAAAGATTTTATGAATTATGATTTAAGTGATGAGGATTTGGCGGTTATATTTGCGGATGAGGCAAATAAAAACAGCGTAAAGGTGCAGTAATGAAGGTGCTGAAGCGATTTACATCAGGGGGATATGCAGCTATAATGCTGCTATTCCTTTTTCTGCTGGCTGCCATGACGGTTTTTAGCATAGGTTCGGGGCGGTTTGATATTGGTCCGGGCGATGTAGTAAAGATATTGTGTCACCCACTTTTGGGGATTGAGAGAACTTGGAGCGAGCAGGCAGAGAATGTAATTTTTTCTCTTCGCCTGCCCCGGGTTTTGGCTGCTGTTATGATTGGTGCTGCGCTGTCTCTTTCCGGCGCAGCCTATCAGAGTGTGTTCAAAAATCCTTTGGTGGCCCCGGATATGCTTGGGGTGTCATCAGGAGCCTGTGTGGGTGCATCTGTATGCATATTGCTTGGTTTGTCCCAACTTGGAATTCAGGTTGGGGCTTTTTGTGGTGGTTTACTGGCTGTATCTGTGGCGGTAATGATTCCCCGTATAGTGGGTAGAAATACAGTAGTCATGCTGGTTCTAGCCGGCATTATAGTAGGGGGCTTTATGAGCTCATTACTGGGCATCATAAAGTATGTTGCTGATACAGAGACGGAATTACCAATTATTACATATTGGCAGCTTGGTTCCCTGACAAGCGTTATGTGGGGAAATCTATTGTATAATGGTCTGCCGATAATTGCCTGTGCAATGATAATGCTTTTTTTGCGCTGGCGCATGAATATCTTGATGTTGAGTGACGAAGAGGCTCATATGCTGGGACATAATGCTGTCCTAATTCGTTACGCAGTTATATTCTGTGCAACTGTACTTACGGCCAGTTCGGTATGTATAAGTGGCACCGTTGGATGGATTGGGCTTGTGGTTCCTCATTTTGCCAGAATGCTTGTTGGTCCGAACAATCAAAGACTGTTACCGCTGGCAGTGGTAATGGGTGCTCTGTTCCTGCTGGTAGTGGATACACTTTCCCGCACAACAATGAATGCTGAGATTCCTTTAAGTATACTTACCGGTCTTATTGGTGCTCCGTTCTACTTTTATCTGCTTATACGACAAAGAATGGCGGTGGTATAGTGAAGCTTGTGGTCGAAAAATTGTCGTTTTCTTATGATGAAGACACTCCATTGTGGAAGGATGTTTCTTTGACCGTGGAAACTGGCGGTATTTGCTCTATACTTGGTGCCAATGGTGCCGGAAAATCCACCCTTTTGCGTTGTATAATTGGTTTTCAGCAACCATGGTCGGGTAAGGTATGGATTGAGGAGCAGGGAAAAAGGTATGATTCCTATACTGATGCAAAAAAGTTTACGCAGCTTATAGGTTATGTTCCGCAATTACAACAGACACCCTATTCTTTTACTGTTCGTGATTATGTTGTTATGGGCAGGGCTCCGCATTTGGGGCTGTTCCAGAAGCCTGGTAAAGAGGACTATGAATTGACGGATGATATCCTTCAGGAGATGGGTATTTATGATTTAAAAAATCGTCCCATAAATAGTTTGTCAGGTGGTCAGCAGAGACAGGCGACTATTGCCAGGGCCATTGTTCAGGAGCCTCGTATCATTGTTATGGACGAGCCTACCAATCATCTGGATTATGGCAATCAGCAACGGGTTATGGACATTATCAGAAAACTTTCCGCCAAGGGGATTGCTGTATTGCTGACAACCCACATGCCTAATCAGGCAATTTACCTTGGGCAGCAAACAGGGATTTTACACAACGGAACATTAGCATCGGGAGCCGCCGAAAAAATTATTACTGAAGAAGCACTGCGAAATTTATACCAGATGAGTGTGCACATGGTGTATGTCCCAGAAGCAGGAAGAAAGATATGTATTCCGGGAAAATTAATGGAACATGATTAGCAGGTGCTATGAATTGATAGGGGAGTGTGTATGACTGCAAAAGAAACATTGGCAGAGTGCAGAATAGAGCCAGGGGTTACAAATAATAAGAATGGCAATATTATGGTCCTTCCAGGGCGTATTTGGAAAAGGGACGATCTGATGTTAATCGCCACCGGCTCTCCGGCTTGTGTCCGTGGCGTATATAATACTGCTGTAAAGCTGAATAAGCTGCATCAATATCGGTACTGTTTGATGGAGGCCATTGATCTGG
The DNA here is from genome assembly GCF_000622005.1 of Anaerovibrio sp. RM50. GTDB lineage: Bacteria > Bacillota > Negativicutes > Selenomonadales > Selenomonadaceae > Anaerovibrio. Next base: position 73,061 of record NZ_JHWV01000012.1, on the reverse strand, counting down.
AAAATTATGAAAAGTGGCTGACAAAGCTGGATGATGTATTACATAATGCATTGGGAGAACCGTGGCTGGGAGGCGTTGTTATTTACGCTTCCTGCCTTGATTTTTTGCATAAAGCTATATTGAACAGATTTGTGGAAGATGCGGAGAAAAAAGCCACTGTACCTATAAAGATTCTTTACAGGGGTGCAGTAGTACCACAGAAAAAACCGCTGGAAGAATTTTTGGCAGAGCTTTTGGATGAAATACCCGAAGGAAAAGGAAAACTCAGTACAGAGGAAAAATCTCTTCCCGCCATGCAGACTGATTTTGCTGGGTTGGCAGATATGCTGCAGGAGTGGGATACATACAACTTGATGGTAGATGCTGGCGGTTGTACTGAATGTTTTTCTTTACCAAAATCCTGGCGACAGAATTATCACTTGAAAAAATCCAGATTTTCTTCATTTGGGGCATTAAAGAGTTGTCAGCTTACATTCCCGGATATTATAAAGGAAGACTGGAATACTTCTGGAAATGAGAAGCCTTGCTGCCTTTTTCAGTCACCAATACCAAAAATCTCCAAGTTTGATATGGATTTGTTGAGGAAGAACCTTCACCGCAGTGGCATTGATGAGGTATATTGCTTCAAGACGGATGGATTTCATAGCCATATTGAAGGTATTTCCAACGCCATGCTGCAATTATATAATGGTTCCCATTCGGAAAAAGTGCCTGTGAAGCAACCTTTAATTGGAATATTGGGCTCTTCAAGGATGCAAAGTGCCTCTTTGGATAAGATTGGACATGGAATCGAGCATATAGAATGGGATGGATACGGAGCCATGTTCCCGAAAGACAACCTCTTAAACAGTTGGGGCAATTTAAATAGTGTAAAAATGAATTGGGTGGTTTCTGCCCAGGGAGTCTTTTTGGCACAAAAAATTCAGGAAACGCAGGGAATTCCTTATATTGCCGCTATTCCTGTAGGCGCCCGTTCCATGAAATTGTGGCTGAATAAGATCAATGGATATATGAACAGCAATAAAGCATTGGCGGAAGTGCCGGATAAGACTTCTCTTCGCCGTGAAGAGAAGGTGCTGCTTTTAGGAGATCCGGTGCTCACTCTTGGAATATATCGTTTCCTACGGGAAATGCTGGGTTTTCACCAGATTGAACTTGCTTTATATGCGCCTTTCCACTCATTACGGGAATGGTACAACCAGGCTGTGCCGTTGATTATGGCCAATGGACTTGGAGATTGTCAGAGGCCGGAGATACATTTATTTTCTGACCGTGAACAGTGGCTGGAATTAGCATCGGGGTGTGACATCATTATCGGTGACAACACATTTAATATTTTCGGAGCACTGTCATATAAAATTTGGATAAATATTACAGATCCTTCGCTGTATGCCGGTGAAGAGGAAATGAATGACAAATATTTGTTTTTCGGCAAGAAGGGTGCTGCCTGGCTGGAAAACAAAATACATAGGCAAAAACCTATATAAATAATAAGACAATAGTATTTTACATATAATGCCCTTAATGATAATATATTTCTTGTCAATTAAGAACTTATTCTGTGGAGGATAGTTGCATGAAACAAGAACACATTAAGGGTATTTTATTTGCGTTGATTTTCGCTATACCAGCTTGGTTTTTGGGGCAGGCGTTTCCCATAGTGGGGGGACCGGTGTTTGGAATACTATTGGGAATGATGTTTGCATCATTAAGGCGGCCTAAATCGATGGAAGTGGGCATAGCCTTTACCGGGAAGAAAATCCTTCAATATTCCATAATACTTCTTGGCTTTGAAATGAATCTTTTTCATGTACTTAATGTGGGCTCCAGGTCTTTATCTGTTATGATTTTTACACTGCTTACCGCCTTTGTTGTGGCTTGGGGGACAGGAAAAATGCTGAAGCTGGAGAAAAATACCACTACCCTTATTGGTGCCGGTACAGCTATTTGCGGGGGATCAGCTATTGCAGCGGTGGCCCCGGTCATTGGTGCCAAGGATAAGGATATTGCTTTTTCTATTTCTACAATTTTTCTTTTCAATGTTTTGGCAGTATTCATTTTTCCATTTTTGGGTCATGTTATGAATATGTCGGATTTTGGTTTTGGAATGTGGGCCGGAACGGCAGTTAATGATACTTCTTCTGTGGTGGCGGCTGGGTATTCCTATAGTGAAGAGGCGGGGGCATTTGCCACTATCGTTAAACTCACAAGAGCATTAATGATAGTACCGGTGTGCCTCATTTTTGCGTGGCTCACTGCCCGTGAAAGAAACAGTCAGGGACAAGAATTTAAATTTGCTAAAATTTTTCCTTTTTTCATTATGTGGTTTGTGGTTGCTTCCATAGTAAATACCACCGGCATATTGCCCGAAGTTCTCTCCCACGCCTTGGGGACTATGGGAAAATTCTGTATTGTGCTGGCTATGTGTGCCATAGGCCTCAATACAAAAATAATGAAACTTTTGCGTAACGGCGTGCGTCCAATTTTCCTAGGATTTTGCTGCTGGGTGGCTGTGGCCTGTATGTCTCTTGCCGTCCAATATGTAGTGGGGATCTTGTAATCCGTTTGTTGATTTTAAAAAGTTTAGACAAATAAAAATAACACCTGCCATCATATTAGTGTGATGATAGGTGTTATTTTAATGTTATTATAATATTAAATATTACGAAATATTACGAAATATTACTGAAGGGCTTCCTTCAATGTATTCATGTTTTTGCGCATGGTTACCAGATAAGCATCCATGGCATCTGCATTGGCCTCGCCAGTTACAACCGGGTCAAGGGTGTATATTTTTGCCCCTGTTTCACGGGCAATGGTCTGGGCCGCACTTGGGGAATACTGTGGCTCTGTGAATAAAACCTTGGTGGAGAGAGGCTTTATCTGTTGGATTACCTCCTGCAGCTCACTTGGAGTAGGCTCGCTGCCTGGTTCACGCTCAACAACGGCAATAATCTTAAGGCCGAATTCCTTGGCAAAATATGGGAAGGCCTCATGGAAGGTAACAATATCCTTGTGTGGAACTTTATCAAGAGTATCGTGCATTTCCTTTTTCAGGGCCTCCAGCTTCTGAATATAGGCATCAGCATTGGCCTGATAAGCATCGGCATGCTTAGGATCAGCTTTTTTCAGTTGCTCGGTGATGTTTTTTACCTGCTGAATGTCGGCAGTGACACTAAGCCAAAGGTGTGGATTCTTTTCACCGTCAGTTTCCAGCAACTCCATGTCTTTGGAAGCATCAATTACTGTGAGCTTTTTCTGCTCCTTGATAACCTTGTCTAAAAAGCTCTCCATGCCGGCGCCGTTGGCGATTAAAATATCAGCCTTTTCCAGAGTCTTCATATCTTCTGTAGTCAGCTGATAGTCGTGAAGACAACCGGTTTGCGGCTTGGTCATATTCGTTACGGTGACACCATCGATTCCCTTGGCAATGTTGATGGCATCTATATACATAGGATAAAAGGTGGTAACAATCCGTACAGAGCCATCCTTGTTGTCGGATTTATCTGATGAGGTGCTGGCAGTGTCGGAGCCGCAGCCTGTAAGCATTAGACACAGGGCCGCAATAATACATAATAAAATAGATTTGATTTTCAAAATGAGTACCTCCTTACATACATGGACTAATCGTAAGTTATACTATTACAATACTTTTTTTATGTCAATAATGATGTGAATTCATTTATTATCTTTGTTTATTCCTTTACTTTTACGGATAGTGGGGCGTATAATAAAACATATTGCTAAAATAATTTAAAAATAATAGTAATGCAAAAATGTGAGGTATTATAACGCCATTGTTCAAATTTTTCTTCTTTAGAAGAAAAATCTTCCAATTAGCGTTTCCCTTTCAGGACTAGCTTCGCGTCGCAACGAGCTGGGAGATATGCTCGCCAGCTGTTGTAGTTTGTTTTCCCCCACCTAAAGAGGAAGGGGACATCTTAAAGCTCGTTATAAATTTAGGAGGATTTTTTATGTCAGAATCATGTAATCACGACTGCAGCTCATGCGGCACGACCTGCGGTGAGGATACCCGTAAGGCTGGGGATATGTTTGAAAAGCCAAATGATCTTAGTACCATCCGCCATACCATTGCGGTGGTCAGCGGCAAGGGGGGCGTTGGCAAATCCATGGTAACTGGTCTGCTTTCCGTAGCCATGGCCAGAAAAGGCCGTCATGTAGGCATTATGGACGCAGATATTACCGGACCATCCATTCCTAAAATGTTTGGCGTAACAGGTGAAGTCCGTGGCAGTCAGGCGGGAGCTTTTCCAGTGGCTTCTGCCGGGGGAATTGATGTGGTCAGCATGAACCTTTTCCTGGAAAGCACTACAGATCCTGTAGTATGGCGTGGCCCGGTTATCAGCGGTGTGGTAAAGCAGTTCTGGTCTGATATTATCTGGAATGACGTGGATTACCTCTTTATTGATATGCCACCGGGAACCGGTGATGTTCCTTTGACCGTAATGCAGTCCATAAAGCTGGACGGTATTATTATCGTTACCAGTCCTCAGGAGCTGGTTTCCATGATTGTGTCCAAGGCTGTAAAGATGGCCTCCACCATGAAAGTGCCTATTCTGGGACTTGTGGAAAACATGAGCTATTTTGAATGTCCTGATTGTGGCAAGCACCACCATATTTTTGGCGAAAGCCATCTGGACAACATTGCCAAGGAGTACAACCTTGATATTTTAGGGCGTATTCCAATGAAACCGGAGCTGGCCGCAAAATGTGATGCAGGACAGATTGAAACAGTGGAAGATATATATTTGCATGATGCTGCAGACAAGCTGCTGGCTTTGGAAAAATAAGAAGTAACGCAAAAACACCTATTGAGGAAAAGATAATCCTTAATAGGTGCTTTTTACATTTATTGCAGAACTTAATCGAAGGAAATAATATCACCTGTTGCGTTGGAACCGTGGGTGCCGTCTGCCACCTTTACCCCCAGATCATTGAGCTTTTTGCAAATATTAATAATGGTGGGGCAGCGCACTGGGATGCCATCGGCATTTTTCTTGGCAGTGCAATGGGAAATGTGTACAGCATCCACACCCTTGTCGGCCATACGGGCAATCTTCTTTTCAATGCCCTCCTGATTTTCCAGCATGCTTTTGCCACAGCCGTTGCAGGTCCACATACCCATGAGCTGAATATCCTCACCTTCATATTTGCGGAAGCCCTCGCTTTTTTCGTTGAAGGCCCGCAGACAACCGGTGCCGGCACAGGAGGCAGAGGTCTTAAGACAGCGTAAAATAGCAATTTTCTTCATGATAAATCTCTCCTAAATATATGTTACATAATATTATAACGCCATTGTTCAAATTTTTCTTCTTTAGAAGAAAAATCTTCCAATTAGCGTTTCAACGAGCTGGGAGATATGCTCGCCAGCTGTTGTAGTTTGTTTTCCCCCACCTAAAGAGGTGGGGGACATCTTAAAGCTCGTTATAACGCCTTTGCTAAAATTTTTCTCTTTCCTGAGAAAAAGAAAAATTCTTCTTATTTGCTTTTGCAAAATAAATATACTACAATAAATCAAACTTGTATGTTGTAATTGCAACAATAAAAGGAACGAAAGCAGAAGGGGAGCCAAAACAATGAATATTGGAAAGGAAATAGAAAAATATCTGCCAATTCTGGGAAATTGCGCATTTTTGAGGGGCATGAACGACGGGGAAATAAAGTCTGTTTTGGGCTGTGTGGGGGCCTACACCGAAAAAGCCCCCAAGGGGAAGTATATCTTTCGGGCAGGGGACAGTACAGATGTAATGGGAATGGTGCTGTCCGGCTCGGCGCTGATTATTCAGGAGGATGTGTGGGGCCACAGGAATATTATGGCCAAATGCCGCCCTGGGGAATTTTTTGGTGAAATTTACGCTGCTACCCCTGGCTCCATATTGAATATTAGTGTGGTGGCGGAGGAGGACGCCCTTATTCTTATGATGAACGTAAAAAGATTGATGGCCACCTGCTCCTCGGCCTGTGACCATCATCAAAGACTTGTACGTAATTTAGTTGGTGTTCTGGCTAACAAGGTTATGGCTTTTAATGAGAAAATAACCCATATCAGCAAGCGTTCCACCAGGGAGAAGATTCTTTCTTATCTATCTCATGAATCCCAGCGTCAGGGCAGTCTCAGCTTTGATATTCCCTTTAATCGGCAGGATATGGCGGATTACCTCTGTGTTGACAGGGCCGCCATGACGGTGGAAATTTCCAAGCTGCAAAGGGAAGGCCTGCTAAAAACCAACCGAAACCACTTTGAACTTGCAATAGAAGAATGATTGAAATTAAAGAGGACAGCAATCTCAAATCTGAGAGGGCTGTCCTTTGTTATCTGTGAGCTTATTTTATATAATGAACCCGCTGTTCATCGTAGCGGTCCTGCTGAGGATTTTTCTTGGCAGGATAGCCAAATGGAACCACGGTGAATGCCTCCAGATTTTCAGGCAAATCAAGGATTCGGGCCACCCGTTCCATTCTGTCGGCAAAGGGAGCAATGCCCAGCATGACGCCACCCAGCCCCTGAGCCTCGATTTCCAGCAGGATATTTTCCGTGGCCAAGGACAAATCCACCTGCACTAAGTCAGGAACTGGCAAATTCTCAGTTCGACCGCAAACCGCTATTGCCACTGGGGCACCGGCCACCATGCCCGTATAAGGGCTGGCCTGGGACAGCTCCTGCAGTGCATTCTTGTCAGTCACCACATAAAACTCCCAAGGCTGCTGATTCATGGCAGAAGGCGCAGCCATGGCTGCCCGCAAAATCTTTTGGATTTTTTCCGCCTCAACAGGCTTATCCTCATAGCTTCTCACACTGGTACGGGTAAAAATTGCATCCATAATCTTGCCTCACTTTCTCTTTCCTGTCTCATTTATTGATTATACGATTGTTGAAACTATTTTACATCAATGGGCAACAGCATTTCAAATTTGAGTTTCTAATCCACGTGGAAAATATGGCATAGTTAGATGACAGCCACTCGAATACCACAGCATTTGATTTGAATAAATGCTGCAAAAACTTTTTCACATCCCACCCATTTATGTCATAGACTTCATCCAATTGCCAGTCAATAATATCCTTGATATTGTCAAGGCGAAGATAATCTTTTTCGGGTCTGACATATATAAACCTTACGTCAAAATCACTGTCTCTTGAGGTCATTTTCCAGGCCCGACTGCCAGATTCAACAGCAAGAATTATTTTTACGCCATTTTCTTTTTCTATTTCCTGTAGCTTTAGCATAATATTATTCTGAATATCCTGAACCTGCATTAGTATCAACTCCCAGATAATCACAATATATTTCCTGGACCAATTTATCTATCCGTTGAATGTCCACGGTTTCCGGCAAACTGGAATTATTATATGCAGTCTGCATTCTTTCATCAAGTTCCCGTTGTAATTTGAACACATCGGACAGATCCATATCTCCCATACGAATACCCATTAATAAATCATGTTCATCTCTGCGATATGTTATAATTTCGCCTTTATCAAGAATATCTATACCCATGTAATATAGGCGTATCAAGTGCATCGCATGTTTCCTCAAGTGAGGCAGATCTTTCTTGTGGTTTCTTTTATTAAGCTTTCCATAATTTTTTAACATATTGGAAAATTCGCTGTTGATCATCAGATAATCCCGCAAACTGATGTGTTTTAAATCAGCATCAAGGAATATTTCTGTATCCAAATCTTCCCTTGTACTATCATCAATGTATAGTTTTAATTTATTTTCAGGCCCAAATACATTATGTGCTTTTAGCATTTCGGCCTGCAAGGAACCAAGAATGTGTTTTTCTTTTTCAGATTGGGGATAGCTGTCTCTGGCCAGGGCGTTTTCAAGTCTTCTTAACTGGGCGTTGGCATACCCGGCAAATGTGATATATGCCTGCTTTGAAAGGAATAATGATCTGTTTTCCCTAATATAGCTGCCATATTTGTCCATTTTCCAGATATGATCATTATCTGTTCCTAACATTTCTATTACGTTAGGATTGCATTTTGCAGCGAGTTTAACAAATTTTTTAAGGCTGTAAATCACGGTATCTGTGACTCTGTCCTCAAAATAATCAATTGGTTCGGTTACACACAACAAAGACCCTCTGGGCTCCATAAAAAAGCCCCGCAAATCCGTATCAGATGTAGAAATATTCGTTCCATAGGCCTTGGAACCGCTGATTGTCATGTATGAGATGTTCTTAAGCTCTGGATTATTATTCAAAAAACTATATTCCGGCAGTTTAACAATATCTTCATATTCTTTTTTGGTAATGGATATTGACTTGATCATGACGCTCAACTCCTGTAATATTCTATAATATGTTAATCCATCTACAAACATTTATAACATAAAAATTTACATCATGGTCCATAGAATGTTATGTGCGTAAATTCCGGATTATCGTTTATCATTTTTTTGAATCGCATCATTAATCGCCAGTAAAAAATTATCAGCAGAGTCCGGTAACTAGAAATATCTTCCAGTTGTTTTTCCATTGTAACAAGTTCGTTAATTGGTTTTGGAGGATTCGATTTTCCGTATTCTGCCCATTTTTTTAACAGTTCTTCAAAATATGGCGTATTTTCATCAATTAAAAAGAACCACAGATGTTGTAAAGATTTTATAATATCCCAATAACGCTTGGAATCGTTCTCATTTTTTAATACAGCCACTCTTTCATCAAGGTCTTTTATTAAACCATTTATTGAGGAGTAGGAAAATACATTATGAGTAAGATATTTTTCAAATCTTCCAGAATTATTATTAAGCTCATTTAATTCATAATTGGGTATTTCCCTATAGTATTCTTTAAGCGCTGTTTTCCTAAATAAATAATTATCATCAGTAGCAAAATATTTATGTAATAAATCTCCCAAAAACCACATAGCGTTTTCTGTAATGGAATAAGTTGCATCTGTACAAGAAATGATTTGTTCATCTACAATTTTTATAGGTAGTATTTTAAAAGCATCTCCGCGACTTCCTTTAACAATGGATCTTGACATCCAATGTCTCATAATAAACACCTCATCGTTTGAGTTGGAATAACGTGCCTTAATTTGATTTCACTCTATAATATTAATGATTTTTTTGCAATATCGTATTGGGTAAAAAAATATCCTCCCCACAGAACAAACATTCCTTGCTTAAATTTTTCGTGGCAGTAATGCAATAGGTGGGCAAAAAAGGAAAATATTAGTTGGGAAAAGTTAAAAGATATATACAAAAAAGAGGGCAGCAATCTCAAATTTGAGAGGGCTGTCCTTTTTTAGTGCGAGTGGTATATTGCACAGAACACCAACTTTTAGAAAACGGAAAAGATATGACAATAAAGGGAAAATCAAACAAAAACCAACGTTGAACAAAATATATATAATAATATTGATAGAATTACATAAATGTATTAAAATGATTACAGAACTGAACAAGAATTATATAAGGAAGGGCGGATGATTTTAGGGGATTTATTTAGGCGAGCATACTGAAATGTTATGTGGAAAAATGAGAAGAAATGGGGTATCATTTTGGGTAAGAAAGATTCTATCACAAAGGATTACATGGGAAATCCGGACAGATTTGCAGATTTGTTTAATGGATATTGTTTTCATGGCTCTGAGGTAGTGTTACCAAGTGAACTGCGGGATATGGATTCCACAAGTGTCGTTGTTCCCTATGGTTCTGATGGGGCGACGGTGCCGACTCAAAAGAATAGGGACGTGCTGAAGGTTCTTACTAAAACGGATGGCAAAGCGGCGTATTGTATTTTGGGCGTGGAAAACCAGTCAGAGGTTCATACAGCTATGCCAGTGAAAAATATGCTATATGATGCCATGACCTTTGCTAATCAGATATCTGCGGCTGCCAACTCCCATAAAAATAACCATGACAAGGCCAGTGATGATGCGGAGTTTCTCAGTGGTTTTTTTCGCAGTGATAAACTGCTTCCAGTAGTTACTATTGTAGTTCATTGGGGTGCTGATGAATGGGATGCCCCCGTATCATTGCAGGAAATGTATCAAGACGATATTAATGATAGTTTATTGCAATATTCCCCGGATTATCACATTAACTTAGTGTCTCCGGCCATGATGAGCGATGGGGAACTTGATATTTTTAAATCTGATTTGCGGGAAGTGCTAAAGTTTATTAAACATTCCAAGGATAAGAAAAGTATACAGGATTTAGTGGATAAAGATCCCAAATATAAGTCCCTGAACCGTGAAGCTGCACAAACCATAAGTGTGTGTGCCAATGTTGATTTTAAGATTCCTGAGGGAGAGGAGCAGATAGATATGTGCAAGGCGATTGAAGATATGAAGGAAGATGCTCGTAATGAAGGGCGTATGGAGACCAAATCTCAAATAGCAATGAGTATGCTTCGGAAAAATGAGCCTGTTGAGATAATTATAGAATATACTGGTTTGTCCGATCAGCAAATTCAGAAGCTGGCGCAGCAAATTTAATGGTAATAATTACAGCAAAATGGCGTATCCTTCGGATACGCCATTTTTTATCATAGTACGCTGTCTTGAGTTGGTCTCTTATAATTACTTTATTTCCCTTCCTTTAAAGCAAAGGTGGCCAGGAGGCCGGTGAGGGCGAAGAGGGGCAGGATATAGAAAACGTATTCCAGTCCGTGGTTATCTGCCACCCAGCCCAGCATCGGGGCGATGATGCCGCCGGCGCTGAAGCCTATGCCCAGGGTTACGCCCGAGGCCATGCCGATATTTTTCTTCAAATATGTCTGTCCCAGTACAACCATTGGGCCAACACAGGCGTAAAGGGCGAAGCCGGCGCAGCCTACAATAACGTAGAGCAGGGCCAGATTGTGGTTGAAATTAAAGGCCACCAGTGCCAGCCCCATAATAATCATGCCGATTCGCAGTACGAAGCTGTTGCCCCATCTGTCAGCAGCATAGCCCCCCATCCAGTTGGTGAAGATACCCACCATGGCCAAAACGGTAATGGTAACACTGCCCACTGCCTCGGTTTGGTTCAATATGTGAACGCAGTAGAGTGGCAGGAAGGTAGTGAGGGAGGTGTAGAGGGCAGCCCGGACAACCACAAAAATTGTGAGCCGTCCAAAGGCGTTCCAGTCATTTTCTTTAACCTCATTATTGTCAGCGGACTGCTTTTGGGCAATATGCTTTATCATGCGTCCCATTTTTGGCATGAGGAAAGCTATTAGGGAGCTCATAATAATGCAGAAGCCGCCGAAGAAAATAAGGGCATCCATTCCCCATACAGTTGCCAGTGAGGCCCCCAATATTGGGCCGATGCAAAAGCCGGCGCTGCCTCCCGTGGAGAAAATGCTCATACTCAGGGCCTTGTTTCCCTCTGACAGGCCATTTACCATTTTTGCAGCCTCCGGGTGGAAAATGGCATTTCCTATTCCCATCAGGGTAACGGCCACAAAAATAAGGGTATAATCGTGAATAAAGGCCACGGAGGCTAAAGATATGCCACTGAGGAGAATTCCCAGGGGCATAAGGTAGGCGTAGGATTTCTTGTCGGAGATATAGCCTATAAGGGGCTGGATTATGCTGGAAAGAAAGCTGGAGGCAAACATAAGGCCAGCGGCCAGCTTGTAATCCATGCCGTAGATTGTGACGAAGAATGGCAATAACCCCGGCAGGGCACCTGTATTTATATCGCAGCTGAAATGGCCGGCGGACAATACATAAAGGTATTTTTTGTTCACAAATTTCACCTCGATTATAACCAGTAGTGTGGAACTGTATCTCTATTATACAGCCGCACAGAAACAACTTAAATGTGAAAACAGCACCTTGCTTTCGCAAAGTGCCGTGATTTATTGATATATTAATTTACGAAGTATGCTTTCATGGATTCCAGACTGATTTCAGACTCGTAATTGTTGTTGGCCTGCTTCCAAGGATCCTGTCTGGTAATAATATCCCTTAACTGTGACAGGGATTTTCTGTTGCACTGCTTTACAACTTCATCGATCAACGAACTGTCACCAATGTCAGGAATCTCCTCTCCATCATGTGGGATAAGTCCGCTTTCATGCTCTTTATATTCATTGTAGACATCTGAAACCATTACGCCGGAGCTGGCCACCTCCAAGGCCTGCTCAAAGCATGGCTTTTTCAGCTCCAACAGGTATTTGGCCTGAATGAAATAGAGAACATTTTGAAGTTTAGGGTTATTTATATAGTACTTATTTACGATGTAATCCGCGACTTTCCTTGCATCCATGAGAGAATACTCGATCCTTTCAAATATTGATGTTGAATAAGTTTTGCCAACAATTTGGACAACTTACGCACAATATGATATCCAATTCGTCTGATAATGTCAATATGATTAATAATGTTAATTAAAATTTTTCTAAATGCCCAATTTACCAGTAAATATGCGGTAAATCCTTGATTCTTGTAACTAAATTTTTGCAGCAGGATTTATGATAACATAATCAAAGTATGTAAAAGAGGAACTTGCTTGGGACCTTCTACCTACAAAATGCACGCGAAATAGTTATACAATTCAACCAAGTATAAACTTTGGGGATCAATATTATTCTGAATTTCCTTAATCATTTTTGGTAATTTAACGGATTTACTCAAAATTCATTATATAATGTGGATTTATTTAATGATAAAGGGAGACTATTGATTATTTTTCAAATATATGGCATTATGGATACGAGAGATTTTTGTATAGGAAAAAAGGGGGGGTAATGAATAGATGAGTACTACTACACCACAGGGAATATTTGTCAGGACTGAGACTGTTTTAAAGATGGGGCAGCAGCTGAATATTTCATTACCTGATGATGAAAGAGCATTTACCAGCAAGCTGGAGGAAATCGCCGATGGCGGCCTGGTTTTGACTGTTCCCTGCGATGAGGATAAATGTCCTATAAGAGTCCCTCAGGGCACGAGCCTCACATGTGACTTTTTCGATGGAACCAGCTATTACAGGTTTGCAGTTGATTTTCTCCGCCGGGTTAATGAAAACATTCCCCTGTGGCATACTGACAAGCCCATTAAGGTTCAGAAGATACAGCACAGAGCCTTTGTACGCATGAAAACTGAGATGCCTATGGTGCTCCGTCTCTTTGATGATGCGGGGAAGGAGAAGAAAATGATATTCACCACCACAGTGGATATAAGTGGTGGCGGTATTTGTTTCCGGCTGAACCGGCATTTGGTGGTTGGCAGAAAGGTGTCCGTGGAATTGGGGGAAATCCCGGGGATAGGATTCCTCAATCAAATGGCCATCGTAAGAAGATGTGCTGAGTCTGATGAGGGTAACAGCAACGAGAAAACGGAATATTATATTGGGGCAGAATTTGCAGGTATGGATTCAAAAGTGCGGGACAAGCTGATCAATTATATTTTTGATTTACTGCGGAAGGCCTGCAAGCACACTCTGAGACATTAAATTAATTTATAAAGGCAACGATTTACATTTGATCGTTGCCTTTTTTGTACGCTTATAATTTTAATATGTGTCAGAATTTATGCTTCCCCAAGCTCCAGCATCATTTTTGCCACCATGGCCTCCACTGTGAGGAGACCACCGGAAATTACACCGTGTTTTAGGGCAGTTACGCCCACCTCGTAGCGGTCCATAATTACACCGTCATTGATGCACTGGGAGGCGCAGATGATTTTTACTCCCTTGGAAATGGCATAGTCAATGGCTGGCAGAAGGTTCCCCGGGGAGTTTTCTCCCGGAATACCGCCGGAGCCAAAGACATTCAGGACAATGCCGCGGCAGCCTGCGTCCACAATGGCCCTTAAATATTCCTGTTTGTAGCCGGGAACCAGATCTACCACAGCCACTCTGGTATCAATTTTGTCCCGCACCTTCAGTTTATCGCCGCTGGAAGGAAGAGAATTGACCTTCAGATATTTTTCGTATTCTGCAGTATATTCAAGCTTGCCATTTTTTAGAACAGCAACTTCAGGGACATTTATGCTCTTAAAGGCGTAGAATTGCTCCGTGTGGAGCTTTTTGGCGGCGTTTCCCTGTATAAGCCGCCCATAAAATGCCAGATATACTCCGGGACGATCATTGGTGGCAGCAGTAAAGGCTGTAATGAGATTATCCGGGGCGTCTGAGCCTTCCTCTGTCAGTGAAAGCTGTGAACCGGTCAGTATGACCGGCTTTTTTAAATTCTCCAGCATATAGTGGAGGGCCGAAGCTGTATAGGCCATGGTGTCCGTGCCATGACTGATGACGAAGCCGTCGTATTTATCGTAATTGTCTTCCACGGCATGGGCCATTTTTGCCCAATGCTCCGGCTGGATGTTGGTGCTGTCCAGCTGCATCAGCTCCAATGTATCGATTTCACAGATTTCTTTAAGGGCTGGTACCCGCTCAATAAGGGCTTTGCCGTCAAGGCCCGGCATCATGCCGTCTTCTGTCTCCACTGAGGCTATTGTTCCACCGGTGGCAATGAGCAAAATTTTCTTCATTTGGCTATACTCTCCTTCTTCTCCCGCAACGGATTTTTTATTTCTAAAAAAATTATACAGCTATCGCCCAAATTTTCCAAAAAATATATCTGCAGGCAGGAATTATAGGGGTTCGTAGTGAATAATAGAAACATGCTAAAAGTTTGTCCCGTCGGATTATTATATGGAATTTTGATATGAAATATGTGAAGGTCAATAATCTATAGATAGGAGTGATGTGTATGGCAGAGCCTATGGTTGAGGTCTTCATATTTGAGACCAGGCAGTTCCTGGAACAGCTGGAACAGATTGCTCTCGGCAGTGAGGAGCAGGGCGGTTTCAGTGAGGAAGACGTCAACGAAATCTTCCGTGCCATGCATACTATTAAGGGCTCAGCGGCCATGATGATGTTCGACCAGGTTTCGACATTGGCCCATTCTGTAGAGGATATTTTCTTCTACATTAGAGAGCTTAAACCCCAAAAGGTGGACGCCACTGCCATTACCGACATTGTGCTGAATGCCGTTGATTTCATGCGCATTGAAATGGAAAAGCTGGATGCGGGCGGTACTCCTGATATGAGCAGCGAGGAGCTGCGTAATTACACCAAGGATTTCCTCAGGAATATGAAGCTGGACAACGGCCATGATCCGGATATTGATTTGCGGAAGGTGAAAAATGCCAAGAAAGCCGATGGGGCCGGGGGAGATGCCCCAGCTCCGGAGCCTGAAAAGAAACAGCAATATTATATCGGTGCCGCCAAGCCTTCCAAGCCTGCTCCCGTGGAGGAGGGCACGCCTAAGGGGGCCAAGCACGTTTTTGAGGCCACAGTTTTCTTCCAGCCGGGCTGTGAAATGGAGGAAGTACGAGCCTTTGGCGTAGTAAACAATCTGAAGGAAAAGGTGACGGAGCTTCACTATCTGCCGGAAAAGATATTGGAGGACGAGTCCGCCACTGATACTATCCGCAATATGGGCTTCCGCCTGTTCTTCGTAACGGATATGGAGAAGGACGCTGTAAAGGCGGAGCTGGACCAGACTATTTTCCTTGAAAAATTGGAAATAAAGGAAGTGGCCAATGTCGGCGAGCTGGAATATTGGCCATCCCAGGAAACCATAGCCATTACGGCCCTGGAAAATTCTGAGCCTATTAAGCCGGAGATGCCGCCTGTTCAGCGGGATCTGACACCTGCAGCCAGACCTGTTCCGGCCAAGGGCGGCGAAGGGGCACAGATGATTACGGTGCGGGTTGACAAGCTGGACAAGCTCATGGATCTGGTGGGTGAAATGGTAATTGCTGAGGCCATGGTGACCCAGAATCCTGATTTAAAGGGCATGGAGCTGGACAATTTCTCAAAGGCTGCCCGTCAGCTTCACAAGATTAACGGGGAGCTCCAGGACAGCGTTATGGCCCTTCGTATGGTTCCGTTGGAGGGAACCTTCAAGAAGATGAACCGCATTGTCCGTGATATGACCAAGAAGCTGGGGAAGAAGGCCCGTCTGGTGCTGGTTGGTGAGTCCACCGAGGTGGACAAGAACATCAACGAGCATATTTCCGACCCATTGATGCATATAGTCAGAAACTCCGTTGACCACGGTATTGAAATGCCGGATGTACGTGTTGATGCGGGGAAGGAGGAAACGGGCACAGTTATTCTCTCTGCTGAAAATGCCGGCGGTGAGGTAGTTATTAAGATAAAGGACGACGGCGGCGGCCTCAACAAGGAAAAAATCCTTGAAAGAGCCCGTAAAAATGGCATTCTTACCAAGCCGGAGTCGGAGCTTACAGATCGGGAAATCTACTCCTTTATCTTCGCCCCGGGCTTTTCCACCAAGGAAGCGGTTACTGAATTTTCCGGCCGCGGCGTGGGCATGGACGTGGTGGTTTCCAATATTAAGTCACTTGGGGGCAAGGTCATTGTTGATAGCGAGCCTGGTCTTGGCAGTACCACCACCATCAAGATTCCTCTAACGCTGGCCATTATTGAGGGCATGTCTGTATCCGTTGGCGGGTCCCGCTTTACGGTTCCGATAAATTATATTAGCCGTTCCTTCCGCCCGGAGGAGGGGGCCATTTTCAAGGACCCGGACGGCTCCGAAATGATTATGGTCCAGGGCAATTGCTGTCCTGTGGTGAGACTTTACGATATGTATGATATTCCTGATGCAATTCACGAGCCTACAGATGGTATATTGCTGCTTCTGGAGGCCGGGGAGGCACGGTTTGGGGTGCTGGCAGATGAACTTCTTGGAGTACAGGAGATCGTGGTTAAGCCTGTTCCAAAATACATCAGCCGCATGATGAAAACCACCGGCATCAGTGGTTGTACCTTGCTTGGAGATGGCAGCATCAGCCTGATTATTGATCCGCAGCAGGTGCATAATATTATATTTGACTAGTGCACTAAGGGAGGAATAATCGTGGAAGATGACAAGCTGTTAATGGAAGACGAGGACACCCAAAAGGACAAATATCTCACTTTTACTTTGGGCAATGAAGTTTATGGCATAGATATTAAGGTTGTAATTGAAATTATCGGTATTCAGAAGATTACTGTGGTGCCCGAGGTGCCGGAATACGTCAAGGGCATTATCAATCTCAGGGGAAAGATTATTCCCGTGGTGGATATGCATCTCAGATTCAGGAGACCAGGGAAGGAGTATTCCGACAGGACCTGTGTTATTGTAATTGATGTGAACGATGTGTTAATCGGACTTATTGTGGATGGTGTATCTGAGGTACTTACCATTCCTGAGAAGAACGTGGTGCCGCCACCGGATCTGAAGGCCTCCCAGAACAAGTACATTCGCAGTATTGGCAAGATCGGTGAGGGAGTTGTATTACTCCTTGACTGGATGAAGCTTTTCAGCGAGGATGACCAGAGTCTGTTTGACGACATGAGCGCAGAGGAAACCAGCGAGGAGGCAACTTGATATGATGTTTTTCAAAAATCTTACTATAGGTGCCAAGCTAATAACATTGGTGGTTGTTCTTGAATTGATGATTGTGGCGGTTTCGTGGCACGGCATTTCCAACACCGTGGATACTGCTGCAAAATACGACAACCTCATTAAGATGGATACCAGGGCGGCAGTTTGCGCCAATTCCATGGGCATGCATCTCAATGCGGCCCGCATCAATTACCTTGTGGCAATGGACAAAACCGATAATAGCGCCATTCAGGCCTCCTATGCTAAAATGAAGCAGGCCCTTGGGGAATGCGACAAGGATATGGGAGAACTGAATTCCATGGCCCAGAGCCAGGAAGCAAAGCAGATGATGGCAGCTATCCAGAAGGATTATGAGGCCTATAAGACCAGCACCGCTGCCACAGTAAAGAAAATGCTGGACGACACAGTATTTGTTGATATGGAGATCATTAACAGCGATATGGCCAAGCAGGAGAAGCTTGCGGAAAAGCTTTATGCCGATGTGAAGGGCATCGCTGATATGGGTGAGGAAGCCGCTTCCCAGAAAGTGGTAAAAATCGCTGATGAAAACAGAAGCAGCATTTTTGCCAATATTGTGGTGGCTGCTGTTCTTATTCTCATTTCACTGGCAGCAGGGGTATATTTTTCCAGAGATCTGTCCTCCCGTTTAAAGGAGCTGGGAAATGCTGCTGCCCGTATTGCTGATGGTGATCTGGTTACTGAGGTTCAGACCAGCACTGGGGATGAGCTGGGTGATGCAGCGGCCAATTTCGAGATTATGCGTCAGCGGGTTCACGAAGCAGTTTCTGATATTCACAATGTGGCAGACCAGGTGGCAGCGGGAGCCAAGAATGTATCCGATGCCAGCATGGGCCTTTCCCAGGGTGCCACTGAGCAGGCGGCCTCTGTGGAGGAGCTGTCCGCTTCCATCAGCGAAATAGCCTCCCAGACTGCCAGCAATGCAGAAAACGCCGAGCGGGCCAATAATCTTACCATTAATTGCCGCACCCATGCGGAGCAGGGCAATGAGGATATGAAGTCCATGCTCAACGCCATGGAGGATATCAATAATTCTTCCAATAATATTTCCAAGATAATTAAGGTTATTGACGAAATAGCCTTCCAGACCAACATACTGGCCCTTAATGCAGCCGTTGAGGCTGCCCGGGCCGGCCAGCACGGCAAGGGCTTTGCCGTAGTGGCTGAGGAGGTCCGTAATCTGGCTGCCAGAAGTGCCAAGGCCGCCAAGGAAACCACAGATATGATTGAGGGCTCCATTGAGAAGGTGAATGTGGGCCGCACAATTGCCAACAAGACTGCCGAAGTCCTTGGCACCATTGTGGAGAACGTGGCTGATGTGGCGGATATTGTAGAGGGCATTGCCAAGGCATCCAATGAGCAGAAGCTGGCCATTGACCAGATAAATCAGGGGGTTAATCAGGTTTCCCAGGTGGTTCAGTCCAATTCTGCCACCTCTGAGGAATCTGCCTCTGCCAGCCAGCAGCTCAGTGCCCAGGCTGACCGCATGAGAGAGCGGGTAAGACATTTCAAATTAAGCTCCTCCGTGGTGAACTACAGAAATACTGATATGCCAAAGGCTGTGCCAGTATATCCTGAGAAGCCTGCGGAATCAGAGGTGCGTTTCAGTGCCGTAAAACAGGATGTAAAGCCTATGGTTACCCCGGCAGCCCCGGGGGTAAAGCCAAAGACTATTGCCCTTACTGATGATGAGGGTTTCGGTAAATACTGATTAACCAAAACATACGAGACTTTGGAGAGAACCCAGATATGAACCAGTCCTTGTTCCAGCAGTTTGCTGCTTTGGTGACACAGAATTTTGGTATTCAGCTGCCACCGGAGAAGAAGGCCCTTCTGGAGAGCCGTTTATTTAAACTGAAAAACGATAATATTGGCAGACCAGAGCTGGCCAGTGACGAGGCCTTTCTGAAATATATCAGGGAGGATAAATCCGGCAAGGGTCTGGCCATGCTGGCTGAGGCGATAACCACCCATCATACCTTCTTCATGCGGGAGCCGGATCATTTTTCCTTCTATGAAAAAGAGGTTTTGCCCTATCTGGAGAGCTCTATCCGTGATGGGGATGTAAGGACTTGGTGTGCCGCTTCCTCCACTGGGGAGGAGGCATATACTCTGGCCATGATGCTGGAGGACCATTTCGGCTCCATGCCGGGCTGGGAAACCACCCTTCTGGCCACTGATCTCTCCAAAGATGTGCTGGCAAAGGGGAAAGAGGGCATTTATGCGGCGGAATCTGTAAAGACTCTTCCCGCATTGTGGCAGAACAGCTATTTTCACCGCACCCTTGACGGAAATTATCAGGTGGTGGACAAGCTGCGCCAAAAGGTGCTGTTCCGTCGTTTTAATCTCATGACCCCTGTTTTTCCATTTAAAAGACCTTTTCATGTAATTTTTTGCAGAAATGTTATGATATACTTTGATGGTCCCACAAGGGACAGCCTGGTTCAGAAATTCTCCGATTTTCTGGAGCCGGGTGGTTACCTCTTTATTGGTCATTCCGAGGTTATTGACAGGCATAAAAGCGGTTTTGAGTATGTTATGCCGTCCATTTACAGAAAGAAGGGAGCGTTCACATGAGTGACCTGAAAATTCTTATTGTGGATGATTCTCTGTTTTTTAGGGAAGCCCTGGCCAGAGGCCTGGCATCCAATATTACAGGCGATATTGAAGTGGAGCGGGCTGAAAATCCATTTGAGGCAAGGGACAAGATTTTGTCCTTTGACCCGGATGTTATGATTTTGGACGTGGAAATGCCAAAGATGAACGGCATTGAGTTTCTGCGCCGCCTTATTGTTCAGTATGCTTTGCCTACGGTGGTTCTCAGCTCACGCCCTGCTTACAAGAACCTTGCCCTGGAGGCGGGAGCCTTTTCCTTTATTGAAAAGCCTTCTATGACACTGGGCAGCGGGGACTTTATGAAAAAAGTGGCAGAGCAGGTGCTTTTGGCCAAGAAGCATGAGGATATGCGTATTGCGGAAAGCCAGGGGGCTGTGGCTTCATCTGATACACCTCCTGAACCGAAGGCTGAACCAAAGAGTGAGCCAGTACAGCCGCAAAGTCAGACAGATAGGCCGTCACAGACAGCCCAGCCGCCACAGTCGGCCTCATCGTCACCATCGGCTTCAGCTGCTGACCCACTGCACCCATCTCAGCCAGCTGCCAGATCAGTGGTGAAGCCACTGTTCAGCAATTATGGCAGTCATGAGCAGGTTTCCCAGCATCTTAACAAGGTGGTTTCCAACATGAATGCCATGAAGGAAATTGCCAAGCAGCTGAAAAGCGACAAGCCGGAGCCCCAGTCGGTGCCACTCAGTTCTCTGAGAGCGCCCATGCCGCCAAGGAGGGTGGAGCTTATTGCCATAGGCGCCTCC
This sequence comes from Anaerovibrio sp. RM50, assembly GCF_000622005.1. Lineage (GTDB taxonomy): Bacteria > Bacillota > Negativicutes > Selenomonadales > Selenomonadaceae > Anaerovibrio. Next base: position 52,281 of record NZ_JHWV01000012.1, on the reverse strand, counting down.
ACAGGTGGTACAGAGGCCCTGTCCAAGATTTTGCGGGAGCTTAAGCCCAATTTGCCGCCCATTGTCATTGTGCAGCATATACCGCCAATGTTTTCCAAGCTGTTTTCCGACCGCCTTAACAATGAGTGCGTCATTAATGTTAAGGAGGCGGAGGACGGGGACCGTCTGGAGCCCAACTGGGTGTATGTGGCCCCGGGTAACAAGCAGATGCGGGTGAAAAACGTCGGGGGCATCATGTCCCTTGACGTTAATCCGGGCCCTAAATATGGCGGCCACTGTCCGGCAGTTAACGTGCTGTTTAAGTCAGTGGCAGAGAACGTGGGGGATCGGGCCATGGGCGTTATCCTTACGGGTATGGGAGAGGACGGCGCCGAATATATGATAAAAATGCGCGAGGCGGGCTGTGTCACCCTGGGACAGGATGAGGCCAGCAGCGTGGTATACGGCATGCCAAGGGTTGCCTATGAAAAGGGCGCTGTTATGCAGCAGGTTCCCCTTAACGGCATGGCCATGATGATTACAGCAGTAGTTAATGCAAAGTAAGGAGGGAGCAATTATGGAACAATCAGATATGGTAATTGATTACGGCTCTCTCCAGAATTTGCTGGGTGGCCTTGGGGACAGCGTGATTATGACTGATGTTAAGGGCATGGTCATATTTATGAACAAGGCCGCTGAGGAGCTTTTTGAGTACCATTATGACAACAGTGTTCCCGTCAGTGTCAGCGATGTTATGAGGCTGGAAAATGTTGATACACGGGAAAGAATAATCAGCCCGGTTATTCGGGCCATGCGCACCAAAAGGACCATGGGCCTTTCCAAGAATATTGGCTTTGCCCGTTCTGACGGGGCGGTTTATCTGTCCGCCACCTGTTCTCCTATTACTGACAGCAGTGGTGCTGTCAAGGGCTGCACCGCCATTGTCCGTGATGTAACCAGAATCCGTACCTTGGAACGGAAGGTGGAAACAGACCATTATTATATGCGGTCCGTATTTGAGGCGGCCAAAATCGGTATTATAACCCTCAATATCCGTGGGGAGATAATGGATATTAACGATCCGGCCCTGGAAACCATTAATGAAGACTATATAGATATTATGGGGAAGCAGTTCGGGGATGCAATTCACTGTGTCAACAGCCTCAGTCAGGGCTGCGGCAAGTCGGAGAACTGCAAATTCTGCGTGGTTCGCAACAATATAGAGTCTGCCATTCTGGACGATGCCTTTACAGTGGATTTCGTTGTGGCTGTACAGATAAAGGGCCTTAAGGAGCCTATCTGGCTTCAGATGTTTATTACCCAGCTTTGGGATGGCAAACAGAAGCAGATTGTCCTTACCATGCTGAATATTTCCAAGCGTAAGCAGAAGGAACATGAGCTGCAGGAGGCCCGTCGCCACGCGGAGGTGGCCAGCACTACCAAAACTCAGTTCCTGGCCAACATGAGTCACGAAATCCGTACGCCGATTAATGGCATGTCCGGCATGATAGATCTTACATTGAAGACCTCTCTCACAGATGAACAGCGGGAGAATCTTACTGCGGCCAAGCAATGCTCTGAGGACCTTTTGCGTATAATCAATGATATACTGGACTATGCCAAGCTGGAGAATGGCAAGATGCGTCTGGAAAACATTGATCTGGACCTTCACGAGCTCATTACCCGGGTAAGCAATCTCCACGGCCAGACTGCGGAGAACAAGGGACTGACCTTTACCAAACCAAATATTGAGGCATTGCCGAGATTTGTCCGGGGGGATCCTCTCCGCATAAGGCAGATTCTCCACAATCTGCTCACAAACGCTCTAAAATTTACCATGGAGGGCGGCATAACCCTGGGGGCTTATGTCCACGATCGGGGGCAGCAGCCATATCTGGAATTCTATGTGGAGGATACGGGTATAGGCATGACCATGGAGGAGCAGGCCAAGCTGTTTAAGCCTTTCAGTCAGGTGGACGGATCCACCACCCGTCGCTTTGGGGGCACGGGACTGGGGCTGATGATAGTCAAGGAGCTGGTATCCAGCATGGGCGGAGAAATCGGCGTAAGCTCGAAGCAAAACAGTGGAAGCCGATTTACGGTGCTTCTGCCGCTGGTTCTGGCCAACAAGGCGGATCTGGAGCTGAAAGACCAAACGGTATTTATGAATCCTTATTCACCACCAGACAGCAAGGGAGAAAAGGCCGATGAGGATGAACCTGTGCTGCCGGGCCTTGGGGATGACAGCGATGATGATATCAGCGATTTGCTTAAATACTGTGAAGAGAAATTGAATGACTAGGGGGTTATATATATGAGGATATTAATTGCAGAAGACGACAGAATCAGTCGCACATTTTTGCAGAAGTTCATGGTCACCTACGGAGAGGTAGAGGTGGCTGTGGACGGCATGGATGCCATCGACATTTACATGGACGCCATCAAGGAGGGGAAGCCCTTTGACCTGCTTTGTCTGGACATTATGATGCCAAAGGTTGACGGCCTGAAGGTACTGAAGGTAATCCGTCAGCTGGAGAACCAGAATGACAAGGCCTCTGACAAAAAGATCAAGATTATTATGATGACTGCCCTTGCGGATATCGGCTATGTGGATGAAGCCTTCCGCCTTGGCTGTGATGCCTATGCCTCCAAGCCTGTTGATACGGAAAAGGTGGAGGAAGCCATGAGAAATCTGGGGCTGATTCCGGACGGGAAAGATAAATAAGTAAGTTTTGGCAAGCTTATGTAAGCTTGCGGCAAGTTTTTAGTTGGGAGTTTTGCAAGTTGATGCGTATTGTAAAGGTTGATTTGGGAGAAAATAGCTACAATATTTATATAGGAAAGGATTTACATTCAGAGATTATTGATTTTTGCCAAAAGAGACCATTTTCCAAACGGGGTCTGATAATTACCGACACCAATGTGGGGCCCATTTATGGTGAAAGGCTGAAGGCTATGATAAAAGAAGGGGGACTGGAGGCCGAAATATACCAGATTCCTGCAGGGGAAAGCTCCAAGTCATTGAAGTCCTTTGAGGACATTATGACTCGCTGCATTGAGCTGGGCCTTGACAGAAAATCCCCTGTATTTGCCCTGGGGGGCGGTGTGGTTGGCGATTTGGCAGGCTTTGTGGCAGCCTCCTACATGCGGGGGGTGCCATTTGTGCAGGTTCCCACCAGCCTTTTGGCGCAGGTGGATTCCAGCGTTGGGGGGAAGGTTGCGGTCAATCACCCTTTGGGGAAGAATCTCATCGGTGCCTTTTATCAGCCCAAGGCAGTATTTATGGACCTTGACTGGCTTAAGACCCTGCCAAAGCGGGAGATTTACACCGGTCTGGGTGAAATAATAAAATATGGAATTATATATGATAAGGATTTCTTCCAGTTTCTGGAGGAAAATGTGCAGGAGGTTCTGGATCTGAAGGAGGATGTGGCGGCTCACATGACGGCCCGCTCATGTGAAATAAAGGCTGCTGTGGTAAGCCAGGACGAAAAGGAGTCCGGCCTCCGTGCCATTTTGAATTTCGGCCACACCATGGCCCATGCCATTGAGAAGAACACGGGATATACCCGTTATAACCACGGGGAGGCTGTGGCCGTTGGCATGGTTTGCGCTGCCCATATCAGCAGGGCAATGGGGCTTATAGACGGTGCTTCCTTTGACAGAGTGGAGAATTTAATTAGAATAATGCAGCTTCCAACCAAGGCTGAAGGCTGTGATATAGATACACTGTATGAGGCAATTTTCCATGACAAGAAGACTGTAAACGGTCAGGTGAAGTGGGTTCTGATGGATGGGGAAATCGGCAAAGTCAGGATTTCCAAGGAGATTGGCCAGGAAATGGTGAAGGATGCCATGAGGTATTGCCTGCAGTAATTGGGAATGGGGAATTGCTGGTGCAGAATTAAAAAAATAATTAAAAAAAATCTTGCCAACCCCCAAATCTCGTGGTACAATGTCGGAGTATGTGAGTGGTCCTCTGGACAAGGCTATATTTAGAATTCAAAACTTGCCAAGAACACTTGAATAGAGGAGGATATACAATGAACATTATTCAGGAATTAGAGAAAGAACAGCTCAGAAACGACATTCCAAAGTTTCAGCAGGGTGACACTGTACGTTGCCATGTAAAGGTAGTAGAGGGTACCCGTGAGCGTATCCAGGTATTCGAGGGCGTTGTTATTGCACGTTCCGGTGCTGGCGTTCGTGAGACTTTCACCGTTCGTCGTATTGCCAGCGGTGTTGGCGTAGAGCGTACTTTCCCAGTACACTCCCCAAGACTTGATAAGATTGAAGTTAAGCGTCGCGGTGTTGTTCGTCGCGCTAAGCTGTACTATCTCCGTAACCTCACTGGTAAGGCTGCTCGTATCCGCGAGAAGCGCTAATGCAAGAATTGAAAAAGGGACTGTCCTTCAGTCCCTTTTTTTCTTCTGCTTCTCCAGCCAGAGAACTAATAAGAGGTGATTTAGCATGGGTCAGTTGGGTACTGAAATTAGAGATTGGGTTATTTCCATAGCCGTTGCTGTGGCATTGGCTATGTTTATACGTACATTTGTGGTGGAATTGTATCTGGTGGATGGTCCTTCCATGATGCCTACCCTGGAGCATCAGCAGCGTCTGGTGGTAAACAAGTTTGTTTACAAGATGCGGGCTCCTGAGCGGGGTGAGATACTGATTTTCCAATATCCAAGGGATAAGAGCCGTGATTTTATCAAGCGTGTTATTGCCGTTCCGGGGGATACCATTGAGATCAAGGATCACAATGTTTATGTAAACGGTGAACTGCAGAATGAGGATTACATCCTGGCCAAGAGCCGTATGGATTATCCAAAGACTACCATCCCTGAGGGGCACGTTTTCGTAATGGGTGATAATCGCAACAATTCAGAGGACAGCCGCTTCCCTGATGTGGGCTTCGTGCCATACGAGCTGCTGAAGGGCAAGGCAATGCTGGTATTCTGGCCATTATCTGCCTGGAAAACCCTGCCTTAATGGTTAATTTTATTTTTACTACAAGTACAAATTGCTTATGTAAATCGGGCTGGTATTTCGGCCCGATTTTTTCTTGGCGATAATTAGGACTATGTATCTATAATTATCTATATTAATTAACAATTATTTTTGATAAAATGTCATTGTTAAGAATTAAAATTTGATTAATAGCAATATATCCGACAAACTATGGAGGGATAACATTTATGCATGATGCGCAGGAAATGCGTCAACTCTTTATGAAACGGCTTATGGGAAGCTATTATCATAAGGTGGTACATGTAAATTTGCGTAAGGACAGCTTTCATATTTTGAAGCTGGACGACTTTGAGCGCGAATATATGACTATTAACCTAAAAAATGCTACGTTAAGTGAATGGTTCGATGCTTTCGTCAACAGTGGAATGTGCCACGAAAGCGTGCGCCAGAGATTTGAGGATTTTGCCAATCCTGCCAATTTAAAAAGACTTTGCAAGAAATGTGCTGATGGCTCCATTCAGCTGGTCTACCTTCGCCGTATGGACAAGGAGGGGGGCTTCCAGCCTGCAGTTATGGAATTTTTTCCTGATGTGGCGGATCTCTTTTCAGGATTTGTTACCGTGCGTCCTTATGTCACCAGCACTGCTATCAACAAGAGAAATCTCCTGGAGGAAGTGGAGGCGCGCCTGAGGGATGACGGCTCAAAGTTTGACCGACTTACAGGACTTCTCAACCGGCGGGCCTTCTGTGAGGAGGCTGACCGGATTATGGCCGCCAATCCTGACAAAAAATACGATATTGTTGTTTCCGACGTGGTGGACTTTAAGCTGGTGAATGAGCATTACGGCTATGAGTACGGGGACAAGATTATTACGGAAATCAGCGAGTGGCTCCAGTGCAGCAGCGGCAGCAATTTCCTGCTGGGACGCTATGGCGGGGACCAGTTCGTAACCTTTATGGAGCATACGGGAATTCTTACAGATGAGTTTATCCGTTATATCCACCAGTCCGCCAAGGAAGTTATTTCCATGAAGGACCTGGTTTTCCGTCTGGGCATCTATGAAAATATCGACAGCTCCATTTCCACTGCCATTGCCTGTGACCGTGCCATGATGGCCCTGCAGCCTACCAAGCACCAGTACGGCAAGCTCTATGCCTTTTTCGAGGATAAGATGCTGGAGGATTTGGAGCGTTATCGCCGTATTGAAAATGATATGCGTGATTCTCTCAGCAACAGGGAATTGTATCTGGTGTTCCAGCCTAAGCACAATGCCTTTTCCGGCGAGCTGGAGGGGGCAGAGACCCTTATCCGCTGGCGCCATCCGGAGCTGGGGGATCTGTATCCAAATGAGTTTATTCCAATTATGGAAGACAGCGGCTTTATTGTGGAAGTGGACATGTTTGTGTGGGAGGAAACCTGCAAGTGCATTAAGCGCTGGGAAAAGCTGGGTATTGAGCCCTTCCCTGTGTCTGTAAACTTCTCCCGCCTGAATTTCCGCCAGCCGGATTTTGTCAACAAGCTTATGATAATCACTGATAAATATGGGGTGGATCCTTCCCTGCTTCATCTGGAGGTTACGGAAAACATCTTTGAGGCACGCCTCAGCGATTTGCAGAGAACACTGCAGAGATGCAAGGACTGCGGCTTCAAGATCGAGCTGGATGACTTTGGCTCTGGCTATTCTTCCCTTAATGTCTTAGGTGATTTGCCACTTGATATTATTAAGCTGGACAAGTCCTTTATGAATGAAATCGGGGACAAGAAGCGCAGCAGCATTCTTCACGGCTGCATTAATCTGGCCAACAGCCTGGAGCTGAACACTGTGGTTGAGGGCGTGGAGTCCCAGGAGCAGCTGGATGTTCTCAGGGATTATGGCGCAGATATGATCCAGGGATATTACTTCTCCAAGCCTATGGTGGAGGAGGCCTTCCTGAAATACGTCTTTGAGTGTTGCGGTATCGTGGGCAATATTGAAAGCGCCGGTTAATGAAATGAATCCTAGGAAATGAATCTTTAGACATATTAAGTGCCCTGTGCTGTATTTTCGGTTGAAGATGCGGCACGGGGTTTTCTTATATTTAATGAAGTGCAGGACCATATATGGTATAATGGTTACCGTGTTAAAATGTTTTTCAGGGGAGGTATTATTATGCTGAACAAGAAATTTTACACGTTAATGATATGTTTTATGCTTTGTCTGGGCATTGGGGCTGTGGCCAGTGCCGGGCCAAACAGCCAGTATGCCGAGCCTTCGGTTATTTCCGTCAGCGGCTATGGCAAGATTGTGGCCAGTCCTGATGTGGCGGATATCCGCATTGGCATTGAAACCACCGCCGGGGATGCCAGGGCAGCCCAGCAGGAAAATGCCAACAAAATGTCCTCTGTGCTGGCAGCCATAAAGAATTTGGGGGTTAAGGACAGTAATATCAAAACTGCCTTTTTCGATTTAAACCCTATATATAATTATCCTGAAGGGAAACCTGCCGAGATGGTAGGCTGTACTGCTACCAACTATATAGCTGTAAGGGTGGAGGATGTGGCCAAGGCAGGCAATGTGATTGATGTTGCCTTAAATAACGGTGCTAACCGCATTGACAGCCTCAGCTATGATGTGAAGGAGCCAGAAGCCCTGCGCCGGGCAGCCCTGAAGGATGCTGTGAGGGACGCCAGAAACAAGGCGGATATCCTTGCGGGAGCCCTTGGGGTGCGCATTACCGGTATTAAGCTGGTAACGGAAAACGTTGGCTCCGTAACCTCCGGAGACAATATGAGACTGGGGAAGAACGCCAGGGATATGGTGGCAGCCAGTGCTATTACCACCCCTTTGGAGGCTGGTACCATTGATGTCAGCGCCACTGTTCATATAGACTATATTATTGAATAAATAACAATTTGGGAGTTTTTTGATGAAAAAGCCACGTTTGGAGGCAATAGAATTTATACGGGGTATTTCCATGCTGGGAGTTATCGGCATTCATATCGGTTCTGCCTATCTGGGGCAGCACCTGACGCCGGAGGCCCCGGGCAATGCCCATCTGGTGGCATTGCTTGAGATTTTTACCAGATTCAGTGTACCGATTTTCTTCTTTATTTCTGCCTTTGGGCTCTTTTACAACATGGACATGACAAAGCCCTTTGTATATAAGGACTTTTTAAAGCGCCGCTACAAGGCAGTGGTGGTGCCATACGTGGTGTGGTCCCTGTTCTATATTCTTCACTACTGTGTTTTGTGGAAGGATTACAGCCCTCTTAGACCAATTACAATCCTGTATGACCTGTTTTTTGGCCTTGCCAATTACCAGCTGTACTTTATGGTGCTGCTGATCTGGTTCTACCTTTTGATGCCCCTCTGGGTTTGGGCGGTGAGAAGGCTTAATATTACAAGACTTGCCCTGCTGCTGGTGTTCCAGATTGCCGTTAACTACTATCTGTGCTTTATGTGGAATTCCTGGGCCGTGGAGAATGTTTATCTCAGGCCATTTGCCATGTACCACCTGAATTATTGGGTAATCCATTATGTATTTATCTTCCTTTTAGGTGGGTATTTGGCCGTATATATGGATAATTTCATGACCTTTATGGAAAAATACCGCAGCTATGTGGTGGCATTTTTCTGGCTGTCTTTGGCAGCCCATCTGGGCTACTATTATTACCTCCTGTACAGCAAAAATTACACACCGTTGGAGGGGGTAAATACTGCCCATCAGCTTTGCCCTACGGGAATAATTTATACCCTGGCAGCCTGTCTGTTTTTCTTTACCATCTTCACCATCTGGAGATTGCCGGATAAGCTGAAGCCGGTGCTTTCCCTTTTGGGCAAGCATTCATATTTCATGTATCTGGCCCATCCGGTGGCTATTACCTATATTTCTCTGTTTTATGAGAAAATAAATCTTAAGATTAATGCCCTGCCGGCTGTCATTATGTATTTTGAAGTGGTTTTGGTGACCCTGGCTGCGGCAGTTATCATGCGCCGTATGGGGGAAAAATTCCCATTTATCAACAAGGGAACCATTGGGGTGTACCCAAAGAAAGCGGCATGAAAATTGGCTCCCTTCGGGGAGCCATTTCTATGGAGTTTTGAGGTAGAATTTTATGGAAATTTCATATATTATAATAGTGCTTTTGGTAGTTATTATTGCCATGCTGGCTGTTCTTATTATGAAGAAGCCGGATAATACCAGGGCTGAACAGGTATTGTGGAATATGCAGAAGGCCCTGGGAGAGGGCCAGCAGATGACCAAGGAGGACATTTGCCGCAATATTATGCAAATGGACAATGCCAACAGCCAGAGCCTGAAGGAAATAAAGGACAGTGTAAATCAGGGACTGGTATCTGTACGCCATGAGACGGAAAAGGGCATTGCTGACCTGCGTGGAGAGCTGGACAAAAATCTAAAGGAAATAAAAGGGGTAGTGGACGAACAGCTTCAGACAGCTCTGGAAAAGCGCATCACCGCCTCCTTTAAGACCGTCAGCACCCAGCTGGAGCAGGTTTATAAGGGACTTGGGGAAATGCAGGCCCTGGCCAGCGATGTGGGGAGCCTGAAGCAGGTCCTCAGCGGGGTAAAAACCAGGGGCGTGCTGGGAGAATACCAGCTCAAGGCCATTCTTACGGAGGTTTTGACTGCCGATCAGTTTGAGGAAAATGTGGAGACTGTGCCACATAGCGGCAAGCGGGTGGAATTTGCCATTAAGCTGCCGGGCATGGAGGGAGATTCTGTATACCTTCCGATTGACGCCAAATTCCCCATGGATTCCTATAATCATTTGCTGGAAGCCCAGTCTGCCGGGGACAGGGCCCTCATTGACCAGGCCCAGCGGGAGCTGGAGAACCGCCTGGACAGTGAGGCCAGGGATATTGCCACCAAATATGTGGAGCCACCGTATACCACCAGTTTTGCCATTATGTTCCTGCCAATTGAGGGGCTGTATGCCCATGCAGTGGACAGCGGCATGGTGGAAAGGCTTCAGCATAAATACAAGGTTAATATTGCAGGGCCAAGTACCATGGCGGCCATGCTTAACAGCCTGCAGATGGGCTTTCGTACCCTGGCCATCCAGAAGCGTTCCAACGAGGTGTGGAAGACCCTTGGGGAGGTCAAGAGCGAATTTATCAAGTACAACGCGGCCATGGATGCCCTTTACAAGCAGTTTGGCCAGGTGAGCAATAAATTTGATGCCCTTGTTAATACCCGCACCAACGTGCTTATGCGAAAATTCCGTGATGTGGAGGCATTGCCGGAGCAGGAGGATTAATGTATGGAGGAAACACTGGTAAATCTGGCCATAGTGCCGGGGCTGGCATTTTTGTATTATATATATACCCTTGATAAAATAGAAAAGGAGCCGCCGGCTCTATTGTGGAAGCTTGTTGCCTTCGGTGCCCTGTGCTGTTTTCCCGCAGTTTTTCTGGAGATGGTAGCCGGGTATATATTGGATAAGCTCCTTTATCCGGGAACGGTGGAGTACATTTTTTTCGAGGCACTGCTGGGGGTGGCTCTCATGGAGGAGGGCTGCAAGCTCTTTGTGCTGAAGAAGGTCACCTGGACCCATCCAAGCTTCAATTACCGCTTCGATGCCATTTTATATGCGGTGTGCGTCAGCATGGGCTTTGCCATATTTGAGAATATTTTGTACGTGTTGGACGGGGGAATTGGTACAGCCATTGGCCGTGCCTTCACCTCGATTCCGGGGCACGGGGTATTTGCCATCTTTATGGGTATTTACTACGGCCAGGCCAAGGAGTATCTCCATCGCATGGACCGTAAGGTGAAGGACAGAAGCCTGAAGCTGGCCCTGTTTATTCCAACGGTGCTGCACGGGTTCTACGATTTCTGCCTCCTTACTGAGGATGATATGATGGTGGGGGTATTCATTATCTTTATCCTGATACTGTACGCCCACGCCTTCTTTAAGGTGAGAAAGATGTCACGGGAAGACCACCGGATATATTATTGAGTTAAAAAAGAGAAATAGAGTTACAATATGAAAATCAGGAGAATCATTACTGGCAACCCAGTTGATGATTCTCTTTTTTTATGTCCGTTTTTAAAATACCGCAATATCGGTAGGTAATAGTCCCTGAATGTCCTTGATTTTTATTTGATATTTTTAGAAGATGTTAATATGTGAAATTGGTTGTGTTTATATAGGTAGGGGTGTTATACTATTACTGTAGGTAATTACAATTACCTACAGTAATAGTATAAACTGCCAACTCTAAATTTAAATCCCACTATTTCATTAGATATATTTTAGGAGAACCTGCCATGATAACAGAAGGGGATTTCATCCACAATCTGAAACAATATATTATTCCCTGTATTGCCAAGGGAAATCCCAGTGCCGATACCCTGGAAGCCTATATTAAACACATAGGTCTTTTTCTGAAATGGTGTCAGAAAAATAACCGCCAGCCTTTGAAGATGACGGAGCAGCAAATCAGGATTTATTATCAGGAACTGATGGATAAGGGCTACAAGCCTTTGACCATTCATATAAAAATATCTGCCCTGAAGGCCCTTTATCGGGCCGCTGTTTCACAGGGGCTCATATTTGATAATCCCTGCAATAACCTCCGGACCCAGGGGGGAAATCCTCCAACCCTGCGGTACTATCTGGATATGGAGCAGCTTCAGGTGGTGTGCAACGCCTATAATGACGAGGCTGATGAATTTGTACGGAACCGCAACACCTTGATATTATACCTTTTCAGCGTGGAAGGACTCCGTCCCGTTGATATATTCAGGCTTAATATACAGGATATTGACTGGCAGAAATATACCATAGTATTAAATTCCCCCGGTTCAGGTGATACTGCCGAACCACAGGAGATTTACCCATGCCAGGAAACCATTAATGTACTGATGGATTATATTAACAGTATCCCGCCATCCATCATTGATGAGCTCATGGGAAAGCTGGCTCCCCTGATTATTTCCAATTCAAAGAACAATTTTGCCGGAAGGCTGTCCCGAAATGGCATGAGACTTATTATAAACAATGCCCTTAATAAGACGGGCCTGAAAATTTCCGGATCTTCAGCCAATCTTTTAAGAAACAGCTGCGGAACCAACCTTTTCAAGGCTACCAATGATATTAAGCTGGTGCAGAAAACCCTGAGACAGCAAAGCCTTGTTTCCGCCATGAAATATATGGAAGACAATCCGACCCTTAGCAGGCGGGCCACAAATATCATCGCCCCAAAGCGGGAAAAATAGCTGGGGAAATCATTGGGTTATGGGCCCAGATGCCGAAAATTCCTCTTTTTTAGTTTACTTCCGATAAATTATCATTATCGGAAGTAAAAATACAAAATATCCATTTCACAATTCTCCCCCTATCCAATTCTCCCTTTAAAGCCATAAAATAATTAAAATTCAGCACTTTCCCAAAAAGCGAGATGACAGCATACGGTTCTTCATCAGCCCTTACACGAATCTAAAGCTCATCTTCATCCTTCGGATTTGATTCACTAAGATTTCTTGGTCAAACGCCTCATGGTATCGCAGGAAAAACATATATCAAGGTCGAAATACAATAGAAGAGTTATTTTTCCTTGTATAAATCTTTCTGGTATTTCACAGGGAGCGGAGATATATGAAGAATTCTGGCTTTACTGGCATAAAAAAATCATTCCTGATGATGACAGGGCTCCTTCTGGTGGCTGTGCAGCTTCTTTCCTATTGGATAGTTCCTCCCCATGCCACTGAAGGAAAAGATAATCATCAGCGCAAGGTGGTCAGGGTTGCCTCCTACGATGCTGATGAGATTTTTGTGCTGAATGACGGTACCAACAGAAAAAACGGCTATGCCTATGAATATATCGAAACCATTGCCAGATACGCAGGCTGGGATTTGGAGTATGTGATTTATCCGGGCTTCAACGAATGTATAAACGCAGTTAAAAAAGGCGAGGCTGATCTGGCCTACGATGTAAGCTATACTGAGGAACGGGCCAAGTATGTGGATTTCCCTAATGAAGCTATGGGAGTGGAAAATTACTACCTCTATTTCCTTGACCACAACAAGGATATTGTTTCCGGAAATCTGAATACCCTCCAGCACAAGAAGATCGGTGTTTCCAAGGGCACAAAGCAGATTGGCATTTTAAGGGAATGGCTGGCCAAGAACAATGTGGATGCAGAAATCGTGGAATACACCAACAGTGCGGCCCGCCGGGCAGCCCTCTGGGAGGGGGAGGTGGACCTTAATCTTATCGCCAACCGATACAACAAGCCTCACTTTGTAGCCTTCGGCAGCATCGGTTCGGACAATTTCTATCTTGTAGTAAATAAAGCCCGCCCTGATATCCTGAAGGAGCTTAACGATGCCCATCGCCTTATGATGTCCGTCAATCCTTATTTCCTTACGGACATAAGCAAGCGACATTTTGCCTACGCTTCCATCAGAAAGAGCCTTACTGGGCCTGAGCTGAAGTGGCTGGCTAATCACCCTGTTATCCGGGTGGGTTGCCTGAACGATGATCCCCCATTCGCCTATATGGACCCTAAAACTAACGAAGTAAAGGGGGCCTCCATTGACACCCTCAAACGCATCTTTAACGTCCTTAATGTGGAAGATGTTCAATTTGAATTTATGATTTATTATTCCCAGGAGGATATTCTCAGTGCCCTGAGGAATAATCAGATTGATTTGATTTCTCAGTATTACTTTGATTACGACCGGGCTGCCATGGATAATGTAATTATATCCTCAGACATCTACGATGCCCAGATAGGTATTGTACGCAAGGCAGGAACATCATACAATGATGCCTTTTTAAGCCTGGCTTATGAAAAAAAGCGCAATCGCGGCTATACCCATTACAAATATCCCGAGGCTTCCTTTATTCCATGCAAAAGCCTTCTTGATTGCATGGATGAGGTTAACAGTGGTAAGGCCAGTGGAGTCATTGGTCTCAGCTCCATTCTGGCAATATATGCCCAGGCATATCCTAATCTGGAATACACCCCATTGATGGAAACGGTTCCCCTGTGCTTTGCTACCTCCAAGGAAAACGTGGCCCTCATATCCATGCTGGACAAGGGACGCGGCCTTATAAACAGCGGTGAAATCGATGCCATGATAGCGGGCCACCTGCCTGCGGCCCCATTCTCCATCAATAAATTTATTTCCAACAACCTTCTGGCCTGCATTTTGGGCTTCATTGCCCTTATGTCAGTGATAATGGTATTCTTCTTTATGACCGTTACCAACCGCCGCCTGAAGGCGAAAAATCAGCTTATTGATGAACAAAATACTGCCCTGAAGGAATATCAGGCTAAGCTGACCCAATCCCTGGAGGACGTAAAGAAGGCAGACAAGGCAAAGACCTCCTTCCTCTTTAATATGTCCCACGACATACGGACACCGATGAATGCCATTATAGGCTTTACGGGCCTTCTGGAAAAAAATATCGACAATAAGGAGCTTTGCCAAAGCTACATTGAAAAAATCCAGTCCTCCAATAAATTCCTGCTTTCACTGATAAACAACGTGCTGGAAATGGCCCGTATTGAAAGTGGCAAGGCAACGGTGGATGAATCCTACGTGGATTTGGAAAAAATGGTACCTGAAATCGGTGCAATTTTTGAATCACAAATGAAGGAAAAGGGATTGGTATTCACCTACTCACTTAATGTGGAACACAACCACATTATGATGGATGCCACCAAGGTCAGGGAAATTATCCTGAATCTTCTCAGCAATTCCCTGAAATACACTCCATCCGGAGGCAGCGTCACCTTTGATGTTACCGAACAGCCTTCAGACCAGCCGGGCACAACCTTCTTCAAGGTTGTGGTGGCTGACACTGGTATCGGTATGCCAAAGGATTTTCTGGATACCATATTTGAGGCCTTTACCCGTGAAAAGAATACCACCCAAAGCGGTATTATCGGCACCGGCCTTGGCATGCATATAGTGAAAAAGCTGGTGGATCTTCTGGGAGGCAACATTGAAGTAGAAAGCGAGCTGGGCAAGGGAACCACCTTCACCCTCCTTATGCCAAACAGAATTGCCCCTGAACACCTGCATCACAGTACTGAAAATGAGGAAGCGGTTATTGATGCCTCCAAATTCCATGGTATGCGTATACTGTTGGCTGAGGACAACGAGCTCAATGCGGAAATTGCCCAGACCATTTTGGAGGACCAGGGCTTTAAGGTGGAGCATGCCCATAATGGCGTTGAAGCCGTGGATATGCTGGCCAATTCAGAGCCGGACTATTATGATCTGGTACTTATGGACGTACAGATGCCACAAATGGACGGCTACAAGGCCACCATTACCATCCGCGGTATGCAGGAACCTGCCCATTCCGGCATTCCTATTATAGCCATGACCGCCAATGCCTTTGACGAGGACAAGCGCACTGCCCTGCTGGCTGGTATGAATGCCCATATCCCGAAACCTTTCGATGTTCACAAGCTCTTTGGTACCATTGAGATGGTTATGGAACACAAGGATTATTTTATCCGCAGTAATGTAATGGACAGCTTCAAGGAAAAATACGAAAACATGGGGCTGAAATGCGGCTACTTTATCTTCCGCCCGAGCACCAAGGCAGAAACCCTGTATGCTGACGAAACTGTACTGGATATTCTTGGCTGTGACACCTTTGAGGATTTCGCAACCTTCGCCGACGGTTCAGTGAAAAATATCGTTATCGTAAAGGAACGGGAGGATGTGAAGGCCAAGATGGAGCAAATCAACGCCAACACCTCCTATATTGGAAGCTTTAAATTCAGTATTACCCGCCAGGATGGTGAAACCCGTCATCTGGATTCCGTTGGCTACAGGGCCTATAACGGCGAAGAGGTTGTGTGCTTCGTTTATGTAGTTGATATTACTGACGTAACACTTTAAACAGCTGACTGATTTAATAATCGGATAATTACAAACCAAACTAATAGGCATATATCCTACGCTATAAAGCGCAGGATATATGCCTATTTTCATGCTTTAAATTACTTTACCATAATTCACTGGGCTGGCAGTTACTTAACCAAGGATGGATTTTAATGTGGTAAACATCTCATGGGTATCTATAGGCTTGGCTATATGGCCGTTCATGCCTACATTCATGGCCTTGACCTTATCCTCTGCAAATACATTTGCCGTCATGGCTATAATCGGCACCTTCCTGCAATAATCACTGTCAAGCTTTCGTATTGCCATGGTGGCCTCATAACCGTCCATTACCGGCATCTGAATATCCATGAGAATCACATCATATTGGCCGTCCTTGGCGGCCTTCATCTTCTCCACTGCCTCGGAGCCATCGCCCGCCACATCTACCTTGAGGTGTACACCTTCCAGCAGGGCCTTGGCGATCTCCTGATTAATAGCGTTGTCCTCTGTCAGCAGCACAGACTTGCCGATAAAGTCGTAGTGTTCCTTGGCCCGTATGGTAACATCCGCATCCTGGTGCATAATGGTCTTAAATGGAATGGAAACCAGGAATTTGGTGCCCTTATCAAGCTCACTTTCAATGGTAATGGTACCACCCATCATATCCACAATGCTCTTGGTGATGGACATGCCCAGACCTGTCCCCTGAATGCCGCTTACAGTGGTGTTGCGGGCCCGCTCAAATGGAACAAAGATCTTGTCGATAAATTCCTTGTCAATACCAATACCCGTATCCTCCACATGGAACTCAAAGATGGAACGGTTGGCATCACTGGCAGGCTTCTGCACCAGCTTAATGGAAACCCGGCCCCCTGCTGGGGTAAATTTCACTGCATTACTGAGAAGGTTCAAGAGAACCTGCTTCAGGCGGAGACGGTCACAGAGCACCGTATCGTCCATGATGCCGTTAGTATCCACTATGAACTGCTGCTTGTGGGCCTCCACGTCGGACTGGAGAATGGACTTCAGCTCATCCACCAGGGAAATAAGATTGACAGGCTGAGGATCCAGCTCAATGCGGCCGCTCTCGATGCGGCTCATATCCAGCACATCGTTGATAAGACTAAGCAGATGCTTGCTTACCAGCTTGATCTTTTCCAAATACTCCTTCACTACAGTGGCATTGTTGACATTTTCCTCTGCCAGGGCGGTGTAGCCCATTATGCCGTTCATTGGGGTACGAATATCATGGGACATATTATTAAGGAAGATACTCTTGGCCGTGTTTGCCTTCTGGGCCTCCATCAGGGCATCCACCGTCTTATTTAACAAATTCCTGTATTCGCTGATATCCTGCAGCACGCCATAAAGTCTCAGCGGAGTACCGTCATTTCTTCTGTACAGGCGGGCATAAACACGGAACCACACAAAATCCCGGTCCTTGGTCTTCAGCCGCACCTCCCGGTCAACAATATTGGCTTCATCGTCATCGCTGTTAAGGATTTCCCAAATGTATTTGCCCCCCTCCATCCTGTCTTCAGGGTGAAGCAGTGCCACCAGGGCTTCCAGTGTATTAGGAAAATCGTTGATATCGGTGTAGCCCAGAATATGACGCATGCCGTCACTCCAATTGACATTATCCACATTGCCCACAGGATCAAACTCAACAATCCAGTTGGCGGATTTCAGGGCCTCATGGTTATTTTCAATAACGGCAATGGCCTTCCGCTGTTTCTCCAGCAGCTCCTTTACCTCGTCATTTCTGGAATGAAGCTCCTCATTGGCATAAACCTGATGCTCGTTGGCCAGCACCAGCTCATCATTGGCCACCTTCAGCTGATCCGTCTGAACCCGCAGCATCTGGTTAACCTTGGCAATGCGTCTGCGGCCTCTGTGGAGAATATACATATTGATTAAAATCAGCAGGAGAATAATTCCTATTATAACGAAGATCCACCAATAATCCCTCAGTAAATCATATTCATTGGAGCGGATTGTGGAGAAAACATTGGTGGAAAGGGCCTTGCCTATTTCCCTCTGATTAAGGCTGACTATGCCCCGCTCAAAGATGGACAGCATGTGTATGTTGCTGCGGTTTACAGACAAGCATACCCCCGCATCAGAGAAGGTATCCACCTCTTTAAGACCGCTAAATACGTGGTTTTTTTGGAGGAATTTGCGAATCACAAATTCATTGGCAACAGTTGCATCCACCTGTCCCCGCTTAACCGCCTCAAAGCAGTCCTCCACGGTCTCATAGTACACGTACTCATAATCCCCGTTGAAAACTCCTGCCAGCATAATGGAGGTTGGACTTGGGTTGTTGATGGCAATGGCTATGCGCTTGGCATCGTTTACGTCAAAGTCCTCACGTACCACCAGTCTGAGACCCACTGTGAAAATGTCATTGGTCTGGGAAAGACCTACCTTTTCTGCCCACCATAAATCCTTATAGAAGCCAAAGGCAGCATCCACATCCCCCCAAATTACGGCGTTCTTCAGGCTTTCGCTGTCCTTGTAAGGCACATAGGTAATAACGGAAGGGTCCACCTCAATATTTTGGCAGATGGCATTCATTACAGTGGTGATAACCCCCTCCGGAGCTTCACCAGAGGTCCCCTCTGCACAGAATGGCAAATGATCGGCAAAATATCCTATGCGGAGGTACTTTCTGTTGTTCAGCCATGCCCTGTCGTCAGGGGAAAGTCTTGGATCCACCATGGCATCCTTGAAATATTTGAGTTCCATATCATTTCTGAAGGATGGATGGGAGGCATCCACCTTCGGCTGGGCAGTATTAAGCTCCTCCAAGAGGTCTGTACGATTTTGGGCGGTGGCAATATAATAGTCGGAATCCCCCAAATACACCACGTTGGAAATTCCGTTTACCTTACCTCTGAAATGGGTTCTCACCAGTGCGTCTATCTCACCGTCCATAAGGGCCTTGATTTTCTTGTCCGTGCCGCTGCCCATCTCCACTATTTCGCAGTCAACACCGTTATTATTGGCCCATTCCTCCAGATACTGGACCTGAATGGAATTTGCTTCCACGCCAATTTTCTTTCCATTAAATGTACTTGGGTTTGTGCCATCTATCTCGCTATTGTCTGTTCTTATGGCAATATAATAAATTTCACGGCCCATGCCCTCCTTGGGATAATTTATCTGGGCAGCCCGCTCCGGGGTGTAGGAAATGTCCGTCATAATGTCAATTTCCCCGGCCAGAAGCTTTTTGTAAAGCTGGGACCAGCTGCCGTAAACGTACTCGTAGCGCCAGCCCGTATAATTGGCCACAGCCTGAAGATATTCGTAGCCGTAGCCGGATTTTACCGCACCCTCGGCAGCACCGCTCATAAAATTGCCATCATTAAAGTAACCCACCCTCACCACCTTACCGGCTGGGGGTGCGCTACTGTCCGTGTCTGCTGGAGAAACCTCCACTGGCTGCGGACCGCAGCCGGAGAATAAGCTCATCAGCAGCAACATACATATCATAATCAGGCGTTTGCTCATCTTCATCACCTTTAAATCACTGCAGCATTCCATCTGGCTTTGCATTCATGAGGATTTCACGTACCAGCTCCTCCTCCAGCTTGTTCTGGAATTCTGCCATGGCCTTTTCCTCTTCTGCCTTGAATTCCTTGCGGCCAATTGCATTGCCATCCTTCAGGCCCACGGAATAACCGCTGTTGTAGCCCACGGAAAAACAATCCTCCGCCACGGAACGAATAATATCCTTCAGACTCGCACGAAAGACCTGCTGAAGCTCAGCATCCACCTTGTTGCGCACAAACATACTGGACAGCATCTTGGCCACCAGCTCCTGCTTGCCCAGAGTATCCTCTGACAAAAGTTCCTTCAAAGGAACCTTCTTCACATTTCGAATCTCTGTCGTCTTTGATTTAGCAACCATAATAATCCCTCAATTCTGTGTGTCCGGGTTGCCTTTCATTATTCTTCGACTACCTTCCTTAATATCCTATACCTTCGACACGTCCCCCCTTTTTTCCTGCAAAAATTGTATTTGTAAACTTGTATACCTATGTGTTAAAATATTCGAGTATGATTGAATTTTTCTAGGGGGTCTTTGACTAATGGAGAGAGAATCCTTCCAGTCCCGGCTGGGATTCCTGCTGGTAAGCGCGGGCTGCGCTATCGGCATCGGTAATGTATGGCGTTTTCCGTACATCTGTGGTGAGTACGGCGGTGGATTGTTTGTACTTATCTATTTACTTTTCTTATTAATTATGGGTGTGCCTGTTCTGGCCATGGAGCTGTCCGTGGGACGTGCAAGCCAGAAATCCGCATATCTGGGCTTTAAAAAGCTGGAGCCTGAGGGCACCAAGTGGCATATTCACGGTCTTACCAGTATTGTGGGCAACTACATTCTGATGATGTTCTACACCGTGGTTTCCGGCTGGATGCTGGACTACTTCTTTAAGTTCATCCGTGGCGAATTTGTGCCTGGCATGACCACTGAGCAAATCGGCGGTGTATTCGGCAATATGCTGGCTGACCCTGTGGAGCTGGTTTTCTGGATGCTCCTTGAGGTTATCCTCTGCTTTATTATCTTAAGTGCCGGAATTCAGAGCGGTCTGGAGAAGGTTACCAAAATTATGATGGGTGCCCTTTTGGTGCTGATTATCATTTTGGGCCTCCACAGCCTTGTGCTTCCAGGGGGCATGGAGGGGCTCTCCTTCCTGCTGCTGCCAAGCCTTGACGGGGTAAATCAGCATGGCTGGTGGACCGTTATCTCCGCTGCCATGAATCAGGCATTCTTCACCCTCAGTGTTGGTATGGGTTCCATGGAAATCTTCGGCAGCTACATTGACAAGCACCATTCACTGCCAGGTGAATCCGTGCGCATTGCTGCCCTTGATACTATAGTGGCCATTATGGCAGGCCTTATTATCTTCCCTGCCTGCTTTGCTTACGGTCTGAGACCGGATGCGGGGCCTTCCCTTCTGTTTATTACCCTGCCTAACGTATTTATGGATATGACCGGTGGTCTCATCTGGGGAGCACTGTTCTTCCTCTTTATGACCTTCGCCAGCTTCTCCACTGTGCTGGCAGTTTGCGAAAATATTATTTCCTTCTGCATGGATACCTTCAGATGGACCCGCAAGAAGTCCGCAATCATCAACGGCTTCATGGTGGGACTTCTGAGCATTCCTTGTGCACTGGGCTTCAACGTATGGGAAAGTGTGACCATTATCGGCAACCGCGGCGTACTGGATACTGAGGACTTCCTGGTAAGTAATCTGATCCTGCCAATCGGTTCCCTTATTTTCCTGCTGTTCTGCGTAAGCAAGTACGGCTGGGGCTTCAAGAACTTCTTTGAAGAGGTGAACACCGGCGACGGCATGAAATTCCCTACCTGGGTAAAGGGTTATTTCCAGTGGATTTTGCCTATTATGCTCTTCGTGATTATCGTACAGGGCTTGATACAGTAATTAATGTAAAAGTGGCAATTAGCCAATCACACCCCGAATTTTGGGAGTATGCCAAAATTCGGGGTTTTTCATGTTTTTTTGCAAAAACAATACAATTTCCCACCAAAAAATACTAAGTATACCTCCAAGGAATAGGAAGTAATACACAGCTGTTGATAGTTGTGTGGATAAACAATATTAATTATTAATAAAGACCTTTTAGATAACAAAAATTTATACAAAAAAAGGGAAAGTATGAATTATATGAGTATTTTTCTTATGGAAAATTTTTAACAACAGGGTTATAATGTGTGGGATTGAATAATCTGAGGCAAAGCTAACGATTTTAAATAATCGAGGCAAATTAAGGAGCAGCTATGGATACAGACATTACTAAAAATAATACCCCCAATGGGGCCGCAGCATCGGGGGAAGCCGCCATGCCCCATAAGCGGCGGGTACGCTACAGCGGCAAATACCCCAAAAAGTTCAGCGAAAAATACAAGGAGCTTAATCCTGAAAAATACGGGGACCAAATAAAGCACGTAATATCCAAGGGCAATACCCCCGCCGGCATGCACATTCCCATTATGGTAAAGGAAATATTGGAGGTATTGGACATAAAGCCCGGCGAGCAGGGCTTTGACGGCACATTGGGATACGGTGGCCACACCAGGGCCATGCTGAAGGAGCTCCAGGGCAAGGGCCACCTCTACAGCGGTGATGTGGACAGCATTGAGGAGGCCAAGACAGAGGCCCGCCTCCGCAAGGAGGGCTTTGGAGAAGATATATGGACCCCACGGCTTATGAATTTCTGTGAAATTGACAAGCTGGCCCAGGAGGTGGGGGGCTTCGATTTCGTTCTGGCAGATTTGGGGGTTTCCTCCATGCAGATAGATAATCCGGAGCGGGGATTTACCTACAAGGCTGACGGTCCATTGGATCTGCGTCTTGATTCCAAATCAGGCATTTCTGCGGCGGACCGTCTCAAGGAAGTGGATCGTGATGAGCTGGTTGGAATGCTTGTGGAAAACTCCGACGAGCCATTCGCAGAGGAAATTGCCCGTCAGATTTGCAACGATTTAAAACGGGGCATCAAAATTGAGACCACCCGGGCCCTCCATGAGGAAATCATTAAAGCCCTGCAAAAAGTAAAGCTTTCCAAGGATGAGCGGGATATGGCCATCAAGAAATCCTCCGCCAGAGTTTTTCAGGCCCTCCGCATTGACGTAAACCATGAATTTGAGGTTCTTTATGAATTTATGGAAAAGCTGCCCCATGCCCTGCGGGAGGGGGGCCGTGCAGCCATTCTTACCTTCCATTCCGGGGAGGACCGCATTGTTAAGAAGGCCTTTCAGGCCCTGAAGCGGGCCGGCGTTTACCGCGACATTGCCACTGAGGTAATCCGCCCCAGCAAGGAAGAATGCTACAACAACTCCCGTGCCCACTCCACCAAGCTCCGCTGGGCCATAAAATAAAATCTGATAAGAAAGCTGGTTGCCCCAGCAAAAAAGCACTGACAGCTGAATTTTCAGCCATCAGTGCTTTTATTTTGCCATATTGCGTTCGGCTTATGGTCTTCTGACCATGGTTTCATCAATTTCTGCCAATGAGAAGGCACCGCACATGCTCATGGTATCCTCCAGTTCAGCAGTAATCTTGCTGATATAGGCAGCTACCCCTTCCTCGCCGCCACCGTATACTGCAGTAACGAAAGGACGGGCAATAATTACAGCATCTGCCCCCAGAGCCAGGGCCTTAAACACGTCAGTACCCGTGCGAATACCACCGTCAACCAGTATCTTTACCCCGGAGTCCTTCAGTGCTTCCACTATTTCCGGCAGCACCTCCGCCGTAGCCGGGCACTGGTCAAGAACTCTGCCCCCGTGATTGGAAACCACAATGGCCGCTGCTCCGGCCTCCTTGGCCTTTAATGCCCCTTTGACAGTCATAATGCCCTTTACAATGAAAGGACGGTCCGTAAGCTTCACAATTTCCTTTAATTCGCTGATGCTCTTGGAGCCCGCTGGCGGGGTCATGCCCTTCAGGAAAGGCAGTCCGGCCGCATCCACATCCATGGCCACTGCAAAAGCATTTGACTCCTTCACCAGAGCCATCTTTTCCTTTATGGTGTCAATATTCCATGGCTTCACCGTAGGTACCGCCATACCCTTGTTGGCGGCTATGGCCTTGGTGGCTGCCTGCATTACCCCTGCATCCACACCGTCTCCAGTGAAGGCAGCTATGCCATTTTCCGCACAGGCCTTGACCAGCACATCATTGTAGCTTACATCATTGTATTTATCGCTGTAATGAAGCGTAACAGCACCCACAGGGCCGGCAAAGAAGGGCGCCTTAAATTTCTTTCCGAAAATCGTAAGGCTGGTATCCACTGGTCTGCCCTCACAAAGGGTGTCCATATTTACGCGGATTTCCTGCCATTTATCGTAATTTCGGATAGCCGTATCCCCTACTCCCTTGGAGCCGGGACCGGGCATAACATTTCTGCAGGCGCGGCCATTACACACGGGACAGGCGTGGCACTTGTCACCTATACATTCCTTGGCCTTGGCAATAACCTCTGAATAATTCATAGCAAATCTCCTTCACACTACACAAAACACAGTACCAACTCAATTGGCCTTTTTCCAGTTTTCGCCAACAGTGCCTTCTTCCCTCAGCTCCTTGGCTGCCGCATCCATATAGGCGAAGGATTGTCTTACGCCCTCTGCATCATGTGCAAAATCTACTGCATGGTCGGCTTTGATGCCAATAGAAGCAGCCTCAGACACAGAATCGATATTTGCACCCATGAAAATAAAGTTCCAATTGTACTCCTCTGTGGCCTTTTCAATCATGGCCTTTACATCTGCCTTGGTATATTCCTTGCTGTTATTTTCCTTGCCATCAGTCATAATGAGGAACAGCACCCGCCGCTTGGCCGGGCAAATGCCTTCCTTATTCATTCTGTCAAAGGTGTCTGTAACAGTTCTGCCCACAGCATCAAGAAGGGCTGTCATCCCCCTGGCATAGTATTCCTTGTTGGTCAGCTCAGGAACCGACTTGATATCCTTGGCCTCTACCAGCTTTTCATACTTGTCGTCAAAGAGAACCGTGGTAACCTCAGCGCTTCCCTTTTCCTTACGCTGTTTTTCCAGGAAGGAGTTATAGCCCCCTATGGTATCCCCCACCACAGGTCGCATGGAGCCTGAGCGATCAAGGATACAAATAATCTGCACTGGCTCAGGGGAAGTGAGCTCACATTGGGAAGTGTGCTCATGGGTCAGCCAATTTGGCTGAACTACTTCAATTGGCTGTTTTTCCGGCACTCTCTCCGTTGTCACCACCTGGGCAAAGCATATACCTGTACCCAAAACCAGCATGGACACCAGCATTAATAAAAATCTGTTCATTACATCATCTCCTCGCTTAAATTATACGTCACCACGTTTTTATCCGTTATGATAATATTTTCATTGTGAATCTGTATACCCTCTTTCATAGCTCAATAATCATTTTATAGCAAAATAATTAAAAATGGATAAAAATAATGAAAGAAAGCCGCCCCTTATTTGGAACGGCTTCGTGATTATCCTTTAGATTATAACGCCATTGTTCAAATTTTTCTTCTTTAGAAGAAAAATCTTCCAATTAGCGTTTCCCTAAAGGACTAACTCACTTCGTTCGTGTCGCAACGAGCTGGGAGATATGCTCGCCAGCTGTTGTAGTTTGTTTTCCCCCACCTAAAGAGATGGGGGGACATCTTAAAGCTCGTTATATTGATCATCAGCTACTTTGAGGGCCTGAGGCGCAAATATTCAGCTTCCAATCTGGGCAGCGTTCCATCCATGCGCAGTTCCGCCAAAACAAAATTAATGTAATTCAAAAATTCCTGATCGCCCTTGGCCATAAGTATACCGCAGGAATGCTTTGTAAAGGGCTCACTAATCAGGGGAGCTGCCAGTCTGGCATCCATTTCCACATAGCGAGCCGCTTCCACAGGCTCCGTTATCATCACATCCGCATTCCCCTCAGCAATCTGCCGTGGTATATCCGCATTCTCCTTATGTACAATAAGCTGTGCCTTCTTGAAGCTGGCATTGGCAAATTTCTCATTGGTTCCCCCCGGGTTGATCATTACCCTTATGTCAGGCTTATCGATGTCGGCGAGGCTGCGGAATTTTCCGGCATCAGCCTTGCGGCAAAGTATGGTCTTGCCAAAGGCACCTTCCCCATAGGCATCAGACATGGCCATAGTTCTGGCTCTGGCATAATTTCGGGAAATACCGCAAATGGCTACATCGAACTTCCCTGCCTGGGTATCCTCTGCCAGGGTTGGCCAGGTGGTTGGCACATATTCCAGCTCCACCCCCAGTGAATCTGCAATAATACGGGACAGCTCTGCATCTATCCCCTCATATTCCCCGGTTTGCGGATTTAAATAGGACATGGGGATGTAATCCCCCGTAGTGCCTACGCGTATTGTCCCCCTTGCGGAAATATCCTCAAGATGCCCTGCCTCTGCAGGATTGAGCTGGATAAGCAGCATGGCAATAACAAAGCTTAACATCATCAGACTCTTAAGTTTATTCATCACGGCAATTCCTCCATACCTTTTTATAACGCCATTGTTCAAATTTTTCTTCTTTAGAAGAAAAATCTTCCAATTAGCGTTTCAACGAGCTGGGAGATATGCTCGCCAGCTGTTGTAGTTTGTTTTCCCCCACCTAAAGAGGTTGGGGACATCTTAAAGCTCGTTATAAGCTGTTAACCGCCAGCACAAATATTTTATATTAAAAATTATAACATTGTGCGCGAAAAAGCCAAAATGAAAATATCCTTATTACATTAACACTTATTAATATTATTTTAACATTAATATAATGTTAAAATCACAGTTTTTCAGCTATATTCTACATAAAATGCTCCTAGAAAAAATATTCCCCTTTAATTAATCCATCAAGCAATTCCTTCATATCCTTAATTCCATGTTGTCCAAGCTGCCTCAGGTGAATGTTCAGAAATGCCCTTCTCAGCAGCTTGAATGGCTCCTCATATTCATCCAGACTCACCATTTTCCCCTGAGTTGCTCCCCAATGCTTCATCAGATACATTTCCGCAATGTGATTTCTTTCGCCTGTACTGGAGGTCATATCTTCAAAAATTTCCAGAGCCTTAAAGTATTCCTCATCAAATTTATAATTCTCATCAATTACATCAGGAATATCCTTCAGCCTAAGTATAGCCCAGTCAATATTACTTATCTTCTCTTTGAGGCTTTCTATATTCTCATTGCCATCCAGGCAATAAAAATATAAAGAATATATCAGGTCCAGTATTTTCTTAGGATATTTATAGTTAATAAGATTATTTTTTAATTCCAGTACATGGGAATAATCGTAATGCAGTGCTTCACAAAGGATTTTGGCTTCAAATGTTATTTGCTCGGCCTCTGACATATTTTCAACCCTGATTCGCTGGCTGACTACTTCATCATGGATTTCCTCACGGATAAATCCTGACAATTTATGATCAATTTTGGCTACAGTTTTTCTGTACCAATCCATGGTCAGTGTTATGACGCCGTATGAAGTTGTAACCTTGCAAAAATTCCCATTTTCAAAAAAACCATGTATTTGTTCTGTATCGTATACAGCAACATCAAGCAAACGCCGTATTTTCCTTTCATAGAAATCATGCTCTCGCCCCGTGAGCAAATAATCCACTGTTGTGTCCAGCTTCTCAGCAATTTCAACCAGGGTCCTATAATCCGGCTGTCTTTTGTTATTTTCGTATTGGCTGTATGTTGTATTGTTTAACCCAAGCACATCCGCAAAGTCCTTTTGGGTAGTGTACTTTTTGTGCCTGACTTCTTTTAAATTCTTGCCAAAATTGAATCTGTCTTTATTGATTTCGGGAATATTATCCGTCATGTCCACTCACCCCCAATGCTTACTTCTATTATATATCTTCAAAATGTGAATTTCTATAAATAAATCGTTTATTAAATTCACATTTTGTTAATTATACAAGCAATGTGCTTCTACTACAGTCCGGTTTCCTTATCCAAAAAATAATAGGTCAGCCAAAACTGGCTGACCTATTGGAATCGAACTCAGAACAAATATTTGGTATAATTGGTATGAGAGGCATTGATGTCATCGGTTTCCTCCCATCCTGTATGGGGAGGTGATGCTATGAGCAAATATGAAAAGCTATCCTTGTTGGTAGCCCTACTAAACTTCTTAGTATCATTTCTGAATTTTATCAGGAGCTAATCTTCTGTAAATGAAAAGGGAACCGGCACACAACCGGTTCCTGTCCACTTTAACGGAGGGAGCTGATGGTGCAAAACATCAACTGCCTCTTCTCTTATGCTTATTATAACGCATTTGTTCAATTTTTTCCATAGGCAAAATACTCTTTATTTCCCCTTAAACACCGGGGCACGTTTTTCCGAGAAGGCCTTTATGCCCTCCTGGAAATCCTCTGTGCCCAGCAGCATGGCCATGGCCATGGCTTCGTAGGTCAGGGTTTCGTCAAGGGTTGCTCCGTAGTTGTTTATTTCCTTTTTCATCATTGCCAGGGCCAACGGAGCCGCCCCGGCAATCTGTTTGGCCACAGCCATGGTTTTCTCCTTCAGTTCCTCAGGAGGGAATACATCATTTACCAGTCCCAGTGAACGGGCTTCCTCAGCAACCAATGGACGGGCGGTGAACATCAATTCCTTTGCCTTTGCCAGCCCCACAGTCTTGGCCAGAAAATAATAGCCGCCGCAGTCCGGTGCCAGTCCTATGTTGGCAAAGCTCTGGATAAATTTTACACCCTGAGCCGCATAACAGAGATCGCAGGCAATGGCTATATTAAATCCAGCCCCTGCTGCCACCCCGTTCACCATGGCAATAACGGGCTTGGACATACTGCTGATAAGCTTGACCACCATTCCCGCCTGGGCCACAAAATTCCGCCGCTCCTCGGTGGTTTTCAAATTATCCAGTGAAGGCAAATCGCCCCCGGCGCAGAAGCCCCGGCCCTCACCTGTAATTACCACCACCCGCACATCAGGATCATGCTCGGCAAAATGCAGCTTCGCCAGCCACCCGTTAATCAGCTCCAAACTCATGGAGTTCAGGCTTTTCGGGCGGTTTAAGGTCAAAAGGGCCACCCCATCGCTCTTTTCATACTTTACCACTTCATCTGACACAGATACCCCTCCCATCAATAAATAACCAATCAATACGTTTCCAAAAAAATACTCGGTACCAGAAAAACAGTAATTTACAGTTATTTTAACACTTAAAAATTCCTCAATGCAGCGCCATTCAGATAATCGCAGCAATCCCCCTGCTTAAAGCCCTGCTCCTCCATTTGGCGGATAATGCCGTCACGGATTTTGAACCAGCCCGTGGACCAGTTGCTGAACAGGGTATTTTCCGCCGGGGCACGGCCAATTACCCGCTGCAATACAATATTTGGGGACAGATGGCGCAAAAAGAGAATTACCCGTTTTTGGTATTCGTCCCTGCCAATAAGCTCCAGCTCGCCTTTTTCGTACTGCTCCGCCATTACGGTGCCCTTTACGATATACAGGGCATGGAGCTTCACCTGATCCAGCTGAAGGGCTGACATTATATGGGCCGCCTCAATGGCATCCCTGTCCGTATCCCAGGGGAGATTGAGAATAAGATGGGCACAGGTTTGCAGCCCATATTTTTTTACCCTTAAAATAGCGTCAATAAATTCTGCCAGACTATGGCCCCGATTAATCTTATCCAAGGTGTGATAATTCACTGTCTGAAGTCCCAGCTCCACGCAAATTTCTATGTTGTACTTTTGGGCCATATCCCTCATTATCTGCAAATAGTCCTCCCGCACACAATCAGGCCTTGTGGCAATATATACCGCCACCACCCCTTCGGCACTGGCCGCTTCCTCCAGAAACGCCCTGAAGGTATCAAGGGGCATGTAGGTGTTGGTGAAATTCTGAAGATAGGGAATAAACTTTGTGGCCTTGTATTTTGGAACAATATGGGCCTTGTTGGCCGCAATTTGCTCCGTAATGCTCATCTCCGCCGGGAGATTTTCATAGCCCGTGCCGATTTCCCCGCAAAATGTACAGCCCGCCACACCGCAGGTTCCGTCCCTGTTTGGGCAGGTGTAGCTTCTCGTAACACCATTTTCATCAATATATAAAGGATTCAGGGCTATTGGCAATTTATAGGTCTTTTCCCCATAACGGTTTATCAGATATTCAGAAAATGTATTATATACGGAATCAGTCATATTTTCTCTCCAATGGAATTTTGTAGATAACCTCTGTGCCTTCCCCCTTTTGGGAATGAAGCTCCAATGTGCCCCGACCGGAATAAAGGCTGTCAATACGATGACGGACGTTGGAAAGGCCAATGCCCCCAGTTTTGTCCTCCATCAGCTTCTTACACTCCTCCTCCGTCATACCAATGCCGTTATCGGATACACTGACCACCAGCCGCTCTTTTTCCTCCTTAATGCTTATGGCCAGGCGGCAATCCGCCGGCTTGGAAAAAAGGCCATGCAAAAGGGCATTTTCCACAATAGGCTGCAAGGAAAATGTAGGTAGGAGACAATTATTCACCTTCGGGTCCACCTCCAGCTCCACTGATAAGCGGGAGCCAAAGCGCACCTTCAATATTTCAATATAGGAGGCCACACTGGAAAATTCCTCCTCCACCGTCACCTTGTCCTCATGCTTGGCAAAGCTGAAATGAAGCATTTCCGACAGCTCCTCCAAAAGCATTCGGGCCGTATCCGGCGCCGTACGGCAAAAGGACATAATATTTGATAAGGTATTAAACAAAAAATGAGGATTTATCTGGGCCCGCAAGGCCTTTAATTCCGCCCGCTCAGCCAAAAGCTGCTGCTGATCCAGCTCATGAATGGCCAGCTGACGGGACAAAAGCTGGGCCAAATCCTGTACCAGCTGAATTTCTGCCACTGATAAGCTGTTCTTGTGGGTTCTGTAGAGCTTTAGGGTCCCCACCGCCTTATCCCGTGGCATCAATGGGGCTACTACACCGCAAACCAGGGGACACCCCGGCTCCGGGCACTGGGCCCCGTCCTGGAATACCACAATTCTGCCTTCATTCATGGCTTCCATGGTGGCAGGAGATAATATATCTCCCCCCGGCAAATGATGATCGCTGCCCACACCTATGAAGGCAAGAATTTTATTTTCATTAGTTATTGAAACTGCATCTACTTTGGTAAGGCGGTAAATCAGCTCCACCACCCTTTGGGCACTGGCCCTTGAAAGGCCCTCCCGCAGCCATTTCAGGGTCTGTCCCGCAATGGACAGGGCCAGATGGGCAAATCTTGCCCCGCTGAGCTCTGTCTGGAGCTGCATGTCCTTTAAAATCATTACAAAAAGAGTGGTTCCCACTATTGTAACCAAAGTTGTAGGTATTGCTGCAGCCTTCTCGAAGGCCAAGGCCGCCTCAAAGGGCTTGGCAAAAGCCAAAGTAAGACCCTTTTGAATGAGCTCAGCGGTCAGAGCCATGGCTGCTGCCATTCGCCAGTCAAGACGATGAAAGCCCACCTTCTGGCGCAGTATCCCCGCCAAAATGCCTACTAAAAAGGTAGCAACTGCACATGAGGAAGCGGTGAAGCCTCCCAAACTGTACCGATGCAGGGCCCCGATAAGCCCTACACTGGCCCCCACCCAGGGACCACCTATAATTCCACCCATCAGGGTACCCACAATTCTGGTGCTAGCCAAAGCCCCCTCCAGACGGGTGCCATAATAGGAGGATATAATGGATAATAAGGAAAATACTGCCGTAAATACAGCCCATGACTTCCACGTCACAGGCGCCATGGCCATGGTCATTGCCTTGCGGTTGCGTCCCAAAAGATAGGCTATTACCGTGGAGAAACACACATCTCCCAGCAGATCAAACAATAATGCCATGATGTCACTTCCATTCCTTCAGGCCTAAATATATCCAAGCTAACAGTTTTTAATCTCATTTTATCCCCAGCACCTGGCGAACCTCGGGAATATGCTTGCGGCTCACAGGGATTTCCGTGGCCTCCTTGTCCTTCATGCCCAGCATATAGGAGCCGTGGAACCAGGGAATCACCTTGGCTATGGCCTCAGTATTGACAATGTATTGGCGGTGTACCCTTAGGAAAAGCTCCGGATCCAGCAGCTCCTCCAGCTCCGCAAGAGTCATGGACAGCTGAAAATCCCCCTCGTTGGTGCGGAGAAACACCAGCTTTTCCTTCACGTAGGCCAGAATAATATCCCGTTGCTGCACAGGAACCAGGGCACTGCCCTTTTGAACGCTGATGGGACGATAATGAGTAGTCCCCTGGGAATGTGGAGTCCCCGGAAGGGAACCCGATTGAGCCGCCGCCTCCTCCTTGTCCACCATGGAAAACAGTGAACGCACTTTTCTGAGGGCCTTGGTGAGCCTGGCCTGCCCAAGGGGCTTGGTCAAATAGGCCACCGCATTTGTTTCAAAAGCAGGCAACGCATATTCCTCGTATGCGGTCACAAAAATAATCATGGGAGTTAGCTTCAGTGTGGCCAGACATTCGGCAAATTCCAGACCGCTCATACCCGGCATTTTTATATCCAAAAACAGAAGATCACAGGGATTTTGCTGAAGATAGGCCAGGGCCTGCTGACTTTGCTGGAACTTGGCCACCACCGATATATCCGGGTGGGCCTCCAACAAATATTCAATATCATCACAAATAGGCTGCTCGTCATCAACTATCACTGCCCGTAGCATCTATCCTCACCCTTTCATGTACAAAAAAATTGCCTTTGCACTCGCCTTAATTCTATCATTTACCACAGTACAATTCAATTAACTAAAGGGAGAAAGCCAAGCTTCCTCCCTTTAATAATTTAACCAATATTATAACGCCATTGTTCAAATTTTTCTTCTTTAGAAGAAAAATCTTCCAATTAGCGTTTCAACGAGCTGGGAGATATGCTCGCCAGCTGTTGTAGTTTGTTTTCCTCCACCTAAAGAGGTGGGGGACATCTTAAAGCTCGTTATACTTTAATATTTTTGTCGCTCCATCTGTCAGAAAATTCCCAGGAACTTCCAATAGGTCTGTGAGAATACCAGCAGCAGGAGATAACCGATAATGGTAATCGGCAAACCTACCTTAATACAATCCTTGGCGGTAAATGTCTCAGTGGCAAAGGCCAGAATTCCCTGTGGGGAATTAACCGGCAGAATAAAGCCGAAGCTTACTACAAACTGCAGTACCATGGTGATTCCCACGATGTTCAGCAGAGGATTGTCCAAGCCCTGCAGCACTGCAATCATAATCGGAATCATTGATGATGCAACAGCTGTGGCACTGGCAAAGCCAATGTGTACAACGATGAGGAACAGTGCCAGAATGGCAAATACCATAAACACGCTCATGCCTGCAAGGCCAAAGCCTACTGAAAGCTGATTGGCCAGCCATGAAGCTGCCTGAGTGGACAGCAGGGCCGACCCCATGCTGATGCCGATACCAAAGAGTACCAGTGTGCCCCAGGAAATACGGGACTGGGCTTCCTTCCAGGTCATAATACCGATTCCCGGCATAAACATTAATGTGATGGCGATTACAGTGGAAGTGGTGGTGTCCAACGGGTGAAGAATTTTTTCAGTAACCCAGAGGAACAGCAGACCCACGGATATCAGCAAAAGCTTCTTTTCTGAGGACTTCATTGGTCCCAATTCCTTCCGTGCTTCCTTTACTGTGGCATCCCCGCCTGCCACCTCATTCATTTCAGGTGGTAATATCTTCCAGCAAAGGAAATACAGAACTACTGACATAATAGCTGCATAAGGAGCTGCTGCAATAAACCACTCAGTCCAGGTTATATTGGCACCCAGCTGCTTGTCGATAAACCCAAGGGCCACCATGTTCTGGGCCGCCGCGGTCTTGATACCAATATTCCAGATACTGGCTGCGTGAACTGTTGCGATCATCAGCAGTGCGGCGAAGCGGCTGTTCCGCTCCATTTTGAAAGCGGCTATTATACCGAGGACGATTGGAACTATGCAGCCTACACGGGCTGTGGTACTGGGAACGAAGAATGCCAGTACAAAGCCTACAAAAATCATGCCTGCCAAAATCCTGTTGGTTTTTGCACCTACCTTGGACAGAACAAACAGGGCTATCCGCTTGTCAAGTCCCGTGTGCATCATGCCGGCTGCCAAAAACAGGGCCGCGCCTACCAAAACCGTTCCGCTGGCGCTGATTCCCGTAAAGGCTGTTTTAATTGCACCGGAGGTCCCCATAAGAGCTGTTGGGTCCTGCGGGTTCGGGGCCAGGCCCAGACACAGGATCATTAAAGTGGCGATAATTGTGGCACTGACCGGGTAGGATACAGTTTCTGTAATCCAGATTATAACTGCAAATACCAGTATACCCAGCATGCGATGGCCAGCTGTGGTAAGATCCGCCGGGGTTGGCATCATAAAAATTGCCCCCATTGCCAAAAAACCAAGCAGCAAACCATATTTTTTGAAAACCAATGATAACGTAATGGGCTCAATTGCCATACCCTTCATTTCATGGGATAATTCCATACTACACACCTCCTAAATATAATTTCATTGCTCGTTTCGTAAATCAGTGCACTTTTTCTTATGGTTAGTATAATATTTCGTTATAGCAGAAACGATAAAAATCTTCCCAATGGTGCAAATTGACCCCTGAATGACAAAAAAGAGGTGCTGAATTTTCAGCAACCTCTTTAAAGATTAATTATGTAGATTAATATCCTAATATGATTCCCGGACTGGTGCCTTAATATTTACCTCTATTACCCTGTCAAATACCCTGTTCTCGTATATAAACAGCAATGTCTGAGGATGGGGGGCATCAAAAACCTCAATGTGATATTTCTTGTTCAGCTCCCGCCAGTTGGTGAATTTAAACCCGCCAATAAGATCAGAGGCATTCTGCCCCTTAGGGAGCTTGTCACGCCAAAAGGCCGCGGTCTGCTCCTGATATTTTTCCCTGTTCCAATTGAGAAATTCAGGCCTGTTCTGGCCGCTGTCAGCAGTAAGAGCATCAAAACGCATGAGATTGTCCATTATAAGGCGACAATTGTCCATGTCGTCATGCTGGTCATCAGCACCTGCCACTATTTCAAAGAAATCCCACAGATAGCCGTAAAGGCTCTTTGCACTGATGGCCCGCCTGTGGTTTCCCAGCTTTTCCCAATAATCCGTAAAGCGGGAATAAAACCCGAAGGCATTGCCCCCAAAGAAATTATCTATCATATATTCCATGGATTTCAGGCATCGCCCGGCATTATGATACAGCTCGAAAACCTCCTCGAAAATATGGAGCCAGCGAATCTCACCATAATCCATAACATCATTGGACAAAACCTCGTATGGACCAATATCCATATACTGATACTGGTATTTCTCCACCAGCTCCATCATGGCGGAGCCCTTCAAAAACTTCAAAAATCCCAGCTGCAGCATGTCCGTATGGAGGCTGTACAAATCGTTAAAGGACTGGCCGAAGGAGGCCAGATCCTCCCCGGGGAGGCCGATAATAAGATCCGTATGAATGTGCATATTGCGGTTTTTCTGCAAAGCCCTGATGTTTCGGCAAATATCCTCCCAGTGGTTTACCCGGGAAATGCGCTTCAGCACCTCCTTGTTGGTGGTCTGAACCCCGATTTCCAGCTGGACCCTGCCCTTTGGCATTGACTGAAGCACCTCAATGGTTTCCCCGTCAAGATAGTCCACCGCCACCTCAAAATGGAAATTGGTGCGGCAATCCGGGGGCAAATCCCTGATAAACTGAATAATCGGTAAGAAATGAGCTTTTTTGGCATTAAATGTACGATCCACGAATTTCACCTGCCGCACATCATGGGCCACAAAGAAGCCCAGCTCCTTAAATACTTCCTCCAAGGAGCGGTAACGGACCCCGGCGGTGGCACAGGAGAGGCAATAGGCGCAGGAGAAGGGACAGCCCCGGGAGGTCTCGTAGTAGAGAATCTTCTCCTTGATTTCCTCCATTTCCCCATCAATATATGGAAATGGCAGCTTCAACAGAGCCGGATTATCCATGGCCGCCACAGTTACAGCCTGCCCCTCGTGAATTATTTTATCCCGCCAGGCAATCCCGGGATTTTGGGGAGGCACAGTGAGCTTTCTTTCATTATTAATAGCCCCCTGATTAATGACAAGGTCCAGAAGCTCCATAACAGCTTCCTCCCCTTCCCCCCGAACCACGAAATCCACGGCAGGATTATTCTTCATAAAGTCAGCCACTTCGTAGGAAACCTCGGGACCACCACAAATAATAAGGGAATCTGGCAATACCTTCCTAACCAGTGGGAGGGTATGTTTTATCAGCTCAATGTTCCAGATATAGCAGGAAATGCCAATAATATCCGGCTTATGCTCATAAATTTCACTGAGAATATCCGGCACGTAATTATTAATGGTAAGCTCCAAAATCTCCGACTCAATATTAAGCTTGGCCGCCGCCTGACGAAGATAGCGGACCGTCAGGGAGGTGTGGGAAAATTTGGCATTAAATGCCAGCCAAAGAACTTTCTTCATAATCTGACTCCATGGAAAGGCCCATCAAAAAATTTTGCCTATAGCAAATTTTTACCAGTTGGGTTATAATGTGAAAGGATGTGTACCGTTCTGAACGAATACATAGGACGGAATATGATAAAAAGGAATGTGATTAATAATGATACCTGAAAAGTTTATGCAGATTGGCGCTGCAATTATGCAGAATCCTGAAATGCTCCAGAAGCTCAGCGAAGCAAAGAGCCCTCAGGAGGCTTATGAAATCGTAAAGGGCCTTTTGGATGGCATGACCATGGAGGAATTCATGGCTACCGCCGCCACCCTGGCTCCACTTATCCCAGCTGACCTCACTGATGAGCAGCTGGCTGCCATGCCTGCCGGCAACATCATCAAGGCCTTCAAGGGCTGGGTTAAGGATCTGCCAAAGGCTTAATCCATCTGCAATTTAATATGATTACACTAAAGGGACTGCATAAGCAGTCCCTTTTCATTTCCTAGTAAAAAATATCCAAACTCTTAGGTACAGTTTCGATTTTCAGAGGCAGCTTAGGGCCCACCTCGCCGTCAATATCACTGGTAAGGTCCTCAGAGCATTCCACCTCAAATGTGGAGGCCTGACGGTAGATAACCTCCTTGCGCTGGGAAATGTCCTTTCCCGCCAGAAGCTCCGTGGTGACAATCATCAAATCCGCCACATTGCACTGCTTCATAATAATAAGGTCCAGCACACCGTCCTGAACACTGGCCTGAACCGCCACTTTTTTGAAGCTGGCCACCACGCTGGAATTAACCACCAAAAAGAGAAATGCCTTCTCCTTGATTTCTTCCTTTTCCGTGCGCACAGTAAGGTCAAAAGCCCGGAACTGGGGCAGTGTCTTTAACCCATGAACATAGTAGGCCATTTTTCCGAAGGCGTTTTTCAGGCGGGTATCCACCTCATGGGCAATGGAAGTAACCATGCCCGCGCTGGCCACGTTGATAAAATATGTATCCCCCACCTTGCCCAGATCGATTTTCATGGTTTTCCCCGAAGCAATGCGGTCAAAATATTCATCTGTATCAAGGTTCAGGAAGGTGGCAAAATCGTTGGAGGTACCGGTGCCGATAATGCCCATGGGGATATTCAGCTTTTCCCTCATAATGAGGTTCACAATCTCGTGAACAGTGCCGTCACCACCGGCGGCAATAATACCGTCGGGAGCAGCCAGCTTTATAAAATCCACCAGATCCGCGTTTTCAGGGGTGGTTCTGTAGGGAATCACCATGCAGCCACGGCTCTGGAGCTTGTAAATTATTTCATCAAGGCGCGTTTTGAAAACCGCCTTGCCGGAAACCGGATTATATACCAAAACCAGTTTTTTCATTCTAAAAAATCGGCCTTTCTATGCAAAATGTAGAATACTAAACTCAATGGGCCTTAAATCAGCCCTTGTATACGCCCAGCTTGTGCATGGCCTTGATGCCAAAGCGGCCAATCATAGGAATACGGGCCATATCCTCCTCCATCATGCCGCCGATAAGGAGCAATACTGCCAGATAAACCACACAGCCCAGGAGGCAGGCCCCAAAGGTGGAAATTACATTGCTGCCCCAGGCCGCCAGGGTATAATCGTAGAAATACCACACGGAACCCGCCATAAACGCAGCAGCCACAATGGTCTTTAAAAGCTGTGGGATTTCCATGCGATAGCCTATATATTTGTAGATAAAGAACAGATTTATTACAGCCGCCACACCCATGTCAGCAGCAGTTGCCCAGGCCGCACCCATAATTCCCAGCCAAGGCTTGGCAACCAGTGTCCAGTTGAGAATAACCTTGGCCACAGCCGCCACAATCATATTCACCATAGGAATGGACGGGTGACCCAAGCCCTGAAGCACGGCGGTGGACACCTGATGGAGTCCCAGAAGCACGATGCTGACGGCGGAAACCATAATGGCAGGCCCCGCATTTGGCGCATTATATATTAATGAAGCAATAGGGGTAGCCAAAACAAAAACCACCACGAAGGCTGGGAAACAAACGGCGTTGGAAATACGTATACCAGATGCAGTCTGGCTGAATACCGCCTTGGCATCCTGCAGGGCACGGGCCTTAGAAATGGCCGGCACAAGGCTTACAGCCAAAGATGCAGTAAGAATTGTGGCCAAATTTACCAGAGGCACCGCCATACCAGTGAGATAACCGAAGAGCTCCGTGGCCTCATTTACGCTGTAGCCCGCCACCTCCAGACGCTGTGGCACAATGGCCAGGTCCAGATTGGACACCACTGGCAGCATAATGCTGGCAGCAGACACTGGCAGGGACAGTGCGAAAATACGCTTGATAATGCCCCAATTGGAGGTTTTTTCCGCATCGGGAAGTGGCTTCAGCTCATGGCCAAATTCACTGACAATATCCTTTTCCAGCTTCCAGTGGAAATATACCAGCACGATAAGTCCCGTCACAGCACCGGCAAAGGCACCAAGGCTGGCACCAGCCGCTGCATAATCAAGACCATAAGGCAAAAACAGGCTGGCAAACATTATCATGGTTACTACACGGAAAATCTGCTCCACAATCTGGGAAACAGCCGTTGGGGTCATACGCTGCCAACCCTGCAAATAGCCACGGGAGCTGGCCAGCAAGGTTACGAAGAAAATCGCCGGAGCCAGGGCAACTACTGACATATAGGCACGGGCATCACGGATAAAATGGAAATCTATGAGCCACTGGGCGCCGAAATAAGTCAGCAGTGAAAATACAATACCAGTCACAAACATCAGTGACATGGAAACCTTAAATACCCGCTTGGCCCCCAGAATATCCTTCAGAGCCACCCGCTCAGCAGTAATAATGGAAATGGCCACCGGCACACCGGCTGTGGATACACTCAGGGCGAAAAAATAAATTGGGAAGGCCATCTGATAAAGACCGATACCTTCACCGCCCAAAATTCGGGAAACGAAAATCCAGTTAAGGGAGCCAATGACCTTTACCACGATGCCGGCAACAGTCAGAATCAGGGTACCCTTAAGCAAAGATTCGCCCTTGCTGTCCTTATTGTTATCTTTATTGTTATCCTTATTGTTTTCAGAAACTTCCTCAGTACTAATCTTGCTCACACCCTCACAGGTTATAATAAATAGTTGTACGCCACCCTAAAATTGTGTTTTAATAATAGATGTAGCTGTTTAATTCTTAAGTGATGGCATAATAAGCCATGCTAAAAAATTATATCACTTACAGTCATAGACTGCAAGCACGCGAGGAGTCTATAACATGGATATCAATATCATCGATTTTAATACCACCATAGGGGGGAAAAAGCCCCGTACCATCCAGGGCATGGCCAACACCAGCAACTGCCCTTTTTGTGATGTGGAGCATCTGGTGGGTATTATCGAAACAGATGACAATATTATATTATTGAAGAACAAATATAATGTGATGGAGCCATCGGATCAGCTGGTGCTTATTGAAACGGACCAGTGCAAATCAGATATCCCCGATTACTCCAAAGAGCAGATACGCCGGGTAATCCACATGGGAGTAAAGCACTGGATCAAAATGCTGAACTGCGGCAAATACCGCTCCGTTATTTTCTTTAAAAATTTCGGTCCCATGTCGGGCGGCACCATCCAGCACCCACACATGCAGCTGGTGGGCTATCCGGAGCTGGACCCGGACCTGATGTTTGACCCGGTGGAATTTGAGGGACTTAAAATATTTGAGGACAAGGGGGTGGAGCTGAACACCTCCACCAACCCCCGTATAGGTTTTTCCGAGTACAATCTGGTGCTCCATGAGGAAGCATATTCCTCCAATGGCTCCAAGGACTCCGGGGCTTCCGGGGAATCCTCCGAAGTAATGGCCCTTATGCCAAATGAGGACAGCCTTAATATGTTAGCCGACCTTATAAAAGAAACCGTAACCTTTATGAAGGGATATTTTAAACGGCCGAATTTCAGCTATAATCTTTTCTTTTATAATGTTGAAAAAAAGATGCGGGTAAAAATCATGCCAAGATTTGCCACCCCGCCAATGTACGTGGGCTACAATATACACCTGAGGCCTACCTCCATTCCTGATTTCGCTGACAATCTGAAGGCACATCTGAAGGACCAGGGATATATAAAATAATTTAAGGCCAAATGTCTACCCATATTATCCTAATGTCCACAAACAACAGTATATCACAAGATGGAACATATACATTTTTGTTCCATCTTTTTTGTTTTTGCCCTTTTTATATTAGCAAAAACCCGATAATTACAAGGTTTTTATAAATTGTTTGCTGTTTTGGTTCATGTTACAAGTTTACACATTTTTATATTAAATTGTCTTTCCTTTTTATTTTTTATGTGTTATAATTACGCTCGTATACTAAATAGAAAAGAGGTTTTGATTATGGAATCAAGAAAATCCTTTGGCGGATCCTTTGGATTTGTCCTGGCTGCTGCCGGATCTGCTGTAGGCCTTGGAAATATCTGGAGATTCCCTTACCTTGCTGCCAAGGACGGCGGCGGACTTTTTTTGCTTATTTATCTTATTTTGCTGCTGACCTTCGGTTTTGCACTGCTGACCACTGAAATTGCCATTGGCCGCAAGACAAAGCAGGGTCCTCTCACAGCGTACTCCCGTATCTGCAAGCAATGGCGCTGGCTTGGTCTTCTGGCCTGCTTAATTCCTGCAATTATTATGCCGTACTACAGTGCCATCGGCGGCTGGGTAATCAAGTATTTCCTTGCATTTACCACCGGAAGCTACGTGGAGGCAGCTCAGGATGGTTACTTCGTGGGCTTTATTACCGCCCAACATGAGCCTTTGGTTTACATGTTCCTGTTTTTGATGGCTTGTACAGCAATTATTCTTTTAGGCGTAAACAAGGGTATTGAGGCATCCTCAAAGATTATCATGCCAGCCCTGATTATACTTATTATTGCCATCGCAATTTATTCTCTGACCATTACCCACACTGACGCCAACGGCGTTACCAGAAGCGGTATGGATGGTCTGGCCATTTATCTCATTCCGAACTTTGAGGGTCTTACATTCAGCCACTTTATGAGCGTTCTTGTAGATGCCATGGGCCAGCTGTTCTTCTCCCTGTCTGTTGCCATGGGTATTATGGTTGCCTACGGCTCCTACGTAAGTGATAAGGCCGATGCCGTTTCCTCCGTAAACCGCATCGAATTCTTCGATACTCTGGTATCCTTCCTTGCTGGTCTCCTTATTATCCCAGCTGTATTCACCTTCATGGGCAGCGAGGGTCTTTCCGCCTCCGGCCCGGGCCTCATGTTCATTTCCCTGCCAAAGGTATTTGAAAGCATGGGTACCGCCGGCATCATCGTGGGCATTATGTTCTTCCTGATGGTTCTTTTCGCAGCCCTTACTTCCGCTGTATCCATCATGGAGGCAGTTGTTGCCAGCTTTATGGATTACTTCCATATCACCCGCGTGAAGGCAGCTCTGGCTGAGTTTGCCATCGCCCTGATATTTGGTACCATCGTATGTCTGGGCTACAACGTATTCTACTTCGAACTGCCACTGCCAACTGGCAGCACCGGCCAGGTTCTGGACGTTATGGACTACATTTCCAACAGCATCTTCATGCCAGTTATTTCCATCGGTACCTGTATCATGATTGGTTGGGTTGTGGGTCCAAAGGTTGTTATTGATGAAATGGAAAAGAACGGTGAAACCTTCACCCGTAAGTACATTTACATTGCAATGATCAAATACATTGCCCCTGTACTTCTCTTTATCCTGTTCCTGAAGTCTTCCGGCATGGTAAGCTTCTGATTAACAAATTAAAACGCCGTCAGTCCTTGGGGGTATCCCCTATTGGGCTGGCGGCATTTTTGCGTTTACAGCGCATTCATTCTTCCTTCAATATTTCCGAAACCTTCTCAAAATCGAAGTTGTCTATGGCCTGGGCCAGGGCCGTTATTTTTTCCTGCTGATCCTCCGACAATTGATAGTTATGAAGCCCCTCCAATACCTCTTCAATGCCAAAGCTGTCAAAGGCGGCAGCACATTCACGCAATTTTTCATATGTCTCTGCCAGCTTTTCTTCTTTTATGGAGGGCTTGTCAGTGCTTACGGCTTCTTCCCCGGAGGTGGAAGCTGCCAACAGCGGCCGAAGCTGCTGCCCCAAGCGTCTGCACCGCTCCAAAAGGCCTCCCACTTCATTTTCCACCTTTTCCTTATCCCCTGCCTTCCCGGCATTTTCCAGTGCCAGGGCCAGTTCGCCGATGCTTTCTGCACCAATAATGCGGGAGGTGCTCTTAAGGGCATGAATTTTTATGGTGGCATTTTCCAGATCATCAGCCTTCAGATATTCGGTTATTTCTTCAATGTATTTGTTTACGCTGGAGGCATATACCTTAAGGGCCTCCAGATATGATTCCTCATCACCGTTATTTTTTATGCCCGCTTCCACATTTACCTCTGCCAGATTATAGATGAAATCCGGGAGATGTTCTTCACCCTCTTCTATGGTAGGTATAACTACATCACCTATATTTCCTATAGGAGTCCAGTCCACCACCTGCTGCTCAAGAGCAAAATAGAAATTGGAGCCCAGCTTGTAGACGCTTTCCACCTCCAGGGTTGAATCCATGAGCCCCAGCAAACGCTGTGTAATGGTTACCCCCAGGCCGGTGCCTCCCACTGTCGGACCTCTGCCCTCCTCAATACGCTCAAATTCCACAAAGAGCCTGGACTTGTCCTCCTCTTTTATGCCCTGGCCCGTGTCCTTCACTGACACGTGGAGACCGATGTGCTCCTCACCCATTTTCTCGGCGTGCACGGACAGTATCACCCGCCCCTTTGTGGTGTATTTCACCGCATTGGTCAGGAGGTTCATGAAAATCTGCTTAATGTGGACATCATCCCCGTAGAGGATTTTCGGCATATTGGCGTCAATATCCAGAACAAATGACAGCTTCTTGGCCTCTGTCTGGGGCTTTATTACCGTCACCAGCTCATTGAGCAGCTCCCGGAAATCGTATTCCCGTGGCGCAATTTCCATTTTTCCCGCTTCAATAATGGAAAAATCCAGAATATCGTTTATCATTCCCAGCAAATCCACGCTGGCATCCCGA
Source organism: Anaerovibrio sp. RM50 (assembly GCF_000622005.1). Lineage (GTDB taxonomy): Bacteria > Bacillota > Negativicutes > Selenomonadales > Selenomonadaceae > Anaerovibrio. Next base: position 9,385 of record NZ_JHWV01000012.1, on the reverse strand, counting down.
ATGCTTTCCGAGTAGCGTATAGTCTGTGGCTCCCGGCTTTCCTCCAGAATCATGGAATTTATACCCAGCACCGCGTCAATAGGCGCCCGAAGCTCATTGGAAATGGTGGACAAAAAGGCAGTTTTGGCATTATTGGCCGCGGCCACCCTGTTGGAAACGTCAATGAGGGCATCCCTTTGCTGTCTTTCCTCGGAAATATCCTCCAATATCCACAGGAAGGTGGCCACCTTCCCCGCTGGGGTATGCTGACAGCGCACCACCCGGGCACGGAGCCATTTCCCCTGTTTTGTCATAAAGGTGGTGGTGGCTGACACCCTGTATTCCAGAAGCAGCCCCAGTATGGAAAAATCCACGAACTCCTTCATCTGGAGCTTAAAGTGTTCCTCCACCTCTTCATTTACATAATCCAAAAAAATCTGCTGAGCATTCTCCCCATCCGTCTTAAGGGCCTCATCCTCCCGGGCAATGACAGGCCTGATGGTATTGTTGATAATATCAACCTCTTTAAATTCATAATATATCTGGGCCGCTGCGGCCATGCGCTCATTGAGATCACGGGATTTCATTTCATTGGCAGCATATTTGTCCAGCAATTTTAGCATCATAAAAAATATGCCCATTATAACCAAAAAACACAGGGCAAGATTAAGGACAATCACCTTGATATTGTCAGTAAGGCTGGCATTCAGGCACCACACAGAAACCAGGGCAATCAACACAATACAAAGCATAACCCCGGTAAATGATGTTTTATCAGTTTTCTCGGGGCCCTTAAGGGCGCCCTTGGTCATCTTGTCCATGAAATGCATAGTCATCCCCCTATCCCTTCGCCCTTATTTTTTTAGGCGGATAGTTCCCATAGCGGGGCTGCATAATCACCTACTTAATAGGTGTAACTTTCTCTGGCGGCAGGTATTTCATTGCCATTTGCTCCAGCTTTATAAAGTCTATAGGCTTGGTGAGATAGTCGTCAAAGCCCTCGTTTTTATATAATTCCCAGGCCCCGGACACGGCATTGGCGGTAAAGCAGATCACAGGGGTTTCCACGTTAATGGCAGATTTCTGCTCCTTTATTTCATGGAGGGTCTCAATGCCGTTTTTCCCCGGCATCATGTGGTCAAGGAAAATCAGATCGTATTTTTTCTTCTCCGTCAAGGCCAAAGCTTCATTACCGCTCTCAGCAGTATCAATCTTCACCATGGTTTTCTTAAGAAGATTCTTAAATACTACCAAATTCATAGGTGTATCATCCACCACCAGCAATTCTGCCTCCGGGGCTGTAAACTGCTGATGATACTGGTGCCCAGCTGAGGTAGGGGCCACCAGCACCTCATCCATGTTCCCAAGAGGCGCCCAATCCATCACTTCCTGCTCCAGAGTGAAATAGAAACGGGAGCCAACCCCATAAATACTGCCCACCTCCAGCTTTGAACCCATCATGGACAGAAGGCGGGTGGTAATGGAAAGCCCAAGGCCCGTTCCCTCAATATGGCGGTTCTTCACCTCGCCAATTCTGTCAAATTTGGAAAAGAGCTTGTCCATATCCTCTTTCTTGATGCCGCTTCCCGTATCCTTTACAGCCACATTAAGCAGTACATGGTTTTCGTCCTTTTTCTCAAAATCGATACTAAAAACAACGCTGCCCTCGGCGGTATATTTCACTGCATTGGTGAGCAAATTTGTAATAATCTGCTTAAGACGGATATCGTCGCCCCTAAGGTGCTTCGGTGTCTCCGGGTCTATTTCCAGGGAAAATTCCAGCCCCTTCCCCTCTGCCCGGTATGAAATCATATGCACCAAATCATTTATCACTGCGGACAAATCGTATTCGGCGGAAATAATTTCCATTTTCCCCGCCTCAATCTTGGAAAAATCCAGAATATCATTTACCAGGGCCAGCAGGGTATGTCCCGCCGCATCAATATTTTCCGCATAGGAAAGAATGGGACTGTCCTTGCTGCACTCCCGCAAAATCATTTCATTCATGCCCAACATGGCATTTATCGGTGTCCTTATTTCATGGGACATATTGGACAAAAAGGCGGACTTGGCCTCACTGGCAGCCATGGCCCGATCGGAAATGTCCCGCAGGGCCTCTCTTTCCTTTCTTTCCTCCTCAATTTCCTCCACCAGCCACAGAACCCTGGATATCTGTCCCAATGGTGTATGCTGGGAAACGATAAAGCGGCAGCGGCACCAGATTCCTTCACTGTTTTGAAATTCCATGGTAATGGCGTTGCGGTCCCCCAGACGGTCGGGCAGGGTGGAAAAATCCAAAAAATCCATCACCTGATTTTCCCATGAGGGGTCCAGATGCTCCTTCATGCGGAAAATAAGAGCTGCCTGGGCGCCGCTGTGCTCAGTGACCTTGGTGCCCACAGCATTTTCCTCATCCATTTCAATATCGATATAGGTATCGTTGATAATGTCAAATTCCTGCACAAAAACGTACAGCTTGGTAGTGGCACTTAGCTGATGGTATAGCTGTCTCGACACCTGATCCTTGCGCTTGCCATGTTTTATAACCACATAGGATACCCCTATTATGGCCACAAGGGCCAGCACTAACACTGCAATGTTCAGAACTGGCATAATATCTCACCCCCCATTACGCCTGTGCATAATGAGCCCTTAAAATATCGTCAATTTTCCCTATCAGTTCTTCCTTGGTGGCAGACTTGAGAATATAGCCCTGAGGCTTTAAGGCCAGCACCTGGGCTATGGATTCCCTGTTATCGATGCCCGTGAGAAAGGCCACGGGGATTCCCTTTGTTGCCCCATTGGAGCGGAGCCTTTGCAGCACCTCAGGCCCGGACATTTCCGGCATATTGTAGTCCAGCAGCACCAGATCCACATTGTTCTGACTAAGGAAGGTAAGGGCCTGGGCTCCTGAGGTAACGGCATTCACCTGGAACAGGGAGGACAAATGCCCCCGCATCATCTTGCAAAAGGCCGGGTCGTCGTCCACCACCAGAATTTTTTCCTTCAGCTTCCTCTGCTCCTCAAAGGCATCTACCACCCGTTCAAATTTATCCATATTAACGGGCTTGTCAAACCAAGGATAGGCCCCCAGCTCCGGCAAAAATTCCACCACATCATGATGGAAGGTTATTTCACCAACAGTAATAATCTTGCGGCGCTTGGCCCGCAGATTTTTTACAAAGTTGACCAGCTCCTCCTGCTTCTTTTCGTTGGTGAGGACGCTGCCCCCCAAATGGAGCACAATCACAGAATCATCATTTAAGTACTGATACATATTCCAGGAACCGGCCACCGCCGTATGAACAGTGTAGCCCATATTATCCAGCCCCTGAATAATGGCCTGTACTGTAATGGTCTGGCCAAAATCTATTAATACTATATCCTTTTTAACTGCCGGTTTCTGTTGCTTTTTGTTCTCCATGCTATCCCCTCCTGACGGAATTACTGGCCTATGAGCCCAAATCCCACAGCCGAAGCCGATTATTCACATAATATTTTGTGTATAATATTCCACGCCAGATGGGGCATTCCTGCCTTTTGGGAAAATTTCTGTGCAATAAAACTTCAATAAAACCTTCAATATATACACAGAATGATCCATCATAATTCAAAAGAGCCGCCCCATGAAAATTCATCAAAGGACAGCTCTATGATTACCTCCATTACGTCCTCCTTGGTGGAAAAATGGTAAAAGAAGGTGCTTTTGGCAACAAAAAACTGCCGACCCTTCGGCCGACAGTCTCAAATTACGCATCATTACCCGCTTCAAAAACATCTATACAATCATGATAATCACAGGCTGCTCCCTTAACGGACACGCGGTTTCCATCCTCAAAAAACTGCTCCAGCCACACATAAAACATTTCAGTGGACCCAAATTCCCAGGATTTTGACTCCAGCCACTCACGAAGCCTATGATTGCTGGTAAAACTCTTTTCTATGCGCATCCTAATCACCTCCAGATGTACTGCTTGATATATTTTCTACTATTTTACCAAAAATCCTGCATAAAATGCAAAAATTAATGTCTTTGGGATTATTCTTATTCTTGCGCTAAGGTCCTTCACTTGTTAATATTAATTTGTTACATAGAATACAAGGAGTCAAAGCTTATGAAGAACGAACGGATTATTTCCATAGATATTTTTCGGGGACTGACGATTTTTATAATGATACTGGGGAACCTGTCCCCTGATTGGAGCTTTACATACCCTACCCTCCTTCATAGCAGTTGGGTGGGTATTAATCTTATAGACCTTGCCTTTCCTTCCTTTATCTTCATCATGGGGGTATCCACGGTTTTCGCCAATTCATTAAAATACACCGACTGGCTGGGAAAGGTGGTAAAGCGCACCTTTATTCTGTTTGTATTGGGGCTGCTGGTGAATCATCTGCCGTTGGTGTTCACTGCTCTTTTTTCCTCTGATTATACCTTTGCCCAGGCGGACAATGATTTTCTGACCTACTTCCACCCCTTTGGGGTGCTGCAGCGCATTGCCCTGGTATATTTCTTTGGAACAATTATTTTTCAGGGCGTATCCCGTCCATGGCCCCTGTTTACAGTTTCTTTGCTTTTAATGAGCATATCATCCCTTGGTTATTATCTATATAACCCTGGAGAGCCCTTCAGCGAGGCAAATAACATCAGCCTTTATATTGACCAGCATGTACAGGGAACTGCCCACAATTACATGGGGGCCCTCTATGACCCGGAGGGGCTTTATGGCACCATCAACGCCACTGCCACCATGCTGCTGGGCTGCTGCGGGGGACTGATGCTGAAATCCCCTCAGGAGTTCACCATGGCCAAAAAGAGCAACAACATAAAAAGCCTTTTTTCCCTTGGCATAGTTCTGATTCTTGCCGCCTGGGGCTGGTCCCAGTGGGAAATTATTTGCAAGCCCCTTTGGACCGCTCCATACGTGCTGTCCACCGCCGGCCTTGCCATGATTATGCTGTCACTTATGGAAGGGCTGAGCCATAGTGCCTTTTTCCGATTCTTCCTACACCCTTTAAAAGCCCTGGGCCGAAACCCGATTTTCATTTACCTGCTGTCTGAGTGGGGTCTGGCCCTGCTCTTTGCTATTCCTCAAAATGGGGAGCCCCTATACTTATGGCTCTACCACACCCATTTCTTTTCCGCCGAATCCCCTTTCTCTTCCACCTTCGCCTACACACTGATGTGGGACCTGGCCTTTGTGGTACTGGCTGAGATTATGTATTGGAAAAATATTATTGTGAAGGTATAGCGGATATTTTTTGGCGAGTTGGACGAAAATTTTATGGCGAGTTGGCCAAATATTTTCCGGCGAGTTGGCAGAGCTTTTGTTCTGTTGTACTACAAAAATAGCCTCATCCCTGGAAAGAGATGAGGCTATTATAATATTTACAGTATTTCCACCAGTTCGATACGGAAATTCAGCTCCTTCCCTGCCAGCTCGTGGTTGGCATCGAAGGTAATTTTAGTATCAGTCTTTTCCGTAACAGTTACAGGGAAAGGCTGTCCCATTGGGTTTGTAAGGTAAACCCGCTGGCCCTTTTCCAGATTCTCTGCTCCTGGAACCTGGTCAATTTCCACAGTCATAATGGCATTAGGATCTGCCTCACCATAGGCATCCTTTGGATCCATGTGGGCATCCTTAATTTCGCCCACCTTCATATCAGCCACAGCCACATCAAAGCCCCGGATCATCATACCGGCGCCGCATACAAATTCCAGTGGCTCACCACGGTCATAGGAGGAATCAAACTGGGTACCGTCGTTAAGGGTTCCCTTGTAGTGAACACGAACCTTCTTGCCTACATTAGGGCCCTCAATGCCCGGAACGGTATGGGAACCACAGCCGCCGCAACCCTCGTGACCGCCACAGCCACCTTCCTCATGGTGACCGCAGTCATGGTCCTCGCCATGATGGTGGTCACAGTTCACACCGGAATTTACCAGCTCTCCGGCCAGATATGCCTCCACAGCTGCGTCCACATCCCCGGAAGCACCGGAACACAGCTCAATACCTGCATTGGCCAATGCCTGCTGGGCACCGCCGCCAATTCCGCCACAGATAAGCACATCAATGGACTTATCTGCCAGAAGGCCTGCCAAAGCACCGTGACCGCTGCCGTTGGAGCCCACAATCTCTGAAGATACTACCTTGTTGTCCTGAACCTCAAAAACCTTGAAGCTCTCAGTATGCCCAAAATGCTGGAAAACATTGCCATTATCATAGGTTACCGCGATTCTCATCTATTAAAGCACCTCTTTTTTATACTATTCAAGAAATCACATCTTTTCATATGATAATATAGGTGCTTATAAAAGTCAATAAGTCAAGCTTTCACAACCACCATTTTGGCATATCCCTCGGCGCTGATGGTGCCATCCTCCAGAATAATCTCCGACTTCATTTCCACCACGTTGCGCTTGCGGTTTTCCACCCAGCCACGTATAGTAATAGGCATTCCCACAGGAGTAGGCTTTCTATAGCGGATTTCCAGCTTCCCCGTAAAGGCAGGCTCGCCGATTTTAAAGAGATAGCCTCCCATGGCCTCGTCCAGCATGGTGGAAATAATCCCCCCGTGAACCACCCCGCCAAAGCTCTGATAGTTCTTGTCCACCACAGTCTTGGCAATATACTGGTTTGAAATAATCTTAAAATCCAGCTTCATTCCAATAGGATTATTCTGACCACAGGCAAAGCAGTTTCCTGTGTCCTCCATTTTTCTCAATTCTTCAGCCGTTGGCATCACATTACCTCCATAAAATTCCAAATCATTATCTTATCATTTATCTTAGCATTTATCTTGTCATTTATCTTATCATACGCGGACATACAAAGAAACCGCCGGGCAAATGAGACCCGGCGGTTATCCTTTGTGCGTGTGTATTATTGGGGAGTATTATCTTAAGGAGATAGATTTACAGATGGGTAAACCTTGGAGAACGTATTAAATATGACTTACACTGCCTTGAAGGCCTGATCAAGGTCAGCAATAATGTCATCAATATGCTCAGTACCAATGGAGAGGCGGATGGTGCTGCGGCTGATACCCACATCAGCCAGTTCCTCATCAGTAAGCTGGGAATGGGTGGTGGTGGCAGGGTGAATTACCAGAGACTTCACGTCAGCCACATTGGCAAGGAGAGAGAAAATCTTCAGATTATCAATGAACCTGAAGGCCTCCTCCTGGCCCCCCTTAATCTCAAAGGTGAAGATGGAGCCGCCCCCATTAGGGAAATACTTCTGATAAAGGGCATGGTCTGGGTGATCGGAAAGGCTTGGGTGGTTAACCTTGGTTACCTTAGGATTCTTTACGAGATAATCAATAACCTTCTTGGTGTTTTCCGCATGGCGCTCCAGACGGAGAGACAGGGTCTCAGTGCCCTGGAGAAGCAGGAATGCAGCAAATGGGGAAATTGTTGCACCCTGATCACGGAGGAGAATAGCACGGATATAGATGGCAAATGCAGCCTTACCGGCAGCCTCAGTGAACTTTACACCATGGTAGCTTGGATTTGCCTCGGAAATCCAAGGATACTTGCCGCTCTTGGCCCAGTCAAAGTTACCGCTGTCAACGATAACACCACCAAGAGTAGTACCATGACCGCCGATAAATTTGGTGGCGGAATGAACAACAATATCTGCACCATGCTCAATTGGACGGATAAGATATGGAGTACCAAAGGTGTTATCAATTACCAGTGGCAGACCATGCTTGTGAGCCAGCTTGGCAACAGCGTCAATATCCGGAATATCAGAGTTCGGATTGCCCAAAGTCTCAATGTAGATGGCCTTGGTGTTCTCCTGAATAGCACCCTCGATTTCCTTTAAATTATGGGCATCCACAAATGTGGTCTCTATGCCGTACAGAGGCAGGGTGTGTGCCAGAAGGTTGGCAGAGCCGCCATAAATGGTTTTCTGGGCCACAATGTGCTCACCGGCCTTTGCCAGAGCCTGAATGGTATATGTAATGGCTGCAGCACCGGAAGCCAGTGCCAGTCCTGCCACACCACCCTCCAAAGCGGCGATTCTTTCCTCAAAAACCCCCTGGGTTGAGTTGGTGAGACGGCCATATATATTGCCTGCATCAGCCAGACCAAAGCGGTCAGCTGCGTGCTGGGAATTGCGGAATACATAAGAGGTAGTTGCGTAAATTGGCACTGCTCTTGCATCAGATGCCGGATCTGGGTTCTCCTGACCTACGTGAAGCTGAAGGGTTTCAAATTTGTAGTTGCTCATAATAATTTCTCCTTTTCCTATAACATATATTGATATAATTTCTTAAACTAATTTTATGAAGCGAAATTTGAGCTATAAAAAAACCGGGGCTTTATCCAAGCTCCCGGGCAAATGGCAACACAATCAGCCGCAACTCAAAGAAGACGAATGCAACTGGCCATAATCACATGCCCGGGAGTTACACATTCGACATACCCATGCTGCTGTCTTACAGGTGTTGTTTACTCCATACATAACATTCATCTCCTTTCTCAAATCTTTAATCTTGTTTGCTCAATTTCCATGTCTATATACTAAACCTATATGCCTACTATGTCAATAGGTAAAATAAAAATTTTTGATATTTTTTAGAATTATTTGAAAAGACTATTCACCATAGGGTAAAATAGGTAAAAAGGAGGTTATCGTATGATATCTACTAAAGGAAGATATGCCGTCCGCTTTATGATAGACCTGGCCCAGCAGCCAAATGACAAGCCCGTAACCCTTGATGACGTAGCCCAGCGTCAGGAGGTTTCCAAAAAATACATGGAACGCGTGGTAAAGATGCTGGTCAGTGCGGGACTTGTAAAGGGAACCAGCGGCAAGGGCGGTGGCTACCGTCTCCTGAGAAAGCCAGAGGAATACAACGTAATGGAGATTCTTCAGGTCACCGAGGGCCGTCTCACCTCTGTAGCATGTCTCCAGGAGGGGGCCGAGACCTGTCCGCGGGAGGCCAAGTGCCTTACCCTGCCTATGTGGAGGCTCTTCGATGAAATGGTGAGTGATTTCTTCACAAATATAACCATTGCTGACCTCATCAGAGGACACGAATAAACACCCGAAAACAAAAAGCAGAAACCGCTTTTTGATATGCTCCCCCTATAAGAGACAGTGAAAAACAAAAACTGTCATTATAGGGGGATTTTTCTATGCCACATAAAAAGAAAGCGACTACTGAAGAAATAATTAGAGTCATTCATGCATACTTATCTGAAGAAATTGAATTAAAAGATGCTGCCCAGCAACTTCAAGTTCATACTTCCACGATACGTAGATGGATAAGACATTATAAGGCCGAAGGGATCCAATTTTTTATGCCTCACGAACATAATCGTGTGTACTCAGCAGAGCTAAAGATGAAGGCTGTTCTTAGTTATTTAAACGGTGAAGGCGGCTATATGTTCATC
>NZ_JHWV01000011.1:114567-115778 GCF_000622005.1 Anaerovibrio sp. RM50 | reverse complement strand
ACACTGCCAAGAAGGATGTTGCTAAGAAGGATGTTGACAAGGAGGAAGGTGATACCGAATAATTTTTAGAAATGGAATGTATTTTACGAAAGAAGGTGATATTTGAGTAATGAGTTCGTAAATATTGAAGTGAGGAGGTGAGATATATGTTTGGATTTTTAGAACCATTAGGTGAATTGTTTCCGTTCCCTTGGGATGATGTAGTAGTATTCTGATGTAGGGTGAAGTTAGTGTTTGATTTTTAAGGAGGTGAAAACCATGGGCTTCGTTATGGAGGAGTTTCCTTTGCCAGGTGCAGGTCCATTTGTATGTTTTTGAGAGGTGAATATTGATGTTTGGTTATAAAATGTAGCCGCTGGATTCCAGGAACTGGATGAAGGCGGCTGTTTTACTTATGGTTTTGAGTATGGTAAAATGGTTAACAGAGTCAATGAGTTGGAGTGAGATTTGAACCCCCTGAAACCCAGTGTTTCGGGAATTTCACTCCTAAAAATCCGTGGACACGCCAAAGCCTTGACAGTCTTGGATTCTTGCCTGCTTGCGGGCCTATTTTAAAAACAGTGTCCATGTTCGGTTTAGCCTATTTGGGGTGGATTTTAAGGTTTCACTCCAAAATGCCATTTTTTGTTCAGTATCCATGCGGGTTCACAGGGGGTACAGTTGCAACGAACTCATGCCGCTTGCGGCATTGAAACTTCTTAGCTTCATGTGCAACCTTATTCTAGAGGGCATAGTTGCAACGGCCGCCCCCACCCTAATGCTGCTTGCGACTTCCTGGGGGAACAAAAAACCCCGGGCATTTCGCCCAGGGCATCAATCCAATAATTATTCTCTTGATGTGTTTTTCCTTTAATGCTACTATGTCTCGCATAGTAACATCCATTCCTTCCATGGGCCGGTCTTTATGATCGGCTTCTTTTCTTTATGAAAAAGAAGGATTATTTTTCTTTGTGTGGAATATGTAGAACTGTAAAATCTATTAGAATCTGGAGTGAGATTTGAACCCCCTGAAAACCAGTGTTTTGGGAATTTCACTCCGAAAAGTTCGTGGACATCATAAAACCTTGACATTACAAGGATCATCGCCATTAAAGTGGCAATTTTGAAAACGATGTACATGTTCGGTTTAACCATTTTGGGGTGGTTTTTGAGGTTTCACTCCAAAATGCCATTTTTAGTTCAGTATCCATGCGGGTTTACAGGGGGTACAG
>NZ_JHWV01000011.1:0-114557 GCF_000622005.1 Anaerovibrio sp. RM50 | reverse complement strand
TAAGGTGTGTTTTTGGGAGGTTGCAACGACGGGCGAAGGTCAAAATCACGACCTTCGTCGAGTGAGCATCACTAAACTCAGCCCTATATTTTTGTGGGGCTTCGTTAAGTGTTGCTGGCAACTCATGCCGCTTGCGGCGTTTAAACAGTAAAAATCCTGGTATTTAGATCAATTTCTAAATATCAGGATTTTTTAGTGTGCCTGGAAACTTTTGAGATAATCCGGCTGATATATATAGTGTAAGGATAGATTAAAATACGAGGAGGTAGAAAAATGAGTGTTATTTATTTAACGAGAAGAACATGTAAGCTATCCAAGGATATTGGAAGACTTGTGGTGCGTGACAATAACGAAATAAAGGTAAGTGTTCCGGCAATTAATGTAAGTGGTGTGGTCGTTTCTTCAGATGCCCAAATAAGTACTCAGGTTATACGTATGTTGCTGGCACAGGGAAGTTATATAGTTTATACCGATTGGCAGGGACGTTTTGCGGGTGTGACAACAGCAAAAAGAGGGGATATTAATAACATTTTTCTCCAGTCCAACGTATATTGTGACGAAGCAAAGAGACTGCACATGGTAAGATATATAGTTTCGGTCAAGCTGACAAATCAGATTGAAGTACTTAAGATTTATGCTAAATACCGCAACAGCTTAATGCTGCAGCAAGCGGCTCAGAGACTGGCATATTATTATGCTCAGATAGAAAAGGCGTCAACAATAGATGAGCTTAGAGGTATTGAAGGAATATGTGCCAAGGAATATTTTGAGGTATTTGATGAAGTAATAAATCCCGTAGGGTTTATTTGGAAGGGCAGAACCAGGAGACCAGCAAAGGATGAGATCAATGCGTTATTGAATTATGGTTATGCTTTTTTGGAAAGGGAGGTGCGTGTATTGTCTATAGGAGCTGGCCTTGATGAAAGAATGGGGTTACTGCATGTTAACAATGGCCGTAAGGACAGCCTTATTTATGACCTTATGGAATTAGTTCGTCAGTCTGTTACGGATAAATTGGTCTTATATAGCTTGTGCCGCAAGAGAATAAAAAAAGAAGATTTTGAACAGCACGATGAGGCATACATGTTGACGGGTGAAGGCCGTGAAAAATGGCTAAGTATCTATGAAATGTGGATGCAGAAGGATAGACAGGGGCGCTCGTTGATAAAAAGGGCCATAAAGGCATTTATTCAGGAGATGAAAGATTGCAATGGAGGTGAAATATGCGCTATTTAATATGTTATGATATCGCAGATGATAGGAAACGCCGCAGGATTGCCAAATATCTGGAAGCAAACAGTATTCGGATTCAGGGTAGTGTCTTTTTGGGGGTGTTTACCAAGCAGCGTTATATGGAAGTAAGAAATCAGTTAATTGATTTTGCAGACATTGATGAGGAGGACAGCAGTGATTCTGTTTACATGTGCCCATTGTGTGACCAGTGCTGGAATAAGCGGTGGCATATTGGCAACGGGAGAGAATTGGAATTTGGGGAGGTGATAGTAGTATAAATATGTTTAACCGATGTTTTTGGCAGGAAAAATAATAATTATAACGAATTAATTAAATGTGATTTTGCGTAAATGAAAATGAACAATAAAGAATGGAGGATTAATTATGAGAAAAGTGTTTATTTCAACTGTTTCATTACAAAATGTAAAAGAATACAAATATAAGAGTGATGTTTATCCGGAGAGTTCACCTACTGCATATCCGATAACTATTCCTTTTGAGAATAATTGCAGCAAGGGTGACAAGGTGCTGGTTCTGTCTATTGTTACTCATACGGAAGAAAAGAATATATCGTTAGATAATTATAATCAGTTTACCAACCAGGTGAAGAGAATGGCTGATGGGATAGGCGTTGATGTGGAGTTTATGGAGATTCCTATGACACCTGTCATAAAGAATGATTCTGCCCAGAAGCTATACAAGGGTTTAATATCTGCACTTGAGGATGATGACGAAATCTATGCGGACATAACCTATGGTTTCAAATACAATCCGATTGTAATTTTTGCAGCACTGAATTATGCATATCAGACGAAATCCGGTGTGGATATTCAGGAGATTTGCTATGGCAATTTATATGATGGAACTCCTGTTAAGCAGGAGCCTAATCCGGAATTGTTTGATGTAACCTCATTGTTTTATATGAATTCCCTCAGTAATCTGGCAGGAGCTGCACAGCTGGGGGGAGATATTGATTTGATTCCGTTAAATGATTAATTTTTGTTGACAAGGCGGGATGATATATGAGTCAGAATGAGTCAGCACAGAATGATAAAAATATAAAGAATTTTGCCATTATAAATAAGGTGGCGGCAGAATATGTTCAGGAAAGTAATGAGATAAGGAAGGATATTTTATATAGAAAATTATGGGAAAAGTGTTTGGCATATTTACTTAGGCTGGATGCAACTCAGGATGATACCGAATTGGAAGGTAATATTTATTCTGGTCTTTATAGTAATGAAGAAAAAAGGGACAATAAAGGGTATGACCTTAATAAGGCTGTGGATATGGATGTATTCATTGAAACTATAACTTATGCCATAGGAAAATATACCGAATCCCCGGGAGAAGAATTTACCAGGTTGTTTTCAAGTACCTACAAAATACGTAAAATTGCTGCAATTGGCAATGAGGGCATCAACAGGAAGCTGCATGGTTTAAGTTCATCGAATAGTGATAAACAAATGTTTCACGCATTTAATAAGCTGATAAAGGATTATTTAAAAAATGATGAACGCTTTATTGGTAAAAAACTTCATGATTTGTCACGGCAGGATATTCATGATATATGTGTTGATGCAGGTGTGGAGTTTAAGGCTGAGGAAAGATATATAGAAATCGCACAACAATTTGTTGGAGCAGAACGGGCCATCTCTTTGGATAAACCAATAAAAGGAGAAGAAAGCGAAGATGCTACCATTGGAAGCACTGTCCCGAATAACTCTTCTTCTTATGAAGAAGTGATTGGGCAAATGTATATTATTAATTTGTTCCGTCATGTTATTAATATGGCCAGTAAAATCCAAAAACCATATTTTGTCTGCTTTATTACATTGGAGCTGTTCAATAATTATCAAAAAGCATTGCCTAAGGAGATGAAGGCATTGATAAATAATGATTTTTGGGATTATGTTAACGATTATGCCAACAGTGAGATGGGGAGCACTGGGGAAGTGCCTGATGCGTTAATTGCCAAGTTTTTGAAAGTTAAAGCGCCTGCTATAAGCAAGAAAAGAGATAATTTTAAGGTCGCCTTGGATAAGGCACGTTCAATGTTGGAGAAATAGCGGAGGAGAATTGGATGCTAGGAGCAGCGTCATTGTACCTTAGAGCGGAGAAAAGCGGCACCCTGCCGGAGTTTACCGGCAGGGTAATGCATGGGGTCTTTTTTAAAACGGTGGGAGATATATATCCGGAATTGGCAGAGTTTATCCACGACGAGCTAAGTATAAAGCCCTTTTCTGCATCTGAGCTTATAAAATTAAAAAAATATAAGTGCAATATGGGCAGATTTCAGGTACAGCCCGGAGATTTGTTTAAGTGGCGGATTGCTGCAGTAAATAAGGATATTTTCGAAGTAATAGCCCACATACCGTTGGAATATGAATTTCAGGTTAATAAAATTCCAATGGTACTGAAAAAGATTGTCATAGATGGCACACAGGAGCCAGGAACAGGTGCAATGAGTGATGAGGAATTGTTGGCAGCTTGTTTTTCTGTGGAAAGGATTTCATCTATTACAGTTAAGTTTATTTCACCAACCACATTTAGGGTGAATAAAAACGATTATCCGATACCTATACCAAAGTTGTTTTTTGCATCGCTGGCCGATAAATGGGAGAAGGCCGGGATGCCAGTAAATATTGACAAGGAATATGTAAGGGATCTGTCAGAAAAGGTCTATTTATCTGATTGGAAAGGCAAAACATCCAGAACTTATTTGGCCGGTGACAGGGGAGCCAGGACATTTAAAGGGGAATTTGTGTATGAGCTTTCGGAGTTATCTATGGAGGAACGCCAGATAATGCTGCTGTTGGCACAGTTTGGGTGTTTTGTAGGCTGTGGCAGGATGACAGGGCAAGGCTTGGGGCAGATGGAAGTTAAAGTAAGATAGGCAGGAGGAAATAGCATAATGGGTAAAACATTAATGCTGGCTTTTTTAAGTGATGTAAAAATAGGAAATGATGGTAAGGTATCTGAGACAGAGTATAAGGATGTTGGGACTGTCCATACTACTAATGAGTCAGCTGTAAGGTATCTGGTCAAGGAGAAGGAACAAATAGACCATTTATTTATGTTTGTGTCCAACAAGGTTAAGGGGAATATAACTTATAAAGGTACAAACGGGGAAATAAAGGAATATGTTGATGACAGTGGTACGTCTATTTCTCATGTTGACTATTTTAAGAAACGTATTTCAGACATTATTACAGGTGACAGTTCCAAATACACGGAAATAGAATTCAATGAAAACAACACACCAGAGGAGTCCATGGAATGTATTTTGGAAATGGCAGATAGTATACAGAAATATATTGAGCCATTTTCAGAGGATACCCAGATTATATTGCATGCTGACTGCACTGGTGGACTTCGTCATGCCAATATGCTGATGATGGCTGTTTTGCGTATCATGCAATATAACGGTGTAAAAATAGGTAAGCTGCTTTATTCGAATTATCAGAGAAAAGTCGTGGAAGAGGCTGATCCAATATATGAGCTGTTTGACTTTGTCTCAGGAGCTGAGGAATTTGCCAATTTTGGCAGTGCCAATGCAATAAGTCATTATTTTGACAAGAAAGAACAGCCAAAGGTTTTGGGCGATTTGCTTAAAGCAATGAATGTTTTTTCAGAAGAAATTAGGCTATGCCATAGAAGAGGCTTGATGAAAGCATCGGAGAATCTGAAGGAATGTATAGAAAACTTTGAAAAAGCAGATGAAGAGAATATAAATATTCGTTTAGTGCGCCAGTTAAAGGCCAGAATAAAGAAGGATTACAGTTTTTTGCTGGAAGAAGATTTTTCCATTTTAAATTTGATTAAATGGTGCTTGGAGCATGATTATCTGCAGCAGGCCCTGACTCTTTATGTGGAAGGTGTGCCGGATTATTTGTATGAGAAGATTTTTTTCAGGCAGTCTGATGATATGGAAAAACGGCAGATTATAGATGATCGCAGAAAAGAGAACAAAGAATACACAGATGGTTTCTTCCAACTGATTGTGTTTGATGGCAAATATAAGATAAAAGATGAAAGTAATAAAACTAAAGAAATACCATATTCGCCAGTGGTTGAGATGGACAAACTGGTAAAGGGGACACAACGAGTTTTGTATAATAAGATAAAAGTACTTATCCCACCAAAACACGAGAAAAGTGCCGCCGTTGATTTAAATGGAGCCGAGAAAATAATCAGTGATATAAAGAAGCAGGTAAGTGGAGAAAACAAGCAGTATTCATGGTTGGTTTTTACTCCCCACCATAAAATAGAGGATTTCTTCACTACATTGGAAGAATGGCGACAAAATCCACTAAAGCTCAAAAATCCAGATGTAAATGATGTTTTTTATAGGTATTTTGCGGATAAATTGGATTTAGGAGATGGTTATGGTATAGAAAAGTACAATAAAATTGTTGACTATGCAAGGAAGATGGATATAGAGGATCAGACAGATTTTCTTGTTGAGTGTAAGATGGAATATTCATTTAGGTTTATGTCTTTTTGCAACCCGGAGCAGAATTATTTTAAACTTAATGTGCCGGATGACATTATGCGACATATACTAAATGAGTATGGCTATTTTAAGAGTGAACGCAATGCAAGCAATCACGCTAGATTGGATGAAGATGTGATCACAGCTGATGAACTGAAAGAGAAGATGGCCAAGGCTGTAGATTATATCATAGAAACAGAAGCACTATGTGAATTAACAAAAGATTAGGGGTTAATTATACGAAAAGGGGGATAAGTCGTGGAGAAAAAAGTGATTTTGCTGGATGTACGCTCAATACAGCGGTATATCTATGCGGCTAATAAGTTGAGGACAAATATAGGTGCATCCTATATTGTTGAAAACTTGTTCAGCGAAAAACTGGTAAAGGTATTGGAGGAAAATTTTAAGGGGACTACAGATCTTACAAGCTGGAAAAACCCGGATGAGAAGTCAGGGGATGACGCACAGTGTCAGATAGCCTACATTGGCGGCGGCAATGCCATGGTTCTGTTTGATCATTCAGTTGAGGATGATGAACTGAAACGGTTGGTGGCATTGTTCTCACAGAAGGTTATGGAGGAAGCACCAGGACTTCATATTGGTGCTGCCATAGGTGCTTTGGATTTAAGCGATGATGAATCCTATAAAAATTCACGGAACAAGCTTTTTGCTGCTTTGAAGCAAAATCAAAACAATATTATTCCGAATGTTTCCCTGCCATATACTGGCTTTACCCAGATATGCGATATTGACGGTGAAGCGGCCAGTTATTATGACAATGATAGTCTGTTCCCAAATGAAAAGCATAACTATTATTCCCATGAGGCGGCAGCCAAGGCCAAGGCAGTGGAACAGTCCAATAAAAATTTGGAGGGCATGTTTGAAGCTGAACTAATGTCGGAATACGTTTTCCCTACAGAGATTGACCGCTTGGGGCAGAAAGAGCAGAAGAGCTATATTGCAGTGGTACACATCGATGGCAATAATATGGGAGTTAAATTCAGTGGCTGCAATAATTTAGCCAAGCATCGGACACTGTCTGCGGCTATCAAGGAAAAGACGAAAAACTCCTTTGCAAAGTTATTGACCTCTATTGTGAAAGAGTATGCTGAATATAAGGAAAAAGGTATTTTGGATACCAAGAAGGATCACGGTAAAAATGTATTGCCTATTCGTCCTCTTATATTGGGCGGCGATGATGTGACTTTTGTCTGCCCGGCCCAGGTAGCCGTTGCGTATGCAAAGAGGTTTATAAAGTATATGAAAGAAGAATCCAAGGAGCTGGATGAAGAGGCAAGGAGTATAGATTGCTGCGGCGGTATCAGTATTTTGCCTGAAAAATACCCGTTCTTTAGAGGTTATGTATTGTCGGAGCAGCTTTGTGATGCAGCCAAAAAGCAAATGCGCAAATTGTGGAATAAGGATGTACCAGGTTCTGGTTCAAGCTGGCTGGATTTTGTGTTCCTGCACGGTGAACAGGCACCGACTCTGGAACAGATTTTAAAAAATGAATATAGTGCTGAGTTAGGCAAAAATGGTGGTATGCATTTTGGTCCATATTGTGTTATACCACCGGAAAAAGTCGGGACTGAAGAAAAATTTGACGAGGATCATCTGTTGGACAAGCTGATAGAATGTGCAACAAAATTTAATGATCATAAGCATTATATGGCAAAAAACAAGGTTAAGGAGCTTCGAGCTGTTCTTCAGAAGGATAAAGGCTCTATAGATAACTTCATGGTTCAGTTGTCCAGGATTAATCAGAAATTGCCTGATGTTGACTACAAACATTTAGGTGAAAATTGCTGGGGCACAGGTGTAAATAAAGGCTATACGCCGTTTGTTGATGCCATTGAAATGATGGAATATATTGAGGAGGCGAATAAATAATGACAGTTTTGGAATTAAAAATAAAGACATTGTCACCTATTCACCTCAGTTCTGGTGCAGCTGATGTAATTGTTGACTCCGATGTGGCCAGCGATAAATATGGTATGCCGGTTTTTTCAGGGCGGAGACTAAAGGGGCTGTTGCATGAAAGTGCCTTGGAAGTTGTCGGTATGAAGGGAATGGCTAAATACGGGAAATGGGTTGAGAAGCTTTTCCAACATGATTGCAGCAAGTCTTGCCCAGAGGCACTAACCGTTACAGATCTTCATCTTGCATCAAGGAATGAATATATGGATCTTTGCAGAGCCTTTGAATACCTTCAGAGTGAGTACGGTGCCATAGTAAGCGCCAATGATGTGCTGGGTGAGTTTACTTCTATTCGTTATCAGACAAAAATGAAGGATGGCCTTGTGGAAAAAGGTTCCTTCAGAAATATGCGTGTGGTGGATGAGGGGGTAGAATTCTTTGGTTCCCTGGAGGCGGAGTCTCTGGAACCAGAGGCAGTTGAATTATTGGCACTTTCAGCCAGAAATTTGCGCAGTGCAGGAATGAAACGCAATCGGGGATTCGGCCGCATCAGTTGTTCTATAAAGCTTGATGATAATAGGACCGAACAGGATATTATTGATGAAATATTTGGAAAGGAGGCTAAATGATGAAGCACATTAAGGTTACAATTACCGCGGTTGATTCGTTAGTTATTACAGCTTCCAGCGGCAATAGTGTTCTTACACCATCAGGAGATTATATTTCGGGAACAATGCTCCGGGGAATTTTTGCCGGTGAGTATATAAGGGAGAAAAAGCTTGGGACAGAGGCCCATAAAGATAAGGATTTTAAACGGTTGTTCTTTGAAAATGTTAATTTTGTAGATGCTATGCCGTCACATAATGGCGTGGCATCATTTCCTGTGCCTTTTTCCGTTATGAAGGACAAAGCCAGCAATAAACTGATGGATATGCTTAAAGAAGATAAGCCTCGGCCAGGTTATAAAAACGTGCGTGGCTTGGCAGTTGTGGAAGATAACAAGCTTTGCAGCATTTCAGTCAATAAGAATATTTTGTTCCACATGAGCCGTTCCTCTGAGCAGGAACGCATTAGCGGTCGCAGCTCTGATGGACAGATTTTTAATTATGAGTCCATTGATCCGGGGCAGCAGTTTGTTGGCGAAATAATTGGTGGAGAAGATGATTTAGCACAGCTTTTAAGTGGGATGCCAAGTGACGGATTTACGGCTCATGTGGGAAGATCCCGCTTTGCCCAGTATGGTACGGTGCAAGTTCAGTTGGGAAAAATAGAGGATATACATCATCTGAACACCCCAACAGGCAAAGAATTGTTTATAAGGGCCCTGACTCCGCTTATACCGTCTACGGGAATTATAACTTCTGCCGACCAGGCAATTATGGAAATGTGTGGAAATATACTTGATGGTATTAAAGTTTCCAAGGTCTTTGCTTCTGTGGTTGCCATAGATAATTTTGTTAATATATGGGGAATGAAGAGGCCACGGGTTAATGCGTTGGGGGCCGGTACGGTGTTTGTACTGGAAAAAGATGAATGGACTGCTGAAGATTTGCGCAAAGTGGAAAGCGCAATGTTTGGCGGTATTGGTCAGCGAACCCAGGAAGGCTTTGGCCAATTGAGAGGTTGGCAGGCTGATGTATATGAAAAGGGCAGTGATGTACTTTGTATTGCCGGAAATCAAGGAGACGATATATTGATCTCTGGTATGGCCAAGGATATTACAGCAAGGGTAGTGGAAAAATTTGTCCTTGAGCAGCTGAAACAGTATGCCTATGATGACGCCGTAAATCTGAAGAGCAGCATAAAAGGAAAAACACACTTGTTTGCCCGTCTGTTGCAGGAGTTGGGCAATGAACCTCATGATAATATTAGGCAGATGTTTGGGGAAACTGTGGAAAAGACACTGAACGAGAGAAAACATAGTCCGTATGCCAAGGCATTAAAGCTCATTAGTGTCAACGGCAATCATTTTGAGGATTTGTTTACCGATTTTTCCTGCAAAATGCCATATATTGATAAATGGAATGAAACCATGTCAAGAAGTGATTTAAAAATGAAAGATTTGCTGAACAAAATTGATATGCAAATTTCTGATGAGGAAATTTCCAATGGAAAGTATTTCCACGATTATTGGTACTGGCTGTTCCACTATTGCCGTAAGTTGTCCGCAAGGAAGAAGGAGGCACGCTGAAATGGAGAATAACGTAATTAGTGAAGCTGCTGTGTATTCCCACATAATTCTGGAGGGAAAACTGGTGGTTATGTCTCCTCTTTGTATTGGTGATGGTTCAGGGGAGGAGAGCCAGAATAACAGCAAGGATATAAGAGTTCAGAAAAATAAGCAGGGGCATCCATTTATTCCCGGCACATCCATGTGTGGTGTCTTGAGATGCTTTGTTAATGACACAATGGGAAGTGATATGGATAGATTGTTATTTGGTGGCTCCGCTGAAAGGGACAGCCAAAGCACAGTTCATGTTTTTGATACAGTCTTGGAAGGTGCCAAGCCAGTATTTCGCGATGGTGTTGCCATAGATTATCATACGGGAGTTGCCAAAAGTGGTGCCAAGTATGATTACGAAGTAATTGATGCAGGGGAGGGAACATTCCGTCTGGAGGCTTTAATTCGCCAGTGCCAGAGGGATAATAAAGAAAAGATCCGCAAGGCTATAATTCAAATAAAAAATAAAATGGAGAATGGTATTCAGCTTGGTGCCATGACGGCCAAAGGCCTGGGACTTGTTAAACTTCAAGACTTAAGTTTGGGCTGTTATGATTTGCTGGACAATGAAGCCGACGTGAAGGCGTGGTTTTTATCTCCGGAAATTGATGGCAGCAGTGCATCTGATCAAATGCAGGATGAGCTTGATAAGGATGTATCTGATGAAGTGGCACTTTTTGAAGGAGAATTTGAACTGCGCAGTACCATGATAATCCGTACGGACAATATGGATATTTCAGAGATGAATAATAAACATATTGACAAGGTGTTCCTGAAAAATTCCAGAGGAAAATATGTGGTCCCAGGCTCCAGCATAAAGGGTGTTCTCCGTCATCAGGCCCAGTATATACTTGGCAAGTTGTGCAAGGGAAATGAAGCCACTGCCGAGAAATTTTTGGACAAGCTTATGGGGTACAGTGTTGATGTTGAAAATCGTCAAAAAAGCCGTTTTTACGTGGCAGAGAGCATTTTAAACGATGTTGTGGAAGAAAAAGTCAATACCAGAAATCGCATAGACCGTATTACTGGCGGCGTTATGGATAATGCACTTTTCACCACAGTGCCGGTATTTCAGAAGGAAAAAGGCTGCTCGGCCATGAAAATAAAATTCTGTATTAAGCCGGAAAAAAACAAGGATGAGGTCAGGATCAATCCTGCAGAAATAGGCCTGGCATTGCTGCTCTTCAGAGATCTGTGGCAGGGACGAATTGCCATAGGCGGTGAAACAGGCGTAGGTCGTGGTACGCTGAAGGGAATTTCTGGTAATTTTACAATTGATGGCTGTAAATACACCATGAATGTCAATGGGGAAATCGCCTGTGAAAATGGCAATGTGAGCAAATTGGATGAATATGTCCAGACCTTGGCTCAGGAGGTGGGCTGATATGACAGTTAATACACATTACAACAAGTTGGAAATAAAACGTGATTTGGTTTCGGAAGTTACTGCTGTGAAATCCATCCATACTTTGGGTGAGATAGAAGAAGCTTTTTCTTCTGTGCTTGAAAAGGAGGGGACAGTTGTTATCTGGCTGATGAACCGCATAATTTGGACCAGGTTTGAAAATGGACATATTAAGCTTGATGAAGATGCATCAGAAGTTGATTTTTGGCAGGAAGTACGCGGCTTTAATGGTACCGGGGAAGTTCATCTGGTGCGTATGGGGGATGCTTTATCCGGGCGAAGCGTAATAGATAAAGATGCATCTGGTAGCTGGAAAGAGGGATATGTTGATACTATTGCACCATTATGGGGAGATAATGCTGGCTTTGTTGATGGTGTTGTACATTTGATTGATGAAGACAGAAAATTGAAACTGGATATTCCTTGTACAGATGGCAGTGCAGCTAATTATGGCCTGGTAACCCGAAGTTATATAAAGGCCGATGATACAACAGGACTTTCCGGATATGTAGATTACAGGTATTTGGCTGTAGAAGGGATGGAGGCGTAACTTATGGGAGAATCCATGGAAGAAATGTTAGCCCGCTTAAAAAGAGATGGAATAGGTTCCAAGGTAGAGCATAAATCTACAGATTATAGCCGCCATACTGGAAAAGATAAACCGGGGTACAATAAAAGCCATGGCGGCAATAATTCAGGATTTAGGCCTAATGAAGCAAAGCCTAGAGTAAATGACTTTAGTAAAGAAGCGGCAACTGCACCGTATAATTTTATCACTTTGCCTGCAAAGGCATTGGCTTCAGGACTGGATGAATGTATTCGTGAGGCAAATAACGCCGCCAGTGGTTATGAGGAGTATATCGCCAAGAATAAAGTTATCAGTGGCTATATTGATTTGGAGCTTGAAACGCTGACTCCTTTGTTTATTCAGGGGGAAGGCTCTTTGCCATATATGTTGGGCAATAAGCCTGTTTTGCCTGGCAGCAGCCTGCGGGGAATGATAAAAAATATCTTTAAGATTATAACCATGGGCAATATGCGTGCTGGTGAAGATTTCTTTGACAGGCATGTATTCTATAGACGCATTATGGCTTCAAAAGATAAAGATTATCAGTGGGC
This sequence comes from Anaerovibrio sp. RM50, assembly GCF_000622005.1. Classification (GTDB taxonomy): domain Bacteria; phylum Bacillota; class Negativicutes; order Selenomonadales; family Selenomonadaceae; genus Anaerovibrio. The sequence goes on along the minus strand of NZ_JHWV01000011.1, from coordinate 102,167 downwards.
ACACGAATTAAAGGATATGTATCTTGATCGTCTCAAGTCCGAGGAAAAATCAACAGTAAAGCCTGGTTTCATAATAAAGGTTGGAGCCAAATATTATGTTGTACCTGTATCAAGGGATTATAAGGATACAATAAAGCATTATGAAAGTGCAGTAGGAAAATATGGAGCAATCACCAAAACAAAAGATAGTGATGTAAAGTGGCATGGAACAAGTGCATATATCCTGACAGGCAAATTGGGTATTAATAATAAATTCGAACACGGGTTGTTTGAAACAATTGAGCAGTATGAAGCTTTTAAGGCTGACTGCAGAAAACGGGGGGATAAAAAAAGCTTACTGAAAATGGGTAAACAAATGGTTAGGTATATTAAGCTTGAGGATGCTCACTGGAATGATCGTACTGAAATTAACTTTAAAGAATATCAGCTGGATAACAATCGTGGCGGTGTTGATTTGCTCAGCAAAGCTAAGATGATGGAAACATCTAAATTTGCCGGGAAGGTGAATATACCTAAGGACATAAAATCTATTGCACCATGCTATTATGTTCCTGCACAGGGAACCGTGGATTTATTTGGACATGGTCAGTGCTTCCGTATACCATATAAACATTCCATAGGTGAAATCGTTGAGAAATCCTATAAAGAGTACAGTGAGGATATGCTTGATTATACTGATGCTGTATTTGGACGTAGCCCGGATTTTGCTTCCAGGGTATATTTTGAGGATGCTATGCCGGTTGATGATGTGAAGCCAATGCAGGAATTTCCGGCCCATCCATTGCTTCAGCCTAATCCAACCTCCTTCCAGCTATATCTGAAACAGGATATTGGAAAACAGTTGAAGAACTGGGATAGCGATGGTGCTGAAATAAGAGGCTACAAGATGTATTGGCATCAGGCAAATGGCAAAGCTGATATGGAGGCCAGTCCTGAGGAGCTGGCAGGTGATAAAACCCCTGAGGGAAATAAAAAGCCAGAGGATAAAATACAGTGCAGGCCAATGCGCCCAATTCCAGCCAACACTAAATTCTCTTCCAGATTACGTTTCAAGAACTTGTTGCCGGAAGAATTAGGGGCATTGTTGCTGACCCTGGATCTTGACCAAAGGGATAATAAGATTGCTTTTAAGCTGGGCAAGGGAAAGAGTATCGGTTTGGGCAGTGTACGATTATCGGATTTTAATCTGAAAATCGAGAATGATGATGCATACAGTGGCTTTTTGCAGGGAGATGCAATGGCAGAGGTTTGTAAAACCGTTGATGATTTGTCAGTATACAAGCAGAAGTTCAGAGATGCTATACCAACTTCCCAGCAAAGTGATTGGCAACATATAATGGATGAATTGGTTGCAATGATGAATTATGATGATAATACTGCTCTGACTGGCTGGCAGCGGGAGACATCACCTATGCGTGGTGTTTACACGACCAATAAATTCGGGAAGCAGCAGTTTGAAATCAATTATGGTTTTATTGATCGTCGTGCCTTGCCAACTGCGCTGAATGTTGTTGAAAGAGCAAGAAAATAATTTGGGGGAATAAATTTGAAGAATGCATTACTGCTATTTTTGAGTGAAATACATTTGGTGGATAATAAGCTGGTTTATACGGAGTATAATGCCGGGAAGTATGGTAAGGTTAGCTGCTATCAGACAAACGAGGCATCAGTGAAATATCTCATGCGTAAATTGGCGGATTCTTCTGAGCAAATAGACCATATTTTTGCGTTCTCCACCAATAAAACCAAGGCTAGCCTTAAGTATTTTTCCCCTGAAAATGATCAGGTAGAAAAAATACAGAGGGATATATTTTGGGAGAATATTTTAGCTGAATTTCCTCAATTGGCAGGGTGCATAAGCTATATCGATTATGATGAGGATTGTGAGTCAAAGGATATTGTTCAGTATGTGTTGAAAATGGCTGACGTCATGAGTGCAGCTATGGGAAATGATGCTGCCGGTTGGAAAGTTTTTACTGATCTGACCGGTGGCATGAGACATGCGGCTGTGCTTATGATGTCAGTTCTTCACTTGTTAAAATATAGGGGCATTGAAATTGCTGATGCAATATACGCTAACTATTACCGTGATGATGAATCCAAGAATAGGATAGAAGATGTATCAAGTATTCACCAAATGTTTGAGCTCGTATCCAGTACGGACTCATGCCTTAATTATGCAACCCTTAGAGAGATAGAAAATTATTTTGCCAAGGTCCCTGACAATGAAAAAAGCACTGAATTAAAAAGACTTTTGACAGCCTTGAGGGATTTTTCGGATGCTGTAAAGGTGTGTCGTACGGGTAAGTTTGAATCATCGTTAAGTGAGCTTGCTGATAGTTTGGAAAATTTTAAAAAATATCCAGGGAAAAGCACCCAGGAAGCTCTTTTTGCCCAAGTCCTGGAAGCATTGGAAAAGGACTATAAGGGGATTATTTCTCAAGATATATCCCGAAATGATATTATCAGGTGGTGTATTAGGAAGGGATATCTTCAGCAGGCCATGACATTATTTAATGAATGGATGCCCCGCGAAGTGGTAAGGTTGAATATATACCAACCAAATTCAAAGTATGTTTCATTAATAAAGAAAGAGTGTAGGGAACAGAATAAAGGTTACAAGAGAGTTGAAAATGTATTTGTTGATGATTATTACACTGATATAAGTAAAATAACTGCTCTGTCGGAGGAAAAAAATGAAGACAAGCCTGTGGGGTCAAAAAATTTTTTTGCAGCATTCAAGGAATTGATGCGTAAGCAGGGAAAGGGCGATTATCCTGACAATATTGACAGGGACATATTGGAACACCTTATTAATGATATTGGAAAAATAGACGATTTGAAATCTCAAATCTCTACGGGAGCACTAACCTGGGAAAGCTTCAAAGCTCAATATCCAAATATATTACAGTGCATTGAGTATAGAAAAGAACTGCCGCCAATAAGTCACACAATGCCTTCTGAAATGTATTTTTTTAGTAGTTACATCAGCAGTGAAAAGATATTTAATTGTCTTTCAACTGCAAGTGCAGATTTTCTTTATGAGCTTTTGGGCATAGAAAAAGTAATTCCACCTAAGAAGGTGAAAAAAACACCGGCCAACAGAAATTCTCCTGAAAGTATAGCTGAACGCTGGAGAAAACGCTGGTCACAAATTAGTACCATGCTTGATGAGGAAGTGGCTGTATCTGTAGTGGACAAGGATACTCTGAAAGCAATTTTGGAAGGCCTGTATTGGATAAAAACTCAACGAAACCAAATAAACCATGCTTATGATGGGGTGGAAATAGCAGATAATAACCAATTGGAAGAAAAAATGATGGAGACGATGGCTTTAATCGAGGGGAAAAAAGATGATTGATTTAGATGAAGGTATAAAATTATGGCAGCAGATGCCACGTAATAACTCTGAGGAATTGACCAAAGCGGATGATTATTTCGATTTTGAGCTTATGCCATCATCCATTGAATTGTTTTCAAAACGTTATTCCTGTAATGAAAGATATGATGGAATGATTTTTACTGTAGGAACATCATGGCAGCCTATGGCACTGTGTATTTCCGCATTGAAGCCCCAAAGAATATGCTTTATTTGTACAGAACAGACGGGAAATCAGATTGCCCGGTTGGAGAAGTTTATTGATTTGGCGGCATTTGATTATGGTGTGGAAATAATCGACAAAAGTTCGGCGGAGGATATTTATCATATTGCCAATAAAACCTTTGAATCATGGGGCGTTGACAACCATAAATTTGCAGTAGATATTACAGGCGGTACAAAGGCAATGGCATCGGCGCTGGCCATGTATGCTGCAGTAAACGGCCATGATGTGTTTTACGTGGAAAGCACGTATTTACCATTATACAGAAGGCCTCTGCCGGGAAGTGAAAAACTTGTAAAGTTATCAATGCCGAGCCTGCAAAAACTTAAATAATAGATGAAGGTGGCGTTTTACTTTACACGTTTATATTTATTGTTATATTTGTGAAAATTGACTATAATAACAATTGTGAAGGGTGGCCAGAAACCCTTGAAAATCGGTTTTCTGAATTATGAGTTTTCACATTTTCAGCCCACTGCTCGCAAGGGTTTCAGGGGACAGGATTGCGCAGGGCTAATGCCGCTTGCGGCTTCCAAACAGCAAAAAAATCCTGGTATTTAGATTAATTTCTAAATATCAGGATTTTTTAGTATGCCTGGAAACTTTTAAGATATTCCGGCTGATATATATGGTGTAAGGATAAAAACAACAGACAAAAAAAGGAGGTGAAAGAATATGTTTCCATTATTTGCATTAGCCGCACCAGTAGTAAGTGCAGCAGCAGTCGAGTCATTTGGTGCAGGCGCAACTTTGGGAATATCTTTGTTTAAGACCGCAAAGGGCAAGTAATTGGCGGCGATCAGTCAGGTGAAAATGAGGAGGTGAAAGCAGTGAACTGGGTAAGCTGGTTATTAAGCTAAAGAAAAAATTATAAAAATGGAAAGTTTTGAGCGAAGGAAGGTGATATATATACTGAAAGGATAAAAATCAGACGAAAGGCAAGGAGGTGAGAGCAATGGGGCCATTTTTAGCCGGTTTGGCCACTTCGGTGGTTATATTAAGTGTTTTGGATTCCTAAAAGATGATGTTAAGTATATGAAAGGAGAGGTTTTATGTTACCATTATTTGCATTGGCCCCGGTGGCCATGACAGCCGTAGAGGCATTTTCAGCAGGTGTAGGTATAGGGATAGCGTTACATGAGACAGCCAAGAAGGGAGGCAAGAAGCATACTGCCAAGAAGGATTTTGACAAGGAGGAAGGTGATACAGAATAATTTTTAGAAATGGAAAGTTTTGAGCGAAAGAAGGTGATATATGAGTTATAAGGTCGCAAATTTTGACGTGAGGAGGTGAGATATATGTTTGAAATAATAGCACCATTAGGTGAGTTGTTTCCGTTCCATTGGGACGATTTATTGGTATTCTGATGTCGAGTGAAATTAATGTTTGATGAAAAATTCAAGGAGATGAGATATATGATAATATTAGGATTTCCTGTTCCAAACAGGGATGATATTCCTTGGCCGCTAATCGTAGCATAACAGTGTTTGATTTTTAAGGAGGTGAGAACCATGGGCTTCGTTATGGAGGAGTTTCCTTTGCCGGGTGCAGGTCCATTTGTATGTTTTTGAGAGGTGAATATTGATGTTTGGTTATAAAAGGTAGCCGCTGGATTCCATGTATTGGATGAAGGCGGCGTTTTACTTTACACGTTTATATTTATGAAAATCGACTATAATAACAATTGTGAAGGGTGGCCAGAAACCCTTGAAAATTGGTTTTCTGAATTATGAGTTTTCGTGGACTAAAGGATAGTTGAAAATACTGGTTTTATCGTCGTATTTCCTTCAAAATCCAGACAAGTGTCCACGGGCAAATTTGCCGATTTTCTAAAAAATGGCCCTTTGTGTTATTTTCACATTTTCAGCCCACTGCTCCCAAGGGTTTCAGGGGACAGGGTTGCGCAGGGCTAATGCCGCTTGCGGCTTTCTGGGGGAACTAAAAAAACCCGGGCATTTCGCCCAGGGCATCAGTTATAATACAAAACTCTGTTATTAGCAGTTTGATTCATAGGTTATCACACCCGTCTGTAGATAGTACTGGCGGTTTTTTTATACAATAAAACCCGCCAGCATGATACTGACGGGTCCTAAAAACTTGAATTAACTTGTCTTCTTTCCTGCCCGATGAAAATTACGGGCTTTGATCATTTCTTCGGTAAGAGGCGGGCAATCTTCATCATAAACAAATGGAGTATTTTCCATTCTTTCTTCCTCTTCCCGAATTCTCTCCGGGGTCATGATAGCATCAATCTCTTCAGAAGTCATAGTAACTATCATAATAAAGTGCCTCCATTTCTTATTATTCTGAGATGGGGTAAATATGGAGTAACGTATTCATGTTTTTATTGATACTTCACGGCCAGCTTCTGAATGCGTTCCTTGGAAAGCCTGGTATATTTGGCTATTTCTTCAATAGGTTTATTGTCCCGAAGCATGTCACGAGCCATATCAATGGCCATTTCTTCGCGGCCCTCTTCACGCCCATCATCACGGGCCTCTTGCATTTTCATTTCAAAGGTCATATAGCTCACCTTCTCCTCTTTGTTGGTTTTAACTTCACTAATGTATTCGTCTACCTCATTATATCATAAATATAAATTCCATCCTTAAGCTATGTGGAGTAAAAAGAACTTTTAGATTATGCGAGCAAAAAATTCACGCATCATTTGGGATATTACTGCCCAAAATATAACGAGCTTTAAGATGTCCCCCACATCTTTAGGTGGGGGAAAACAAACTACAACAGCTGGCGAACATATCTCCCAGCTCGTTGAAACGCTAATTGGAAGATTTTTCTTCTAAAGAAGAAAAATTTGAACAATGGCGTTATAATAGAGAAAAATAAAGGGCTGCCGTATGATGAAATCTACGGCAGCCTTGTTGCGTCCTCCCGTCAAAACGGCAGTTCATTATCTGCATCAAGTGGCGTACTTGTTACAGGCTCTTCAAATTCCGGTACAAATGGATATTCAGGATTATAGTCAGGATGCTCTTCATCTATTAGTTCCTCTAAAGATACCTCTTCTTCATCAAACGGTATCCCGCTAAAGGAAACCAACTCTGCCTTGCTCCTTTTTTCCAGGCAGTTTAATATGAAGTTCATTTCCTCCAGGGTTGGCTTATGCTCGTGGAATATAAAGCCAACGCTTGCCCTGTTTGTTTCGCGCCTGTAGTAACAAGCTGACTTTATGGATTTTTCATATTTCTTACGCTTTAAGACATAAGAGCCGGTTTCATTGTCTACCAATACCTGTATAGCCCTTTTCATGGGATAGTTCTTTATGTCGCATATCTTCATTTCCCCATGTGTTGATAATAGAAGGAAAGTGCCATCATTCATTAGATGGACAGCTCTTATTTCCAGTTTATAAAACATTTCCAGTACGGCTATAATACGGAATCTGTAATCATCAAGCTGAAGGATAACGTCAAATGGGGAGCCGTAGCCTAATTTATGGGCTTTATCCAGATGGTCTTTGATTAGTTGCATATTGTTGGCTATCTCTGAATTGGACAGCTCCAAGCCTACATCAGCTTTGTTTTGCTTCCTGATTTGGGTAATAGCATTTGATTCCCTACCTTCAATTTCATCCAAGAGGATTTGATGCTCCAAATACTGTGCCTTGCTTATGGTATATTCCTCCTTCAGGTTTCTGAAATGCTCTGGTTTTAACATTGTGAAAACACTCCTTTCAAAAAAACATATAGATGGACTATAGTCAATGTAGCACAAAAAATCAGGCATGTTAAAAAAAACACGTCTATTCTTATGTATTTTGTATACTTAAATTTTCAATTTCCATATAGTTATGGAAATTCTTGACCATTTAATGTATGACGAGTAGGCTTTTGGGCTCGTCGAAACGTTTAATAGGAATAATTTCCATCTAGTTATGGAAATTATTGAACAATTACGTTATAATACAATAATTGGAGTGTAAAATAGGAGAGTAATGTTAAGAACAAAATTTTGGCATGCGGGGGATAGAGAAATGCAGGATGGATTTAGCATTGAAGAACTGAAAAAAAGACTCCAGAACAGCCGGTACAAGCTTACTCATCAGAGACAGGATGTATTGGAAGTGTTCTTAAACAGTACAGGAGAACACCTTAGTGCCGAGGAAGTACATCGTACTCTCCGGGATAAGGGATATGACATTGGCCTGGCCACTGTATATCGTACTCTCGAATTAATGTGCAGTCCTGAAATGAACATTCTCCAGAAGATGGAATTCGGTGAGAAGCGTGCCCGCTACGAGCTGAAGAAAATCGAGGAAAATGGTCATCAGCACCATCACCTTATTTGCAAAAAATGCGATAAGGTTATAGAATTCTCTGAGGATATGCTGGAGGGGTTGGAGCAGAAGATTGCCGAAACCTGCAACTTCAACATTATCGACCATCAGGTGCTGTTCTATGGATACTGTCAGGAGTGTGCCAAAAAGCTTGAAAATTAAAAACTTTACATTAAATAGTGAGGACCAGGTGGTGGTGAAGGTAGTCCGTGAAGTGCTGAATCTCTTTAAGATTGAGACGGGCTGCGAGGACGACTGCACCTGGGAGACACTTAATATAGAAAATAACCTTAAGCCGGGCAGTGTGCCCATTGTGGAGACCATCATCAATATGACCGCTGTGGACGGGAAAGAGGTTCATCTGACCCAGACCACTGAGGGCCGCAGTGATGAGCGGTTTGCCGCTGGAAAGCACCGCCTGATAAAGCTGAATCTTTATCAGCTTTTCAGGAAGGAATTTGGCTTTGAGGCTGCCCCCTGGGGAATTCTTCATGGGGTCCGTCCTACCAAGATAGTTCACCGCCTTTTGGATGGGGGACTTTCAAGGGATGAGGTGGTGGAGCGGCTGCTTCACGATTATGAGGCCAGCGAGGAAAAGGCCACTACCATTGTGGATATGGCCATACGCCAGTTGCCGTTTTTGGCAAAATCCGATGAAAAGACCATCAGCATTTATGTGGGCATTCCCTTCTGTCTGAGCCGCTGTCTCTATTGTTCCTTCCCCGCCAATATTCTTCCAAAGGAAGAGGGCCTCAATGAGTTTATGGAGGTATTCCATAAGGATCTGGGAGCAGTAAAGCAGGCTGTGGCGGATTATGGCTTCAAGGTTCAGTCTATATACGTGGGGGGCGGTACTCCAACCTCCCTGCCAGATAAATATTTCCGCGAAATGCTGACTGCTGTGCGGGATGCCTTTTTCTGCGAGCACACCATTGAGTTTACGGTGGAGGCGGGAAGGCCTGACAGTATGTCCCCTGAGAAAATCAAGACCATGGCTGATATGAAGGTCACCAGGGTCAGCGTAAATCCGCAAACCATGCAGCCCCGTACACTGAAGCGTATCGGGCGCAATCACAGTCCGGAGGCTATTGTCACCATGTTTAATGATTTGCGTGATGCGGGAATTCCGGAAATTAATATGGACCTTATTATTGGTCTTCCCGGCGAAGGGGTGGCTGATATTGAGGACACAATGAAGAAAATAGTGGCCCTTGGCCCTGATGACATTACCCTTCATTCATTGGCCCTGAAGCGGGGTTCGGTCCTGAAGATGAATCTTGAGGAATATGAGCTGCCCGATGACAGGACCTGTCGGGAAATGTTCCGCATGGCCATGAGCTATATTGATAAAGCCGGCATGAAGCCGTATTACCTCTATCGTCAGGGGTATATGAGCGGTCAGCTGGAAAATGTGGGCTGCTGCCGCAAGGGGGCAGAAAGCATTTACAATATCCAGATAATGGAGGAGCATCAGACAATACTTGGTATCGGGGGGGCGGCCACCAGCAAGGTGGTAAATTTCCGTGAAAAGCGGCTTAAATCCTCATTTAATGCCAAGGATCTGATTACATATCTGCGGGATATTGATATTTACATTGATAAACGGGCAAAGCTTATAGCTGAGGCTTATGGCCAGCCTGAATAATAAATAGATTGCAATACCTTGCTTTTTACGAAGCAAAGGAGGTTTTTATAATATGTTGACAAATGCTCCAAGGGGCACCAAGGATATACTGCCGGATACAGTGGGTGACTGGCTCTATGTGGAGAACAGCATCCGCTCTCTTTGCAGGCGGTTTGGCTATCAGGAGATCAGAACCCCAATGTTTGAGCACACAGAGCTCTTTCAGCGTGGTATCGGCGAGGGCACCGATGTGGTGGACAAGGAAATGTACACCTTCACCGACAGAGGTGAAAGAAGTATCACCCTTCGTCCTGAGAATACTGCATCTGCTGTCCGGGCCTATCTCCAGAACAAGCTTTATGCTGAAAATGCCCTGACCAAGCTGTTTTATATTGGCTCCATGTTCCGCTATGACCGCCCTCAGGCCGGCCGTATGCGTGAATTCCACCAGTTCGGTGTGGAGGCCATTGGCGAATCCAATCCTGCTGTGGATGCGGAGATTATCCTTTTGGCCATGAAGCTGCTGCAGGGCCTTGGCCTCAATGATCTGGAGCTTTACATTAATTCCGTGGGCTGTCCTACATGTCGCGCCAAGTACCGCACCATGCTGCAGGACTTCTTCCGTGACAAGCTGGATGATCTTTGTGGGGACTGCCGCAGCCGTTTTGACCGTGCGCCAATGCGTATTCTGGACTGCAAGAAGGATGCAGAAAAGCCTTATATGAAGGATGCCCCAAAGATTACCGACTGTCTCTGCGATGAGTGCTCTGACCACTTCCAGAAGCTGCAGAAGCACCTTGAGAAGGCAGGGGTCAAGTTTGAACTGGATCCACGTCTGGTTCGTGGTCTTGATTATTACACCAAGACAGCCTTTGAGATCAAGTATCCGCCACTGGGGGCACAGAGTGCTGTGGCTGGCGGCGGCCGCTATGATGGTCTTATTGAGGAAATGGGGGGAAACCCTACTCCGGCCGTTGGTTTTGCCACCGGTCTGGAAAGAGTTCTTCTGGCCCTTGAAAAGCAGGGGCTGTTGCCAGATAAGAACCGCAGCGTAGATGTGTATGTGGTAGCCTTGGGTGAAGCAGCACAGGAGGAGGCCTTTAAGCTGGTTATGGATCTCCGTGATGCGGGCTTCAGTGCAGCAGTTGACTATGCTGGCCGCAGCATGAAGGCACAGATGAAGCAGGCCAACAAGCTGGGAGCAAAATTTGCCGCCATCATGGGTGACGATGAGCTTTCAGAGGGAGTGGTAATGCTCCGTGATATGGCTGGCAGCGAGCAGGAAAAGGTTCCTGTAAATGAGCTTATTAGTAAATTAAAATAAATATACCCAAAAAATATTTGTATGAGGTGAAGAATTAAATGGATACTTTAGAAGGTTTGAAGCGTTCTCATCATTGCGGTGAGCTGCGTAAGGATAACGTTGGCAGTGAGGTCGTTCTCTGTGGTTGGGCTTCCCGTCGTCGTGACCATGGTGGTCTGATTTTTATAGACTTCCGTGATCGCTCCGGCCTGGTTCAGATTGTATTTGATGAGGCTGCTATTGGTGAGGAGGCCTTCCACAAGGCTGAGACCATCCGCAGCGAGTTCGTTTTGGCTGTAAAGGGTGATGTTCGTGCCCGCAGCCAGGAGACCATCAACCCTAACATGGCAACTGGTGAAATCGAGGTTGTAGTTAAGGAGCTGCGTATCCTCAACAAGGCAAAGACCCCTCCATTCTATATTCAGGATGGTATCGAGGTGGATGAGATGCTTCGTCTGAAGTATCGTTATCTTGATCTGCGTCGCCCTGAGATGCAGAAGTGCCTCATGCTTCGTCATCGCGTAACCAAGATTATGCGCGACTACTTTGACAGAAACGGCTTTTTGGAGATTGAGACTCCAATGCTCTGCAAGTCTACCCCTGAGGGTGCCCGCGACTTCCTTGTTCCAAGCCGTCTGAATCCTGGTGAGTTCTACGCTCTGCCACAGTCTCCACAGATTTACAAGCAGATTCTCATGCTTTCCGGCTTTGAGAAGTATTTCCAGATTGTACGCTGCTTCCGTGATGAGGATTTGCGTGCTGACCGCCAGCCAGAGTTTACCCAGCTGGATATCGAAATGTCCTTCATCGATCAGGAGACCATCCTTACCATGATGGAAGGCATGATGGGTGAAATTTTCGAGAAGGCTCTGGATGTTAAGCTGCCTGAGAAATTCCAGCGCATGACCTGGGATGAGGCTATGGAGCGTTATGGTTCCGACAAGCCTGATCTCCGTTTCGGCATGGAGCTCATGGATATTTCCGAGTACGTTAAGGGCTCTGACTTCAAGGTATTTGCCTCCGTTCTGGAGAACGGCGGACAGGTTAAGGTTATTAACGTTGAGGATTATGCAAATATTCCTCGCCGCGAGCTGGATGGCCTCGTTCAGTATGTACAGGGCTACGGCGCAAAGGGACTGGCCTGGATTCAGTATACTGAAGAGGGCGTTAAGTCTCCATTTAAGAAGTTCTATTCCGATGAAACCTTCGAGGAAATCAAGAAGGCCACTGGCGCAAAGACCGGCGATCTGCTTCTGGTAATTGCTGACAAGCCATTGGTAGTTGCCCAGGCTCTTGGCGAGCTCCGTCTTGAGATGGCCCGCCGTCGCGGCCTCATTGACCCTGACAAGCTGAGCTTCCTGTGGGTAGTTGATTTCCCTATGTTTGAGTACAGCGAAGAGGATAAGCGTTGGAAGGCAATGCATCATCCATTCACCGCACCTCGTGATGAGGACGTTCAGTATCTTACCACTGACCCTGGCAAGGTTAAGGCCATTGCTTACGATATGGTTCTTAACGGCGTGGAAATCGGTGGCGGTTCCCTCCGTATTTATCAGGGGGATCTACAGGAGAAGGTATTTGAGGCTATCGGTCTCACTCCTGAGGCTGCTCATGAGAAGTTCGGCTTCATGCTGGATGCCTTCAAGTACGGTGCTCCACCTCATGGTGGTCTGGCATTTGGTCTTGATCGTCTGGTTATGCTCATGGCCAAGAGAAAGTCCATCCGTGACGTTATCGCATTCCCTAAGACCCAGAGTGCATCCGATGTTATGTCCCAGGCTCCTTCCGAGGTTGATGAGAAGCAGCTGAAGGAGCTTTCCATCCGCACCCACGTAAAGAAAAAGGTTAAGGAAGACTAATATAACGAGCTTTAAGATGTCCCCTTCCTCTTTAGGTGGGGGAAAACAAACTACAACAGCTGGTGAGAATATCTCCCAGCTCGTTGAAACGCTAATTGGAAGATTTTTCTTCTAAAGAAGAAAAATTTGAACAATGGCGTTATAAACTAATAGTATTCACTCATATAAAAGGGGCTGACTGCAAAGCGGTCCCTTTTCTTATGGTTTTTTCGGGAGAGATATGTAGCCTTCTTTATGCTTTTGTGTTACAATGTAGGTTGTATTTTTGAAATTTAGGAGGCAAATAATGTCTTTAGATAAAGTTGAAATCCTTGGGGTAAAGGTGGATTCCCCTACGATGGCCGAGGCAGTGGAAACTGTGGAGGGCTTCATTGAAAAGGGGGAGAGTACCCTGGTGGCCACCGCCAATGCAGAAATGATAATGCGGGCTACCTATGACGAGGAGCTGAAGACCATCTTGAATGCGGCAGATCTTGTGGTGCCGGATGGAGCGGGCACTGTGTGGGCCGCTGGCTATCTGGGCCATCCAATGCCTGAACGGGTGGCTGGCTATGACCTTTCCCAGGAGCTGATGAAGCTGGCTCCCGTGAAGAATCAGCGCATCTATTTCTTTGGTTCTGCCCCTGGGGTGGCGGATTTGGCCAAGAAGAAGGCGGAGGAGTGGTATCCTGGTATTAACATAGTAGGAACCCGTAACGGATTCTTTACAGCTGATGATGAGCCACAGATTATTGCTGATATTAAGGCCGCCAAGCCGGATATTTTGTTCGTGGCTTTGGGGGTTCCAAAGCAGGAAAAATGGCTTTATGCCCACATGAAGGAGCTGGAGGTTCCGGTTTCCATTGGTGTAGGCGGATCCTTTGATGTTATGGCCGGGGTTATGCAGCGTGCACCTCTTTGGATGCAGAAGGCAAAGCTGGAGTGGCTGTTCCGCGGCCTGAAGCAGCCTAGCCGTATTGGCCGTCTTATGGCACTCCCAAAATTTGTATTTAAAGTTATGGGAAGCAAAAAATAATTCGGGAAAAAAGCGCTAATTTATAGACAAAGGCTTTAGGCTGGTAGTATAATATCACAGGTTTAAAGCCGTATCGGGAGGTGCAAATTTTGGGTAAATTCCATATTGTAAGAGAAGGATACGTTTTCATTTTCGGAGCTTTGGCTGTTGCTGCCTTCCTGGGAATTGTGCTGGGCCCATTGGGTGCAGTGGTGCCGGGAATATTGGCAGTATACTTTACATATTTTTTCAGAAATCCGGACCGTGTTATCCCCGCAGATGAGGACCTCATTGTTTCACCTGCAGACGGAACAGTGCAGGATGTGGTGGATGTTGAGTACGATGACTTTTTGAAGGGTCCCGGAACAAAGGTAATTATCTTCCTGTCCATTTTCAGCGTTCACGTGAACCGCAGTCCTATTGCGGGGGAGATCAAGACCCAGAAGTATGTCTGCGGCCGCTTTAAGCCGGCCTACAAGGACGAGGTGGGCTTTGAAAATGAGCGCCACATGATTGGTATTGAAAATGACAGATTAAAGGTTACTGTAACTCAGATTGCAGGAATTTTGGCCCGCCGTATTGTTTCATGGGTAACTTTGGACGATAAGATGGAGAAGGGCGATGTATACGGTCTTATTAAATTTGCTTCATGTACTGAGATTGTGGTGCCTAAGAACGTTGAGGTTCTTATGAAGAAGGGTGACAAGGTTCATGGAGGAGAGACCATTGTGGGGAGGATTAAGGACTAATGAGCAAATCTGTAATTCCTAATGCGTTTACTTCCGCAAATCTTGTTTTCGGAATGATTTCCATTCTGTGTACATTTAATGATAATCTGACCTTCGGCGCTGTATGTATTTTGCTGGCGCTGGTTGCTGACGGCCTGGACGGACGTACTGCCCGTGCTTTGGGGGTAAGCTCCGAGATGGGCAAGGAAATGGATTCCTTGTGCGATCTGGTTTCCTTTGGTGCTGCTCCTGCCATGCTGGCTTATAAGCTTCAGCTGGCTGATTTCGGTATTTTCGGCTGTGTTGCGGCAATTTTCTTTGCCCTTTGCGGTATGTGGCGTCTGGCCCGCTTTAACGTTAATACTACTGTGGTTCATGGCTATTTCATGGGGCTGGCTATTCCCGCCGGTGGCTGTCTTATTGCCACCTCCACTTTGCTTATTAATGCCATTGGCTACAATCTGGATGAAATATCCTACGCATATCCTGTAATTGTCATGGTGGTGGCATATCTCATGGTCAGCACCGTTCATTATCCTGATTTCAAGGGCGACGGGGAGAAGATGAATCTGGTTGCCAAGGTAGTTGCGGCAGCTGTATTTGCAGCTATCCTTTGGCTGGGCATTGATGGCATCGGTTATGCAGTGCTTTTTGGTATTTTTGCGTCCTATGCGATTTTTGGTATTGTAAATCACAGTATTAATCTTATTTCCGGCAACAAATAAGTTGGATAATGTTTGTTGTCAAAAAGGAGAAAAAATTTAATGTTTTATCCTCTTGATATAATAATGATTCCATTACAGATTTTTCTGTTTTGTTTCACTATATATTTCTTTGTAATTGGCTTCTTCGGTCTGGTGGTGTTCAGAGAGAAGAAAATTACCACCCCGGAGAAGAAGTTTGCCTGTCTTATTGCGGCCCATAACGAGCAGGCCGTGGTTGGACATCTTGTTAAAAATCTTCAGGAGCTGGATTATCCTAAAGAGCTGTATGATATTTATGTAATTGCCGATAACTGCACAGATGATACTGCCAAGGTTTCCCGCGAGGCCGGGGCCATTGTCTGCGAGCGCTTTGATCCTGAAAAGAAGACCAAGGGCTATGCCCTTGACTGGATGTTTGCCAAGCTCTTTGACATGGAAAAGGACATGGAAAAGCCTTACGATGCGGTTTGTATCTTTGATGCAGATAATCTGGTGCATCCACGTTTCCTCATTGAGATGAACCATCACCTTGTGAAGGGTGCCAAGATTATCCAGGGCTTTTTGGATGCCAAAAATCCTTATGATTCCTGGGTTTCCGCCACCTTTGCCCTTTCCTTCTGGGTTATTGACTATTTGATTCATCAGGCCAAGACAAATCTGGGTCTCTCCGCCGTTCTGGGCGGTACTGGTATGTGTATTACCACCGAGGTTTTGAAGCGTCATGGCTGGCGTGCCAACTGCCTTGTTGAGGATATGGAATTTACCATGAAGTCACTGGTGGAGGGCATTAAGACCACCTGGGCCGTGGATGCCATTATCTACGATGAGAAGCCACTTACCTTCATGCAGTCCTGGTATCAGAGAAAGCGCTGGGCCCAGGGCCAGTTTGACGTGGCACACCGCTTTATTCCAAAGCTTTTTAAAGAGGGTATCAAGCAGCGCAGTATTCCGATTTTGGACGGCTGTCTGTACCTTATCCAGCCATATTTCCTGATGTTTACTGCCTTCTTTATTCTCATGGGCTATATTCAGCAGATTTATGGCCAGCAGATTTATACCAGTATTTACGCCTTTATGCCAAACCATCTTATGACGGCCATAACCATTATTCAGTATTTGCTGCCAATGATTATCCTCATCAAGATGAAGGCTAAGTGGAAGGCATGGCTGTATATACCGCTTTACCAGGTGTTTATTTATTCCTGGCTGCCAATCGTATTCCTGGGCTTCATTCACCGCAATGAGCATGAATGGGCACACACCAAGCATACTCAGGCTGTAAGCTACGATCAGTTTATTGATGGTCGGAAATGATTTTTTACCCCTTCAGATGCGTTGGCAATGAAGGGGTTTCCCTTTATTTTTGGAGGATAGACAATTATGTTTGAAATACATGTAAGCGCCGAGTTTGAGGCGGCCCACAGAGTTGCGGGCTACAATGGAAAATGCGACAGGCTTCACGGCCACAGCTGGACCGTGGAGGCGGCTGTTACTGGCAGAAAGCTGGACAATCTCGGTATGCTGGTGGATTTTAAGGTGGTTAAGGGGAGACTCCGGGATTTGCTGGAGACCCTGGATCATCAGTATCTCAATGAGCTGCCTGCCTTCGCTGATGGCCATAATCCTACTGCTGAGCATCTGGCCCAGTACATTTATGAGGAAATGGCCAAGGCTGAGTTCTTCGATGACAACGTGAAATTAAAGCATATTCAGGTTTGGGAGTCCCCTAAATCTTCTGTAATATATTCTTTGGATTAAGGTAATTTGGAATATGAACGCGAATTTGATTGAGATATTTTCCTCAGTGCAGGGGGAGGGCCGCTATGTGGGCTGCCGTCAGCTCTTTGTGCGCTTTGAGGGGTGTAATTTAAATTGCAAATACTGTGATACGGAAAATCAGGCGGGCACCCACCCAATTTGTGGGGTGGAGACCTTCCCAGGCTCCCGTAAATTTCACGATGCCATAAATCCTTTGGAGCCTACGGAGGTGGCGGCTTATATTAACCGCTTTTTGATGGAGCTGCCACATCAGGCCATCAGCTTCACAGGGGGAGAGCCATTGCTTCACACCGCCTTCCTTAAGGAGCTTTTGCCTATGGTGAATGCAAAGGTGATGCTGGAGACAAACGGTACTCTTCCCGAAAAGCTGGAACGTATTATTGATATGGTGGATATTATCAGCATGGATATTAAGCTGCCCCAGGCTACGGGAGAGGACCATTGGGAGGACCACAGAAAATTTTTGGAGATTGCCAATTCCAAGGATGTTTATGTGAAGCTGGTGGTATCCGGTGATATTAACATGGATGATTTCCAGAAGGCCGTCGATATTGTGGCGGGGGTTGATCCTGATACTCTGCTTATTTTGCAACCCGTTACCCCACTAAATGGGGTGGAGGCAGTATTGCCTGAGCAGATGCTGGAGCTGCAGCAGCAGGCCCTGGAAAGCCTTAAGGACGTGCGTATTATACCCCAGACCCATCGCATGATGGATCAGCTGTAAGGAGGAGCAACAGGTGGAAAAGAAATCTTTTTCAAACAGAATAGCTGAGTTCTTACAGGGGGTGGCGGATCTGGTGCGCCAGGATTTTGGCTGGCTTATGCTTTTCTGGCTTTTAAGCTGCTCCACTCAGGTGATTAAGTGGGGCATGGCGGGAAAAACGGATCTGGTTATGTCCATGGCCTTTACGGGGCTGCTGGGAGCACTTTTTGTAACGTTTATTACCAAGTGGCTTTTTGTGCCCATGGCCTGTAGAGTCATTCGCGATATTTTGGTGGTCTGGCTTTTGTCTGCCTTCATCATTGAAGCCTTTGTATTGTATCAGTACGGTGCCCTCACTGGTGTAGGGACCATTAATTCCATTTTTGAGACCAATCAAGAGGAGTCGGCGGAATTTTTCAACAGCTTTGTTGGTGTGGAGGGGGGCCTTCTTGCTGTTGTACTGATTATCGCAATGTATTGTCTGGTAAGGTATAAGCCATGGCACAAGCTGGAGGCTGATGCCATGTCCCAGAAGGTTATTGCGGGCATTGTGATGGCAGTTTCCTCCTGCTATGCCATTTATATGTGCTTTGCCTATCCGGGAATTATGTTTGGGGGGGATAATCTTACCCCATTAACCAGATTTTTTGGTGCCAGCAGTACTGCATGGAGAAACCATTTGGCCTATCGGGAGCTGCAGGCCAAGCTGGATGTGGATATACACCTTACAAAGAACGAGGGTAAAATTACCAACATAGTATTTATTCTGGGTGAGTCCACCAACCGTAATCACATGCATCTTTATGGCTATGAGCTGGAAAATACCCCAAATCTTGATGATATGGCAAAACGGGGCGAGATTGTGTGCTTCAGGGATGTGGTCAGTGCCCATTCCACCACAGTGGCGTCCCTCAGCAAGATTTTTACTTACTGTGACCATGAGTCTGACAAGCCTTGGTATGAATACAATAACCTTATTGATATAATGAATGCTGCCGGCTACAAGACCCATTGGCTGTCCAATCAGGAAAGCTCCGGTATCTGGGGTAACGTGGCCCAGATTTATGCGGCTCACAGTAATGTAAGCCACTACACCCAGATTCGTGATTCAAAGGAGGATGACGGCCGGGTTGATGGGGAGCTGTTCCCACTGGTGGATAATGCCATTGGGGATATTGGAGACAGCCGGAAGAATTTCTTCGTGGTGCATCTTATGGGTGCCCATCTGGCTTATTACAACCGCTATCCTTATGAGTTCACCAAATTCACTGAGGCCAGCATCCAGTCCCCTGAGTATAACGAGGACCAGAAGCAGGTGATTTCCCAGTACGATAATGCTATTTTATATAACGACTACATCGTCAGCGGCATTATTGATAAGTTCCGTGAGACCAACTCCGATACCATTGTGATTTACCTTCCTGACCACGGTGAGGCGGTATACGATGAGGGGGGAGTCAACGGCCACATTGAGGAAAATCCAAGCCGTCACATGATAGAGGTGCCTCTTATTATGTGGGCTTCAGAAAAGTTTAAGCAGAATCACCCGGAGAAGTGGGCCCTGATTCAGGAGGCCATTAATAATCCGTACATGACTGACGATATGATTCACACCGTTTTGGATATTGCCGATATCCACACTGTTGATTTTGATCCGGCACGAAGCATAATTTCCCGCAGCTTCAACAAGCTGCGTCCAAGAATCTTTGATGACAAGGATTACGACAGGGAAATTTTGGCTATGGGAAAATAGGATAGCCAAAAATTAAGAACGGATTAAAAGATTAAACTTTAGTTAGAAATGCCCTCCATGTCTAAACAACTTGCCCTGATTAGGGTAAAATAAAGTACGGCAAGGTGTAAAAAAACAGTCATGGGAGGTGCAGTTATGGACAAGATACAACACAAGCGTGAGCAAGAACTGGCAACTGTGACTGAAATGATTGGCATATTCTGCCGTGATATTCACAAAACCGATGGGGTTCATCTCTGCCATGAGTGCCAGGATCTTCTTGATTACGTGGAAAAGAGGGTTGCGGCTTGTCCAAGAATGGAGGAGAAGACCTTCTGCAGTGCCTGCAATACCCATTGCTATGCTCCCAACCGACGGGAGCGCATCAGGATGATAATGCGCTACAGCGGTCCAAAGATGATTTTCCATTCGCCGATTCTGGCAATTAAACACAAGCTTACTGAGTGGTTTGCATTCCTTGTATTCTAGGAAAAATAGTGCAGAATATGTTTACAAACCTCCTTGGCTGTGGTAGAATATCTAAAGAATAATGAGTTGATTGTTAAAGAGTGGGTGCAAACCCGCTCTTTTGTCTTATGTTTAAGATTAAAAAATGAATATGAAAAGGGGGCACGTGTATGAGCAAACTTATAGAAGATACTGTTGAAAAAATAGTTGAAGAGCTTCTTGAGGATACCAATATTGAGCTTGTGGCGGTGGAATACGTCCGGGAAAAAGACTGGTATCTGAGAGTGTTTATTGATAAAGAAGGCGGCATCGAGCTTGATGACTGCCAGGAATTAAGCGGCCGTCTGGGTGATATCCTTGATGAAAAGGATGTTATCAAGGGGGCATATATGCTGGAGGTTTCCTCTCCGGGACTTGACCGGGAGCTGAAGAAGGAAAAGGACTTCAGACGAGAGCAGGGGAAGATGGTTGATGTTACCCTGTATGCCGCAGTGAATGGCGAAAAAGTTTTAACTGGTGTATTGAACGGCTATGATGGAGATAATGTAACCATCGACGAGCAGGTAATTCCAATGGACAATGTTGCTCAGGTTCGTTTACATATAGATTTTTAGGAGGTTTTTTAGTGGCTACCAGATTAAAGAAGAATAAGGCCGCAGCAGTTGCTGATACAGGCTTTATGGAAGCAGTTGAGGTTTTGGGAAAGGAAAAGGGAATTGCTCCTGAAATCCTGTTTGATGCAATTGACAAGGCATTGGCTTCTGCTTACAAGAAGAATTACAACAACGAGGCTAACTGCCGCGTAAGTCTTGATCGTCAGACTGGCGAATATCATGTATATGCAATTAAGGAAGTAGTGGAAGAGGTTGAAAATCCTGTTACCCAGATTTCTTTGGCCATGGCCCAGCAGAAGTCTGCTGATTATGCTGTAGGCGACACTCTGGAGGAGGAGGTTACTCCTGCCAACTTCGGACGCATTGCTGCACAGAATGCAAAGCAGGTGGTTGTACAGGCTATTCGCGAGGCTGAGAGAGGTATTATCTTCAGCGAGTATGTAAACCGCGCCAACGATATTATTACCGGTGTGGTACAGCGTGTAGAGAACAAGAATGTTTATATTGACCTTGGCAAAACTGAGGCAATCCTTGGTGCCAGCGAGCAGATTCCCCATGAGGTATATGCTCCAAATGACCGCATCAAGGCTCTTATTATAGAGGTGAAGAACACCAGCAAGGGCCCACAGGTCCTGGTGTCCCGCACTCATCCAGGACTTTTGAAGCGCCTCTTTGAGTTGGAGGTTCCGGAGATTCAGAACGGCGATGTGGAGATTAAGTCCGTTGCCCGTGAGCCGGGTATGCGTTCCAAAATCGCCGTTTACGCAGCAGATGATAACATCGATGCTGTAGGCTCCTGTGTAGGCCCTCGGGGTACCCGTGTTCAGGCCATTGTTGAGGAGCTGAGAAACGAGAAAATCGATATCGTTAAGTGGAGCGATGACCCTGTTCAGTTAATAGCCAACGCTTTGAGCCCTGCAAAGGTCGTATCCGTGGCTATCAACGAGGCGGAGAAGCTCTCCCGTGTAATTGTTCCTGATTATCAGCTGTCCCTGGCTATTGGCAAGGAGGGCCAGAATGCCCGCCTCGCAGCCAAGCTTACAGGCTGGAAGATTGATATAAAGAGTGAGTCCCAGGCTGAGGAATTCGGCTTTGATGATGAGGAGGAAACTGAGGAGCTTAACCTCGATGTTTTCGCCGATGACGAGTTCGAGGCTGAGGAAGAGTAAGAAAAGCAAGGGTGACAGATATGGCAACAGTAAAGAAGATACCAACCAGACTTTGCATAGGCTGTCAGGAGCAGCACCCCAAGAAGGAGCTGGTACGTATTGTACGCAGCCCCGAGGGGGAGTTTTCAATAGATCTTACAGGCAAGAAAGCAGGCCGTGGGGCATATATCTGCAACAACGAGGAGTGCTTCCAGAAGGCCATGAAGGAGCATCGCTTTGACCGTTCCTTCAAGTGTACAGTGGATAAAACCATTTTTGATGAGCTGAGTGAACAGCTTTTTAAATAAATTTATGGACAAGACGAAAATATTAAATCTGCTTAGTATGGCGCAGCGGGCCAATAAGGTGGTGTCCGGTGATTTCGCCGTAACCAAGGCAGTACAAGGACGAAAAGCCTTGCTGATGATTGTGGCAGAGGATGCCTCAGTGGAAACGAAGAAAAATTATCAGCACATGGCGGATGATGCAGGAATTAACGTATATTATCTATTTGACAGAGAAGAACTCGGTCATTGCATCGGAAAGGATTTCCGGGCAGTGGCTGCCATTATGGATAAGGGCTTTGCAGATGCTTTATCCAAACTCTTTGAAGACAGATAGTCATTCGGGGGTGGATTGATGAGAATACACGAATTTGCAAAAGAAATAAATACAGAAAACAAAAAGATTATAGAGATTTTAGAGCGGAATAATATCACCGGCAAGAAGCATTCCAGTTCCATCAGTGACAGCGAAAAGAAGATGGTACTTGATGCACTGAAGGGCTCCGGGGCTCCGAAAAAGAGCGAGGCACCAAAGAAGGCTGAGGCACCAAAGAAGGCCGAGGCTCCGAAGAAGCCGGAAGCTCCAAAGAAGCCACAGCAGACTGAAGCAACAAAGGCTCCAAAGCAGCCGGAGAAGAAGCATGAGGCAAAGGCTCCTGAGCAGAAGCACGAGCAGAAGACTGAACATAAGCCAGAGCATAAGGCTGAGCAGAAGCCGGAGCAGAAGAAGCCTCATGACTCCAGACATGCAGAGCAGCCAGCCAAGAAAAACAGCGGCTTCAGCGCTCCACGTCCAGTTAATAACAACGGCAGCTACAATAACCGTAATTTCGACCGCAACCGCAATAACGTGGACCGCAGAAATAACGGTGGCCAGGGCGGATTTGATCGCAACCGCAATGAAGGCGGCTTCGACCGTAACCGCAATGAGGGCGGCTTTGACAACCGTTCACAGCAGGGCAAAAAGGCTGGCGGCCATATGAGCAAGCAGATCCCTGTAATGAACGAGGGCGGCCGTAATGATCGTAATGACCGCAACAGAAATGACAGAAATAATCGTATGGAGCGTAATGACCGTATGGAGCATAATGATCATATCCGCAATGGTAAGGATCGCAACAAGAACAACAAGAATAACAACTTCAAGAATGGCGGCTTTAACAATAACAATAACCGCAATGGCAAGAATTTCCGCGGCAACAAGAACAACCGCAACAACAAGGGCCAGCAGCCGGCACCTAAGATGGAAATTGCCCGTCCTAAGAACATCAAGGTTGGCGAGACCATTGTTGTAAAGGATCTTGCCAGCAAGATCAGCTGTACTGCAGCGGATATCATCAAGAAGCTGATGCTCATGGGCGTTATGGCTACCATCAATCAGGATATTGATTTTGATACAGCTACCCTTGTAGCCGCTGAGTTTGGCGTGAATGTTGAGGAACTGCCACCGGAGGTTGATCTTACTGAGATTCCTGAGATTGAGGACGATCCAAAGAGCCTTGTGCTCCGTCCGCCAGTTGTTACTGTAATGGGTCACGTTGACCATGGTAAGACTTCCCTTTTGGATTGTATTCGCAGCTCTGCCGTTACCTCCACCGAGGCCGGCGGTATTACCCAGCACATTGGTGCATATCAGGTTATGTGCCAGGGCAAGAAGATTGTATTTCTGGATACCCCGGGCCATGAGGCATTTACTGCCATGCGTGCCCGCGGTGCACAGGTTACTGATATTGCAATTCTGGTAGTTGCAGCTGACGACGGCGTAATGCCACAGACCATTGAGGCAATCAACCACGCCAAGTCCGCTGAGGTGCCAATTATTGTTGCTATCAACAAGATTGATAAGCCAGGTGCAGACCCAATGAGGGTTAAGAACGAGCTCATGGAGCATGGCCTGGTTTCCGAGGATTACGGCGGAGATACCATTATGGTGGAGGTTTCTGCCAAGAAACGTCTGAACATTGACGAGCTGCTGGAAATGATTCTTCTGGTGGCAGAGGTTCAGGAGCTGAAGGCCAACCCTAAGCGCGATGCCCGTGGTATTATCATCGAGGCACAGCTGGACAAGGGCCGTGGTCCTGTGGCAACTGTTCTGGTTCAGAATGGTACTCTCCACATCGGTGATTCCATTATCGCCGGCACCTGCTATGGTAAGGTTCGCGCCATGGTGAATGACCGTGGTGAGAATGTGAAGAAGGCAGGTCCTTCTGTTCCTGTTGAGGTGCTTGGTTTTAATGACGTTCCATCTGCTGGTGATGAGCTGGCAGTTCTGGAGGAGAAGCTTTGTCGTACTATTGCTGAGAAGCGTATTGAGAAGCATCGTACTGAGCTTATCAGTAAGAGAAAGGTATCCCTTGATGACCTCTTCAACCAGATTCAGGAGGGTCAGCTGAAGGATCTGAACATTCTCGTTAAAGCTGACGTTCAGGGCTCCGTTGAGGCACTTAACAGCTCCCTGCTGAGCCTTAACAAGAATGATGAGGTCCGTGTAAATATTATTCATTCCGGCGTAGGTGCAGTTAATGAGTCTGATGTTATGCTGGCTTCAGCTTCCAATGCCCTCATTATTGCCTTCAATGTCCGCCCTGATGCCAATGCCCGCCGCATTGCAGAAAATGAGGATATTGATATCCGCACCTACCGCGTAATCTATGATGCACTTAACGATGTTAAGGACGCCATGTCCGGCATGCTGGCTCCTAAGTTCAAGGAAGTTGTCCAGGGCCAGGTGGAAATCCGCCAGGTAATGGTATTTAACAAGACCTTGAAGGTTGCCGGTTCTTACGTGCTTGAGGGTAAGATTACCAATAAGTCCAAGATCCGTATTGTCCGTGACAACATTGAGGTATTCGATGGTGAGCTTGAGGATTTGCGCCGCTTCAAGGATGCAGTGAAGGAAGTAGCCGCCGGCTATGAGTGCGGTATTACCATCAAGGATTACAGTGACTTCCGCGAAGGCGATATCATTGAGGCCTACACCATGGAAGAAATTGAGACCAATATCAATGATGTGAACAAGGACTAATAGGGGAGGGCAAGTTTTATATGAGCCAGCTTCGTATTGAAAAGATTCAGGAGCTCATGAAGCAGGAAATCTCCCAGATTATCCTGCAGGAGCTGAAGGATCCCCGCATCGGCTTCGTTACTGTTACCCAGGTGGAGGTGACCAGAGATCTTAGCATTGCCAAGGTCTTTGTCAGCATCATGGGCAGCGACAAGCAAATCGAGGATACATGGAATGGTTTAAACAGCTCTCTGGGCTTTATCCGCCGTGAGGTGGGTCATCGCATCAGATTGAGAGTGACTCCTGAACTGAAATTTGTTCTGGACAAATCATTGGATTACAGCGACCATATTCAGAAACTGCTCTTGCAGATTGAAAAAGAGCAGGAGCAGGGTTAATGCTATGATTATTTCTTTAAAGGAAACTGCAGACAAGCTGATGGCAGCCAACAGCCTGGTATTGACAGCCCATGTCAATCCGGATGGTGACGCCATCGGCTCCTGTCTGGGGCTTAAGTTTATGCTGGAAAAGCTGGGGAAAAAGGTAAATGTCCTCATTGATGATGATATACCGAAATTCCTCAGTGTTCTTCCGGGAATAGAGACCATAGAAAAGCCAGATAAGGAAAACTATGAAGCTGATTATCTGGTTATTTTGGATGCCAGTCTGGACAGGGTTGGCACTGTAACTGAAAAATGCAAGGCTCCAAGATTAAATATTGATCATCACCGCACCAATGACGAAAAGGCAGATTTTCTCTACCTTGACGCCAAAAGTGCAGCTGCTTGTGAGATTATTTATGAATTGGGCAAGGAAATGGGGGTGGAGTTTGATATAAACTCCGCCACACCTATTTATACGGGTTTGGCCACAGATTCCGGCTATTTCAGATATTCCAACACCACTCCCCATACCATGAGGGCGGCGGCGGAGCTTCTGGAAACTGGCATCAGGCCCGAGAAGATATCTGAGGCCATTGAGACCAAGGATTATGCCGTGGTACAGGGCATGGCAAAGGCACTTCAGACCATTGAGCTTCACGCTGATGGCAAGGTGGCAGGCCTGTTTTTGGACCATGAGCTGACAGAATCCCTTGAAACCACAGAGGGATTTATTGATCACGTAAGAGTCATTGACGGGGTTGATGTGGCAGTGCTGGTAAAGGCTGTGGAGCCGGAGGTTTGCCGTGTCAGCATGCGTTCAAAGAATACTGATGTGGCAAAAATTGCAGCAGACCTTGGGGGCGGCGGTCACATAAGGGCTGCGGGCTGTACCATTGAAAAGCCATTTGCCCAGGCCAAGGCTGTTATTTTGGACGCCATTGAGAAGTCACTGGCAGAATAAGGATTTTACATTTATGGAAGGCTTTATTAATTTCCTTAAACCACCGGGGATGACCTCCCATGATGCTGTGGGACTGGTACGTCGTGTGCTCCATGAAAAGCACGTGGGCCATGCGGGGACACTGGACCCGGGGGCAGCGGGAGTATTGCCCATAGCAGTGGGTAAGTCCGCCCGTCTAATAGAATATCTTGATAATGTAAGTAAGTCCTACAGGGCAGAAATGCTGCTGGGGGTGGAGACAGACAGCGGCGATGATACGGGGAAGGTAACGGAAAGATTGGATTCCTTTGAAATGCCGGATCTAAATCAGGTGGAGAAGGTATTTGAGGAATTTACGGGGAATATAATTCAGGTGCCCCCTGCCCATTCCGCCATAAAAATCAACGGACGCCGGGCCTGTGATCTTATCCGTCAGGGTATTCATGTGGAAATTCCATCAAGAGAGGTGGAGATTCACAGTATCCGCTTCATTGAACGGGATGAGGAAAAGAAGACCCTGCTTTTTGATGTGGACTGCTCCAAGGGTACTTATATCCGGTCTTTGTGCCAGGATATGGGCCATGCCATGGGTATTCCCTCAACAATGTCCTTTTTGGTGCGGACTGCAGTGGGAAATTTCCGCCTTTCTGATGCAGTATCTGTGGAGGAGCTGCAGGAGCTGGGGGAGAAGGCACTGCTGAATCCGGAGAAATATATTGGCCATATTCGGCGCTACAACCTTAATCCAAAGCGGCGCAAGGCCTTTTGCAACGGCCTGTCCTCCGATGACAGGGCTTTTGGGGAAACCATTGACCACCAGGATAATGTTACTTTAAGGGTCTATGCCGGGGATGAATTTTTGGGTATAGGCCATTATGATAAAAAAAATAAGACTATAGTCCCTGATAAAGTACTGGCTGAAAATGGCTGATTTTGTGGACATTTACAACTTCTGACTTTAACACCCCTATATTTTATATATTGTACTTGCATTAATACTTATGTATAATTAAAGGTAGTGTAGTATAAAGGGGTGGTGTACCATGGATAAGGACAGTAATCCAAATGCAGTGAAGCTCCGGTCAGAAATGGAGCTGAGCCAGAAGATTATTGACGCTTTATGCTACAGCTATCAAGGGGTGTATTATGTCAATCTTTCCACGGGGCAGGTGCGCAGTTATCGGATGGCCCGATTTGTTCGGGATAAGTTTGGTGACCAGTTTGCCACCGGGGATTATGAATCCCATATATATAACTTTGTTCGCAATGCGGTATATAAAGAGGATCAAAGATTTTTTGAGCCTATACTTACCATATCAAATCTAAAAAAGATTTTTACACGTCAGATGTCTTATGCCTTTGGCTATAGGACTTTTACCAATGATGAAATGCACTATGGCCAGTGCGAGGTTCTGAAGGTGCTGGATTCCAATGATGAGCTTGTTATGGCCTTTAAGAGTACTGACAAGCAGCATCAGCAGGAGGAAAAGCTCTACGAGGAAGAACAGAAAATCGTTCAGGCCATGGGAAATCAGGTAAATGAAGCGGCACGGGGGCCGTTGCTGAATATTATTCAGCAATCAAAGGATGCCCGTGAGGCAGCAAAGCGCAATGAGGACATCAGCGTATATATGGATAATATTCATCAGGATTGCGAGAGACTCCTTGGTCTCATAAATCTTATTTTCGCCAAAGAAAATACAGATAGGGAAAAGATAGAGGAAACAATTATGCAGCTTGGTTCTCTGCAGGAAAAGTGATTTTGGTTTGCCAAGTGGTTTATTGTTGAATCCAAGGACGTGATTTCTTGTTTGGAAATAAACTTAGAGAGACAAAAGAATCATACTCCCCAGCCCCATCATCAACCTGGTGCAGCCTTGTAGCCATAGGCTCTTCCACTGGCGGAACAGAGGCTTTGTCTGAAATTCTGTCCAAGCTGAAGGCTCCTTTGCCGCCGGTTATGGTGGTGCAGCATATTAGTGCGACCTTTTCCAAGCTCTTTGCCGCCCGTCTGGACAGGGAGTGCGAGCTTACTGTAAAAGAGGCTGTGGATGGGGAATATGCCAAGCCAAATACTATTTATATAGCTCCTGGTGATAAGCACATGTCCGTGACTGGTTCACCTGGTTCCATTTGTATTCATTGCAAGGCCGGAGAGCGCATTCATGGAGTACTGACCTCAGCAGATGTACTCTTTGAGTCTGTGGCCAAGGTGATTGGACCAAAAGCAGTGGGTGTTATTCTCACCGGCATGGGAGTAGATGGTGCTGCCAAGCTGTTGGAAATGCGCAAGGCTGGTGCCCGTACCCTTGGACAGGATGAGGCCTCCTGCGTTGTATATGGCATGCCAAAGGCCGCCTTTAATATGGGAGCCGTGGAAAGACAGGTCAGCCTGCAAAACATGGCCAATGAAATAACCAAATTAGTGTATTCAAACAGATAATAACGCGACTGAGAAGCTTATTAATACTTCACAGCCGCGTTTTTAATTTGTCGTTTAAATTGTCAAAAAATTTCCAATAGAGACAAGTTTAGTTCATTTTTACTGACATTTATACGATATTTTGGATTGTTTGGTATTATTATGGGCGGTAAAATAGGTATAACTTAAGAAATAATACATAATGCGAATGGAGGAGAGGGCAATGAGTGTTGCCATTACGGCGGATAAAGTGGTTAAGCGTTACGGGGATTTGACTATTATACCCCAGCTGACCCAGAATATTAAAAACGGGGAGTTCTTCACCCTGTTGGGGCCTTCTGGCTGCGGCAAGACCACGCTTTTGCGTATGATTGCAGGATTTAATAGCATTGAGGGGGGGCAGATCCGCTTCAACGAGCAGGTAATTAACGATATTCCGGCTCACAAGCGTAATATTGGTATGGTGTTCCAGAGCTATGCAATTTTCCCGCACCTCACCGTGCGTGAAAACGTTGAGTATGGCTTGAAGCTCCGTAATATGTCCAAGGAAGAGATGAAGGAAAAGGTAGACAAGATTCTCGACGTTGTACAGATTACTGAGTATCAGGACAGACTGCCGGAGCGTCTCTCAGGCGGCCAGCAGCAGCGTGTGGCACTGGCCCGTGCAATCGTTATTCATCCAAGCGTACTGCTGATGGATGAGCCGCTGTCCAATCTGGATGCCAAGCTGCGTGTGGAAATGCGCTCGGCTATCCGTGAAGTTCAGAAGCAGGTGGGTATTACCACGGTTTATGTAACCCATGACCAGGAAGAGGCCCTGGCAATTTCAGACAGAATCGCTGTTATGAAGAAGGGTGTTATTCAGCAGACCGGTACCCCACATACTATCTATACCCGTCCATACAATGTGTTTGTAGCAACCTTCATCGGTCATTCCAATCTCTTTAAGGGGCGCATTGAGGAAGCCAACGGCGGCAAAGCAGTAGTCTTTGCTGATGGCTTTGTTCTTCCAATGACTACCCTTGGGGAAGAGGCAAAAATCGGTGACGATGTGACCATTGCAGTTCGTCCGGAGGAATTCTCCATCTGCGGTGAAGGTCAGGGCGTAAAATGTACCATTAAAACCAAGGTATTCCTTGGCAAGTACATTACCTACGGCCTTGATTTCCCAGAGGATATGCTGGTTCCAAACCAGCCGGCCATTGAGTTCAGCCAGGATCTGGGACATGCAGAAAAGGTTCTGGAAATCGGAGATACGGTTTATCTGAAGCCAAATGCTGCAAAGATCAACGTATTCCGTGCAGATGGCAGCAAGAGCCTGATGGAAGGTGTGGTGGAAAATGAATAAGAAATTCCAATGGGACTTCTGGGCTTGGATAACCGTACTTTCCATTGTTGTCTTCGGACTGTTTCTGATTTATCCTTTGTTCTCCCTGTTTATCAGTGCATTTGAGGATGCAAGCACCGGGGCCTTCACAATGGAGAACTTTACCCACTTCTTTGACAGGAAGTATTACTATCAGTCCATGATCAACAGCTTCAGCGTTACCACCTGTGTAACGGTGCTGGCAGTAATCGTGGGCACAGCTTTGGCCTATTTTATGACTCTTTTCAAAGTCAAGGGGAAGGGGATTGTGGAAATCTGCATAATCATTTCACTCCTTTCACCACCATTTATCGGTGCTTACTCCTGGATTTTGATTGGCGGCCGTAGCGGTATTCTTACCCAGTGGCTGGCGGGGATGGGCATAGAGTTCCCATCTATCTACGGTTTTGCGGGGATACTGCTGGTTCTGACCCTGAAGCTTTATCCTTTCATATATCTCTATGTGGCAGGAGCCATGAAGAATATCGACTCTGCATTGATTGAGGCAGCAGAAAGCCTCGGCTGCAGCGGTATCAAAAAGGTTGTTACCATTATGTTGCCGCTGATTACACCTACTATCCTTGCAGGTGCCCTGATGGTATTTATGAATGCCATGGCAGACTTCGGTACTCCAATGCTGATTGGCGAAGGCTTCAACGTAATGCCGGTTATGATTTACTCCGAGTTCATCAATGAGGTAGGCGACCAGGCCAACTTTGCAGCAGCTATGGCGGCTATTATGGTATTGATTACCTCCACCATATTCATGCTTCAGAAATACGTGGTCAACAAGAAATCCTTCACCATGAGTTCCCTGCGGCCTCTGCCGGTAGGGGAGATGAAGGGCATCAAGAACGTAGTTATGCATGTTTGCATCTATTTGTTGGTGGCTTTGTCCATGATTCCTCAGTTGGTGGTTATTTACACTTCCTTCCTCAAGACCAATGGTTCCATTTTCGTGGATGGCTATTCTCTTGACAGCTACCGCACGATCTTTGACTCCCTGGGAACTGCTATCAGCAACACCTACTTATACAGTACCGCGGCTATGGCTATGATCGTGTTCCTTGGTATGACGGTGGCTTATCTTACCACCCGCAAAAAGAGCTGGCTCACGGATATCATTGATACCCTAACCATGTTCCCTTATATCATTCCAGGCTCAGTTCTTGGTATTACCCTGCTGCTGGCCTTTAATGATGATCCAATGGTTCTGTCCGGTACGGCGATTATAATCATCATTTCACTGGTTATCCGCCGTCTGCCATACACACTGCGTTCAAGCTCGGCTATTCTCTATCAGTTGAGCCCAAGTCTGGAGGAGGCTTCCATAAGTCTGGGTGCTTCACCGCTAAAGACCTTCTTCAAGGTTACGGCTGTTATGATGCTGCCAGGCGTAATGAGTGGAGCCATCATCTCCTGGATTACGGCCATCAACGAATTGAGTTCCTCAGTTATCCTCTTTACTGGAGCCACTAAAACCATGTCGGTTGCAATTTACACCGAGGTTATCCGCGCCAGCTACGGCACGGCAGCGGCTCTGTCCACTATTCTTACGATAACGACCATCGCGGCTATGGTTATCTTCTTCAAGGTATCCGGACGTCGGGATGTAACGTTATAAACGCTTTAGGCGTTATAGTACTATAACTTATTTTAAGGAGGTTTCATTATGAAGCTGAAAAAACTTATTGCCGGACTTTTAGGTGCGGCAATGCTCACCGTCGGTCTCGCTGGTTGCGGCGGTGGGGACAACAAGGAAGCGGCAAAGCCTGCAGGCAATGACGAGAACAAGGTAGTTATCTACTGTCCTCATCCGCTGGCCTTTATCAACCCATTGGTTGAAGAGTTTGAGAAGCAGAGCGGTGTAAAGGTAGAAGTAGTGGCCGCTGGTACGGGTGAGCTTTTGAAACGTGTGGAATCTGAAAAAGCCAACCCATTGGCCGATATCTTCTGGGGCGGTTCTTTGGGAACCATGAAGCCTAAGGCAGCTCTCTTCGAGGAATACCGTTCCGTTAATGAAGACCATATCCAGAAGGACTTCAAGAACGTGGAAGGTTCCATCACCCGTTTCACTGATATCCCTAGCGTTATCATGATCAACACTAACCTTATCGGCGATGTAAAGGTTGAAGGCTATGAGGATCTGCTGAATCCTGCTCTGAAGGGCAAGATCGCTTTTGCAGACCCATCCAAATCTTCTTCTTCCTATGAACATCTGATTAACATGCTCTATGCTATGGGCAAGGGCGACCCTGACAAGGGTTGGGATTATGTGACCAGTCTGGCCAAGAATCTGGATGGCAAGCTGCTGTCCGGTTCCTCCGCTGTATACAAAGGCGTTGCTGATGGTGAGTATGCTGTAGGTCTTACCTTCGAGGAAGGCGGCGCAAAGTACGTTGCTGACGGCGCACCTGTTAAGCTGGTTTACATGAAGGAAGGCGTAATTTCCAAGCCAGATGGTATCTATATCATCAAGAATGCTAAGCACATGGAAAATGCCAAGAAGTTCATCGACTTCATCACCAGCAAGGAAGCTCAGACCCTTATTACCCAGAAGCTCCATCGCCGCAGTGTACGCGATGATGTAGACCCACCTGTAGGTTTGATTCCTAAGTCTGAGATTAATTCCATCAATGACAATGAGGAAGTAGTAAACAAGAACAAGAAGGCATGGCTGGATAAGTTTAAGGATATCTTCACCAGCGTGCAGTAATATTTGACCCAGTGAACTAATATAGCGTGGAAAGTCATAAACTGGCTTTTCACGCTATTTCTTTTGCTCTCTTAAACTGCTCTTCCTATGGGTATTATCTTTATAAAAGATTGTTTTTCCGTTATAATGGAGAAGTAATAATTAACGAAAGGAGCTGCCCCCATGCATCGTTATTTTGAATCCCGTTTGCAGCGGGCCCTGGCTTGGTATGCCTTGGTTCCCGTGCTGATAATGGCTCTGCTGGGAGGATTTTTAATGCTGGGCAGCTGGCAGTATGCAGTTACCCGGGTGAATCATGAGGCCCTGGAGCTGGCGGCAGATGTGCTGTCCAATATAAGCCGGGAATTTATGCAGCGTACTGAGGAGGAGACAGAATTTCTGGGGAAGGTGCCAGATATTTCCCTTTGGGGCAGTGACAAAGCCCTTAGGGCGGAGGCTTTTGCCCGGCTCCATCACGATATTGGCCATCGTGGGGTGGAGTTTTATTTGCTTGATACCCGGGGGAAAGTTATTTTGGGCAGCAATGATACCCTGCCATGGGATTTACAGCCAGTGGAGCATAATTGGGGTATATGGTCAAGGTTTTATGAGCATCCTGAAATGCCCCAGCAGGAATTTTTGCCCCGGTCTGGTGGACAGGATTTAATTTGTGGCCAGGCTGTTTCCATTGATGGACAGGTAGCGGGCTTCCTTATTTATGTTTTGCCTTCTGCTTATTTGCAGCAGCTGGCGGGGGATGGCCGCACAGGGATTGTTTTGGCGGATAAGCTGGACAATGCCCGACTGATTAAGTATGCCCCAGGGGTAGTGGACTACCGCAAGGTGCGGTGGGAGTTTGCCAATGACAAAAACGGTCTGGTGTCGGCAGGCAACAGCATTTATTACGTTACCCAGCAGGATATAGATTTTGGTGGTGAAACCTATCGGCTCAGGGCCGTGTCGGAGGTTTCTGATTTACTTATGCGATATGCCATTGGTGTTGGGGCGATTATACTGGCCATACTGCTTATGGTACCTCTTATTTTGCGCAGCATTGCCCGTGAAACCAAGCTCACAACCCAGGCAGTGGATGATTTGACTGTTATTGCAGAGCTGCGGGAGCTGGAATCCCAGTTCAACCCGCATTTTCTCTTTAATACTTTGGAAAATATTAAATTTATGGTGCGTCTGGATCCCGGGGCAGCCACGGAAATGATTATGGCCCTGTCAGCTTTGCTCCGTTACAGTATTACCAGTGGCGGGCGTCAGGTGGAGCTGCGGGAGGATATAAAGTATCTGGACAGCTATATGAAAATTCAGCAGTACCGCTTTGGCAGCCGTCTGGAATTTAACGACCATATTGAGCCGTCAGCCCGCACAGCCACCATACCAAAGCTGCTCTTTCAGCCCCTGTTGGAAAATGCCATTAAGTATGGTGAAGATGAAAACGGCAAACTTAGGATAGACTATAAGGTGCAGATTAGGGACGGGCAGCTGCATGTTTTGGTGAAGGATGGGGGCCGGGGTATTGACGAGGATAAACTGGCCCAGCTGCGGAAGCTTTTGGCAAGCAGTGAAAATGATACGGGACACTGGGGCCTATATAATGTGCAGCGGCGTCTGCAGCTGCTCTATGGCACTGCATATGGCCTGACATTGAGCTGTCCACCGGAAGGCGGCACGGAAATAAGTCTGTGCTTGCCTCTGACGAAGAAGGAGCAAAAAGATGCTTAATTTGGTTATTGTGGAAGATGAAGAAATAATCCGCCGTGGGCTGGTTTGTACCATTGACTGGCTGAAAATGGGAGCCAAGGTGGTGGGAGAGGCCGCCAATGGCAAGGAGGCCCTGGAGGTCATTGAGGCTACCAGGCCAGATGTGGTACTGACGGATATAAAGATGCCGGTGATGGATGGCATTGCCATGACGGAGGCACTAAAGGAAGCGGATAATCCAGTTAAAATAATTTATCTTACCAGTTATGCGGATTTTTCCTATGCCCAGCGGGCACTGCAGCTGGACGTTTGCGATTACCTGCTTAAGCCCGTGAATGAGGAGGAATTGACCAAGGCCCTGGCCAAGATCGAAGGCCATCGGGAAGAGAAGGAGCAGGAGGAATTGTCCTGGGATGAGGGCTTGAGGACGGCTTATCACACCGGCAATCCTTATGTGCAGGCTGTGCTGAAGCGCATTGAAAGCGGCTTTAAGGAGCGGCTCAGCGGTGAGACCATTGCCGAAGAGCTGGGAGTTTCCTCCAGCTATCTATCCAGAAAACTGAAGGAGGAAACAGGGCACAGCTTTGGAGGCCTACTGACCCAGTACCGCCTTAAGCAGGCCATTGAAATGCTCCAGGACGGGACCTGGAGGGTCTATGAGGTGGCAGAGCAGACGGGCTTTGGGGACTACAAGAATTTCACCCAGGCCTTTAAGAAGTATCTTCATACCACACCAAAGGCCTTTATGCAGGAAATAACCGTGGGCATCAAATTGTAAGCATAAATTGCAAGCATTAAACTGTTTGCATTAAACTATAACGAGCTTTAAGATGTCCCCTTCCTCTTTAGGTGGGGGAAAACAAACTACAACAGCTGGTGAGAATATCTCCCAGCTCGTTGCGACACGAACGAAGTGAGTTAGTCCTTTAGGGAAACGCTAATTGGAAGATTTTTCTTCTAAAGAAGAAAAATTTGAACAATGGCGTTATAAGCATTAATTGTGGTCATTGAACTGTAAGGAGTTGTAATTATGGGAAAATATACAGGCAAAATGATTATTTCGGATTTGGACGGTACGCTTATTCCCCGGGGGGGCGCGATTTCCCCGGAAAACAGGGCAGCTATTGCTGATTTTGTGGCAGAGGGGGGACGCTTTGCCATTGCCACGGGACGTACCCCTGAAGCGGCGGCGGGTTATGTGGAAGGACTGCCAATTAATGCCCCGTCGGTGTTCTTTAATGGTGCCATGCTCTATGACTGGGTGCAGAAAAAGGTAATCAAAACACTGCCATTGACCGCTGGTGACGAAAATGATCTATGGCCGAAGTTTGCCCGTAAGGCTCTGCAGGATTTTCCCGAAGCATGTCTGGAGGTCTATACTGCTGAGAACTGTCATATCATTTCCCCGGAAGCCAATGACGATCCACGTCTGCCTAACGAGTTTTACAGCTATGGCCACACGGATTTGGGACAGCTTACAGATACCACCAAGACACCATGGCTGAAATTTTTTGCCTGCGACAAGCATGAGCATTTGGAAAAATATGTGGTGCTGGCTGAGAAAATGGGGGTAGCGGAGCTGGCCAATGGCTTTTACTCCGAGGACAATTATTATGAGTTTGTAGCCAAGGATGTATCCAAGGGCTCCATGCTGGCCTTTATCAGAGAACAGCTGCCGGGCATTGAGATAATCGCCTGTGGTGACTACCTTAACGACAATGAAATGCTGGCTGCCGCCGATATTGGCATAGCCCCGGCCAACGCCCATGAGGATACCAAAAAAATAGCAAAGCATATTGGCTGTGCTGTGGAAGATCATTTGCTGGCCTGGATTGTAAAGAATATAGCTTAATATTCCAGATGCTTTTGGCAACGTAAAAGACCTCCATTTTCTAATGGGGGCCTTTTTAATAGGTGGGTTCTAGCGCAATTGTTCAAATGTTACTTTTCGAAAAGAAAATATATATTACAAAAAAGCATAGATAACTATTTTCTATAAGTATTGGTATTGGTTTTGCTCCTTTGTTATACTCTAACCATCAAGAGGAAATGTGATAGCAAAACAGGGAGGAAAAACCATGAAAAAGACATTGAGAACAGTTTTGGCAGCAATGTTATGTGCAGGCGTGATGACTATGGGTATAAATACAGAAGCAGCTATTCAGGGGGGAAATGCAATGCAGAGTGCAGAGCAGCAGAGCGATCGTGTTATTAAGGCCGAAAAGCTGAATATGACCAGTGAGTGGGACAAGGTTTTTGCCAAGAGTGATAAGGTGGACCATAAGAAGATTACTTTCGTAAATCGCTATGGAATTACATTGGCGGCAGATATGTATGTACCAAAGAATGCTTCTGGTAAAATGCCGGCTATAGCAGTAAGCGGACCATTCGGTGCTGTAAAGGAGCAGTCCTCCGGGCTGTACGCTCAGGAAATGGCAGAGCGGGGATTTTTGACCATTGCCTTTGACCCGTCCTTTACTGGTGAAAGTGGAGGTACTCCACGTTATGTTGCTTCCCCTGATATTAACACAGAAGACTTTTCAGCGGCTGTAGATTTTCTTTCTGTTCAGGATAATGTGGATTCGGAGCGGATTGGTATTATTGGTATTTGTGGCTGGGGCGGCATGGGTATTAATGCTGCTGCCATGGATACCCGCATCAAGGCAACGGTGGCTTCCACCATGTATGATATGTCCAGAGTAACTGCCAACGGTTATTTTGATTATGAAAAGGATGCTGAGACATTGGCCAATGAGCGTTATGCCAACCGTCAGGCCCTGAATAACCAGCGTACCGAGGATTATAAAAATGGTTTCTACAAGAATGCCGGCGGTGTGCCGGATGTACTTCCAGAGGAAGCACCTTGGTTTGTAAAGGATTATTTTGCATATTACAAGACCGAGAGAGGCTATCACCCACGGTCCCTTAACTCAAATGGTGGCTGGAACATGACCTCAGGACTGTCCTTTATGACCATGCCGCTTCTTTCCTACAGTGATGAAATCCAGAGTGCAGTAATGGTACTTCACGGTGAAAAGGCCCATTCCCGCTACTTTGGGGAGGATGCCTTCAAGAAGCTGAAAGGCGACAACAAGGAATTGGTTATTGTTCCGGGGGCTTCCCATATCGACCTTTACGACAACAAGGATAAAATTCCGTTTAATAAGCTGGAAGAATTCTTTAAGAAATATTTGAAATAAGCAACATGCAATAAGCAATAAAATAGGGACGTTCCCCAAAAGATGGAACGTCCCGTTTTCCCGTTATGAAAATCTTTCCTGCAATGCATTGCAAAAGCACTGGGAAGGCTTGGAAAAGACCTGATTTGTTTCACCGTCACCGCTGATTACATGAAAATGAATATAGACGAAAAATAGAGTTGACTTGGAGTTTGCTTTAAGTGATAAAGTAGAGGCAGATAAATTAATTGGGAGGAACCTATGGATAGGGGCAAATTAACTAACTCCATGATAATAACCATACTTTTGCCAATAATGTTTTTGTTGGTGATGTGCTTTCACTATATCCCCAAGGTGCTGCACGAGGTAATAGGTGTGGCATGGCTGGTGCTGGTAGGTGTCCATCTCTATCAGAAGAGACAGTGGTTCAAGGGACTTGGCAAGGGAAATTGGAATCCTTTGCGGGTTATAGGCACTGTCATTAATATATTGCTGATAGCAGTTGTACTGGTGGCTGTATTGGCCGGCTTGGGCATTTCAAATCATCTCCTGAAGGATATAATGCCCTTGGAAATTCAGCGCAGTATCACCATACATCAATATCATGTTTCATTACCATACTTAATACTGATAGTGAGCGGTATTCATTGGGGACTTCATTGGAAGGGCTGGATAACTCAGTGGAAAAAGGCCTTAAATGTTGAACTTTCTCCATTAATTGGGCGTATCATGGGAGCTCTGTTGGGCGTGGCAGTGCTGGCTGTTGGCGTATATGGCTCCTTCCTGAATCGGGTAGGGGACCGCCTATTAATGAAGCACATTTTTGCCACCGAAGCCACCAATGAAACAGGGGTGGTATATGCACTGTTAATGTGCGGAATAATGGGGATATATGTGCTTATAGGAAAAGCAGTTGCAGCCTTCCTAAAAAGAAATTAGTCATTGATCATATCAAAGCAGCAGTGAGGTTTATTATGAACAGACGGGAATTTTTGAAAATCAGTGGAATAGGTGCCATGACCCTGTTTATGTCAGGCTGTGGCCTTTCGGCACTGAAGGATGATAAGAAAAATGTAGTTCCCGAAAAGGGCAGTGTGTCAGGAGGAAAAAATATGAAGATAGTAGTTATTACCAGTAGTCCTCATGCTAAGAATGAGTCCACATCAATATATTTGGCAGACAGGTTTACAGAGGGGGCCAAAAGTGCCGGCCATGAGGTGTTTACCTTTGATGCGGCAAATGGTGACACACATCCATGCAGGGGCTGTGATAAATGCGGTATGGATGGCCCATGTATTTTTAAGGATGATATTGAAAATATTCTCATGCCAAAGATGCTGGAGGCAGATCTTATTGTACTGACCACGCCACTGTATTATTTCGGCATGTCAGCCCAGTTAAAGATTATCGTGGACAGATTTTACTCCCGTACCGGCAAGCTACACGGGAAAAAGTCTATAATGCTTGCAACAGCCTACAACAGTGCTGATTGGACCATGGAAGCTTTGATTAATCACTACGAGACCCTGGTTCGCTATATGGAATGGAAGGACGTGGGGCAGGTAATGGCAACAGGCTGTGGTGCCCGCTCCTTGGTGGAGAAGTCCGAATTTGCAGATATGGCCTATAAAATTGGCACCAATCTGTAAATAAAAAACACAAGCATTTGGGAGGTACTTTTTTATGAGTCGGTCAAGAGAAGCTGTTAAGATAGTTCAAACTGCGGGGCGGCAGCAGTTAGGAGAATTTGCTCCGGATTTTGCCCGTTATAACGATGATATTCTGTTTGGTGAAGTTTGGTCTAAAAATGATATTCTTCCATTGAAGGAGCGGTGTATTGTTACCATTTCAGCCCTTGTGGCCAGTGGCATGGTGGACAGTTCCTTAAAGTATCATCTGCAGAATGCAAAAAATAATGGTATTACCAAGGAAGAAATGGCAGAAATCATCACCCAGTTAGGTTTTTATGGGGGCTGGCCAAAGGCTTGGGCAGCTTTCAATATGGCCAAGGAGGTTTATGCTGACGAGTCCTCCGCAACTTCTGCCACAGAAAATGAATCCTTAGAAAATATAATGGCAACAAGTCTGTTCCCTGTAGGTGGGGAAAATGTCAATTATGCCCAGTATTTCGATGGCAAGAGTTATCTGAATATGCTGTCCATGGCGCAGGTGTATGTGGGCAATGTAACTTTTGAGCCGGGTTGTCGCAACCACTGGCATATTCACCATGCGGACAAAGGCGGTGGCCAGATACTCCTTGTGACTGCTGGCAGGGGATACTATCAGGAGTGGGACAAGCCAGCCAAGGAGCTTAAGGCTGGAGATGTTGTAAATATCCCGGCCAATGTAAAGCACTGGCACGGGGCTTCACCAAATTCCGCTTTCCAGCATCTGGCCATTGAAGTACCGGGGGAAAATACCTCCAACGAGTGGTGCGAGCCAGTGGAGGCTGGTAAATATGATATGCTGTTATAGGAGGCAAATACAATATGAGCAAGGTACTCGTTATTTCTACAAGTTTGCGTGCAAAAAGTAATTCTGATATACTTACACATCGTTTAATTGGAGGGGCCAAGGAGGCTGGTCATGAGGTTGAGCATATTAGCCTAAAGGGAAAGAAGATTAATTTTTGTATTGGCTGTCTCGCCTGTCAGGAAACACAAAAATGCGTATTAAATGATGATGCCAATATTATCGCTGAAAAAGTTAAGGCGGCAGATACTTTGGTATTCGCAACACCAATCTATTATTACGAAATGTGTGGACAGATGAAAACACTTTTGGACAGGATGAATCCACTGTTTCCTTCCGATTATAGATTTCGCAACGTATACATGCTATCGGTGGCTGCCGAGGACGAAGAAAGCACACCTAAAAAAGCTGAAAATGGCCTTTTAGGCTGGGTGGATTGTTTTGATAAAGCCATTTTAAAAGGGACATTGTTCTGCGGCGGTATTAATGATCCGGGAGAAGCTGACTTAAAAACAAGAAAATTGGAGGAGGCTTATGAATTTGGTAAATCATTGCAATAGACTGAATTTAATAACCTTAGTGGTAGTTGCGCTGTTTGCTGCTATATTATTTGCGGGCTGTACCAGTAATGCCAATCAGAATCCCGAATATGTTAAAGAAGCAGTAATCAATCAGGGGGAAGTGGAACCAGTTATGATTTATGCACATGTAAATAATCATGTTTTGGAAATTGTTCCAGAAAATAATTCCTCGACAGCTGCTTTTATCGAGTTGCTAAAAAAAGGCGATATTTCCATAAATATGCATGATTATGGAAATTTTGAAAAAGTAGGGCCATTGGGAACTAATCTGCCAACAAATGATACCCAGATAACAACTCAGCCTGGTGATGTGATTCTTTATCAGGGCAATCAAATAACTATTTATTACGATACTAACAGCTGGAACTTTACCAAACTAGGTAAAATCAAGGGATTATCTCAAAAGGAATTAAAGAATATTTTGGGAGAGGGAAATGTAACAGTTAATTTTTCCTTGCAATGAATTGATTGAGATATTAGGTTGGTGAAGTCATGAACCGCAGACAATTTATTATAGGAGGTGCGGCCACTGTGGGATTGCTATCCTTGGGCGGAATTAGTTTTATTCATCGGCCGGAATTTGGGCGGCTTCCTCAGGGGGAAAGGCTGGCCCGCATACAGGCATCACCTCACTATGTAAACGGACAATTCTCTAGCAGGATAATTGTTATGTTTTGGCGAATAGCTAAAGCGGGAAATTTTGTGTATGTAGCTATTTTTTATGTAAGGTGAATCAAAGGAGAGTTTTGGCATGAAGGTTCTTATTATCAACGGAAGCCCACGGGTGGGCGGTAATACAACAGTGGCAATAAATGAACTGATGAAAACCTTTGAACAGGAAGGTGTGGAATCAGAGGTGGTTCAGATTGGCAACAAGGCCATTCGTGGGTGCATCGGATGTTATTCCTGTGCAGAGAACAAGAAGTGTGTGTTTGACGATGAGGTAAATCAGCTGGCTCCAAAATTTGAGGAGGCTGATGGCCTGGTGGTGGCAACCCCTGTGTACTATGCTTCCCCTAATGGAACGGTTCTGTCCTTCCTTGACCGTCTGTTTATGAGCTGTAAATTTGACAAGACCATGAAGGTGGGAGCCGGAATAGCTGTGGCCCGTCGGGGCGGCTGCTCGGCAACCTTTGATGCCCTGAACAAGTATTTTACTATCTGCGGTATGCCCATAGCCTCCAGCCAATATTGGAACAGTCTCCATGGAGCGGGGAAAGGTGAGGCTGAGCAGGATGGTGAGGGCTTGCAGACCATGCGGACTTTGGGCAAGAATATGGCATTTTTAATGAAGAGTATTGCCCTGGGCAAGGAGAAATATGGCTTGCCAGAAAAGGAACCATGGCAGCCAACGAACTTCATAAAATAATGTGCAAAGGGAAAGTGGTTATCTTAACTGGTAACCACTTTTACTATTTAAGAGATAATATATTATCTAAAAGTTGCAAAAAATGGCAATAATGGATAAAATATTAGTATGATAAACTTAGAACAAAGAACAGCAACAGAAATAAATAAGGATTTGGCAGGACGTGTGGCAAAATTGCGGAAAAGACGGAAACTTTCCCAGCAGGCCTTGGCACAACGTTCCGGAGTCAGCTTTGGCTCTGTGAAAAGGTTTGAACAAACGGGAGATATTTCCTTACAATCATTAGCTAAAATTGCAATTGCTCTTGAAGTGGAGGAGGAGCTGGAAAGCTTATTTAGTGGAGTACCCTATGGATCTTTAGAGGAGATAATAAATGAACAAGGTAGATAAGCTGACGGTCCTTTATCATGGGCGAAGGGTTGGACAGATGGCGTTAGCGCAAAATCGCATTGCTGCCTTTGAATATGATAAGGATTGGCTGAGTGATGGTTTTTCCATAAGTCCCTTTTCCTTGCCATTAGAAAAAAAGGTTTTTATGCCAAAATTTGACCCCTTTGAGGGGTTATTTGGCGTGTTTGCAGACAGTCTTCCAGATGGTTGGGGCAGATTGCTGGTGGATAGATTGTTGCGGAAAAAGAATATGGATCCGGCTGCCGTGGGAGTTCTTACAAGGTTGGCTATTGTTGGCAAATCCGGCATGGGGGCACTGACTTATGAGCCAGTGCTTGGTTTTGCTGATGTTCAGGAGGAATTATCCTATGATGTCATTGCCAGGGAATGTCAGAAGCTTTTACAGGAGGAACAGACGGAT
This sequence comes from Anaerovibrio sp. RM50, assembly GCF_000622005.1. Lineage (GTDB taxonomy): Bacteria > Bacillota > Negativicutes > Selenomonadales > Selenomonadaceae > Anaerovibrio. Next base: position 59,393 of record NZ_JHWV01000011.1, on the reverse strand, counting down.
GAATTGGATTTCCTTTTTGCAAAGGGCGGTTCTTCTGGTGGTGCAAGGCCTAAAATATTGACAAGTATTGAGGAAACTCCGTGGATTATAAAATTCCCCTCCACTTATGACAGGAAAAATATTGGTGAGCAGGAATATAGGTATGCCCTATGTGCAAAAAAATGCGGTATAGACATGTCTGATGTGAAACTTTTCCCTTCTGGTATATGTTCCGGATATTTTGGTACGAAACGTTTTGATTATAAAGATGGGGTGAAGGGGGGGCAGCGAATACACATGGTTTCGGTTTCAGGTCTGCTGGAGACCTCTCATCGTATACCAAATCTTGATTATGATGTTTTGATGAAACTGACGCTGAAGCTTACACGGGATATGGAGGAGTGCAAAAAGCTGTTTCGTCTTATGTGCTTCAATGTATTTGCACATAATCGTGATGATCACTCCAAAAATTTTTCCTTTATATATGATGAAGCAGAAAAAAGGTGGATGTTATCACCGGCCTACGATTTAACCTATAGTGAATCCATAGGAGGGGAGCATGCCACTACAATTCATGGGGAAGGAAAAAGCCCGGGAATGAGTGATATACTGGAAGTGGCTAAAATGATAGGGCTAAATGCAAAGTGGGCAAGTGCTGAGGGAGAGAAAATCAGATATATTGTGAATCTGGACTTAAAAGAATATTTAATGAAGTAATAGCAGTGGCTGTCGCATTTGATGTTTTCCATCAGTGCGGCAGCCACTTTTTTTATGTAAAAAAAGAATTAATATTTGGGAAAAAATACCTTTTTACCAATTAAATTAATTTATTCAGTTTTCTTCCATAATTTGGTTGTAGAATATAAATCAGTTAATAGGCCTATTTAATTTTATTATTAATTATTTTGTGATTTGTTAATTCGCATTTGATTTGGAGGTATATATTATGAGAAAGACTATTGCAAGTATTACTATGATGGCAGTTATGGCAGTGAGCGGCAGTGTGTTTGCCAGCGAGGCACCTTTAGATAAGGTTGAGGCACCACAGACCAGCACCGTTGTGGAGAACGATATGGCCCGGGCACCTCAAAATGAAAAGGTTGTAATTAATAATGACAAGGAGACTGCAGAGAAGCCTGTTTTTGAGGAATTATTGCCAAATAATCCAACGGACAGGGCTGTGGCAGAGGAGATTGTAAATGAAAGTGGGGCAGAAATCCCTGTGGCTGACGGTCCTGCCATGGATAAGGCAACAGTACCAGCAGAGAATGCTGCACCAGAAAAGCCAGTTGTATCAGAAAAGCCTGCTGCATCAGAGAATCCAGCTATGTCCGAAAAGCCAGCTATGTCTGAAAAGCCTGCTGCATCAGAAAAACCAGCATCAGATAAATCTGCATCCGATAAACCAGCAGCAGAAAAGCCTGTTATGGATAAATCTGGGGTAAATCACTGGATTGCCGCAAAAAAATAAATAGTATATTGCTTTAATAATTAAAGGGAGGGCTTGCTTCGGCAGGCCCTCTTTTTGTGGATGTATGCAACTTAGTATAGTAGCAGCATTACCAGCCCACCGGAGGCGGACATGGCTACCATAAAGAATTTTAATATTGGGCGGGGAGCCAGACGGGTGAGCTTTGCACCCAGATATGCGCCAACTGCCTGCCCCACAAGAGTCTGGAGGAATATCCATAAATCCAGCTGGCCGTTCAGGAAGTATCCAAAGCCCCCTGCAATGGAAATGGGGAGAATTACCATCATGCAGGTACCAATGGCGTAGAGCACGGGAACCCCGAAGATTATCATAAGAGTCAGCTGTATAAAGGCCGCCGCCCCAATACCAAAGGCTCCGGATATAAGGCCGTTCACAATCCCCGCAATACTTCCATAGATGTAGAGCTTATGGCCTTCAAGCAAACCATCCCGGGGCGGAAAGTGCTTATTTAGCCACTGGGGCTGATACACCTTGGTGTAAAGGAGTACAGCGGACAGTACCATGATGGATCCGGACATTTTACCCAATATATCGGAAGGAATAATATTTGATATATTTGCTCCCATAAAGGCTCCCACCATGCCGCTGATGCCCAGCACAGCACCAGTTTTTGGAATAACATTCCCTTCCTTGAAATGGCTGAAGGCCCCTGACATGGTGGTAAAAACCATGGCGGAAAGAGCCACTGCCAGAGCAGTGTGTATAGGAACACCAAAGCCCACAGTCAAAAGGGCAATGGTGATACCGGCCCCGCCAATTCCAATAAATCCAATTATCATACCCATTATCAGCATGGAAACAAATAACATAATTCTTACCTCGTGTCTACGTTCTGCAATACGTCAATATTACATTTTTTCGAAGGAAAACACAACATATATTATTCAACAAAAAACTCCTGTGCTATATGTTCATTTGTTGAACAAATATAGCAAGGAGTTTTTTATTATGTGGTAATTTGAATGGATAATAAAGCAGCTTATTCTTTATATTGTATTACTCGTTGGAATCATATATTTCATCAATGGATCTTGCATCTGCCTGTACTTCATTGGAAAGCTCAGCAGGAACCATATCTCTGTCACCGCCGTGGTTCAGATAGAGGGAGTAATACTTAACAGCACTGCCCTTATCTCCCAGCATAAGACTATTGTAGCCTACAAAACGGTAGTTACTCTTTTCATCAGGCTTGAGAGTGATGGCCTTCAATGCCGCCTCATTGGAATCCGCATAGTTCTGGGCCTGCATCTGATAATATGCCATGTTGCTGTAAAGCCAGTAGGTATCATCAATGGAGTTATCCTCACATATCTTCAGCGCCTTGTCAGTGTATTCAATGGCCTTCTGGGTATAATCATCATTCCAGGTGTCATGCTTTTCCTTATACTCAGCATTCAGGGCATTAAGGGCACGGGACATATTGCCGGTGTGAATATAGCTGTCAGGATTTGCCTTGTAGGCTTTTTCAGCTTCTTTATAGGCCAATACATTAAGCCCCAGCTTGTTGTAGGATTCAAAGTGCCTCTCATAGGAAGATGCGTTTTCAGCAGACATTGCCATATTTTGGCGGCTGGTAATCTTGTCATTGCGTTCCTTTTCGGCCTTTTTCAGCTTTGCCTTGGTGCTTCTGTGCTCCTTGTCATAAATGTCAAGGGAATAGGAATTGGCAAGCATGGTCTGAAGGCTGTCAGAAAGTGCGGTGTCGGACAGGGCAGATTTCAGTTCCGTATAGGCTTTGTCATTAAGAAAATCAGGAGTGCCAAAGCCCCAGGACTCCACGGTGGAATAATCGTGAATACCCTTGCATATACCCCCGGCAATGAGATAAGCATTTTCCCAATCAGTCAGATTAGGTGTTTCACTGGCAGTCATAAAGTGCTTGTCGTCAATGAAAATATCAGTGCCATTTTTCACCTTTACATGGTTATAGCCATATTCCTCCATGCGCTGCTGAGCCTGTTCAAAGCGCTTTTGTGAAGCAGGATGGTTATATGCACCCACAAAGATTTCCTTTAAAAGGTTGCGGTCAGAATTGTCTCCCTTGGCCATATCAAGGGTCATGGCAGGGAAACCGCCAGGGTTAAAGCCTGCACTGCAATGGAGATAGAAGCCGTATTCGTCCGCATCGGCCTCAGAGAGGTTTGTGGTGTTCTTTACAGTAATGTAATTGCCGATATACGATCCCAAAGTTGCCTCCAATACATTGGCATTCATGGTGAGAAGTGCTGTGCCATAAGTGTAGAGTACCTGTTTTGGGGCATCCTTGGCAATATGCTGATGAAGCCCGTGAATCATTTCATGGGACATTACCGCTGCCACCTCGTCATCATTGTTAAGCTCTTCTAAAAGGCCACTGTTGACTTCAATAAAATCATTTGGATAGCAGGCGGCATTAAATTCGTCATTGTTGATAACACGCCATCTGAAGGGCAGACTGTTAGGCTCCATGGCATAGTGGCCCTGTTCTATGAGCTGGTTCAGAACCCTTGAAACCCGCTCGTTGTGCTCCACAGATGTATCGATACCATATTTATTCACGGTTTCATCAAGGGTTTTCTGCTGGGTTTCAGGGCTGTTGCCCCAGTTCAGCAAATAATTTCTCACCTGCTCGTACTCAACGGCAGCCTGGCCAACTGTTCCCAAAATGTTGCCTACCACATCCCAACCGCTGGCTTCTGCCACAGCAGGAGCAGAAAGGGGGGCAAAAGAAAAGGTACAAGCCAGCAAACCAGTGCTGAGGGTGTACATTATTTTTTTCTTCAAATCCATTTTTTTCAATTCCATCACCTCATTATTATTATGTAATTCATCATACTACTTTTGCTGAGTAAATTCATTATAAGAATATTAATGCTTCATTAATAAAAGGCTAATTTTGTTGGTGGATGTGGAATGAAATCAAAATTTATAATACAATAATGCTGGATATGGATTTTGCATCGGGGGAGGCATGGACTGCATGAAATACTACAAAATATTGGCATCGCTTATTTATATTGTGATGCTGTCAATTGTGATTTTTGGTGTTAATATTTCCTCCTGTCAGGCGGCACAGTGGGAATGGGTGACATCGACGGATGAAGTGGACTATGAAATTGACGTTTCCTCTGTGCAAAGAGCAAACCTTAAATTTGCAGGGGATAACGTGTTGTGCTGGGTGAAAACCACCACATTGGACAACACATACGGCTTGGCCAGATTTGCCTTCAGAAACAAGAACGGCAGTAAACAATATGTAATGCTCTCCGGAACTGGTTATGATGAAAACGGAAATGTTACAGGATGGGCCCCAACAATAAATGAACCCTTTGACATTCATTATCGGGCAATCAGCAAGGGCAGTATTTACGACGCTCTATATGACAAAGCTTGGGAATATGTAGATTAATTTGGGAATATGTAGACTAATATATTTGGGGCTGCTTCGGCAGCTCCTTTGTATTTTGTGATGCCAGCCCAGCGGATGGAAGTGGAGTATTGGTCATTAAAGTCGTATCTTTTCGTGGAGGAAGGGGGATTTCACATATTTTACAGGCATAGGCGGTGAAAGTATTGTACGCTCTCCTCCTTTAGTGAAAACATAGGGCTTTATTGGCTCTGCAGTGCGTATTATATCCCTTTCCCTTGGGCTTAGAATCAATGCCGCGGCTTTCCCCGTTTGGCCGTTGACCATTACACGGATCTGACGGTCATTTTCCCCTGCCTCTCTTTTACAGTCCAGAAAGTAAATCGGCAGCAACAAAAAGGCAAATTTATGCTTTCGGAGGTCGTGTGATGCCTGCAAAAGCTTACATTGCCAAATACCCAGTCCGGACCGAAGCCAATATGGTATTTTACTTTGCAAAACATAATTTGGGATGGCCGCCTGCCATTCCCCGATATTCTGGGAGGCAAAAAGCCGCACATTTCCCTCCAGATAGGCTGGCTTCATAATGGAAATCTTTCCGTAATCCCAAGGAGCCAGTTCATCCAGAAGATACCAGTCAAACATCAGCGTGCACACCCATGCCCAATTCAGGCACTCCTGGTAAAACCAGAAGGTGCCACGGTCTGAGCTCACCTCATATTTCCAACGGAAATCCGCCAGCTGGACGGGAACATAGGCAGCTATCAGTTCTGTTTCTGCCCGTGCTTCTATATCGTCATCCAAAAAATCATTCCTGTTCTGCCGCCCCAAGGCACTAATCGCCTGCCGCGCTTCAGATGGTTTTATATTGAAGGGAAGGCATTTTCCGTCAAAATTATACTTCCGTCCCACAATCAACGCTTCATCAAAATCCCCCGTTGACAAATGTCCAAAATCACCAAATTTCTGCCCGCAGTGGGGGCAGGTGAAAATATTATCCGTCAGACGCGGTGTCAGCTTCTTTCCGCAGTGGGGGCAGTTCATATCAATATAGGTTTTGTCATTAATGGCATTGAGTGCGGCTTCATCATATTCACGGATTTTGTCCACCAGACGGGTTCGCCGCATGTGCCACTCAACAGATGGTGGTGGCTGTAATGCCTTCTTGTCCATGATGGCCACATGTCCCAGCTTCAGATAGCCGTCGATTTCCTGCAATGGCTGGTGGCGAAAGGTCATGCCCGGGGTAAAATCCGCATCTGTCAGCGCAAAGGAAAAAAACTCCCCACAATAGGCACAATGAAAGCCACCTTTTTCCATGTCAGGGTACATGGGGGCACCGCATTTATTGCAGGCCAGCACCCCAACGGATACTTTTCCTTCCCTGGTATCGGTCATAAGATATACAATCCTCCTGTTTAAAATCTGATTGATTAATAATATTCCATTTTCTTTGTCAAAACCCTTTTGTGGAATGATCATCTTTTCTTTTTGTTCGTGTTGCCTTTGTTTTTATCCCATTTATTCAAATCAAATTAAAAAAAGGCCCTGCCTGTTATTGTGAGCATAACAGACAGGGGGAGAGTAATGAGAGAAGTGTAAGAAGTGTAAGTTAGCTTATTATTTATTAGAGATTACGCCTTCGCCAAAGGTGATGACTATGCGCTTCGGTGGGGTATACTGTGGAGGATATTTGGCCAAACCGATTCCCCTTGCAATCTTCTTTAATGATTCATTGGTAATTTTCTTTATTAGTAAATCCTTCGTCATAATCATTCACCTCTTTTTCCTACTGGTTTATGCGGCTTTCTCCTGGGCTGGCTTAGTGTCCTTCTGAGGCTTGGTATCCTCTGGCTTAACGATTTTCTTAATCAGCTTGATGATGTCCTTAATAATAGATCCGTTGCCACGGCCCTTGCCAAGGTGAATGCGTGGACGGCCGCCTGCAACCATATCTAATTCCATTTCGTTGAGTTCAAATTTCTTGTTCATAATATTATCTCCCTTCTTTATGGGCTGTGCCCTTGTTGTTTTCTGTCCTTACATACGGACTGGGGAGAAAAGCATTACAAAAATTTTAAAAAAGTTACCTTATTTTTTCCATAATTTTTCTGGTATGGTGGTTTTTGACAGCAGGCCGTGGATTAGGGTGAAGTAATCCGGCAATCTGTCCTTGCACCATTGAATATCAATGGAAAACATATCCTTGGTGATGGCGGTAAGGTCAAAGCCAAAAGCATCCATGGAGTAGCGCATTTTATCCGGTTGCCTGCAGGGGAGACCTTCTTTTCGGCTGCATGCTTCGCAAAAGATGCAGCCCCCTGAGGATAGGGCTACACTATCGGGGATGTGCTTTTCCATATCGAGAAGCTTTTCATCTAAATCAGTTTTCACCGATGATACGATTTCCCAACCCATATCTTTTATTTTGCCAGATGTATCAGCTTCGGCTATGGTATGGCTGCTAAGTTTTATTTTGGCACAAATTACATATATATAAGTGAATTTATCCAAGTATTTATCTACGTCAAAGAACAGGGGAGGGCAGGACCAGGTGGAATTGTAGCGGGGACATTCACGGCAGAACGCCATAAACTTTTCCTGATTCTGATATTTTCCCCTGAAATCACTGATGGTTATGTGGTTTGTATGGTATTCAACAGAATAATTCATAATATTTTTCCCTTTTCATGAGCCCTTTTGTCGTCAGTGGATGTTGTATCTGGCATTGTATTCCATGTTTATGTCGCGTATTTCCTTTTTACCCTCTATGTAAGGGCGGTACATTTCAAAGGCATCGCCAACTCCCAACTGACAGCCAGTGCAATTTTCGCAGCCCTCAGAACAGGCCAGGGCCTTGCGGACAATTTCCTCGCGCTCCTCACGGGTCGTATCTTTGATGAGTATACTTTTTGCCATAAGTTTGCCCTCCATTGCACGATACAATATCATTATCGTGGTCAATTTCTTTGGCAAAATTATAGCATGATGTGGTAGTTCATACCATTTATTTGTGGGTGGGCGTATGTCGGGGGGCTCGAGCGAAACGAAGTGAAGCAGTGCCGTTAAGCCCTCCTTTTATTCAAGTCAAATAAAAAAATGTCCTGGCTCGCTTTTGCCAGAACATTTATATTGATTTTCTGTCTTTATCTCACTTTGCGCGTCAGGCCATCCAAATAAATAATTATCGGTGGTTTCCAAGGACAAAAAAAGAAGGGGTATCGACGCTAATTTCTTAGTGTGATGCCCCTTTGTTTTTTATTTTGCATATCTTTTGGCTATTTGAAAGAATTGCTCTCCATCACTGCCCGGAACAACAGGCCTGTAAACGGAATTGTCAGGAGTGCTGGTGCCCTGATGGTCTATTTGATTGCCTTCACCATCAAATGATATTTTTTCAAAAATGGCATATTCAGGAGCACCGTTGGTTTCCCTAAAGGCGCAATGGTATACATTGCTTGATTTATCCTTTTCGATGTACTTATACCAGCACACTATATTGCGACCCAGCTCAGGATATTCCACCCATTCCACGGAGGATGCATCTATCTCCACAGTCTGCTCAGTACTTTCCGCTACCTTTTCCCATTGGGCAGCCTGACAATAAGATACATTGAAGCTGACCATGGCAAACATAACTACTGCAACACACATTTGGACTATCAAAAGTCTGCAATGCTTTTCCATATTTAACGTCTCCTTTAATTTAAATTCTCTCAGCGGAGATTATCATATCTTTTGGAAGGTGGGGTGAAGATCTTTTTGAAGAAATCACCGATGGCAGTAAGGCCCTTATGAACAGCATTGCTTAAAGCCGGGTTAGGGCGAACACGTGGGCGGCCACCAGCAACCATATCCAGTTCCATTTCGTTGAGTTCGAATTTCTTGTCCATAATATTATCTCCCTTCTGTGTGGGTTGTGACCCTGTTGTTTTCCGTCCTTACATACGGGCTATGAAGGGGTGTATTACAAAATATTTTAAAAATACCTTATTAGTTTGCTGCCATATAGAAATCATCTGAGAATGGTCCGTAATAACTATTGGTGTATTTACTGTATTTGCTGTATTTTTCCATATCTCCATAAAACTTTAGTTTATTAGCCAGATAAAAGCTCATTTCCCCGGCGGGCATTCTTATTCCTGTTTCTGCCCAGCTTCCCCAAGGATCAAGGTAATCCCGCTTGCCGTTGAAATCCTGATACATCCGTCGGGTGTCCCAGTCATAGAAGAAGCGGTATTCCATTATACTGACTATTACCCCCTGTCCGCCTTCGTAAAAATCCCGTTCATCGTCAATGGCACTTCTGGCAGTAACTACATTGACATCGATAATGTATTCAGGCGGTGCACACTTCTGAACCTTAAGTGAACTGCGGTCCACATACCATGCTGTTCCCATATGTCCGTCCACCAGGATATAATTTTTGTCCCCGTTAAGGTGGGTGGGGTAATTTGCTGAGGCAATGGCTGCAATGGCCAAAAGCATCAAACATAAGAAGAACATTATTACTTTTTTCATACTGATTATCCTCCCGCTGCGTTGTTATTATCTCTAATGAATAATTCTCCCAGTCATAAAAAAATCCTTTTTCTGATTGTTATTTATATATTATTTGGATAATAACCATCCAAAAGAAAAAGTGTCTTCCTTAATAGGCGGCCATTTTTTTGCTGGAATATGGAATAAAATCCAAATTGATGACATAATACTATTAAATATGGAATAGGGATGTGCATTGAAAAATATGGTATCAATAAAAGAAACAGTAAGGGATATATTTGGTTCGGAAGTCAGAGTAGAAAATCAACAATCTGTTTTAGGCGGTGACATCAATGAGGCATATCGTCTTTTGCTGTCAAATGGTGAGGAGGTTTTTCTCAAGATCAATAAAGGTGTTGGAGAAAACTTCTTCAGTGCTGAGGCAAAGGGGCTGGTGGCACTAAAAGATGCGGGGGCAAATGTGCCGGAAGTTCTTGGGATTGGGAGTGAGCCCACGGGGGAGAGATTTTTGCTCCTTCGTTACGAGAGAAGCAAGCACCCTGCAAAGGACTATTGGGCTCTCTTGGGACATAATCTTGCCAATATTCATCGTGCCAAAACAGCCTCCTGGACCAGGGACGGTGTGTATGGATTTTACGAGGATAACTTTATCGGTGCCACAAAACAAAAAAATAGCCCCAAGTCAGGCTGGACGGAATTTTTCCGTGACAACAGACTTGGGGCACAGATGAAATTTGCGGACCATTATTTTGACAAAGAAGACAGACGACTTTGCCATAAGCTTTTGGAAAAACTGGACGATTTTCTTGTTGAACCCCAGTTTCCGTCCCTGCTTCATGGTGATTTGTGGAGTGGCAATGTTATGCCGGACAGATTTGGCAAACCTATGCTTATTGATCCGGCAGTGTATGTCGGGCATCACGAGGCCGATATTGCCATGACGGAGCTTTTCGGTGGTTTTTCTCCTATATTTTATGCTGCCTACCATGAGATTATTCCCAAGGACTCCGGTTATGTGGAACGGCGGGACATATACAATCTTTATCACTTGTTGAACCACCTGAATCTTTTTGGAGGCTCTTATCTTGTTGCAGTCAGACGGATTTTGAAGAAATATGTGGGGTAGCTAAGACTTTAAATTTCATTGTTTTAGACTATCTAAGAGCCTTTAGCAGGGGATTTATCCTGATATAACGAGCTTTAAGATGTCCCCCACCTCTTTAGGTGGGGGAAAACAAACTACAACAGCTGGCGAGCATATCTCCCAGCTCGTTGAAACGCTAATTGGAAGATTTTTCTTCTAAAGAAGAAAAATTTGAACAATGGCGTTATAAAGGGTTTTTACATTATCAAATGGAATATAACTTATATATGTGTATTGTGTAGGAAAGGCGTTAATCGTAGAAGGTTGGTGGTGTGATGACCAAGAAGCAGGCTGTGGAATATATAAAAAGTGAATATGGCGTTGAGGCGGACTATCCCTGGGAGGAGCTGGATGCCTTTGTTTTTCGCCATCGGGTAAGTCAGAAATGGTTTTGCCTTTTTATGGATATCCCCGCCAACAGATTGGGGCTAAATGATGATACTGTCATTACTGTAATTAATCTTAAGGCTCCTAAATCCATGCGGGAGGATTTGCTGCGGGAAGAAGGTATTTACCCGGCCTATCACATGAACAAGCAGCATTGGATAAGTCTGGATTTGCGCAAGGCAAACAAAAAGATGCTGGAAGTGCTGATGGATATGAGCTTTAAGGCAACGGGGCTGAAAAAAGATATGTAATAAGGAGCATTTTGCATGAAAAAGATTCGTATTACGGTTATGAGGAAGGCCTGTTATCATGACCTTATGGAAAAATATGAAAATCCCATAGACCATGCCTGTGATATGGTGGAGGAACAGGTCTTTATTGCTGACGGGTGGCAGCGGCCTGAGGGCCTTTGCGAAAGTGCCTGGGAAAGTATGTCTCCCTTCGTGATGACCCTTGCCCACGGGGGCGGTAATTTCTATGACGGCTGGATGAAGAATCCGAAGTCTGCCATGATTTCATGCAATGACGGCTTTCGTCCCGTGAGCTTTTTAATAGAAGCTATTGAGGAAGAATAAGTCAGTATTTTGCCCTGATGGAAGTCGCTGATGACATAAGGTGGACAAAGAAGGCCAGATAGTAAAAAAACTTCCCATTAGAATTGAATTAATATTCAAAATAGTTTTATAGTTCTATTGTAGGAATATAAACAATTGTATATAATGTGTGTACCTAGAATTCGGGGGCAGAGATGCAAAGGGCGTATCTGCCGTGTTGATTTGTAAAACTGAATAGGAGGGATTTGACGTGAGGTTTGGTTGGTTTCCTAAATGCCTGATGGCCATGGCTTTGGCAGCTTGCTTTGCCTTGGGGTGTGGCAACACTCCAATGGCTTCAGCAGAAGCGGACATGAGCAAGGTTGACACCAGCATTCAGGCCATTATCGGTACCTGGCGTGAGGGGGATGCCCTTGATGCCAGAGTTTTAAGGGTAAATCCTGATTACACCTATGAACTGGACTACAGGGGAGGAGGAGCTTCCTATGGTTCAGTAAGGGTAATCGCTGAAGAGCATCCGGATGGCACATATTCTCCTTGGTACGTTTTCGATGAACCGGACGGGGAGAACTGGGCCATGTTCCCAAAGAATGATGAGGACGGTACTCTTCAGAAGCATCTCTGGTCCGGCCAGGACGGTGCCCTGCATTTTATCCGTTTTGACAATTACGAGTATGCTGGCAGCACCGAGGGCATAGCTCCGGAGGATTACCTTGGGGTATGGGCCTGCGGCCGTTGCACCATCGTTATCGAGAAGGAAAACAATGCTTATGTGGCAAATGTTAAGTGGGCCAGCAGCGCAGCAGAGCACAGGGAATGGTTCTATAATTGCCGTTATGACAAGGACAGTGCCATTCTTGTTTGTCCTGGTAATGGTATTTGCACCGATTCCATCGTATATGATAACGGCAAGGAAAATGACGTTAACGTATACGCCGATGGAAGCTGTGAGCTCGTTCTCCGTGAGGGCGTGCTGAAGTGGTATGACAACAAGGAAAAAGCCGGCCAGGATATGGATTTCTTGAGATGATTTTTGATTTTAAAGAGGAGGGTATATATGAAAAAACGTTTATTTATTGGCTTGTTTGCATTTTTTGTTATGTCATTGCTTTGCATAACAACCCTTTCCCCATCCGCAGAGGCAAAGCCGCATATTGTTTACCATGTGGAGCATGTATATTTGCAAACACCTGGTGAGGCTACCATTGAAGGTTATTTCGTCAATGAAGGTGATACCGATGCTTATGCAAAGTGGGTTGATCTTGACCTTTCCCTTACAGCCGACAACGGACAGCTGATGTGGTCAGACAGCGGTATTCGTCATTATTTGGATATTGAGGTTCCGGCCTATGAATATGTATATTACACCTACTATATCCAGAACGATGACATTCCGGAATATCATCAGAGATTCACCTGGAAATCCCATACCAACACCCATTGGAGCACCAGCGCCGGCTGATGGAACAGTTTTAACCAGTAAGTTCGGCGTGGATGCCGGATAATTTAAGAGGGGAGCTATGACGCAAAAAAGTGTCGGCTTCCCTTTTTGCTTTCATTGAAAATGTCGGTGATGACTAAGAAAATTTAACGCTCAATGGGAGGGGGAGCATGCTTGATTTTATGAACTATTTAATATACAATATATATGCTTAAGAGGGAGAAATACCCAAATCAGCAATAACTGTAGAAGCAGCATTTTCGACTGTTCCGCAGCACAATGGCTCATTTGTGGTTAATTGCTGTTTTTTCTCAGGGTGAACAGAGCACAAGCTGCTGTACCTGAGTTTTTTTATGTAAAAAATTATGATTAGGGGCGTGAGATCAGATTGGAAGATAAGCTGAAAATTTACGGGTTTAACAACCTGACCAAATCCCTTAGCTTTAATATCTACGATATTTGTTATGCTAAGACACCCAGAGAACAACAGGATTATATAAAGTACATTGATTCACAGTACAATTCTGAGCGTCTGACCAAAATTATGTTTAAAGTGACGGAAATGATAGGCGCCCAGGTTCTTAGTGTGTCCAAACAGGATTATGATCCCCAGGGGGCCAGCGTAACCCTGCTCATTGCGGAGGAGGCGGCGGTTTCCTCGGGGCAGAAGAAGCCATTGGGAAATACTGTGGTTAAACCTGTTAATGAAACAATACTGGCCCATCTGGACAAGAGCCATGTTACAGTGCATACTTATCCAGAATTTCATCCGGAGACCAGTATAGCTACCTTCCGCGTGGATATTGATGTTGCCACCTGCGGGGAGATTACACCGCTGAAGACCCTGGATTATCTTATTGGCATGTTTGATTCGGATATAATCACCATGGATTATCGCGTAAGGGGCTTCACCCGTGACCTTTCCGGCAAAAAATTGTTTATGGATCACAATATCACTTCCATTCAGAACTTTATTGACAAGAAGACCATCGATGAATACGACACGGTGGATGTGAACGTATATCAGGCCAATTTGTTCCACACCAAGATGCTTATCAAGGAGCTGGACCTGAAAAATTATCTGTTCAATACGGATATTTATGAGATACCACCAAAGACCCGCCTGGAAATACATGACAACCTGCGCAAGGAAATGATTGAAATCTTTAGCGGGATTAATGTTTTCTAAGGAGATAAGGTAAGAATGGAATACTATTCTCAGGACAGAGCCCCTGTTTTGGAGGCTTTGGAGAAGATGAAGCGGGCCCGCCTGGTTCCCTTTGACGTGCCCGGGCATAAGCGGGGCCGTGGCAATCCGGAGCTGACTGAGTTTTTGGGAGAGCAGTGCCTTTCCGTGGATGTAAATTCCATGAAGATGCTGGACAATCTCTGCCATCCCGTGTCAGTTATCAAGGATGCTGAACGACTGGCGGCAGATGCCTTTGGGGCTGCCCATGCCTTCTTTATGGTGGGGGGCACCACCTCGGCGGTTCAGGCCATGGTGATGACTGCCTGCAAGCAGGGGGACAAGATTATTATTCCCCGTAACGTTCACAGAAGTGCCATCAATGCCATGATTCTTTGCGGCGCGGTGCCCGTATATGTTAATCCCCAGATGGATTCCATGCTGGGTATATCCCTTGGCATGAGCGTGGCCGACGTGGAGCAGGCCATTAAGGATAATCCAGACGCCAAGGCGGTTTTTGTAAATAACCCAACATATTATGGTATATGTTCAGATATTAAATCCATTGCAAAGCTGGCCCATGATAATGGCATGCTGCTGTTGGCAGATGAAGCCCATGGGTCTCATTTGTATTTCAGTGATAAGCTGCCTGTTGCCGCTATGCACGCTGGTGCGGATATGGCGGCACTTTCCATGCACAAGTCCGGGGGTTCCCTTACCCAAAGTTCCATACTGCTCATTGGGGACCGGGTTTCAGAGGGGTATGTACATCAGATTATTAATCTGACCCAGACCACCTCAGCTTCCTATTTGTTGCTGGCCAGCCTTGATGTTTCCCGCAGAAATATGGCCCTTCGTGGCAGGGAAATGATAGACAAGATTATAGATCAGGTGGAATACGCCAGGGATGAAATCAACGCCATTGGCGATTATTATGCTTACTCCAGGGAGCTTATTAACGGGGATTCCATTTTTGATTTTGATATAACCAAGCTTTCGGTTTACACCCGTTCCATCGGCCTTGCGGGCATTGAGGTATATGATCTCCTTCGGGACGAGTACGATATTCAGACGGAGTTTGGGGATATTGCCAATTTGCTGGCCTATGTGTCCGTGGGGGACCGCTTGAAGGATATTGAGCGCCTTGTGTCTGCTCTGGCGGAGATTCGCAGAAACTACCGTCAGACAGGACGTAAGATGCTGAAGGCAGAATACATCAACCCTCAGGTGGTGTGCGGACCTCAGGAGGCCTTCTATGGGGAAAAGGAATCATTGCCTATAGATAAAACTGTGGGACGTGTTTGCAGTGAATTTGTAATGTGCTATCCGCCGGGAATTCCGATTTTGGCACCGGGGGAAAGGATTACGGAGGAAATCCTCCAGTACATCCGTTACGCCAAGAAAAAGGGCTGTTCCATGACAGGTCCTGAGGATATGGATATCAAGTTCCTAAATGTGATGAAATAAAGGTGATACAGATGGAGTTATGGTATACAGAGAAACATACTGAAAATGTTAGCCTTTCCATAAAAGTTGACAAGCAGATATACAGCGGCAAAAGCGAGTTCCAGCGCATTGATATTTTCGAGTCCAAGGAATTTGGCCGAATTATGGTTCTGGACGGTTATCTGATGCTGACGGAAAAGGACGAATTCATCTACCATGAGATGATTACCCATGTGGCCATGTGTGTTCACCCAGACCCTAAACGGGTGCTGGTTATTGGGGGCGGCGACGGGGGTACCGTCCGTGAGCTGACCAAATACGATTTTATTGAGAAAATTGATTTGGTGGAAATCGATGAGGAAGTGGTGGATGTCAGCAAGAAGTATCTTCATTCCACTGCCCTGAAGCTGGATGACCCGAGGGTTACCTGCTATTACGAGGATGGACTGAAATTCATCCGCCGTGTCCATGATGAATACGATATTATTATTGTGGATTCCACGGATCCCTTTGGCCCGGGTGAAGGACTTTTCACCAGAGAGTTCTACGGCAATTGCTACAAGGCTCTCCATGATGACGGCATAATGGTAAATCAGCACGAAAGCCCATTTTACGAGGGGGATGCTGAGGCCATGCAGCGGGCCCACAAGCGTATCTGTATGTCCTTCCCTATATCCAAGGTGTACCAGGTTCATATTCCAACATATCCGTCGGGGCATTGGCTCTTTGGCTTTGCCTCCAAGAAATATCATCCTGTAAAGGGTGTAAATTGGGACCGTTGGAAGAATTTTGGCCTTAAGCTGAAATACTACAATACGGCACTTCATGCCGGTGCCTTTGCTCTGCCAAATTACGTAGAGGAGTTGCTGAGAGATGTTGAGTCCTAATATAGAGACATTTTTGGGCTGCGAGGCCCCATTTAACGAGGCGCGGATTGTGCTTTTCGGTGCTCCCTTCGACAGCACCACCTCATTCAGACCGGGCACCCGCTTTGCCTCCAAGATAATGCGGGGGGAGTCCTATGGGCTGGAAACCTACAGTCCGTATCAGGACCTGGATATGGAGGATGCCAAGGTATTTGACAGCGGGGATTTGGAGCTGTGCTTCGGGGATACGGAAAAGGCCCTTAAGGACATTGAAACCAGAGCCGAGGAGATTCTCGATGCCAACAAGCTGCCCTTTATGATTGGCGGGGAGCATCTGGTATCTTTGGGCGCTATCCGGGCTGTGGCCAGAAAGTATCCTGATCTGCATATCCTTCATTTCGATGCTCATACTGACCTTCGGGATGAGTATTTGGGCACCCGTCTCACCCATGCGGGAGTCATACGACGGGCATGGGATATTGTGGGGGATGACCGTATCTGGCAGCTGGGAATCCGCAGCGGTATGCGGGAGGAATTCCAGTGGGCAAAAGAGCACACCCACCTTCATAAATTCGACTTAAAGGCGATGCCTCAGGCCTTGGCGGCCTTGAAGGGCAAGCCGGTATATTTCACCATAGATCTGGATGTAATGGATCCGTCGGTGTTCCCGGGAACGGGCACCCCTGAATATGGCGGGGTTTCCTTTAAGGAGCTTATGGAAGCGGCCATTGCGGGCTGCAGTCTTAATATTGTTGGCTGTGATGTGGTGGAGCTGTCCCCTGGCCTTGACCAGAGCGGAGCTTCCACAGCAGCGGCACTTAAAATACTCAGAGAAATGCTGTTAAAGCTGGAGGAGCCATTTATTAATGGCCCTCAGTTAGTATAAATATAGGAGGAACAAAATGGGTAAGGTTTTAGTTATTGGCTGCGGCGGTGTAGCCAGCGTTGCAATTCATAAATGTGTTCAAAATCACGAGGTATTTCAGGAGATCTGTATTGCCAGCCGCACCAAGAGCAAGTGCGACAAGCTGAAGGAAGTTCTGGAAAAGCAGTATGGCAATGTGTGCGAAATTACCACTGCCCAGGTGGATGCCAACAGCGTGGAGCAGCTGGTGGCCCTTATGAAGGAGGTTAAGCCTGATGTGGTGCTGAATCTGGCACTGCCTTATCAGGACCTCACCATTATGGACGCTTGCCTTGAATGCAAGGTCAGCTATGTGGACACTGCAAACTACGAGCCAGAGGACACTGCAAAGTTTGAGTACAAGTGGCAGTGGGAGTATCGTGAGCGCTTTGAAAAGGCCGGCATTACTGCCCTTTTGGGCTCCGGCTTTGACCCTGGTGTTACTGGTGTATTCAGCGCTTACGCATTAAAGCATGAATTTGATGAAATTAACTATATTGATATTCTGGACTGCAATGCTGGTGACCATGGTTATCCATTTGCCACCAACTTCAATCCTGAAATCAACATCCGCGAGGTTTCTGCCAAGGGCAGCTACTGGGAGGATGGCAAGTGGGTTGAAACTGAGCCTATGGAGATCAAGAGAGTTTATGATTTCCCTGAGGTGGGCCCTAAGGATATGTATCTCTTGCACCACGAGGAGCTTGAGTCCCTTGGCCTCAATATTCCGGGCATCAAGCGTATCCGCTTCTTTATGACCTTTGGTGAAAGCTATCTCCGTCATCTGAAGTGTCTGGAGAATGTGGGCATGACCTCCATTGAGCCAATTGAGTTTGAGGGCAAGCAGATTGTTCCATTGCAGTTCCTTAAGGCTGTATTGCCAGACCCTGCCAGTCTTGGTCCCCGTACTGTGGGCAAGACCAATATCGGCTGTATTTTCCAGGGCAAGAAGGACGGCAAGGACAAGACCTATTATCTTTACAATGTATGCGACCATCAGGAGTGCTACAAGGAGGTTGGCTCCCAGGCCATTTCCTACACTACTGGCGTTCCAGCCATGATTGGGGCCATGATGGTAATGAACGGCACTTGGAAGAAGGCTGGCGTATATAACATTGAGGAGTTCGATCCAGATCCATTTATGGAGGCACTAAACAAGTGGGGCCTTCCTTGGCAGGAGAGCCATAACCCTGCATTGGTGGACTAATGAGCTTTGTCTATCAGCCTAAATGGCTGCAGGAGGTTCCTTCACCCAGCTATGTGGTGGAGGAAGCACGGCTTAGGCACAATCTGGAAATACTTAAGGGGGTTCAGGACAGAACTGGGTGCAGTATTTTATTGGCCCAAAAGGCCTTTTCCATGTTTCACTTCTACCCCCTTATCAGCACATATCTAAAGGGGGCTGCTGCCAGCGGTCTCTTTGAGGCCAAGCTGGCCCATGAGGAATTTCCCGGGGAAAACCACGTTTTTTCTCCCGCCTTTCAGGAGAAGGATTTCCCGGAGATTTTGGAAATTTGCGATCATATAGTTTTTAATTCCATTGGGCAGCTGAAGAAGTTTGCCCCAATGGCGAAAAAGGCCCATCGTTCCTACGGCCTCAGAATTAATCCGGAGCATTCCACCCAGCCGGAGGAGCATGCCATTTACGATCCATGCTCCGGGGACAGCCGTCTCGGCACCAAGCTCAGTGAGCTGGAGCAGGCCCTGAAGGAAGCCCCGGAGGGGGACTTCCTATACGGCATCAGCGGCCTTCATTTCCACACACTTTGCGAGCAGGGGGCTGAGCCATTGGCGGAGACCCTTGAGGCGGTGGAAGAAAAGTTTGGCAAGTATTTTAAGCATCTTGAATGGCTGAACTTTGGGGGCGGCCATCACATTACCAGAGATGACTATAACATTGCTCTTTTGGAAGAGTGTATAAAAAGAATACAGACAAAATACAGTTTAAAGGTGTATATTGAACCTGGAGAGGCTGTGGCCCTTGATGCAGGATTTCTTGTGGCAACGGTGCTGGAGATTATTGAGGCAACCCCGGATAATGGGCGGAAGGCAAATATTGCCATTCTTGACACCTCCGCGGCATGCCACATGCCGGATGTTCTGGAAATGCCTTACAGACCGCCTCTTAT
Source organism: Anaerovibrio sp. RM50 (assembly GCF_000622005.1). Lineage (GTDB taxonomy): Bacteria > Bacillota > Negativicutes > Selenomonadales > Selenomonadaceae > Anaerovibrio. The sequence continues at coordinate 40,016 of NZ_JHWV01000011.1, read as the reverse complement.
GGGAAGCGGCGAGGCAAATGAGAAGCCACATACCTACACCCTGGCAGGGCCTACATGCCTTGCGGGAGATACTATTGGAACCTATTCCTTTGACAATGCCTTAAAGCCCGGGGACAGACTGCTCTTTGGGGATATGGCAATCTACAGCATGGTAAAGAACAACACCTTCAACGGAATGCCCCTGCCACATATTTGTGCAGTTAATTCCAAGGATGAGGTGGAGATTGTAAGGGGATTTGGCTATGAAGATTTTAAGATGCGCATCTAAAATAGCCCTGTTTTTTAATAGGATTGTATTGGTGGCAGCCCTATTGCTGTTTTTGGCTGTGGGGCAGGCCAATGCCTCATCAGAGGCAGTTAAGAAGGCAGGCCTCCAGTATGCCTGTGCCCTTTTGGATATGATGTCATACAAGAGTCAGCTTAATGAGGTAATCAGGGATGTTATTTCCGATTTTGGATATGACATTGTAAACTATGCCAATGTTGATAAAAATGCCGATACCAACTTCATTTTGCTAAGATCAAAGGAGCCGGAGGAGCTTACGGGGAATTACCTCAATATCGTTGCTGTTCCGGGTACGGAGAAGATGAAGGATGTGCAGGTGGATCTAAGATTTAGCAAGGTCCTCTTTGGAGGCTCGGTTCCTTCCGAGTTTGAGCAATACGCCAAAACTGAGAAGACCACCTCGGAACAGCCTTTGGTCCACAAGGGCTTTAACGATTACACCCAGACGGCCTTTTTTACTCCAAAGGAGGACGGCTCCCTGGGAGTAGATCCACTGATGGATATAATCTACAAGGATAACGAGGACCTGATTCTAACTGGCCACAGCCTTGGTGGCTCGGTGGCAGTCCTTCTTGGCTCCCGCATGGTGTGCATGGGGGTTCCCCCGGGGAAAATTCAGGTGGTGACCTTTGGTGCCCCTGCAGTGGGGAACAAGACCTTCGCCAAGGATTATGGTGATGCAGTGAAGCATACCAGATATACCATAAGCGGTGATCCCGTCCATGGGCTGCTGCAGTTTATTAAAGCGGGCTATGAACAGACTGGCGAGGAGATAAAATGCAAGTCAAATCCAAATTCTTTAAAATTCAGTCACAATATGTCCGAGTATCTTGATGCCTCTATCCGCAATTATTTGGATACCCTTGAGGAAAAGAATATCAAGCTCCATAATAATCCCCCTGCAAATGGGACAGCCGGGGTATTTGCCCTGCCGAAAGAGCCTGTTAAGGGGAGGGTTTATCTGGTTCCTGCTGTAGTTCATGTTCCCGATGATATTGATAATGACATAGTTTATATGAAGCAGCTTACGAATCTGATAGAGGGCTATGATTTTGATGATTATATAGATGGTGATGAGACTGATGAGGCGGCCCAGAATGCGGCGGCTATCAGAAATTCCTGTGACCGTATATGCCGTGTCACCATCGGGGCAAAGCAGATGACCCGAAAGGTATATCAGATTACTGTACAGGAGGATATTTCTGATCCTTATGGAAATATAATCAGTACCCAGACCCGTGGCACCACCACGGATAATTTATCACCTATAGAGGCTGTTTTTTATAGCCTTGGCCGTTGCACCATGAACAGAGAAAGTTTTGAGTGAGAGGATTATAAATGGATAAAAAAACATCAGTAACCCAATCAATTGAAATGACCATGTCAGCCCTTGTTATGTACTGGAAAAGGTTCTTTGAAAGGAGCATGAAGGAATACTCCATCAGAACCGTAACCACAGGGGCAGTGCTGTATTCATCCTATCTCCATGAGGGACTGGTGCAGGATGAAATCGGCAAACTCCTGAATATGGACAAGGCCTACGTTACCAGAGAGCTTAATTCCCTGGCGCGGCTGGGCTATATTGTCCGTGCAAAGGACGCAGCTGACCACAGAAAGAACCATATTATTGTTACCCCTGAGGGCAAAATTGCCGCCAAGGCCATTGATGATTGCCGTCAAAAGTGGATTAAGGCTGAATTTGCGGATATTTCCCAGAATGAAAGGGAAGTATTTTTGGGCATTCTCAGCAAAATGGTGGGGAACTTAAAGGAGAAGCTTTTCTTTGAGGCATCTGAATAACCCTAAAGATTAATTTGCATTATTTTTCCTTTAGTGATAGAATGTTCTACATTAGGCAAGGAAAGAGAGAGTAGCCGGAAAATATGCTCACAGGAAGTCCTGATAACTGAGAACAGGGCAGCTAAAGTCTGGTGAAGTTCACTCTGGAGTCTCCCCGGTGAAGAGATGTAGTCGGGGCGCACAGCAGCGTTATGGCGTAAATGAGTTATAAATTAGGGTGGTACCGCGAATCAGACCTTCGCCCCTTTTTGGGTGAGGGTCTTTTTGTTTTGTTATTGCCTTCCCCTTTGGGGAAGGTGTCAACGAAGTTGACGGATGAGGTTATAATAGGAGGCAATTATGGAAAGCAAGATTGAGCAGCTGCGTCAGGAAGCAGCCAAGGCTATCAGTGATGTAGCCGATACTCTTAATGATTTAAATGATATTCGTGTAAAGTATCTTGGCAAAAAGGGTGAGCTTACCTCTATTCTCAGAGGCATGGGCCAGCTCAGCGCCGAGGACCGTCCGCGCATTGGACAGATTGTAAACGAGGCCCGTCAGCAGCTGGAGCAGCTTATTGCTGAGAAAAATCAGGAGCTGAAGGCCAAGGAAATGGCAAAGCGTCTGGCCAGCGAGAAGATTGACGTAACCCTGCCGGGCCGTCCAACCAACCATGGCCATATTCATCCTCTTACTGTAACCCTTATGCAGATCAAGAATATTTTCATGCGTATGGGCTTCAGCGTGGAGGAGGGTCCTGAAATCGAGAAGGACTACTACAACTTTGAGGCACTGAATCTGCCAAAGGATCATCCTGCCCGCGATATGCAGGACTCTTTCTATATCACTGAGGATATTCTCATGCGTTCCCAGACCTCCCCGGTACAGGCCCGTACCATGGAGGCCCATGAGCCAAACAGCCCAATCCGCATGATTGCCCCGGGCCGTGTATATCGTCGTGACGATTATGACGCCACCCATTCCCCAATGTTTACCCAGATTGAGGGCATGGTTATTGACAAGAATATCAGTTTCTCTGATCTGAAGGGTACCCTTGAGGACTTCCTCAGACAGATATTCAACAAGGACGTAAAGGTACGTCTCCGTCCAAGCTTCTTCCCATTCACTGAGCCAAGCACCGAGGTGGATATTTCCTGCGTAATGTGCAAGGGCCAGGGCTGCCGTGTGTGCAAGGGAACCGGCTGGCTGGAAATTCTTGGTGCAGGCATGATTCATCCAAACGTTCTTAAAATGAGCGGCTACGACCCTTCCAAGGTAAGCGGCTTTGCTTTCGGCATGGGTGTTGAACGCATTGCCATGCTGAAATTTGGTATTGATGATTTACGTCTGTTCTACGACAACGATGTCCGTCTGCTGGAACAGTTTTAATTAGGGAGGGGACAGAAAATGCAGGTATCAATTAAATGGCTTCACGATTATATAGATTTCACCGAAACATCCGATGAGCTGGCTGACAAGCTGACAATGGCGGGTATTCCCGTGGAGAATGTGGTTCACGCCGGGGAGGGCCTGGATAAGGTCGTAACTGGCAAGGTTGAGTCCATTGAGCCACATCCGGATTCTGATCACATGTTCATTACCCAGATGAATGTGGTCCAGCCGGAGCTGGTTCAGGTGGTAACGGGTGCCCAGAATGTAAAGCAGGGGGATATTGTTCCCGTTGCCATGATTGGCGCCAAGCTGCCAAACGGCCTGAAGATTTCCAAGGGCAAGCTCCGTGGCGTTCCATCCAATGGTATGCTTTGCTCCGCTGATGAGCTTAAGATGGATCTTACCGCTTTGACTGACGAGCAGAAGGATGGTATTTACATTCTTCCTGCTGACACTGAGATTGGCATTCCTGCCAAGGATGCCCTGGGCCTTGACGATGATATTCTGGAGTTCGAGCTCACTGCCAACCGCGGTGACTGCTTCAGCGTTTTTGGACTGGTCCGTGAGGTTGCAGTTCTTACGGGCAATACTCCGAAGTGGCCTGAGATTAAGGTCAATGAGGATGACGAGGCCTCTGCTGCCGATATGATTAAGATTGGCATTGAGGCAAATGACCTTTGCTCCCGTTTCTCCGCCAGAGTTTTGAAGAACGTAAAGGTTATGGAATCTCCTGAATGGATGAAGGCCCGCTTGGAAAATGCAGGAATCCGTGCCATTAACAATATAGTTGACGTAACAAATTTCGTAATGGTGGAGCTGGGCCAGCCTATGCACGCCTACGATTATGACCAGATTGCAGGCCAGAGCCTTACTGCCCGTCGTGCGACAGAGGGAGAAAACCTCCACACTCTTGATGACTCTTCCCGTCTTGCCAAGGGTGATGAGCTGGTTATTGCCGACAGCGAAAAGCCAGCCGGTCTGGCTGGTATAATGGGTGGCCTGGAGTCTGAGGTTACTGAAAATACTACCACTGTTGTATTGGAAGCCGCAGCCTTCAATGGCGCCAGCATCCGTCGCACCGCCCGTGCCTGCGGTCTCCGCTCTGAGGCATCCGGACGCTTTGAGCGTGGTGTGGATGAGACCCAGACCATGCGCGCTTTGGACAGAGCAGCCCAGCTCCTTCAGGACATGGGGGCATGCACTGTTACCAAGGGCATCGTGGATGTATATCCAGAGAAAAAGGAGCCAGTTTCCGTAGACTTTACCCCGGAGCAGATCAACAAGCGTCTGGGTACTGATATTTCTGCCGAAAAGATGGTGGAAATTCTTGAAAGCCTTGATTTCAAGTGCGAGGTCGACGGCAAGGGTGGCTACCATGTGGCAGTTCCTTCCTGGAGAAACGATGTTACCTTCATGGAGGACATTTCCGAGGAAGTAGCCCGTATTTACGGCTTTGACAATATTCAGTCCACCACCCCTAAGGGCACCATGGTTCAGGGCGTTCAGAGCCCATTGCAGGACTATATCGACCACATTAAGGTTACCCTGACCCACATTGGCCTCAGCGAGGAGCTGTCCTTTAGCTTTAGCAATTATGATATAATGGACAAGATGCTGATTCCGGCTGACAGTCCGCTGCGCAAGGCTATTCCTCTTATGAATCCTTTTGTTGAGGAGGCACAGCTGGTTCGTACCAGTCTTTTGGCTAGCGTCATTGAAAATGCTGTCCGCAACCTTTCCCGCAAAAACGAGGATATCCGCCTTTATGACGTGGCACCTGTATTTTATCCAAAGTCCCTGCCTCTTACAGAGCTTCCTGATGAGGTGGTGAAGGTGGCAGGCTTTATGTGCGGCCGCCGCAACCCTATGGGCTGGAATACAGGGGACGATATGATTGACTTCTACGATGCCAAGGGCGTTGTGGAGGAGCTGCTGGCAAGACGCAATATCACCAGATATCAGGTGGAGGCAGGGGAGTACACTGCAATGCACCCTGGCAAGACAGCTCTCTTTAAGAAGGGCAAGGATATTATTGCTGCTGTGGGCGAGCTTCATCCGCAGGTGGCCGAGAACTTTGGTATCACCAAGAAGGCATACATTTTTGAAATGGATGTACCTACTCTTATGAAATACAGCTCCGCAAAGTTCAACTTTGATGTGCTGCCTAAGTACCCTGCTGTTTTACGTGATTTGGCCATACTGGTGGACAAGGATGTAAATGCCACTGACATCGAAAAGACCATTGTGGGAAATGGCGGCAAATACTTCAGAAGAGCTGTACTCTTTGATCTTTACAAGGGCAAGCAGATTGAGGAGGGCAAGAAGAGCCTGGCCTTCAGCATGCTGTTCCAGTCCAATGACAAGACCCTCACCGATGAAGAGGTGGATGAGTCCTTCAACAAGATTATTGATGCGGTGGAGAAGAAATTTAACGCCCAGCTCCGCAAGTAATACGCAAAAAAAGAGTAAAATAAAATTAACCATCCCAAAGTGCTGGGGTGGTTAATTTTTTTGCCACAATTTCATTTTAATTTTTAATAAATGTGATACACTTTCCATGGAATCCGATCCAGGGGTACGGTTTTCAAAAATTCCACAATATCCTTGCGCCCATAGTAGTGGGGAGTACCATCATTGTCCTGGGACATGAGGATAATGGGCATGTTAGGAAAAAATGGCCTGATGGCCTGGCGGAATCTGGTGGAACGGACAGTGTATTGGGTAACGGACTGCTTTACTGAAATAAGAGCAAATTTAACGCCCTGCTCAAGAATAACGGCTCCGTGTAAAACCATGGGAACCTCCTTTGTACTACGTTTAAATCAACAAAGATACTGTATCAAAAAGGGAAAATAAAATCAACGAAAAAATGTTTGGTTATCTGTTGACAGAACATGGATTCCATGTTAATATATCACCAAACAAAGGTTTTAAGAACTTACTTTCTTGGAACTAATTTTCTTAATAGTAAAGGAGCAGTTATTATGAAAAATGTTATTATTGCCATCATTATCGGACTTGCTGTTCTCTCTCCATTTAATTTGACAAATTCCTATCTCAGAACATCTGATTTTGATACTGTGGTTGTGCAGCATGGGGAAAGTATTGAGACCATTGCCAGCCGCTACACCTCTGACAGCGAACAGCTGCAGGAGCTCACTGTTGCCATTAAGGAAATTAATGATATAAGGAATGACCGGGATATGAGAGCCGGACGGAGACTGCAGATACCTGTTATTGCCAGTGACAGCCAAAAGGTTCAGGTGGCCAGCCGTTAAAATGAATAGTTCTGCTTGACAGTGAACAATGCGGATAATATAATGAGACAGTATTCAGATATTGAAAATGCTATGAAGAAGACATGACCCGGAAGTTCGTTATTCAGAGAGGGACAGTTGCTGTGAAGTCCTATAATTGAGTCTGTGGTTACCCCTTTGGAGCTGTGGCGTGAAGTTTAAAGCATTAAAGCTTGTGGGCTTTGAGATTAAAATAAATGCCGCCGGACTGATTCCGTTAAAATCGCAAAAGTTGGTCACATTGTGTTTTACGTTACGTTTATATGGTGTGGCAAGCAGGGTGGAACCGCGAAGTATATACCTCGTCCCTATTTGGGAACGGGGTATTTTTTTATTTCCCTGTGAGTATATTTTATTATTTGGGAGGAATAAATCATGATTAAATTAACTATGCCCGATGGTGCAGTTCGTGAAGCTGAGGCCGGTATCAGCGGCCTTGAGCTGGTAAAGTCCATCAGCAACAGTTTGGCAAAGAAGGTTCTGGCTATCAGCATTGATGGTGAGACCAAGGATATTACCACCGTTCTTGACAAGGATGCCAGCATTAAGTTCCTGACCTTTGAGGACGAGGAGGGACGCTGGGCACTGCGCCATACCGGTTCCCATATTCTGGCCCAGGCCATCAAGAGACTTTACAAGTCCGAGAATGTACAGCTGGCTATCGGTCCTGCCATCGATAACGGCTTCTACTATGATATTGATATGGAAAAGCGCCTTACTGAGGAAGATCTTAAGGACATCGAAAAAGAGATGAACAAGATCGTAAAGGAGAACCTTAAGCTGGAGCGCAAGGAAGTCAGCCGTCAGGAGGCCCTTGACATGTTCAAGGCTGCTGGCGAAGGCTACAAGGTGGAGCTCATTAATGACCTGCCAGAGGATGCAACTATTTCTCTTTACACCCAGGGCGAGTTCACTGATCTTTGCGCCGGCCCTCACGTTATTTCCACTGGCAAGGTAAAGGCACTTAAGCTTCAGAGCGTGGCTGGTGCATACTGGCGTGGTGATGTAAAGAACAAGATGCTTCAGCGTGTATATGGTACTGCCTTTGAGAAGAAGGACGAGCTGGACGCATATCTCCACATGCTGGAGGAGGCTGCCAAGCGTGACCACCGCAAGCTGGGCAAGGAGCTGGATCTCTTCAGCATTCACGAGGAGGGTCCTGGCTTCCCATTCTTCCATCCAAACGGTATGGTAATCAGAAATGAGCTGATTAACTACTGGCGTGAGGTTCATCGCCGCTATGGCTATCAGGAGATCAAGACCCCAATGATTCTGAACCGCCAGCTTTGGGAGCGTTCCGGTCACTGGGCTCATTACAAGGAGAATATGTACTTCACTGAAATCGATGGTGAGGATTATGCAGTAAAGCCAATGAACTGCCCAGGCGGTATGATTGTATACAAGACCCAGCAGCACAGCTATCGTGATTTGCCACTTCGCGCCGGTGAGCTTGGCCTTGTTCATCGCCATGAGCTTTCCGGAGCTCTCCACGGCCTGTTCCGTGTACGTAACTTCACCCAGGATGATGCCCATATTTTCATGACTCCTGAGCAGATTGAGGGGGAAATCCAGAAGGTTATTGACCTCTTTGATGAAGTGTACAGCACCTTTGGCCTTGAGTACCATGCAGAGCTGTCCACCCGTCCAGAGGATTCCATGGGCTCCGATGAGATGTGGGAGCTGGCTACCAACGGTCTGAAAAACGCTCTGGATCATCGCGGACTTGAGTATATTGTAAACGAGGGTGATGGCGCCTTCTACGGTCCTAAGATTGACTTCCATCTGAAGGATTCCATTGGCCGTACCTGGCAGTGCGGAACCATTCAGCTGGATATGCAGCTGCCTGAGAAGTTTGATCTGACCTACGTGGGCGAGGATGGCCAGAAGCATCGTCCTGTTATGATTCATCGCGTAGTATATGGTTCCATTGAGCGCTTTATCGGTATCCTCATCGAGAACTATGCCGGTGCCTTCCCAACCTGGCTGGCTCCTGTACAGGCCAAGATTCTCCCGATTACTGACAAGCACATGGATTATGCCTTCGAGCTGAAGAAGAAAATGTTCGACATGGGCTATCGCGTAGAGGTGGATGACCGCAACGAGAAGGTTGGCTACAAGATGCGCGAGGGTCAGGTGAAGAAGATTCCTTATCTCCTGGTAGTTGGTGACCAGGAGGTTGCTGACGGCACTGTAAACGTTCGCTGCCATGGCCAGAAGGAAACCAGAACCATGAAGGTGGACGAGTTCATTGCCCTGCTTCAGGAGAAGATTGCAACCAAGTCTGCTGAGTATTAATATAAGTTTTAAAAAAATATAAAAATATCTGTTGACAGGGTGGCTTCCAAGTGGTAACATATTCAAGGTAAACAAAGCAGAGGCCACCGCTTCTCACCTTGCTGATACGGTCAGCGGGTCTGATACAGATTGTATTTGTTGAGGGTGGTGTATGCCGCCCTCATTTTGTTTTATATAATGAAAGTTAATAATATGAAGCAGGAGGTGTTTTATTATTAGTAAGGAAACTGAGAGAATCAACGAAGAAATCCGTGTTCGTGGCGGTGAAATCCGCGTGACTGACGCAGAAGGCCAGTCATTGGGTTTAATGCAGGTTAAGGATGCATTAAATATGGCAATGGAGCAGCACCTTGATCTGGTGGAAATCGCTCCTAAGGCAAAGCCACCTGTTTGCCGTATCATGGATTACGGTAAGTATAGATATGAAAAGCAGAAGCGTGAGAAAGAAGCACGCAAGAAGCAGAAGGTTATTTCCATCAAGGAAGTTAAGCTTCGTCCAAACATTGAACAGCATGATTTTGACGTCAAGTTGAAGAATGCTACGCGTTTCCTGGGTGATGGGGACAAGGTTAAGGTAACGATTATGTTCCGCGGCCGTGAAATGTCCCATCCGGAGCTTGGCAAGGATATTCTTACCAAGTTTGCAGATGCGCTGAAGGATTCAGTAACCGTTGAACGGGATGCTAAGCTTGAAGGTAGAAATATGATTATGATTTTAGCCCCTAAGGCTCAAACTAAAGGAGGAAAACAGTAATGCAGAAGATGAAAACCCGTAGAGCAGCTGCAAAGCGCTTTACTGTAACTGGTACTGGCGAAATTAGAAGAAACAAGGCTTATAAGAGACATATCCTGGAGAAGAAGTCTCCAAAGCGTAAGCGTAACATGCGTAAGGCAGCTCTGCTGGTAGCAGGCGATTACAAGCGCGAGATCAAGTGTCTCCCATACGCTTAATTTTTAAGGTCAATTTACATACATTTAGGAGGATAAGAACATGCCAAGAGTTAAAAGCGGCGTGACTGCACATAGACGTCATAATAAGATTTTAAAGTTAGCAAAGGGCTACAAGGGCTCCAAGAGCAAGCAGTTTAAGAAGGCAAATGAGACCGTTATGAAGGCTCTCTACTACGCTCGTCGTGACCGTCGTGCGAAGAAGGGTGTTTTCCGTCGTCTCTGGATTGCCCGTATCAATGCTGCAGCACGTGCTAATGGTATTTCCTACAGCCGTCTCATTGCCGGCCTCACCAAGGCTGGTGTAGAGGTTAACCGCAAGATGCTGGCTGACCTTGCTATCAGCGATGCTAACGCATTTGCTCAGATGGTTGCAGTTGCAAAGGAAAACCTGTAATATCAGAAATTAAGAGCTGTCTACGGACAGCTCTTTTTATTTTAAGCTCTTTTCCCTTTTATTTTGGTACAAAAATATGCCTTTGTGGTATAATACAAAGATGAGAGAAAGGAGCTGAGCTGATGATTGAACTTGAACGCATAGAAAGTCTAACCAATTCCAAGATAAAGCTGGCAGCCAAGCTGCATACAAATAAATATCGCAAATCTGAAAATCTCTTTGTTGCCGAGGGGGTTCGCCTGGTGGAAATGGCGGCCCAGTCTGACTGGCCTATGGAATTTGCTCTGATTTCTGATTCTGCCACGGAAAACCAGAGGGCAGTGGCAGTGGTGGAACAGCTCCAGAACAGGGGCTGCCCTGTATATCAGGTCAGTGACCAGATTTATGACAAGGCCGCTGATACAGTGACGCCTCAAGGATTGCTGCTGGTTATGGGGTTCCGTATCTTTACCTGGCAGGAGATTCTCAAGTCAAACACCGATGAAGCATCAGCACCGCTTATTGCCGTTCTTGACGGGGTCCAGGACCCGGGAAATGCGGGGAATATCATTCGCACCGCAGATGCCCTGGGCTGCTCCGGAGTAGTGTGTCTGGAGGGTACGGCGGATATTTTTGCCGACAAGGTGGTACGGTCTTCCATGGGCTCCATATTCAATATTCCCGTTATGACAGGAGTACAGCCTGAGGAGCTGCGGGACGTGTGCCAGGACAATGAGGTGGCCCTTATTGCCACCGCTGTTGATGACACTGCTGTACGTCATTATCTGGCAGATTATGTAAGCCCATGTGCCATTATTTTTGGCAACGAGGGCAACGGCGTATCTCAAAAGATGCTGGAGGAGGCTGATCAGAAGGTATTTATCCCAATGACTGGCAAGGCAGAATCACTTAATGTTTCCGCTGCTGCAGCAATTCTTTTGTATGAGGCCTTCCGCAAACGCTCCATTTTGTGATATAATATACTTCAGAGTTAAAAAATTCCCCATACATAGGCTGTTCCCATCTGTATCCAAAGCCTATATAAGGGGATTTTTTTTTTGTTAATTATGCTATTTTCTGGTTGGCACCTTATCTGGTTAGGACGTTTTCTGTTTCGCCGTTTTTTAGGGGATTATTCCTTCCAGCATAGATATACTGCCAGTATTCCTTTTTTTACGGAAACTGTGAAGGCGTTGCTTTTAGGGGATTCAGCGGTCGTGTGGTGGGCAGTTGTGTCGTCGGCGGTCATATTGCTGATGGCATAAGGATTCGTCTGGGTAAGCTCTGCATCATTAAGCTCCCAGTGAAGGCCATGGGTATTAACTCCTGATACCATAGGCGTTATTGGCAGCAGGGAAATGGCCTTTGGCGCTGTCTGGGGGGTAAAAGTCAATGACTCATCATCCCTTAAAAAGCATATAGTTTCCCTTTCGTCGGCGATGCAGCCCTTTGCCCCGGAATTGCCAAAGGAAAATATGGTGCTGTAGGTATGATCAAAACGTTTTCCCAGGGCTCCTGTAAGAATACAAAATGCCTCGTCTTCACGGGCATATCTTATGGCTGCCTGGGTATCCGTAAAATCCTTGTGGACCTCAAATTCCTCGATAATAGCACTTTTATCTTCGGCCCAATGGAGGCTGTCAGCATTGCAGCTGTCAAAGTCACCCAGCAAAAAATCCGGCACCAGGCCCAGTTCATGGCATATATCCACCCCGTGGTCAATGCACCAAATAGTTCTGTCCTTGGCCACATCCTTCAACCAGTTTTTGGAAGGCTGTCTGCCGCCACCCACCAGCACCAGCTGTCTATTCGGCAGCTCACCATCATATTTTATACTCAATCCCGGAATTTTTATCTCTGAAATCATAATAATCCTCAACCTTGTATTGTGTAATACTTTGCACTAATACAATCCTACTACAGCCAAAAAAATATGGCAATTGCCAAAAACTAAACTGTCGGTTTAATGCCGGCAGTTTTTTTGTGAGTATACTACAGTGAAAAGCTAAACAGCACGGAAAAAGATGGGAGGAATAAATATGATTTACTTATTTTTTCAGGCCAGATTTCAGCTGGCTACCCTTAAGGAAGACATCAAGCAGGGCAAATACAACATTTTGTTTGATATTAACCGCAGAGATGAAAGGCAGACGGCTCTTTACAGGCTTAATAATATGATGCGCTATGGTGACAGCTACGATGTTATCTGCCTGCCCCCTCAGGAGGATAATACCCTGGATATGATGGCTGTTTTTAAGCAGCGCCCTGATGTGGTAAGTATTGATGATATTTTGAAGGAAGAATATGAGAAAATCTGGAAAATCCTTAAGGTTACTTATGAAGACAGTGATGATGAGAATGAAATGGACTATCATGCCATGGCCCTTGTTAAGGATTCGGTGAAATACTTAAGCTGGGAGGAAGCAGCTCATCTGATTAACGACAATTATTGTGTAGATGACAAGTATGGCAGATGTGAGGAGTATTCACTGTGCCTGATGACAGATAAAAGGTTTAAAAATGAAAAACAAATGTCCCTGCGCTGGAATATGAGAAATTGTTCCCCGAAAATTTTGTACAAGGAGGATGCCCAACGAGAGGCAAAAAAGCTTCTGGCAGGTCCCGACTTTATGGCGGAGCTGGAGAGAATATACGACCCCAATAATGTCCAGGACTTCTGTGGTATTCCTGTGCATTACCGTATTACAGCGGAGAATGACCGGGTGGCAGAAAAGTATATTGATTTATTGGTGGGAGCTTTATATGGTAAAAACCGCATTTTGTCGGATCATATTACACATATAAAAATTGGCTCAGATGAAAGCAATTATAAAAATACAGATGAAGACCTGGTAGATAGGGTTATGAAGGGCTCCTATGGCTGTGTGGTGGTATTGGAGCTGAACTGCATGAACACAGAAGAAAACATCAGGGCCGTGGAGGACGAAACCAGGGAATATATCATGAAGAATGTCCTCAAATACCACAAGGATACAGTCTTTATTTTTTTAAAGCACAGCGACAGGGAAGGGGATATTGATACATCAGACAGGAACGGGAGACCTGTATTAAAAATTGTGAATCTCAATGAAGGCTATGGAACAAGGGAGCAGGCTGAAGAAATCTTTCGTGAGCTTGCAGAAGACAGCGAATTTGCCCAGTATGCCTCTGAAGAGGATTTTGAGGAAATGATGTCGGAGAAAACCCAGTTTACTTGCTCAGATATTTATGATTCCTTTGAGCATTGGTCAGAAAATGTAATGAAAAACAAGGCATACAGCAGTTACCGTAATTTACAGACTGAAGATGAAGTGTCGGTGTATAAACACATTGAAAGGGATAATGATCCTTATAAGGAATTGCAGGAAATGGTAGGACTGGAAAAGGCCAAGGCCATGATTGATGATATTCTCATGGGGCAGGAGATGAGGGCACTGAAAAAATCCAGGGGCTTTAAGACCAATAAGGGCTCCAATCATATATTGTTTACGGGGAATCCAGGCTGTGCCAAGACAACTGTGGCCAGACTTATTGCCAGAATTCTTTATGACCGTAAAGTTATTAGCAACCCGCATCTTGTGGAGTGCGGACGATCGAATCTCGTTGCCAAATATGTAGGCAATACTGCAATCCAGGTCCGCAAGCTCTTTCTGAAAGCTTCGGGGGGTGTGCTGTTCATTGATGAGGCCTATTCTTTAGTGGATGGGTATAGGGGCTCCTTTGGGGATGAGGCCATTGCCACCATAGTTCAGGAAATGGAAAACATGCGAAACAGTGTAATCGTGATTTTTGCCGGCTATAAGCAGCCTATGGAAAGGTTCCTTCAGGCCAATGAAGGCCTGCGCAGCCGTATTGGATATCACGTAGATTTTCCTGATTACAACGCAGACGAGCTTACGGCAATTATTAAGCTCATGGCATCACAGCAGAAGTATGTAATTAGCGGCAAGGCCATTCAGCGTTGCCATGAAATCTTTGCCCAGGCCTGCAAAAATGAGGAATTTGGCAATGGCCGCTTTGCCCGTAATGTTTTGGAGCAGGCAATTCTTCATCAGGCCAGACGCATTTTATCCGCCCACAGAAATGATAAGGATTCAATTACCGATAAGGAGCTTAGTCAGCTGGAGCTGGAGGATTTTGACGTAAATGTGGCAGATCAATATAAAAAACAGAGCCGCCTGGGGATTGGATTTATGGGCTGAATTGAGGTGAAGAAATATGCAGCTTTACTACATATATGACTGTGAAAAAAGAACCTGGCGGGAGTCTCAGGAGGAATGGGTAAAGGAGGATATGGAAAAAATCCCTGTAAAGCTGATACTTGAGGCAGATAGCCAGGAAAAAATTGACAGATTATTGGCTGAGAATAACCAGCACACTCTTTTGGCCTATTCCACAAAAAACGTACATGATTATAGACAGGACCATTTAAACAAATACGCAGTGGCCAGATGGCGGGTGCAGCTTTTTGAAAAGCAACAGACAGCTATTATAATTGCCGATGTATTAACGTTAGTTAGTGATAACGATACGGAATATCCTTATAGTTTTTCTCTTACCAAAAATTCGTGGCAGCAATTCTCTTTTAGGCTTGATTATGGTCGGGGAAAATATATGGCAAATCCTTACATTAATCTTTCGTCAGAGCTTTATGGTCATCATGTTAAAAATAAATGGGACTGGATTGATAATCTTGGCCTATATCATAACAGCTTTAGTATTTATCCCGTATTGCCGGATACAGTTGGGCAAGGGGTTATGGAGTTTTTGAAGAAACTGGCAGGAAAGGAATTTGGTTTTGAGCCCACGGTGTCTGATAATATTCCTATGGGCCGCCTATTAAAGTATTTTATCCAGTTCCCCCTGGATGTAAATGTAGGCTGGTATGCTGATCTTTTAGGGGAGGACTTTAAGCAAAGGATAAACAGAAACAATGACAGCAATTTTAAACTGCTTTGTGAGGTGTTAGGACTCCCGCCTCTCAAAAGTTTAAAAAAGGCCTACAATAACAATTGCCGGGTGCTGTTTATATGCTTTATCCTAAAATCAATTGGTTTGGAGGATATAAATGCCTGGCAGCAATTTTATGGGATAAAGAAGATAATGGGAGAGGATATCGAAAACCTGAGATTAGTTTTGGGCAGAAGTGGAGCATTTAAAAAAGGGCAAATTTTTATTAAAACTTCATATAAATGGCGCAATTTGGGGCGTGGAGGAAAATGGATGTATGGTTATGACAGTGATATTACATACGACATCAGCAGCTCCTCAGAGCTTGTGAAGTGGCTCCTGGAAAAATGGGGTATCAAACGGACCGTGGAAATTATCTATCCGATAATTAATGAGTGGAATGATACGGTTAAGGATTCAATACGGATGTGGAGGTTGTTGAAAAACACAGAATATATGCACAGGAATATTATTCAGTCCATTTATCGGAACGGCTTTACCGATGAATTACATGATATTATGATGTATCATTTTATTCGTTATCAGGAGGCAAGAGATGCAGAGATAGCGGAAAGAAATAAAGTTGCGGCTGAAAGAAGAAAGGCACTGTTGTCTCTTAAGTTTTCGCTAACTCATGAAGAATTATGTCGTGCTGAAGAGACAAAGTACGGGACCTTCCATATTGCCCGCTCGGGTGCAGATTTGGACTGTACAGGTAAGCTGTTTAAAAATTGCGTTTTTTCCTATGTTTATTCAATGGAAAAAAAGCAGTGTACTATTTATTATCTTATGAAGGAGGAAATCCCCCTTGCCTGTATAGAAGTCAGGGGTAAGAATATATGCCAGGCATCCGGCCCACGTAACGATAGGATGAAGCCGGAGGCCAGAATGGCTGTGCAGGAGTGGGCTGAAAAACATGGACTGTATTTGCCGCCTAAGCTTTAGAAGGATAAAAAATGCCGGCAATACCCGGCAATGAATTTTTTTAACAAATAAAGTTAATAAATGTTATAACGAGATGAGATATATTCTCATCTCGTTGAAACGCTGATTGGAAGATTTTTCTTTGGAAATGAAAAGAAAAATTTGAACAATAGCGTTATAATTTATATCAGATGTTTTTTGTATGTAAATAGGATAAGATGGGGAGATATTTATGGGGGAAACGATAATTTTTGCCCCTGGGGCCAATGGCAGGGAATTGCTGCGCAGCCTTGCCCGCTTCGGGGAGAAATGCTTTAATATCAGGGCTTGTGGCTCCGCTGAGCTGGCGGAGCTTGTACTCATGCGTGCTGGGATTGTCCTGGACAAAAACAGGATTGATTATTCCGGGGAGCTGGCCCTTATGGCTGAAGCAGTAAAAAAGGGCGACAAGGATAAGTATTTCAAGTATTTGTCCTATTCTGATTTATCGGAGATAACCAAATCCATGGATCAGATGCGGATGATGGCTGAGGGGGAAAATGAATCTGAATTATTGTCCCAGGGCCTTAAAAAAGGCATATTCACGGAAAAAAACAATACCCTCATTAAGATTTATCAGGAGTATATGAAGCTCCTGAATAAAAGTGGTGTGGATCTGGTGGAGCTGGTAAGACAGGCGGCCCAGGTGGATGCTGCCACGGTGCAGAATGCCTTTAAGGATACCCGCTTCATTAAGCTGGGGGAATACCCTCTTATGCCACTGGAAGAAAAGCTGTTAAGTCTCATATCAGGCGGAAAATATGAATTGCTGCAGCTTAAGGACCTCTTTTCTGTGGAAAGGGCGGATGCAGCGGCAACCAAAAACACCTACTACAGCTGCTATGGGGCGGCCAATGAGGTGGAGCAGGCACTGGAGGAAATCTACAGAAATCATAATCTGGAGGACTGCACCATTGCAGTTACTGATCCAGGGCAGATGAGCCAGCTGATTTATGATTATGTTCAGCTTTATGACATTCCATGTACCTTTGACACAGGAGTTCCTATCAGCAACTCAAATCCCGCCAGATTATTGAAGCTGTACCAGACCTGGATGACCAGCGGATATTATGGGGTTGATGCCTTAAACAGTTTAATATTCAGTGATTACTTTGACAGACAGAAGTTTATCGGGGAAATTTTGAAGGGGGTAAAGACTGAAAAATTAAAGGGAACCAGACTCCTTACCAGCAAGGAGAAACTGAATCTGGCAGTATTAACTGAAATGGCGGGACAACTGCGGTTGTCCTCGGACAGTACCGTCAACAAGGAGCTTATTAAAAATTTTAAGTCCCATGTTGCCGTGGAAAAGAAATATGGGGAAGCCAAGGACAGCAAAAACTACAAGGACTGGCTCACAGTTCAGCAGGCATTGCCATTGCTTAAGAATGCAGCCAGTGAACTGTCACTGCCTCTGGCTGAATTTATCACAAAATATTCCCGCATTCGTTATGTCGGGGATTCCAATGGGGAAAAATTCAATACTTTGTTGGATCAGACGGCGTTAAAGGCAATATGCCGCCAGCTTGAGTCCCGTACAGCTGTTGGACTGGATGAAAATCTTGGGGAATGTATTAACGGAATATTATCCTCCAGGGCAGGACGAAGTGACAGCCAGCCGGGAAAGCTTCATGTCACCACTATGGAGGGGGCTCTGTGTACCATTAGACCCCATCTATATATTCTTGGATTGTCCGCCACCAAATATCCCGGGGCAGCCAGGGAAAACTATTTGTTGCTGGATGATGATTTGGATAATCTGGCTAATGGCAATAATCAGGGAGAGTGGCAAAAATCCCAGGGGAAGGTGCAGCTGAAGCTGGACAGACTCCTTGGCCTTGTGGACACAATGCACAAGCTGAAGGGAAATGTGGTCATTTCCTATTCCGCCTATAATGTGGCGGAACTGAAAAAGGAAAATCCTTCTTCCATTGTGTATAAAATCCATGAAAAGGAGCAGGGGGGAGCCCATGAAATTCCGTTTGAAGAAATTGCATATTTTAAGCCGGCCATAAGTATCAACAGAGGTATCGGGGCGGCTTATGTGGGGGATAAGGAAATAACCCGTGAATCCAATGAATGGTCCCAGGGTCATAGTGAGCCCGTGTCCTACACCCTGCAGGGTGAATATTCCCCGTCGAATTTGGAGAAGTTTTTTAAATGTCCCAAAAAGTATTTATTTGAAAAGCTCATGGGGCTGGAGGCCGGGGAAGATACTGATGCCTTCGAAATACTGTCCAATAAGGACAAGGGAAATCTGGCCCACAAGCTCATGGAAATTCTGGGTGCCTATAGAATGGAACACCAAAATCAGCTTATGGATAACGGGGATTTTATGGAGCATTGCGGCGAAATCTTCGACAGCTTTATTAAGTCCCATACAGCCCTTGTGCCAACACAGGTATCTAAGGTCAGGGCGGATTTTATGGCTATGATGGCTGATGCTTATTTTGGTGAAAAGGCAGGAACGGACAGCAGCATTAATATGATGGAGAAAAAGCTGCAGGGTGAAACCCCGGAGGGAATCAAGCTGGGGGGCTATCCTGACAGGGTGGAATGCCAGGACGGAGATTATAAAATCGTAGATTTCAAGACGGGAAAAGCTGATAACTATAAGGATAATAATGTGGCAAAATGCCTGCAGGTCATGATTTATGCCTATATTCTGGAGCAAACTATTTCCAATGCCAAAATCAGTGGCGGTGAATACAGATTTTTGGCTAAGAAAAATAAAATCATCAGCTGCGGATATAATGAAGATGCGAAAAGCACATTGCTGGAAGCTTTGTCCAAGTTTAAGGAACACATGGAGCAGGGGAATTTCCCTTGCGAGCCGTTGCTGGAAGGGCTGAAGGAAGATTGTGAATATTGCGGTTACGCAGATATTTGCGGAAAGGATAATGGAGGCTGTGCTGAGGATGAATAAGGAAAACACGAGTTTAACAGCCGATAAAAAGGCACGAAAGGATATAGTCAGCTGCATTGACAAGAACCTCTTTGTGGAGGCCGGGGCTGGTTCCGGCAAAACCACCATGCTGGTAGACAGAATGACAGCCATGGTGGAAGGGGGGATTCCCATTGAAAAGATAGCGGCCATTACCTTTACCAAGGCGGCGGCCCGGGAATTTTACAACCGTTTTCAGAAAAAGCTCCGTGAGGCCAGTGAGGCGGGCAGTGAACGGTGCAGGGACGCCTTGCGCAATATAGATCTTTGCTTTATGGGCACCATTGATTCCCTGTGTCAGCAGCTGTTGTCGGAGCATCCGGCGGAAGCTGGAATTCCCTCCGGCACCCGTTTAATTACTGATGAGGAAGCAAAAGAATACTATGATTACATATTCGTGCAGATATGTAATGGAAAGTACGGTGATAAACTGGCCCGACAAGCCACATTAATAGACAATTTGATTACAGGTTTTAAGCCGGCATTTCACCTGGGGTTAGATGTTATTATGGATAACAGAAATGTTGATTTCCAGTACAAAAAAATTGCTGATGCTTCCATAGACGATACCTATGCCCGTGAAATCGCTGCCATACGGAGGTTTGTTCATTTTCTGGCTGACAACAGGGACAATCAACATACCGACCGTAAAGAGAGCAGAAGTGCTTGGGAAAGCTTTGATGAGCAATTAAAAGTAATTGATGGAAAGTGGGAAGGGAACCTTCCTTCAGTTGAAAACGCCCTCTCAGAATTGGAAAAGATACATCTGGTAAGGAGCGTTTATGACGATGCTGATGATGATATAAGGGAAAAGCTTGGTACTGATTCTACTCAAACCAAGCAGTGGACCACCATAAAAAAAGGCGTATTGTGCGGTATTTTGAAGGAATACAAGCATGATTTGCTGATGGATTTTCTGGTGAAAAGCGCCCATATAATGGAAACCTTCATGCAGGAAAGGGGACTGCTCACCTTCTTTGACGGTTTGTATTATCTGCGGAACATGCTGCGGGCTGATGCAAAAAAAGAGGGTAAGCTGATCCGCTATATCTACAGCAGACACAGCTATTTTCTGGTGGATGAATTTCAGGATACCAATCCTTTGCAGTCGGAAATCCTGTTTTATCTCACAGCAGAGGAGCCGGTGGCCAAGTGGGATGAGTGTACTCCCCGTGCGGGTTCGTTGTTCATCGTGGGAGACCCAAAGCAGTCCATTTATAGGTTCCGTGGTGCAGATGTGTCGGCCTTTCAGCGGGTAAAGGGCCTTTTTGAGGCCCATGGAGGAATTCTGCTGCAATTAACCAGAAATTTCCGCTCCAACAAGGCCTTATGTGAGCGCTTTAACAATGTATTTGAGCATACTTTGCAGGAAAAGAAGGGGATTCAGAGCGGCTTTGCGGCTATCCCTTTGCCGGATCCTGTGGAGGATGATGACTGCCTGCGGGGTTTCTACACTTATGAGGCGGAGGAAGACCAAAGTAAAGGAAAAGGCAAAAACAATGATAAAGACAAAGATAAAGGCAATAATAGTGTTTCCGATGTGGTGAAGATTATTTTGAAGCTGGTGAACAATGATCAGTACAAAATTTTCAGCCGGGAAGACAAGCAAATACGGAAAATTGATTTTTCCGATATAATGGTCATTACCAATAAAAAAGAAAATATTGAACCTATTATGGAATCCTGTTCCCGCTTTAATATTCCTACCCGTGTGGAGGGGAAGGTTCCTTTTAACAGTACAGCAGGCCTGAAAGCAATTGCAGATATTTATGAGGCTGTATTGTCCCCTGATAATTCCCTGGCGGTATACAGGGCTCTTACAGGGGATATTATTGGCTGTACCAGTGAAATGGTTCAGCGTTTCCTTCAGGGGGGCGGTTCCTTAAAAAGCGGTAAATGTACTGAGCCCGTTTCCAATGAAGAAATGGAGTATGTACAAAATTCTGTTGAATGGTTGAAGGAAACAGGGAAAAAAGCGGCCTCCATGTCCCCAGCGGCCCTGTACTCCTATATTATGGAGGAATACAGAATTTTCCGGTATGTGGAACCAAACAATCTGGAGGTGGTGTATTATACCCTGGAGCTGCTCCGCCATAAGGAAGCAGATGGCAGTATCATTTCCCAGCAGGATGGTCTGGTTTATTTAAAGGATCTTATGACAAAGAAAAATACCGAAGAACGCTGTCTGAGCTTTGGGGAAACCAATTGTGTCCATATAGCCAATCTCCACAAGGTAAAGGGACTGCAGGCGCCAATCGTAATATTGGATGCAGCGAAAGCCACAAACCGGGAACCAACGTACAGTATTATTCATAATCCAGTTGATGATAATGGTAACAAAGGATATATTTTTACATTACAGCATCCTCATTTCACTAATACAATATATTCTAAAACATCCAGATATGCTGCACAGTCTTTCCATGAAATGGAAATCAGGCAGGCTGAACAGGACCGTCTCATATATGTGGCTGCCACCAGGGCGGAGAATGCCCTTATCGTTGGCTGCAGTGACGAAAAGAAATTGTGGAAGCCTTTGATTTCAGAAGATAATAATCCTGATGCCATTGATGATAATATTCCTGTATTCCCTCTGGAGGAGGCAACAGAATCAGCTGTTAATGTAAAGAAGGAAACGGCAGAAGCCAAAATCCTCTACGATGAAAACAGCGATAATGCCATTACAGCTAATAGAGCCAAGGAGACAAATAACTATGTGGAAAAGCTGCCAAGCAAGGAAAAGCTCATACTAAAGCATAGGATGGAGCAGAGGGATGATGTGGTCGAACTGGCAGAAGGTGAATCGGAAGCCCTTGAAGAAACTTCGGAGAGTGAAGATGGAAAAGTGCCAGCTGATGTCCGTGGCACCATGATTCATAAGCTCATGGAAATGCTGGTATCTTCTGGTGGAAGAATCTCTCCGGAAACTGCGGCCAGGGATATATGTCAGCAGCTGCTTCCGGCGGAGCTTCAGGACCATGCAGAGAAAATGGAGGCGGAGCTTATTGCTTTAGGGCAGCGTATGTTAAATGGAGGCGTTCCCCAGGACAATGGAGTTCCCCAGGATATTTTTAATACCATGCTTTCAGCCCAGGAGGTTTATTGTGAAGTTCCATTCCAGTTTAGGGAGGATACAGCTGAGGGACCGGTGATGTGGAGCGGCGTTATGGACGCCATCTATAAAACCAATGGACAATACCATATTATAGAATACAAAACCGGTGAGGAGACAACAGGACTTGATGAAAAATATCAGGGCCAGTTGGCTGCATATATAAAAGCCTTTAAGGCAACCACCGGTCAGGAGGCAGATGCCCATACCTACCATATAAGAGCATAAGATTAAAAGCAGAATCCCCCAGAGAGTATTCTTTGGGGGATTATTATATTTACAAATAAGCATTTTTATGGTAAAATACAACCATAAAATCAACGGTAAAAAGAATGACGTGATAGTTATAAATATAGGAGGCAGGTATTATGTATAAAAACGTCTATATTCCCGAAATTGACACAGTTACCAGCGGCTTCCGTTTAGGGGAGATGATACGGGACAAGGGATACTCAGTGGCAGAGATAGCCTTGATTTTGCGTGTATCACCTCAGACCATTTATAAGTACATCCGGGGAGAGTCATACCCTAAAGCAGATCATCTTTTGGCGTTGTGCCACTTGCTTGGCTGTGATGTAAAGGACTTGTATGTTTATAGAACTGATAGTAATATAGATATGGATGAGCGGTTTTACACACATATTCTAAATGTGCAGTAAAAAATTACCATAGAATGTAGGAGATAGCTTATGATCATAGATTATGAAGAATTTCAGGAATTGCTCCAGCAGCGCCGGGAAATGAACGGCAGCGATTGGGATAAGCTGTTGGGAAACCTGAACAATGATGAAAATGTAGTTCTTGGTACCGTAGAAAGTGGTAACAAGTATACTTATCGGGATGTTGCGGCTATTGCCCTGCTCCATAGAAGGTTTGGAAGTTGGGACAGAATGATGGATGAGCTGATTAACAAATATCCTTTCGCAGATATGAAAGGATTATTGGGTAAATACAGCAAATTGGACCAGTACAGTGATAAAAACATCCGAAAAATCAGTAACCGTCTGTCTGTTAATGATTTAATTATTATTATGCTCTGGTATGATCATTGGACGGTGGACCCTAATGATAAATACCGCCGTAGGCCAAAGAGCTGCTATAATACTGTGTGTGCACTTAACAAGGTTGTGAGCGCCACAGTAAGGACAGCTTTGAATGTAAAAGCTGGTTTTCCGTTAAATGCAAGCACTATGAACCTGGATGGAATCATAGCTGTTTTGGAGTGCCTTAGTGAAAGTGAATGGGATAATCAACAATTTTGCTATATAAGTGAGAAGCACTCAAGCATAGAGGAGGCTTTGCTGGTACTGGAGGCTATGGATGCCCCGTTGGTTGAAATGACTAAGGGACAGATAAAGGCGGCAGTTTCAGTATTTCCGGATTATAATGGATATAATTGCCATCCATCTCCGCAAGCTACGGAACAGGAGTTGGCTGACTGGTTCGATAAACTTGTCTGTAGACAGCTGGAATTATTGGCACCGGAAGGAAAACTGGCCCTGATGTTGGATGCAGAATGGGCGGATTATCCGGTGGTACAGGAACTAATAAAACCATATATGGCAAAGGAACAGGTTGGATGTATTTTTAATATTCCAGCAACGGAATATGCCAAAGACAGGTTTGTCAGCTTTAAGTTGGCAGATATCAGGTGTATAGTATTTGCTCAAAGATCGGCTAATGAAAAAGTTAAGGTAATAGACTTTTCTGATTTGCTGAATGGAAAAGACTACAAGGTCTTGGCAGATGAAAAAATACTTAATGATATGCAAAAGATCATTGAAGCAAGACTTAACGGCGATGGCGATAATGTAATATTTGCCGATAAAGAATTCTTTTTGAATCAGTCAAATGCCTATAATCCATATTATTGTAACAGTATTTTATACATGGAAAAAATGCAGCAGGAAGGAAAATATATTTCTCTGGAGCAGCTGATGGGCAAAGCTGAACTGCCTGAGAAGGTGATAACGGATGGAATTGCTGTTCCGGAAATGATATCCGTTTTTCGTCCTGTGGCCATGAAGCAGCTGGAACGGGCCAAAAAGCGATCAGCTATGGATGAAGGGAAAACAAACGGGGCAGATGTCATGGTATATACTGTGACTGCAAAACATATTAGGGATGGTGCCCTGTTTGTAAAGAATGATGATTTGGAAGGAAGTATGATAGAACCTGATATGATGAAAAAAATCCAGCGGTATATTTTGCAGCCGGGAGATTTGCTGGTTTCCCGTATAGGTGGTGCGGTGATGGGACTGGTCACAGAGGAGGATTTGGATGGGCGGTTTTTGATGGCGTCTGATTCCTTGCATATTATCCGCTGCAATTCAGATGTGGTACAAAAGCATCAACCTCTTATGAATACGCGGTTTATGTATATGTATATGTCCAGCCAGGCCGGTAGGCGTCAATTGGCCAGTCTTGGCAAGGGCAGAACAGTGAACCTTATTTCCTTGAAGGAATTATCGAAGGTAATTTTTCCGGCTAATACCGGGGTAATTAAAAACGTAACGGAAAAATGGAACCAGATAAATGAGGCCAGGAAGGTTATTGATAATTGTTTTACTGAGTGTGATAAGATACTAAGAATTAAATAGTGAAGGCATGTAATACCCCAGAACATTAGTTCAATGTTCTGGGGTATTTTTTTACCATTAAATATTAATGGTAAATGGTACATTGACAAATAATAAAAAATATGGTATATTATTACCAAAGACAAAGATTGGTAAAGGAGAGGTAGATATGAACGATGGTATGGTAGCAGAAAACATCAATATTTTTCAGGAAGTATGTCAGGCGCACCCCCAGCTGATAGCTATCAGTAATGAAGAGCTCATAGGCATGTTGCCTGAACATCCGGAGCTTTTAGATTTTTTCCTTTCCAAAAACGAGAAGATGGTTAGGGATATCGTTAATAAATTTGTAAGAAGCAGGGGGCTTAATGTTGACGAGGAATTCAGGGAGGAGTTGTTTCAGGTTTCTCTCATTAAGCTTTCCCATTGTTACATGAAATATAACCCGGCTTTGGGGTATAAGTTTTCCACATTTATTTACAATGCACTTTTCCGCAATCTGATTAATTACTGCAGATGCCCCAAGAAAAACGTAACACTGGATTGTGTGGGGGATGAGAAAATGGATTTTATGCTCCCGTCAACTGAGTCCCTGGAGACGACAGTATCCAATAATCTTCATACTGAAGCAATTTACCAGTCACTGACTGTGTTAAGTGAACTGGAACAGGTGGTTATGTGCCTGAAGCTGGATCTTGACCTTACTGCGCTGATTATTCATGGACCGTTGATGCCATATCTTATAGAGGCACAGTCCCTTAGTAAAAGAAAGCTGAATTATATTTACACCAGGTCAATTAAAAAGTTAAGAACTAACCCGGAGGCATATACAAAGCTGGTGGATGCCTATGAATACCGTGTAGCGTAAGAAATTACAAAAAGGAGGTTCTCAACGTGGACCTGTCGACTATGAATTTTAAAACCACTTGCCAAAGCTGTGGACATATAACGGAAATCACTGAGGCTATGATCAGCAAGGAGGGCTTTCAATGCGATGCCTGTGGCAGTCATATCAGTCTCTGGAACTTGCCGGATAAATATTTGGTCAAGAAGCTGCTGAGCATGAGGAAAGATGAGCTTCACACGATGTGGCAGGAGAAAAGCGCCCAGCACAGTGAATTTCAGCAATTGTTGAGAACATATAAGAATCGCCTGGATAGGCTTAATACCCCATATAGTGGCTTTTTCTTTCTGAAGCAGAGCCGTAAAGAGGATTTGCAGGACAGAATTAAGGAGCTGGAACCACGGGTCCAGGCCGCAGAGCTCGAATACAAGCGGGCAATGACGCAATATATGGACATTCTTCGGCGTGTAGACAACTAACTGATTATGATGGGGAGGAAATAATTATGGCAAATGAATCTACTGGCTGTGGCTGTCTGTTTATAATCCTGGCAATAGTAGTACCGTTATTTTTCGAATGTCTGGCGCACGTAGGAATGACTTTCACCATGCCCACAGGCCACGATTATGTAGAGTTTTGTTATAAGGAAAAGGTATTTAAGGAAGCAAGAAAAATGGCTGTTGATGCTGAAAAGAAATATTGGGAAAATCATGGGTATTCGGCTGATAGAGATGTAAAAACCTATGAAACCTATAATTTAGATTTTGAGGGAGAAAAAGATGATGATGCAGTGAAAAACCGTACCACCTATTTGGGGCAGGGCACCTACGAGGTTATGATTCCTGTGACAACTCATTTAGGCTTTAGGAACACTATTCGTTATTACCCTGAAAAAAAGGTTGGCCGTGAATACAAGGTTATTATCAGCTGTCATCCCAAAAGGCGGTTTTATGGAACTGTGGATCTGGGGTTGACCAAGGATGCTGTGGAGCTTGTAGAAAGTGTAGATGACCCGTCAAAGATGTCTTATTGGGAAAAGCTTAAGGAGAGAAAAAGGAGGGAAGGTTATTTATGAGCCTATATAAGAATTGCCGTCCCTTGTATGATTTTATAAAACAGCTTACCAATGATTTTGATGATAAAAGGATGGACAATATAGGGACAGCCATTGCCTGGGTGGTATTATTAACGATTCTTTGGCTGTTTTTCCAGATATTGTCCGATTATTTGGCAACCTGGTGAGAGGAGTTGGAAATATGAGCAGAGTATTTTTAGATGTCATTTCCTATGAAGGGGATAATCAAACCCTTATATATAAATTTCCGGAAGCAGATTTTAATACACTGTCCCAGCTGGTGGTACATGAATCCCAGCAGGCGATTTTGATGAAGGACGGCCAGATGCTGCAGACCTTTGGTCCAGGCCGTTACACCATGGATACCAAGAATATCCCCCTGCTCCGTGAATTCGTTCAGCTGCCATTCGCAGATCATAAATCTCCATTCCACTGTGAAATTTACTTTATTAATCTGGCTGAGCAGCTCAATGTGCACTGGGGGACCAATCAGGCCGTTGAGTACATTGATCCAAACTACAATGTGGTAATGAACATTGGTCTCAGCGGTACCATGAGTATCAAGATTAAGGATGGCCGCTTCCTCCTGAAGCATCTGGTTGGTACAGAGGAGCTTATGAGCCGGGATGGTATTACAGGTTGGCTGAAGAATATTTGTCAGTCCAAGCTGAAGGCCTATATTGCCAGCTATATGCAGAAGCCGGAAGTAAGCATCTTTAATATGGACACCCAGCTGGAACACATGAGCAAGGAACTTCAGCTTAATATGGAGCCGGTGATGGGTGGCTATGGTTTCCAGCTGATGTACTTTGTTGCTACCAATTTTGTTCGGCCGCAAAACTGTGAAGGGTACAACAAAATCAAGGATCTCATGCTGAGACAGCGGGTGGCCGTAGATAATGCCCTGGTAGACCAGAAGCTGGAGCTGATTCAGGAGGATACCGAGGCCAAAAAGCTGGTTATTGAGGCCAAGGGCCTGGCTGAAAAGCGTGTGATTGAAGGCTTTACTTATCAGCAGGAAAGACAGTTTGATATTATGGAAAAGCTGGCAGCCAACCAGGGAATCGGTGATTTCAGCAATGCCGGTATCGGCGTGGGCATGATGGCCAGTCTGGGCAATGTTATGGCCACTCAAATGACTGGCGTGCTGCAGCAATCCATGAATGCTGCTCCCGTTCCTGCAGGGGCACCTTCAGAAGGAGGGGAAGCATTATTCTGTGTTTTCTGTGGGAAGCCTGTAAACAAGGATTATAAATTTTGCCCGTTTTGTGGAAAAGAAAAGTGATATACTATTAACGTTATTGATGCTTTGGAGGGATTATATATGCGTTTTATTCATACAGCGGATTGGCATTTGGGACGGACCCTTTACAACCGTCCTTTATTGGATGACCAGAAGGCAGCTCTGGATGAGCTGCTGAAGGTGGCAGAGGAAAAGAAAATCGATGCACTGGTTATCGCAGGGGATATTTTCGACCGTTCCAATCCGCCGGGGGATGCCATCGAGCTTTTCGATTCTGTTTTGGCACGGCTGAAGGATTTGGGGATTAAGGTGCTGTTTATTGCCGGTAACCATGATGGTGCCCAGCGTATTGATTATGGACGCCAGCTTATGGCAGCCAGTGGTGTGCATACCAGAGGAATTGTTACCCAGGGGATGGAGCCAGTGGTGCTCGAGGATGAGTTTGGGCCGGTGTATTTCTCCCTTATTCCTTATGTGACGCCGGAAATCGTGAGAGAAGTATTTCTGGAGGAAGAACGGTTGGATTTTAATGCTGCAAACAAGATTATGGTAGATGATGCCAGAAAACTTATTCCTGAGGGCGTCCGTAGTGTGGCTGTGGCCCATGCCTTTATTACCGGAGGCAAAAGCTCTGATTCCGAACGTGAATTGTCCGTAGGCGGGGCATCCAACGTGGATTGCCATATTTATGAAAAGTATAATTACACGGCTCTGGGACATCTTCACGGACCGCAAAGGGCCGGCAAGGAGAATGTCCGCTACAGCGGTTCTTTGCTGAAATATTCTATTGATGAGCAGCATCAGGACAAAGGGGTATTGCTTATTGATATGGATGGCCAGGGGGAGATTTCCGTCGAGAAGATCAAGCTGCCTGTGCTCCACGATGTGCGGGTAGTGGAAGGCCTTATTGAGGATCTGGAGCAGCTGGAACCGTCTGAGGATTACGTGGAAGTGCGGCTTAAAAACAATCACTCTGTTATGAGCCCGGCAGACCGCCTCAGAGGCGTTTTTCCAAATCTGTTGACAGTAGTACAAAATGATTATGCTGTGGATATTAATAACGAGTATAAGGTGAATTTCCGTGGCCGAACCAACGGTGACCTGTTCCAGGAATTTTATAAGAATGTTACTGGCCGGGAAATGAATGAAGATGAATTGGACCTTTTGGATCGGGTGGTACGTAAAGTAGAGGGGGCAGATGAATAATGAGACCGATTAAACTGGAAATGCAGGCCTTTGGATCTTACTTGGAGAAGACTGTTATTGATTTTGACAAGCTGGGCAGTGATTCATTGTTTCTTATCAATGGCGCCACTGGCTCAGGCAAGTCGATGATTATGGATGCCATGGTTTATGGCCTTTATGGAAAAACCCGTTTCACAGAGCAAAGTGCAGGCCGTAAAAATATAAGGCACTCATTGGCCAAGGATGAAGATTCAACCTATGTTAAGTTTACCTTTGCATTGGGGGATACTGTCTATCGGGTAGAACGCACTCTGGTGCTGCCAAAGAAAGAAAAGGGGAATGTAACCCGGAAAATTAAGATGTTTAATGTAACGGCTGATGAGGAGATGAAAGAACAGAGCGACAAAAAGATTGAGGAAATGTTGGGCTTCAATGCTCAGCAATTCAAGCAGGTTATTCTTCTTCCCCAGGGGAAATTCCGGGAGTTGTTGGTAACCCAATCCGGTGACCGGGAAAAAATGCTGAAGTCTATCTTTAAAACCGAAATTTTCGACCAGATCAGCAATGCTTTAAAAGACGAAGTGAAGAAGCTGACTGCTTCCAAGAAGGATTTGGAGAGCCGTAGAAATGAGCTCTTGGAGAATGAGGAGTCGGCCGATAAGATTACGGAAAAGATTTCTTTGGCAGCCAAGCAGCTGGAAAATTTTGATAAGGAGAAAGACCTTCTTGCTCAGCAACGTGATGAGTCAAAGAAGAATTATGATGCTGCTGTGCAGTTGAAGAAGAATATTGATGAGCTGAACAAGGTGCAGCAGGAGCAGCAGGATAAAGAAAAGCTTGCTCCGACCATTGCCAAGGAACAGGAATTGCTGTCCAAGGCGGAAAAGGCAGCTGTGGTCGAGGCTTATTACAATAATAAAAAGCAGCTGGACCGCCAGTCCGCTGAGCTTAAGGATACCATGAAGAAACAGGCTCAGGAACTGGCAGAAAAGGAGGAAGCTTTACAGACTGCCACCAAGAAAAGTGAGCAGGCTCAGAAGATGGAACAGGAAGCCAAGGCACTTCGGGCACAGGAAACCAAGCTCCAGCAGGAAAAGGAGAGATTGGAGAAGCTGCTGGATGAGGTGAAGAAGCTCAAAAAGCAGTGGCGGTTGGCTGATGCCAACTATGGCAGTGCCAAGGCTGATGTGAAAGCCTTTACTGAGGCAGTGGAAAAGGCAGAAAAGCGAAGCCAGGAATTGACCGTAGAAAAGCAGAATGCCCAGCTGGCCGCTGCCAAGGAAAATGAGCTGAAACTGGGCATTGATAAAATGAATGAACAGAAGAAGCTCTTTGGTGAAATCGACCAGCTGGCAGAAAAGCTGAAGGAGCTGCAGGAAAACAAGCAGCAAAAGGAAGTGGAGCTGGAATCCTGTGAAGCGGCAGTGAAAAAGCTCAGCAAAGATCTGGAAAAGGCCCAGGAGCTGTTCCAGCAGGGACAGGCCGGATTCCTGGCCAAGGGCTTGGCTGAGGGGAAGCCGTGTCCAGTGTGCGGTTCCATCCATCATCCAGCTCCGGCGAAGCTTTCAGATATCATTCCTGATAAAAAGGATATTGAGAGAAAGCAGAAGGCCTTGGACAAGTCCAATAAAGACTGCACTGACAAGAAGCTGCAGCTTAATGATCTGGATAAGGACGCGGAAAATATCGCCAAAACCTTGGCAGATAAAAAGGGCCAGCTTCCAGCGGAGCTTTCTGAGGATAATCTGCGGGCTAATTTGAAGCAGGCTCAGGCAGAATATGAGGCTGCCAAAGCGGCTGGTGAGAAGCTGGCCAGCATGGAAGAAGAAAGCAAGGCTGCAGCAGAGGCTTTGCAGGAGAATCAGGCCAAGCTGAACGAGGCTCAGGAGTCTGCTGGCAAGCTTCAGCAGGAGCTGGAAGTGGTAAAGAGCCTTTGTGATGACAAGGAAAAGGAAATCCCGAACGGTGGGGAAACCTTGGACAATCTTGGGGATGAAATCCAGAAATGTCAGCAACAGTATACCAGCTTGGAAGAGACAATCAGCAAGGCACAGACTGCTTTTGCCAAGGCTACCAGGGAAGCTGCAGAGATCAAGGCTTCTCTGGAAACCAATAAGAAGCAGGATGCAGCTTTGGATAAGGAGCTGGCCAAGGCAATCAAGGATTATGATGCCAAGATGCAGGAGTGTGGTTTTGCTGATGCGGCCGCTTATCTGGACATTATGGAAAATAATCTGGTAAATACCCGGGCTGCCAGAGAAAAGATGGCAGCAGCTCATGAGAAATACAAAGCAGATTGCATTAAACTGGAGGAGAGAGCAGCTACTTTAAAGAAAGCTGTTGGCAATCAGGCGGTGCCGGCTGTGGAAAAGTTGAAGGACCAGGCGGAAGAAGCTGAAAAGAAGCTTCAGGAGAGTATCAGCAAGGCCGGGGCGGCCAAGAAAACTTTGAGTGATTTGAAGGATAAAGCTGCCCGTCTGCAGGATATCGAAACTAAGCTGCAGACCATTTACAAAGAGTATGAAGTAGCTGGCACTTTGGCAGATGTGGCTGAGGGAAAGGTGTCAGACAAGCCGTCCTTCCAGCGGTATGTGCTTCGGTCACTGATGTACGATGTATTGGTTCAGGCCAATCGTCGCCTGCTGGTGATGAGCCGCAACCAGTATGAGCTGCGCCAGCAGACGAATGGCGATGGATTGTCCATGGAAGTATTTGACAATTCCACTGGCAGCAGTCGCCCGGTAGAATCCCTTTCCGGCGGCGAGAGCTTCCTGGCTTCCCTGGCTATGGCCCTGGGCCTGGCGGATGTAATTCAGAGCTACAGTGGCGGTATCAGCATGGATGCCATGTTCATTGATGAGGGCTTTGGTACTCTTGATCCAGAAACCCTTGATATTGCCATGAAGGCCCTGCTGAAGTTGCGGGCATCCGGCCGCATGATTGGTATCATCTCCCATGTGGACGTCCTGAAGGAACGTATCGACAGACGTATTGATGTAATCAAGGATGCGGAAAAGGGCAGCAGAGTGAAGATTGTTTGTTAAGTAAAGTTAAGGATTGTGTAAAATTAAAATAGCAGCCCTCACGGGCTGCTATTGTCGGTAGATGGCTAATAAATGATATATAATAATTAACGGATGGACTATAGTCTTAAAAAAGGGGAGGGGTTTATATGTTTTATCGTGATTGGATTCAGATTGTTAGAAGCCAAGCAAAAAACGATAATAAAGAGGTATTTTTGGAACATTTTAATCGATTGATAGAGGCTAATGACAATCAAGAATTTGATGTAGTAATTGAAGAGGCTACATGGTTAATAAAAAATGATGATAAACTTAAAAATCAAATGGAATACAGAAGATTAAGAGGTGGGGCCCTGAATTGTAAATACAAAGAAATAGAAGCATTGGATGATTTTTTAGGTTATTATATACGGTCAAAAGATGATGGATATATAAAACATGGCGATGGCTGCTTAAATTTTGATATAGCTGTATATTGTTCTATAGTAGGATTTGAAAAAGCGGCAAGCGTATTTTTTAATGTTTGGAATAAGCAATACGATAGTGACGATATTGATTATTATACTATAGATAATGTCATTGGGTTAATTGAGTTTTGTTGCGATTATAATATTAGCTGCCAACACCAAAAAAATTTCAAGCCGTATATAGAGTATTTCCTTAAAGAATCTGATTACGCAGCTGATGAAATCTTTTCTTTAGTGGAGCCACTTGAAAAGTGGTATGCGTATGAACTGATTCAATATATTTCAGAAGGCATTGTTGAAAAACTTAGGTTGCATCCGGAGCCTGACAGCGAGCTGTTATTGGAGGACGTACATTTTTGGTTATGTAAGTGCTACTTAATTCAGGAACGTTATGAGGAGGCTTTGCTTGAAATCTCACTGTGTTTGGCCTATGAAGAATGGAAGGAAGAAAGTGAGAGTACTTTTAAATTCATATTTGAATGTTATAGAGCTGGCTGTCTCATGGCCATGGGAGATACTCGTTGGGCTATTGAGGCATTAACTAGATGTTTGGAAGATAATAGCTGTAAACTTGATGAACTCGATTATTTTAATCGTGCAGAAGTATATGCAAATCGTGCAGAATTTAACATTTCTAGTCTTTATTATGGTGACGCTATAGATGATTATGGAATGGCATTAAAGCATCATAGCCTGGATGCACTTGATTTTAAGAATAATCCTCAATATTATTTTGAGCAATGGGCATTATATAAGACTCGATGTGCTGATGCGTGTTATAAAAAAGGTTGGTACAAGGACGCTATTGAGCATTGTAATAATTTTCTTCATTATTTGACCCCGGGCGGTTTAGAGGAAATAGAGAAGCGGTATATAGCATTTTATTCAGATTCAGCAAATGTTGATGATGTTGTAAAAGATAATGATACTCTTATGGAAGAGGCAAAAAAGTTTTCTGGAGGGCTTTTGTCTCGTGTTGAACGGGAAATACAGTATGCCTATGCTGTACGGGCAGATGCATATATGAGTTTAAAAAACTATGCTGAAGCAGTGCTTGACTATTATAGAGCAGTTTTCCAAAGAAGTATCCATTCGCTTGTTGGTTGCAGTTGCAAGGATTATATGATTAGAAGATTTGTGTGCAGAAGTAATCTTATGAAGGTTCACTCTTCGTATTTTTTTGACTATAATATCCATGTGGAAGATGATTTATCAGCAGGTCTAGATGCTAAGTTTCCTATTTTGTCATCTGTCTATAAATATGAGGCATTATTAGAATCATTAAATATTACTGATGTAGATGATTCTCCGTTAGAGTATTATTCTGCATTACAGAAAGTTTGCGATAAACTTATCAGTATGCTTACTGTTTTCCAAAAGGCTATTGATGGGATTCGGGAGAAAATTAATAATCCAGCAGATGAAGATGTTGAAATTTTAGATAAATTTACAAAACTTAAAGCAGGTGCCAGTGCGGATTTTGATATGTTGTTCAAGAAATTGAATAATATCAATGAAAAAGCTGGATGTAAGGAACAGGCCATTTTACAAGCACTAAATAGCGATGACGTGCTGGATGAGTTGCCAGGCTATTATAACGAAAAAATTGCACCGTTTAAACTCATTGTAAAACATCTGGTGGAGCAGATTCAGAATGAATTAAAGAAGGTAGAACCTGACTTTTAATAAGTAAAAAAACGAAGTCCAGGCGGGGGAATCCTGTCTGGTCTTCGTTTTATTTAAAGAAAAGGCAAAAAAAGATAAGGATAAAAATATTTATTATTGTGTTGGTGATCAACCACAAGAAGGAATATATGTTGTTGAAGGAAATAATAACGAGAACAATTATTGGCTTGAAGAGGAAAGTGAGTATTATTTAACACATACAAAAAATACATTTATTTATAAGCGTAAAGAAGGAACAGGCTTTTCCAAGTGGTTAAAAAAACTAATAAATGATATTATTGCCGCTGGTATGAACAATGATATTAGAAATGATGAAGCATATTCTTCTATTTCTAAATTATGTGAAATGTATGCCACAGAATTAAATGTTAATGACTATGAATATCTTATATCTTTGGCATATTTTACAGAAGCGACTTGTGTAGATGAGAAAAAAGAATCAATTAAGAAGTGCATGAAAGCTATTTCAAAAAATGTAGCTGACGGAACAGTGTCAGGTAATAAGCTGTCCTTCCAGAAGTATGTGCTGCGTTCACGGATGTACGATGTTCTCATGAAAGCCAATAGCCGCTTGATGGTCATGAGCCGCAACCAGTACGAGCTGCGTCAGCCTTTGAATGGTGATGTATTGGCCATGGAGGTATTTGACAATTACACTGGCAGCAATCGTCCAGTGGAATCCCTCTCTGGCGGTGAGAGCTTCCTTGCCTCTCTGGCTCTGGCCCTTGGCCTTGCAGATGTAATCCAGAGCTACAGCGGCCGTATCCACCTGGATGCCATGTTCATTGATGAGGGCTTCGGTACCCTTGATCCGGAAACCCTTGATATCGCCATGAAGGCCCTTCTGAAGCTCCGTGCTTCAGGCCGCATGATTGGCATTATCTCCCATGTGGAGGCCCTTAAAGAGCGCATCGACAGGCGCATCGATGTGGTAAAGGACCCTGAAAAGGGGAGCAGAGTGAAGTTGGTTTGCTGAGAGTATTTGAACAACTGCAGGAAAAAGTAATAGACTTCCCATAAAGCCCCCCTTGTCTAAAGGTATAAAATTTCATCCCCCCGAAACAGTATCAATACTGCTTTCGGGGGATTTGATATTATGTAGGATTTTTGAAATATGGTGTTGGGATGTAGAGATTTTTAAAATAGTTCTTGAATTTAGAATACATGTTTTGTATAATAAAAATAGAATTCATGTTCGATTACAAGGGGGTGAGGTGGCATATTTTTTGGAAAATAAAACGTTTGATATTTTTTTTAGTGTGGTAAAATATTAAATGTAGATTTTAAAACTGTTGGTACACTTTAAGAGGTTATTATGGCCAAACAAAAGTATAGTGCAGAATGGAAAATTGCCCGTGTAAAAGAATATCTCGATGGAAAAGGCTCTTACAAAAAAATAGCCGATATGTATAAAATGGGTATCACCACACTCCGGGGATGGACAGCAAAATACCTAGCTTATGGTGAGGAGGCATTTGTTAGTAAAAACTTAATGAAAGGCTATAGCGCAGATTTTAAATTGATTTGTGTTAAAGAAGTGATATTCAATAATAAGAGTATTGAAAAAGTTGTAGCTCAATATAACATATCAAGCAATTCTGTTCTTAATTCATGGATTCGGAAATACAAAAACAATGAATTACTGGAAGAGTACAGTCCTCAACAACGGGTTTATAAGACAGCTGCATATAGAAAAATTTCAATTAAGGAAGCGGAAAAGATAATTGAATACTGCTCTTCCCATGATTATGATTATAAAAATACAGCTGCAAAATTTGATGTATCTTATGGTCAGGTATACAGACTGGTAAAAAATAAAAAGTAGAAAGCATCGAATATTTTGTTTGATGCTTTGTATATTTGATGCTATAATGCATATTAAAGAACATATATTTTGTATTTTTAAGTGAGGTAGAGCGACAGATGAAGGCGTGTTACAATAACCTATTTAAGATGCTGATTGACAGAAATATGACAAAAACTGATTTAAGAAAAAAAGCAAAAATCAGTAGCAGTACATTGGCAAAAATGAATAAGCAAGAAATCGTAAGTGAAGATGTCTTGAATAAAATATGTGATGTATTAGGATGCAACGTTGCTGATATTATTGAATTAATAAAGGATGAAAATGAAGAGTATGTTGTGGAAAATGATCCTAATAAAATGAAAGTTGTCTCTTTATTTTCGGGAGCCGGGGGGATGGACCTTGGCTTTATTCAAGCTGGTTTTGAAATAGTTTGGGCCAATGATTTTTTTGAAGATGCAGTAGCTTCATATCGAAAAAACATTGGCAAGCATATGATACATGGTGATATTACTAAAATTTCAAGTGATAATATTCCTGATGATGTGGATGTCATCATAGGAGGATTCCCATGCCAGGGCTTTTCAGTGGCAAATACAAAGCGCAATATGGAAGATCAGCGCAATTTTTTGTATCGTGAGATGCTTCGAATTATAAAGGATAAGAAACCTAAGTTTTTTGTGGCAGAAAATGTCAAAGGCTTGTTGTCCATGGAGCATGGAAAAGTTATAGAAATGATAAAAAATGACTTTTCTGAGCTAGGATATAAGGTAGATGCACGGTTATTAAACGCGGCTGAATATGGCGTTCCGCAGGCTAGAGAGCGTGTAGTAATAATAGGCAATAATATTGGAGTAGAAAATCCATATCCTGAAGCTACGCATTTCATTGAAAGCGATGAATATATTAAACATAAACCAACGTTGTTGCCAGCATTTACCACAGAACAGGCAATAGGTTTTTTGGCTGACAAAAAAATAACTAACCACGATATTATAATTTCAGAAGAAGAAATCAAAGAACATATTAAACGCAAAAAAATTATTGATGTTAAGGGATTTTATAAGATACTTGGTGTAGAGCCTGGCTTTAAAGAGCTGGTAATTAAAAATCATGTTGCATCTGAAAACGTGGCAGATACTTTCTGGGGAAGAAAGTATGATATTAATCAGCATGATATCTGTGATTACTTGAGAGAATGGCGCGATAAAGCTGGTTGGACGACCAAGAAAGTTGATGAGCATTTCGGTTATTCGTATACTGCTGGCCATTGGTTTAGAAAGGACAATAATTCTGGCAGCATTCCAAAGCCTGATGACTGGTGGGAATTGAAGAAGATGTTTGGCTTTGATGATAAGTATGATAAGCAAGTAACCACGTTGGTTGAGAAAGAAATAAAATATGAACAGTCATTAAGAATTACAAACTGGGATAGGCCAAGCGATACAATAACCGCTACAAGCCCGGAAATTCACGTTAATAAAATGAGACGGCTGAGTGCCAGAGAGTGTGCAATTTTGCAAACATTTCCTGTAGACTATGAATTTACAGGAAGTTTAAATAAGATGTATACTCAGATAGGCAATGCTGTTCCGGTAATTCTAGCTAATAAAATAGCGTCTGGCGTTAAAGAGGCTATTGAATTATACGAAAGCCAAAATATTATTGAAGATGACTTTGATGAGGCAATTCCTGTTATGATGCCTAAAAAGATTGAAGTAGAGCATGCTAGCCTATTTTAGGGTTATGAGTAAGGTGATTTCGTGGCAAATTATTATATGATAGTTACAAATGCGATCGACTATGAATGGGACATAGATAATAAATTTGCTTGTGCTGGTTTTCCGCCAAGAAATAAAAAAGCTGTAAATAGGATGAATAAAGGCGACAAAATTATTTATTATGTTACTAAAGTTTCTAAATTTATGGCTGCTGTAGAAGTGACTGGCGAGTATTATTATTCTGAAGAACCTATTTGGGACGATCCATACGACTTGTGGCCGCATCGCATTCCCACCAATCCATTGTGTTTTATAGAGGACACTGATGATGGAATTTATATTAAGGATATCTGGGATAATTTAGAGTTTATAAAAAATAAAGAAAGATGGGGCAGCCAGGTTCAAGGTAGTTTGAGACGCATTTCAGAACATGATTATAAGGTAATATTATCTGCAATAAAGAAATGAGCAATAAAAAACGGAAGCTATCAGATAGCTTCCGTTTTTTTATTAAGGGAGAGTGTGAAAGTTTTTCTGTAAATAATAACAACAGTAACAGTTAAGGTCTTCTATGGTAAAATATAAAATCATAGGAGGCCTTTTCTTATGGCAAAGAAAGCAAAGAAACCCATTCACCATGTTCAGATGACAGACGGTAAGCGACAGATCATTCAGCAGCTATTGTCTGAATATGAGATTGAAACCGCGGAAGACATTCAGAATGCTTTGAAAGATTTACTGGGCGGAACCATCAAAGAGATGATGGAAGCTGAAATGGACAGCCATCTTGGCTACCAGAAATCTGAGCGTTCAGACAACGAGGATAGTCGTAACGGCTACAAGACTAAAACAGTCAACAGCAGTTATGGCAGTTTTCAGATTGATGTACCTCAGGACAGACAGTCCACCTTTGAACCACAAGTCGTTAAAAAGCGTCAGAAGGACATTTCGGATATTGACAAGAAAATTATATCCATGTATGCCAAGGGCATGACCACCAGACAGATTTCGGATACCATCGAGGACATCTATGGCTTCGATGTTTCTGAAGGCTTTATTTCTGATGTTACGGATAAATTATTGCCTGAAATACAGGACTGGCAAAATAGAGCCTTATCCAGCATATATCCGGTGGTATTTGTTGATGCAATTCATTACTCTGTAAAGGATAACGGCATCATCCGGAAAATGGCAGCTTACGTAATTCTGGGAATAAATAGAGACGGAATAAAAGAGGTATTGGGCATCTACATTGGCGAAAATGAGAGTGCCAAGTATTGGCTCAACCTGTTCAATGAACTTAAAAACCGTGGTCTTAGGGATATTTTAATTATCTGTGCCGATGGCCTGACCGGCATGAAGGAAGCTGTTGTAGCTGCCTTCCCAAAAGCTGAATACCAGCGCTGTATTGTTCATCAGGTGCGCAATACCTTAAAATATGTGGCAGATAAAGACCGCAAGGAATTTGCAACTGACTTAAAGAGCATTTACCACGCAGTTACTGAGGAACAGGGCCGCAAAAACCGCGATGCTGTTACCGAAAAGTGGAAAGAAAAATATCCTAACGCCATGAAGAGCTGGAAGACAAATTGGGATGTAATAACGCCAATTTTCAAGTTTTCGTCGGAGGTTAGGAAGGTTATTTATACTACCAACGCTATTGAAAGCCTCAATTCCAGTTACAGGCGCCTTAACCGCCAGCGCAGTGTTTTCCCTGATTCACAGGCCTTGATGAAGGCACTGTATCTTGCTACTCTGGAAGCCACTAAAAAATGGACTATGCCGATTCGTAATTGGGGCCGTGTATACGGCGAATTAAGCATTATGTATGAAGATCGGCTTGAATATTAGGCTATTTCTTGTTACAGCTTTATTAAAATTGAGGCCTGGAGCCAGTCCTCAGTTTGTTGAGTTGTCTAAAATTAAAGCTAAGAAAAATGCTGGAACCGGTTTCAACCAATTCCAGCAAAATTATGAAATATATAGTTTTTTATTGCCATAGAAGACTCTATTTACAGAGTTTTTTTCACAGGCTCTATTAAGGGAGC
>NZ_KK211384.1:12433-143396 GCF_000622005.1 Anaerovibrio sp. RM50 | reverse complement strand
AGCTGCTCCTAGTACGAGAGGACCGGAGTGGACGAACCAACGGTGTACCAGTTATGACGCCAGTTGTACAGCTGGGTAGCTGCGTTCGGAAGGGATAAACGCTGAAAGCATCTAAGCGTGAAACCCGCCTTGAGATGAGATCTCTCACAGAGTAATCTGGTAAGACTCCTTATAGACGATAAGGTTGATAGGCTGGAAGTGGAAGCGTGGTGACATGTGAAGCTGACCAGTACTAATAAGTCGAGGGCTTAACTTAAAAAGCACTGACTAAGATGATTCTTGTTTCTGTTTAGTTTTGAAGGTACAGGCCTTCAATTGTATATCTGGTGATGATGGCTATGAGGTCCCACCTGTTCCCATTCCGAACACAGTAGTTAAGCTCATATACGCCGAAAGTACTTGGCTGGAGACGGCCTGGGAGGATAGGAAGTTGCCGGTTAATAAAAAAGACTGTCTTTTGGCAGTCTTTTTTATTATGTAAATTTGTATTTTGCAAATATTTTACGCTTTGCTTATTCATGTAATCATCCCATGCCACCCGTCTTCCGCTGCTGAAGATTGCTGGTGAGATACATAACAAAATAATCTAATGTTTTTCGAAAAGATAATTCAATTTAGCAGGAAAATTAAACTAAAACATAGAATAATAAATTTCACATGGTGTTTCGGATGTCCATTCTTTTATTTAAGTAGTGCAAGGGAGTGGTTATATGAATGTTAAACAAAAGTTTTTTGCATTGGCTGGTATAGCTGGTCTTATTATGGCTATCGTATCCGGAATCGGCTATTTTACAGCTTCCAGTGCTGTTTATGAAACGACTGAGGAAAAGATTGTTTCTATTATCCATGCAGAAAATAACGCTGCGGAGGCCTGGCTACTACAAAAGGGGCAGCTGGGTGAAGGCGTTGCTTCTATCCTTACCCAATTGTCGGCTGATCAGGAGGATATGGCCAGAAGTCATGAACTTACTCAGGCCGTAACCAACGATAAAGAAGTAACTAACCTTATTAATGCCATGGAAGATGGCTATTGCATGGCCCGTACCGGTGGTAATCAGACTGGCCAGTCCGAATGGACAAAGCGCGCTTGGTATACTAAGGCCAAGGCAGCTGGAAAGATCATTTTTACAGATCCATATAAATCCAAGACTACTGGTGATATCGTATGTGCTGCTGGTATTCCTTATACCAGAAAAGGTGCCCCAAGTGGTGTAGTTAGTGTTACTTTCAAAACTGATACCCTGTCAGAATTGGCAAAGAATATTAAATATGATGGACAGGGCAAGGGCATGATTATCAATCCTGAGTCTGCACTTATTTTGGCATCTGCTGATGAGAGCGAGAATTTGCAGTCTGCCAATGACAGCCCAATCTTAAAGGCACATCTTGGGGATATGGCATCCAACAAGTCCGGTTATTTCATAGATGATATTGACGGTGAGGAAATGGTTATTGCCTATGAGTCTATGCCGGCCACTGGTTGGGTAACAGCCGTAGCAGTACCTGCAGATTTCGTATTTGCTGATATAGCAAGATTAAAGATGATATACGGCCTCCTTACCATTATTGGTATTGTGCTGATTATGGCTTCCCTGCTGTTCTTCTCCAATACTGTAGTTAACAGCATTATGGGATTGGTAGGGCATATGAAGGAAATGTCAGAGGGCAATCTTCACCTTGCACCTCTGGAGATTAAGTCCAGTGACGAATTTGGTCAGATGGCAGGTCAGTTTAACGCAATGCGGGATAATATTCACGGATTGATTACTCAGATGTCCCGTTCCGCAGAACAGGTTGCCTCCAGCTCTGAAGAGCTTACTGCCAGCTCCCAGCAGGCAGCTGAGGCAGCAACCCATGTTGCTCAAACTGTTGTGGGGGTTGCTAATGGCATGGAGAGACAGCTTACAAGTGTTTCCGAAGTCAAGGACAATATAGACAAGGCCTTTGTGGATATTAATGCTATGACGGAAAAAGCCGGTGCAGTTACAGAAAATACCGAGAATATGGCTGCTTCTGCAGAGCATGGTGCCCAGCTTATGCGCAATGCCATGGATAAGATGAGCGGTATAGAGGAAAGCGTTTCCCATTCTGCAGAGGTTGTAAAGAAATTAGGGGAGAATTCCCAGCAGATTGGTGCTATTGTGGAAAGTATTTCCGCCATTGCTGACCAGACTAACCTGTTGGCCCTGAATGCAGCTATTGAGGCTGCCCGTGCTGGTGAAGCCGGCCGGGGATTTGCTGTAGTTGCTGAAGAAGTCAGAAAACTGGCTGAACAATCACGGGAGTCTACTGAGGAAATTAAGAGCCGTATTTCTACTATTCAGTCCGATACTGAAAAGGCAGTAGCCGCCATGGAAACAGGTACCGAAGAGGTTGCTCTGGGTACCCAGGCTATTCGTGATGTGGGTGAGCAGTTCAAGGATATTACGGATAGAGTAGCTTCCATAAAGAATGAGATGAATGAAATAAACTCTGCAGTTCAGACGGTTTCCAAGGGAATGCAGGA
Source organism: Anaerovibrio sp. RM50 (assembly GCF_000622005.1). GTDB lineage: Bacteria > Bacillota > Negativicutes > Selenomonadales > Selenomonadaceae > Anaerovibrio. The sequence goes on along the minus strand of NZ_KK211384.1, from coordinate 140,890 downwards.
AGTTGTAACGGCAGTGGATGAAATCGACACAATTAGCCGAAATACTTCCAAGGAAACCCAGACTATTTCTGCTGCAGCTGAGGAGCAGTCAGCTTCCAGTGAAGAAATTGCCTCTGCATCCCATTCCTTGTCAAGTCTGGCTGGCAAGCTGCAGGAAGAAACCAGAAGATTCAAATTGTAAAAGCTGTTAGTCTAATATCGGGCTGTGTCTATGTGCATGGCCCGTTTTGACTATCTGTAAGTACGAGGGGGAGATGGCAGTGTTTCAATACAAAGGTCTAAAAAAAGCAATAGTGGCTGGAATGGTGCTGGTACTTAGTGCTTCTCTATGCGAGGCTGAAATACCTGTGGATAGGTCTATTCAGCCTGTTCAGCTTTCGGTAAATACAAGGTATTTCTGGGATGGCGATAAGGAGGATGATTTGCTTTGGTCCTCCAAAACGCTGGTAAGCATGGTGGGTTCCGGAAAGGAAAAAGGAGTAACAGGTCTTCAGGACAGGCTTTGGCAATACGGCAAGGATGTTGATAAACAATATAAGGATATAAGGGCAAGTATGCTGGATGCAGCAAAGCAGGAAAAAGCCTTGCGGAAGGAATATCAGCCGTATACTTTCTACCCATTTGAGCATAGTACAGACGTATATATTCGTCGGGCTGATACTGTGGCTGCCAGTCTGCTGGAATTTTCCCATTCCTATGAGGGTGGAGTTCATGGTATGTATGGTGTTCGGGGGAAGAATTATGACTCCAAGTCTGGCAAGGAACTGAGTCTTACAGATGTGTTTACTGATGCCAATATGCTGGTTGGTGCCATTGAGACCCAGCTTCGAAGGGATTATCCAAAAGCCACCTTTACGGAAGAAGGGAGTACCCTTTTGGAGGATACGGTATCCCGTATGGTGCTGGACGACGTAGTTTCCTGGACTCTTGATCCTTGCGGTGCTACATTTTATTTTAACCCTTATGTCATTGGATGTTATGCTGAAGGCATATTTAACGCCACCATTCTCTTTGATGATTATCCAGGGCTCTTTAAGGAAAAATATGCTTCCATGCCAGCCAACTACTGTATGGAGCTTTATCCTTATTTGCCTGTTCGTACCTGCTTTGCCGATGGCAGCAGCACTGCTGTAGAGGTAAGTGGTACAGACAGCGGTATCCGTGTAATGGCAGGAGGACAGACACTGGTGGACAGCGGATATAATGGGGAACTCCGTCCGGTGTTGGTAAGTCTGGCAGACGGCAGACGGTATCTATATGTTGATGCGGTAGAAGAAGGGGAACAATTTGAATGTACCCGGGTATATGATATTTCCAATGGTGCCCCAGTGGCCGTACCACTAAAGAATTGGCTCAGCCGCCGGGAAAATGTGCCTGCTGACTTCAAGAAGGCAAAAATTGACAAGAAGAAGAAAATGGAGAAAAACTTCTATATAATGTCAAATCCTGATGGCTTCTTTATGACTGTTTTTGATGAAGAAAGTGGCAAAACCTCCAAGGGAATTTTCAAGGTTGGAGCAGATGGAAAACCGGTGGAATTAAGCAAATAACTTCTTTTTATGGCTTTATGGAGCAGCACTGTGGCAGCATAGTGCTGCTTTTATATTGTTATCTTTGTTTTGTTAATGAAAATGAACTGGACGTGGAAAAGGGGGATTAGTATAATTGATATGATAATAATTATTAAAATCAATATTTAAAAGTGAGTAGCAATGATTAAAGAAAAATTTACTAATGAAGTAAGCCAGAGTGGCTTTGGTATAGACAAGAAAATGGCACGGGAGGTTCATTTTTCCAGGGGAGAAATGAATGGTTCAACCAGCTCCCTGCGATATTATGAAATATTGCCGGGAATAGATATTGTTTACAATAGCTTTCACTCGGATCAGGTTTCCGAGGTGCAGTATAAAAATGACGGTGAACAGGTTATTGAGATAAATTTCTGTCTTGATGGCTGTTTTCAATGCATATTGGACGGGAAAGTTTTTTCACTGGAGGAAGGGGAGATTGAAGCTCATTTGTGGGGGATTCCAAAAAGGGATGCCAAGTTTCCCCGTGGCGAATACAGGGGAGTATCATTGCTGGTTGCACCGGAAAAAGCCGTAAAAAAACTTAATGAAATGTTCCCCCAATTTAATACTCATTTGCGCAATATATTGGATGGTATCAAACGGTATGATGGAGTTATGCGGATAAAATCCAACCCGGATATTTTAAGGGGATTTCAGGAAATCTACACGACTGATCCAGTGCTGCAACAGTATTTTTTACAGCTGAAAGTGCTGGAGATTCTGGGAAAGATTCAGAGTATGCCTGTATTTTCTCGCTCTGCTAAGGTATATTACAGTTATAAGGACATAGATAAGGTTAAGGCTATACATCAAAAGGTGGCATCAGAGCTGGAAAAGCATTATTCTCTGGCGGAATTGTCCGTTGAATTTGATATGGGCAAAACTACCTTGCAAAAGTGTTTTAAGGAAATATATGGAAAATCAAATTATGCTTATTTTAAGCACTTTAGAATGTGCCAGGCATTAAATTATCTGGAGGAAGGTCAGCTAAGTGTTGTAGAAATAGCCGTCAAGCTGGGTTATGGCAATCCAAGTAAGTTTGCGGCGGCTTTTCGCTCTGTTTATGGCGTGGCCCCCAGAGATTTTAAGAAATTAAATCTTTAATGAATAAATGGAGCATTGATGTAATATTGGAGCGGAAACAGATTGAAAAAATGGATACAATGTTTTACAGCAGTATGATGATTATTGCTTTAAAACCAATGAAAGTAAGGGGGACAAATTAATGTTTCAGAAAACAGATTTTTGGATTGGTTTAGCAGTTGGTGCAGTTGCAGGCATTTTTGGCTATCGTTTCATGCAGGAGCGTGAGCAGCAGATGGCAGCTATGCAGCAGTCCATGGTTCCGGCTGGTCAGGTTCCTTTGGCTGAGTTACAGCGTCAGAAGGAAGAGCTTGAGGACATGATTGCAGCTCAGGAAGCAGCTCAGGCTGAGTAATTGCGTGATTTGATTGAGGTTGCTTTGGAATATCTGGAGCAGCCTCTTTCTTGTTATAGGGAAAAATTAAAAAATCTTTGTGCTGTGGGAGTGAAGCAGTATGGATAAAAAGGGTTTGGAAAATACCATTAAGAATGTACCGTTATCACTGCCAATGGGAGTGGCAGCGATTGGAACTGCGGCTTCTGTATGGTTTGCCAACAAAAGGGTGCACGCTTTGTGCGGCATGGTATGGCTGGGAGTATCAGCAGTGCACACCTGGCAGCATTATAAAAAAGTAAGGCAGGATGCGGCAAAGGTGGTAAAGAAAATGGGATTAATGGATGTTTTAAATCTTCCAAAGAGCAAGTTGGATTTGTTTGTACGCTCTGTGGAGGTGTCTTCTTATATACCGGGACGTGTGCGTTTATACAGCAAGGCACTTATAAACAATAAGGAAAAATGCCGGCAGGTTTTGGATTACTTGTGTGGGGTTGGAGAATTGGATGAAGTGAAGGTAAATGAAGTTACCGGCTCTATTTTGATTTTATACACCCCGCAGAAGTTGCGGGCCAATAAAGAGTTAATAAGGGTGGAGGAATATATAAAAACCCATGTGAGGAGGTAATATAATGTCATTCATGTCTGGAATTATGATGGGAGCAGCCATTGGGCGTAATATCCATGAAATAATTGGCGGCAAGAAACGTTGGAGAAGCAGGGCGGATGGCATAAAAGCAGGCAGAAGAATAAATGGTGGCTGTTGTGGCAAAGGTTCTGACAGAGCAGAGGAGTTTGCTTTGGTAAGCAAATTACCAGGCCGTCGCCGCTACCGTATCGCAGCGTTGATAAATAATGCAGCACTGGGCGCCCTTATGGAAAAGAAGCTGAAGGAGGACAGGAAGGTTTCCAAGGTGGAAATTAATTTCCTTACAGGCAGTCTGTTGATTATTCATAAAAAAGATGATAAGGCCATGGATTCTTTAATAATAAAACTAAAATCCATGATTCCCATTAAAAAAGGTAAAGCACCTGTCGTTTATGCCACAAATTGGTATAATACCACGGATTCTATTAATAATCAGGTGCGGTGCCTGACCAGGGGCTGGTTTGATGTTTCCACTCTCCTGTCGGTGTTCTTTTTAATACGTGGTATCCGTAAGATGCTGTTATATGGTCAGCGTCCTTCCGGCCCCACCATGGTTTGGTGGGCACTTCATATGATGAAGGGATGGAAATACTAATGGCTTTTAAATGTTACAACATAAAGCTGGGGGCCAGATTATCCCAGCCTGACAGCAGAATGCTGTGTGTCCACCTTAGGACTTTATCGGGTATAGTTTCTGCTGTTGTGTCCGGTACTGAGCTGAAAATATGGTATTACGGCATATTTCCTGGAACTAAGGTAAATTTGCTGGTGGCCAGAGTTATGAAATCCTACAAAAAGCAGGGTGAAGAGCAGGAAATGGCGGATTATCGCCGTGAAGCTCTTTTGTCTTTGGGCAGCTTTATTGCCATGCAGCTTCTAAAAAAGGCTTCTCCAGGGGCTTTTGCCAGTGTAAAGTTATTGCGCAGCGCCTTAATTTTGTATATCGCCCGTAATTTTATCAAAAATGGTGTTACGGGGCTGGTGAGGGATAACAGACCAAATGCGGATACTCTGACCGCCACAGCAGTGGTGGCATCAGTGTTGGCCGGCAAGCCGGAATCCAGCCTTAGCCTGTTGGCACTTTCCAATGGTGCGGAAATGCTTACAAGCTATGCGGCAGAAAAAGCAAGAGGTCACATATCGGGCCTTTTGAACCTTAATCAGCCTTATGTATGGTTAGTGGATAATGGGGTGGAAAGAAAGGTTTCTGTAAAGGAAATCAAGGCCGGAGATATTATTGCAGCCCATACCGGGGAAAAAATCTGTATTGACGGACAGGTGCTGTCGGGAACAGCGGCCATTAATCAGGCCTCCATTACTGGAGAATCTGCCCCTGCCATGAAGAAAAAGGGACTTCCGGTATACGCGGGAAGCGTGGTGGAAGCCGGTGAGGTTATAATTAAGGTAGAAAAGGTGGGGGATGATACATCCCTTGCCCATATAGTACATTTGGTGGAAGAAGCCCAGACCAGAAGGGCCCCTGTGCAAAATTTTGCTGACACCATGGCAAATCTTTTGGTGCCAATTTCTTTCTTGGGGGCAGCTATTGTTTACGGCGCCACCAGAGATTGGCAGAGAGTGTTAAATCTTCTCTTTATTGATTTCTCCTGTGGACTGAAGCTGTCTACGGCAACGGCAATTTCAGCGGCCATTGGTGCAGCCGCCAGAAAGGGAATATTGGTAAAGGGCGGTAACTATATTGAGGCCTTGGCGGATACTGATACAGTGGTGCTGGATAAAACAGGAACCATCACTGTAGGTGTGCCGCAAGTGTCTTCAATTATTACAGTAGAAAACGTGGAGGAAAAGGAACTGCTGCTTTTGGCGGCGTCTGCAGAGCACCATTCAGTACACCCTCTGGCTGTGGCAATTCAAAAATACGTAAAGGATAAGGAATGGTCGGTACCGCAGCATAAATCCTCCAAGACCATTGTGGCCAGGGGAATGACGGCTATTGTGCCAGATTTTGAGGGCTATAAGGGTGGTGAGGTGCTGGTGGGCAGTGCCAAGCTAATGCAGGAACGCAAGGTCTCCGGCATGGAGCAGATTACCGTGGAAGATATTACTATGGGCTACATCTATGTCTCCAGAGATGGCAAACTGTTGGGGGCTATTGGCATCAAGGATCCAATTAGACCTTTGATGAAAAAGACCCTAAATCAGATGCGCCGTTATGGTGTGGATGAGGTGGTAATGCTTACAGGAGATTCCAAGACAGTTGCCAGCGAGGTGGCAAGGGATATGGATATTGATGCTTATCATGCCGAGGTATTGCCGGAAGACAAGGCAAATCATGTAATGAAGCTGAAAAAACGGGGTACTGTTATGATGGTGGGAGATGGAATTAATGATGCACCAGCTCTGGCCTTCGCCCATGTTGGTGTAACCCTTGGGGGTAGGCAGACGGATTTGGCAGCTGAGTCATCGGCAGTGACCATTCGGTCCGAGGATCCTACCCGTCTTATTGAGGCTTTGCAGCTGGGACGGCGGACCATGAATCTTATTCACCAGAATTTTACCGCTACCATTATGGTTAATTCGGCGGCCATGCTTCTTGGAGCACTGGGGGTAATTAATCCTTTATGGTCGGCGGTAATTCATAATACTGCTACTTTGGCAGTGGTACTGAACAGTGCCCGTATACTGGCACCTGATAAAAGGCGTATTGCCGGATAATTAAATATCAACAGGCTATAGGGGACTTTCCAATTGTTATTAGTTGGAGGGTCCCTATTAGTTTCTTTATTCTTTACTATCTGCAAAATATGGTGTATGCTATACTTAATAATAGTAGGAACTTATAACAACAGTTTACTTAATAATATATTTTTACTATAAGGAGTGACGGTTATGTCAGCTTTAACAGACACCTTAAAATCTATGGGATGTGGAATTGACGAGGCTATGGCCAGATTTTTGAATAATGAGGCCTTTTATGAGAAGTGCTTTAAGAAGTTTCTGGATGATACTGTTTTTGAGGGTCTGGGGGCAGCTCTGTCCACTAATAGCGTGGAGGACGGTTTTAGTATGGCCCATAATCTGAAGGGCGTCAGTGCAAATCTGGGCATTACTCCTATGTACGAGATTGTTGCTGCTCTGACTGAGGAGCTGCGTGCCGGCAATATGCCTGCTGATGCTATGGACAGGTACAACGAGATTTTAAAGATGCGGGATGATTTAAAGCGCCTGGTATAATGGGATTGTTGTGTAGAAATATATGATTCTGTGAAAAGGAAAAATGGCATTATAAAATGCTTGACATGTTTTGTTATTTAGTATATTATATGTTGTGTTGACGCGTTAAGCGGAGGCGCGATCGGGGCATGGCTCAGTTTGGTAGAGCACCTGGCTTGGGACCAGGGGGTCGCAGGTTCGAATCCTGCTGCTCCGACCATTTTTATTTGCGACAGTAGCTCAGTTGGATAGAGCAACGGCCTTCTAAGCCGTGGGTCGGGGGTTCGAATCCCTCCTGTCGCACCACTTGAAACTAACCTCAAAGTCTTGTATATCAAGGCTTTGGGGATTTTTTATTTTTCGGCAAAACTCTGAGTATTTTTGGTGTGGTTTTTTCTGCTAATATATTGAAATTATTTTGGAATTTAAAGGATTTTAACTACAAAAGGTAGAATGCTTGTGTAGAGAGTTTTTTAGCAGAAAAGAGGGGATATATATGAACTTTTTTTACAATTTAAAGATGGTTTACAAGATATTGACCCTTGTGGTTATTGCAGCCATCGGTATGGCCCTTATTGGCTATCGTGGGTATTCAACCATATCTGAGTCCCGGGATTCACTGGAGGTTATTTATCAGAAAAATATGCAGCAGTTGTACTGCATTGGCGAGATAAAATACATGCTTCGTGACATGCAGTCCCGAGGTGCCCTTTCCCTGTCGGCCAAAGATCAGGCACGTATTGATGATTTGAAGAAGGATCAAAAAGAAATCCGGGAATCCTTCCAGGAAAACTGGAAGCTGTACCAACAGGCCACTGCCGGCACTGAGGCGGAGCAGGCCAATGCAGCCATTCAGGACAAATGGAACGTATTTTGTGGTACCATCGACCAGGTAGTTGCCTTGGCTCAGGACAACAAGAAGGATGAGGGGGCAACCTATCTTAGCAAGAATGCTGGTGATGCAACCAAGCAGTTGCGTTTGTTGTTGGAGGCTCAGCAAAAACAGGCTCAGGAGAGTGCCCAGGCCCGTTTTGAGAAAATGGAAGCTGATGCAGCATCAGCCAGCAGAATGATGGTGTTATTCTGTGTTGCTGCTTTGATAGCGCTCTTTGCTTTTTCCATGTTGATTATTAAGGCAATTACAGGCCCGCTGGACAGAATGGTGGGAACATGCCGCCGCATGGGTGATGGCGATTTCCGCATTACTCCTCGTACTGTTACAACTACAGATGAAATCGGTGAGCTGGCTGATACCGTTAGTATTATGCGTGAAAATCTAAATAAGCTCATGCGCCAGGCCAATTCCAGTGCTGAGCAGATTGCTGCTGCCGGCGAAGAATTAACCGCCAGTGCCCAGCAGTCAGCCCAGGCCTCCACTCAGGTGGCCCAGTCAGTAACAGATGCCGCCGGGGCAGTGCAGATACAGCAGGGGGCTATTGAGTCCAGTACCAGAGCAGTTGCAAATATTAATGATTCCGTTTCTGCCATTGATAACCAGTCTAACAATGTGGCATCCCGTGCAGAATCGGCAGCACAATCTGCTGCTCAGGGCTTGAAATCCATTGAAGAGACCATTCAGCAGATTCGCAATGGTGCCACCGGAGTTCAGGATTCTGCTGAGATTGTGGATAAATTGGGCGAAAGCTCCCAGGAGATTGGCACTATTGTAGAGACCATATCCGGAATTGCCGAGCAGACCAACTTGCTGGCCCTCAATGCAGCTATTGAGGCGGCCCGTGCCGGTGAGCATGGACGTGGCTTTGCTGTAGTAGCAGAGGAGGTTCGTAAACTGGCTGAGCAGTCAGGTGAGGCGGCTCAAAAGATTACCCAGCTGATTACGGGTATTCAGCAGGAGACCCAGCAGGCTGTTACTTCTATGCAGAAGGGCAGAGCTACTGTTGATGCCGGTGCTGAGTCTGTGGCCAATCTGCGCCAGAACTTTATAGAAATCGAATCCCTGGTAAATGAAGTTACCCAGGAGGTAAAGCAAATGAGCCAGGCTGTTCATTCTGCAACGTCTGACACTGAAAATATTACTTCACAGGTGGCCAATATTGATAAACAGGGCCGTGCAGTTTCCGGGGAAATGCAGACTGTGTCCGCTGCTACAGAGGAACAGTCCGCATCTGCCAGTGAAATTGCCACAGCCAGTGAATCCTTATCAAGACTGGCTGAGGATTTGCAGCATTCGTTGCATAAGTTTAAGTTTTAACTGAGTGAAAAATGGGCTAAAGTTTCCCAGAGATTAATTTTCTAACCCCAGGGCCAAAGGCTTTGGGGTTATTTTTTGAAATACGAAAAAGGTATATGATCATTAATCGCGAATATATATTCTCACAGAAGTGTAAAATATTATGGAGGTGTTATGATGGTTAAACCTTTTAGCAGTATTTGCAGAATTGCCATAACAGCTGTGGTATTGACAATTATGCTGGTGACATTATCATCAGGGGATGCCTTGGCAAAGGGCAGTACCTTTTATACCAGCAATGGGTATCGGCTGGAGGTACCGGACAAGTATAAGGATGCTTTGCTTATAGCTACTTTTGTTGATAATTACGATGGACTGCTCTTTTCTGTTTCAGAAAAGAAATCCGTAGAGGAGAGCAAGGCGGCTGGTATGAGCTATGATGGTATGGGCTGGCTGTTTAGTATCGGCAAGGTCAGTGAAGCAAAGCTCAATGAAATGCTTTGCTATGATATGTCGGGAGTGGATATTTTTGCCAAGGATATATCCGGAATGTACTATGTGTACAGGCATCCAACCGATGTACGTTTTCATCGTTCCACTATAGAGGAAATGAAAGAGGATCAGGACAAGTGGACTGAACTGGTACAATGGGGCAATAAAAACGTAAGGGACGAATTTATAAAGAATAATCCAGGTCTCGTATCTGTAACCTTTGATAATGATGCAGTTATGGATAGTTGGCGCAATGCCATGGCAACGTGCAGGGGCTATGATGATGGCAACTATACGCCATCCCCTGCATGGGTTCAGCAGCTTCCTGAGGCCAGAAAAAACAGTCAGCTTTTTGTGGTGGCTGGTATAGAGGGCACCACGGCCTGGGTTTCGATGCATGAAAAAGATTGGCGGGGCAAATGGCAGCAGATTATGACTACCCCAGGTTTTGTAGGCAAGAAAGGTTTGGGTAAAACCAAGGAGGGGGATGCCATGACTCCGGTAGGAACCTTTGGTTTTAACGCTGCTTTTGGTATCGCGCCAGATCCTGGCTGTGCTATTCCTTATCGTCAGGTTGATGAAAATATTTATTGGTCCGGGGATGTTCGTCCGGGCATGAAATACAATGAAATGGTGGATATCCAAAAGCTGCCGGATTTAAAAAAAGAGGATAGTGAGCACATTATAGATTATTATCCTCACTATATTTATTGTTTGAATATCAGCTACAATTCCGAGTGTATCCCAGGGGATGGTTCTGCCATATTCCTCCATTGCTTCGGCTCTAAAAAGCCGTATACCGGAGGTTGCGTGGCCATTCCGGTGGATAAAATGGAATTTGTAATGAAGCATGTGCATCCGGAATGTGCGGTAGTTATTAATACTTTGGAAAAGTTGGGGGGCAGCTTCTAGAGAGAATATAACGAGCTTTAAGATGTCCCCCACTTCTTTAGGTGGGGGAAAACAAACTACAACAGCTGACGAGCATATCTCCCAGCTCGTTGAAACGCTAATTGGAAGATTTTTCTTCTAAAGAAGAAAAATTTGAACAATGGCGTTATAATCTTTTTGAAAAAGAGCAAGAAAATAAAGGAAAAATTAGTATCATATAGAATAAGAATGGTGGAAGCTTGGCACAGTCGTCAGGCCTCCATGTTGAGAGCAGGAGATTTGTGGCATTATAAACACTCCTGCGTGTTGATATTTTTAGGAAAGAGAGGTCAAACAGGTATGAAAAAGGTACTTATGCTGGCAGGGGACTTTGCAGAGGATTATGAGGTAATGGTTCCATTTCAGGCATTAGGAGTTGCCGGGGTGCAGGTTGATGTTGTCTGCCCTGGCAAAAAGAGCGGTGAAGCTATTAAGACGGCTATCCACGATTTTGAAGGTGACCAGACCTATTCTGAAAAGCCAGGTCATTTGTTTATTCTGAATGCTACCTTTGATGACGTGTCGGCTGAGGATTATGACGGCTTGTATATCACTGGTGGACGTGCTCCTGAATATATTCGTCTTGACCCTAAGGTTATCAGCATCACCAAGTATTTTATGAACAACAATAAGCCAGTGGCTGCAATTTGTCATGGTATTCAGGTTCTGACTGCTGCTGATGTTGTAAAGGGACGTACCCTCACGGCTTATCCGGCTGTGGGCCCTGATGTTACCATGGCTGGTGGCACATTCCAGAATGTTGATGCAGATAAGGCTGTGGTGGACGGCAATCTGGTAACATCTCCGGCATGGCCGGGCAATACTGCTATCTGCAAGGAATTTTTGAAAGTCCTTGGATAAGTGTTTTTGGAAAATTGATTATGGCCTGACACGTAGAATCCCTTCCGTATTTTTATTCGGGAGGGATTTTATTTTGAAATAAAAAAATATAGAGATAATTACATTATTACTTTGCTGTAATATGGTATTATTAAATTAAGTAAGATGGTTGAAAGCATGCGGGGGTGTAATTATGAAGCGGAACAAGAAAAAAGAGCTGGTGGAGCTTTCCAAGAGCACCAAACTGCTGTATCAGACATTATGCGCCAATATAAAGGGACAGGATGAGGCAATACATTATTTTGTTCAGGGTATTTTCAAGGGGCAGTTTATTCCTGAATCATCGGGCCAAACTCTTCATAATATATTTCTGCTGTCGGGACCCCCGGGCATAGGTAAATCCCGTCTGGCCCACATTACGGCTGATGTACTTAAACGCAATATTCTGGAAATCAATCTTGATACCAATGCAGCAGAAACCTTTGCCAAGGATTTGGTGAATACCGTCAGTGGCAGCAAAAAGGCCGGCAGGATAACAAAATTCGTGGAGGAAAATCCCAATGGCATTTTGCTTCTTAAAAATATAGAAAAAGCCAGCCCAAAAGTGGTTTCTGCTATAAGCCAGATTATTGAGACAGGGCAGGTGACGGACGCTTCAAGCGGCAAGGTCATATCCTTTGGGGAAAGTATCATTATTTTCACCACTCATGTGGGGGCGGAGCTGTATTTAAATGACAATCTTGGCTCCATGCTGCCTAAATCTGTTATTTTGGGTTCCTTTGCCAAGGAATTGGAGGAATCAGATTTTCCAATTATTTTCTTCTATGAATATTTCAATAATGAAAATATCATTTTCTTTAAGGAAATGGCGGTTAATCATTTGCTGGAGCTTATGGAGCAGAGCTTTTTTGATTTTGCCAATGAGATAAAAAGCGAATACGGCTATGATATGGAACTGGATCCGGATATGCTTAATCTGTGTCTCTTTAACCAGTGCGATATGATTGATGCCAACTCCGTATTGCCCCTCAGCAAGGCCTTCCTGAAAAATGAGTTCTATGAATTAAGCCGTCATCTGACGCCTGACGCCCTTACCAAAATCCAGAAAATTAATTTCACAGTGGAGCGTCCCGAATCGGATAGTCCCGTGGCAACCCTGTTCAGTTATAAGGAAAAACCCCAGGTATTGCTGGTGGCAGACAAGGAAAAATACAAATGTTTACTGGAAAATGAGTATATAGATTATATTTTTGTAAGTAGTATTGATGAGGCAGTAAAGGTACTGTCTGATGCTGTTTTGTCCTATGCAGTGGTGGATTTAATGGAAGGTGTGGAGGACAGGGGATTTAACGTGCTGAGTCTGGATGATGAGGTTTCAGTGGGACTTGGTGTATTCGAAATTGTTCGTGAGAATCTCCCTACTTTGCCGGTTTATCTCATCAGACATGATAACATCACCATGGCGGATTATTTTACGTTTATGCAGAAGGGAGCCAGGGGAACGGTGGACCTTTCTGTGGACAGGGAGCGCGCCCAGGCGGAAATGCTGTTGATTGCCAGGGATACCCTTATTCAGAAAAATTATGATGCCCTGCAGAGGGAGGACTTAATTGTAAAATATAATACAGCCCAGCGGTTATCAAAAGATGGCAGGTCAGCGGAGGTTATTTTCTATGATTTTGATTTTGAGACTCTGAAGGGGCCGGACCCGGTGGATGAATATCTGGAGGAGGAGAAGGAGCCACGGTATTTTGATGATATAGTTGGGGGCACCAGTGCCAAGGAGGATTTGAAATATCTGAAGGAATATCTGGTTAATCCAGAGGCTTTTGTGATGAAATATCACAGCGTTCCGGGGGGAGTTCTTCTTTTTGGTTCTGCTGATGCGGGAAAGGTTTCCCTTACCAGGGCGTTGGCCACGGAGGCGGAGGCCAGTCTTTTGATGATAACCCCATCAAGGTTGGCGGATCTTACTCCTGAAGGGGCATGCCAGCTGTTTAAGGATCTTTTTGATAAGGCTATAAGGGAGGCCCCGTCAGTTATTCTTATAGAAAAGTTTGATCTGCTGATAAAGGCCTGCGGTCTGGGGGCCGTAAGAACATTTATTAATGGTATCAAGGAAATTAAATCCTGCGGTTCACCAGTGCTCTTTGTGGGTACCATGAACTGGTCCCATTCCACCGTTTCTGATGAAAATTCCGATTTGGATCCGGAGCTTCTGCACCTTTTGGAACATAAGATTTATGTTCGCCTTCCTGATAGGGATGAACGTATTGCGGGAATTAAAAAGGCACTTGCAAATAAAGGGATAACTACTATTCCGGATACTATTGTCAACAACATTGCGGATCGGGTATTTGGCCATAGTATTGCAGATATAAACGATTTTATTTCTCTGGCCACCCGTATGGCATTGAAGCAGCAAAAAGAGGTGGACAGCGATATTCTTTCCGATGCCCTGGATGAACTGACCTTTGGGCAAAAGCACGACTGGGAGGAAATTAACTATTTTGCCACGGCAGTCCATGAAGCAGGCCATGCCTATCTTCTGTGGCTCACTGGGGAACAGTCTTCTTTTGTGACAATAGTGGGACGTGAGGAATATGGAGGCTATACCAAGCCAAAGGTAAATGAGAAAATCTCCAAGAATTACAATCGCCAGTGGTATGTGGACAAGATTCGTGTAAGTCTGGCAGGCCGCGCCGCAGAGGTAGTTTTCTTTGGCGAAAAGGAAGGAATTAATGCAGGGATCAGCGGCGATTTGGAAAATGCTACGGTTCATGCCGTACTCATGGTTAATAACTTGGGCATGGGGAAGAAGCTGCGGGCCTATATTCCTCTGGAAACATTGTCCGTAAGTCCGGCGGCAGTGAAGGTTTACGATGAGGCCGATGAAATTATTCAGCAGGAATACGAAAACACCCTTAAAATTGTGAAGAAGGGCAAAAGGGCCATAAAGGCACTGGCAGACAAGCTGGTGGAGAAATATCAGCTTACAGGGCCGGAAATAGATGAGATATTTGCGAAATTCAAGAAGGGCAAGGCCAAAGAATAGCACCTTAATACTTTAAAGTGATGATATATTGCTAATGTCCACTACAGATAGTATAATTTAGAATGTTGAGGACACCGGTTGGACATTTTTGGTTTAATTTAGGGGCCGGGTTCTACAGAAAGGTGTTTTGTATGTCAGAAAAAGAAAAATACTTCCAGATCCGCAGGGAAGCCATGTGGACCGGCATTACACTAATGGTGTTGATTGTTTTTTGGGTGTTGGCCGGATTCGGTTTGGCTGGTGTGGACATTAAGGTCTTTGGACTGCCGCTCTGGGCTGTTGCCGGAACATTTGGCGTGTGGATTTTCGCCATGGTTTTGGTAAAACTTCTTACTTCCCTTGTATTTAAAGATATTGATCTGGAAACAGATGGTAATCCTTCCCGAAGGGAGGGACAGCCATGAATGGTGATTTGAGTCAGCTTCTGCCTCTTTTAGGATATATGGTCTTTATGATTGGCATTAGCTTCTACGTACGTCATCAGCAGCAGTCAGGGTTGATGAATAATTTCGTCAAGACTTACTTCATCGGCAACCGGGATTTGGGAGGTTTTGTCCTTGCCATGACCACTGTTGCCACCTATAGCTCCGTCAGCTCCTTTGTGGGCGGCCCGGGCGTGGCCTGGAATGTGGGCTTTGGCTGGGTTTATATGGCTGTGGTCCAGGTGACAGCAGTATTTTTGGTGCTGGGTATATTCGGCAAGCGGGTGGCTTTGCTGGCCAGCAAGTTTAATGCAGTAACGGTGGTAGATATTATACGCCATCGGTACAAGTCGGATTTATTGGCGGAGATCTCTGCCTTTATTATTGTTTTGTTCTTTTGCGCTACCATGGTGGCTCAGTTTGTGGGGGGAGCCAAGCTCTTTGAAGCGGTGACAGGCTACAGCTATGTGACAGGCTTGATTCTTTTTGGTGCCATGGTAGTTGTATATACCACCATCGGTGGTTTCAGGGCAGTGGCTATTACGGATACCTGCTGTGCCGTTATGATGATGATTGGCATTGTTATGCTGGTATATTATGTGCTTCAGGCCGGTGGCGGCTACGACAGTATAGTGGCCCATTTGGAAACAAATCGTCCCGATATGCTGGAGCCTCTTTCCGATGGCAAGATGCCTTATGGGTTATATCTTACCCAGTGGATACTGGTTGGTATCTGTACTATTGCCCTTCCCCAGTCAGTGGTAAGGGGATTGGCCTTCAAGAACAATAAGAGTCTGGTTCGGGCCATGCTTATTGGTACCTTCGTTGTTGGTTTTATGAATATCGGTGTAAATCTTACTGGTATTTTGGGACAGGGTGTAATGACCGGTTCTCCTGCCGATTATGGCGGAACAGACAGCATTATTCCACGTATAGTGGTAACGGCAATGCCCGCAACTTTGGCAAGTATTGCCATTATTGGCCCGCTTTCTGCCAGCATTTCTACCATCAGCTCTTTGCTGTTGGTTGGATCATCGGCTATTATCAAGGATATATATCTTCACCGTCAGGAGAGAAAGGGCAATAAGCCCGGAGATGGCAAGCTGCGTCTTTTGTCCATGATGGCCACGGCAATCATTGGTGCTGTTGTATTTTTTATTGCAATGACACCGCCAAGCCTTATTTGGCTCATTAATATGTTTGCCTTTGGCGGCTTGGAAACGGCCTTTTTCTGGACACTTTTGCTTGGACTGTACTGGCCTAAGGCAAATAAAACCGGGGCCATGCTTTCAATGGTGGGGGGCACGGTGCTCTATTGTCTGGCCCAGGGCATGGGCTTTAAGGTAATGGGCCTTCATCAGATTACTATTGGTATAACCGTTTCATTGATGTTGTTCCTGTTAGGTTCGTATGTGGGCAAGCCAGAGGATAAGGAAACCTTAGCGGATTTTTTCCCTGAATAAGGGAGTTTATATTTTATTAAAAGGAAAAGGGGTAGATAAGAAAATGTTGGATGCGTTAATTGGAGAAATCTCTAACTTCATGTATGGCAAGCTGCTGATTGTCATGATTTTGGGTGTGGGGCTTTATTACACACTGAGGACCAGATTTGTGCAGCTTCGTCTCTTTGGGGAGACATTGAAGGTAATCATGGAGAAGAAGGAAGGGCAGAAGGTATCCTCCTTCCAGGCTTTGATGGTTTCCACAGCTTCCCGTGTTGGTACTGGTAATATTATCGGTGTTTCCACAGCACTTTGCCTTGGTGGTTTTGGTTCCATGTTCTGGATGTGGCTGGCTGCATTTTTGGGCGGCGGTGCTGCATTCGTGGAGAGCACTCTGGCTCAGGTTTACAAAAAGCGCGGTGAGCACGCCAGCTATGGCGGCCCTGCCTATTATATTGAGAGTGCCCTTCAAAACAGATTCGTTGCAATCGTTTTTGCTCTGGCACTGATTTGTACTTATGGTATTGGCTTTAATATGCTGTGCGCATATAATCTCCAGTCCACATTCTCCGGATTCACATTCTACAACCCGGACAGCACACCATGGGTTATTGGTGGCATTCTGGCAGTTCTTGTAGGATGGTGCATCTTCGGTGGCGGCCGCAGAATTATTAAGGCCACCTCCGCACTGGTACCTCTTATGGGACTTCTTTATGTTTTGGTTGCATTAATCGTTGTAGTTATGAACATTGGCCTTCTGCCAAGTGTTTTTGATACCATTTTCACTCAGGCCTTTGATTTTCAGGCAATTTTTGGCGGCTTCACTGGCTCCTGCGTAATGTTTGGTATTAAGCGCGGTTTGTTCTCCAATGAGGCCGGTGTAGGTTCTGCACCAAATGCCGCAGCGGCTGCGGATGTTTCCCATCCTGTAAAGCAGGGGCTGGTTCAGATGTTCTCAGTATTTATTGATACCATGATTCTCTGTACTGCCACAGCCTTCCTGTGCATGAGTTCCGGCGTTGTTCCTACAAAGGAATTGGCAGGGGCACCATTTGTGCAGGCATCTCTGGATGCAACCCTTGGTTCCGGTGCAGGTGTATTCCTCACCGTTTCCATGCTGCTCTTTGCATTTACGACTTTGCTTGGTAACCTTTATTATGTAGACAACTGTCTGGCTTATGTAAATGGCAAGGTGCCGGGCAAACTGTTTATGACCATTTATCGCATATTTGCTGCATTGGTTATCTTTGTAGGTGCCGGCCTTAGCATGGATCTTCTCTGGAATTTGGCAGATGTTCTTATGGGCTGCATGGCCATCATCAACCTGCCTGTAATCGTTATCCTTGGCAGCCAGGCAATGGCCTGTCTGAGAGATTACGAAAGTCAGAGAGATGCAGGCAAGGATCCTGTATTCTATGCCCAGGACATTGGCATTACTGACAGCCTTGATTATTGGCAGAAGTAATTAATAAAAATAAATAATAAAAATGTTGACAAGCAATGGAGATTGTAGTATTATTATCGATGTTGACACAACAAGTGCCGACAACGGGGCATGGCTCAGTTTGGTAGAGCACCTGGCTTGGGACCAGGGGGTCGCAGGTTCGAATCCTGCTGCTCCGACCATTGCATTTAAAGCTGGATTTTCGGATCCAGCTTTTTCTTTTTGCCTAAAAAAAGGAGACTCTATATTTAAATAATTATCATGAAGTATACATAAGACATATTTGTCTGATGATTATATCTGTAAAACTGAAATTTTGTTCATATATAATTTATTTTCTTTTCATTTGTGCGAAAATAAAAAGAAAAAACGATTTATTTTACAAAATAATAGGTTAGATGTATAATGAATTTGTAAAACATTTATACGTGATTTGTTATAGATGTAATTGGCACTTGATTTGTTTAAGGGTAAATTTTGTGTTACGAGAGGAGAGTTAATCAAGTATGGGCAAGAAAATGAAGACTATGGATGGTAATACGGCTGCGGCTTATGTGTCCTACGCATTTACCGATGTGGCTGCTATCTATCCTATCACCCCATCCTCACCAATGGCAGAGCATGTTGATGAGATGGCTGCAAAGGGGCAAAAGAACCTTTTTGGTCAGAAAGTACGCATTGTTGAGTTGCAATCCGAGGCTGGTGCTGCAGGTGCAGTTCACGGTTCTCTGCAGGGTGGTGCTTTGACTACCACATACACTGCATCTCAGGGTATGCTGCTGATGATTCCGAATATGTACAAGATTTCCGGCGAGATGCTTCCGGGTGTATTCCATGTATCTGCCCGCGCTCTGGCTACTTCTTCACTGAATATTTTTGGTGATCATCAGGATGTAATGGCTGCACGTCAGACTGGTGTGGCTATGCTGGCAGAATCCTCTGTACAGGAAGTTATGGACTTGGCTGCTGTGGCACATTTGGTTGCCATCAAGGGGAAGATTCCTTTCCTGAACTTCTTTGATGGTTTCCGCACTTCCCATGAGATTCAGAAGATTGAGCTGGTTGATTATAATGATTTGGCAAAGATTCTTGACTGGGATGCAGTAAATGCTTTCCGCCACAATGCTTTGAATCCTGATCATCCGGTTATTCGTGGTACTGCTCAGAATGATGATATTTATTTCCAGGGCCGTGAGGCTGTAAACAAGGCTTATGATGCATTGCCTGAGCTCGTGGAAGAGGCTATGGGCCAGATGGCCAAGATTACCGGCCGTGAGCATCATATTTTTGATTACTATGGAGCCAAGGATGCAGATCGTGTAGTTATCGCTATTGGTTCCATTAACCAGACCCTCCAGGAATGTGTTGATTTCCTTAATGCCAAGGGTGAGAAGGTTGGTGCGGTTGCAGTTCATCTCTTCCGTCCATTCTCTGTGGAGCACTTCCTGAAGGCTATTCCATCTACTGTGGAAAAGATTGCTACTCTTGACCGTACCAAGGAGCCTGGTGCTCTTGGCGAGCCACTGTATCAGGATGTACGTACTGCCTTCTATGCCAGTGAACGTCATCCGCTGATTGTTGGTGGCCGTTACGGCTTAGGCGGTAAGGATGTAACCCCAGCCCAGGTTTTGGGTGTATTTGAGGAACTGAAGAAGGGTGCTCCAAAGAATGGTTTTACTATTGGTATTGTGGACGACCTTTCCAACACTTCCCTGGCTCCATATCCAGAGCATGTTAACCTCACTCCTGAGGGAACTACTGCCTGCAAGTTCTGGGGTCTGGGTTCCGATGGTACAGTAGGTGCCAACAAGTCCGCCATTAAGATCATTGGTGATAAGACTGATTTGTATGCCCAGGCATACTTTGCTTATGATTCCAAGAAGTCCGGTGGTATTACCATGTCCCACCTGCGTTTTGGTAAATCTCCAATCGCTTCCCCATATCTTATTGACAATGCAAACTTTATTTCCTGCTCCCAGCAGTCCTATGTAAATAAGTATGACCTTTTGGCAGGGTTGCAGCCAGGTGGTACTTTCCTTCTGAATACCCTGTGGTCTGATGAGGAGCTGTCCGAGAAGCTGCCTGCTTCTATGAAGCGTTACATTGCCAAGAACAACATCAAGTTCTACACCGTAAACGCTGTTAAGATAGCTCAGAATCTGGGCCTCGGTGGTCGTTTCAATATGGTAATGCAGTCCGCATTCTTTAAGCTGGCTGATATTATTCCTCTTGATAAGGCTGTGGGCTATTTGAAGGATGCTATTGTAACTTCCTATGGCAAGAAGGGCCAGAATATTGTTGACATGAACAATGGCGCCGTTGATGCTGGTATTGATGCGTTGCACCTTGTAAATGTTCCTGCTGACTGGGCTGAAGCAAAGGATGCCAAAGAAGAATGCAAAGCTGATGTTCCGGCTTATGTTAAGGAAATACTGGAGCCGGTTAACCGCCAGGAGGGCAACAAGATTACTGTTAAGCAGATGGCTGACCATGCGGATGGTACCTTCCCATCCGGTACTGCTGCTTATGAGAAGCGCGGCATTGCAATCAACGTTCCTGAATGGGATGTTACCAAGTGTATCCAGTGTAATCAGTGCGCCTTTGTTTGTCCACACGCTGCTATCCGTCCTGTTCTCACCAATGATGAAGAAAAGGCCGCTGCGCCGGAAGGTTTTACTTCCAAGGAAGCTCTCGGAGCCAAGGGCTTGCATTTCACCATGGCTGTTTCCACTTTGGATTGCTCCGGTTGCGGCAACTGTGCATTGGTATGCCCTGCCAAGGAAAAGGCTTTGACTATGAAGCCAATTGCTTCTCAGCTTGATAAGCAGGCCGTATTTGATTATGGTGTAAAGGTTAGTCCTAAGACTAATCCAATGAAGAAAACTACCGTCAAGGGTTCCCAGTTCGAGACTCCTTGCCTGGAATTCTCCGGTGCCTGTGCTGGATGCGGAGAGACTCCTTATGCCAAGCTCATTACCCAGCTTTTCGGCGACCGCATGATGATTTCCAATGCAACAGGTTGTTCATCCATCTGGGGTGCATCTGCTCCGGCAATGCCATATACCACTGATGCGTATGGCCATGGCCCGGCATGGGCTAACTCCCTCTTTGAGGACAACGCTGAGTATGGTCTTGGTATGTTCCTGGGTGTTAAGGCTGTTCGTGAGGCTTTGGCTTCTGATGTTGTCGCTGCTATTGAATCTGGTAAGGTGTCTGAAGCTCTTAAGGAAGCAATGACAGATTGGAAGGATAACATGAATCTTGGTGAGGGCACCCGTGACCGTGCTTCCAAGCTGACTGAGATGTTGGAAAAGGAAAAGGGCAGCGATGAGCTTCTTAACAAGATTTATGAGAACCGCGACTTTATGGTTAAACGTTCCCAGTGGATCTTCGGCGGCGACGGCTGGGCTTATGATATTGGCTATGGCGGTCTTGACCATGTATTGGCTTCCGGTGAGGATGTAAATGTATTCGTATTCGATACTGAGGTATATTCAAATACTGGCGGTCAGGCTTCCAAGGCTACTCCTACAGCTGCCATTGCACAGTTCGCTGCAACGGGTAAGAAAACCAAGAAGAAGGATCTGGGCATGATGGCGATGTCCTATGGTTATGTATACGTAGCACAGGTTAACATGGGTGCTGACAAGAATCAGGTACTGAAGGCACTTACTGAGGCAGAGGCATATCCTGGTCCATCCCTCATTATTGGTTATGCTCCATGCATCAATCACGGGATCAAGATTGGTATGGGCAAATCCCAGATGGAAGCTGCCCGTGCTGTTGAGTGCGGTTATTGGGCTAATTACCGCTACAATCCAGAGCTGGTTGGCACTGACAAGAATCCATTTAGCCTTGACTCCAAGGAACCGGATTTCGGCAAGTTCCAGGATTACCTTATGGGTGAGGTGCGCTACAACAGCTTGAAGCGTGCATTCCCAGAGACTGCTGAGGCTCTCTTCGAGAAGACTCAGAAGGATGCTGAAACCAGACTTGCAAACTACAGGAAATTGGCTGGTAAAGAATAATTTAACACTAACACTTTCCTAAACTGCTAAAACCCTAGAAATATATTTTGGAGCACTGTTCAATGCCATTTGTTCAGTGCTCTTTTTTCTGGTGATATGGTGCAATTTTGGACTTTCTTTCCATAATATGATAAAATTATACGGATATATAGCAATAGGAGGGTGTTGTAATTGGCACTGTTAAATATAGTCAAAGCTGGCGATCCTGTTTTAAAGCAGGTGGCCGCTCCCATAGAGAAGGTTGACAGCAAATTAAGAAAGCTGATGGATAATATGGCTGAGACCATGTACAAGGCTGATGGAGTCGGTTTGGCCGCTCCTCAGGTGGGGCAGTCTATCCGCCTTGTGGTAATTGATGTTGGTGATGATAACGGCCTGGTGGAGATGGTGAATCCGGTGATTACCCGTCGTGAAGGTACTGAAATTGGCCAGGAAGGTTGCCTTAGCGTGCCAAACGTATTTGGTGATGTGGAAAGAGCAGAGAAGGTAAGCGTTGATTATCTCAATCGTTGGGGCAAAAAGAAACATCTTACAGCCAAGGGACTTATGGCCCGCTGTATTCAGCATGAGCTGGATCACTTGGAGGGAACATTGTTTATCGATGTGGCAAAGACCATTAAGCAGGGAGAAAGCAAATGAGTAAATTAAGAACTGTTTTTATGGGAACTCCGGATTTCGCCGTGGGCTGTCTGGAGGTAATGCAGGAAAAGACCCAGGTGGTATCCGTTATAACCCAGCCTGACCGTCCCAAGGGGAGAGGGCAGAAGCTGACCCCTTCACCTGTAAAGGTTAAGGCGATGGAATACGGTTTGCCGATTTGGCAGCCAGAGAAGATTAAAACAGCTGAGTGCGTGGAAAAACTGCGTGAGATGAAGCCGGACCTTATTGTGGTGGTGGCTTTCGGTCAGATTCTGTCCCAGGAGATTTTGGATATTCCCCGTTTGGGCTGTGTAAATGTTCACGCCTCGTTGTTGCCGCGATATCGCGGTGCAGCACCTATTCATTGGTCTATTATCAATGGTGAAACCGAAACCGGCGTAACCACCATGATGATGGATGCGGGGCTGGATACAGGTGATATGCTGCTTAAAAGTAAAGTAGAAATAACTCCTGATATGACCACTGAGGAGCTTCACGATAAGCTGGCGTTTATGGGCAAGGACCTTTTGGCAGATACTGTTGATGGCCTGGAGGCAGGTACTATCACCCCTGAAAAGCAGGATGACAGACTTTCCAACTACGCTTCCATGCTTACAAAGGAAACTGGTCATATTGACTGGACCAAGTCTGCCCAGGAGATTCATAATCTGGTGCGGGGCCTTAATTCCTGGCCTGTGGCCTGGACCATGCTGGAGGGAAAAAATTACAAGGTATGGAGCACCAGGGTGAGAGAAGACAAGGCCGGTAATCCGGGAGAGGTACTGGAGCTTACCAAAAAGAGCTTTATTGTTGCTGCCGGCAAGGGGGCTGTGGAAATCACTGAAATTCAGCCACCCAGCAAGAAACGTATGGCAGCAGGTGATTTTGTTCGGGGAAATGGTGTAAAAGCTGGTCTTACCTTTAATTGATATTGGTTTCCCCAGAGGATGCATTATGAAATATACAGCTAAAAAGGCCAAGAAACGTCTTTTTATCAGTCTCTTGTGTATAACATATGTTATTATGCTGATAATATGTGCCGGAGTCTGGTTCATAACCCTTCCTGGTCTTAATAACATAAATACCCATCTGGCACCGGCCTTTGCGGCGGCCATGATAGGACTGCTTTTTCTCATTGGTTTTGGCATTTTGGGAATGGTCTTTGGAATTAAAGGGTGGCCTTTGCCTTCCATATTTAAAAAACAGACCTATACCCTGTTAAATGTTCTTTACTATATTGTAATTTCTGCAGGGAAGATTGTGGGGATTGACCGTCGGCGTATTGAGGCGTCTTATGTGGCGGTGAGCAATGCCATTGTGGGAAATCGTCACCTTAAGGTGCCGGCGGACAGACTTTTGGTGGTAACACCCCATTGCCTGCAGCTTAGTACATGTCCCCATAAAATCACCACTGATCCTGGCAACTGCAGGCGATGCGGAGGCTGCAATATCGGTGATCTGGTAACGCTGGCAGAGGAAATGGGCTTTCATTTCTTTGTTGTAACAGGTGGTACCTTGGCCCGTCAAAAGGTTATGGACATACGGCCACAGGCGGTGGTGGCGGTGGCCTGCGAACGGGATCTGGCCAGCGGTATTCAGGATGTGTATCCTATTCCCTCTGTGGGAGTGATGAATATTCGTCCCAATGGTCCTTGCTTCAATACCAAGGTGGATGTTGATGAATTCAAAAGAGCCATTATGGAAATAATAGATTTGCCTGCATCTGATGCTGTCAGTTGTGAAGAGGAGAATTAGATGGATAAAGCACGTGAAGCGGCTTTGAAAATTATAAATGCGGTCCATGAACAGGAGGCTTATGCCAATGTGGCTCTGGCCAAGGAGCTGAGAAAAGGCGGTCTTAGTGATATGGACCGTCGTTTTGTTACTGAACTTGTTTATGGCACGGTAAAGGCCGGGGAAACCCTGGACTGGATTATCAGAAAATATATTAACCGTCCCTTAAGCAAGGTCAGCCCCATTGTCCGCGATATTTTGCGCATGGGGGTATATCAGCTTAAATATATGGACAAGGTGCCCGATTCCGCTGCCTGCAATGAGTCTGTGGAGCTTGCCAAGCGCTTTGGTCATGCAGGAGTTGCCAAATTTGTCAATGGTGTAATGCGCACTATGGTGAGGGAACCTGAAAAGGGGGCTTTCCCGGAGGGAAAGGGCAACGCCACTGTACAGCTGGCTCTTACGGAGCAGCACCCTGAGTGGCTGGTGCGCCGCTGGATTAAGGAATTTGGCTATGATGAGGCGGCAAAACTGTGTGCATTTAATAATCAGCAGGCACCTCTTTCAGTTCGCGCAAATACAATAAAAACGAATCGCTCTGAGCTTATGCTTCAGCTTATTTCCGTGGGGGTGGACTGCCAACAGTCCTTATTCGCACCGGAGGGGGTTATTATAACATCTCACGGCTCCCTTGATGATTTGCAGGTACTTCAGGATGGCTACTGTCAGGTTCAGGATGAAAGTTCTATGCTTGTGGCCCATGTGGTGGATCCGCAGCCAGGGGAACTGGTGCTGGATGTGTGCAGTGCTCCCGGGGGTAAGACTACCCACATGGCTGCTATGATGGAAAACCGTGGCCGTATTGTGGCCTGCGATATATATGATCACAAGCTGGAAAGAGTCAGAAATAATGCGGAGCGCCTTGGCATTACCATTATTGATCCAATGCTTATTGATGCAAGGGAAATCTGGCAGGAATTTCCTCAACAGGCGGACAGGGTATTGGTAGATGCACCATGCTCAGGACTGGGGGTTCTCAGGAGAAAACCTGATTCCAGATGGCGCAAGTCCCCGGAACTATTGAAGGAGTTGCCTAAGCTGCAGCTGGAAATCCTTAGAAGTGCGGCGGCAGCAGTTAAGCCGGGAGGCCTTCTGGTGTACAGTACATGTACTATAGCCCATGAGGAAAACCAGGATGTGGTGAAGGCGTTTCTGGAAAAGGCCAAGGAGTTTACCCTGGAGCACGCCGGAGAAAGACTTCCTGAATCGAGAGAGGATGAAATGGTTCAGCTGTATCCGCAACGTGATGGCACAGATGGATTCTTCATTTCGTGTATGAGGAGAAAGTAATTCATAATGATAAATATTTTTGGCAAAACCTTGGAGGAACTCACTGGGCTCACGGTGGAGTGGGGACTTCCCCAGTTCCGTGGCAAGCAGCTGGCGGAATGGATGTACAAGAAAAGTGTCACAGACTTTAATGATATGCAGAATCTTCCCAAGAACATGCGGGAGAAGCTGGCGTCGGAGTGTGTTATAGACCGGGCAGCCAGAGTTGACCAGATGGATTCCTCTGATGGCAGGACTTCCAAATTCCTCCTGAATTTTTCCGATGGGGTGGGAGTGGAAACTGTTCTTATGCGCCAACCCTATGGCAACAGTATATGTGTTTCCTCCCAGGCGGGATGCAACATGGGCTGTGCCTTTTGCGCCTCAACTCTTCACGGTATGGTTCGCAATCTTACAGCCGGGGAGATGCTGGCCCAGACATATTATATAAATGATATGCTTGCAAAGTCCGGGGAAAAGGTGGATACAATTGTTATCATGGGCTCCGGAGAGCCTCTTACCAATTATGATAATGTACTTAAATATATAAGGCTTCTTCATGAGGATTATTGCCTTGGGATGAGCTATCGCAGCATTACTCTTTCCACCTCCGGGATTGTTCCTAATATTTATCGTTTGGCTGACGAGGAAATTCCCGTTAATCTCTCAATTTCCCTTCATGCTCCGGAGGATGAGCTTCGCTCAGAACTGATGCCTATTAATCGCAAATATCCCATGGCTGATGTGATAAAAGCTGGAGGGGATTATGGGGAAAAGACTCATCGCCGTGTTACCTATGAGTATATTCTTATAGACGAGGTAAATGATAATGCCAAGCAGGCAAAGGAATTGGTGAATCTTTTGAAGGGACAGCTGGCCTCCGTAAATTTGATACCAATAAATCCTGTGGTGGAGCGGAATTGGAATCGTCCGTCCCCGGAGAGAATAGATTTTTTTGAGAAGTATCTGGCCAAGCACCACATTACGGTGACAGTTAGACGTGAAATGGGCAACGATATTCAGGCGGCCTGTGGCCAGCTTAGGAACAGACACCTGGATAAGGGCTGAGATACCTGCTTTTAAGCGGATTATCTTATTTACTTGTATTGCTTTAAGATGTAAAATTAAGACTAGCAAGGCTTAGGAGGGTCTGTAATGTCTATTGGCAACCTGGAGTCTTTTCTGGAAAAAAAGATAGAGGGATTTTTTAATCGCAAGCTGAGCTCTGTCCTGGAACCAACTGAGGTTGTAAAACAGCTGGAGCGTGAAATAATCCGAAGGAGGCGCAAGAGTCAGGGTGGTCCGATTGTGCCTAATTTTTATTACGTGGAAATGGCCCCTGATGATTATCAGAGGCTTTGTGCCCGCCGCTTTCTTGACGAGCTTTACGTAATGGTGGAAAAAATGATTATTTCCGATGACAGCTTTATGGATGGCCAGCTGGAGATAACCCTTAATGCCAACGAGGAATTCCCAAAGGGGACCTGCGAGGTAAAGGGCACATTTGTGGATGACAGCTACGGGGAAATGGAGCAGCCCATGGAGGCACCGGAGTGCCATACCATTGTGCTGAACAAATCCGAATTCAAGCCACCTCTTAATTTGCCTGTGGAGCATAAAACAGTAAGTCTTCTAGCAATAGAGGGACCTGATATAGATTCATATCTGGAGTTTGGAGAAAAGCAGATTTATATTGGCCGTCGGGTTAATAATGATTTCATTTTGACTGACACCAATGCTTCCAGAGTCCACGCTTATATAACATATGAGAGACATCGGCATGTATTGTATGATGCCGAGAGCCTGAATGGTACCTTTGTCAATGGGCAAAGGGTAGTGTCACCACAGCTCCTGCATACCGGGGATGAAATACGAATTGGTGAGACGGTGCTGGTGTATGAGGTGATTTGATATGCAGGGAACTGCAATTGTAATTAAGACATTGGGGATAGTTCTTCAATATGGGCTGCTAATATTATTGCTTTATTTTGTCTTCAAGCTGATTAAATTCATGAAAAAGGACAGTCAGCCTGTGGTTGATGACATATATGCAATTACTGAAATTTCCAATGTGGAAGCAGTGTTGACGGTGCTGGAATGTTCTGACCAAAGTATGGTTGGACAACGTTTTGCCTTTTCCAATCACGTCAGCATCGGTCGGGGCAATGACAACGATATCGTGTTAAATGACAGTTTTGCTTCCCATCATCATGCGGAAATAGCCCTTTTAAACAATCTGTACGTTATTGAGGATATGGGCAGCGTCAATAAAACCTATGTGAACAATGAACCTGTTACCGGGCGACAGTACCTTCAGTCCGGTGATTTGATTTCCATAGGCTCTGCCACATTTGAGTTCGGGAGGTGATGGATTTGTTGAAGGTTAGTCAGGCTACTGATATTGGCTTGGTAAGAGAGTTAAATGAAGATAGTATTTTAGTTGGTCCCAAGGATGTATTCGTTGTGGCTGATGGTATGGGTGGCCATGTGGCCGGCGAAATAGCCAGTCATATTTTTACGGCAACTGTGGAAAACAAACTGTCATCTGAGAATACCAATCTGGATCAGGATGGCCTTCGTTATCTTGTAGTAGATGGCAATGAGGCCATTTTTGAGTGCACAAAGGAAAATCCGGAACGAAGTGGCATGGGGACTACAGCTACTTTGCTTCACATTGAAGATAACTCCGCTTTTTGGGCCCATGTGGGGGACAGCAGACTGTATCGTCTCAGAGACGGTAATTTGAAGCAGATAACCAATGATCACACTTACGTGGCCGAGCTGTTGGCAAATGGCAGTATCTCTGCAGATGAGGCCAAGGTCCATCCAAATAAAAATATGCTTTTACGGGCTGTGGGAGTGGATCCTGTGGTGGAGGTTGACACCGGGGAACTTACCCTAAATGATGGGGATGTATTCCTTATTTGCTCCGATGGACTTACCAATATGGTAACTCTACCTGATATTCAGGCGACTCTTGAGGCAGAGGATTGTCAGGATAAGGCTGAAGCATTGGTGGAACGGGCCAAGGCCGGCGGTGGCCTTGATAATATCTCGGCAATAGTGGTGGAATACAATGAAAAGTAAGAGCCTGCTTCTGGTGGCAGTTGATTTTTTGATTATGTTTGCTGGTTTGGGGGTTATTATGCTGAACCAGTATCCAGAAATAGATTTTTCACCTGTTCCCTGGGCATTGGGGGCGGCTGTTATGGGGGTTGCCATTCAGCTGTTTCTTATTAAGGGCAGGTTCAGCAGCGATATATGGGTGTTTCCCATGGTGCTGTTTTTTTCAAGTTTGGGTATAATAATGCTGGCCAGACTGAAGCCAATTCTTTGTGTACCTCAGCTCAGATGGCTGATGATTGGCATGGCAGTAATGGTGGGAGTGCTGTATTTCTCACGCCAGCTTAAAGATATGATGCAATATCAATACATATTAGGTATCTGTACCTTGGTGGTGTTGTGTCTTTCATTGATATTTGGTGTGGAAATTGGCGGCAGCAAGAACTGGTTGGTTTTTGGGCCATTTTCCGTTCAGCCCTCTGAGTTTGGCAAGATTCTGCTGGTACTTTTCCTTGCAGCTTTTCTGTCTGACCATAGGGATATGCTGAATGAGGCAAAACGAAGAATTTTGTTTTTGGATTTGCCTCCGATAAGATTTATTGCCCCTTTGCTGGTTATTTGGGGCATTGCTATTCTGATGTTTGTTGTTCAGCGAGATCTGGGATCAGCTCTGTTGTTCTTCTGTATGGCAGTATTTATGACATATATGGGAACCGGCAGTAAATCTTATGTGTTTATTGCCTTGTTGTTTTTTGGGGTGGGAGCGGTAATTAGTTATGCGCTTTTTTCCCATGTTCAGGTGCGCTTTAATATTTGGCTTGACCCTTGGGCAGATCCGGCAGGTCAGGCCTATCAGGTGGTTCAGTCCTTGTTCGCTTTTGCGGCCGGGGGAGTCTGGGGGACAGGATTTACCCATGGGCATCCAGGACTTATTCCAGAGGTTCACACAGATTTTATTTTCTCAGCTGTGGCTGAGGAGCTGGGGCTTTTGGGCTGTACAGTCATTATGATGGTATATGTTCTGTTTTTCTATCGTGGTATTATGATTGCCATGAATTGCAAAAAAGAGCTTCATACCTTGGTGGCGGCGGGTTTTTCCATAGCTCTGTTTACACAGGCCTTTATCATTATAGCCGGAGTTACCAAATTTCTGCCCCTTACAGGTATTACCCTGCCATTTATAAGCTATGGCGGCAGTTCCATGGTATCTGGTTTTGTTATGATTGGCCTCTTGTTATCGTTATCAAAGAAGGAAAAGGTTCATGGGGCATAAAGATGTAAAAAAATATATTCTGCACTGCAGTATATTTATGCTGGTGTGCTTCCTGTGCCTGTTTGGATATATTGTTTATTTGCAGGTTATTGCAGCACCGGCTCTGGCGGCAAATCCTATGAATCGTCGGGGTGATGCTGCACTGGATATAATCAGGGGTACTATCCTTGACATAAATGGTAGGGAGCTGGCCAAAAGCACCCAGCCTGGTGAAAGAAGCTATCCCTATGGTGAGGTTATGGCCCCGGTTACCGGGTATCTTGGGGAGGCCATTGGCAGTGATGGCATTGAAGCAGTGGCGGGAAGCGACCTTACAGGTCAATCTCAGCAGCTTCAGATGCTGGGGCCGATTTGTCAGGCAATCCAGTCCACCCATGGTAACAATGTAAAGCTGACGGTGGATGCAGATATTCAGCAGCTGGCCTATGATGCATTGGGCAGTAATAGGGGGGCTGTGGTGGTCATGAATGCAGAAACCGGAGCTATTATAGCCATGGTGAGCAAGCCTACATTTAATCCAACAAATGTGGAGGATGACTGGAAGAGCCTTACGGCCCGTGAGGACAGTCCCCTATTAAACAGGGCGGCACAGGGCCTTTATCCGCCTGGCTCCACCATTAAGGTGCTGATAGCCGATGCGGCCCTGGATGAAAAAGTTACTGATTTAAATGAAAAATTCAACTGTAGCGGTAAACTGCAGATTGGTAATGAATATATTGGTGAAAGCCACGGGGCAGTTCATGGCAACAACCTTACCTTAAAGGATGCCCTGACTGAGTCATGTAATGTTACCTTTGGTACTCTGGCTATGCGTATGCACGGTAAGGGACTGGAGAATGCTTTTGACAGATTTGGTTTTGCTGACCCAATCAACAGTGAATTTAATGAAAGCAGATGTCATCTGCCAAAGTTTAATGAGCTGGGGGATGGGGATACGGCCCAGGTGGGCATAGGCCAAGGGGAGACTTTGGTAACACCTCTTCGTATGGCAATGCTGGCCAGTGCCTATGTAAATCATGGTAAAGTTATGGTTCCGTATCTGGTGGAAGAGGTTATTTCCCCAGTGGGACTGGTAATAAGAAAGGCTTCTCCTTCCAAGTGGAGGGAGGTTACCTCGGAAAAGCGGGCCAATATAATTGGCGGCTTTATGGAAAATGTTGTAACCAACGGTACCGGCGGGGCGGCGGCAGTGTCCGGCGTTAGGGTTATTGGCAAGACCGGTACTGCAGAGAATTCCCAAGGAGCTGATCATGGCTGGTTTATTGGAGCAGCGGAGCTTCCACAGGGAAAGATTGCATTTTGTATTATTGTTGAAAACAGTGGTGGCGGTGGAACCGTGGCGGCTCCTATCGCCCGTCAGATAATTGCAGCTTTAAGAGACAGGTAGGAGGATATGGCATGATAGATCGCGTTTTAGCAAGACGTTATGAAATTCAGGAACATATCGGTGGCGGTGGCATGGCTGATGTATACAGAGCCCATGACAAACTGCTGGACCGTGCTGTTGCTGTAAAAATCCTTCATGCACAGTTTGCCAATGACGCGGAATTTATAGAAAAATTCCATCGCGAGGCTAAGGGTGCAGCCAAATTGACCCATCAGAATATCGTTAATATATATGATGTTGGTGAGGACGAGGGAAGTCACTTTATTGTTATGGAATATGTGGCTGGCCAGACTCTGAAGGAATATATTCAGGAAAAGGGATATCTGGAGCCGGAGGAGGCAACCCGGATTGCCAAGGAACTGGCCTGTGCCCTGGAGGCTGCCCACAAGAACAACTTGGTTCATTGTGATATAAAGCCTCATAATATTTTGATTATGGCGGATGGCCATATCAAGGTTACTGATTTTGGTATTGCCAGAGCTGTTTCTTCCTCCACAATGACCTATGGGGGCAACGTAATGGGCTCTGTACATTACTTCTCGCCTGAGCAGGCAAAGGGTACCGCCATTACCACCAAGTCGGATGTTTATTCGCTGGGTGTGGTGCTCTATGAGATGCTTACGGGTACCCTGCCATATAATGGGGAAACATCTGTCAGCATTGCACTGAAGCATTTACAGGAGGATCCTGTGCCAATACGTCAGATTAAGCCATCTGTTCCGGCTGTACTGGAGGCCATTGTACAGAAGGCAATGAACAAGGATCCTATGCTCCGCCCAAGCAGTACCGATATGTTTATGGATCTTGATCAGGCCCTGGCCATGATTCAGGGAAAGTCCACAGGGGCTGCTATAAATACACCGGCAGCGCCAAATGATCCATTTGCCACTCAAGTAATACCAAGGCTTACTCCTGATATGCTGCAGCAGAATCAGCCACAGCAGTACGGCTCCCAGGACTATGATTATGAATATGATGATGGTTATGAAGATGACAGGGAGGATGACTCCTCATTTGGCAAAATTCTCAAATCCAAGAAGTTTGTTTTGGGGCTGGTATTGATTTTGATTATGGGCTTCTTTGCAGGCACTTTCCTGTCGTATGGCAATTTCTGGAGCTCCGTGGAGGTGGAGGTTCCTGATGTGGTAGGGCGCCAGGTGGAAATAGCCCGTGAAATGCTGGAAGAAAAGAAACTGCGGGTTAAGATCGCGGAGACTTATGATGCGAATGTGCCTGCGGGACAGGTTGTATCCCAGTATCCTGAGGCGGGAATTATGGTGAAGGAGCAACGCCAGGTTACCATATACATCAGCAAGGGCGGTGAGGAGCTTACTATGCCGGATTTAAAGGGTATGTCCAGATCCAATGCTGAAACCAAGCTTAACAAAATGGGGCTAAAAATAGGTGCGGTTTATGAGGAAGAATCCAATGAACCGCAAGGCACTGTTTTGAAACAGGACCCAAGCAGTGGCTCTAAGGTTAACAAGGGCCAGTCCGTAGATTTCACCGTCAGCAAGGGACCTAAGAAGATTGGTGTAACCATTCCGGATTATACAGGCATGTCTGTGGACAGTGTTAAGTCCAATCTGGCCGCCAATAAGCTTAACTTGGGTACTGTTACCGAACAATCCGACGCCAAGCCAAGGGGTACTGTTATTGGCCAGTCGCCGGCAGCAGGTTCTGAGGTAAAGGAAGGCGGAGCTGTGAATATTATTGTTTCCAGCGGTCAGAACACATCAACTACTGCCAAGCCGACAGATACGGGAAAGAAGACTCAGAAGACCTCCCCTGAAGAGGTTGTCAAGCCGGAGTAAGATTGAATTTTTAATAAAGGAAAAATACATGCCAACAGGTCAGGTTATAAAAACGTATAACGGATTTTATTATGTGCTGGAGGATGGAAGGGAGCTTACCCAAAATCCGGAGCTTCTTTCCTGCCGGCTTCGGGGCAGGATAAAAAGAATCAAGGGCTCTGTGGTTACCGGGGATAAGGTGGAGTACGAGCTTCTTGGCGATGGCACTGGTGTTATTGAAAAACGTCTGCCAAGAAAGACATTGCTTCTTCGTCCTTCTGTAGCCAATATAGACCAAGTTATAATTACTTTTGCAGTGAAGGAGCCGGATATAAATTCTCTGCTTTTAAACCGGTTTTTGGTGCTGGCAGAGTGGTCGGATATTCCGGAAATCGTAATCTGCTTCAATAAAACAGATTTGATGACTGAAGCTACGGAGAATTTTGTTAAGCCCTATGTGGATGCGGGCTATAAAGTTAT
The DNA here is from genome assembly GCF_000622005.1 of Anaerovibrio sp. RM50. GTDB lineage: Bacteria > Bacillota > Negativicutes > Selenomonadales > Selenomonadaceae > Anaerovibrio. Next base: position 107,537 of record NZ_KK211384.1, on the reverse strand, counting down.
CTTTGCCTCTGCCCACGAAAAGAAGGGCATTGAGGAAATAAAAGATCTGTTAAAGGGGAAGGTTACCGCCTTCGCAGGACCTTCCGGCGTGGGAAAATCCTCTCTGCTTAATGCCATTGACAGCAATTTGTCCCTTACCACAGGGGTTATCTCTGAAAAGATAAAACGGGGTAAGCACACCACCAGAGCAGCCTGTCTGTTGCCTGTGACCGGCGGTGGTATCGTGGTGGACACCCCCGGGTTTAGTGCGGCTGAGCTGGAGCATCTTGACAAAAATCTTTTGGCCATGTATTTTCCGGAGTTCAGACCTCATATTGAAAAGTGCTATTATAATACGTGCACCCATAGCCATGAGCCGGACTGCGGCATAAAAAATGCCCTGTCAGAGGGGATTATCAGCCAGGAGCGCTATGATGCGTATTTGAATATTTTGCAAAGTATTTTAGAAAGAAAGAAGGCATATTGATGACTAAGGTTGCGCCATCAATTTTATCTGCCGATTTTGCCAATCTGGCCCAGGAGGTAGAAAAGGTTGTTAAAGCAGGTGCTGACTACGTACATATAGATGTTATGGATGGTACCTTTGTGCCAGAGATTACTTTGGGGGCTTTGATAGTTAAGGCTATTCGTCCAGTGACGGATGCAGTATTTGACGTTCATCTCATGGTGGAGCATCCGGATACCCAGATTGACTCATTTGCCAAGGCCGGGGCGGATATTATTACCTTCCATGTGGAAGCGGCAAAGCATCCCCACAGAGTTTTGCAGGCTATTAAGGCTGCAGGCTGCAAGGCCGGAATTTGCTTAAATCCAGCCACTCCCCTTTCCATGGTGGAGGAGCTTTTGGAGGATCTTGATATGATAGTTATCATGTCAGTAAATCCTGGCTATGGGGGTCAGAAATTTATTCCAAATTCTCTGAACAAAATTTCTCGATTAAAGGCTATGCTGAAAAAGGCCGGCAGCCACGCGGAGATTGAAGTGGACGGCGGCGTTACTGTGGAAAACTGCAGAGATTTGGCAGCAGCCGGTGCCGATGTGCTGGTGGCAGGCTCTGCTGTTTATAAAGCACAGGATATTCCTGGTGCCATAAAAGCTTTACATTGCGTCGGGTAAGGAGGGCGTATATACAATGGAAAAAGCAGTTGTTTTACTTTCTGGTGGTCTTGATTCCACAGTTTGCATGGCTGTGGCAAAATCAAAGGGCTTGGAGGTTTACCCAATCAGCTTTAACTACCATCAGAGACATAATATTGAATTGGAGGGTGCCAAGAAGGTCGCCAAGTTCTATGGCGTGAAAAAGCACCTTATCATAGAAACTAATATGGAAGATATTGGCGGTTCTGCTCTTACAGATGACAAGATTGAGGTTCCGGATGGAGATTTTGAACATGGTGCAGAGGATATCCCAGTTACCTACGTGCCGGCCCGCAACATGATTTTTCTCAGCTACGCCATGGCCTATGCCGAGGTTATTGGGGCTGACCATGTATTTATCGGTGTCAACGCGGTGGATTATTCCGGTTATCCGGATTGTCGACCGGAGTTTATTGCCAGCTTTCAGAAAACGTCAAATCTGGCCACCAAGGCAGGAACTGCAGATGGGCGCAACATTAAAATAGAAACACCTCTTCAGGACCTTTCCAAGAAGGAAATAGTTCAACTGGGCAGCAAATTAGGGGCTCCACTGCAATTTACCCATAGCTGCTATAAGGGCGGGGAAAAGGCTTGTGGTGTCTGTGACAGCTGTAAGCTGAGACTTCGTGGCTTTGAAGAGGCCGGGGTGGTTGACCCGGTTGAGTATGAAAATATGTGACAGGTGTATTATATGAAGGATGTACAAAATAGTGCTGATACCCGCGGTATTGCTATTCAGAAGGTGGGCATCAGGGATGCACATCTTCCTCTTTTGATAAAAACAAAGGAGGGGGACTATCAGCAGGTTCTGGCAAATATCAGCTTTACTGTGTCTTTGCCAATGGAATATAAAGGCACTCACATGAGCCGGTTCCAGGAGATTTTAAACAAGTGGACCCGTTTGCCAATAGCCGAGGTGGAAATGGCTGATATTCTGAAGGAAGCCATGGATAAGCTGCAGGCCGAGACAGCGGCTATCCGCATTGATTTTAAGTATTTTGTTGACCGATTTGCCCCTGTAAGCAAGCGGAAGTCAGTTTTGGATGTGGACTGCTTCTTTGATGGATTCATGGAGAGAGAAAATCCGTTGCAGTTTACTTTGGGGGTAAAGGTTCCATATACCTCCCTTTGTCCATGTAGCAAGGAAATTTCCCGTTATGGCGCCCACAATCAGCGGGGTGTCATGGATGTCAGGGTTTCCTTTGATGATGAGCATGAATGTATTCTCATTGAGGATTTAGTGGATCTTATGGAGCAGCAGGCATCCTGTCAGGTTTATCCTTTGCTGAAGCGTGAGGATGAAAAGTTCGTTACGGAAAAGGCATATGATAATCCGAAGTTTGTTGAGGATATTTTAAGAGATGGAGTTATTGCCCTCCGTCAGCTTGAAGGTATCAGATGGTTCGCTCTGGACTGCGATAATTTTGAAAGCATTCACAACCACAGTGCTTATGCCAGCCATGAGGAGTTTGTGGAGTAAGTAGAGAAATTTGGCACGAAAGACAGCAAATGATATATTGTGGTATAATAATGCTGATTTCTTTTTAAGGAGTTGCTGAATGAATAAGGTTTATGGGCGTATATTAAGCTTATTCTTATTGGTGTTGGTAATATCTGTTGCGGTAATTTATTTTACTGTGGATATTAATACAATTACCAATTTATATATGTTCCAGCCCTGGTCCGTGGGTCTGGCAATATTGGCCATGGCTGTTGGGCTTGTACTGGATGGAACCAGATTAATGCACATGGTGAAAATTTCCGGGGAAAATATCACATTGAAGCAGGCAGTTCAGGTGGTCTTTGGCAATTACTTTCTTGCTATGCTGGGGCCGGGCGCTGCTGCAGGTGCCATAGCACAGGTGATGTTTTTGCGCAGGGCCGGAGTCCCGGGGGGGAAGGCTGCTGTACTGGCTTTGGTCCGTACGGTGGTGTCTATATTTTTTCTGGCATGTTGTCTTCCTTTTATATTCCTTCACGATGAGGGAATATTGCCCGGTGTTTCCAATGCGGTAATGGTTTATGTTGCTGGTACTGCAACTATATTGATGCTGGTGGCAGCCTATGGTATCCGCAAAAATGCCTTTGACTATCTTGCGGTGAAAATAGCCAGAAAGCTGTCCAAAAAGTGGAGCAGAAAATTTATCGACATGTACAGGGACAGCAAGTCTGCCATTGTATTGCTGGCTTCCTCTCCCAAGTCCATGATACGGGTTTTCTTTGAATCCGGACTTAGCCTGATTTTTATTTATATGGTTGTTCCATTCCTTATGATGGGACTTGGGGTCACTGTGGACTGGCTTACAGTAATGGGACGCATGATGTTTTTGAATATTCTGCTGTATTTTTCTCCTACTCCGGGAGGATCCGGCATTGCTGAGGGCGGCTTTGTGTACCTCTTCAGTGAGAGCGTGCCATCGGGTACTGTAGGTATACTGGCGGTATCCTGGCGCTTTATTGCAGAATATCTGCCATTCTTCGTGGGTCTGTACTATACCATCACAGTATTTGGCAAGCATGTTTTGGACAAGGATTTGGACGAGGATGAGCCAAATTCCATTAATGTTATGGATAAGTAGTGTATATCAGTCTATGCCATGTCACTGTCATGTTATAGACTGATTTCTTTATGCGATGTGATATATTATGGAGAAATTAACGGATAAGGGATTTTTGGCAGGCCTTATCAATTTCACTTTGATTTTGGTGAATATTATGGTGGTTACCATCATGTGGCAGAAGGCTGGTGTGCCCTTTAACGGGGCCTATACGGCAGTAGTACTTGCCTCAATTCTTGGCACTTTGGTGGCTGCCTGTTATAAAATGACGGTGGCAGTGGCTCCGGGCATAGTGCTTAACAGCTTCTTGTGCTACGATCTCGTTATTTGTCAGGGATATACCTGGCAGGAGGTTGTGGCGGTACCAGTTTTGGCAGGGCTGCTGATATTGGCATTGCTCTATAAAGGCTGGCATGAAAGAGCATTGAGTATTTTGCCGGAATATTTGGGTACCGTAATTCCTGCCTCCATGGGAATCCTTCTTATATATAGGGGGCTGGTTATGGGGCGGCTGGTTATAGGGGCACCATTCCAGATAACTGGCATGGGAAGCCTAAATGATCCTTTGGTTATGATTACTTTGGTGAGCCTGCTGGCAGTGATGTTTCTCCTCGGCAGGAAGAAGGAACAGGGACTGGCCACTGGCCTGTTGGTGGCTGTGGTTATGGCCCTGATTAACGGCTATGTGGAACTTCCGGCCTATCTCTTTTCTCTGCCGGAAGGATTTACTGATACAGTATTTCATGTAGATTTTGGTAAAATATTTGAGTTGGCAGCTTCAGTTTTAGTGGTATTTCTCTTTTTGGCCTTTGATGCATTGGCAGTGGCCAGGGCTATGCAGGAAAAAGAGGGGAAGCTGCTGGCAATAAATGGCTTTGGGACACTTATTGGTGGACTGCTGTCAGCAGGGGCCATGAGCGTGGCTGAAGTGTCGGCTGCGGGAAGGTATAACAGCAAGAATCCTGTCAAGCCTGCTATTTTTACGGCAATTCTTTTGTTTTTTCTGCTGTTTTGCGGTCCTATGATGATGGAACTTAAGGATTATCCCGTAATTTTTGCTGCCTCTGTTATAGGTGCAGGATGCTATTTGCTGTCCGATTTGAAATTTTTACCGATTAATGATAATATATCAGTCTTGGCAGGAGTTTTTACTCTGATGCTGGTTCCCCTGTGGGGAAGTCTTACGGCGGGAATAGGCTTTGGCCTTGGGTTATACGGTATTTTAAAGGTACTGGAGGGCCGTAGGAAGGCTTGAATACGAGATTTAAAAAGTATTTGGGAGGTCTTAGGGGTGTTTTTCAAGAAGAATTGTATGGTTTTTTTATGTGCCCTGGGTGTAATGGCTGTAATAAACTGCGGCAGTATAACAGAGGCAAAAAACGTTGCCGATAATCCTGCTGGTTCCGTTGAAAAGGCCAGAGTTTCCACAGAAAGAACATATAATAATGGCAGTAAAACCAAGGTTATTACCGATAAAAAAACTGTTGCTGACAAGAAAAAGAGTCTTGCAGAACGAATTGAGGAAATACTTCACCCGGTGCCTGTGGAAAAGCCTGTTGCAGTATTGCCTTCGTCTTCAAATGAGATGAATATTATGGGCAGCGCAGTGGCTACCCGGGAGCAGTGTGTAAGGTATCTTTTAAAGAATAACCCAAATCCGCTTCTTAATACCACTCCCGAGGAACTGGTAAACTACTATTATGAGGAGGCCTCACTGGAGGGCATCCGTCCGGATATTGCCTTTGCCCAGGCATTGAAGGAAACAGGTTTTTTCAGCTATGGCGGTACAGTTATCCCCGCCCAGAACAATTATTGCGGACTGGGAACCACCAGTGCCACTGTAAAGGGAGCATTTTTCGAGTCTCCACGGGTTGGCGTAAGAGCCCACATCCAGCATTTGCTGGCCTACGTTTCCACCAAGAGGCCCGTTACTCCGGTGGTTGATCCACGTTATTCCCTGGTAAGGGGGGTATATGGCAGCAATACCCTGAACCAGTGGCAGGACCTTAACGGTCGCTGGGCTGTGCCGGGTGTTGGCTATGGCCAAAGTATTTTAGATTATTATCATGCAATTTTGAATTCATGATTAATATATATAGTAATTTTTAAAACAGTATAGAGAGGATTTTTTTACAATGATTTCAACAAATGGTGTTACACTCCAGTTCGGTAAGCGCGTGCTCTTTAAGGACGTTTCCATTAAGTTTACTCCGGGAAACTGCTATGGCGTTATCGGTGCCAATGGCGCTGGCAAGTCCACCTTTCTGAAGCTGCTTTCCGGCGATATTGAGCCTACCAAGGGTTCCATTGATATTACCCCTGGTGAGCGCATGTCCGTACTGAAGCAGGACCATTTTGCCTTTGATCAGTATGATGTTATCCGTACAGTTATTATGGGTAACCAGCATTTGGTAGATATTATGGAGGAAAAGGATGCAATTTATGCCAAGCCTGATTTCTCCGATGAGGATGGTATCCGTGCTGGTGAGCTGGAAGCAGAATTTGCTGAGCTTAACGGCTGGGATGCAGAGGCTGATGCCGCCAAGCTGTTAAATGGTCTTGGTATTCACGAGGAGCATCACAACAAGATGATGTCTGAGATGGATCCTGACTTAAAGGTGCGCGTTCTGTTGGCTCAGGCCCTTTTCGGCAATCCGGATATTCTTCTGTTGGACGAGCCTACCAACCATTTGGATTTGGAGTCCATTAAGTGGCTGGAGGATTTCCTGGCAGATTTCGAAAACACCGTTATTGTAGTATCCCATGACCGTCACTTCCTTAACCAGGTATGTACCCACATTGCGGATGTTGACTTTGGTAAAATCCAGCTTTATGTGGGCAACTATGATTTCTGGTATCATTCCAGCCAGCTGGCATTGCAGATGGCCAAGGACGCCAACAAGAAGAAAGAAGAAAAGATTAAGGAATTGCAGACATTTATTGCCCGCTTTGCCGCCAACGCTTCCAAGTCCAAGCAGGCTACTTCCCGTAAGAAGCTGCTGGAGAAGATTACCCTTGATGACATCAAGCCGTCTTCCCGTCGCTATCCTTATGTAGCCTTTACTCCAGACCGTGAGGCAGGAGATCAGCTGCTGATAGTTGAGGGTATTTCCAAGACTATTGAGGGGGAGAAGGTGCTTGATAATGTAAGCTTTACCCTGAAGAAGGGAGACAAGGTGGCCTTTACTGGTCCTAATAGTGCCGGAAAAACTGCATTGTTCCAGATTCTCATGGGGGAAATGGAGCCTGATGAGGGTACCTTTAAGTGGGGTGTTACTACCACTCAGGCATATTTGCCGAATGATAACAGTCAGTATTTCGAGGGCTGTGAGCTGAGCCTTACTGACTGGCTCCGTCAGTATTCCAAGGACCCTGATGAGTCCTTCGTTCGCGGCTTCCTGGGCCGTATGCTCTTCAGTGGTGAGGAGAGCTTGAAGAAGGCTTCTGTTATTTCCGGTGGTGAGAAGGTTCGCTGTATGCTTTCCAAGATGATGCTCAGTGGTGCCAATGTACTTTTGATGGATGAGCCTACTAACCATCTTGATCTGGAATCTATTACTGCCCTCAATGATGGCCTTATTGCCTTCAAGGGAACGTTGCTCTTTACCTCCCATGACCATGAGTTTGTACAGACCATTGCTGACCGCATTATTGAGCTTACTCCGGGTGGCGTATTCGATAAGTTTACTACTTACGATGATTTCCTTGCTGATGAGGAGCTTCAGAAGCGATTGGCAGCACAGTACGAGAATAAATAAGTCTTATAAAATTGGCTCCCCCAAATGGGGGAGCTATCTGTATATATGTATATGAGGGATTATTATGAAGTTATTTAAAGAATTAAGTGTTTCACAGCCCCTCTGTGATGCCTTGAAGAAAATTGGTATAAGAGAGGCTACTCCCGTTCAGGAGCAAGCCATTCCGGCTCTTAGAAACGGCCGTGACACCATTGTTCAGGCCCAGACCGGTACGGGAAAGACCCTGGCCTTTTTGCTGCCATTGTATGACAAGATAAAGACCCAGGCGGATAATGTTCAGACCCTGATTATTACCCCTACCCGAGAGCTGACCATTCAGATTTCCAAGGTGGCGGCTCATCTGGATAAGGCCACAGGGGTACGTTCATTGGCAATTTATGGCGGTCAGGATATTGAGCGCCAAAAGCATAAGCTGGGTCGGGATCCCCATGTTATTATTGGTACCCCGGGGAGAATACTGGATCATCTACGCCGTCGTACCCTGAATTTTTCCACCACCAACAAGATTGTTCTTGATGAGGCAGATGAAATGCTTCGCCGAGGTTTTATTGAGGATGTGGAGACTATACTCTCCACCATGGCCAAGGACAGACAGATTATGCTCTTTTCTGCCACTATGCCTGACCGCATAAAGTCTCTTGCCCATCGCTACATGTTCCAGGTTCAGCACATTGAGATAAAGGCCGAGCACATTACTTTGGATACCATTAAACAGCGTGTGGTGGATACCATGGAAACCTCCAAGCTGGACAAGCTTTGTGAGCTTATAAATGAGGAGCAGCCATATCTTGCCATGGTATTCTGTTCGACCCGTACCCGGGTGTCCCAGGTGGCCATGAACCTTGCCAAGCGGGGGTATCTGGCAGATGAACTCCACGGTGAGCTGAGCCAGCTGCAGCGTACCAATGTGCTGAAAAAGTTCCGTGAGGCCAAGCTCCAGATTCTGGTTACCACGGATATTGCAGCCCGTGGTCTGGATATAGAGGGCGTAACCCACGTATTTAACTACGATATTCCTCAGGATACTGAGAGCTATATTCACCGCATCGGCCGTACTGGACGTGCAGGACAGCAGGGTGTGGCCATTACCTTTGTAAATGCCCGCCAGTACAATATGCTGAGAAAAATCGAGGCCGGGATAAAAAATCATATTACAAAGGATATTTCCGGAAGAAGTCTGGCCTCAAGAATAAAAAGAGAAAAGCGGGAAAAGGAGCTGGCACTGAAAAAACAGCAGGCTGAAAAAAAGCAGGCAAAAATGGCTAAAAGTAAGTATGCCAACAGAAAGGGAAGTGCCCATAAAGGCCGTAATGACAGGTCACGCAGACTTCGTGACAGAGCAAAAAGAAAAAAATAAGAAAAAAATAAAAAAAGTGCTTTACAAACCCAAAATAAGATGGTAGTATATATACCTGTCAGCGGGAAACACAAAAGACGCACTGATATGAGTGCATCACAGTGAAAACCGCCGCCAAGTGAAGATACTGGGTAGGTGCCCGAGTGGTTAAAGGGAACGGACTGTAAATCCGTCGCCGTAGGCTACGATGGTTCGAATCCATCCCTGCCCACCATTTTATATCTTCTTAATATCGCGGGATGGAGCAGTCGGTAGCTCGTCGGGCTCATAACCCGAAGGTCAGAGGTTCAAGTCCTCTTCCCGCAACCAAAAGCTTGGTATGCTGATATAGCTCAGTCGGTAGAGCGCATCCTTGGTAAGGATGAGGTCACCAGTTCAAATCTGGTTATCAGCTCCATATATATGGCTGCGTAGCTCAGCTGGCTAGAGCATTCGGTTCATACCCGGAGTGTCAGGAGTTCAAGTCTCTTCGCAGCCACCAATTACTAAATTTAGCCCCTTAATAAAGGGGTTTTATTTATGCCATAAAACGAGATGTCCTTTATTTGCATTTTAATACTGATGTCTGTTGACACTCAGTATATATTATGATAAATTATGTTAGTGACATTTTGTTAAGTGTACATAATTTTCAATAGTAAGGAGTGCATACGATGCGCAATGCGGTTACGTTGGCCTGCACTGAGTGCAAGAGTCGCAACTATCAGACCAACAAGAACAAGAAGAACGATCCAGATAGAATCGAATTCAACAAGTATTGCAAGTTCTGCAAGAAGCACACACTGCACAAGGAAACCAAGTAATTAGCAGTAGAGTGTAAGGGTTGCAATATCAGACAGGATGTGAATGCATTGACGAACGAGAAAGCGTCAGCAATTCAGACGAAGTCTTCAGGTTTTAACCCTATGCAGTTTTTGCGTGAAGTTTCGGCTGAAATGAAAAAGGTATCCTGGTCCACTAAAGAAGAGCTGGGCAGATATACTGTTGTGGTATCCATAACAGTATTCATTGTATGCTCTCTGATTTGGATATGCGATACGTTCTTTACAAGGTTGTTTAATCTAATTTTACGTTAAGACTGGAGGGTAGGGATGCTGGGCATCCAAGCGTATGGAATCTGAAAAGAAGCTTGAAAGACATTGGTATGCTGTGCATACCTATTCTGGATACGAAAATAAGGTTAAGTCCAATCTTGAGAGAAAAGTCAGTTCCCTGGGATTGGAAGACAAAATCTTCAATGTGCTTGTTCCTGTAAAGGATGAGATCGAAAAGAAGAACGGCGTCGAAAAAGTAATTAAGAGAAAGCTTTTCCCTGGTTATGTATTCGTCGAGATGATTGTCAACGAAAAGACATGGTTCGACGTAAGAAATACTGACGGCGTTACTGGATTTGTCGGTTCCGGTACAGATCCTACACCTATCGGTGAGGCTGAGATGGAAAACATTCTCAGCAAGATGGGAATGGGCGAAGCCAAGGTTGTTGTCAACATTGATGTTGAAGTTGGCGAAGTCATTAAAATTAAATCCGGTTCATTTGAAAACTACGCAGCAAAGGTTGTTTCCGTGGACAACGAAAAGGGCAAGGTTAAGGCTCTTATTGATATGTTCGGTCGTGAAACTCCTGTTGAACTTGACTTTGATCAGGTAGAAAAAAGCTGATTTCCTTTTAAGGAGGTGTATATAAAATGGCAAAGAAAGTTGCAAAGATGGTAAAGTTGCAGGTTGAGGCTGCTAAGGCTACCCCAGCTCCTCCAGTAGGTCCTGCTCTTGGTCAGGCTGGTGTTAACATCATGGCGTTCGTTAAGGAATTTAACGAGAGAACTGCTAAGCAGGCTGGTCTCATCATTCCAGTAGAGATTACTGTATTTGAGGATAGATCCTTTACCTTTATCACCAAGACTCCTCCAGCTGCTGTACTTCTGAAGAAGGCTGCAGGTCTGGCAAAGGCTTCTGGTGAACCAAACAAGAACAAGGTTGCAAAGCTGCCTCGCGCAAAGGCTCAGGAGATTGCTGAGTCCAAGATGGCAGATTTGAACGCTGCAAGTATTGAAGCTGCTACTCGTATGATCGAGGGTACTGCTCGCAGCATGGGTATCGAAATCGTTGACTAATAACTGATTTCGTGCTCGTGGGAGGAAAATCCGTTATTACCACGAAGGGAGAAATTTTTAAAATGGCAAAAGCAGGTAAGAAGTATCAGGATGCTGCAAAGCTTCTTGAGACTGGTAAAGTTTACACTGTTGAGGAAGCTGTTGAGCTCGTAAAGAAGACTGCAACTGCAAAGTTCGACGAGACTATTGAGCTTCATGTGCGCTTAGGCGTTGATCCTAAGTATGCAGATCAGCAGGTTCGTGGCGCAATGGTGCTGCCACATGGTACTGGTAAGTCCAAGCGCGTATTAGTATTTGCTAAGGGCGCAAAAGTTGAAGAGGCAGAGGCTGCAGGTGCAGACTTTGTTGGCTCCGACGAAATCGTTACTAAGATCCAGGGTGGCTGGACTGACTTTGATGTCGCTGTAGCTACTCCAGATATGATGGGTACTGTTGGTCGTCTTGGTAAAATCCTCGGTCCTAGAGGCTTGATGCCAAACCCTAAACTCGGTACTGTAACCATGGATCTTGGCAAGGCAATCAGCGAAATCAAGGCTGGTAAGGTTGAATACCGCACTGATAAGGCTGGTAATGTTCATTGTCCTATCGGCAAGGCTTCCTTCGATGCTCAGAAGCTCGTAGAGAACCTCAATGCTTTGATGGATACATTAATTAGAGTAAAACCGGCTGCTGCAAAGGGTCAGTATATCCGCTCTGTCACCATCAGCTCTACTATGGGCCCTGGTGTTCCAGTAGTACATGCTTGATTTTTTGTGGGCTGTATAATAAAATAGTCTATGGCTGTAGACAGCAGGTATGAAGTTTAGGCTTCATTTAAAGGAGACGCCTGCCGAGGCCGGATGCTTACGCATGAATATGCGGCTTCCGGTAAATCAGCCGGAGGCCGTTTTTGCTCTTTATATATTTTATAAAAAGGAGGTGTATTCATGGCTGTTACAGAACAGAAGAAGGCAATTGTTGCTAACTTAAAAGAAATTCTCACTAGCTCCAAGGGTGCTGTCATCACTTCTTACAAGGGACTGACCGTTGCTCAGGATACTGCACTTCGTGTAGAACTCCGTAAGGCTGGTGTTACCTACCATGTAATCAAAAACACAATGACTCGTATTGCTGCCAAGGAGGCAGGTCTCGATGATATGATTCCATTCCTCGAGGGTACTACTGCTTTGGCATATTCTGCTGAGGATGCAGTTGCTCCTGCAAAGGTTATCAGCGAGTTCATCAAGAAGAACAACCTGGCTGAAGAGGAAAAGCTCGTAGTCAAGGGTGGTATTGTTGAGGGTAAGGTAGTAAGCCCTGACGAGGTTAAGGCTATCGCTTCTCTGCCTTCCAGAGAGGTCCTCATCGGCAAGCTGCTCGGCAGCATGCAGGCTCCAGTATCCAACACTGTTGGTGTTATGGGCGCTATGCTCCGCAGCATCGTCAATGTGCTTGACGCAGTTCGCAAGCAGAAGGAAGAGCAGGCATCCGCTTAATCTGACCGCTGCTTAATTATATTAAAAAAGAAATTATTGTTTAAAATTGGAGGAAATAAAAATGACTAACGAAGAGATTTTAGAGGCAATTGGTAATTTGACTGTTCTTGAGCTTTCCGAACTCGTAAAGGCTGCTGAGGAGAAGTTCGGCGTATCCGCTGCTGCTCCTGTAGCTGTAGCTGCTGCTGCTCCTGCAGAGGGTGGCGCTGCTGGTGAGAAGTCCGAGTTCGATGTAATCCTGAAGGACGCTGGCGCTGGCAAGATCAACGTAATCAAGGCTGTTCGTGAGGCTACTGGTCTCGGCCTGAAGGAAGCAAAGGCTCTCGTTGATGGCGCTCCTGCTGCTGTTAAGGAAGGCCTGTCCAAGGCTGACGCTGAGGCTCTCAAGGGTACCCTCGAGGCTGCTGGCGCAACTGTAGAGCTGAAGTAATTTCTGCTTTATATCTAGCTTCTAACTAAAACATAAAGCTGTGGAAAATGAGCAATCATTTTTCACAGCTTTTTTGTTATTATATGATAGTTTTTCCTTGACATAAATAATATATATTGATAGAATAAATTGCTACAGGTTAAAAACTGTAGTGGTGGCCTGTGCCATCATGAAAATAGTGAATAAGTTCGTGCAAGGGGTATTAAATGGATTCATCAGGTGTTTTCGGACATTTGGCAATGCGTCGTGTGGTTTTAGCCCATGAAGAGGTGTTGTGAATCTGTTTATTTTTCGTGTGCGAATTTTTTGTCATTTTTGTTATTTTTTAGCTAAGGAGTGAAGTTCTTAATGTTTCATCCTGTGCCGGTAGGCAAACGAACCAGGTATAGCTATGCCAAGATCAAAGAAGTTATGGAGATGCCACATCTTCTTGACATTCAGAGGAAATCCTATGAATGGTTTATTGGCGATGTAGAAAAGGGTACCAAGGGCGCTGGCCTTATGGAAATCTTTGAGGATATTTCCCCAATCACTGATTTCCAGAACAAGATTGAATTAAGACTGTTGGATTACTCTCTGGGCGAGCCTAAGTATAGCCTGGAGGAGAGCAAGGAGAGAGATGCCACATATTCTGCACCTCTTCGCGTAAAAGTTCGTCGTATTAACAAGGAAAATGGTGAGTTCCATGACAGTGAAATCTTCATGGGCGACTTCCCTCTTATGACGGACTCCGGTACCTTTGTTATCAATGGTGCAGAGCGCGTTATCGTAAGCCAGTTGGTACGTTCCCCAGGTGCATACTACGGTGTTACTGTGGATTCTTCCGGTAAGTCCCTGTTTAACGCTACTGTTATTCCTAACCGTGGTGCCTGGATTGAGCTTGAAACTGATACCAACGATGTTATTTCTGTTCGTATTGATAGAACCCGTAAGCTGCCTGTAACTGTTTTCCTGCGTGCTCTTGATTTCATCAACAAGGCAGAAATTGCAAGAAACCAGCAGATTGCCGATGGCACTGCAAGTGCCGCTGAAACCGGCCGTAACGAGGACCACATCGAGGTGCTGACCTCTGATTTGTCCTTCGGTACCAAGGATGAAATTCTGGCACTCTTCAACAATGATCCTGCAATCGTTGCTACCCTTGAGCGTGATGCTACTGAGGGCGTAGAGGGCAGAACCATTGAAGAAGTTGCTTTGGATGAGATTTACAAGAGACTTCGTCAGGGCGAGCCTTTTAACGTAGATAATGCCCGTTCCATGCTCCGCAGCCTTTTCTTCGACAAGAAGCGTTATGATCTGGCTACTGTTGGACGTCACAAGATTACCAAGAAGCTGGGCTGGAAGCATCGCCTGGTAGGCCAGGTTCTGGCTGAGCCATTGGTAAATCAGGAGACCGGCGAGGTAGTTGTACCAGCCAATGAGCTGATTACCCAGGATTTGGTTGATGAAATCACCGATGACCAGGAGAAGGGTATTTTCGGCGAGGGCAAGGCTATTATCGTTCAGGTGAAGCTGAATGATGAGGGGGACATGCTGGACATGATTTGCTCCCCAACTCTTATTGACAAGAAGCGTACCATCGCTGTTAACGATATTATTGCCTCCATCAGCTATCTGCTGAACCTTATGCATGGCGTAGGCCGCACTGATGATATTGACCATCTGGGCAACCGTCGTGTACGTTCCGTAGGTGAGCTTTTGCAGAACCAGTTCCGTATTGGTCTTACCCGTATGGAGCGCGTAGTTCGTGAGCGCATGTCCACTCAGGAGGACATTTCTGCAGTACAGAACCTCATCAACATTCGCCCTGTAGTGGCAGCAATAAAGGAATTCTTCGGTTCCTCCCAGCTGTCCCAGTTCATGGATCAGCACAATCCACTGGCAGAGCTTACTCATAAGCGTCGTCTGTCTGCCCTTGGTCCTGGTGGTTTGTCCAGAGAGCGTGCGGGCTTCGAGGTTCGAGATGTACACAACTCCCATTATGGTCGTATGTGTCCTATTGAGACCCCAGAAGGTCCTAACATCGGTCTGATTGGTTCTCTGTCTAACTATGCCCGTATTAATAAGTATGGCTTTATGGAGACCCCATATCGCCGTATCGATAAGGAAAACAAGCGCGTTACCAATGATGTTAAGTACATCACTGCTGACGCTGAGGATACTTTGGTTATCGCTCAGGCCAACGAGCCATTGGATGAAAATGACTGGTTTGTAAATGAGCGAGTAGTAGCCCGTGTTCACGAGGAGACCACTGAGGTTCGTCGTGAAAAGGTTGACTACATGGACGTATCACCTAAGCAGGTGGTTTCCATTGCAACTGCCATGATTCCATTCCTGGAAAACGACGATGCCAACCGCGCACTGATGGGTGCCAACATGCAGCGTCAGGCAGTTCCGCTTCTTCGTACCCAGGCTCCACTGGTTGGTACTGGTATGGAGTACAAGGCAGCATGTGACTCTGGCGTTATGATTTTGGCTAAGCGTGCAGGTGTTGTTGATTCCGTAAGTGCCGACAAGATCGTTATTCGTACTGAAGACGGTGATCTTGACGAGTACAAGCTCCAGAAGTTTATGCGCTCCAACCAGGGCACCTGCATAAACCAGCTCCCTATAGTATTTAAGGGGGATGTGGTGGAGGCCAAGCAGCCTATCGCTGACGGTCCTGCCACTGACCACGGCGAGCTGGCATTGGGCTACAACATTATCGTTGCATACATGCCTTGGGAAGGTTACAACTACGAGGATGCTATTCTTCTTAGTGAAAACCTTGTTAAGAGAGATATTTACACCTCCATTCATATTGAGGAGTATGACTGCGAGGCCCGCGATACCAAGCTGGGACCAGAGGAAATTACCCGGGATATTCCAAATGTTTCCGAGGAAAATCTGAAGGATTTGGATGAAAATGGTATTATCCGTATCGGTGCTGAGGTAAGAACCGGCGATATTCTGGTTGGTAAGGTAACTCCAAAGGGTGAAACCGAGCTGTCCGCAGAGGAGCGTCTCCTCCGTGCCATCTTTGGTGAGAAGGCCCGCGAGGTTCGCGATACTTCCCTGCGAGTTCCTCATGGTGAAGCAGGCAAGATTGTTGATGTCAAGGTATACAGCCGTGAGAACAACGACGAGCTGAATCCTGGCGTAAACAACATGGTTCGCGTTTACATTGCCCAGAAGCGTAAGATTTCTGTAGGTGATAAGATGTCCGGTCGTCATGGTAACAAGGGTGTTGTTTCCCGTATCATGCGCGAAGAGGATATGCCATTCCTCCCAGACGGTACTCCAGTAGATGTAGTTCTGAACCCTTTGGGCGTACCTTCCCGTATGAACATTGGTCAGATCCTGGAGACTCATCTGGGTATGGCTGTCAGAAATATCGGTACTCAGATTAAGAACGGTGACCCTACTGTTGAGAAGCGTCTCCGTGCTATTGGTTATGACTTTGACAAGTATGGTATGCCTAAGTCCGACAAGGCTGGCGTTCATATTGCAACCCCAGTATTTGACGGTGCCCGTGAGAAGGATGTATTCGATACAATTCGTGCTTCCGGCATGGATGAGGATGCCAAGACTGTTCTCTACGATGGCCGTACTGGTGAGCCTTTCAAGAACAAGGTTACCGTTGGCTGCGTGTATATGCTGAAACTGCATCATCTGGTTGATGATAAGATTCATGCCCGTTCCGTTGGTCCTTACTCCTTAGTTACCCAGCAGCCTCTGGGTGGTAAGGCACAGTTTGGTGGTCAGCGTTTCGGTGAGATGGAGGTTTGGGCACTGGAGGCTTATGGCGCTGCTTACACCCTGCAGGAGATTCTGACTGTTAAGTCCGATGATGTTGTGGGCCGTGTTAAGACCTATGAGTCCATCGTTAAGGGTGAGAATATCCCAGAACCAGGTGTACCAGAGTCCTTCAAGGTTCTCATCAAGGAGCTCCAGAGTATTGGTCTGGATATTAAGGTTCAGGATGAGAATGCCAACGAGATTATGGTTCAGGACGATGAGGAAGATATCAGAGATGCCGCCAATGAGCTGGATGTGGACGTAAACGGTGTAGATGACTCCGGAAATGCCCCTGCAGCTGTTGATGAGTACATGGAAGATGATACTGAGGCAGAAGATGACTATTCTGACAATGACCTGATTGTTGAGTTTGATGCCGATAATGATGACAATGAATAATGGAAGGGAGTGACACGCCCTTGTTGGATGTAAATAACTTTGATTCAATGCGTATAGGTCTGGCTTCTCCTGATAAGATCAGAGAGTGGTCTTATGGTGAGGTTACCAAGCCGGAAACTATTAACTATCGTACTTTAAAGCCAGAAACTGCAGGCCTTTTCTGCGAGCGTATCTTTGGACCAACCCGCGATTGGGAATGCCATTGCGGTAAATATAAGAGAATTCGTCATAAGGGTACTATCTGCGAGCGCTGCGGTGTTGAGGTTACCCGTGCCAAGGTTCGTCGTGAGAGAATGGGGCACATTGAGCTGGCTGCTCCTGTATCTCACATCTGGTACTTTAAGGGAATTCCAAGCCGTCTGGGTCTCGTGCTGGACATTGCTCCAAGAGCCCTGGAGAAAGTTTTATATTTTGCTTCTTATATAGTAATTGACCCTGGTACTACCGAGCTCAGCAAGAAGCAGCTCCTCAGCGAGAAGGAGTACAGCGAGTATCGCAGCAAGTATTCTTCCGCTGCTTTCAAGGTAGGCATGGGTGCTGAGGCCATCAAGGAACTGCTTGTTGAAATGGAAGAAGATCTCCCTGAGGATCAGCAGAAGCCGGAGGAGGGCATTATCAGCCGTCTTGATCTTTTGCATCAGGAGCTGACCAATGAGCTGAAGACTGTAACCAGCCAGCAGCGTCGTCTCAAGGCAATTCGTCGCCTGGAGGTTGTTGAGGCATTCCGTAAGTCCGGCAACAAGCCTTCCTGGATGATTATGGATGTAGTCCCAGTTATTCCACCAGAGCTGCGTCCAATGGTACAGCTGGATGGCGGTCGTTTTGCAACCTCTGACCTCAATGACCTGTATCGTCGTGTAATTAACAGAAATAACCGTTTGAAGCGCCTTTTGGAGCTTCATGCGCCTGATATTATTGTCCGTAACGAGAAGCGTATGCTTCAGGAGGCTGTTGACGCCCTTATTGATAATGGTCGTCGTGGCCGCCCAGTTACCGGTCCTGGCAACCGTCCGCTGAAGTCCTTGTCCGATATGCTCAAGGGTAAGCAGGGCCGTTTCCGTCAGAACCTCCTTGGTAAGCGCGTAGACTATTCTGGTCGTTCCGTTATCGTAGTAGGTCCTGAGCTGAAGCTTCATCAGTGTGGTCTCCCTAAGGAGATGGCGCTGGAGCTCTTTAAGCCATTCGTAATGAAGCGTCTGGTTTCCGATGGTATCGCCCACAACATCAAGTCTGCAAAGCGCATGGTAGAGCGTGCCAAGGACGAGGTTTGGGATGTACTGGAAGGCGTAATCAAGGAGCATCCAGTTCTTCTGAACCGTGCACCTACATTGCATCGTCTCGGTATTCAGGCCTTCGAGCCAGTTCTTACTGAGGGTCGTGCATTGAAGCTCCATCCATTGGCATGTACTGCGTACAACGCCGACTTCGATGGTGACCAGATGGCTATCCATCTCCCACTGTCTGCTGAGGCACAGGCTGAGGCCCGTGTATTGATGCTGGCAGCAAACCACATCCTTGCTCCTAAGGATGGCGGTCCTATCATCGTTCCTTCCCAGGATATGGTTCTGGGTTCCTACTATCTGACCGCTGTAAGAAATTCCAGCCAGGGCAGACCTATAGTAGGTGAGGGCAAAATCTTCACTGGTATCAACGAGGCACTCCTTGCTTATCAGCATCAGGAGCTTGATATACAGGCTGAAATCAAGGTCCGCATGAAGGATGTTGATGAGGATGGCAATGTAATAAAGGATTACGGTCTTGTTCGTACTTCCCTGGGCCGTATGATTTTCAATGAGACCCTGCCAAAGGCTGTACGTCAGTTCAGCCAGGACAAGAAGACTGGCGAGTGGTCCCTCGGTATGCTCATGAACAAGAAACAGCTGGGCAAGCTGGTTGACATTTGCTTCAAGACTCTTGGTGCCAGCGAGACTGCCGTTGTTATCGATAATGTTAAGAATTTGGGTTACCACTATGCTTGTATCGCAGGTATGACCGTTGCTATCTCTGATATCAAGGTTCCTGAGAAGAAGCAGGCCCTGCTGGATGAGGCAGAGGCTAAGGTTAAGAAGACCCAGCGCCAGTTTGAGCGCGGTCTCATCAGTGATGAGGAGCGTTACAAGAAGGTCTGCAAGGTTTGGGACGATGCCACCAATCTGGTTGCCGATGCAATGTATGACAACTACGCAGACAACGAGCCATTTAACCCAATCTACATGATGGCCGACTCCGGTGCCCGCGGTAACAAGTCCCAGATGCGTCAGCTTGCTGGTATGCGTGGTCTCATGGCTGATCCATCTGGTAAGACCATCGAAATTCCAATTACTGCAAACTTCCGTGAGGGTCTGTCCGTATCCGATTACTTCATTTCCTCCCATGGTGCCCGTAAGGGTCTGGCAGATACAGCACTTAGAACTGCTGACTCCGGTTACCTTACCCGTCGTCTGGTTGACGTTGCACAGGACGTTATCGTTCGTGAGGAAGACTGTGACGTTGTAGGCATTAACCTCATTCGCGAGCGTGCCAAGCTGGCTGAATCTGCTGCAGCTGCAGTGGAGCAGTTAAAGGATACTCTTTCTGGCCGTATTCTGGCCAACGATGTTATCAGTCCGGAGACTGGTGAGGTTATCTTTGAAAAGGGTGTAACCCTTGATGAGGAAATTCTCAAGACCATCGGCGAGGTCGGTGTGGCTGAGATTACTCTCCGTGGCTCTTCTTCCAACAGCGATGCTGCTATTACCAATGCCGCAGCTACTGATACCGTTAAGCTTGGTGCTCCTGATGAGAACATCAGAAAGTCCATCAAGTCTGCAATGGTAGCAGAGATGATGGGCAAGGACACTACTGCAGCTGTTGTTGACAGCCAGGGCGTGGAAATCGTTCCTGCCGGTGTGCCTCTCACTGAGGAGTACATTGAGGCTGTTCTTTCCAGCGATGCCAAGGAAGTTAAGGTTCGTAACAATAACATCCGCGGTATTGAGGTTGAAGCTATTGTCGAGGGCAGCGGCGTTATCGAGCCTCTCAAGGATCGTATCGTAGGCCGTGTACTGGCTGAGGATATTATAAATCCTGAGACTGGTGAGAAGATTGCTTCCCTTAATGATGATATTGATGAAAAGCTTGCTGAAGAAATCGTTAAGGTTCGCGACAAGGTTTCCATCCGCAGTGTACTGACCTGTAAGTCTCAGTACGGCGTCTGCATCAAGTGCTATGGTCGTGACCTTGCCAATGCAACCAAGGTTAACGTGGGTGAGGCTGTTGGTATCATCGCAGCCCAGTCCATTGGTGAGCCTGGTACCCAGCTGACAATGCGTACATTCCACTCCGGTGGTGTCGCAGGCGGCGACGATATTACCCAGGGTCTTCCACGTGTAGAGGAATTGTTCGAGGCACGTAAGCCTAAGCACAACGCCATCATCGCTGAAATCGAGGGTGACGTTACCGTTTCCGAGAAGGATAAAATCTTCACTGTTACCATCACTCCTAAGGAAGGCAAGGAGAAGGCAAAGGAATACGTTCTGCCATTCAACTCCCGCCTTGCTACCAAGGATGGCGACCATATCATGCCTGGTGACAAGCTCACCGAGGGTTCCATCAACCCACATGATATTCTTCGTGTCTGCGGCCTGAAGGAAACCCAGAACTATCTCGTATACGAGGTACAGAAGGTTTACAAGCAGCAGGGTGTTGGTATCAACGATAAGCATATTGAGGTTATGGTTCGTCAGATGCTCCATAAGGTTCGCATTGAGGCCTATGGTGGCACCGACTTCCTGCCAGGTGAATATGTGGACATCAACAGCTTTGAGGCTGCAAACACCAAGGCTATTGCCGAGGGCAAGGAGCCGGCTGTTGCCAAGCCAATTCTCCTTGGTATCACCAAGGCTGCATTGGCAACTGATTCCTTCCTGTCTGCCGCATCCTTCCAGGAGACCACTCGTGTCCTGACTGATGCTGCCATCAAGGGTAAGGTTGATCCACTCCTTGGCCTGAAGGAAAATGTTATTATTGGTAAGCTGATTCCGGCTGGTACCGGCATGGGCTGCTATCGTAACATCAAGGTAGTTTATGAAGATGAACCTACCCAGACTGTGGAGCCGGAGGCTGAAGCTGAGGCAGAAGCAGCTGCTGAGTAAGCAGAATAAAGTATTGTAAAGTAATAAAATAAGGAGCTGTGAGTAATAACCCTTTGGGGGTTGACTCACAGCTCTTTTTTTGTATTTGCAAATAATCAAAAAATACCCCGCCGGGATTGTATAATTGAACAGTCCCGGCGGGGCAGGCTATTAAATTACTTATCTTTTTTCACTAAGTCCACAACACTCTGCTGTAATGCCTTAAGAAGTGGTGGGGTTGGGGTGTTTTGTATCTTCTGCTGGTCAAGGACAATTTCTACCTTGCAGTCCTTCAGTGCTTCTTCCACCTGTGGAATGCTCTGGCCGCCCCAGCCGTAGGAGCCGAAGGCGAAGCCCTTAAGGCCCTTTGGAGCCAGACCCTTCATGTAGCACAGGAAAGCGGCCACGGATGGCATCATCTGGTTGTTGATGGTAGGGGAGCCCACGGCGATGTACTTGGCATCAAGAAGCTCTGTCATAACATCGGATATATGGTCGCATCTAAGGTCAAAGAGCTTTGGCTCAATGCCGGCCTTGTTAAAGGCGTCAGCCACATTTTTGGCCATAATCTCAGTGGTGTGCCACATGGTATCAAAAACCACAACAGCTTTGTCGGTTTTCTTGAAGGAGCTCCAGTCCTTATAGGCATCAATGATTTCAGGTATATGCTTTCTCCAGGAAACACCGTGGCCGGTGGCAATCATGCTGATTTTGAGACCGCTGAGGGCTTCAATGGCCTTGGTGGCCTGTGCACCGAATGGCATGAGAATATTTGCATAATATTTTTTGGCCTGATGCATAACCTCATGCAGGTCAGTTTCGTCCTCGAAGCGGGCAGTGGTGGCCAGATGCTGGCCAAAGGCGTCATTGGCGAAGAGCAGCTCCTCCTCAGGGCAGTAGGTTACCATGCTGTCTGGCCAGTGAAGCATAGGTGTAGGTACGAAGGTGAGGGTGCGCTTGCCGAGAGACAGGGTATCGCCTGCCTTTACGGCTATATAATCCCGCTCTCCATAGCGGCCAGTGAGCCCCTTCAGACCATTAGGGTCGCTGGTAACGATTTTGGCATTAGGACAATGCTGCATCATAAAAGGAATACCACCGGAATGGTCAGGTTCAACGTGATTGGACACGATATAATCAATCTTGGCCGGGTCAATAACAGTTCTGAGGCGGCCAAACATTTCCATACAGAATGGTGCCTTTACAGTATCGATAAGGGTTATTTTGTCGTCAATAATAAGATAGGCGTTGTAGGTAGAACCACGGTCAGTGCTGTAGCCGTGGAAACTGCGCATGGAATAGTCCATGGAGCCCACCCAATAAATACCGGGCTTAAATTCAACTGAAAACATTAATAAAAACCACCTTTCAAAAATAAAATAATAGTCAAAAAAACATTTGTAGACTAAAATATAATGTATGAATATATTATATCGCAGATATACTAAAAATTCCCTGAAAAAAAGAAAAATTTAAATATATTGTGGGTGTGGAGGTAAGCAATGCGCCACGATTGGTCAAATATAAAGAAGGATAAAAAGTTTCGGGTGGCAGGAGCAATATGCCTGCTGCTGGTTTTAGTATTGGGATATTTTCTCTTTGTAAAGGGCAGGAATAATGACAAAAAGCCGGAGCTGGCCCTGCCGAAGATTGCCACCTATCAGGTGCGAAGGGCTGACATGAAGCGTCATATTGTGCTGTCAGGCCATACCACGGCCGATGCCACCATTGTACTGGCTCCTAAATACAATGGCCATGTGAAGTCAGTAAATGTTCAGCTGGGTGACCAGGTATCAGAGGGTGATATTCTTCTCGAGCAGGACACGGGGGATCTGGATATTGCCATTATGCAGGGGGAGGCGGCTACAGAGGCCGCCCTGGCCGATACGGAAACGGAGGAGGCATCCTATAACGCCAAGCTGGCCAAGGCAGGTGCTGCCTATGAGATTGAAAAAAGTCGTTACGAAAGACAGCAGTATCTTTATAATATTGGTGCTATTTCCCTGGAACGGCTGGAAACCGCCCAGAATACCTATGTTACCTCCAAGGCGGAATACGATGCCCTTATGGACCAGTATAACGGCAGCTCTCCTGCCAGCGTCCGCTCCAAGCTGTATAATGCCAGAAAGAATGCCTACAGCGTGGATGCTCTGAGAAAACAGCGGGAGGATATGTTTATAAGGGCTCCCAGAGGCGGTATTATTGGTTATCGCAATGTGGAGGTGGGCAGCTATCTTACTGCGGGCACCAAGGTCCTGACCTTGGTGGATAACAGCCATCTATACGTGGACTGCTCTTTGTCGGAAAATGATGCAGCTCTTCTGGCCACGGGGATGCCTGTGGATGTCACCATTGATGCCATGGGTGCCACATATAATGGCAAGGTGGTATATGTAAGCCCAGCCATGAGCGATGATTCCAAGTCATATTCTGTCCGCATTTCCCTTGATGTGGCCAAGGGGGATATTAAGGCGGGATTATTTGCCAGAACATCCTTGGATATTTTGCAGCGCCGGGATACCATATTTGCCCCGAAGGATGCCCTTTTATCAAAAAATGGTAAAACCACTGTATTTATTTATAATCCTTATACGGAGACGGTGGAGGAACGGGAAATCACCATTGGACTTATTAACGATGATGAGGTGGAAATCCTAACTGGTATAAACGAAGGGGAAATAGTGGCTGTTTCCTCCATTGACCGTCTGAAGAATGGCGGCAAGGTAATATTGGAATCCCCGGATGAAGCAGGTGATGGAAATTGATGAATATTACAAGATTTTCCATTAAACGTCCAGTGGGCATATCCATGATTGTATGCCTCTTTGTTGTGCTGGGTTTGTTCAGCTTTATCCGTATCGGGGTGGAGCTTTTGCCGGCGGTAAATACCCCCTATATTACGGTAATGGTGAAATATCCCGGTGCCAGTGCGGAGTCTGTGGAGCAGCAGGTGGTAAAGCCTGTGGAGGAGGCCCTGTCCTCCCTTTCCAATGTTAAAAATATTCAATCCACTGCCCAGTATGAGCGGGCCAGAGTTACTGTGGAGCTGGAGTTTGATGCAGATGCGGATAGCGCCGCCATTGATGCCACCAAGAAGGTGGAGGCCATAAGGTACAATCTGCCAGATGAAGCGGATGAGCCGGTGGTTATAAAGCGTGACGATAATGACGAGCCTATTGTGGAAGTGGCAGTAACCTCGGAGCATTCCATGTCGGATATGTATTCCAAGGTGGACAAAGTATTTGCTGACGAGCTGCAGCAGGCGGGGGGCGTGTCTGAAATAGAGGTCTTCGGCGGTCTGGACAAGGAAGTGGCCGTTGAGGTGGACAAGGACAAGATGGCGGCCTACAAGCTGAACCTCAATGATATTGTGACGGCCATCAAAAAGGAAAACAAGCTGCTGCCATCGGGCACCATATATACGGATAAATACAAGTCCGATGTAAGGGCGGTGGCCCAGTATGAAAAGGCCTCGGATATTGAAAAAATATTTGTTCAGAATTCCAACAAGGCATTGATTCCACTTACTTCAGTGGCCTCTGTGCGACATCAGAATGCCCGGGTGAACCGTTATGGGGAATTTAACGGCAAATCCTCGGTGATGATGCTTATCTTCAAAAATAGTGACGCCAATGTGGTGGAAACTGCGGACAATATCGAAAGAAAACTGGAAAAAATCCGCCGGGAAAATCCCGATTACCAGTTTACTGTTACCAGCAATGATGCGGATTATGTGCGAAGTTCCTTAAATAATACCTTGGGCACTCTCATTGAGGGACTTATTACCACCGGCCTGGTGCTGTTCCTGTTTTTGCGGGGCTGGCGTTCCATGGCGGCGGTTATGGTGGCTATTCCAACTTCCTTGATAGCTACATTTTTCGTGATGTATTCTGCAGGATTTACCTTTAACATGATGTCACTGATGGGTATGACCCTTTGTATTGGTATATTGGTGGATGATTCCGTTGTTGTTTTGGAAAATATTATACGCCATCTTAAAATGGGGGAGGCTCCTGATGAGGCGGCGGAAAATGGCCGAATGGAAATCGGTATGGCGGCAGTGGCCATTACCCTGTGCGATGCGGTGACCTTTTTGCCAATCGCTTTTATGTCCGGCATGACGGGGCAGTTCTTCCGCCAGTTCGGCCTTACTATTGTATTTGCAGGGATGTTTTCCCTTTTTGTATCCTTTACCCTTACACCAATGCTGGCCTCAAAGTTCTATCGTAAGGGCTATCACCCTTCCAGGAAAAAACTGTGGGAATTTATGGACAGGCTGGAGGAAAGGGCCGTTGCTAAGTATGAGGAGCTTTTGAAAAAGAGCTTTGCCAATCAGAAAAAGCTGCTTTTGGGGGCTTTGGCCCTGTTTATTGGTTCCGTGGCCCTGATACCATTGGGGGCTGTGGGGGCAGAATTTATGCCCCGCACCGATGAGGGCAGCTTCCAGATGTTTGTGGAAATGCCGGTTAGCTATACTGCAGATGAAACCCATAAGGTTATTACCAGGATAGAGAAAAAGCTGGACACTATCCCCGAGGTGAAGCATTATCTGGCCAACGCCGGAGGCAGCAGCTCCAACGAGGGGCGTATCAGAGTAGAGCTGAAGGACTGGGGGGATCGCAGCCGCAGTGTATGGGAAGTGGCGGACGAAATGCGGGCCTTCAGCATGGGGATTGATGATGCCACTATTCGCGTAGCAGAAACCCAGACCTCTGTGGCCGGTGTGTCCGGCGGTGGAATGCGGGGCGGCGGTGCGGTGCGCATTGAGCTTCGCAGTATGGACAATGAAAAGCTGGTGGCAGCTGCAAACAAGGTAAAGGATGTGCTGAACACCAAGGTTCAGGGCATTACAGATGTGGCCTCCTCCTACGTGGAGGGATCACCGGAGCTACGGCTTACCATGGACCGGGATAAAATTCGGGCCATGGGGGTTTCCGTGGGAGATGTGGATGATGCCATTTCCTCAGCAATTTCAGGAAAAAAGGCGGGAAATATCAGCAATGACCCACTGAACAATAATCAGGACACGGATATTAACGTGCGTTTTAAGGGGGCCGATGGATTCAAGGCCTCGGATGTGGCCTCCATTCCCATTGACGTGAACGGAAAAACCATGTTTATTGGTGATGTTACTAATATGAAATACGCCACAGGCCCAGTTAGAATCCGACGGGTCGACAAGCAGCGGTCCATTACCATTTTTGCCAATGCGGGGGACAGACCGTTAAATGAAGTGCTTCAGGATGTAAGAAAGGCCTTGAAAAACGTGGACTTGGGGGAGGGCGTGACCTATAGATTCACCGGTCAGTCCGATAAAATGGACGATTCCTTCCAGCAGCTTTTTATGGCCCTTATTATGGCCATGGTGCTGATTTATATGTTGTTGGCAGTGCTTTACGAGTCGTTAATTACGCCATTTATCAGAATGTTTTCCCTGCCACTGGGCATTATTGGTGCCGTACTCTTTTTGCTGTTTACCAACAATACGCTTAATCTTTATTCCATGATCGGTATACTGGTTATGGACGGTGTGGTTGCCAAGAATGGTACTCTTTTGCTGGACTATACCATGACCTTACAAAGCCGGGGCTACAGCGCCTATGAGGCCATTGTGGAGGCGGGAAAGGTCCGTCTTAAGCCAATAATGATGACCACCATTACTATGGTAGTGGGCATGATGCCAACGGCTCTTGCTATGTCCGAAGGGGCGGAGACCAGGGTAAGTATGGCATGGGTTATTATTGGCGGTCTGCTGTCTTCCACCATTTTCACACTGCTGATTATTCCGATAATCTTTATGTTCTTTGAAAATCATCCTGCCAGTACGTGGTTTGAGGGGATTTGCAGAAGAAGTCCATGGGGTGGAAAAGAGGAACAAAGCAGCTAATCTTTCGGTGGCCAAATCAATGATTTTTTGGTATGATAGAGCCTGAGTTTTTTATAACGCCATTGTTCAAATTTTTCTTCTTTAGAAGAAAAATCTTCCAATTAGCGTTTCAACGAGCTGGGAGATATGCTCGCCAGCTGTTGTAGTTTGTTTTCCCCCACCTAAAGAGGTGGGGGACATCTGAAAGCTCGTTATAATAGACAGTTCGAAAAATGACAGATTGGTTAAGTTGCGATTATTAAGGAGACAAGAATTTGAGTATTGTTAATGTGGAAAGAATGTCCCACGGCTTTGGGGCAAGAACTATATTTGAGGATGTGAGCTTCCGCCTGCTGAAGGGGGAGCACGTTGCTTTGGTGGGGGCCAACGGCGAGGGCAAGTCCACCTTTTTGTCTATTATTACAGGACAGATGACTCCTGATGAGGGAAAAGTGGAATGGGCCAAGCGTGTTACCTCCGGCTATCTTGATCAGCATGCTGTTTTGAAGGCGGGGATGACTATCCGTGATGTGCTGAAAACCGCCTTTGATGAAATGTACAAGCTGGAGGCAGAAATGCAGTCCTGCTATGACAAAATGGGTGAGGCTTCACCGGAGGATATGGAAAAGCTGTTAAGTGATGCGGGAGAGATTCAGGAAATCCTTGATGCCCACAGCTTCTACACCTTGGACAGCAAGATTGAGGAAGTGGCCGGGGGACTGGGTCTTCGTGACATTGGTCTCGACCGTATGGTGGATGAGCTTTCCGGCGGTCAGCGCACCAAGGTACTTCTTACCAAGCTGCTCTTGCAGAGCCCGGATATTCTCATATTGGACGAGCCTACCAACTATTTGGATGTGGAGCATATTGAATGGCTGAAGACCTATCTTCAGGGCTATGAAAATGCCTTTATTCTGGTTTCACATGATGTGCCTTTCCTAAACGCGGTGACCAATGTTATTTATCACGTGGAAAATGCCAGTCTTACCCGTTACACCGGCAGTTATGAGAAATTCCAGGAGATGTATGCCATCAAGCGTCGTCAGGAGGATGCGGCCTACGAGCGGCAGCAGGCTGAAATCGCCCGTGAAAAGGATTTTATTCAAAGAAACAAGGCCAGAGTTGCCACCCGTGGTATGGCCAATTCCCGCCAGAAGAAGCTGGACAAGATGGAGGTATTGGAAAAGCGCACGGAAAAGCCAAAGCCTCATTTTAAATTTCAGATGGACAGAACTCCAAGCCGTTTTGTAATTGAGGCCAAGCGTCTGATTTTGGGTTATGATACTCCCCTTACAAATCCTGTGGACTTGCAGCTGGAGCGTGGTAAGAAGGTGGCCCTTCGGGGTGTAAACGGCCTTGGAAAAACTACTCTGCTAAAGACCCTTCTTGGCATGATTAAGCCAATTTCCGGCAATATTGAGCTGGGGGAATTCGTTACTCCGGGTTATTTCGAGCAGGAATCCACCAAGGGCAATGACAATACCGCCATTGAGGAAATCTGGCAGGAATATCCTGGTATGACGGAGTTTGAGGTGAGAGCGGCTCTGGCAGCCTGCGGTCTCACCAATGAGCATATTACCTCCAAAATGATGGTTCTCTCCGGCGGCGAGGCAGCCAAGGTGCGCCTGTGCAAGATTATGCAAAAGCCGGTAAATCTGCTGGTGCTGGACGAGCCAACCAACCATCTGGATGTGGACGCCAAGGCAGAGCTGAAGAGGGCCCTTAAGGAGTACAAGGGAACTATTTTGCTGGTTTCCCATGAGCCGGAATTCTATGAGGACTGGGTGGATTCGGTGTGGAATATTGAGGGCTGGACCACTAAGATAATTTAAAGGATATTTTAATATAATTTTAAGTAGCAAAATCCCTTTACTTCGTATATTATGGTGGCAGAGAAGACTATCTGATGGGGTAGTCAACGGGCATTATAATTTTTCGAAATGGAGGGATTTTTATGTGGAAAAAGGTGCTGGCGGCAGGCACTGCTGTGCTGGCTCTGGGGTTGGTGGCACCAATCACCAGCGATTACAGCTATACTGGTATGGCTATGGCTTGTGAGGAGCCGGGGGATTTGAGTACACCGGGGGGGATTCCGTTCAGCCATCCTCTTGCTTACGGTTCCAGTATCCAGCGGTCCCAGATTAACCATGATGGCAGGGTTTTGATGGAGGCTTCTACTTATGAGGTTAACCTTGACCCGGCATTTGCCAATGATTTCCCTAAACTGCAGGAGTCTCTGGAAAAACTGTCGGCAGATAACTGGAGCTATATGCGCCGCATGATGTACCAGTGGGAGCCTGACCTTGTTGAACAGTATGAACAGAGTAAAAACCATGACTGGTACAAGGAAAACAGCGGGCCTCTCTACAGCTATGAGCTTAGCTACAGCGGACTGAGGGCAGATTCCGCCGTATTCAGCTGTGTAGGCGGGGAATTTATATACTTGGGTGGTGCCCATCCAGTGTTCTACTATAAGGCCCATGTATTTGATTCCAATACCGGCAAGGAACTGAAGCTCAATGATATTTTCAAGACCACTGACGGTCTGGCAGAAATCATCGTGGAGGAGACGGAAAGCCAGATTGAGCCAAAATCCAGTATGCCTGACAAAGCAGAGGCATTGAAGGACATAAAGCAGATGATAAAGGATGGTTCTCTCCAGTACGGTATGACTGAGGACGATTTTATCGTTTATTTTGGCAACTACGCCATTGGTCCTTATGCCATGGGAACCCTGGAAGTGAAGCTGCCTTATAAAAAGTATTTCAAGCTGTTTAACAATAAATACGTTTTCTACGGCACCAGAGCAAAAGGATAATTTTTTAAAAGAATAATGGCAATAAAATAAAACCACTGTCACTGCATGATAGCTTATCAATGTATTGACGGTGGTTTTGTCTTTTATTAAATTATAACGCCATTGTTCAAATTTTTCTTCTTTAGAAGAAAAATCTTCCAATTAGCGTTTCCCTAAAGGACTAACTCACTTCGTTCGTGTCGCAACGAGCTGGGAGATATGCTCGCCAGCTGTTGTAGTTTGTTTTCCCCCACCTAAAGAGGTGGGGGACATCTTAAAGCTCGTTATATGTTTAAATCCTTTCTTAATCGGTCAATTACGCTTTGCACATATTCAGGGGAGATGCAGCGGGTACATTCATATTCCCTTTCTGTGCCACGATGGTGTGGGCATGCTCCGAAGTCGTCATAATTGTGCTCATTACGTTGGTCATTGCCACAGCTGTGGCAGGTGTGGAACTGCTGAACCCTATATGGAGTATAAAACTCAGTGCCAGGGGCAGTGAAGCCCACAATCATTACCACGGGCACATTGCAGCCCCAGGCCAGCCAGGATAGGCCGCTGGGGAGTCCTATAAAGAATTTGGCCCCGGATATTAAATCAATGCGCTCCTGCAATGAACGGTTTCCAGTGAAGTCCTCGGCCCCGTAGGGGATGGCATTGCCGTAAATGCCATTTACTGTAATCTTGTCCCTGTCCACACAAAGCACACGGTAGCCCTGCTTTTTCAGATAATCAATGATGTAAATCCAGCCATTGGCATTGTTCCAGTATTTTGACTGGGCAGTGGCCTGGGTGGCTATGCACACGTATGGCTCTTTTGACTGAAATTTTTTGGCTTTTTTGGAAGGCAGAAGCTTTACCCTTTCTTCCTTTGGAGGAAGCCCCAACATATAGGCGGCATGGGCCTGTAACCCTACCACCCGCCAGTCCATTGGCTGAAGGTTTCGGTCATCCCATGGGGCAAAGAGACCAATGTGATATGAGGCGTATAAATTCTCCGGCAGCTTGTCCCCCTTGATGAAATGAATATCGGGGTAGGCAGGCTTCAGAATGGCAGTGTATTTTTCATCCACCTGCACATAGAGCTCACATTGGTGCTTCTGGCGAAAGACCTCAGCGTAGGGAAACCAGGCCAGCATATCACCAAGGGCCCGGCCGGCGAATTTCATTAGCACCTTTTTGCCCTTGGCATTATAATCATGGGCAAAGATAAGTTTTGGTTCAATTTTGCCGGTTTGCTGCTTCTTTTCTTCTTCCGTGGGATTTTCCCAGACCTCCAGGCGGAAGTTAACAAAATAACGCTTGCTGCTGGTGGCCATGGCCCCGGAGATGGGGGCGTTGTAGACGGTGAGGTGGGTATCACGGTCGATGAATACTACCCTGTAGTTCCCCTTGGGAACATTTACTCTGAGTCCAAGATTAAAATCATAGGTGAGGCCATCCATATCCGTTTTCTGGGTGGGAACAGCAGGTGGAGTAAATACCATATATGGTTCCTGTGTGTTTGCTTTATTGTCCATGAAATAGCCTCCTATTTGATTCTGGTGATTCCCTTTTTTGGATCCAGACTGTAATCCTTCATTAAGCGCATTATGTTTTGGCACACCTGGCCGGAGCTGATGAAACGGGTACATTCAAATTCACGCTCAGTGCCTGCATGACGGGGGCACCAGCTGAAATCTGCGTGCTTAAATTCCTCGCTGCTGTCAGTCCAGCAGCCGTTGCAAACGTGGAAATTTATCACCCGATAAGGGGTGTAAAATTCGTTGTAGGGCAGGGTAAAGCCGGAAACCATAATAACAGGGGTGCCGCTTCCCCAGGCCAGCCAGGCCAGTCCGCTGGAAAGGCCGATAAAGAAATCGGCGTGGCCCAGTAAATCTACCCGTTGCTGTAGCGGCAGACTGCCGGTGAAATCCTCACAGCCGTATGGGATGGTGTGCCAATGACGGCCACCACCATGGCATTTTTCCTTGTCGATGCACAGCACCCGATAGCCAAGGGATTTCAAAAAATCAATGGTCTCTATCCAGCCACTTGGATTGTTCCAGTATTTGGCATGACTGGTGGCCTGGGCGGCAATGCACACATAGGGCTCCTTTATAGGGCGTTCCTTGGAAGGAGTCAGCAGGGGACGACATTCCACCACATCAAGGCCCAGTATATAGGGAATGTTCAGGGCAAGACCGATTACACGAAAATCCGTAGGCTGATGAAAGCGGTCATCTGCCGGAAAGAAAATCCCCATATAGTAGGTAGCATAGCAATTAGGAGGTGTGTCCCCTGGCTTCATGAAGTGAATTTTCGGATAGGCCGGGGCAAAGAGCTGGCCTATTTCCTCACTCATGGAGCAGTATACATTGCAGTTATGCTTCTTTCTGAATTCCTCGGCGTATGGGAACCAGGCCAAAATGTCCCCCAAAGTGCCTACGGGAAATTTTATATGAACATTTTTGCCCTTCAGATTCAGGTCGTGTGTAAGGGCCAGCTTGCCATTTTTCCAGATTTCCACACGGAAATTTATGTAATATTTCTTGGTGCTGGTGACAAGGGCATTTCTGGCATCGGCATCGTAAACAATGGAGCTGGTGTCCAGATCCGTAAGGCGGATATGATAATCCCCATCATCGGGGAGAACCACTCTGGCACCGTAGTTAAAATCCAGCTTCACTCCCTTAAGACCGCTGTCCAAAGTGACGGGGCCGGGGTCAAAGCGGACATAGTTTTTTTGAGGCTTTTTATTTTCATCGGGCATGTTTTTCCCTCCATAAAATCAAACTTCTACTATAAAAGTATAGACACAAAAAATACCCAGTGTAAAGAAAAAATGTCTTTTCACTAGGTATTTCTATGCATGAATATAAATAATTCCATGTCCGCTTCATAAGCATTTTACAGGTCCACCTGAGCCAGCTTCAGCTTTGGCATGCGGGGGATAAGGCCCATTTCATGGGCGTATTTGTAGAATACCATGAGATTGTCCAGATATTCCTCGGTAAGGTTCCACTTGATAACTTCCAGATACTCGTCAAGCTGTTGGAAGGAAAATGGCTTATCGTCCAAAATGGAATTTATGGCATCGGCCTTGTGGGCATAGCCGTGACGCAGGCCCTTGTACAGCCTTTCGTGGAGCAGCTTGCAGGCCTCCGGATTATTTAGGGCGAAGTCCTTGTGAACAGCCCACACTGCGTAAACCATGCAGCGGCCGGTGAGCTTCTTCCACTCCACCCCCATGTCGTAATAGTAGAACTTTTCCTTGTCCTTGTGGTGATATACATTAAGGGCATCATCGCCGATAAAAAGGGCTGCCGTGCAGTCATCGGGAACAGGATTGTCCGGTGTAAGGTGGCGAACACAGTAATCCGGGGTGGCATCATAGGCTTTGTTTAAGATAATCTTCAACAGCACATGGGAAGTGGCAGACTGGGCCGTGAGCACAATCCTGTCCTGATTTATTTCCGTAATGGGCTTTTTTGATACCAAAATAATGCTCCGAACAGGCCCGTCGGCCCGCACACATAAATCAGGCAGTATAAGCAGATTATCAAAATTTCTGGCATAAACAATGGAGGAAACCTCACTGGCATCCAGACGGTTGTTTATCAGATCATTATTCATAACAGAGGGGACACCGCCCTTAATGTCAATACCTTCCCCGTAACCGCACCGGGTGAGGCTGTAGGTGATGGGCAGTACATTGAGAAAATGGATATGTCCCAGACGTGGCTTCTCCATAAAAACCTCCTAATGAGAAAAAGTACATAACAGAAACTATTATACCTTTAAAAGACAATTTTGTTTAGTAATTTGTCTTATGTTTTAATGTATACATAAAATAGGCAAAATAAAACGGACTGGCAGGACCAGCCCGATTATGTGGAAATATATATTATTATAATTAACTTTTTTTGTTGTCGTCCTTGTTTTTCAGCATATTGATTACCTTGCTGCCGGTGTTGTGGATACGGCGAAGGGGAGCCACCTTGGTTTTTGTCTTTGGTTTCATGTCGGTATTGGTGCCAAAATCTCCACGCTTCAGGATGGTGGTTTTGGTTTTCTCCGGCTTAAAGAGCTTGCGGATGGAGCTGAAGACCTCCTCCGGGGCGGCATTTTCCTCGCAGATGAAGGCATCTGCGGAAACGTACTGAAGCTCTGGGAAGGCATGGACGGTAATATGGCCTTCGTCAAAGAGCAAAATAATAGCAATATGGTCATCTGACATAATCTGGCCGGTGGAAGAGAGAATATCAAGGTTGCTTTCCATAAGCAGAGTTTTTAATGTAGCCTGTAAAGCCTGCACATCGTCAAAGCAGGAATTTTTGCACTTATACATATCAACTGTAAGGTGACGGGCGATAATACTCAAGTAAGATACCCCTTTCATAACATATTTTTACCTATATAATTATACAATAAATGGTTTTTATAGTAAAGAAAATGTAAATAAGCGTTATAGTTCTGACCCAGTTTTTGTGGTACTGTCAGTTTTTGGGGCCTTGTCTCCTTTGAGCTGTAGGGCTATGAAGCAGATAAGGGCTACAGTAAAACCGGCAATGCTGGTCATCTGAGCAGATGTAAAGAGTCCCAGTACAGGATCGGCATAATCTCCACGGAGATATTCCAGGAAAAACCTTGCTATGCAGTAGAGCATTACATAAAGGGAAAAGGCCTGCCCCTTTATATGGGGATAGGCGCGAAACAGGAGGAGAATGGCGAAAATAACGAAATCCAGCTGTCCCTCCCAGATTTCAGCAGGCCACAGTGGCTGATTGCCATAAGTGTGATGGGCAAGGGTGGTGGAGGGATAAATTATGCCGAAGTTCCCTCCTGTAGGGGCACCAAAGGCATCGCCATTAAGGAGATTGGCACAGCGGCCCAGTCCCTGGCCGAAAATAATGGCGGGGGCACTTATGTCCATCATGGCCAAAATGTCTATATTATGGCGGCGGCAGTACAGAATTCCCACAGCTACTCCCAGAATAACGCCACCCTGGATAGCCATGCCCCCCTGCCAAACATTCATTATTTCTGAGAGGTGTTGGCTGTAATATTCCCAGTCAAAGAAGAACACGTCCCAGAGCCGGGCCCCTAAAAGGCCACTTAAACCGCAATAAATGCCCAGGTCCACAACATGATTGTGGTAGCGGCCGTCCTGTTTTGCCAAAAAATAACCTACGCCGGTGGCCAGAATAATGCTAAGGCTAAGTACCAGTCCATAGGCTCTTACGGGAAAATCCCCTATATAAAATAAATATTGATGCATATAAACCTCCATAAAAGTATCTGGAATGTTTCATTTATTGTTCTATTTTAATCACATCTATAATTATACGCTATCCGTCAAGGAAAATAGCCAAAATATGCGTTATAATGTATAATCTACATGTGTTTATTTTAAATGGATATTTAAATATTTGATAAGGAGAAATATTTTATTATGAAGATAATCGCCGGATTAGGGAATCCAGGTGTTGAATATGCCAAAAACCGCCACAATGTGGGGTGGATGATGGTGGATGCCCTGGCTGAGGCCTTGGGGGCAGAGCCTTGGAAGGAAAGGGAAAGGGGCCTTGTGGCCGAGACCAGAATCGGCACCGAAAAGGTGCTTTTGGTAAAGCCCCAGACATATATGAACAACAGTGGTGAGTGCATCGGCCCCTTAATGCGCTGGTATAAGCTTGAGCCGGAGGACTTAATCGTTTGCCACGACGATATGGACATTCCAGCGGGCACTATCCGCATTCGGAAAAAAGGCAGTGCAGGGGGCCATAATGGCATTAAATCCACCATTGCCCTTGTGGGAGATGAAAATTTTGGCAGGGTGCGTATAGGCGTGGGCCGTCCTCTGCCAGGGTGGACTGTGGTGAATCATGTGCTGGCAAATTTCCCGGAGGAGGATGTGCCAAAAATTCAGGAGGCCATCAAATATCTTGTTCCTGCCATAGAGTGCATGGTAACAGAGGGAATTGATAATGCCATGAACAAATATAACCCCAAAAAGCAGAAGAAGCCAAAGAAGAACTGGAAGGAAAAAACGGCTGATGGGGAAAATGACAATAAAGAAGCTGAAAGTGTAGAAGCAGTAAGTACAGAAGCTGTATCTGGTGAAGTGAGGGAGGCGGCAGAAGATGGCAAAGAATAAAAAGGAGCCCATTATTGCTCTCTATGCAGACGAAAATGGTGAAATCTTCGATGCTCCGGGAATTATGGCCATGGGCCGTGAGGGAGATGAGCTGCGCCTTCTTACTCCTGATGATCTGATTCCCCTGCCTGAAAGTGCAGATTTAATGTTTCTCCCGGACCGTCAGGCGGTGGGCATGGGCCAGGACGGGGAGGTTTTGACACTGACGGGCAACGCTGTATCTGCTATTTTGCCCGCTGGCTACACCCGTACCATGATGCCGGCCTTCCAACTGGAGGAGAATGCCAGCCAGCTGCCTCTTTATGGCTACACGGCGGTGTGTGTCTATAAGGACCAGCTTTACGGGGCGGCTATTTATACTGATGAGAATCATAAATGGGATCCGGAGCATTATAATACCAAGAATTTGAAGCGGCTGGTAAAACAGGTGAAAAAAGATTTGCCGGATAATCCTCTCATTGACCATCTGGCCAATTGCTCTCTGGAGTGGCATTGCTGTACTGCGGAGAATATTTTCTATCGCCGTTGGGAGTGCGGTATTCCCACATCTCCTGTATGCAACGCCAACTGCTTCGGCTGTATTTCCCTGCAGCCGGCGGAGTGCTGTCCGTCACCACAAAGCCGCATAAAATTCCGGCCAACCCCTGAACAGATTGCCCAGCTTGGTATTTATCATCTGGAAAATGCCCCTGAGGGTATTATCAGTTTTGGACAGGGCTGTGAGGGGGAGCCTTCACTGGCGGCGGTGAATATTTCCGCGGGCATTAAACTGATTCGTGAAAAGACCCGCAAGGGCCAGATTAATATCAACACCAACGCGGGCTACACTGAGGGCATAAAGCAGATTGTAGATGCGGGCCTTGATACCATGCGGGTCAGCATCATAAGTGCCGTCCCTGAAAGCTATGATGCTTATTACCGCAGCAACTACAAGCTGGACAATGTGAAGGAGTCCATTCGCTACGCCCTGGACCATGGCATTTACGTTTCCCTAAATATGTTGTACTTCCCAGGCTTCAATGATCGGGAGGATGAGCTGGCAGCATGGAAAGACTTTTTCCGTGAGCTGCCTGTGCAGATGATACAGGTGCGGAATCTCAATATAGATCCGGATGCCTTCCTTGACATAATGCCGGAGCAGAAAACTCCATTTGTGGGCACAAGAAAGTTCCTTAATGAGCTGAAAAAGGAATTCCCTCAGCTGGTTATTGGCAGCTTTAGCCACTATGTGGAAGATTAATTAACTTTATTTTAAAAAATAAAGGATTTTTGATTTTTAGGTGGAATATATAAGTAATGAATACGTGGTATCGTTTGGAGGGATAGTATATGACAGCAGAACAGGATTGGACCGATTTTAAAAGAAAGTTGAAGGCAAAGACTGAGATAGACTTGGATTTATACAAGGCACCCCAGATGCAGCGCCGTATTATGAACCTTGCCAAGAGAAATGGCTATGATACATATTGCGGTTATTTTGACAAGGTGGTGCAGGACCATGATGAATTTGCAGCATTCATTGAGTATCTGACGATTAACGTATCTGAGTTCTTCCGTACTCCTGACAAGTTTGCCAAGCTGGAAACAGATGTTATTCCTGACCTCTTAAAGCGCAGCAGCAAGCTGAATATTTGGAGTGCCGGCTGCTCCATCGGTGCAGAGCCTTATTCTCTGGCTATGATTATGAAGACTCTGACTCCTAATATGCGCCATCGCATCCTTGCAACTGATCTTGATATTGAGATTTTGGGCAAGGCCAAAAAGGGCGAATATACCGATAATGAGCTGAAGGCCATTGATCCTGAGCGCAAGAGGAAGTATTTCACCCATGAGGGCGACAAGTATCTGGTATCCCAGGAGATTAAGGACTGTATTGAGTTCAAGCGCCATAACCTTTTGAAGGACAACTTTGAGAGCGGCTTTGATCTTATTCTTTGCCGTAACGTAGTTATTTATTTTACCGAGGAAGCAAAGGACCAGCTTTATGCCAACTTCTTCAAGGCATTGAAGCCAGGTGGAATTTTGTTCGTTGGTGCCACTGAGGCTATTCTGAATTTCCGCAAGCTGGGCTATACAAGCTTCCAGCCGTTCTTCTATCAGAAGCCTCTTACCTGATTTTATGGGTTAGATTGGGAGAAATGAAGTTACGATGATTGCTAATCGAAAAATAGAGACCATGGAACGCTCCCAGCTGGAGGCTTTGCAACTGGATGCCCTGAAAAAACGGGTGAAGTGGGCTCAGGAGAAAAGTGCCTTTTATCAGCAGGCTTTCAAAAAGGCAGGGGTTGGCCCCAATGACATACAGACCTTGGCGGACATCCAAAAGCTGCCCCTTACGGAGCGGAGCGTGCTGAGGGAGGCCTCCATCTTTGATTTGCTCACATTGCCTATAAGCGGTGTGCTACGCATATCCAGACAGGGTGATGCGGAAACCTTTATCAAAATGTATACCAATGGTGATGTGGCCCGTCAGATGGAAATGATGACGAGGGTTCTGGTGGCCTATGGCATCAACGACACTACTGTGGTGGGCCTTCTGGGGGAGGCTTCC
The DNA here is from genome assembly GCF_000622005.1 of Anaerovibrio sp. RM50. Lineage (GTDB taxonomy): Bacteria > Bacillota > Negativicutes > Selenomonadales > Selenomonadaceae > Anaerovibrio. Next base: position 69,067 of record NZ_KK211384.1, on the reverse strand, counting down.
GACAGCAGGCTTATGGATGTGCAGTATGCCCTGGAGGGTATCGGTGCTTCCGTTATGCTTATGGGCAGCAATATGGATAATATTGTGGAGCTCATGACCTCCTGCCATGTGGATGTACTGATTAGCGATTTTCGGCTGGTAACCCAGTTTATTGTGAAGCTGCAGGCGGATGGGGAGAATGCCCAGGACCTGTATCTTCCTACCATAGTTTGTCTCGAGGAAACACTTCATAATCCAATGCGGGCTTATCTGGAACGACGGATGAATGTTAAGACCAACACGGTGTATAATTCACCTGGCTTCGGCTGTGCCGGCATTATGTATCAGTGCCCGGAGGACAAGGGGTTCCACATTCACGAGGATTATTATTATGCCGAGATTGTGGAATTCGGCGGCAGTCAGGTTATAACAGAACCTCATAGGGTGGGTGAGCTGGTGCTTACATCCCTTGCCAATGAGGCTATGCCTATTTTCCGTTTGCGCACCGGCCATGCGGTTTTGCGTATTGATGGGGAATGTAATTGCGGCCGTACCATGATGAGGGTGGCAGAGCCAACAGAATACGAAGGTACGGTTCCATAAGATAATCATAATATTTTGCTATACAAAATCGGACTGGTCAAAACAGTCCGATTTTTTCACTGGTAAAAAGGTCGGCGGACAAGGGGGCGGATATATGTTGGAAATTATTACAGGCCGGGCTGGCAGTGGCAAGACCACCTATGTATTGGAACAGATAACAAAAGAGCTGGTAAAAAGACCCCTGGGGCCGGCTATTATTCTGCTGTTGCCGGAGCACATGACCTACAAGGTGGAGCGTCAGCTGGCTTCAATGCTGGAAAAACAGGGTCGGGGCTACATGCGTTGTCAGGTGTACGGATTTAAGCGCTTTGCTTATCAGGTGCTGCAGGAAACCGGCGGCGGACTGGAGCAGGGCATTACTGATATGGGGCGGCAGCTGCTCCTTAAGAGAATTCTGGACAAGCGATATAATGAACTAAAGGTCTTTGGACGGGCATCACGTCAGCGGGGCTTTGCCAATATACTTGGGGGCATTATCGATGAGTTTAAGGGGTGTGGCATATCCCCGGAGCTGTTAAATGAAGCCAGTGACACCATGGAGGATACCAGACTCAGCAATAAGCTGGGGGATTTGGCATTGCTGTACGGTGATTTCAATGAGGCCATGGCAGGCCGTTATAATGACGGAAAGGACATAATGAGTATTCTGGTGGACAGAATGCCAATGTCCAGACTGGTGGCAGGGGCAGATATCTGGCTGGACGGCTTCCTGTTTTTTAATACGTTGGAGCTGCAGGTGCTGGAGGGATTGTTACAATACGGTGCCAATATTCATGTGACCTTTAATATGGATGATAATAATACAGCACAGGGGCAGTGGGCCAACAGGGAGGCTTCCGGCCTTTTTAACCGAGCCTATACCAGCTGCAGCCGTCTACTGAAGCTGGCCAGAAAATATGAAATTCCTGTAAACTATCGTCACTTTAATGAGGTAAAACGATATCAAAATAAAACGTTGAAGGCGCTGGAGGCGGGATTTGACAAGGGCAAAATCAAGCCCGTTGAAGATGCCAGGGATATATCTCTGGTGGAGGCTGCCACCTGCAGGCTGGAGGTGGAGGCTGCGGCAGCAGACATTATAAATCTTGTCCGCCAAAAGGGGTATAAATGGCGTGATATTGGGGTGCTCATCAGAGATGGGGAGACCTATGGTGACCTTATAAATTTTGTATTTAAAGATTATGATATTCCTTTTTTCAGCGACAAAAAACGTCAATGCGCCAATCATCCCGTGGCGGAGCTTATCCGCTCTGCCATTGGTATTACTGAAGGCTGGGGTTATGACGATTTATTCTGTTGCATAAAAACGGGCTTTTTCCAGCTTACGGCCCAGCAGATTGACCTTTTGGAAAATTATTGCCTGGAATTTAATCTTAGGGGCAGAAAGGTTTGGCGCAGGGATGAGCCATGGGATTTTTATTCCCGCTATTCCATTGATGAGGAGAATGAAAGGGTTGCAGATAAGCAAAAACTACGGGCAGCCACTGCGGACCAGCTGCGTCGTCATGTGGCAGAGCCGGTGGGCAGACTTCAGGACGGATTGAAGGAAGCTGCCACCACCAGAGATATGATACGGGTTATCTATCAGTTCATGGTGGATATTGAGGTGCCTAAGATTTTGCAGGACTGGTCCGATCAGGCGGAAAAAAGCGGCAATCTGGATATGGCCAGAGAGCATCAGCAGGTTTGGAATGACATTATGGAGCTGCTGGACCAGATGGTGGAAGTCAGCGGAGATAACAAAATGGCTGTGGGGGAACTTAAGCAGCTTTTGGAGGAGGGCCTTTCCTCCCTTGAAATGGCTCTTATCCCACCGGGGCTGGATTATGTAAATATTGCCTCCTTTGACCAAAATGCCCTGGACAATATTAAAGCAGTGTATATTCTGGGGGCCAATGTTGGTGTTATGCCAAGACGGTCTGTGGAAAATACGGTGCTGTCAGATGCAGATCGTATGCATATCAACCAAAAGAATATTATTGAACTTTCTGTGCTGGGGGAGGAAGCCAGCTTCAACGAGAATTATCTTATATATAAGGCCTTTACCCAGGCCCGGGAATATATGTGGGTTTCTTATTCTCTGGCATCTCCCGCCGGCGATGCCATGACCGGGGCGGAAATTGTGGGGAGAATTAAGGCCCTTTTGCCAGAGAACAGCGTCAAGACCATTCCATTGGACTGGATCAGTAAGTTTCCAGAGGAGGAGCAGTTAAAAATGCTGGCCAACAAGCGGCAAACCTTGTCCTCCTTGGCAATTGCCCTAAGGGAGCTTCGGGAGGGGGAAGAACTTTCGGAGTTATGGCAGAAGGTGTATAACTGCCTTTTGAAGGATGACGGTGTGGGACACCTTGTGAAACTTATCCGCCGGGGGCTTTTTATAAATCCGCGGCTGGACAAGCTGCCTAGGGAGCTGGCCAGGGCACTGTATACAAAAAAAGGGATTCTGGGAGGATCTGTTACCAAGTTTGAGCTGTATAACAGCTGTCCCTTCCAGTTTTTTGCCCAATATGGCCTCAATTTGAGGGAGCGGAAAATAACCCGTTTCAGCAGTCCTGAGCTGGGGACACTTCTTCATGCCGTGCTAAAGGAATTTGGGCTGAGACTGAAAAAAGAGGGACGTCATTGGGGGGATATTGCCCCTGGTGAAAGGGATGAGATTGCCAATGAGATTATCAATAAGCTGGCGCCGCGTCTTAATAACGGTATGCTCTATTCTACTAAGCAGATGGAGGCCCAGCTGTCCCGACTGGAGGCAACGGCCCGCTTTGCCTTAAGGAGGCTGGGGGAATTTGACAGGGTCAGCAAATTCCACCCTGAGCTGTTTGAACGTTCCTTTGGTACCTATGGGCCGGAGGATTCCTTGGAATTGGTGTACAAGCTTCACGAAAATAACCGTCTGAAGCTGAATGGCCAGATTGACCGCATAGATGTCAATGAACAGGGAAGCCATTTTATGATACTGGATTATAAGACTGGTTCTGCAGCCATAAATTTGGTGGACGTTTATTATGGGCTGAAGCTGCAGCTTCTTACCTATCTTTTGGTGGCCAGGGAGCTCATGGGCAGAGGTAAGGATACCCCAATGCTGCCGGCGGGAATGCTGTATTTCTTCCTGAAAAGACCAGTACTTTTAATGAAAAATCACACCAGAGACCCGGAGAAAATCCGGGAAGCTCTGGATGCTGAGTTGAAAATGCCGGGCTGGGTTCTTTTGGACAAGGACATTGCTGAGCAGATAGATAACACCCTTTCCACAGAAAATAAGAGCCGTTTTTTGAAGCTGGCCTACAAGGGAAAGGAAGGGAATCTGTCCTTTAATTCTTCCAGTATGAATACGCTGAAAAGCAGGGAAGAATTTGAGCTGCTGATGGAATATATTGAGCTTATTTTCAAGGATACCGGCGAGGAGATCATAGGTGGCAATATTGAGATTAAGCCGTACAGGAAGGACAAAAACACTCCTTGCACGTATTGTAAATATCATCCTCTATGCGGATTTGACCCAAGACTGGAGGGATATGATTATCGCAGGATTGGCGGCAGTGACGCTGAAATTATGGAAATAATAACAGAAAGAGTGAAGGGCGCAATCCTTGATAAAAACGGAAATGCAGCTGAGGGGAAGGAGGAGTAGAAGTGGAGTGGTCACAGGAACAAAAGCTTGCCATCAACAATGATGATAAAAATATATTGGTTTCGGCGGCTGCAGGCTCCGGAAAGACAGCGGTGCTGGTGGAACGGGTTGTGTCCCATTTGCTTAGGGATCCGTCCAAGGATGAAAAAGCATGGGACGTGGACCGTCTGCTGGTTGTTACCTTTACCAGGGCGGCGGCAGAGGAAATGAAGCAGCGTATAAAGAAGCGGCTTCAGGGGGCCATTGCCCAGGCCATGGAGGAAGGGAATTCAGACAAGAACATGATAAGACGGCTGGAGCGGCAGATGATACTTCTTTCGGGTGCTGCCATTTCCACTATAGATTCCTTCTGCCAGACTGTGGTAAAAAACAATTTTAATGCTATAGACATGGACCCAAAGTTTCGCATTGCCAATGAAAATGAGCTGATTATACTTCAGCAGGACGTGCTGGAGGATATGTTTGAGGAAAAATACAGCTCGGGGGATTCGGCTCTCCAACGGTTTGCAGATAAATACGGCACCGACAGAGGGGATTCTGCCCTTTACGATATTGTGCTGAAGCTATATGAAAAGTCCCGCAATCAGCCCTTTCCGGATTTGTGGTTAAGCCAGCTGGAACAGGATTATTTGGGCAATGGGGGGCCGATTGTTTCTTTGCAGGAAACCAAGTGGTGGCCGGTGATGAAGGAAGAAATCATCTGCCGCATGGCCCCTGCGAGACAGTGTTTGGCTGAACTGAAAAGTATTGTGGTGAATTTTGAGGCTCCAAAGGTACGGGAAAAGTTTGAAGATCTGGTGGCTGGCTATGATGATGTGGTGACGTCACTGGATACTGCCCTTGAACAGGGGTGGCACGATATTTATGAGGCCCTGTCCAAAATGTCGGGTGTGCCAAGAATGCCGGGGAAATTAAAGGATATGGAGCCGGAGGTTAAAGAGGCCTTTAGCGTTGTGGCAAAGGAGCTGAAGGGGATTCTTGAGGAGATACAGTCCTTTGTGCAGGATGATGAAGAGGTGCTGCTGGAGGAGCTTAATGCTGCTGTGGGGGATGTATCCTGTATTGTAACCATGGTGAAGGATTTTTCCAAGGCATATAGTGACGCCAAAAGAAAGAAAAATATTATGGATTTCAGTGATGTGGAGCATTTTGCCCTGGAGATTTTAAAATCTCCTGATGCCGCCCCGGGGGAAATGAAGCCTTCGGAAATAGCCCTGGAGCTTAGAAAACGCTATCAGGAGATTATGGTGGATGAGTATCAGGACACCAATGAGGTGCAGGAATTTATTGTGGGGCTCATTACCGGCGAGGGCAACGCCAATACATTTACTGTGGGAGATGTAAAGCAGAGCATATATGGCTTCCGTTCCTCGGAGGCCAGACTTTTCCTGAAAAAATACAGGGCCTATGAAAAGACTGATAATCAGGAGGGGGAGCTTATTACTTTGGGGCGGAATTTCCGCAGCCGTAGGGAGATTCTTTCGGCCATAAACTACGTTTTTGCCCAGGTGATGACCCCTGATCCAAATGAAATTGAATACGATGAACGGGCCATGCTTAATGAGGGGGTGCCTTATGGCTACGTGGAGCCGGACTATGGGGAGCTTATGGATAAAAACGTGGAGCTGGCCCTGATAGATTTGGATTTCGATGCCGCTGATGAGGAAAATGAAGGGCAGGAGGATATGGAAGATCTGGCGGACTTCGAGCTGGAGGCCCAGTATATTGCCCACCGCCTGAAGGAAATCAAGGCCAGCGGTAAAATGGTCTTTGACAAGGATTATACGGATAATAAGGGGTATCGTCCTGTAACGTGGCGGGATATGGTAATTCTCCTAAGGGCCACCAAGGGCAAGGCGGAGGTTTTACAGGAGATTCTCCAGCAGAATGATATCCCCGTGTACGCCAACACCAGTGATGGATTTTTCCAGACCACTGAAATCCAGACTATGCACTCCTTGCTGTCGGTAATTGACAACGCCCAGCAGGATATCCATTTGGCGGCGGTGCTGTTTTCACCAATAGTGGGGCTAAGTGCTGCTGATTTGGCCAGACTGAAGGCCTCAGCAAAGGATGAGGATATGTATACTGCCCTGCTGGCAGCCAATACCCCGGAATCGGAGCTGGATGGTGGGATAAAGGAGAAGGTGGACGGATTTTTGAATCAGCTGAGTATTTGGCGGCAGCTTTCCAGACAAGTCAGTGTTCCTGAGCTTATCTGGCAGATTTTCCGGGATACGGGGTATTATGATTACGTGGGCAGCCTTAAAGGCGGTATCCTCCGCCAGGCCAATCTGCGTATGCTGATAACCCGGGCCCAGGAATTCCAAAGCACTGATTATCAGGGGCTGTTCCGTTTTCTGCGGTTTATCCAGCGCATGACGGATATGGAAACGGACCTGTCCATGGCCAGAACCCTTGGGGAAGGTGAGGACGTGGTTCGTGTAATGACCATTCACAAGAGTAAGGGTCTAGAGTTTCCCGTGGTTGTTATTGCGGATATGTGCAAGAAATTCAATACAATGGATTTAAATGATGATGTGCTGGTTCATAAGGATATGGGCATGGGCATTAAATACGTGGACCCGGAATTAATGGCAAAATATGAAACCTTTGCCCGTCAGGCCGTAAAGGCCAAATGGCTGCGGGAACTGCAGGCAGAGGAGCTGCGTGTCCTTTATGTGGCCATGACAAGAGCCAGGGAAAAGCTGATTATGGTGGGCAGAAGTCATGGGCTGGAAGGCAAGGCGGCCAAGTGGTGCCAGCATATTGATACAACTGATAAGGTTTTGCCGGTGCATACACTTCTGTCAGTTAATTCCTACGCTGACTGGGTGGCCAGGGCAGTAGCCCATCACCCTGACGGGGAACCATTGGTGGAATATTCCGGCATTGCCAAAAATCGGGTGGCTATTCCCGATGCCATGGGCAAGGAATCCAACTGGACAGTTTCTGTGATAGAGGCTGGTGCAATTACGGGGGCAGGCCGGGCTGAAGAAGTGGAAAGGGATATTCTTCAGGCGGTGCGCAATGGTGAAGAGTTGCATTTAAAGGAAGAGGCGGAAGGGGATATGGAGTCATTGATGGCCCAGTTAACCCTTGATTATGATTATGGTGGGACCAGAGAGGTCCCGGCCAAGCTCACCGTTTCTGAACTGAAGCGCCGCTTTGCGGAGAAGGCAGTAGGTGAAGGAATCATGGAGGGGAGCTGTCAGCTGGCAGCCCAGCATCAGGAGTATATCTTCAATCGGCCAAGATTTATTCAGGAGGCAGAGGGAAAGGCTGGTCTTAAGGGCAACGAATATGGAACCCTTATGCACTCCGTTATGCAGCATCTGGATTTGTCCGGAAAACTGGATGCCAGGGACGTGAAAAATCAGCTTACAGCTATGGTGACCAATGAAATCATGAGTCAGGAGCAGTCGGCATACGTAAATGTAAAAGCGGTGGCCGCTTTCTTTAAGACGGATATTGGCCAGCGGCTGAAAAATGCCACTGAGCTTTGGCGGGAGCTTCCTTTTAGCCGCATGCTGGCGGCCAGTGATTATTACGACGACGTGGAGGGAGAATATATCTTCAGCCAGGGTGTTATCGACGTGCTGTTTAAGGAGACTGACGGCACCTATGTGTTGCTGGATTACAAGACTGACAGGGATACAGATCCGGAGGCAGTAAAGAAACGTTATGAATTGCAGCTGAAGCTTTATACTGCCGCCGCAGAATCCATACTGGGCATAAAAGTGGCGGAAAGGTATCTGTACATGCTTCACGACAGCAGCGTGATTTCTATTTGATGATTCAATAATTTTACAAAATGTTTTAATGGACTGTGGTGATATAAAAAATCACCACAGTTTTTTACTTTTTACAAAAATATATTTGGAATTTCAATAAAATGTATTGAAAATATTTTGAGTAGTGATAAAATATTTAATAAAGAAAGTGAAAATGGAATATCACAAAGGAAAATTAGTATGAAGCCTAAAAATAAGAAAAGTTTTAAAGAATTATTTGATACAGCCAAGCGCAGTGCCGCCACCTATAATGCTCCCATGGCTATTCCCGTTAAGACAGTAAATGACCGCTCACCTGTGGTAGAGCTGGTGAATAATATTCTTCAGGAGGCCCTGGAGCAGAATGCCTCCGATATTCACGTGGAGCCGGGAAATGTGGTGGGGCGGCTTCGCTACAGGATTGACGGAAATCTGGAGACGGTTTACGACCAGATTCCCATGGAGCTGTACAGCAATGTTATTTCACGTATCAAAATAATGTGTCAGCTGAATATTGCAGAGAACCGACTTCCCCAGGATGGAAGGTTTTCCTACAGCTTCGGGCAGCAGGAAATTGATGTGAGGGTATCCATTGTGCCTCTCATCAAAGGGGAAAAGGCGGTACTCAGACTGCTGAACCGGGCCGGGGGCTTTATGGATATAGATAGTCTGGATTTTTCCCAGGAGAACAAAGAAAAATTTATGGGACTGTGCAGGGAGCCCAGCGGTGCAGTTATTATGGCGGGGCCTGTTAATTCAGGAAAAACCACCACTTTGTATGGGGCACTCCATTACTTAAATGACAGTGCCAAGAATATTGTTACTATCGAGGACCCTGTGGAATATCAGCTTTACGGAATTAATCAGATGCAGGTTAATACGAAAATCAAGCTGGATTTTGAAGAGGCCTTAAAGGCTGTCTTAAGACAGGATTACGATATTCTGGCCATCGGAGAGGTGAGAAGCCATGAGGTGGCAAAGATGCTGGTAAAGAGCTCCCTTACGGGGCATCTGGTTTTTGCCACGGTTCATACCTCCAGTGCCGTCAAGGTAATTTACAGGCTCCTGGATATGGGAATTAAGCCCTTTTTGCTGGCCATTGCCTTAAGAGGAATTGTGGCCCAGCGACTGGTCCCCAGACTTTGCCCCCATTGCTGTGAAGTTTATGACGTGTTGCCGGACAGCAGTATTGCCAAAGCATTGGGGGATAATTACGAGCCCGGACTATTGCTGTACCGTCGTTGTGGCTGTGATAAATGCAGGGGACGGGGGATTAGGGGGAGAGTGGCCATTCAGGAGCTGCTTATTATTGACAGTGACCTTCAGCAATGTATCAGTTATGGACCAACCCTAGGGGAGCTGGAGGAAGCAATAAAAAACACAGATATGAAAACCATGTGGGAGGATGGCATTGAGAAGGCCAAGGCAGGGCTGGTGGAAATTGAAGAGATAATTAGAATATGCAATGAGTAGGAGGAAGGTATATGGGATTAGGTGGAAAGAAATTTGAGGAGCTGCTGTCTGAGTTTGCAGATAGGGGAGTATCCGATGTCTTTATATCAGAGGGAATGCCGGTATTTTTCCGACGGAGGGGAAGGTTAATGATGGGGGATGATGTAACTATCAAGGAGGATATATGGAAAATATTTTCCCGCATTACCGACCGCAATCAGCAGGAGGATTTCCTGAAACGAAAGGAAGTAGATTTTACATGGGAAGTGTCAGGGAGGCGGTATCGGGTGCATATTTACCGCCAGCGGGGAAATATAGCATTTGCTTTCAGACTATTGCCCCACGAGATTCCTCTATTGGAGGAGTTAGGCCAGGCCGGGAATATCCGGCAGTTTATAAATTACAAGGACGGCCTTTTGCTGGTGACAGGAGCCACGGGGGCTGGCAAGACCACCACAGTTTCCTCATTTTTGGCAGAAATGAACAAGAAGAAGGAATATCATATTCTCACACTGGAGGATCCGGTGGAATTTCTTTATCCCCGGGGCAGATGCCTGTTCAGCCAGCAGGAGCTGGGAAAGGATTTTCTTAGCTATGAAAGGGGGATTGCCAGTGCCATGCGGGAAAATCCCGATGTGATTATGATTGCAGAGCTGCGTGATGGGGCAACTTGTCAGGCAGCCCTTAGTGCCGCTGCCTCCGGCCATTATGTTATTGCCACCATGCACACTGGAGGGGCGGTGGAAACTGTGGAGCGGTTTATCAGTATGTTTCCCGAGGAGAAGCAGAATTTGGCCCGAAGTATGCTGGCTTCCTCATTAAGGGGGATATGCACACAAAAGCTATATATGGGAAGGGACAGTGAATTACATTGTGCAGTGGAGGTACTCCACGGCAATAATGCAGTGGCCAACATAATAAGAAAGGGCAAGTATGAACTGCTGCAATCTGTAATGCAGTCGGGAGTTTCCCAGGGAATGCAGACCATGGAAATGGCATTGGATAAGGCACTGGATAAGGCACTGGATAAGGCTTTATGAATAATTACGGATACACTGTTTTAGATGATGCGGGTAAACGCAGCCAGGGGATTATTGAGGCAGAGAACAGGACCATTGCCTATGAGAATTTAAAATCCCAGGGGATGATAATACTGGAGCTTAGGGAAAAGAACAGCAACCTTTTTCTGAATTTTTTGAAGGCAAAAAGAAAAGACAATAAAAACCAAAAGAGTCAGTTTTATCGCCAAGGGGCTATTCTCATGAGGGCTGGTCTCCCAATAAACCAGGTGGTGGGGCTCATGGAGACGGGAAATTATATTGGGGGCAGTCTTAAGGAAAAACTGTCCGGGGGTAACTCTCTGGCCAATGCCATGTCAGCCTGTGGAAGACTTTACAGCTCCCAGGAAATTGCCATGGTGGAGGCAGGGGAATTTGGGGGGAATCTGGAGTGGGTATTTCTTTCTTTGGCACAGAGCTTTGAAAAACGGGATAAGCTGCGTCAGAGCTTTAAGATGGCTATGATGTATCCGTTATTTTTGTCGATTTTGAGCCTTTGTTCCTTGACATTTATAATCCTTGGAGTTTTGCCGGTGGTGCTTGGGGTATTTGGTGATTTATCCCTGGATTTGCCCTGGCCCACAAGGATTCTGATTACCATATCCAATACACCGGCGGAAAGGTTGGGCGCAGTATTTGCCATCATGGTGTTGTTGGTTATGGGAATAATTGCCATCCGCAGAAGCCATACTTGGGGCAGGATTATGGACAGAATATTGCTGAGACTGCCATTTTGGGGCAGACTTTGGCTCATGAAGGATTTGGGCGTATTGCTGGGTACCTTGGCTATGCTTTTGGACAGCGGAATTGTTATTGACAAGGCCATGGCCAACTGCGCTCCCCTGTGTACCAACGTGTTTCTGGGGGACAGCTTTCTGGAAATGGGGGAAAGACTGTTCAGGGGAAACAGCCTTCAGAGCTGTATGAAGGATGAATTATATCCTGAGGTAATAAGAAGTATGATAGCGGCGGGAGAGGGCTCCGGGGAACTGGGGACCATGCTGCATTACGGCAGCGAATATTGTCTTGATGAGGCTGAAAAGGGAGTGCATATAATTGAAACCATGGCTGAGCCGGTGATAGTGGCGTTTTTGGGCATTGTTATCGGTTTTATTGTAATAAGTATTGTGTGGCCGATGCTGGAGCTGATGACGGCCTATTTTTAAGGAGGGCAGAAGGTGAAGAATTTCAGAAATGAAGCGGGTTTTTCCATGTTGGAGCTGATTATTTATATTTCAATTGTGGGCATTATTTTGGCTGTGGCAGTGCCCAAATACAATAATGCCATTGCAATGGCCAATACGGCAAGAATACAGGCGGATCTGCAGACCATTGACGGGGCAATTATGATGTATTATACGGAAACAGGTCAATATCCGTCAGTTTTGGGTGATTTGGAGGACTATGTAAAGAATGCCTCGGATATTAGGCCTCCCAAGGGTAAATATCTTCTTCGGGACGGAACGGTGGGGGAGATTTCCGATACAGAATATACCATAGACACTGAGGAAAAGGAGGCTCTTTGTGATGGGCACCCTTTGGCAGATTTCGGGCGGCAGGACAAGTCTGATGGCGGGGCGTAATGATGGAAGCACTGGAATTGATAAGGAAACATTTTTGGGAAGTGACAGTTTTATACCTTTGCATAACTGCCGGGGAGCTATTTCTTTCCCAATCCATGAACAGATGGTGGATTATTCCACTATTTAACATTACCCTTGTGCCTTTGGGGATACTGGATTATTACTATAAGCGGCTCTTTAACGGGCTGGTGGCAGTAATGGGGCTAATAGGCTTGGTGATTTGCGGACTGTTGCCGGAGAGACACCCGGGAGATGTTCTTATAGGGGCAGCAGTCTTTGGGGGTGTTTTGTTCCTTATACGATACATGTCAAAGGAAAGCCTGGGCATGGGGGATGTAAAGCTGGGAGCTGCTGCCGGCATTTGGCTGGGGCCCCAGGCTTCCGTAACGGCACTGTATGCCTCCTTTGCCATTGGGGGATTATATGTAGTTTTTTATTTGTTGATGGTGGTAATGAAAGATGGGGTGGACAGCCTATGGAAATACAGGAAGAAAGCCATTCCCTTCGGGCCCTTTTTGGCAATAGGAAGCTCTGTGGGGCTAATTTATGGGGAGGAAATAATCGGTATGTATTTGACTTTGTTGTGCTGGACAGGGGCTCCAGTATTGTGGAGGTTATAATAGCGGTAGTTATAATGGCTGCAGTCCTTGGAATAGCACTGCCCACCATAGGTTTTGTTGACCAGTATAGGCTGGATTATGAAGTAAGCCTTCTGGTCAAGCGTCTGGAATACGTGAAAAAATTATCTGGAGATATGGATATTTTTGTCGCAAAGGGTTATAGGGATAATAATAAATTGCCTAAATTGGTGGTTGATGAGGAAGGCGGAGGATATACGTGTCGGATTGGTAATAAAACCAGGGAGTCCTGGTCCCTACCTCCGGGATTTATGTTGATCTGCAACAGGCAGGAAACGGTTTTCCATAGGAATGGGGAAACCTCCAATTGTACCTTTAAGCTGCGGCTGAAAGACAAAAGCCGCAAAGTGGTGGTAGACAGAGTGGGGCGGATACGAATTGAGTAAAGATGATGCAGGGTTTGTGGTTATAGATGTACTGCTTTTGGGGATTTTTCTCCTGTCCCTGGCAGGGATGGTGAAATTCAGCTTTTTGGTGTATGAGGATTCAGTTAAAATGGAACAGCGTTTTTTGGAGGAACTGGCCAGACAGGAATATATAGACAGGGTGGAAATGGAAAATGCAAATTATGAGGCCGAAAATAGGGAGGGCCTATGACGATGGGGGCTTTACCCTGACTGAAATTTTGGTGTGCCTGCCATTATGTATTGCGCTGATGACAGCGTTGATGACGGCCTATGGGGTGTTTTGCCGCAATTATATTAAAATTGCAAGCCAATGGGCCTATGTGGAGGAAATCAGGACCATTACCAATATCGTCAGTCAAAGGGTAAGGTGCGCCTATGATCTTGATGTTACGGGCAGTCATAAATTATTCCTTCAGCGGGTGGATTATGATGGGGAAGTGACTGACAGACTGCAGTTTTATACTGACCCGGAGGGTAAAGGGGTGTTTTCTCTTAATGGTCAACCAATTTCCAGCAGTGATGCCAGGCAATATGTGAATATAAGGGATATTACCTTTGAAAAGGAATTGCCCCATAAGGTGGTTATGCATATAACATTGGAAAATAAGGCCACTGGCAGAGTGGATACCATTGAAAACAACATTTACAGCCGGCTTATTTGGCTTAAAGAAAAGTATACTAAAACTGATGGCGATGAATGATTATGGATAATGATCGGGGCAGTATTTCCCTTATGGCAGTGATAATGGTATTTGCCGCCTCCCTTTTGGTGACAGCCATGGGGCAGTTGAACAAAATGGAGCATAGGGCCGTGGAAGATAGTATAGTCAGTAATGAGTTGAGGATAATGGCGGAGTCGGCAGCTGAAAGGGAATATGAGAAAATACATCTGGACAATGAACTGCTGAGGGACATTCTTACAGAGGGAAGAAAAATGAAGCCTTTGGGAGAGACTGTGGAAAATGAAAAGGGCCGCTGTCAGGTCTTTGTGGGAGAGGGAAACAGCCAAGTGATTATTTGGGCAGTGGCGGAAAAGGATAGCAGCAAGGCCCAGGTGTGTTACATTCTGGTTTTTGATGAGGACACAGACAGATTTGTTTTAAAGGGATGTTTTTATTGATACTAAATGATTTTTTTCAGCAGAAATATAGGGATGTGGTGGCGGTTTATCCCCAGGAAAATATAGCTTACATGGCCTGTCTCAGAGTGGACAAAAAGAACGGTGTTTCCGTGATGTGGGTGGATTCCGTGGCGGGGGAGACAGCAGAGCTCCGCCAGAGGCTGACAGCCAGATTGGTTATTCATGGGTCCGGAGGCAGCGAGGTGGTTTTTTGTATAGGAGATCAGCTGCTGGAAACTGTGGCCCGTGAGATGCCGGGGCTAACTCCAAAGGAGGCGGAGCAGGCAATTAAGCTGGAAATGGAATATTCCGGGGAAAGCTGCAGATGGACATATAAATACCAAGATGATTGGTTGACAGTAAAAAAGTTGTCGGCAGAGGATTACGGAAATTTCATTGATGACTACAGGGGAGATGTTTCCATTGCCGGGGTAGTGGCACTGGAGCCTCGGGAGGTTTCTGATGAATTATGGGAAGTTATGGAGGATTTTTCCTGGGGTAATATTTCCCCGGATAATCTTTGTGATGATGAAAGGGAACTTATCTGTACAGCGTTTAATTACATAAGGGAACTTGGATATTCCTTTGAAGGGGTTCCGGCTATATTTTATCGTTGGAACTGGCTGAAAATAGGTGCTTTGTTTCTGGCCATAAATGTTTTAATATCCGTATTTATCTGTTTGGGTTTCTTTCTGAAAAATCAGGAGCTGGCTGAAGAAAGCCATGGGTATAAACAGCAGCTGGCATTGCTTGAAAATGCCAATGATATAAAAAAAGAGGCCCGGGAATTGGCTGTGACCAGTAAAACAAAAGCTGGAATACTGGCTTCATTGCAGGACAGGGGATTAGGCATGTCGGGATATGCTGTTATGGTGCATTTATCCCATGTGCCTGCGACGGGGATTACTCTGGATGAAGTCAGGGCGGAGAACAATAAGGAGCTTATACTGAAGGGAAAGGCAGAAAATGTAGGTTTGTTGGTAAAATACATAAGTACACTGGGAAGAGAAATATCCATTGAGAAAACTCAGCAGGGTGAACAGGGCAATGTGGAATTTATTTGCAAGGGGCAGTTATAGGCTGGTGCCTGTAAAAATATATATTGGGGGCGTAGCTGTTGTGTTGGGGCTGTTTATCATATTACTGAATATTTTTATTATTCTGCCCCAGAGCCTACATAAAATTGAGGAAAATGAAAATACCCTCCATTCCCTTAAAAATCAGGTGGAGGATATTAACAGCTTCCAAAATGCCAATGGAGATATTGAAGTATATTTCGCCCGGCTGACAAAGGAATATCAAAGGATTGACAGGCTGCTTCCCGATAATGAATCAATATCGGGATTTATTGACATTATTCAACGCCAGTCAGAGGAAAAGGGGTTGGAATTAATTTCCATGAAGCCGGGGAAGGCCATAAGGGGGGACAAATGTACAGAACAGCCTATAGAGCTGGGGCTGAGGGGCGGTTATTTCCAGATTATGGATTTTTTTAAGACTATGCAGCAGGACTCCCGTTATACAAAAACCAATTCTCTTTCCATAAAATACTCACCACAAGGACTGGAGTGCCATATTAATGTTTCAATATTTTACTTATTAGGTGGAAAATAGGGATATTTTCTTGCTTTATGTAAACACTTATCATAGAATTAAAAGGTACTTGTATTTAAAAAGAATATCAGCTATGAGGTGTTTTATGAGCAATTTCAGATTTTTGACCTCCGGTGAATCCCATGGACAGTGCCTTACGGCCATTGTGGAAGGAATCCCCGCAGGGCTTAAGATAGATATTGACAGCATTAACAAGGATTTGGCACGCCGTCAGCAGGGCTATGGCCGTGGCGGACGTATGAAAATAGAGACGGATAAGGCAGATGTGGTTTCCGGTATCCGCTTCGGGGAGACTATGGGTGATCCCGTTACCCTTAGGGTGGTGAACCGTGACTGGCAGAACTGGACTGACCGTATGTCGGTATTTGGCCCGGAGTTTGGGGACAAGGTTACTGCGGTGCGCCCGGGACATGCTGATCTGACAGGGGTTCTCAAGTATGACCGCAATGATGCCAGGGATATTCTGGAGCGTGCCAGTGCCAGAGAAACCGCAGCCAGAGTGGCTGTGGGGGGCCTTTGTAAGGAGTTTTTGAAGGCCTGTGGCATTGCGGTGGTATCCCAGGTTATCAAAATTGGGGGCGTCTCCGTCAATGAGGCCAATATTGACAGAAGCAAAATTGGCAGTGGGGAATCTGAGCTTAACTGCTATGACCCCGAGGCGGAAGAAAAGATGAAGGAAAAGATACAGGCAGCCATGAAGGCCGGAGATACCCTGGGCGGGGTATTTGAGGTTATTGTCCGTGGGGCACCTCTTGGCCTGGGCAGCCATATTCAGTGGGATAAAAGGCTCGACGGCAAGCTGGCTTGGGCCATGATGTCCATTCAGGCCATTAAGGGCGTGGAAATTGGTGCCGGCTTCCAGTGCGGCGAGCTTCCGGGCAGCCAGATTCACGATGAAATGTTTTTGGACGATGCCAACAGGGTATATAGAAAAACAAATCGGGCCGGTGGTCTGGAGGGTGGTATGACCAACGGTGAGGAAATTTGTATCAAGGCCTGTATGAAGCCAATTCCAACCCTGATGCAGCCCCTTAATTCCGTGGATATCGGCTCCAAAACAGAGGTCAGTGCCTGCAAGGAGCGCAGTGACTGCTGCGCCGTTTCTGCTGCATCTGTGGTGGGGGAGGCTATGACAGCCATTGTTATTGCAGAGGCAATGCTGGATAAATTTGGCGGGGACGCCATGGTGGATTTGCTCAGTGCATTGGATAAATACAGGAACAGGGTTCAGGGTGGATTATGATAAAAAATGTTGTGTTAATTGGCTTTATGGGGGTTGGCAAATCCAGCACCGGCCGTATGTTGGCCAACATGCTTGGATTTAAGTTCATTGACATGGATAAAGCCATCGAGAAAAAATATCACATGACTATTCCTGAAATGTTCGAGAAGCATGGTGAGGCCTATTTTCGGGAGAAGGAAAAGGAAATGTGCCGGGAAGTGGCTTCCAGAAAAAGCGTGGTAATTTCCACTGGGGGCGGTACTGTAAAGGACCCTGAAAACGTGGCTATTCTTAAGCGTACTGGCAAGATTGTGTGTCTTTCCGCCAGTGTTGATTCCATTATGGAAAGAACCGCCACAAGGGGGACCAGACCTATTCTGGATGCCATGGAGGACAGACGACAGGGGATTATTGATTTGTTGGCGGAGCGCCAGCCCATGTATGCCCAGGCGGATTATACACTGGACACCACTGATTTATCGCCCTTACAGGTGTCCCAGGATATTATTTCCTATATGAAACGAAGATAAAATGGGAGGTCATAAAATGATTTCGATTGACCTTGAAAATATGCTGGTGTGCAGAAGTATATTGAAGGACAAGCTGGTACAGGAGCTTATCGCCTCCAGCAGACAGCCTGATGATTTGGCCCTTAGCCATGCCTTCGCGGGGCATCTGGTGGAAAAGGCAGAAAACGAAGGATGGAGCGGTAATCTGATACGTGCCCTGTTTCTTCATCTTCTCAGTCAGGAGGGCTGTCTGGCAGCCAAAATGGCTGAGGTATCCAAGGGAGCAATTGGTGAGAGCCTTAAAAAAGCCTTTGTACATGACATAAAAAAATTGATGCCATTGCTGTTCAACAGGGCCTCCGGCATTGTCAATATAAGTATTTTGGATGACTATTCCCCGTCTATTCCTTATACTCTTGAGGCCACTGATTTCCTGGAAAAGCAGCTGGCGGGCTGTACTACACCAGAAAAAGTGGCAGAGGCATTTTTGGTGTTTTATCAGAAGTACGGCTATGGAGAAATCGCTTCCCATCAGGCCTTCTCCTGGGATACAAAGCATCAGAAGCTGAAGGGGATACGTCACTTTGAGGCTATGGATTTTGAGGATATTATTGCCTATAAGCGTCAGAAGGAACAGCTTATCAATAATACCCTGGCCTTTATAAATAAAAGACCAGCCAACAACGTGCTGCTGGTGGGAGCCAGGGGAACAGGAAAATCTTCCGGGGTTAAGGCACTGGCAAAGGCATATTATAGTCAGGGCCTGAGATTGCTTCAGATGCAGAAGGCACAGCTTAATGAGCTGCCTAAAATCATGGCAACACTGCGACAGTATGCCAGCAAGCGGTTTATTATCTTTTTTGATGATCTGTCCTTTGAGGAATCAGACAGCGAGTATAAGTATTTAAAATCTGCCATTGAAGGAGGCGTAGAGTCCTGCCCGGAAAATGTGCTGATTTATGCTACATCCAACAGGCGTCACCTTATTCGTGAGACTTGGCGGGACAGGGTGGATGGTCAGGATGAGCTCTTTAGAAATGACAGCATTAACGAGACCATATCCCTGTCGGACCGATTTGGCCTTATCATTACATATCTGGAACCGACCCAGGATGAATATCTGGATATTATAGACCACTTCCTTGGGCAGGAGGGAATTCATCTGGAACGGGAAGAACTGAGAATTTTGGGACATCAGTGGAATCTGGAGCATTCAGGCCGGAGCGGCCGAAGTGCCCGCCAGTTTGTGACCCATTATTTGGGGCAGATGAGGTAAAAAGTAACAATAAAATATATAGGCAATATAATAGGCTTTGGAAATGCGTTTTAGCATAACCAAAGCCTTTTTTATGGTGAATATGTTTTCTGAAGGAGAGTATCTTAATGATGCTCGTTCAGAGTGTTTTTGCAGAAATCAATAAAGGACTGGGCAGCCTTGGAAATATAGCGTTCCTTTTTCCAGGCAAGGCCCAAATCAACGTAGATAGGATCCTCGAAAGGCAGAATCTTAATGCCCGGGGTTCCCTTTACAATGAAGTCAAGCAGGAAGGAGATGCCCACATTGCTGCTGACCAATCCTTTGATGGTCTCAATCTGATTGGATTCCAGCACAATATTTGGGGAAATATTTGCCATTTTCAGCTTATTTAAAACCATATAGCGAAGGAAGGAACCCTCCTTCAGCATTATAAGATCAGCCTCACTGATGTCGTTGATATTTATGGAGCTCTTGTGGGCCAGCGGATGCTCATTGGGAACACAGGCCACAATCTGGTTTCGGGCCATAGGCAGGAGCTGCAGGTTGGAGGAGGCATCAGACAGTATAACAATACCAAAATCCAGCTCATCCCGCTCCAACTTCTCGCGAATGGTCATGGAACCCTCCTCGTAGAGATAAATATCCAGGTGAGGATAGAGGTGCTGGAAGCTGGAGAAAATTTTAGGGAACAGATAGGCACCTATCATGGACGGAATGCCAATTTTTATGGTTCCCTTTTGCAGCTGCTTATAGTCGTTGACTTCGAGAACGGCATCCTGAATGTTTCTCAGAGCCAGTTCAATGCGATTAAGAAAAATTGTGCCCTCAGGGGTGAGGGAAAGCTGCTTTTGGCTGCGGTCAAAGAGCTGAATACCCAGTTCGGCCTCCAGTTTTTTGATGGCCACTGTAATATTGGGCTGGGAAACATTTAAACGTTCTGCCGCCCTGGTGATATTTTTTAACCGACTCGCCATCTGAAAATATTCTAGCTGTCTTAATTCCATTGGTAATCACTCCGATATAATAAATAGGGAAAAATGACCGATAAATCAAAATTATCCGCTGATTATTATATCATATATTACACAAATCTTAAATAGCTCTTATGGTTGTATAATAAAAATTTATTCTTGTTTAATATTTGTAAATATTTAGGTATTAAGTATTTTGGATTTTTGATAATTTTGTTGTATAATTAGTATATATTTATCTGTGGGAGTAGGATTTTTTGTACTTCTGTTGAATATACAAAGTATATAGGCGCAGTGATTGGATCAGCTGTGCCCGTGATAGAAAAAATAATTGCAATCTATATATGTTCGTCATATTTACAGCATGTAATGGGTTGAACGGGGGGAATTATTTTGGAATTAGCGACAGTCGTTGGCCTGGTTATGGGTCTCATATCAGTATTCGTTGGTATGGTAATCAAGGGTGCTCCAATATCAGCGCTGAACAATCCTGCGGCGTTCCTAATTATCATAGGTGGTACCGCATCTTGTATTTTCATCGGTTTCCGTATGGACCAGGTGGTGAGGTTCCCTAAACTCATTGGCATGACCTTCAAAAAGAATGCCCTGCAGTCTTCCAGCGAACTCCTGACATTATTTATTGAATTGTCTCAGCTGGCCCGCCGTGAAGGTATTCTGGCTTTGGAAAGCAAGGTTCAGGAGATTGAGGATCCGTTCTTCCGTACTGGTCTGGGTATGGTTATTGATGGTATGGAGCCTGAATTCGTAAGTGATGTTCTTGATGCGGAGCTGTCCATTATGCAGGCCCGTCATGCAGAAAACCGTTCCATGTTCTCACAGGCAGGAACCTATGCACCGACACTGGGCGTACTTGGCGCCGTAGTAGGTTTGATTGCAGCACTTGGTAACTTGAATGATATTGATAAGCTGGGTCACTCCATTGCGGCGGCATTCGTAGCAACAATACTTGGTATATTCACCGGTTATGTATTGTGGCTTCCGTTCTGTAATAAGCTGAAGATTCTGTCTGAGCAGGAAATTAATCAAAAGCGTATGATTATCGAGGGTATTTTGTCTTTGCAGGCAGGTGACTCTCCTACAGCAATAGAGGCCAAGCTGATGGTATTCATTCCTCAGACGGCACGCGAAGGCTTGAAGAAGGAGGAGTAACAGATGGCAAAGAAGAAAAGACCAAAGCCCCATGAAGAAGAAGCTTCAGAGGCTTGGCTCCTGCCTTATTCTGACTTGATGACTCTGCTTTTGGCGTTGTTTATTTGCTTGTTCGCAATTTCCCAGACTGATGAAACCAAGCTGACTCAGATGGCACAGGCATTCAGTTCTGCCTTTAATTTGGGCGGTCCGTCCTTCTTCCAGGGGGCTGGCCCTTCAGCCACCAGTTCCCGTGACTATTTGTCTGATGAGGATGGCGGTGCCGAGGCATATCTGGCAGAGAATAATCAGCTGGAGGCTGTAAAGAGGAGCCTGGATCAGTATATTGACCAAAATGAATTGCAGGAGGATCTGAGCACCACTCTCACAGAGGATGGGCTTATGATCAGAATCAAGGAAAAGGCGCTGTTCCCTTCCGGTTCAGCTGATCTTGTTCCAGGAGTGCAGCGTATCGGTCCTGCCATTGCAGCACTGATTGCCCCTATTCCGCAGCGCATTCTGATTTCCGGTCATACAGATGATGTTCCGATTAACACACCACAGTTCCCTTCCAACTGGGAGCTCAGCTCGGCACGTGCCCTGAATTTTATGAAATATATTCTGGCCCAGGATTCCCGCATGAATCCGGCCCGTTTCAGCGCATTGGGGTGCAGCCAGTACAGACCAATTGCTGATAATGTAACTGACGAGGGACGTACCCAGAACCGTCGTGTTGAGGTTCTCATCGAACGTGCAGTTCATCTGGATAAATCGGCAATGCAAACAATTCGTTAATGTTAAAGGGCTCTTTTGGGGCCCTTTTTTCGTATGGAGAAATGGTATGATTATAGGAATTGGCGTAGATATTATTGAACTGGAGCGGGTGAAAAAGGCTGTTTCTAGTGAGGCATTTTTAAAAAGGGTCTTTACTCCGGAAGAAATTAAATATTGCCAGGCCCGGGGGAAAAGCAGCGTTCAGTCCTTCGGGGGGCGTTTTGCGGCCAAGGAGGCTATCCTGAAGGCCTTTGGAACCGGCCTTAGGGGCGGTGAGCTGGTGGACATAGATATCTATAATGATGATATGGGCTGTCCAAGGGTGAAGCTGTCCGGATGGTTTGCGGAATATGCTGAGAAAAAAGGGGTAAAGCATATCTGGCTGAGTATTAGCCATTCGAAAAACAGTGCAGTAGCTCAATGCGTAATGGAAGGATAAGGGGTAGTGGCTATGAAGGTGGATTTACTTCCCATAAATAAAGAGCTGGTAAGAGAAATTATGTTGCCACGGCCAAGGAATTGCCATAAGGGGACCTGCGGAAGAGTGCTGATTATTGCCGGCTCTACAGGGCTTACGGGGGCAGCCGTTATGGCTTCCCGGGCAGCCATGAGGGCCGGGGCAGGGATTGTAAGTCTGGCCTGCGGGGAAAGTCTTAATAATATATTTGAAATTAAGCTTACTGAGGTTATGACCATACCCGTAAAAGAAGCTGAAAAGGGATATCTGGGAGTGGAAGGACTGGATTTTCTGCTGGAAAAGGCAGAACAGTTCGATGTAGTTCTCATGGGACCAGGGCTGGGCCGCCAGGACAGTACCATGGAGCTGGTGCGGGAATTTGTCTGTCGCACGGAGACTTCCCTGATAATCGATGCAGATGGTCTGTACGCCTTTCGCGGACAGTGCAGCCTGCTAAAAAAGTGCAACCATGTACCTGTATTGACTCCCCATCTGGGAGAGCTGGCCGCTCTTCTGAATATTTCTGTCAGCGAATTGCAGAAGGATCGTTGCAATATAATAAAAAAGACAGCAGAAGAAAATAATGTAATTCTGACAGCCAAAAGTGAGGAAACAATTGTTGCCTATCCTGATGGAAGAATGTATGTTACCACAGTGGGCAATCCTGGAATGGCAACAGCGGGCAGTGGTGATGTGCTGGCAGGCACCATTGGGGGGCTGTGGAGCCAGACAAAGGCCGATGGGGCCCCGCTGGCGGGAGTGTATGTTCATGGCAGAGCCGGGGATTTGGCCTATGAGGACTACGGCAATGGGCTGATTGCCACGGATATGATTGATAAAATTGGTAAGGTGCTGTTGGAATTGTAGTTGCTGTTTTGTGGACATGGTTTACAAAAAATGACAAAATATGCCAAAAAATTCTTGATTTATTACAGTGAAAAGACTATAATTCATTATTATATGTTTACATAAGTGCACTAAAAAGGTGCATAAAGTTAGGAGATGTATTTTTATGGCAGATGTTCGTTTTGTGAAGGCGGATACTTTGAAAGCAAAGCCTGATGTTACCAAAATCGGCTTTGGCACACATTTTACTGATTACATGTTTGTAATGGACTACGAGGAGGGCAAGGGCTGGTATGATCCACGCATTGTGCCTTATGAGGACATTAAGGTTAGTCCGGCAAACACCACAATTCATTATGGCCAGGCAATTTTCGAGGGCTGCAAGGCTTATCACTACAAGGGCAACAAGGCTGTAGTTTTCCGTGCCAAGGACCACATTGCAAGACTGAATAAATCTGCCAAGATTTTGGATATTCCACAGGTTGACGAGAAGCTGGTGTATGATGCCCTTATGCAGCTCATTGACATTGAAAAGGATTGGATCCCTGATGGCCCTGGTCAGAGCCTTTATATTCGTCCGTTTATCTTTGCCAATGACCCTTATCTGGGGGTTAGCGTCAGCAAGTGCTACAAGCTGATGATTATCCTGTCTCCTGTGGCTGCATATTATGCCCATGGCTTTGCACCTGTTAAGATTATGGTGGAGGATACTTATGTAAGAGCAGTTCGTGGCGGTCTGGGTGCTGCCAAGACTCCTGCCAATTATGCCGCTTCCCTTCATGCAGGCCTGGTAGCTCATGAGAAGGGCTACGACCAGACTTTGTGGCTGGACGGTGTTGAGCGCAAGTACATTGGTGAAGTTGGTTCCATGAATATCCTCTTCAAGATTGATAATAAGATTGTTACTCCTGAACTGGACGGCACTATTTTGGACGGTATTACCAGACGTACTGTGCTGCAGGTGGCCAAGGCCTGGGGCTATGAGGTGGAGGAGCGCAGAATCTCCACGGATGAGCTGCTGGAATCCTACAAGAACGGCAAACTGGAGGAAGTATTTGGCTCCGGCACTGCGGCAGTAATTTCTCCTGTAGGCGAGCTGGGCTATGACAGCGTTGATACCAAGATGGTATTCAATGAGGGCAAGATTGGACCATTTGCCCAGAAGATGTACGATTACATCGATGGCCTCCATACCGGTGAAGTTGAAGACACCTTTGGCTTTATTGATGTAGCTGGTGAGTATTAATATAAAACTGTGGCGTTCCTCTGGAAAAGGAGGGACGCCTTTCTTTTTTGCGGCAAATCACCTTGTTTTCATAAAGTGGTGCTACTATAATATTAATATAGTTGCAATTAAACAAATTTTTGAGAATAATAATGCAATTTTTAAAAAAACTTATTATTTTTCATAGCAGGATTTTATTTACTGATGATAGAATAAAAAATATATATGGTTGTGTATTATAGTAACGAGGAGTTTTGGATATGCCGTTTGATTTGCCAATTCCTTCCCAGATACACGGTTTGATTAAAACTGTGGGCTTTTGGGATGTAATAGATATATTGATTGTGGCCGTAATCCTTTACAAGGTTTACGAAATGCTGCAGGATACCCGGGCCATCACTTTGGTGAAGGGCCTTATTGTGCTGATGATTGTTACCCTTGTGGCCAGTATTTTGGAGCTTCATGTTATTTCCTGGCTGCTGCAAAAATCGGTACAGCTTCTTTTTGTGGCCCTGCCAATCGTATTCCAGCCGGAGCTGCGCCGTGCTCTGGAGCGCTTGGGACAGGGACGCTTCCTTGGCCTTGACCAGTATCTTGATGCAGAGGAGGCCAATTCCATTACCAATGAAATTGATAAGGCTGTATTTAATATGGCAGACAAGAAGATTGGTGCCCTGCTGGCCATTGAAAAAAATGTGGGAATAAATGAAATTATCGATACAGGTATAAAAATTGAAGGCCTTGTAACCACGGAGTTTTTGATGAATGTTTTCATTCCAAATACCCCGTTACATGATGGTGCAGCGGTGATTCGCGGTAAGAGACTGGTGGCAGCAGGCTGTTATCTGCCACTTACGGAAAACCGTTCCCTCAGCAGTGAGCTGGGAACCCGTCACAGGGCTGCCATAGGCCTTTCTGAGCAGTGTGATGCAGTTATCATTATTGTCAGTGAGGAGACAGGTGTTGTTTCTGTGGCGGAAAATGGCCGCATTGAGCGTTACATGACCCATGACAGCCTGCGTCAGCGTATACGCCCTCTCTTCGTAAAAGAGAAGTCAAGCATGAAATTTAAGGACATTATTGCAAATTGGAGGAAGAAAGATGATGAATAGAATCCAGAGTTTATTCAGACATAATCTTCCCGCCAAGATATTGGCCCTGTTGGGGGCCATTGTTCTCTGGTTTTTTGTAATGAACGACGAGAACCCCTCTGTAAATTCCACCTTTACGGTGCCGATTTATACCATCAATGAGCCGGAGGGATATATCGTCAGGCTCAGTACCCGGGATGTGACATTAAAAGTTAAGGCTCCCAGGGCTTCCTTTACCGCCACAAAGACGGATGATTTCAAGGCCTATGTGGATCTGACCGATGCGGTGGAAGGCACCAACAAGCTGAGGGTGCGGACCGTGGTTCCTCAGGGCTTTGAAGTTGTGGATGTTTCTGATGAAACCATTGATGTTGTTATGGAATCCCTTGTGGAAAGGGATCTGTCGGTGGATATACATGTTACCGGCAATACTGGCGCCCATAGTGCCCTGGAAAAGATTGTTCCGGAAAAGAGCCACATTAATATAAGCGGGCCAAGAAGCAACGTGGAAAGAGTAAACAGGGTGGTCGGCTACTTGAATCTGGCCAACAATACAGCTGATTTTGGGGTGAAGGTTAAACTGACCCCTGTAGATGTGGACGGGAATATTGTTGACAGTGTGACCTTATCTTCTCAGGAAATAAGTGTAACAGCCAAGATACTGAGCGGCGTTGACAAGAAAATGGTTCCAATTAAGCCTGCATACAGCGGTATTCCGGAACAAGGCTTTGAGGTTGGAGAAGCAACTGCCCAGCCTGACAAGGTGGAGATTACGGCCAAGACTGAGGTCTTGGAGACGCTCAATGAAATTTTCACGGAAAACATTATGGTGGACGGAGCCAATGCTGATGTCATAAAAGACGTGATTCTTGACCTGCCGGATGGTATAATATCTCCGAGCAAAAAGGTTACCGTAAAGGTACAAATCAAAAAAGCGAAATAGTGATTGAGCAATAAGAGAGGTAAGCTGAGTGATTAGGATACAGAACTTTAATGTTTCCTTTGATGATAGGACGCCCCTTAATGTCTTGGTTGAAAAACGAATGGAATTACCACCTCACTCCGTCAGTGAGGTGGTAATTGTGCGTAAAGCCATAGATGCCAGACGTTACAAGGGAGCGCCCATTAAATTTGTTTATATTCTGGACGTTGCAGTGGAGGGTAACGAAAAGAAAATACTTAACCGCTTCAGAAAGGATAAAAATATAGACTGGGCCCCTAAAAAGGTGATGCCGAAAAAATTCCCGGCACCAGATGTTGCGGATATGCCACCAGTAATTGTGGGATTTGGTCCCGCAGGAATGTTCGCAGCCCTTACATTGGCCAGAGCCGGTTATAAACCAGTGGTGCTGGAACGGGGCAGGGACGTGGACAGCCGTCATGCTGATATAAATACATTCTGGACGGGAGGACCATTATGCGCCCAATCAAATGTCCAGTTTGGTGAGGGCGGGGCCGGAACCTTTTCTGATGGCAAGCTCACCACAAGGGTAAATGACCCTCTTATCAGTGCTGTACTGGAGGATTTTGTTAAGGCCGGTGCCCCGGAGGATATTAAATATCTCCATAAGCCTCACATTGGTACAGATATGCTGCGTACTGTGGTTAAAAATATCCGTCTTGAGGTGATTCGTTTAGGCGGCCAGGTGCGTTTTGAAAGCCAGGTTACGGGCATAGAAAAAAACAGTGATGGCTCCATAAAAGCTGTTATTATAAATGACAGTGAGCGGATGGAGGTATCGGCGGCCTTCTTTGGCATTGGACACTCTGCCAGGGACACATATAAAATGCTTTATGATTTTGGCCTCAGCATGGAGGCCAAGCCCTTTGCCGTTGGTGTACGCATCGAACACCCTCAGGAGATGATAGACAGAAATCAATACGGAGATGCCACGGGCCATGAAATGCTCCCGGTGGCGGATTATGCTGTTACATATAATGACAGGGAAAAGGGCCGTGGTGCCTATTCCTTCTGCATGTGCCCCGGAGGCCAGGTGGTGGCTGCCACCTCGGAGGAGGGGGGCGTTGTTACCAACGGCATGAGCAACTACAAGCGCAATTCCGGAGTGGCCAATTCCGCTTTGCTGGTTACAGTAAACACCAAGGACTTTGCGGATCATGTGCTGGGAGGGATTGAGTTCCAGCGCAAGTGGGAGCGGGCGGCCTTCAAGGCCGGAGGCGGGGATTATTACGCTCCCGTTCAGACTGTGGGGGACTTCCTTTCCGGAAAATCAGGCTCCACCGATTTCCTCACCACCCCTTCATATCAGCCAGGGGTACGGGCCGTGGATTTGCACCACTGCCTTCCGGATTTCGTCAGCGGAATGCTGACAGATGCCCTGCCATATTTTGGCAGAAAAATAGCAGGCTTTGATGACAGCGGGGCTGTAATGACGGGAATTGAATCACGCTCCTCGGCTCCCTGCAGAATTATCAGGGACAAGGCATCCTTTGAGTCCGAAAGTCTGTCGGGCTTTTACCCAATCGGTGAAGGGGCAGGCTATGCCGGCGGCATAATGAGCGCGGCTCTGGATGGTATGAATGCAGCACTTGCATTTTTGGATAAAAAGGCTCATACTAAAGGAATGTGAATTTGAAATTACTAACTTGGAGGTTATTTAATTATGGCAAGATTATTTGGTACTGATGGTGTGCGTGGCGAGGCTAATGTTGAGCTGACTCCTGAGCTGGCATATCGTCTGGGCAGAGCAGCAACTCTGTATTTTGGTGAAAATTCTGAAACCATGCCAAAGATTCTCATTGGCCGGGACACAAGAATTTCCGGTCAGATGTTTGAGGCCGCATTGTGTGCTGGTATCTGCTCCGCCGGTGGCCGTGCAATTATTGTGGGTGTTATTCCAACTCCTGCTATTGCATATCTTACCAAGAAAAAGAATGCTAACTGCGGGATTGTTATTTCCGCTTCCCATAATCCATTCCACGACAATGGCATCAAGTTCTTCGGCGGCAATGGCTACAAGCTGCCTGATTCCGTGGAGGATGAGCTGGAGGAAATTGTAAGAAAGATTGAGGCAGGAGACGACTTTCCTCGTTCCACCGGTTCCAAGATGGGCTATATAGACTATCGCCATAACTACATTAACGAGTACAAGGATTTTATTCTGTCCACCTGCAAGGAGCGCTTTGACGGCATGAAGATTGTGCTGGACTGCTCCAATGGTGCAGCATACGAAGTAATGCCAATGGTGCTTAACAGCCTGGGGGCTGATGTTATTGTTCTCAATAATGCTCCAAACGGCAGAAATATTAATGATAACTGCGGCTCCACCCACATGGACCGCATTCAGAAGGCAGTAGTTGGTCTGGGAGCAGATTTTGGTATTGCCCATGATGGGGATGCTGACCGCTGCCTCTGCGTAGATGAAAAGGGCAATATTATTGACGGTGACCATATCCTGGTAATGTGTGCCAAGGAAATGATGGCTGCCGGGACCCTTACCCATAACACAGTGGTAACAACTGTAATGGCCAATATCGGCTTCCACAAGGCAGTTAAGGAGCTGGGGGGCAGAGCTGAGATTACCAAGGTTGGTGACCGCTATGTTCTGGAGAATATGTTGGCCAACGGCTACAAGCTGGGTGGCGAGCAGTCCGGCCATATTATTTTCACCGATTACAATACTACAGGTGATGGTCCTGTTACAGCCATTCAGGTTCTGTCCGCTGTAAAACGCAGTGGCAAGAAAGCTTCTGAGCTTAATGAAATGATGGTAAGCTACCCACAGCTTCTGGTTAATGTTGCAGTCAAGACCAAGGAAGGCTGGGAAGAAAACGCAAATATCAAGGCAGCCATCAAGGCTGGTGAGGAAAAGCTGGGGGCTGATGGCCGCATTCTGGTACGTCCTTCCGGCACAGAGCCTCTTATCCGCGTAATGGCTGAGGGTCCTGATCAGTCCCAGCTGGATGCAATTTGTCACGAAATTGCCGATGTTGTTTTAAAAGAACAGGGTGCAAGATAAGGTGTGAGAATATGAAGCAGGCAATAGTTGTTACTACCTTTGGGGTAGGGGACAAGGATGTAAAGAAAAAGTGCATTGATACACTGATTGAAGATATTCGCAATGCTTTTCCGGATTATGATGTTTTCGAGGCCTGGACCTCCCGTTTCCTGATTAAGAAGCTGGCAGCACAGGGTACAAATTATGAGACTCTGGAAGAGGTTTTGGGTGACCTCAAAGATGCTGGCTATGAGAAGGTCGTGGTGGCTCCAACTCATTTGACCCCGGGGCAGGAGTTTGACAACAAGGTTGTCAATGTGGTGGAGGAAGCCAAGGATGATTTCCGTGAGGTTCATCTGGCTGAGCCGGCTTTGGCAGGAAAGGGCCCTGAGGATTATGAGGGCATAGCAGATGTGCTCTTTTATCTTGATTCTCTGGAGCCTGGAGAAGAACTGCTGCTTATGGGACACGGCTCCCCGAAGCGCCATAACCCGGTTTACGAGTGGGTTCAGCAGTATGCGGATAAAAAACATCTGCCTGTTCATATTGGTGTTCTTGAAGCTGAGGATTACCCAACCCTTGATGATGTAATGAAGCGGCTTAAGGAAAAGGGCGTAAAGAAGGTATTTATGCGGCCAATGCTTCTCACTGGCGGCGATCATGCCACCGTGGACATGGCTGGGGACAATCCTGATTCCTGGAAGAATATTGTGAGTGCTGCCGGCATAGAGGTTCGCTTTTCCACCAAGGGACTTGGGGAAAATCATCTTTATAGGTCGATTTACATAAAAAGAATAAAAAATGCTTTGTAAGATGTGTGATAATTCTAATCATTTATGAAATTATGCCCAGTTGGTTCTTTAAAGTGGCGTAAAAGTCTGCTATAATGTATTAGTGTACTAAAAGTGTTAAAGGGGGGCACTGCTTCACCCTGAATATTATTATTCAAATTGAAGCGGTGGCAGTTTTAAATTTTTTTTATAAGGCGGTGTATTTATGGAAACTCAGAATCCTATTGTCATTATGCTTATTAACATGACAATCGTATTCGCGGTGCTGTTTGTGTTAAGCCTTTACATCAGATTGATCCACAAGATTGATCCGACTGCAAAAGCAGCAGCAGCTCCAAAGGCAGCTCCTAAGGCAGCCCCGGCTCCTAAGGCAGCACCTGCTCCTGTTGTGGAGAAGGGTATTGCCGATGAGACAGTAGCAGCTATTGCGGCAGCTCTGGCAACTATGGGTGTGGGCTTTTCTCGTGTTAAGGCTATCAGAGTGGCGGATCGTCCTCAATGGGGCGGTGCAGCCCGCACTGAAGGTCTTACTACCTTGAAGATGAGATGATAAGGAGAAGTCATTAGAGTATGGATATATTAAGCGCATTTTTAACATCTATCCAGTCAGTATGGCTGGACAGCGGTTTTGCATCATTTACCTTTGGTAATTTTGTTATGATTCTGGTTGGTCTGTTGCTTTTGTACATGGCCATCGGAAAAGAGTTCGAGCCACTTCTTTTGGCTCCAATTGCCTTTGGTTGTATCATGGCCAACTTCCCATGCACCGGCTTCCTCGAAGAGCCAGGCGTTATGAAGATGATTAACTATGGTATTCAGTTTGAGATTTTCCCTCCACTGATTTTCCTTGGTGTAGGTGCCATGACGGACTTTGGACCGTTGCTTGCAAATCCTAACACCCTGTTCCTGGGTGCAGCTGCCCAGTTTGGTGTATTTATTTCCCTGGCTGGTGCCATGGCTCTGGGCTTCACTGCCCAGGAGGCCTCTGCTATCGGTATCATCGGTGGTGCTGATGGCCCTACTGCTATTTACATGGCTTCCAAGATGGCTCCAAACCTTCTTGGTGCAATTGCTGTAGCAGCGTATTCCTACATGTCTCTGGTACCTCTCATTCAGCCTCCAATTATGAAGCTGATGACCTCCAAGGAAGAGAGAGCTATCAAGATGGAACAGCTCCGCAATGTTACTAAGTTTGAGAGACTGGTATTCCCAGTATCCGCTGCTATTATCATTTCCCTGCTGCTCCCACCTGTAGCTGCTCTTATCAGCATGCTGATGCTTGGTAATCTGTTCCGTGAGTCTGGCGTAACTGACCGTCTGTCCGATACTTCCCAGAACGCACTGTGCAACATCGTTACCATCTTCCTGGCTACTGGTACTGGTATGACCATGAGTGCAGAGCACTTCCTGACTGTACAGACTATTGAGATTATCCTCCTTGGTCTCCTGGCATTCGCTGGCGGTACTGCTGCTGGTGTGCTGCTTGGTAAGGTTATGTGCCGTCTTTCCGGTGGCAAGATTAATCCGCTCATCGGTTCCGCAGGTGTATCTGCAGTTCCTATGGCAGCCCGTGTATCCCAGATGGTTGGTCAGAAGGCAAATCCTTCCAACTTCCTCCTGATGCATGCAATGGGTCCTAACGTAGCCGGCGTTATCGGTACAGCAGTAGCTGCTGGTACCATGATGGCTATGCTTGCCAAATAAGTTAATTTGAGAATGTCCGAAGGGCTGAAAAGATGTGTTTATCTTTTCAGCCCTTTTCTTTGCCATGAAATGCGTATAAGAATATGAAAAAAATGGAATTTATGATAAAATAAAGTGTTACTAAATTTCAAACAGGCTGGTGTTTTAGTTGCAGTTAAAACGACTGGAGGCTTATGGTTTTAAGTCCTTCGCTGATAAAATAGAAGTAGATTTTGACAAGGGAATAACTGCCATAGTGGGACCAAACGGCAGTGGCAAGAGTAATATTTCCGATGCCATAAAATGGGTGCTGGGTGAGCAGAATGTCCGCAATATCCGTGGCACCAAGGCTGAGGATATTATCTTCAACGGCAGTGCTGCCCGCCGTGCCATGGGTGTGGCTGAGGTTTCTCTGGTGTTTGATAATGACGGCACCTTGCCGGTGGATTTTCAGGAAGTCACCATTACCAGAAGGCTTTTCAGAAATGGGGACAGCGAGTTCTACATTAACAGGGCCCGTTGCCGCCTGAAGGATATTACCAATCTCTTTGCAGACACCGGTATTGGCCATGACAGTATGGGAATCATCAGTCAGAACAAGATTGATGCTGTTTTAAATGCCCGCCCCGAGGAGAGACGCCTATTTTTCGAGGAAGCGGCGGGAATTACCAAATACAGGAACCGCAAGCGGGAATCCATGCGCAAGCTGGAGGACACAGAGGCAAATCTTCTCCGTGTCCAGGATATTATCGGTGAAATAGAGTACCAGCTGGAGCCATTAAAGCTCAGCGCAGAAAAAACGGAAAAATACAACGCCCTTCAGGAGGAATTGAAAAAGTTCAATCTGGCTGGAATTTATCTTAATTACCTTGATCTTAACAAGAAAAAGGCAAAGCACACTGCGGCCATTACTGCCAAGAAGGATCAGGAAATAGCAGCCAGAACCGCATTGCAGCTTTCTGAAAACCGCAAGG
The DNA here is from genome assembly GCF_000622005.1 of Anaerovibrio sp. RM50. Taxonomy (GTDB): domain Bacteria; phylum Bacillota; class Negativicutes; order Selenomonadales; family Selenomonadaceae; genus Anaerovibrio. Next base: position 36,297 of record NZ_KK211384.1, on the reverse strand, counting down.
AGCAGTTTGACAAGGCAGTACTGGAGCTGGAAAAGGAACAGGAAACTGTTTCCCAAAGACGCAACGATCTTCGCAGCCAGCTTGAGGCAGCAGACAGTGAAATCAAGGTACTGGAGGAACGCCGCCGTCAGGGCAAGGCTTCCCGCCAGCTTTTAAGCCAGCAGCTTCGCGAATTAAAGGCTGCAGTGGAGGAGGCACAGCAGGATATTGATGCTTCTGCAAAGAGCGGGGAAGAGTCACAGAATGCCCTTGATGAAGCAACAGCCAAAATCCAGAAGTGCCGTGAGCAGGCCAAGGGCCTCCGTGAAGCCCTCCAGAAGAAAAGGGAAGAGCGCTCTGACCTTGAAAAGCAGCTTCAGGATGCCATGCAGAGCTATAATGAAAAGAACAGCCAGCTCATGCTTTTGGAGCGTGATCTGGAAAATGACAGCCAGAACCGGGGTGACCAGCTGCAGCAGCTGGAAGACCTGCAAAAAGAAATGGCCCTTTTGGAACGGGATCAGAGCCAGCTGACCCAGCTTATTGGTGAAATCTCCAAGGAGAAAGCCGCCAAGGCCGGAGCTATTGAAAACAGGGAAAAGCAGCTTAAAGAGGATAACCAGACCCTTGAGGACTTAAACAGAGAAAAGAATCAGCTGGAAGGCAGTATCCAGAAAATGGCCAGCCGACTGCAGATAATGGAAAATCTCCAGAATTCCTATGAGGGCTTTGGCAAAGCTGTAAAGGCCGTTTTAAAAGCCCAGACAGCTTGGCGTAAGCGGGTTTGCGGTACAGTGGCTGAATTGATGGAGGTTCCGGGGAAATATGTTACCGCCATCGAAACAGCCCTTGGAGGCAGTCTGCAAAATATTGTTACTGAAGATACCGATACTGCCAAGGCGGCCATTGAGTTTTTAAAGCAGGACCGCTTGGGCCGTGTTACCTTCCTGCCCCTTTCATCAATCACCCCGAAAAATAATCGGGAGAATTTGCCAAAGGGAGCGGCGGGAGTAATTGGCTGGGCCAACGAAATTGTCACCACTGAGAACTCATATGGGAAGGTTATGGATTTCCTGTTGGGAAGAACTCTGGTGGTTGATACCATGGACAACGCCATCAGCCTTAATAAGCAGATGGGGCAGCGACTTCGCATTGTAACCCTTGAGGGCGAGCTTCTCAGCCCGGGTGGTGCCATGACCGGCGGCAGCCATCAGCATCGTGAAAGCAGTTTTCTGAACCGTCAGGAGGAAATAAAGCAGCTTAAGGAAAAGCTGGCAAGCGATAAAAAATCCTTCGGGGAGTTGCAGGAAAAAGGCACTGCATTAATGGATAGAATAGAGGAAGCTTCTTCCCAGCTGACCTCACTGAGAAATGATCTGCACACCCTGGAAATGAGGGAGCAGGAGCAGACCCTTAATGGGGCAGCCATTGAAGAAAAGCTGTCAAAGGCAAGTGTTGACAGTGAAGCACTGGAGCAGGCCCTGGAAAATGCCCAGGCCAACTTCATTTCCACCCAGGAGCAGGTGGCAGCTCTTAGAAAAGAAACGGAAGCTTTGCAGACAAGGAATAAGTCCTTAAATGAAGAGCTTCAGGAAAGTATAGATGATTATGCTGATATGGATCAGGAGGCAGAGGATCTGTCCGTATTTACCAATCAACTGGAGCATGATAAAACTGTTCTTGAGCAGAGTATTTTGCGCATGAAGGAAAAGACGCTGCTTCGTCAGCGTGAGGTTTCCAGAAACGCAGAATCCATCGGCCAGAATGAGCAGGAGATCCGCAGACTGGACAATGAGCTGGAGGAAAGCCAAAACAAGATTGGCGGCCTTATTACCAAAACCCAGCATTTGCAGGATGATTATGCAGCGGCCAAGAAGGAATACAGCGAAGTTCACGAGCGCCGCATGGAAAAGCTGGTGGAAAGCCAGAAAAATGAAAAGGAAACAAAGGCAGCCCAGCAGCGTCTTAATGGTATTCAGGATGAGCTGCATCAGCTGGAGCTCAACGCTTCCCACACGGAATACGACTTGGAGCAGCTGGAAAATGAGATGCTGTCAGAATATGGCATAGTGCCGGAGCGTGCCGCTGAAATGGTGCCTGAAATGGAGCCAACCGCCCTTAAGCGTGAGCTGAAAAGACTGGAGCGGGAGATTGGCACCCTTGGTACTGTCAATCCAAATGCCCCGACTGAGTACAAGGAGCTTTTGGAGCGCCACGGCTTCCTGTCAGGAAACGCTGAGGATCTTACCAATGCCAAGGCGGATCTTCTGAAGATAATCGGGGAAATGGATGCCACCATGACCAAGCAGTTCAGGGAGGCATTTAACAGCATCAACCTTCTGTTCAAGGATATTTTTGTGAGACTCTTTGGGGGCGGCGATGCCAAGATTATCCTAATTGACAGGGAAAATGTTCTGGAGTCCGGCGTGGACATTGTGGTGCAGATTCCCGACAAGAAGCAGCAGAATCTGGCAGTGCTGTCAGGTGGTGAGCGTGCCCTTACAGTTGTGGCATTGCTGTTCTCCTTCCTGCGGTACAGACCTGCCCCATTCTCTCTCCTTGACGAGGTGGACGCTCCGTTGGATGAGGCCAATATTGGCCGTTTCGGAAGCTTCCTCGAGGAATATTCCGATAATACACAGTTTATTGTGGTTACTCACCGCAAGGGAACCATGGAGTCGGCGGATTCCATGTATGGGGTCACTGTTGAGGATGCGGGGGTATCCAAGATTCTCTCCGTAAAGCTGAAGGAAGCAGAATCCATGATAGATAATTAAAATCGTTGGAGGTTTAAAATGGGATTTTTTGATAAATTAAAAAAGGGCCTGACCAAGACCCGTGAAACAATTACCGAGAAAATTGAAAAGCTGGTTATTGGCTATGCCGATATTGATGATGATCTGCTGGACGAGCTGGAGGAAATCCTCATTATGGCAGACGTGGGTGTCAACACCACCGATAATCTCATGGAGGCTGTGCGCAAGGGCATCAAGAAGAAGGAAATCAACACCCCTGAGGATTTGAAACCATTTTTGGCAAAGCAGATTTCCGAGCTTCTTACCAAGGATTCAGATATCACCAAAATTGCCCAGGAAGGCCCTACTGTTATTTTGGTAATCGGCGTAAACGGTGTGGGGAAGACCACAACCATTGGCAAGTTGAGCAATTATTACAGGGAACAGGGCAAAACCGTTATGCTGGCCGCTGCGGATACCTTTAGAGCTGCAGCCATTGACCAGTTGGAAATCTGGGGGGAGCGCACCAACGCAAAGGTTATCCGTCATGAGGAAAACTCCGATCCTGCTGCTGTGGCCTATGATGCCGTAAAGGCGGCTGTGGCCCGTAATGTGGACATTCTCCTTATCGATACTGCCGGCAGACTTCAGACCAAATCCAATCTCATGGAGGAGCTGAAGAAAATTAACCGCGTTATTCAGCGTGAGATTCCCGAGGCACCACATGAGACATTGCTGGTGCTGGATGCCACCACTGGCCAGAACGCCATCAGCCAGGCCAAGCTCTTTACTGAGGCGGCCCCAATCTCTGGTGTAGTTCTCACCAAGCTGGACGGCACTGCCAAGGGCGGCGTGGTAATCGGCATCAAGGCCGAGCTCTCCATGCCAGTTAAGTGGATTGGCGTAGGGGAGGGCGTGGACGATCTCCGTCCGTTCGTAGCCGAGGACTTCGCCAAGGCTTTGTTTGAGAGATAAAAAATATCAGGGACTGCGAAAGCAGTCCTTTTTCTTTTGCATTAGGAATATTTTTCCTTTAGTAAAGGAAAAATTTGCATAATTGCGTTATAATATAAGATAACTGAGAGTTATCGTTAAAATAGGAGACGTAAATGCCTAAAGAACTTAGGGGCGGATATACCACAGGGGCCTGTGTGGCAGCCGGAGTCAAGGCAGCGGCTCTGTTTATGCAGGGCAGCTCCGTTGATTTTGTGGAAATAAATGCCCTTGACGGAACAAAACTGCATATACCCGTAAAGGCCATTGAACCCTTTGGGAAGGGCATAAGGGTGGAAATAGTGAAGGACTCCGGGGACGATCCGGATATTACCAACGGAGCATCCATTTTGACTACCCTGACCATGGACAAGTCCCAGGAGGGTATCAAGCTTATCGCTGGAAAGGGAGTTGGCACCATTACAAAGCCCGGGCTGGCAATACCTCCAGGGGAGCCTTCCATTAATCCGGGTCCCAGAGCTCTTATAAGACAGTCCTTGGAGGAGGTCTTTGGCTTTATTCCCGGCTGCTCTGTACGGGTTGATGTGCCGGCGGGTGAGGAGCTGGCCAAGAAAACCCTAAATTCCGTGTTGGGGGTAGTTGGTGGTATATCCATTATTGGCACCACTGGGGTTATTCGCCCCATGTCCGAGGAAGCATTTAAGGATTCATTGGTGCCTCAGATCAGTGTTGCTCTGGCTTCAGGGTACAAGACACAGATTTTTGTGCCTGGAAAGATTGGTGAACGTATAGCCAGTTCATGGGGACTTCCGACAGAAGCAATGGTCCAGACCTCCAATTTTATCGGTCACATGCTGGAATCGGCGGCAGATATGGGACTGGAAAGAGTTCTTTTATTTGGCCATATCGGAAAAATGGCCAAGGTGGCGGCGGGAGTTTTTCATACCCACAACCGCATGGGAGACGGGCGTATGGAAACCATGGCGGCCTACAGTGCAGCGGCGGGAATGCCACCAGAGGGAGTGCAGGAGATACTTTCTGCTGTTACCACAGAGGAGGCACTGCCAGTTATTGAAAAGTATAATCTGGAGTCTGTCTATGACACCATTGCGGCACGGGCAAGCCTTAGAGCCCAGCGCTATGTATTTGAAAAAATGCAGGTTGGCACAGTGATGGTTACCCTGAAGGGAAAGCTTTTGGGCATGGACGATACAGCAAGAAAGATTGGCGAGGAGTTTGGATGGAACATAAAATAATTATTGTGGGCATTGGACCAGGAAGTCCTGAATATATGATACCAGCGGCATTAAAGACCATTGATGAGGCAAAGGTGCTGGTGGGGGGCAGCCGTGCCATGGAGCAGTATGGCAAGGACAAGGGCCAGAAGCAGTGCATTATTCGGGCGGATATGCATGCTGTTATGGACTTCATTGAAAGGGAGCTTCATACCCAGGACGTGGTGGTAATGGTTTCCGGGGATCCGGGGTATTACTCTATGCTGGATGCTGTTAAGCGCAATTTTGAAGATAAGCCAATAAAGGTCATTCCAGGGCTCAGCTCTATGCAGGTGGCCTTTGCCAAGCTGGGTATGCCATGGCAGGAGGCGGAGCTTATCAGCATGCACGGGCGCAGTGCTTCCAAGGAAAAAATGGTTTATTGTCCCGGCAAGATTTTAGGCTTTTTGACGGATAAAAATAATAATTCCAGAACCATTCCTTCCATGCTGAGAAAAATGGGCTGGCCGGCGGGGGCCATGGTGGCAATCTGCAACCGACTGTCATATCCCGATGAGAAAATTATAATTACAACCATCGGTGAAGCGGCCAAACTGGAGACGGTGTATTTAAATTGCGTATTGGTGGTGAAGGCAAAATGATTCCATTAGGGATTCCCGATGAGGAATTTATTCGTGGCAAGGTGCCCATGACAAAGCAGGAGGTTAGGATTCTGACCATTGCCAAGGCCCGCATAAAGCCAGACAGTGTAATTTGCGATGTGGGAGCAGGCACGGGCTCCATATCCATAGAGGCAGCTTTTCAAGCCAAGGACGGTATGATATATGCCATTGAGCGCAATCCAGATGGCATTGACTTAATTAAACAAAATGCACAAAAATTTGGTGTATATAACTTAAAGGTTATTGAGGCCTACGCCCCTGAGGGATTTGATGAGCTTCCCATGCTTGATGCTGTTATCATTGGGGGCAGCGGCAGCAATCTGCCAATTATTCTTGATGCAATTGATAAAAAGCTGAACAAGGGCGGGCGAATTGTGATGAACTGCATCACCATACAGACTATCGCCCAGTGCCTGGAATATATGAGAAAGCGTGAGGATTATACCTATGAGGCCGTTCAGGTCCAGGTGAGCAAGCTGGAGCAGGTGGGGCCTTATGATATGCCAAAGGCAAATAATCCGATTTATATAGTTACATGTGAAAAACAGAAAGGAGCTAAATAATGGCAATGGTAAATATAGTGGGGGCAGGCCCTGGCGATCCTGAGCTTATTACAGTAAAGGGCAAGAGACTACTGGAGGAGGCTGACGTTATTATTTATGCGGGCTCCCTGGTGCCGGAGGCTTTGCTGGGCTACGCCAAGGAGGGCTGTGAGATTCATAATTCCGCTTCAATGTCCCTTCCTGAGGTGCTGGAGGTTATTGAAAAATCCGTGGCAGCTGGTAAAAATGTGGTAAGACTCCATACGGGGGATCCTGCCATTTATGGTGCCATTCAGGAGCAGATGGATGCCCTTAACAAGAAGGGCATTGAATATCAGGTGGTTCCGGGAGTCAGCAGCTTTTTGGCCACTGCAGCGGCCCTTAAGCAGGAGTATACCCTGCCGGGGGTTACCCAGACCGTTATTATTACCAGAAATGAAGGTAGAACTCCAGTTCCGGATAGGGAAAAGCTTCGTTCTCTGGCTGCCCACAAGGCCACCATGTGCATTTTCCTCAGTATCTCCATGCTGGGGGATGTGGTGAAGGAGCTTATTGAGGGTGGCTATGAGCCTACTACTCCTATTGCCATTGTTCAGCGGGCCAGCTGGCCGGAGCAGCGGATTTTCCGTGGTACATTGGAGACCATCTGCAAGGAAATTGAGGGCAAGGGCGTAGACCGCACCTCCATGATAGTCGTAAGTAATGTGTTGGGCAGTGACTACGAGCTGTCAAGGCTTTATGCCCCGGAGTTCAGTCACGGATTTAGGGAAGCCAGCCTATGAAATATGCCATCTTTACTTCATCAGAAAATGGATTGAAGGTAGCCAGACGCATCAGAGAGAATATTAAGGCCAATGTGGATATTTATGCCCATGAGGGCCTTAGGGACCAGCATGAGGTCATATATTACAGCCGTCTGGCCAGTGCTGTAAAGGAAGAATTTTCCAGATACGGGGCCCTGATTTTTATTATGGCCACGGGAATTGTGGTGCGTACTATTGCCCCGCTCTTGGAAAGCAAGCTCACTGATCCTGCAGTTGTGGTAATGGACGAGCAGGCCAGAAATGTTATCAGTCTGTTGTCCGGCCATATTGGGGGCGGCAATGAGCTTACTCTGGAGCTGGCGGAAATTCTGGAAAGCAATCCTGTTATTACTACAGCTACAGACGTGAATAATAAGCTGGCCCCGGATTTGTTGGCATCACGCATTGGGCTGGTGCCTTATCCAAAGAAAAATATTCTCCATTTAAATAACGCGGTTTTGGGAGACGCACAGCTGGAATACCTCATAGATGAGGATATTCCATGTCTGGAGGAATACCGTGAAAAGATGAAGAGCAATGGCATTTTGGTGACGGTTTGCACCAATGAGGAAATATCCAAAAAGGTGGTGGAGCAGGGCACCTATCGCGTGGTGCTTTCCGCTAATCATTTTCCTGTTAATGAATGGGTGCTGTATCTTAGGCCAAGGCGGCTGGTGGCCGGTATCGGCTGTCGCCGGGGTGTTGGGGCGGACCTGATTCGCGGGGCACTGGAGGAGGCCTGCAAGAGGATTGGCTGGAGTGTTGACCGTATAGACGAAATGGCCAGCACTGTATTCAAGGCTGACGAGCAGGGACTCCTGGAAATTGCAAAGACCCTGAACAAGAAGATTACCTTCTGGGATAACAGCAAACTGAAGGAACAGATAGAATATTATAATTTGGCAGAGTCGGAATTTGTAAGAAAAACTATTGGCGTGGGAAATGTGGCGGAGGCTGCGGCCTTTTGCTGTGTTAACCACGGTGTTGAGGCTCTCCTTAAGACAAAATATGAGAAAGTGACGGTGGCGTTAATATGGGAAAAATAACAGTAATCGGAATTGGTCCTGGCAGCATGGACGATATGACTCCAAAGGCAAAAAAAGCAATCGAGGCGGCAGAAGTGGTTGCGGGCTATACCACATATATTGATTTAATTAAGCCAATGCTTGAGGGCAAAGAGGTTATTGGCACAGGCATGATGCAGGAGGTTGACCGCTGCAAGATGGCTGTGGAGTCTGCAGCATCCGGAAAAAATACCATAGTTGTATCCAGCGGTGATGCTGGGGTATATGGTATGGCCGGGCTCGTATTGGAGCTGGTGCTTCAGTACCCGGAGTGTGACCGTCCGGAATATGGCGGAACAGTGGCAGGGGTTTCTGCAGTAAATGCGGCGGCTTCTATTCTGGGAGCTCCGCTGATGCACGATTTTGCAGTTATTTCCCTCAGTGACTGGATGACCCCTTGGGAGCTTATTCAGAAGCGTGCCAAATTGGCAGGGGAGGGGGATTTTGTAATTGCCCTTTATAACCCAAAGAGCAAGGCCCGTCCAGATTATATTGACACCATTCAGGAGATTCTTCTGAAGTGCCGTGATCCAAAGACCCCAGTGGGTATTGTTACCAGTGCCAGCCGTGAGCAGGAGGATTATGTTATTTCCGATCTGGAGCATTTCACAGAGGAAGAAATCGGCATGTTCTCCATCGTAATCATTGGCAACAGCCACACCTACGTTAAGGACGGTTATATGATTACTCCAAGAGGTTACAAGGTATGATTTTCATAGCTGCGGGTACTCAGGACGGACGTGAACTGGCGGGCTTCATTTTGGAGCATGGCTATGAGGTTACTGCCTCTGTTGTCAGTGAGTACGGTGAGGAGCTTTTGCAAAGCTACAAGGGAATAAAGGTTAATAATAAGGCCATGGATGAAGCTGGCTTTGTGGAGTATTTCAGCAGCAACAAGGTGGAGTGCTTTGTTGATGCCAGTCACCCCTATGCGGCCAATATTTCCGCCAATGCCATGAGGGCCTGTGAAAAATATGGTGTGCCTTATATCCGCTATGAGCGGCCATCAAGCCAGCTGGATTATGACAAGGCCTATTATGTGGAAAGCGTTGAGGCAGCGGCAGAGAAGGCCGGAGAACTGGGAAAGCACGTATTTCTCACCACTGGCAGCAGGAGTCTTCCTGTATTTGCCAGGGCCGAGGCCTTAAAGAACTGCGATGTGGTATGCCGTATTCTGCCGGAGGCTGAGGTGGTACGGGAGGCCAGGGAGCTGGGCTTTTCACCAAATCAAATTGTTGCCATGCAGGGGCCGTTTTCCAAGGAGCTTAACAAGGAGCTCTTTATCAAGTACAAGGCTGATGTGGTGGTTACTAAAAACAGCGGCTCCCTTGGTGGGGCAGATACAAAATTTGCGGCAGTAAAGGAGCTGAATCTGCCTATGGTGGTTATCGACCGCCCGAAGGTGGAATACACCAACGTGGCCTATAGCTTCGATGGTGTGCTGGAGTTTCTTGAAGGCCAAGTAAGGAAATAGTATTTTTACGGGTCAGTGGAAATGGAGATGAAGAAGTCTATGGCAAATGCATTGGAAAATAAACTTGGTATAACGGATTCCATAGAACTGGCCCATATAGAGGAACGCCTGAGCAAAAAGAGAGCACTGGAGCTTTATGATAAAAAGCTGCTGGATTCCTTTTCGGTAGGCACATTTGAAGGCCTGCAGGCAATACACAAATATCTTTTTCAGGATGTATATGATTTTGCCGGTGTCATGCGGACTGTTAATTTAGCAAAGGGAAATTTTCGCTTTGCACCGGTGCTGTATTTAAGTGAAGCCCTTGGCAATATTGATAAAATGCCACAGGATACCTTCGACCATATTATTGAGAAGTATGTGGAGATGAATGTGGCCCATCCCTTCCGTGAGGGAAATGGCCGCAGTACAAGAATATGGCTGGACTGCATACTAAAAAAGGAACTGGGCAAGGTAGTTGACTGGAGTCAGGTGGACAAGGAGGATTACCTTTTGGCCATGGAAAGAAGCCCCGTGCGCAACAAGGAAATAAAGGCCCTTCTGCAAGATGCTTTAACGGACAAAATCACTGACCGCCAAGTGTATATGAAGGGCATCGACGCCTCCTATGCCTATGAGGGCTACAGCACCTGGTCTATTGATAAAATTTAATATTTCTAAAATAAATGCTGGAACTAGTAACTGGTTCCAGCATTTTTTATTAGATGACTATTCGCTCTTTTTGAAGAATGCTCGCTGAACCCCACCCAAGAGCCGTGGCCGCAGCTGCACACAGATTTTAAAAGAAAGAGCCCATGTCGGGACTAGCTTCGCGTCGCAGCCGCCCCACGGCATACGCCCCACCCAAAAAAGAAAAGCACCCATGAAGGGTGCTCAATCAATATTTTTCTTAAAGCTCAGATGCCTTACCAACCTTAAAGAATTTATGCCTTTCTGCAATTTCTTCAGCTTTTTCCTGAGTGAAGCTCATCCCCAACTTATTTCCAAGATATATAATCATTTGTGGATCAGTTGCATTATGAAACGCTATGTCTAATAATTGGTGCAATATTTTTTTAGGGGTAGCATTTTTTATATATATTTCCAATTCGCCTGGTACAAGCTCAATGCCTGATTTTTCTGCATGGGATATGATTATTTTTTTTTTCTGTTCATCATCTTTAGCGGTTAAAAGTGCCTTATAATATTCCAACTCTCTTTCAGGAATAAGGTCTTTTATTTGTTCTAATATGTGTTCTTCTTTTATTCTGTCAGCTTCCAGTTTACATATTTCTTGAAATATCGCTTCTTTGTGTTGCTCATCGTCAATAAATAACAATTCTAATGCAAGTTCTGTAAATCTGTCTTTCTGCATGGTAATCACCCCACATTCCAGATTTTTTACTCAATTGTTCAAAGTATATTTTTCAGAAAGAATATCTACTGCATCATTTGCGCAGAGAGTCCAGAGTATTTCAATGTCAGCTATTATCCGTCTAATATTATATTTTTTTAAAAGTGTTGCCGGTGGAAGCCCATCTTTATACATAAGGTGTTGAAGCATATACCCCAACCAAAACATTGGACTTTTATCTACTATGGCATTAACGATCTGCGGGCCAACCCAATTTAACGAGAGTTCTTTTGCAAAATCATCAAATATTACATCACTTTTCATTGGATAATGATATTTTTCGTCATAAGAATGCCCTAATTGATAAACATCATAAGCTGTTTGGGAAGTAAGCCATCTTTCAATTAATTCAACTGGTTTAAAGGCAAATGCTTCGATTGATTGCGCCAAAACATACCCAACATTAAAAGCCATATTAAATCTATAGTTAATATCATGTCTTTCTGCATAGTTTGCATCTACAGGCATTTTTTTTAGATCATAATTTGGACGTTTCAGTTCTGGTCCATAAAACACAATTCCTTCTCTGGCTATATAATTACTTTGTTCACCAAATGGTAAAAGTGCATTAAAATCATCTTTCTCCCTGTATAGAGTACCTAAATCCATATCAAATAAGAGTTCATCGGATAAATCAGAGTAAAAGTTATCGTGGTCATGTTCGTCAAGAAGTATCTCAAGAAAAGGATATCTATCTGTTGGAGGAAAAAGAATTATCTGATATAAATTATCTTTAAAATAATCCTTAATTTTATTTATAGCCGCTATCATATCTATCTCTGGGTGCAGCTGCATCCATCTTTCAGCATCCATTGTAAAAACCTCCTAACAGAAATCTATCAGAACTGCTATTACAATTTACCTTCCTTTATTTCCCTAATCCATCTGTCTAAAATCTTAAGCTGTGTTGCACGATCAATATCAGGGTATCGACCCTCCGTAAAATCAATAGCTTTTTCCAACGGCATTCCGCAAATTTCTGTTCTGATGTCGATTTCCATTTGCTTGTCGATGTTCGGGTCGCCGTATTCCATTTTCATTACCAGTGCCAATGCTTCATCCTCCGTAAGTTCAATACCCTTGAAAAGTATTTTTCCGTTTTTCCATATTGGATAAGTTTTAGTGTTCTTCTCAGCCATAACGCCCACCTCACTTCTCTTTTGGTTCATCCAACGCCTCTATTCGCCGATTTGTTTCTGCATACTCATTGGCCGACTGCCTATCAAAATCCATCCCCAATTTCTGGGATATTTCCAAAATCTCATCCACATCAGTACTCTGTCGAAGCTTTCTTATCAATTCCACTCCATGCTGTCTTGTTAATTCTTCCATAATGAACACCCCCATGTTGAAGTGTGACATTTATTTTTTATCCAACGCCATTATTCGCAGATTTCTTTCCATATATTCGATGGCCTCTTGACGGGTGAAGTCCATCCCTAGTTTTTGTGATATTTCCAAAATCTCGTCTACATTGGAGCTCTGGTGAAGTCTTTCTGTCAATTCTATTCCTTGTTTTCTTGTTAATTGTTCCATGCCAACCACCTCACTTGTATACGTTTATAATTAACTCCTTCGGTGTCTTGTATTTACCAAGCAGCATGTTTTCTATTTTCCCGCAGGCCTTTAAAATGGCATCAAAGCTTATTCCCTCTGGCACCTCATTATTATTTTCCAAATAATGCTTCAAATATTTTTCAGATGGATTAATAATCCCCAGCCGTTTGCAGACAAGCCAGCAAACTGTTTCAGCCTCGAACTCCCTTACCTGATCCGTTAAAGTTTCGACCATTCTTCTTGGGATATGCTTTATTTTGTCCGGCATCTTAAAGTGTCCGCAAAAATAATGGCCCAGTTCGTGAAATATGGTAGCAACTTCCTCAGTTTCGCTCATTGATTCATTTATTACAATATCAAAACAATGTGATACTTCTATGCTTTTTTTACCTTCTGGAAGAATAATACTGCTGCTGCTCTGAAGTCTTTGAATTTTTCCAGCCATACCAGTACCATAATTTTGTTTCCTTACAACGATACCTTCCTTAATGATATCTTTAAAAAATGTATCGTAGTGTTTTCGGGAAATCTCCCCCTCAGTTCTGAAAGGATTAGTTATTTCCTGGGGCAAAGGCTTTCCCTCAGTATCGTTTGCCTCAAAGACAAATTCTATTGGGCCAAATGCTTTTAATATAACCAGCGGGTTGGCGGTGGATTTTGGGCTTCTGCCATATTTTTCCTTCCACTCTTTTGCGGTGGCCACATAGGAGCTGCCGGGCTTTTGCATAAAAACCAGCATGGCATTATACGGGGCAATTTTAGGAAAATTGGCTATAAATTCAAATAGCTTGCCGGTAAATTTTGTGGATCTGAATTTCTGGACATTGTTATATAATTCATCAATTTCTTCTATCCTGAATGGTGAACTTTTATATGTGCTATCAGTCATTTCAACCCACCTCCGTATACTATGACAGATCAGCAGAGTTTTAAACCTCAATATTTGTTAATAATAATTCTTTTCTATATTCTATATTAACATTTATATTTTGCAATATCTGTCAGGTCAAAAAAATGCCCTCGTCAGAGAACTTATATTCTCCAACAGGGCTCTGATATATGCCGGACTTTAAAAATAAAAATTTGGCTGCCACCCCAAAAAAATAAAGTGGAACACATGATTTTTATGTTGGCTATATTTTTGCACAGGTAAATGTTTTCAAGTTTAAAAAAAAATGATAACATACAGATAATAAATATTGATTAACCTAAAACCATATTCAAGTGGTTGTTATGTCGCTTGCGAAGCGACCTAAAGAGGACATGGTTTTGATAAAATATGGTTAGGAGGTGCATCTCTTATGGGAGAAGAAATACTAGCCTATAGAATGATGTTGGAAGCCGATACTCTGGAAGAAATAATGAAGTATTGCAAAATAGTATATCCGACGAAAACACCTCAAGAAATAAAGAAGTTCTCCGAAGAACTCTTAGCGATAAAAAATGGAGAAGATATTTGCATCAATCAAGGATGCTCTTAAAATGAATGTCCATTTAACTATGGGGGTCGTTGATTATGAAAGAGTCATCTACTGAAAAATCTCCCTTGACCGCGAACGAATCAGGAGGTGTGGGTGGTATGTCAGAAAAATTGGAAATGTATCTGAAGATAGCAAAGGCACAAACATTTGAAGAAGCAGTACAGTACATGAAAAAGGCTTGTCCGGGGATAACGGATGAGGAAGCCAAAAAAAGAGTAATGAACATTTTTAATATGTAAATACTCGGAACAAGATATTTGCTATCAGGTCTGAGCCTTTTGGCGATTATCCAATAGGACCATCCCAATAAAAGCCGTTCAACCTAATAAGGGGGATGTTTAATAATGATGAAGGAATTAGCAAAATTATCCTTGAAAGCATACAAGGCGAAGGATGAATCGGAGAGGTTAGCAGCATATACAGAGATATACAATCATTACGGAATAGAAATGTTGCCAGAGGAGAAGGAAATTTTCATGAAGGCGCCTCCATCCCAGTCACAGGAGAATATAAGTTTAGAAGAAAAATTACCAATATGATCATACCACTGAGAGCCGTTCAACCTAAACAGGGGGTGTATTGATTATGACAGAAACTATGAGATGGTTTTACCGAATAGCAGAAGCAAAAACGGTGGAAGAAGTGGTTTATTGTCTGCAAAAGGCTTATCCCGATATGCCAGACGAAGAAGCGGAAGAAAGGGCAAAAAAATACCTTATGATTTAAATGTAAGGGATAAACCAATACAACCCTCCCAAAATGGGGTGCACCTCAAATTTGGTGGGTCATTCAACTTAGGGGAGGCGTTTGAAAATGATGAACAAGTCAAAAGACAACGCAAGATTAACCTCGATAAAGCCATTGCCGCTGGAGAAATTCGTCAACGAGATAATGCGAAGAACACCGGGGATGTCAAGAGAACTGGTGGAGAAAGAGGGGAAGGAAATCCTCAGACGGGAGTACGAGGAACGGATGGCGTTAGAACAGTCCTTGGCCAATATGAACCGCTGAATTTGAGGGTCATTCAACCTAGAAAGGAGTTTGACAATGGAACCGAATCCTTGGAAATTAGCATTGAAAGCCTACGAAGCAAAAACACCATCGGAAAGACTGGCAGCGTTTACCGAGATTTACGATTACTACGGGATAGAAATGCTGCCAGAAGAAAAGGAATTCTTGGCGAATGCGACCCCCTCCCAATTATCCGATACGCCCTTCCCAAAATGAGGACCATTCAACAATAGTGTTAAGTTTCGGAAGGAGGGCGTTTGAAAGTGATGAAAGAATTGTCAAAGCACGAAATAAATGTTCTAACTCAAAAGATGTGCCACACAACGGACATGAAGGAATTGGAGGTATTAGCGGAAAAGCTGGGTATGAATTGGACAGAGGAATCACTCAAGAAAATTCAGGCAGCAAATCAGCAGATTATGCCAATACGACCCTCCAAATGAGGTTCATTCACCCAAAAAGAAATAATCTTAAATACACCCATAGAGCTGTTCCCAACCCAGGGGGCGGCTTCTTTAATTTCCCCCAAAATTGAAACAGGGGTCGGCTTCCGACCCTCTGTTGCTGATGGCACTGGAAGAAATTATACAATTCCTGATGAAAAGCATAACCGCTTCTACGTGCCTTTATTTACTTGTATATACGTTTTATTTTGGGATGTATTTCCTTTTCTGTTCTTTATATCCCTGAGCAGGGGAAAGTGTTATATCTGAGCAAGAAATAATGAAGTCAAATCGTTGATTGATAAGGCTTTGTTGGTTTGATAAGATTAGGTAAATTAGGTTTTTAATATAAGGGATCAATATAAGGAACGTGATATTATGTTTTATATATTTCTGGATGTGGACGGGGTACTGAACACGGAAATGGACTGGAAGCGCCCTTTTACCTTAAATAGCAAATGTATCAGCTGCTTTCTTGAATACATGGCCTATCTGAACGGGAAGCATAACCATGAGGTGGGCATTGTCCTCACTTCTTCATGGAAAACGGGCTTCAACAGTGATGGTAAACATGCGGTGTATATAAAGGAGTTAATTCACGCCATGGCCCCTGAAAAAATCCGCATAATGGATAAGACTGAGGAGCTTGACCAACTGGACAGGGGACGGAGCGTACTGAATTACTGTAAGGCACATAATATCAGGGATTATATAGTTTTTGATGATGACAAATCCCTGTTTAAAACCGCCCCGGAGCTGAATATCTACTACACCAATGCAGCCAGGGGCTTCACCAAGGATGATGCCCAAAAGCTGATAAACAGTGACAAAACTGGCTGGCAGAGGATTATGAATTTCTTTGGGGGAAAGTAAATAATTTGAGGTGGCTATTACTAGGGCAGTTCCCAAAAATCAAATAATCTCAAATATACATGGAGCTGTGTAGAGACCCCCATAAGTTAGATTACTTGGTCTAACTTATGGGGGTCTCTACACGTAATACGTTATTCGTTAATGCTTATATATGAATTTGGAAATATGACATGCCAGTATTCCAAAGACAATACCCAAAATCATTCCCGTAAGCACATCGGAAGGATAGTGGACAAACAGATATATCCTGGAAAAAGCCATTATAAAGGCCGCTGAAAATGCGGCGATAATCCAGCCTTTTTTCTTTGTACTGGCAATAGCCGTAGCTGCGACAAAAGAGCTGAAGGAATGACCGGAGGGAAAGGAATAGTCGGTTGCAGGCGGCGTAACAGGCAAAACCGATATTCCCGCAAAATCTATACATGGCCTTGCCCGCATTACAAGGTGTTTTAAAAAGATATTTCCCACCAAAAGGGTAAATAACAACCCAATCAGGACAGCTATGCCAGTTTGGCGGTATTTTTTTGTACAGCAAAGGCCAATGCCCAATATAATCCATATTGCACCATATTCCCCAACAAAGGATATTCCCCGCATAAAAGGGGTAAGCAGAGGAGTTACTATATTATCCTGCACGGCGAAAATAAGGGTTTTATCAATATTGAAAAGCCAGTCCATAAATGTCTCCTTTCATTATTTTTATATGATATCACAAATATCCGGAATAGTGAGCCACAAAAAAAGGCCAGTCCGAAGACTGACCTTATCCCATGAGGTTGCAGCACTCCACAGGAAAACCGCATATTGAGTTATCCAAATAGTTAAAGCTCAGTACCTGCACGTATTTCAGTAATAATATAATCACCATCAACCCCAAAGGACATTTCCACGGCAGAGTTAGGGGCATTAAAACAATAGTAGGTCTTGCCGCTAAGTTTTACTTCATCACCGTAGCCAAATTTGTGTATGACTTCTTCATAGGGGCTTCCTACCCGGATGCCGCTTGGGGTAGACAGGGAATTGTCTTTAAGTACCAATCCCGCAACTATCATTTCATTTTCGGGAATATTTTCCTCTGTAAAAGAGCGGCCAGTAATAGAAAAAGACTCAGAATATTTGTAGGTTACAATATGAAGCCAATCGGTTGTAGATTCAATCTTGTCAATGGGTTCACCATATATTTCCTTTACATAGCCCAGGGTACATCCCGGGCCTACGC
Source organism: Anaerovibrio sp. RM50 (assembly GCF_000622005.1). Lineage (GTDB taxonomy): Bacteria > Bacillota > Negativicutes > Selenomonadales > Selenomonadaceae > Anaerovibrio. Next base: position 18,872 of record NZ_KK211384.1, on the reverse strand, counting down.
CTCCCACATACATTTCCTCCCAGGGCATATTATGTGCAAAGGCCACTGATGATATCAACATACTGCAAAGTACAATAAATGCTGCAAGCTTTGATTTACAAGGCATACACATTACCTCTCTTTCTGTTGTGGAAAAATTCATGTATTCCCTTACAATATTACAGGATCAGCAGCAAATGAGTATATGCCGCCTTTTGCTTCCTTGATTTCCAATACTTCAAAGACCCCATCTCCAACATGATACATTCCCTTTAAGCTTGGATATTCCTCCAGCATGGCGGAGCGGATATCATCGCTGTCGATTGCTTCCACCTTTGCGGTAAGTCTCAGCCAGCTTTTGTCAGGGTATACTGCTGAGATTTCAACCTTCGGATTGGCCTTCATCTGGGCAAAGCATGGCTTTTTATTGCCAGTGCAAAGATAAGGCTTGCCCTCATATTCGACAACAGCACCAAAAGGACGCACCCTTGGCTGGTCCCCATCAATGGTGGCAATAAAGAAGGTGTCTGCTTTTTTCAGGGCTTCAACTATTTTGTTCATGGTATAAATCCCCCTTTGAACCATTATATAAAACTCTTTCTTGTATTATACACCCAAGGAGATATCTTTATAAGATAGCGGCAAAAGAAAAAGTCCATTCCAAACCTACATTCTCTAGCTTGGTCAAAAAAAGTAACAACAAAGTGTTTCCAGTGGAAGACATAAGTGCTAATATAAAGTCAATGAAAATTAATTCACATGAAGGGGGAATTTTTTGAAAAGTATAGAAATATTTTAGGGGAAAAGGTTTAATACAGTGCTTTTGCAATAACTATAGGAAGAGGTGTAAACATGGTTGCGTTTATTGATGAATTTGTAGGGCAATACCCAGTTTCCAAAACTTTAAGATTTGAGGCACGACCAGTTCCAGAAACTAAGAAGTGGCTCGAAAGTGACCAGTGCAGTGTTTTGTTCAATGACCAAAAGCGTAATGAGTATTATGGTGTGCTTAAAGAACTATTGGATGATTATTACAGGGCTTATATTGAAGATGCGCTTACGTCATTTACTTTGGATAAAGCATTGCTTGAAAATGCCTATGACTTGTACTGCAACCGCGATACTAATGCTTTTTCCTCATGCTGTGAAAAATTGAGGAAGGATTTGGTAAAGGCTTTCGGAAATTTAAAGGATTATTTGTTGGGCTCTGATCAATTAAAGGACTTGGTTAAGCTTAAAGCCAAAGTAGATGCCCCAGCCGGTAAAGGTAAAAAGAAGATTGAAGTTGACAGCAGATTGATTAACTGGCTGAATAACAATGCAAAATATTCTGCTGAAGACAGAGAGAAATATATCAAAGCTATTGAATCATTTGAAGGCTTTGTAACCTATCTTACTAATTATAAGCAGGCCAGAGAGAATATGTTTAGCTCTGAGGACAAGTCCACGGCCATAGCTTTTCGGGTGATAGATCAAAATATGGTGACATATTTTGGCAATATAAGAATATATGAAAAAATCAAAGCCAAGTATCCTGAGTTATATTCTGCCCTTAAGGGCTTTGAAAAGTTTTTCTCGCCGACAGCTTATTCGGAAATACTGAGTCAAAGCAAAATAGATGAATACAACTATCAGTGTATTGGCAGACCAATTGATGATGCTGATTTCAAGGGCGTTAATTCCCTGATAAATGAATATCGTCAGAAAAATGGCATCAAAGCCCGTGAACTGCCTGTTATGTCAATGTTGTACAAGCAGATACTCAGTGACAGGGATAACAGTTTTATGTCTGAAGTAATAAATAGAAATGAGGAAGCCATAGAATGTGCCAAGAATGGGTATAAAGTTTCTTATGCACTTTTCAATGAGTTATTGCAGTTGTACAAGAAGATATTTACTGAAGATAACTATGGAAATATTTATGTAAAAACCCAGCCATTAACTGAGTTATCCCAGGCTCTTTTTGGGGATTGGAGTATTCTCAGAAATGCCTTGGATAATGGAAAATATGATAAGGATATAATTAATCTGGCTGAGTTGGAAAAGTATTTTTCTGAGTATTGCAAAGTGCTGGATGCTGATGATGCAGCTAAAATTCAGGATAAATTTAACTTGAAGGATTATTTCATTCAGAAAAATGCATTGGACGCTACTCTTCCTGATTTGGATAAAATAACCCAATATAAACCACATTTGGATGCTATGCTTCAGGCAATACGCAAATATAAGCTGTTTTCTATGTATAACGGCAGGAAAAAGATGGATGTTCCTGAAAATGGCATCGATTTTAGCAACGAGTTTAATGCTATATATGATAAGCTGAGCGAATTTAGTATCCTTTATGACAGAATCAGAAATTTTGCTACCAAGAAACCTTATTCTGATGAAAAGATGAAACTTTCCTTCAACATGCCGACAATGCTGGCTGGTTGGGACTATAACAATGAAACAGCCAATGGCTGCTTCCTGTTTATAAAAGATGGAAAATACTTCTTGGGTGTAGCAGACAGCAAATCAAAGAATATATTTGATTTTAAAAAGAATCCACACCTTTTGGATAAATATTCCTCCAAAGACATATATTATAAGGTTAAGTATAAGCAAGTTTCCGGCTCCGCCAAAATGTTACCAAAAGTTGTTTTCGCTGGTTCTAACGAAAAAATTTTTGGCCATTTGATTTCAAAACGAATATTGGAAATTCGTGAGAAAAAGCTATATACTGCAGCGGCAGGGGATCGTAAGGCTGTTGCTGAGTGGATAGACTTTATGAAATCAGCAATTGCCATTCACCCGGAATGGAATGAATATTTCAAGTTTAAGTTTAAAAATACAGCGGAATATGACAATGCAAATAAGTTTTATGAGGACATAGATAAGCAGACTTATTCGTTGGAAAAAGTGGAGATTCCAACAGAATATATTGATGAGATGGTTTCACAGCATAAGCTGTATTTGTTCCAGCTTTATACAAAGGATTTTTCCGATAAGAAAAAGAAAAAGGGAACGGATAACCTTCATACAATGTATTGGCATGGGGTGTTCAGCGATGAGAATTTAAAGGCCGTTACTGAGGGAACACAGCCAATTATAAAACTGAATGGTGAAGCGGAAATGTTTATGCGCAATCCGTCAATTGAGTTTCAGGTTACTCATGAGCATAACAAGCCTATTGCCAATAAAAATCCGCTCAATACCAAGAAGGAAAGTGTATTTAATTATGATTTGATTAAAGATAAGCGCTACACTGAAAGAAAATTCTATTTCCATTGTCCGATTACTCTGAATTTCCGGGCGGATAAGCCTATAAAGTACAACGAAAAGATTAACCGCTTTGTGGAGAATAATCCTGATGTGTGCATTATAGGCATTGACCGTGGTGAAAGACATTTACTGTATTACACTGTCATTAATCAGACAGGGGATATTTTGGAACAGGGTTCACTTAATAAGATTTCTGGCAGTTACACAAATGATAAGGGTGAGAAGGTCAACAAGGAAACGGATTACCATGATTTGCTGGACAGAAAGGAAAAAGGGAAGCATGTAGCCCAGCAGGCTTGGGAAACCATAGAGAACATCAAGGAATTAAAAGCAGGGTATTTGTCTCAGGTGGTATATAAGCTTACCCAGTTAATGCTGCAGTATAATGCTGTCATTGTCCTTGAGAACCTCAATGTTGGTTTTAAGCGTGGCAGAACAAAGGTGGAAAAGCAGGTTTATCAGAAATTTGAAAAAGCCATGATAGATAAGCTTAACTATCTTGTATTTAAGGACCGTGGTTATGAAATGAATGGTTCTTATGCAAAGGGCTTACAGCTGACGGATAAGTTTGAGAGCTTTGATAAGATTGGCAAACAGACAGGCTGTATATATTATGTGATACCGTCTTATACTTCACACATTGATCCAAAAACAGGATTTGTGAATCTGCTTAATGCCAAGCTGAGATATGAAAATATTACCAAGGCCCAGGATACAATACGGAAATTTGACAGCATTTCCTATAATGCCAAGGCAGATTATTTTGAGTTTGCCTTTGATTACAGAAGTTTTGGCGTTGATATGGCCAGAAATGAATGGGTGGTATGTACGTGCGGAGATTTGCGGTGGGAGTATTCTGCAAAAACACGGGAGACAAAGGCTTATTCCGTTACTGACCGGCTGAAAGAATTATTTAAAGCTCATGGTATCGATTATGTAGGTGGGGAGAATCTTGTATCTCATATTACAGAGGTTGCAGATAAACATTTTTTGAGTACGCTGTTGTTCTATTTGCGGTTGGTGCTGAAAATGAGATATACCGTAAGCGGAACAGAAAATGAAAATGACTTTATCCTATCCCCTGTGGAATATGCCCCAGGTAAATTCTTTGATTCCCGCGAGGCCACTTCCACTGAGCCGATGAATGCTGATGCCAACGGTGCATATCATATTGCTTTGAAAGGTCTCATGACTATAAGAGGAATTGAGGATGGCAAATTGCATAATTACGGTAAAGGTGGAGAAAACGCAGCATGGTTTAAATTTATGCAAAATCAGGAATATAAAAACAATGGATGATTATATATTGATTTCATGGCTGAATGATTTTATCTTTTGCCCGGTATCAATTTATTTTCACCAGTTATATGGGAATAAAGAAACGCTGCTTTACCAGAATAGTGATCAGATTTCTGGTAAAGCAGCCCATAAAACTGTTGATGAAAAATGCTATTCTACTCGCAAAGATGTGTTGCAGGGGATAAGTGTTGTATCAGAAAAGTATGGTCTTGTGGGCAAAATAGACATATTCGATGTGGCCAATGGCGTTCTGACTGAGCGGAAAAAAAGGATTGTAAACATTTATGATGGATATGTTTTCCAGCTTTATGCCCAATATTTTGCATTGATGGAAATGGGATATACCGTGTCTAATATCCGTTTTCATTCCATGGATGACAATAAGAACTATGACATCCTGCTTCCCTGTGAAGACCATATAATGTCTGTTAAATTCGAAAGTACAATTAAAGCAATAAGAGATTTTTCTTTGGACGATTTCCAGCAGACTAATATTAAAAAGTGTCAAAGATGTATTTACGAACCAGCATGTGACAGAGGTTTAATATGATTAGTAAGCCTGAATTTGAATCCAAACAAATCGTGTTCGTTTTGCTTAATGAAGGGGAGAAAATTGCTTTTTCAAATGACAACATAATAGTTAAGGACAAGGATGGGAAAATTCGCCACCAGTCCACCTGCTACAGATTGTTTATGTTGTGTCTGATAGGCAATATTTCAATTACAAATGCCGTATTCAAGGCTGCCCGCAAGTTTTGTTTCTTAATCGTATTAATGAGTTCCTCCATGAAAACCTATGAAATGCTTGGTGGAAGAATGGAAGGAAATGTGATATTGCGACGTAAACAATATGCCTATAGCGGTTTAGAATTGGCAAAGCATTTATTGAAAAATAAAGTTGAAAATTCGCGCCAACTTTTAATGGCTGAGCGCAATAAATCGGAAGATGTTAAGTTATCAATAGCACGTTTAGATGAATTTGTTACTAGAATAAGATCCTATACTGGAGAGCTATCGGGCTTATTGGGATTGGAAGGGCTATCTGCCAGAGAATATTTTAAATGCTACTACCGTGATATAGAATGGAAGGGGCGAAAGCCGAGGATAAAATGTGATTTTATAAATAGTACCCTGGATATAGGGTATACCATACTGTTTAATTATATTGATGCCTTGTTAAATGCTTTTGGTTTTGATACTTATTGCGGTGTATTACACCGGGAGTTTTACATGCGAAAATCCTTGGTATGTGATTTGGTGGAACCCTTTAGGAGCCTTATAGATATGCAGGTAAGAAAATCTGTTAATTTAAAGCAATGCCAGCCAGAGGATTTTACCAACCGCAATGGAGCTTTTCTTTTGAAGTGGGAGAATAATGGAAAATATATTGGCTTTTTAATGCAGCCAATTCTGCAAAAGAAGGTGGAAATTTTTATGTATGTTCAAAGCTACTATAGGGCATTTATGAAGGGCAAAAAGGCCGAGGAATTTCCTGTATTTGTGGTCAGGTGATATAATGGTTATAATCAGCTATGATATAAAAGACGACAAATTACGTACCAAGTTTAACAAGTATATTAGGAAATTTGGTGGAAGGTTGCAGTATTCTGTCTATGAAATACAAAACAGTGATACTGCCTTGGATAATATTATCTTGGAAATAAAAGGTAATTTTGAAAAGAAATTTTCTGAGGAAGATAGTATCATGATAATGAAGCTTTCCAAATATTGTGATATAACACGATTTGGTTATGCAAAGCATGATACAGATGAATTGATTATAGTTTGAGGTTGCAAACCTCTGTCTTTATGGAAATTTAAGGTTTAAAAATGAGGTTCTGGGCTAATAAAGTTAGTTTTAAAGAAATTAATGAAAATAAAAAACATGTTGGTTCAAAAA
>NZ_KK211384.1:0-10712 GCF_000622005.1 Anaerovibrio sp. RM50 | reverse complement strand
GACGTCTAGAACCTCATGATAATTTCTACTATTGTAGATTGTCACCTGGAACAGTTACTAAAGCCTCATGCAAATTCCAACTGTCGTAAATGGAGCACATAATGAACATTCAAGAAAAGCTATTTTCCTTACAAGATCTGAAATATCGGGATTTTCATGCCAAGCTGGTGCCGGGGATTGATAAGGATAGGATTATTGGGGTGCGGGTGCCGGACCTCAGAAAGCTGGCCAAGGAAATACCATTGGAGGATGCCAAGGCCTTTATGGGGGAGCTGCCCCATAAATACATTGAGGAAAATAATCTGCATGGCTTTATTATTTCCAATATGAAGGATTTTGAAGCGGTTATCCGGGAATTGGAGGCGTTTTTGCCACATGTGGACAATTGGGGCACCTGTGACCTTATTTCCCCCAAAATCTTTAAAAAGCACTTGGACGAGCTGCTGCCCTATATAGATAAATGGCTTCAGAGTCAGGAAACATATACCATTCGCTTTGGGATTGAGATGCTGATGAGCTTCTATTTGGATGCTGATTTTAAGTCGGAATATCTGGAGAAGGTGGCAAAAATCCGTTCCGAGGAGTATTACGTGCGCATGATGGTGGCCTGGTATTTTGCCACGGCATTGGCCAAGCAGTATGATGCTTCCATTGGCTATATTGAGCAGTATCGGCTGGAGGACTGGACCCACCGCAAAACCATTCAAAAGGCTGTGGAAAGCCGACGTCTGACACCGGAGCAGAAAAATTATCTGAAAACCTTTTCCATAACGAATAAGTAGTGCATTTTAAAAGCCTATCCCAGTATTTGGGATAGGCTTTCAGTATTGCTTGGATGTGTATTATTCAGTGATTTCCCAGGCCTTGGAGTAAAGGTCCTCAGCAAATTTTTCCATATCTGTAGGCATCCAGACCTTCTTTTCCTTGTTGTACTTGCACTTTGCAGTAATTTCAGCAGTGCCACTCTTTGGGGCACTCTGCAGACGGTTTACGAAAATATCAGTCAAAGCCTCCTGAAGAGCTGCCTTGGAACCAACAGCACCCTGGAGCTTCTTGCTTTCTTCAGCATTTGGTTCAGTCACCAGCACATCGCTGTTAAATTTGTCGAAGGTAATTTTTACATCTGCTTCGTCGTCCTTTTCAGAAACGATGGTGGAGGATTTTACTTCAATCTGGGCAAGCTTTGCAATCATTTCCTTGCCGATTTTTGTGGCCTGCTCCTTGGTGAGCAGATCCCCGGAGCTGCGCTGGAAGGAAGGAACAAAGGAATTCAGGAAGTCCTCTTCTACGTTAATGGAATCGTCATACTTGCTTAAAACCTTTGAGTCCAGCTGCAGCATGGCAGTGGCCAGATTTTTGATGCCCACATCTGCCTTTTCACGGCTCAGAGAGCAGGCGGTGCAAAGCAGACATACTACTACGAACAATGATACCAATAATAAGTTCTTTTTCATAAAAATCTCCTTTTATTGAAAAATATTAATTGTAAGGCTGATACCTTGACAACCTAATATATTATATCACAATGAATGTGAATATCATCTGGCTGTAAGTCCCAATGTGAAATCTTTTATAATAGTTGCCCTACTTGGCCTGTCGGCTTTTGTAATATACGGCTTATATGGTATAATCTAAGCAGTTGTAATAATAACCGAAAAGAATATGTGCGCTGTTTGATGGAGGTTTTGGAATGGATTTTATCAAGAAACCTATGGAAATAGAAAATAAGAGTATGGAAATCATTGCACCTCATCTGGAGGGGCTGAATCTCAATGAGGAGGAGACCAAGGTTTATTCCCGTATGATTCACGCCGCAGGGGATGTGGAGTATGCCCCTATCATCAAACTGCATCCCGATGCCATTGCTGCAGGGAAGGAAGCCATAAAAAATGGCTGCAACATATACACTGATGTGGAAATGGTCCGCACCGGCATCAATAAGCGGAAGCTGGCCACCTTTGGCGGTGAGGTGTTCTGTCGCGTGGCGGATCCTGAGATTGCCAAGGAGGCTAAGGAAAAGGGCATTACCCGTTCCATGGCAGCCATGCAGAGCTTTGGCAAGGATCTGGAGGGGGCCATTATTGCAGTGGGCAATGCTCCTACGGCTCTTTTTGAGGTGCTGCGCATGGTGGAGGAAGAAAATCTGCGTCCTGCCCTGATTGTGGGTATCCCAGTGGGCTTCGTGGGGGCGGCGGATTCCAAGGAGGCCCTTGCCAAGAATACTCTGGTGCCTTATGTGACTGTAGAGGGTACAAAGGGAGGCAGCCCAATTGCCGCATCTGTAATTAATGCCATTATGTATATTATTGATAATGAGCGTGTGTAAGAAAGTTTAAGGGGCGTTATAAATGGAATGCCTTATTCCAAGAGTTGTGATTGCAGCCACCAAGAGCGGGTCTGGAAAGACTACCATCGTCACGGGGCTTTTGGCGGCTTTGAGACAGAAGGGTGTGAAGGTCCAGCCATACAAGGTGGGGCCTGACTATATTGATCCGGGATACCATAAGCTGGCCAGCGGCCAGTCCTCCCACAATCTGGATTCATGGCTTATGCCCATGGATACAATGGTGGAGGTTTTTGCCCAGTCTGCCTCCAAGGCGGAGATGGCAATTATCGAGGGGGTTATGGGCCTTTACGACGGAGGCAGCAAGGGTATCAGCTCCACAGCGGAAATCGCAAAGAGTCTGAATGCACCTGTTGTATTGGTGCTGGACTGCAAATCAATGGGGGCTTCGGCGGCAGCTCTGGCATTGGGCTTCAAGATGTATGACAAGGATGTGAAGCTGGCGGGGGTTATTTTAAATCGTCTGGGCTCCGACAACCATGAGAGGATAATCCGTGAGGCCTTTGATGAGCTGGGTATTCCCGTGGTTGGTGCAGTTCGCCGGGATGACAGCCTGGTTATGCCGGAGCGTCATTTGGGCCTTCTGCCCGTGGAGGAAAATCAGGAGCAGGAGATTATTAACCGCATGGGGGCGGCCATGGCTTCCCAGATTGATGTGGATGAGATTATCCGTATCGGAAACAACGCCGGCACCATGAAGCTGATGGAAAGCCCTGGTGATGAGGGGAAAAAGAAGAGGGTCCGCGTAGGTGTAGCCAGAGATGAGGCCTTTTCCTTTTATTATCCGGAGAGTATTCGGGTGCTGGAGGAAAAAGGGGCGGAGATTGTTGAGTTCAGTCCCCTTAATGACAAGGAGCTGCCAGTGGTTGACGGCCTGATTTTTGGCGGCGGTTTTCCGGAGATGTTTGCTGACAAGCTCAGTTCCAACAGAAGTATTATAAATAGTGTAAAGAATGCTGCCCATGATGGCATGCCTATATATGCCGAGTGCGGCGGATTTATGTTTTTGAGCAGGGCCATGGAGGATTTTGAGGGCAGGGTATTCCCAATGTGTGATATTCTTCCATGCCGTGTGAAGATGAACAGCAGGCTCCAGATGGTGGGCTACGTTTCCGCAGAGCTTCAGACAGATGGTATTTTGGGCAAAAAGGGCCACGTGATAAAGGGCCACGAATTTCATTTTTCCACTGAGGACGGAGAGGAAGATGGCGGGGAGGCCAGGCGTGCTTTTGAATTTACCCGTTCAAGAAATGGTGACAGATATTTGGGGGGCTACAGCAAGGGCAATGTGCTGGGCTCTTATCTGCACATGCATTTTGCGGGCTATCCTCAGGCGGCAGACAGCTTTATTGAGAAATGCTTTGAGTTTAGGGAGAAGAAATAAGGTATAAAGATGGGGAAGATTATTTTGGTTACCGGCGGAGCCAGAAGCGGCAAAAGCTCCTTTGCGGAGCGTTACGTGGCAAAGTACGGAAATAAGATTGGCTATATAGCTACCTCCAAGATTTGTGACGAGGAAATGGAATACAGGGTAAAACTGCACCGTGAGCGCCGTCCGGCTGAATGGGAAACCTTTGAGTCACCCTACAGTGCCCACGAGGTTATCCGGGAACAGGGCAAAGCCTATGATATGTTTTTGTTTGACTGCATGACTATATATGTCAGCAATATTTTAAGCACTGTGAAGGATATAGATGATTTTGACAGCAATTATGAGATAGTTACCAAGAAGCTTAAACAGCTGACGAGGGCTATTTTGGAATCTGATACCACTGTGGTTATAGTTACCAATGAAGTAGGATCGGGAATCGTGCCAAATAACCGATTGGCCAGAGAATACAGGGATTTGGCGGGTCTTGCCAATCAGATGCTGGCTGAGGTGGCGGAAAAGGTTTTTCTGGTGGTGTCGGGAATTCCGGTGGATATAAAGAAAATTGCCGAGAATATTTAAAGTGTACAGTACAGTATTTTGTACAAGGGGAAAGAAATGGCAAAGAAGATTATGTGCATGGGAACCTCATCTCATGTGGGAAAAAGTATATTGACCACGGCACTTTGCCGTATTTTTTATAGACAGGGCAAGCGGGTGGTGCCTTTCAAGGCTCAGAATATGGCCCTGAATTCCTACGTGACCCGTGATGGTGATGAAATGGGTCGTGCCCAGGTGGCCCAGGCTGAGGCCGCTGGAATGGAGCCAATGGTGGATATGAATCCTGTGCTTCTGAAGCCTACGGGCAATTCATGCTCCCAGGTGGTTATTATGGGAAAGCCGGTGGGCAATATGTCCGCCAAGGAATATCATCAGGGGTATTCCCTAAAGGCCTTTGAGGCAGTAAAGGAGGCTTTGGGCCGTCTTGACAGGGATTATGACACCATCGTCATCGAGGGGGCTGGCAGTCCCGCAGAGGTAAATCTGAAGGCAAATGATATTGTAAATATGCGGGTGGCCAAGTATCTGAATGCTCCCGTTCTTTTGATTGCCGATATTGACAGAGGGGGAGCACTGGCTTCCCTGGTAGGTACCCTGGAGCTTCTTGACGAGGATGAAAGGGAGCTGGTGAAGGGCCTTGTTATCAATAAGTTCCGTGGTGATGTAAGCCTTCTTACCCCTGCTCTGGAGTTTTTGGAGGAAAAGACGGGCAAACCGGTTCTGGGTGTGGTGCCTCATATTGAGAGGATGGGAATTGATGACGAGGATTCTGTTTCCCTTCAGGATAAGCAGGCGGTACCTACTGATGGGGATATCAAGATAGCTGTTATTCAGACACCAAAGATTTCTAATTTTACGGATTTTGATGCACTGTCCAATGAAGGGGATGTGTCCCTGTACTACGTTCAGGATGCCGCAGATTTTGGCAGCCCTGATATTGTAATGCTTCCGGGCAGCAAGAATACCACCGAGGATATGCTGTATCTGGACAAATCCGGTATTGGCAGGCTCATTAAGGAGCACGCTGAAAAGGGGAAGGCTGTAATCGGCATTTGTGGCGGCTATCAGATGCTGGGGGAAAGGATTATGGACCCTCATCATACCGAGTCGGATAATGATGAAGTAAATGGACTTGGCCTTCTGGGTATGACCACCCTTTTTGCGGAGAAGAAGCTCACCTCCCAGGTGAAGGCAGACTGTAATGGTCTTGGCTTTATGAATCAGAGTATCAGTGCAAGGGATTTGGCAGGCTATGAAATTCACATGGGACAGACGGATTTTACAAAGGATTCCGACAGCCATCCATTTGTGATTAAGGAACGGAGCCGCAAGGAATGCAGCAGTACCGAGGGAACTGCCTGTGCCCGGGGCAACGTTTTTGGCACCTATATTCATGGGGTGTTCGACAATGATGAATTTAGGAGAAGTGTTTTAAATGCTGTTCGTATTGCCAAGGGGCTGGAGCCACTGGAAAATACCAGAAATGTTATGGCGGAAAAGCAGCAGAGCTACGAGCGCCTGGCTGATATAGTGGAGCAGCATCTGGATATGGATAAACTGATGGAAATAATGGGTGAGAAGAATTAATGATAACGGCAATATTGGCATTCTTTATTGATGCGGTGGTGGGGGATCCAAGAAGTAAGCTGCATCCTGTGGTGCTTATAGGAAACCTTATTGCGGGCATTGAGGGTATGCTCTACGGCAAGGAAGACAGCAATAACAAGAAGCTCATACTGGGAGGATTTCTGGTTGTTTTGGTTTTGCTATTCACCTTTGCTGTAGTAAATGGTATAATGAATTTAGTTGAAAGATTAGATAATATATACGTTGTAACCCTTATAGAAGCTTTTTTTCTTAGCTTTACAATTTCACCCAAAAGCCTGGCGGCAGCCGGCAAGGAGCTTTATGACTATCTGGTGGCTGATGATTTGGACAATGCCAGATACAAGGTGGGCTGGATTGTGGGCCGGGATACAGAGGAGCTGACCCCGGGAGAGGTGTCAAGAGCCACCATTGAGACTATAGCGGAAAATACGGTAGATGGCATTATTGCCCCGCTTTTTTATTATGCTATAGGCGGCGTGACTCTGGCTTTCCTGTACAGGGCAGTTAATACCATGGATTCCATGGTGGGTTACAAAAATGACAGATATATTTATTTTGGACGGGTTGCAGCCAGGGCGGATGATGTTTTGGGCTATATTCCCGCCAGAATTACGGGGCTTTTGTTTGTGGTTGCGGCTTTTATATTGGGCTATGACGGGAAAAAGGCCTGGAAAATTCTCAGGAGGGACGCCTCCAAGCACCCAAGTCCCAATGGGGGCTGGGCTGAAGCCACTGTGGCAGGTGCCCTTCACATACGTCTGGGGGGCTTTAATTCCTATTTTGGCAAGGTTCATTTTCGGGAATACATGGGAGACCCAGAGGAAGAGATTGGATTTGAGCATATTATGAAGACAATTCGTCTGATGTATACGGATACGATTTTGTTTTTGATAATATGTCATGTAGTTTTCGTGATTTGTAGTATGGGAGTGCTGTAAATGCAGGCATTTCTTATAGGACTGCAGTTTTTGACCCGTATATGTGTTGTTAAGCAGACGGTTTGGACGGAGGAAGATTTCGGCAAAAGCGTTCGTTACTTTCCCTTGATTGGGGCAGTATTGGGATGTATATATGCTGGCGTTGCATGGCTGATATTCTGGCTGTTGCCAAGTTATGGCTTTTTCTTTCCCCACCATTTGGGCAATGTTCTGCTGGTAGCACTGCCTGTTATCCTTACTGGAGGCATTCATTGTGATGGCTTTATGGACACGGTGGATGGCATTTTTTCGGGCAGGGACAGGGAACGTATGCTGGAGATTATGAAGGACAGTTGCACTGGGGCCTTTGGAGTAGTGGCCTTTGTGCTTTTAATGATGTTCCAGTATGGGGCAGTATCTGATGTGCTGATAGAGGATTTGCCGGCGGCACTGTTCGTAATGCCAATTATATCCAGAATGATGATGGTTTTTACCATTTCTGTTTATCCTTATGCCAGAAAAGAAGGAATGGGAAAGGCCTTCAGCGAATATACCAATAAGAAAACCTTAGGGGTGGTTTTCTTGTATGGTCTGGCACTGGTTCTCCCCTGGGGAATCAATGCCCTCGTTGCAGTATTGGTATCACTTTTATTTACAACGTGTTTTTGCAATTATGTGACTAAAAAAATAGGGGGAGTCACCGGTGACGTTTATGGTGCAGTATGCACCCTGTGCGAGTTGCTTGTTATGATTGCATTTACATGTAAAATACCTTTTTAAGAGGGGGAGATATATATGTTATTAGAAGTATTAGTACCTGGATCCTGTGGTGAAATTGCACAGGGTTGGAGAGATGGACAGCCATTTTTGGTTACTTGTCCAATAGGTCTATATTCTAGAGCATTAGTAACAGAAAGAACCTCTGCGAAGACTGGTTTGGGCAAAAAAGCCCGTGCAGCGCTGAAAAATACGGTGGGGTATATGGGATTTACTGATTTTCCGCTTGGTTTGGCTTTGGAGTCACAGCTTCCTACTGGTAAGGGAATGGCAGCCAGTACCGCAGATATTGTGGCAGTTATTCAGGCTGTGGCCACTGCCATTGACGACGAGCTGGCACCAGAAGAGGTGGCGGAGCTGGCCGCAGGGATTGAGCCAACGGATGGCATATTCTATCCGGGGGTTGTCCAGATGGACTATATGACCGGCAAGCTGATTGAAAGCTATGAGCCGGTGCCTAAGATGATAATTGCCATGTTTGATACTGGCGGAACAATCAATACTGTTGAGTTCCACTCTGATTATACGGATAATCAGGGTAATACTGACAGCCCGGCAGAGCTGCTGGAGGCAGTGGATTCCCTGAAAAAGGATTTTTCCCCGGAGAATATCGCCAGAGTAGCCACTATGAGTGCCCGTGCCAATCAGAAGATTGTGGAAAAACCACAGCTGGAGGAGATTATCGAATTTGCCCAGAGCCAGGGAGCTCTTGGTGTAAATGTGGCTCACAGCGGCACAATGCTGGGAATCCTTTTTAAGCCGGATGAATCCATGCGGAAGGTATTGGATATTGCAAAGGCTGTGGAGGAGAAGTTCCCGCACATGGAATATTTTGAAACCGAACGTCTGATTCCGGGTGGCTGGATTATCAGACAGAGATAATTTTGTAAGGGTGTTTTTTCAAGCATGAAGCCTTTTGAACATGGTGGTAATGTGTATAGCGCTGGGGTTCACAATACTGAGGTTGTGGACTTCAGCGCTAATATTAATCCACTGGGACTATCAGATAGTATAAAAAAATCAATAATGGATAACATGGAGAGCCTGGTTCACTACCCTGATCCTACAGGGACTTTGCTGAAGCAGGCTATTTCTGTGCATTATGGTATTAATGAGGAAAGTGTCATTTTGGGAAACGGTGCCGTGGAGCTAATGTATATTTACTTTCACTGCCGTACCCCCAAAAAAGTGCTTATTCCCGTGCCTTCCTTCAGCGAATATGAAAGGGCGGCAATGGCCGCCAGATGTCGGATTGAAAGGCTCTATATGGATAAAAAGCAATATTTCGCTCTGGACAAGTCCCGTTTAATGGAGCTTTTGCCCGAGGTGGATGCTGTTGTATTGGGGAACCCCAATAATCCCACCGGTGAGTTGCTTACCAGAGACTGGCTGGAAAAAATAGTGGAAGGGGCAGCCCGTGTAAATACTGATGTTTTGGTGGATGAGTCCTTTTTGGATTTCTTGTCCAGTGATAATGATTATACTGTGATGGACCTGACGGAAAGCTATCCTAACCTTCTGGTGCTCCGTTCCATGACCAAGTTCTTTGCCATACCAGGCCTGCGCCTGGGCTTTGGGGTGACCAACGGTGCTCTTATGGACAAAATGGAGCCGGGGAGGGACCCGTGGAATGTCAACCTTCTGGCCCAAATGGCGGGAGTGGCCGCATTAAAGGATAAAACCTATCAGATGGATTCCAGACAGATAATATCAGGCTGTATAGATTATTTGTACAGTACGCTGTCATCTATAGAAGGGTTGAGGGTATATAAGCCATCAGTCAATTTTATTTTGGCCAGCGTTGAGGGAACCGGCATGACCAGCGGTGAATTCGTTAAAGCCATGGGCACAAGGGGGATTCTTGTAAGGGATTGTTGCAATTACCCGGGTATGGACAATTATCACGTACGTTTTGCTGTTCGTCTTATGGAAGAAAACAAAAAACTAGTGGAGACAATCAGACAGGTTTTGGCGGAAAGGTAAGAAGGTGATTATGTGACAAAGCTGATTTTGGTCCGTCATGGACAGACGGTGTGGAACAAGCTGGGGAAATATCAGGGGCAGGCTGATATAGAGCTCAGTGAAGTGGGGAAGGAACAAGCGGCTCTTTTGGCCCGAAACTTTCCTATAGAAAAGGTTGATGCCATATATTCCAGCCCACTGGTTCGTGCAAGGGAAACTGCTGAGGCCCTTGGCACAGCTTTAAATATTCCAGTGGAAACATGTGAGGAGTTTTGTGAGATCAGCTTTGGCAAATGGGAAGGGCTTACCTATGACGAGATTCATGCCCAGTGGCCAAAGGAGCATGATCTGCTTTTCACCAGACCTGATCTGTTAACATGTCCCGATGGGGAAGGATTTACCCAGGTTCAGGAAAGAGCAACCGCGAAAATGGAAAAAATCATAAGGGAAAATCCGGATAAGACATTGGTTATTGTGGCCCATGGTGGTGTAATAAGAACATTATTGTGTCATGCCCTGGGGATGCCGTTGAAAAATATGTGGCATATACGTCAGGATAATACGGCGGTGAATTTGGTGGCAGTATACAATGAAGGCCTTATGGTGGAGCTGATGAATTCCACAGTACACCTTTCCGGCAGCAATTTGAAAACAAATTTAAATAATTGGGTAAAAAAGAGTTGACAACATTGATGAAAGATAGTATTATTATCGATGTTGTCGCCGCTAGTCACTATATGATAGTGAAGGGGATAGCAAAAAATAAAATATCAAAAAGTGCTTGACATTAAAGCATCTTCGCGATATTATATAGAAGCTGACTCACTGAGCAGGAGCTTGTGAGAAAGCAAGGTGTTCTTTGAAAACTAAACAATGCAACAGGAATCATGCACACATGATTCAAGCCAGATGATGGAGCAGCTATTTAATATAGTTGCTAACATACATAATAGTTTGTGCAAAACTATGAAATTCCTTTATTAAAAGGTAATTCTAGAAACTTTAAGAGCCATTCAGGTTCTTCAAAATAATTTTTTGGAGAGTTTGATCCTGGCTCAGGACGAACGCTGGCGGCGTGCTTAACACATGCAAGTCGAACGGGGCGAAGAGAAGCTTGCTTTTCCTAGCCTAGTGGCAAACGGGTGAGTAACGCGTAGGCAACCTGCCCTTCAGA
>NZ_JHWV01000008.1 GCF_000622005.1 Anaerovibrio sp. RM50 | reverse complement strand
TCACTCCGTTCGACTTGCATGTGTTAAGCACGCCGCCAGCGTTCGTCCTGAGCCAGGATCAAACTCTCCAAAAAAATATTTTGAAGAACCTGAATGGCTCTTAAAGTTTCTAGAATTACCTTTTAATAAAGGAATTTCATAGTTTTGCACAAACTATTATGTATGTTAGCAACTATATTAAATAGCTGCTCCATCATCTGGCTTGAATCATGTGTGCATGATTCCTGTTGCATTGTTTAGTTTTCAAAGAACACCTTGCTTTCTCAGAAGCTCTTGCTTCGTGAGTCAGCTTGTTTATAATATCTTATTTGTTCTTTTCTGTCAAGAACTTTTTTTGATATTATTTTTGTGTTGTCCTGGTTCGTTTCACAACCTTTGTTGCGACAACGATGATAATAATACAGCGCATCTGAAATTTTGTCAACAAAAACTTTTACAAAATTTCAGATGCGCCTCAAAATTACATCTCTATTTTACTCGAGAGTATATCAATTCTTAGTCATAACGCTCGTCGATAACGCGCTTGCTCTTCTTTTCGCTTCTAGGCAACAGACCGATTTCCACAACCTTTACCAGCGGTGTGAAGCCTATGCGGCTCTTGACTCTGGTGGCGACCCTCTTTGCCATATCCAAAAAGTCCACGCTGCCGTTTGTCTCCACATATATACGCATGGTATCCTTGCCGTCCAGATGGGAAATGCGGATCTGATACTCGCTGGAAAGCTCAGGGAACTCAGCCAGAATTTCCTCGATCTGCTTAGGGAATACATTAACGCCCTTGATTTTCATCATATCATCTGTACGTCCGCCGATAACATCCAGACGTGGGAACTTGCTGCCGCATGGGCATTCACCCGGAATGATTCTGGACAGGTCATGGGTCCGATAGCGAATCAGCGGAGCCCCTTCCTTTACCAGAGTGGTAATGACAATCTCTCCCCACTCCCCATCAGGAACAGGCTTTAATGTCTGTGGATCGATGATTTCAAGATAAATATAATCATCCCAGTAATGCATACCCGTATCATGCTTGCAGTTGATGCCAATTCCAGGACCATAAATCTCAGTAAGACCGTATATATCATAAAGCTCAATGCCCAGCTCCTTGGAAATGCGCTCACGCATTTTCTGCCCCCAGCGCTCGGAGCCGATAACCCCCTTTTTCAGATGAATTTTATCCTTAATACCCCGTTTTTCAATTTCCTCTGCCAAAAGCAGTGCGTATGAGGAGGTGGCACACAAAACGGTGGAGCCCATATCCTGCATCATCTGAAGCTGCTTGTCTGTATTGCCTGGGCCCATAGGAACACACATGGCCCCCAGCCTTTCACAGCCTGCCTGGAAGCCAATTCCGGCAGTCCAAAGGCCATAGCCAGGAGTAATATGAATTACATCCTTTTTGGTAATCCCCGCCATTTCATAGCAGCGGGCAAACATGGTTGCCCAGTCATCCACATCCTTCTGGGTATAAGGAATAATAACGGGAGTTCCCGTGGTTCCTGAGGATGAATGTATGCGGACTATGTCCTCTTGTGGGGCTGTCATCAGTCCCAATGGATAAGCCTCACGCAAATCATTTTTCTCAGAAAATGGCAGTTTTTCAAATTCCTCAGGAGAAGCCACGTGATTAATGCCGGCCTCCTCCAGCTTCTTGCCATAAAAGCTGTTGGCAGCCTCCAGTGCATCTATACGGTCATTCACAAGCTTAAGCTGTTCCTCTGTTATCTTCATTTCGATTTTACCCCTATCAGTTTATTTTTTTGGATTGCTTAATCTTTTCAGCCCTATTAAAGGCTGGATTTTTTAGCATATTCCAGAGCTTTAAAATTAAGGTCATGGAATTTTTTAGGGATTCTGGTAAGAATAACCTTGCGGATATCCTCCTCATCAAGGCCCAGAGCCCCGCTGTTTACCGCCGCCCCCAACAGCAGCAGATTCACTATTTTGGCAGAGCCCAATTCCCTGCAGGCCTTTTCAGTATCTATAACGATAACCTTATCAACCTTTTTTCTGATGTAATCCAGCATCTCGCTGCCATTGTAATTGGAGCCTGCCAGGGCTGCAGTCACGGGCATTACAGGACGGCTGCTCACTATAACCTGGCCGCCCTTCCTCAGATATGGAAGCATGCGGACTGTCTCTCCGGGCTCGAAGCCAATAATTATATCAGCACTTCCGCTGGCAATCATAGGGCAGTCCACATCATCCCCCAGCCTCAGATGGCTGAATACACTGCCGCCCCGCTGTGCCATACCAATGGTCTCGGCGCTCTTGACTGGAATTCCCCTGTTCATGGCCGCCCCGCTGATAAGCTTGGAGGCCAGAATAGTTCCCTGTCCGCCTACACCACAAAGAACAATATTCTTACTCATGATGATCACCTCCAATTGCTCCCACCGGGCATATCTGACTGCAAAGACCGCAGCCGGTGCAGAGGGAATCATCTATAACTACCTTGTCATCACGTATTATAAGGGCCGGACAACCGATTTCGCGGATACACTTGCGGCAGTTTATGCACTTGTCATTGTCCACTGCCAGGCACTTGTCGGATTTAACAATGGCAATGCACGGGGATTTGAAGATAATGGCCTTGACCCCCGGCAGGGCCGCAGCTGACTTTACAGTCTCCACAGATTTCTTGTAATCCAGTGGATCCACCGTCTCCACAAATTCCAGGCCAATGCCCTTTAATATTTTTTCTATGCTTACTTTATTAACCACATCCCCCATCATGGTCTGGCCAGTGCCAGGATGTGGCTGATGACCGGTCATGGCAGTGGTTGAATTGTCAAGGACAACCAATGTCATATCCGCCTGGTTGTATACAGCGTTTATTACTCCAGGAATTGCCGCCGCAAAGAAGGTGGAATCACCTACAAAGGCGAAGCAGCTGGTATCCGGCTCAATATGGTCCACCCCCTGAGCAATTCCAAGGCCCGCTCCCATGCAAAGACATGTGTCCACCATATCAAGGGGCATGGCATTTCCCATGGTATAACAGCCAATATCCCCCGCAAAGAGAGTCTTTTTCCCCTTCATGGCCTGCTTTACAGCGTAGAAGGAGGCGCGATGAGGGCAGCCGGCGCAAAGAACCGGCGGACGGACTGGAAGCTCTGGCATTTCCGCCTTGTCATCCTCAGAAAGGGCTCCGGTCTCAGGAGGATTTACCCCCAGGAATTTTGTGAGATTTCCCATAACAGAATCCAGGGAGTTCTCCCCGGAATTCTTCACGTCCAATGTCAGCTTGCCATATATCTTTACGGGCAGCTGATATTTTCCCGCAATGTATATAAGCTCCCGCTCAATAACAGGATCCAGCTCCTCAATACATATAACCTCATCAAGTCCCGTCAGAAACTTTACAGCCAGCTCCTCCGGGAATGGATGGGGCGTGGATACCTTTAAAAATCTCGCATCGCCTAAGGTTTTTAATGTCTCGGAAACGTAGGTATAGTTAAAGCCGCCGGTGGCAATGCCCTTTTTAGGGAATGCCTTGCTTTCCATATTAAGCAGCAGATTCTTGTCATAGGAGGAAAACTCTTTGGCCAGCTCCACGTTGCGGGCCTCAATATTTATATGGGCCTGGTACGACAGCTTCGGGAATATAACCCACCGTTTGGTATCTTTTATGAACCCTTCGGGTGTATTTTTTTTGTAATCTTCTTCATCCTTCACATCAATGGAAGCATAGCCATGTGAAACCCGGGTTGTGGACCTGAGAAAGACAGGTGTCCTATATTTTTCCGAATATTCAAAGGCATCCTGCACCATCTCGTAGGCTTCCTGCACCGTGGAAGGATCAAAGCATGGCAGCTTGGAAAATCTGGAGAAATGACGGGTATCCTGCTCCGTCTGGGAAGATATTGGCCCCGGGTCATCTGCCACCAGAACCACCATTCCACCCTTAACACCGATATATTCAAGGGACATAAGGGGATCAGTAGCCACATTAAGTCCCACCTGTTTCATGGTAACCATTACACGGGCCCCTGTATAAGCAGCCCCCGCACCGACCTCCATAGCCGTCTTTTCATTAATGGACCACTCCACATAGGTGTCCTGCGGCCTGCGTTTTGCCACAGTCTCCAGCACCTCAGTGGATGGGGTCCCCGGATACCCTGCCACCAGATTCACGCCGGCAGCTATGGCACCCATGGCAATTGCTTCATTGCCCATCAAAAATTCCTGATGCATCTGTATCTCTCCCAACGACATTTATTTACTCTGTCGATACACCAACTTACACGACAACACATTTATTCTACCACAGGTGAACGTGAAAGCAAAGAAATACTTTAGCTTTTTAAAGGGTGTTAGTATAAAAAAACGCTGCAGAGGAATTAAAATCCCTTGCAGCGGCAAAAATTTCAGCACATAAATTCAGCACATAAATATTTAATTAATTTAGCTTATATAGTATTTTGTTTATTTAACTTCTATATAGTCTTTTAAATCACGGCGGATCAGGGCATTTGCCCCATAGTCACCGTCAACGTAACCGATACGCAGTACCATCTGAGGCGTATATGGCAGCTTCAGGGCGTTCTGGATTGCAAAGCGGCGGGCCTTGCTTTCCAGGGCAAAGCTCATGGGCTGAACCTCAATATCATTGCGGACCGCATAGAGCCATGCCTCTGTCAGATGCATCCCCGCTTCAATATAACCAATATTTGTATCATTGGAGGTAAGCAAAAGATAGCCTGTACAGCTCTCCGCCTGGCGCCGGGTCAGTTCATAACCCGTCTGGGCAAAGGTATCCCCCTTGGCAAACCAGTGACTGCCCAAAGTGTAATATATTACCTTTCTCAAGCCGGTTATACCATTTTGCTCCGCAGTGAGGCCATCCTTTTTCTCTTCTGCCTCTCCATTGGAAAACCTCAGCCAGTCCGCCAGCTCGTCGCGGATGTCCTGGTTGTTCATCTGCTCCTCTGCCGCAGCAAGGGTCTGATCCTTTATCAGATCAAACGCATCAGTGGAATCGGGAACAAACACAGCCCCCCTGATGCCCTTCAGCCCCTCCTGAAAAAATTCGGGAATCCCGGCACTGGTATAAGCCCGCTTGTCAGTATGGCGCCTCATCATCAATGCAAGAAGCCCCTCATCCCTGGCCATGCCGCTGTTGGCATAAATTACCGTAATACTCTGGCCATTGTCACTGACGTGGATACTTGTGTTATATCCATAGGCCTCAAAGGCCAGCATGCAGCTGCGGGCATAGGCACCCATGGAAATGTAGGCTTCCCTGCTTTCCTGATCCACTGCATACAACAGTCTGGAAGTATCCGGGGAAATAACGATCTTTCCCTCTGCCGGATAAACCTTCACATCCCACATCTGGGCATTATGAGAGCTTGGGGCAAGCCCTGCATAATACAGTATCTGCTCCACCTCACTGTTTAAGCCCTCCACCTCGGTGTCAGTGGCCACATCAACCGGCCGCGCCACATAACACACATAAATGCAAAGAAGCAATAAAACTGAAATTGTGGACCAAATAATCTTTCTCTTTAATGTCATATAATCCTCCGTCTCTATCCCTCATTGTCTAATTTAATAAATGAGGCCAATATTGTCAACCTGCGAAAGGACTCATTTTCCCCACAAAAAATCTCCCCCGGCCACGCCAGGGAAGATTATTTCACTTTTCAAATATCAAATTATCAGCAGCTCCAAGGATTCCATCCAATTGATTCAGACCAACTGATTCAGCCCTTTAGCCTTTCTCCTCAAGATAGGCCTCGTCGATAAACTCATTGGTATAATTCTTAAACAGCTCAATATCCTGATCATTCAGCTGATAGAAGGCCTTGTAATAATTTTCCCCGCCGATCATCTTTGGGGCAAAGCGGGCCAGCAGGTCCTCGTATCCCTTCTGGGAATCAGCCAGCTCAATAATGCAGATAACCTTCCGCTTCTTTTCCTTGAAACGCTCCTTATCCTCCTCCGTAAGAGGACGCTTACGGGCATAGATGGCGTAGCCCTGAGGTGTATCCACCAGATACAGCATGCCCTTGGCCTTTTCCACAGCCTTGTTGTGGCGTTCCTCGCGGAGCAGCTTCCGCAGGTGCTCCCACACGATGTTTATTTCCTCTGTACTTAGGTGCGGCTTGTCCTGCAGCTCAAAGAGGTTGTACTTTTCCACAAACTTCCGTACCAGGTAGTTAAAGCAGAAAAGGGTGGCCTCAGCATCAGCCGCTGCAGAATGGGCAGAGCCGTCACGCCAGGTGTAGCCGCATTCCTCGGCACACACCACCAACCGTGGCACATGATAATAATCAAAGTCCTTTTCCTCATGGAACACAGCCCAATAGAGGTCTCGGACATCCATGGCCTTTTCCGGTAAATTCTGGAAACCGTATTTTTCCAGCACCCTTATATCGTTATCCACTGCAAACCCCAAAATCATCTCGCTCTTGTCAAAGATTTTCTGGACCTTGGGTATGTGCTTTACAAAATAAGGCTTGTCTGCCACCATCTCAGGAGTTATGCCGTGTACCCTTTCGGCATAATGCCATTTGTGAACCTTCTTTGGCTTATAAAGCTGATTGTGAATAAGAGCTCCCTGCTCATTTAAAATTGACAACTCCAAAATCTCATTGCTGATTCCTGTACTGGTGGACTCAGTATCCAGGCAAGCGATATGCATATCCGAACCCTCTCTCAATAGAACTTGGTAATTTTAAAATTTCCCTTATTTATATATTACCACATCTGTAACAAAAATCCTGCAAAAATAAAAAACGGACTGGGCAGGCCAATCTGATTTCCTAAAACAATAAAATACGCCGCTCAAAATGAACGGCGTATTACACATTAAATTTAAAACCAGTGCCTATCAGTCAGCAGAACTGCCGGACTTCAGGGACAGGCCACGCTCAGCAAGTCTGTCGCAAATTTCCTTGAAGGACTTTGCGCCCAGATTTCTGAAACCCATAATCTCATCAGTAGTCTTGGAAGCAAGATCACCGATGGTAAAGATATTGTTGCGCTGCATGCAGTGGGTGGAACGCTGGCTCAGCTCCAGTTCGCTGATAGGAGCATTCAGCAGCTCTTCCATAGCCTCACGGCTGTTGTCCCCGTCATCGGAGGCCAGGCTGTAGCTTTCAGGATTTGGCTCATCAACAACGGTATCCTCGCAGAGAGCCAGGAATGGGTTCAGGCCCTCAATCATAATGTTGGCAGCCAGCTTCAAAGCATCAGCAGGCATTACAGAACCGTTGGTGAAAATATCCAGAGTCAGGCTGTCATAGTTGGTAATGTTACCAACACGGGTATTCTTAACCACATAATCAACGCGGTCAATTGGGGAAAACAGTGCATCGATAGGGAACATACCCTTGTCAGCAGTTGTATTCTTGTCAGCAGCCATGTAGCCACAGCCGCTCATAATCTTTAAATCCATGGAGAGCTTCTTGCCAGCCTTTACAGTAGCAATGTGAAGCTCAGGGTTAATAATCTGAAGCTCGCTGTCTGCAGTAATATCAGCAGCAGTAACCTCCAGGTCCTCGCCATCAGCCTTAACATCAATGTGAGCCACCATTTCGTTCTCAACTGGCTCAATGCACAGGCTCTTCAAGTTCAAAACTATATCAATTGCATCTTCATGGGTATCAGAAAGCTTGCTGTCCATGGCGGAAGCACCGGCAATCTTAACAGCAGTAACTGCTGCACCCTGGATGGATGACAGGAGAATTCTCTTGAGACTATTACCAATGGTGGTACCATAACCACGATCAAGAGGTCCGCATATAAACTGACCATGAGTTTTATCGGTTACATCTCCGGAACAACGAATTTTTGTTGTATTGACATCCAGCATATCAAAACTCCCCTCAGGTATTTTAATCCATTATCGCATACCATATATCTTATCACAAGATAAATCAAAAATCAAGTCACTCGCCAAAAATCCTGTCCAACATCTTCATTTCCCGGTCACTGGCCTCCCTTACGGAATATTCCAGCTCCAAATAGCTGTCCACCGAAATCTCAAGCAGCTCAGCAACCATATGTATACTATATCCCTTTGCCTGGCGCAGGGACTGTAAATCTTCTAAAACCACAGTATAATAAATCCCCTTCGTCTAAAATTTGTAACCGCACTTTTTGACAGTGGGTGTCCAAACGAAAGACATTTTATTATAAGGTATGGGATTTGTAAAGTGGATTTTAGATTAATTTTCACGAACCTTTAAAGAAGCCTTCAAATCCATCTCTATACGCTTCTGGGAATCTATATTGTAGATGTATTCGGTGGCCATCAGATGGCCAGTGGTCTTATCCCGATAGAGAAGCAGCAGGATAAGCTCCCAGACAGGCTTTCCGTCCACCGTACGCTGGTATTCCAGGGAAAGAGTGGTATGGCCCTCGCCGAATTTCTCCAACAGCCAGTTCCGGTCCATAAAGGCCAGATAAACATCCTTATATTCCGGCAGCACAGACTTCTCCACCAGATGACGCACTCCCACCATGTACTTGTCATCGCTGACTATGCCCGTCTCGATTTCCACCGTTGCCAAATCCTGGCTGGACACAAACCGCTCCTGAGTAATGTCAAGATGAATGACGAACTGCAGCGAGCTCAGCAAATTCTTCAGGGAATCCGCCGTTGTATACTTGGCCGATTCGTAAGGCTCAAAGAGATAATTGATATACTGCACCATCACCATCAGCACCGGATGCTCGTCACTGTATTCAAGGCTTCTGGAAACAGTCATGCAAACCCAGTGGTAGATATCCCCCACCCTGCGGCGATACTGGAACTTCAACGGTTTGTCCGAAGCTGCCAGCTTGGCGGTCATATTCCTTATATCCGTAAATTCCTTATAATCCTCCAGCTCGTCAGGGTGAATCAGATGATTGTCGATAATATTCCCGTTCCAGGTGGAAAAATGCTTGGAAATGTGGAAGCCAAGGGCCTCCTCATCCTTGTCAAGCTGGATAATCTCGCAGTTGCCGTTCAGACCGTCCATTTTAAGGATAGTCTTGAAGGTCTTGTCAATGATATTCATGGTATCCTGGCGGACAGCCACGTCTGTATCTGCAATCTTCCAGGTGTAAAGCACCCAAGGATTATTCTTGGAAAACACATTTGGCACTATGCACTCAAAGGTAACCCAAACATAACGGCCCTCCTTCATGCAACGCAAATGAACCCGGCGGCGGTGCTGCTTCTTGGCAATCTGCAGCTGGGTAGCCACCATGGAGGTGGAATTTATAAATTTCTCCTTGTCACTGCTGTGTACCATGCCGATTTCCACATAGCGCTTCACGTAATCCTCAATGGTAACAGGGCGAGGTCCCATAACCCCATCCTTGTCCTCGGATTTCTTTATGAAGTGATATTCCCCGGTCCACGGATTAACCTCTGCCACCTTCCAGAAATAGGCGGTGATATCCTGCAGATAGGAACGGGTCATTTTACGCTTGTGTATATTAGATGTAGCCACATTGTTTTCGTCGGAAATTATGGCCTCGAAATTCTCGATGGACATTGGCTGATAGAAGTAATAGCCCTGTACGTACTCGCAGCCCATCATGGACAGGAGCTCAATCTGCTCCAGTGTCTCAATGCCTTCCACTATAATAGGCAAATCAATCTGGCGGGCCATATCTATAATGGAGTAGATAATATTAATGCCCCGGCCTCGGTTGCCGTTGGAAAAATCCAGGAAACGCATGTCCAGCTTCAGCACATCCGCATCCACATCCTTCAGCATATTAAGGGAAGAATAACCGCTGCCAAAATCGTCAATAATAATCTTGAAGCCGTTGAGCTTCAGGGCTTCCTCTGCTTCCTTTACAATGCTCTCATTTTCCACGTAGGCACTTTCAGTAATCTCTATTTCCAGTGAGCTTACAGGAATCTGGTATTTATGTACCAGCTCCGTGAGAACCCGCACCACATCCATATTCTGAATATCAATGCGGGAAACATTGATGGATACAGGCAGCACAGGAAGGCCCGTGTCCATCCAGCGGCGGATAGTACGGCATGTAATCTCCCAAATATGCTGGTCCAGCTGGGTGATGTAGCCATTTTTCTCCAGGAAGGAAACGAATTTCCCCGGCATAATTGTCTCCCCAGCGGAGTTAATCCAACGCACCAGTGCCTCTGCACCCACGATTCTGCCATCCACAATCTGGCATTTCGGCTGCAGATAAATGGTAAACTCGTCATCCGCCATAGCCCGCTGGATCCGTGGCATCAGATCAACGGTGGTGGCCAGATCCTTGGCCATGGCATCACTAAACCAATTGATGTCACTATATGTGTAACGATAGGACTTCCCCATGGCCATGATGGTGTAATCGTACATATCAATGGCATTGGTGGTATCATTTTCCGTATATTTGTAAGCACCCCAAAAAGGACGGAACAACGGATCCGTCATATATCTGCTCACAATAAGCTTGACGCTCTCAATAAGAGCATCTACCAAATCCTGATCTTCCTTAAAAAATACGGAAAAATAGTCACTGCCCATGTATCCGGCAATCAGATCATAATCCTGACGAAGCTTTTGGAAATACTGACCCAGTTCCGCCAGGAGAGCATCTCCTTTATCCCGTCCGTACCATTTGTTAAAATACTGGAAATTCGCTATATTCACGGACATCATCGTACTGGTGAGAGGATTTGTTCTGATCCTGTCCTCCACCAGATCCCAGTAAGAGCGCATCAGTGGCAAGCCCGTAAGCTGGTCAATATTCACCGCGCCCTTGCACATTTCGGCAGTATTCTGCTGAATATTGTCATTTTCGTTCATATCTGACACCCCTTTAGGTCATTCTACCATATAAGATGTTAAAAAGGCTATTATTATATAGGAGGAATTTACTACACTTTTTCAATATTGTAATAATGTATACATAATATGACTCTTGCGTTATAGCAATTTAAAATGATATACTAATCAAGTATATCAAATGATTCTTATGAGGTGACTTAATATGAAGGTTGGTATTTATGGCTACGGCAATCTTGGCCGTGGTATCGAATGTGCAGTAAAGAACAGCGAGGATATGGAGCTGGTGGCTGTATTCACCCGCCGTGACCCATCCACTGTAAAAATTCAGACTGCCGGTGTAACAGTAGCTTCCGCCAATGACGTGGAAAAATTTGCCGACAAGATTGACGTAATGATCATCTGCGGCGGCAGTGCCACTGATCTGCCTGAAATGACTCCTGCCCTGGCTGAGCATTTCAACGTAATCGACAGCTTTGACACCCATGCCCGTATTCCGGAGCATTTTGAAAACGTAAACCGCGCGGCAAAGTCCAATGGCCACATTGCCCTTATTTCCGCTGGTTGGGATCCTGGCATGTTCTCACTGAACCGTCTCTATGCCAACGCTATTCTCCCTAATGGCAACGACTATACCTTCTGGGGCAAGGGCGTAAGCCAGGGACATTCCGACGCTATCCGCCGTGTAAAGGGCGTAAAGAACGGCAAGCAGTACACCATCCCAGTTGACAGCGCACTGGCCTCTGTCCGTGCCGGGGAAAATCCTGAGCTCACCACCCGCCAGAAGCACACCCGTGAATGCTTCGTAGTGGCTGAGGAGGGTGCTGACAAGGCAGCCATCGAAAAGGAAATCAAGGAGATGCCAAACTACTTCTCCGACTATGATACCACCGTACATTTCATTTCCGAGGAAGAGCTGCAGAGGGACCACAGCGGCATTCCACACGGCGGCTTCGTATTCCGCACCGGCACCACCGGCTGGAATAACGAGAACAAGCACGTTATTGAATACAGTCTGAAGCTGGACTCCAACCCAGAGTTCACCGCTTCTGTAATCGTGGCTTATGCCCGCGCCATTAACCGCCTCCACCAGGAGGGCAACATTGGCTGCAAGACCGTATTTGATATTGCCCCTGCATATCTGAGCCCACTTTCCGGTGAAGAGCTGAGAGCCCACATGCTTTAATGGAGTGAATTTCTCCTATTTTAATAAGGTGGTCATTGCCCACCTAAGTGGCAGGTCTTGATAATCTGTCTTGTTTTTGGGGAAATGCTAAAGCCAACTTATCTAGTAGTCAAATTCTTTTAAGTAAAACGTCATAATAAAAGCCGAACTTCTATCTCTATAGATATGATTCGGCTTTTATTGTGTCGCTTTTTAATTTTCGATGCCTCTGCGGGCCTCTACTCCCTTGATGTAATAGTGGCGGATCTCCTTCATTTCCGTAATCAGATCTGCCCTGTCAAGAAGCCACTGGGGCGCATTTCTTCCCGTACATACCACCTCTGTGGTTTCAGGCAGTTCATTCAGCAAGGCTTCTATTTCCTCCCTGCTTATCAGGCCGAAAAACAGCGCCACATTCACTTCGTCCAGCACCAGAAGCTCCGGCTTCATGGCCAAAATTTCCTTTTTGGCGGCATTAAATTCTTCGGCTATCATTTCCACATAATCCCTGGGGGGCTCCCCTGGTGGAAATACCACCACATCATTTCCCCACTTTGCCTTTTCCTCATCGGACAGCATTCCCTCTGCCGCCACGAAAAAGGGCTTTCCCGTTGTTCTCAGCTGAAGCCTTGGGGCAAATTCCTTCAGAATCTTCTGCTCGCTGTAGGCCAGGCTCTTCATAAACTGGAGGAAAAACACTCTATGCCCCGCCCCCAGACTTCTGATGGCCAGCCCAATAGCCGCCGTGGTTTTTCCCTTTCCCTTGCCTGTATAAATCTGAAGCATAGCAAAACTTCACCTCTAAGCGCTCAAATCCAAATCAAGTGGCCATTTAAATCAGCAGCCCTTTATTTAACGGTACTCACCGATGTTTTTTATCGCCTCATACATTCTATCCAAGCCCTTGGCGATTATTGCCTGCGGCATGGCCAGATTCAGGCGCACATAGCCCTTGGCATTGCCCACAAAAAGGTCGTCGCCTCCTTCCAGGAGCACTCCGGCCTTATTGGCAAAGAAATCCGCCAGATTCTCCACTCCCGGCAGACATTTCCCCATATCCACCCAGGCCAAATATGTGGCATCTGGTATTTTAAATACCGCCTCTGGCAATTTATCCTTTAGGAAGCTGTCCACATAACGGAAGTTGCCGTCCAAATACGCCTTAAGCTCCTTCAGCCACTCACCGCAGTGTTCATAGGCTGCCTGATGGGCCGCAATGGAGAGAGGATTCAGCATGCCAATATTCTTGTCCCGCCCTTTAAAATCGTTGCGAAGCTTTTTGTCGCGAATAATAATATTTGAAAACATCAATCCGGCCATATTGAAGGTCTTGCTGGCAGACATACAGGTAATCAGCCTTTTGTAATTGGGCATAACCTTGGCGGTAGGAATATGCTTCACCCCTGTACGCAACAAATCACAGTGAATTTCATCGGAAATAATCCACAAATCATTCTTCTCCACTATTTCCGCCACCCGCTTCAGTTCAGCCTCGGTCCACACCCGCCCGCTCGGATTGTGGGGATTGCACCAAATAAGCAGCTTCACCTTCGGATCAGAGGCAATTTTCTCAAGGCCATCAAAATCAATATTGAACTCCCCCTGAGTCTTCAGAAGAGGTGCCTTAACATACTCTACGCCGTTGTATTCCGCAGCATGCTGAAAATATCCGTAGGCCGGAGTATGAATAATAATTTTTTCATCCTTTGCCACCAGCAGCTCAATAAGCTGATATAAGGCGGGAATGACCCCTGCTGAAAAGGCCAGCTCCTCCTTTGGAAAGCTCCAGTCGTACATTTTATGGCACCAGGCGGAGAAGGAATTATAATAGTCATCCTTAAACATCATGGTATAGCCCATAATACGGCGGTCCAGCCTTGCCTTCACAGCATCTATAATGGGCTGAGGCGTGGCAAATTCCATATCCGCCACCCACATACGCACAAATTCTTCGTCCTTATAGGGAAAAACCTTCTCAGGCCCCGCATGGAAAATATAGCCCCGGAAGCCATCAGTGTTCAGTGCATTGGTATTCTGCCGATCCACAATTTCATCAAAATCAAATTTCATCTTCCCTCACCCCTAAATTCTCAAATACCCAATAAATATAAGCATTCAGTGAAATGTATAAAAAGGCGTAACCCTTCAGCTACGCCTTTAACAGCCCCTCACTATTTTTCTTAAATTATACAGCATAAAGCCTACTAAAGCAATAGGGAATAAGGCGGTCATTTAAATCGGCAACCAATATTTAACGGTGCTCCCCGATGATTTTTTCCATCCAGATCATATTATAGTAGCGATTAAACTTATAGCCGCATTTATAGAATGTGCCCACCTTGGTAAACCCCAGATGCTGGTGGAACATTTCGCTGTTTCTGGTCAAATACTCGTCTTCCTCTATAGGATCCCCGATGCAGGAATAAAGATTCAGTATGCCCATTTCCTTCAGCTTTGCCTCCAGGGCCTCATATAATTTCCGTCCATAGCCCCGGCCCTTGGACTCCTTATCAAGATAAATAGTCAGCTCGCAGGAATGGTCATAGGCCGCCCGGCCCACAAAGGGATGTGCATAGGCATAGCCCATAATCACCCCATTCTCCTCTACCACCAGATAGGGGTATTTTTTCAGAACATTTTCGATGCGACCGCGAAACTCCTCCACTGATGGCACATCATACTCCCATGAAATAGCCGTGTCCGTCACATAATAAGCATATATCTCCAACAACCGCTCCGCATCATTTACCGTAGCAGAGCGAATAATAACATCTTGCATAAAATCTTTCTCCTTGCACATATTTACAAAATCCGCTGACAAGAAAGCAAAATCAGCTTCCTTTAATAGTTGTACCATAAATTCAGAGAAAAGAAAATGGTGCCTGGACACAGACACCACTTAATACATTTTAAAACTCTGCAAGTTCTTCCATCATTGCTGGTCGCCGCTTGTAAAGCTCTCTTCAACTATTCTTATACTTGCCGATTGAACTTGTAAGGATTTCTTACAAGTTCAATCTAAAAATAAAGGCCTTTGCCTGCCGTAGGATTAAATACCACAGCATCGCAAAAGCCTTTTTATTTGAACTTTTTAATATCCCACTAGAATAAATTGCCCTCTCCGCCTAGTGTCCAATTTTTTTCATTTCGTGCACCTGCACGAAATGTTCAGATACCTCATTGCCACTGTGGTTCACGTCTTAATAGCTTTATTGATTTCATCAGATAGATACCGCGTCACAAGAGTTTTCGTAACATTTATAATCGCTATAAGCGCATTAAATATCTTTCTTAATAATATTATTGAAAATGGGTATAAATATTTAATAATTTATGGTATTATTGGATAAAAGCTATACAAAAATACAATATGTTCTTTCATCTGTACAAATATGATATATTATGATTGTATATACGGACCAATGGCAGATGCCGGTGTTTCCCGTATGTATGCCCGATACAGAGCACATAAACTTACAATTGAGCAGGCTATAGACCAGCTTGGCGCCAACAGCAATGGATGGCAATGGGTTGTCCTTTCTCACAAAGCGCTAAAACAAATAAAAAATATTCGAAAGTTGGCGATATAAATGTTAT
Source organism: Anaerovibrio sp. RM50 (assembly GCF_000622005.1). Lineage (GTDB taxonomy): Bacteria > Bacillota > Negativicutes > Selenomonadales > Selenomonadaceae > Anaerovibrio. The sequence continues at coordinate 134,322 of NZ_JHWV01000008.1, read as the reverse complement.
TTGCAGGATTTCGTGGCGAAGTAAAAAAATTTTTTGGAACTATAATGCTGCTTCTTAAAGAACGCGGTTATTCACGCAGCGAACGTAAGCGTCTCATCCGTGGCAGTGGTCTAATCGAAAAATGTCGCGAATACGATGGTGCTCAGTATGTTCTTCATTACGATGTTTACGACTGGTGTAACTACCTCATGAATGACTACAAATGGCCTACTGACGAAGAACTGCAAAAATTTGCCAAATATGATCCACGTATCGAGTATTTATTCGCACAAACAAAATAGTTATTTTAATACAGACCTACAAAAGTAAAAATCGGACTGGGTTGCCCAGTCCGATTTCCTTTTTCTACTTAATATACGTCACCGTTTCCTCAAGTGGCTTTCTGGAGAAGTGGTTTGGCAATGGCTTGCCTTCCTCTGCGGCGTAGCCAAGGTCCATAAGCATCAATACCTCTTCATTTTCAGGCAGATTAAAGGTCTTGGCCACCTCATCAGGATTAAAATAATTCAGCCAGCAGCTGTTCACTCCTTCATTGGTTGCTGCCAAAATCATGTGGGTAGCGACGATACTTGCATCCTCAGCGCCGGAATTGCGGTCACTGTCCGGGAAGGTGAAAACATTATTTTTGTCGTAGGCCACAATCAAAACAACAGGTGCCCCGTATCTGCAAGGTGTCACCTTATCTATCTTTGCCAGACCTTCCTCAGTCTGAACCACATAGATGCGCTGCTCCTGCAGGTTCTTTGCCGTTGGGGCCAGCCGCCCCGCCTCCAAAATTGCCTGAAGTTTTTCAGCCTCTACCTGGCGGCCACTGTACTTTTTGCAAGAAAAACGGTTTTCAACTACATTTTTAAATTCCATAATAACAGCCCCTCACTATTTTTTCATAAAATAAGACTTATTCAGTAAAATCAGGACGTGTCCTGACATATTACTTTTCCTCCAATGTATACAAATCTGTCCGCCGATGCTTAAGGAGCGGCAGCTGCTGCCTTACCCTGTCTGCCTCTGCCAAATCCAAATCCACTATCTGGCAGCCCTCTTTTTCATCCATCTGGCTTATGACCTTTCCCCAAGGATCAGCCACAATACTATGTCCCCAGGAGTGATATGTATCTGCCAGATTTTGGGCCGATGAGGTACCTATAACAAAGCATTGGTTGAACATGGCCTGGGCACGGAACATTAACTCCCAATGGCGTGGTCCGGTGGTCGTATTAAAGGCCGCTGGCACCAAAATCACCTTTGCTCCCTTCAGAACCATCAATCTGGCCAGCTCCGGGAACCGGAAATCATAGCATATACAGAGTCCCATGGTGCCAAATTCTGTATCAAACACCGTTATATCCTTGCCAGCCGTTAACGTATCCGACTCCTTAAAATACTGTCCCCCCTTGATATCAATGTCAAAGAGATGCATTTTTCTGTGCTTGGCAATCTGGTTTCCCTGCCGATCAAAGACATAAGCGGTATTATATACCTCACCGGCCTCCCCTAATTCCGGTACTGAACCGGCGGAGAGATAAATATTGTATTTCTTTGCCAGCTCTGAACACCTAGTCCAGACATCTCCCCCCTCTTTCTCTGCATAAACGGGGAATTTATCCGTCTCATAGGGACAACAGAACATCTCAGGCAATGCTAATAGGGACGCATCCTCCTTTACGGCCTGCTGACAAACTTCATCTACAGCCTGGAATACCTCATCCTTTGATGAAGATACCGCCAATTGTGCCTGTAAAATTTTCATGTTCATCACCTATATCACGTATTTAAATTAATCAAATAATTAGCATTTTAAAAATAATTTTGGCTAAGCTCCACCAGGCCATGCTCCAATAACCGCCAGAATTCTCTATAAGTAAGATTTTCCCCACTTACAGAAAAGAGCATATTATTATGGGTCCAATGGGCAGCATAGTCAATCGGCATACCCTTCTCGTAATAAATCTCCGCTATAGCTACAGACAAGCCATTGATTTTTTCCTTGTTCCATGTGGCCCCATATATGCCGCTGATATTGTCATTGGTAAGCTCTGTACAACGGGCCGTGCGAAGACGGAATTTCCCCGCCGGTTCATTATCTGATACATACTCTATATCGATAAGATCGCCCCCAATGACCCATACCTTATTCACCTCATAGCCACTGATAGATGGAAGATACAGTGGCTGAAAACCCGCTACATCCTTTGCCTCTGCCACAGTATCATAAGCTACCATAGGGTTTGGCATTCCCACCATGTTTTCAGCTGCATCTGCCGTACCAAGGCAGCAGGCACTTATGGTCAATACAGATAATAAGCCAATGATTTTCTTTTTCATCACAGTTTCCTCCTCGACATTTCCTTAACACATTAATGCCAAAACTTCATAGAGTCATTATTCCACTCACAGATAAAAATTCCTTCTAATAATATTTTTCTAAAAAATTTTTTTAAAATAATAACATTATTTCAACTGCATGGATATAAAGAATAGTAGAATTATATTATAGGGGGCGAATATCATGATGATTATTCAGTTGATTCTGACTGCTATCATATTGGGAATAGTTTATAAAAAAATGCTGAAATGGGAATGTGATATGTCCATTAATAAAAAACAGGCATTTGTACCAATCCTTTTAGGCGTATTGGCCACTATACTGACCCTGGGATTTGCACTGGGAATTGCCTTTACGTTTATGAACATGGGATTTACCGTAGAAAATATACAGAATGTGGTTATAAAATCTTTTGCAACATCCTTTTGGCGAGCCGGATTAATTGAGGAAATATCCAGATTGCTTATGATTATTTTGGCAATATGGTTATTTAAGCCTAAGAATGTTTATGAGTACATTTTAATTGGTGCTGCCGTGGGTATCGGTATTACCTTACTCGAGGAATTTGTCTATGGAGAGGACATTGAAGGCCTGTTAAGATTAATTACTCTTGGGGTTCATACCATATTTGGTATAATCATGGGTAAGTATATCGGTATTGGACAGTACAATAAGAAAAATGGTCTTCCATATAAGCTCCAGTATCTGATAGCCTTTTCAGTTCCAGTAATATTACATACTATTTATGATGTCTGCACCGTATTCAATCCAGCCATCTTTATTAATAACATTGATGATGAACGGACAGGAATATGGATATTAATTGGTTTAGTCTGTATCGTCTTTACCACCATTTTCCAATTTGTTGCTATAAAGCACGTGAAGCGTAATGCAGGGAAATACTCGAAGATGCTGATATAAATTGCTTTATGACAGCAAAAAGGCACCTTGCTATATATCTCATGTGATATATGGCAGGTTGCCTTTTATTTTTTATGTTTTTTAAATGTTATTTAATATTTAAAAAATGTTTATTTGAATCTATTTTGCTGTTGGCACATACTTAGCCTTACAGATGGTCTGGGTCAGAGTGCCCATTGGGCAGAACACACACCAGCTTCTAGGTTTATAGATAAGCATTGCCACTATGGCAATAATTTCAGAGGTAAGCATCAAGCTATATAACCCGAAGGCAAACTGAGCCACCCATGGGGTAATTCCCGCAGAATATGTCCAGTTCCATGGCAGCTGGAAGGTCCACAGCACAGTTACTGCCTCCTGAACCCCCTGTATATCACTGGCCACCAGCCAGGATACATAGATGATATTGAAGAACATGGCGAAAAAGAAAACCATAAAGCCATATCTGAAAGCCTTGCCCTTCATCCATTCCGGCATTTCCCGACGGAGGGAGAGTCCCACCTGACTTCCCATTACCCGCAGAAACTGGCCTCTATCACAGTAGCGGTTGCAAAATAACTTGTTGCCGCCCCCAATGGCAAAAATAAGTGGCAGGCAGAAGCTGATAAGCCCCAGCCAGGCAAATAAAATGTTCACAAATCCTAAAGAAAAATAGATGATGGACCAAATCCAAAGATAATGGTACCAATGGCGTTGCTGCTTCTTCATGACCGCACCTCCACCCTAATGGCCGATGCAGGACACTCCTTAGCACATATTCCGCAGCCAACACATTTTTCTTCTGTAGGCTTGGCAAAGACGCCACTGACTATTTCCATAGCGCCAGTGGGGCAAACATCTGCACAGGTTCCACAAGCCACACACATATTGCTATCCACCACCGCATGACGGGGTGATAATTTTCCCATGATTAAAGCTCCTCCTCCTGATCAGTTCTGTATATCCAGGGCAAACCATCTGGCATAGGAGAAGCCACCCATCAGATTACGCACTGTAAACCCGTGTTGTGTAAGCATTCTTTCCATATAATAGCCGTTGATTCCCACCCGGCAGCTAACGATAATAGGACGATTTTTATCCAGCTTATTCAGCTGAGTTCTTAGCTTAGGAGCCGGAATGTTTACAGCACCCTTTATGTGGCCTGCCGCAAACATCTCAGGACTTCTCACATCAATAAGGAGTGCCCCCTTATTCAGCTCAGCCTCCAATTCATTTGGCAGAAGCGGATTCGTCATCCCCTGCATAATGTTATCTGCGTAGTATCCCGCCATATTTACAGGGTCCTTGGCTGAGGAAAATGGTGGAGCGTAGGCCAGCTCCAAATCCATCAAATCCTGCACAGTGCCACCAAAGCGAATCACGGAGGCGATTACATCAATGCGCTTGTCTACCCCCTTCGGGCCAATGGCCTGGGCTCCCAGCACCTTGCCATCCTTCATGCTGAAGATCATTTTCATGGTAAAATTTTTGGCTCCCGGATAATAGGTGGCGTGATCTGCCGGGAAGGTAACGGTAAATCTGTAGTCCTTGCCATATACCAACCCCTGTCTCTGGAGGACCCTTTCGTTCATGCCGGTGGAGGCCGCTGTAAGTTCAAATACCTTCAAAATTGAGCTGCCCACAAAGCCACGATATTTTCTCTGGCCACCGTTTATATTATCAGCTGCCAGCCGCCCCTGACTGTTAGCAGGTCCTGCCAAGGCCAGTGAACCAGCTTCACTTGTCTGCCCGTTATAGGTCTGCACTGCATCTCCTACAGCATAAACATCCTTGAAATTAGTCTGCATATATTCATTTACAACGATATAGCCCCTGTCATTCAAGTCAATACCGCTATCCTGCAAAAATCCCGTATCCGGGCGCACACCTATGGACAGTACCACGAAATCTGCCTCCAGCATCTCCCCGGAGGAAAGCTCCACCTTAATGCTGCCATCCGGCTCGTGATGAAATTCCTTTACACCGTCACCCAGCTTTAGATTTACCCCATTGCTTCGCAGTTCATTTTCCGCCTGCACCACCATATCCGTATCAAAGGGAGCCAAAATATGAGGTGCCGCCTCCACAACAGTGACCGCCAGTCCCTGCTGTCTTATATTCTCTGCAGACTCAATGCCCACAAAGCCACCACCTACGACTACAGCCCTGCCAGAAGGATAGTCGTGGCTCAGCTTATGAAGAATATCCGCATCTGGAACATTCCTGAGGGTAACAATATTTTTGTGCTCAATTCCCGGGATTCCAGGAGTTAAAGGCTTAGCTCCTGGAGCCAGCAACAAGGCGTCATAGCTTTCCTCATACTGGGTATCCCCAAATCTCACCTGCACCGTTTTATTTTCAGGGTTCACGGCAACCACTTCACTGTAAATACGCACATCAATATTAAACAGTCTCTTAAATGCGGCTGGATCCATCACAAGGAGGTCGTCCCTATACTTAATGGTGCCACCTACATAATAAGGCAATCCACAGTTGGCAAAGGAAACATCCCCGCCACGCTCAAACATAATTATCTCTGCATCTTCTTCAAGACGGCGAAGTCTGGCAGCCGCAGTTGCGCCGCCGGCCACACCACCAACAATTAAATACTTTTTCATATCAGTTCACTCCTAAAATTTTCAACAATCTTAACTTCATAATATGATTACTGAGAAAATAAACAGGATAAAATGGCTTTAACCCGTTCATCCTTCAATCTATAAGTAATTTCCAGACCATTTCGCTCTCCCTCAATGATTCCAGCCTGGCGTAATTTACCCAGATGCTGGGAAACGGTGGACTGAGGCACCTCCAGACAGCACTGCATGTGGCTCACATTGCAGCTGCCACTGCGCCAAAGGCCACGGGCTATACAAAGGCGAACGGGATGGGCAATAACCTTCAAAAGCTCTGCCTGCTCTTCCAAAAATTTCATATCTTCAATCATTGTCTACCTCCATGTATTTCATTCCAATTTCAACTTTATTTTATTATATTTGTATATTACGTTTTTTGAATATAGTTGTCAAATTATTTTCGAAAAAAATCGGACCCGTTACCAGATCCGATTTTAATATATTTTATAACTATGATATTTTTAGATATTGTGTGCCCATTTTTTGCATGCTTCCTCGTAGCTTTCACACTCCATGGTAAAGCCTCTGCCGCTTACCTCAGAGGTATCTGAGACTATCATAAAGGCCTGGGGGTCATAATGATCCACTATAGCTTTCACCTGGGCCACCTGAGTGAGGCGCACCACCGTGAACAGAACATCACAGCTTGCCCCGGACATTCCGCCCCGACCGTTGATGTATGTTACCCCGCGATGAATTCCGGACATTATTTCATCACATATTTCGCTGGACTTAGGTGAAATAATCACAATGGATTTTTCCCTGTTAAAGCCTGCCACCACACGATTGGTAAGCTCAGCAGTTACGTATATTCCCGCAAAGGACAAAAGGGCCTCCTCCAGCTCAAACATAAATGCAGAGGCTGACACAATGGCAAAGTTCAGTACTGCCACCGCAGTACCCAAATCCACAGAGTAAAACTTCTTTATAACTGCCCCCAGCACATCCAGGCCCCCGGTATTGGCATTGGCACGGAACACCAGACCGAAGCCTATACCGCTTAATACACCGCCAAATACTGCATTTAAAATAGGATCGGCACACACCCTCCAATCTATAACAAAGGCCGTGGTATCAAGGATAAGAGAAAAGGCCACCGTACCGATAATGGTGTCCATGAAATACCGCTTGCCGAAAATTCTATAAGCCAGGTATAAAATTGGCAGATTATATACCAGATTCTGGGCACCCACCGGCAATCCCGTCAGATAGTACACGATCATTGAAATACCGCTTATACCACCAGTAAGGAGATGGGCCGGAATAAGGAATAGGTTAAATCCCATTGCCGTTATAAAACATCCCAATAAAATCAGGCAAAGTCTCAAAATAACCTTAACTGCCGATTTTTTCATATACCACACCTGCTTTCCCAACAAAACACCCGCTGGTGCCGATTATCTCCCCTATGTGGGGCTTCTCCATCAACACAACGGGTGTCAAACTACTTTATCCTCTTTTTCCTCTTGATCTTCTGGAGCATTATTTTTCTTTTCAACACTTTCCTGGAACTTGGTCCAGCTCTTCTGATAGTGGTCCAGCTCCCTTGTTATAGCCTTGAAGGCCTGCCAGCCCACGTCGTTGTGGTTCTGCAGCAAATGCTTGAACTGCATTCTCGGAATGTGTAAAACCTGACATTCCTCCACAGCCTCAAGCAAAAATGATGACGGCACCCCCAGCACCACCTGTGGATTCAGAAGCTGTCCCTCCTCCACTTCATCCAGAGGCTTCATCCACTCGTCGTCTCCCTTGCTGAAACGGGCCACCCGCCCCGTAAGGAGCACCAGCATGGCTGTCTGGTTCACGTTTGCATTGAGAATAACGTCATCCTTCTGGTAGGAGGTCACCCAGCAGGAATCCAACAGGCTCCGGATCTGGGTCTTGTTCAGACTAAGCAGAAGCGGGGTTTCGCTAAGAAGGCTGATATTATACTCCAGCTCGTTGCCCTCCATGGAAACTGCCTCAGCAACGCTGAATTCCTCCATCCTGCTGTAGGTAATCATAGGGTGATGGAACAAATTGTGAGGGGTCCAGTGCTTGTCTATCAACAGCGGCCAGCTCAGAAGGAACATATACTCCTCGTTGCTGATGCGGAAAATATACATGCGCAGCAGCTTACCCTTCCGCAAATCAAATGGACGACGGCGGTCTGCTTCAGCAATGCGGTGCATGGTGTCCATCAGATCATTGGGATCCAGGGAATCAGCGGCCCGAAATACCGGCTGAATGGTGTTGGAATTAAGAATAATCCGCCACAGCTTGCCGTTGCCGAAATAATAATTGGTCCGAAGATAAGGGTCGCTCATAACCTCGTCCCGAAGAAAGCCCAGATAGGATACAGGCGCAATTCTCCCGCCTACGCGGAAAATGGCCTGCACAGCGGCTCTGGAGTGCTGTCCCTTTTCATTGAGGACCTTCAGCTCCTCCTCATCCACGGTCACAATGTCCTTTATGTTGTTGCCATATATCTTCCTCAACTCTTCCATCATGGTGGAGCTTACATTGCCCACCCGGAAACGGGTCTTGGAAGGGGTTGCGATAATGTCCATGGCACAGAGACTCCTTCTCTAAAAATAGAATCCTTTCTAATAATTTTATCGAAATCTCTCATTTAAAATTAACATATCCCATTTAATATTAACATCTGCCACGGGTTTTTACTAGCAAATATATAGGACAAACTGCGTATTTTCGTAATTACCAAAAATGTCCTGAAATTGGTAATCCCCCGAGAAGATTCTGCTCTCCTACAGCATCTTCTCAGGGGATTACTCGCCGCTTTTGTGCACTGAAGCAATTATACAATCCCATTTGTAAAGCATAACTACTTGTATGTGCTTTATTTGACAATATAATCGTATATTTACCCCAGAAGCATAAGTCCTATAACAAATATTTAATACTTTTTTAATCCGAAAAGAAATCACAGAAAAATCGAACCGGTTAAGCCAGTCCGATTCCCTTTGGTCATATTATAATCATAATTTTAAACTCATGAATTTGATGGTCTCTTGGCATCAGAGGTAATAACCCACAAATAGTTTTCTGCCACCACGTTCAGCAAATAATGCTCCTGAAAATCTGTAAGGCAGTTATTGGGATCCATTTCGTAATTCCCCCTAATAAGGGGCACCCGCCGGACCTGAAGATTACAGGATCTGATGAACTTTTCCGCCTCTTCTGCGTTTTTAAAGGATTTACTGGCGGTGTCGTCCCTGGATACCACATCATAAAGCTCCATAGTTTCCTCCATTATGGTGTCACCATGACCTGGATACATGGCCTCCGCCACATTCCAGCCATATTCCTTGAGGCTGAAGTCCGTGGTAATGAAGCATCCACCCTTGGCATCCAAAATCCTCTTTATATTGGCCAGGGCCTGCTTCTTTTCATTATTGCCCAGATACATCCAAAGGCCCTCCGAAAGGATACATACAGGAGCCCTTAGCTCCTGGGAGGCCTTTTCCATTTCCGATGCATTGGTTACCCCCGCCATCTTATAATGAAGAAAGAGCTTTTCCTGAGGGTTAAGATAGGAAGTGAGCTTTCTCATATCCCTTATTACCGAGGCAAAATCGCAGCCCGTATAATGCCTTCCCCGCTCACACATATAAATGCCTCTCGGGGAATAGCCACAGCCCAGATCCATGATTTCCGTATAGCCATTGGCCAAACAGTACAGATTCAGGGCATCGTAGTTTATTCGCCGAAAGGTCTGGTTTACTTCACTTATACGCTTATAATCCGGCAGACTGCTGTCCACGGCAATGGTCCTGTTGCCGATAAGCTTCAAAATGCCTGCCGCATCCTCATTGCCTGACCCGGCCAGCCAGTCAAGATTCAGATACGCCGTGTCAGACACGGCGTAGGTATTTTCCTCCATATCGATTGTTTTCACCGGCTCTGCCGCCATTGCCGGGGCCGCCCCCCAGCAAAAGCAAACGCTGCAGATTCCCATGAATAATGCCAACAGCGGGAATCTAAAGTCTTTCATATCTTACCCACCCCTTTTAAGGTGTTTGTTATCTTACTGTTTTGGGAACATACCAAAGGCAAACATGGTCATGGCTATGTCCTCCATGGTAAATACCCTGTTTACCGCCACACCGTCGTCACCGTCTGCGGCACCGATGGTATAAAGCAATGGCCAATAATGGTCATGGGTTGGCACCGCGTATTCGGAATTTGGTCCGATTTCCCAGTTAAGTGCCCGATCCTCATGGTGATATTCCACCGCACGGCAGATATAATTGTTGAAGCTGATGGCCTCCTGGGCCCCCTCACGATTTCTCAGGGCCGCCTTATCCGCAGTATACGCCACCTTTTCCGGATTGTAGGTTACATTGCCGCTGCCAATAATCAGATACCCCTCGCTTCTCAGCTGTGCCAGGGACTTCCCCAGATCAAAGCACTCCTGGGGGGTAAAATTCTTGTTGACGGAAAGCTGAACCACGGGAATATCTGCCCTTGGAAACATGTGAACCAGAATAGACCATGTGCCATGGTCAATGCCCCATTCGTCATTTACAGATACCCTGTCCCCCAAAAGCTCCTGTACCCGCTGGGTGAGATCGGCACATCCCGTAACAGGGTAAACCACCTGGGAAAGCTCCTCCGGAAAGCCCTCAAAATCATACTCCTGCTTCGGCTGGGCCGCACTCTGGATAAACGTCCCCTCCGTAAACCAATGGGCGGAAATAGCCAGTATGGCCTTTGGCTTGCCAAAAATCTTAAGGACAGACTCTCCCACTGCCCGCATCCCTGCTGTAATGTCATTCATATCCAGGGCCGTCATGGGACTCCCATGTCCGGAAAAAATGACTGGCATCCTTATATCATCCATAAAAATTCTCCTAGAAATTTAATAATCATCCTTTTATTATAACGCCATTTTTCAATTTTTTCTTTTTAAAAAAGAATTTTTTTACTTTTACACTTGTCAGCACAGAACTTCAACAATAGCCTTTATAAGCCTGTTGATATCCACCGGCTTGCTGATGTGGTTCTGCATACCGGCCTCCTTGCAATGACGGATGTCATCCTCGTAGGCGTCGGCGGACATGGCGATTATAGGCACAACGCTGGCATCTGCCCTGTGCAGCATACGGATTTTTCTGGTGGCTGTAAGGCCGTCCATAACCGGCATTCTTAAATCCATAAGAATCAGCTTATAATGGGAAATCTCGCTGGCACTGTATATCTCCACAGCCTCCTGGCCATTATGGGCCCAGTCAATCATATTTGCACCATACTCAGCCAGCATAAGCTGGGCCAGCTCGGCGTTGATTTCATTATCCTCCACCAGCAAAATAGGTACATCCTTCAGCAATTCCTTTGAAATACTTTCAATATTTACTGCCCCGACCTGTTCGTTGGCTGCCAAGGTCTCTTTGTCCTCTTTTATAGTCTTTATCGGAACGGTGAAAATAAAGGTAGTACCCTCATCCAGCTTGCTTTCTACCTCAATGGTGCCTCCCATCATAGTAATGAATTTATGCACCAGGGAAAGGCCCAGTCCCGTGCCTCTGGTATTGACAGTTTCTTCACGATTTTCCTGGCTGAACACATCAAACATGTGCTTCTGGAATTCTTCGCTCATGCCGATACCATCGTCCTGAATGATTTCCACCAAAGTGGACTTGTCCCCCTCCACATTCACATGAACATCCCATACCACATGGCCTCCCGCAGGAGTGTATTTCACCGCGTTGCTGAGAAGGTTCATGGCCAGCTGCTGTAGACGAAGGCGGTCGGAATAAACCACTACCCCTTCATCCACGTGAAGATCAGCCTTAAAATCAATGTGCTGGTTGTTGGCATTCATGGTGATAGCATCCTTGATAATGCCAAAGAGCTCATGGGGAACGATTCTGTCCTCCCGAAGCTCCATCTTTCCGCTGGACAGCTTGGACAGGTCAAGAACGTCATTTACAAGAGCCAGCATCAGCTTGCTGGAGCTGTCAATACGCTCCAGATATTGGTGGATGTCCTTCATATCCTGGGAAGCCTTGGCCAGTCTGGTATATCCCAGAATACCATTAAGCGGGGTCCGCATATCATGGCTCATGGTGGACAGGAAGCTGCTCTCCGCCTGACGGGCCTGCTCTGAGGCATCAAGAGCCGCCTGCTTGGCACTAAGCTCGGCACTAACCCGCTTCTGATGGGACTGATACATGGCATAACTTACCGCCACAATTATAAGCAGCAACAGGGTAAAGAATATAACTACCATCCTGGTAGGTATACTCCGGATGAAATCCATGGTGGTCTGATCCGTATACAGATTATTGCTGAGTATACGGGTAATATTTATGCTTCTTCCATGAACAGCCTTGCTGAGAATGGAATTCAGTACATAATTTCCCGGCAAAATCTGGCCGCTGAACTCAGCATTGAGATTTTCCACGCTCTCCACCGCAAAATCCCCTGAGCCGTGCTTTACAGTAAGCCAGTTAAGCTGTGCCATATTGCAATATATGGCATCAACCTTTCTGGAGGTCATGGCCTTATAACATTCCTCAATGGTAGGGAATGAGGTAAACTGCAGATCAGGAGCACTTTCCCGTATAGTATTTTCCACATTTTCAGGCACCATGCCAACAAAAGCCGCCGTACGGATATCTGTAACCTCAGGACGTCTCAGGCACATAATGTTAAGGGTAAAAAAGACATTGGTAATAGCCAACCCCTGTTCCTCACTGGAAATAACATCCTGGCTGGTTACCCCATAAACGTCCACATCACCATTTTTAAGGGCTTGGGCTATATCCCTGCGGTCGTTGAAAACCACAAACTCCACCTGCCAGTTTAATTCCTGGGCAATCTCCCTATATAAATCAGGAGATATCCCCCGAAGGTTGCCCCCCTCATCCAAATAGGAAATAGGCGGATTAGTCTCGTGGACTGCCACCTTCAGCACAGGATGATTGGCAATATAATCCTTTTCCTCCTGGGAAAGAGGCAGACTAGCCTTCATGTGGTAACGGCGATATTTATCATAGAGCTTTTCTGCATAGCGGGAATCCTCATAGGAAATCCTGCTCATGGCAGCGTCAACCTTGTTTTTCAGCTCCATCTGATCCTTGCCAAAAATAGGATAATAGGTATTTGCGGCAATATTAAATACAGCCCGATAATCCTTGGAGAACTTTGCCCCAAAGGTTACCATTCCATCCAGCTCCCCTGCATCCATGGCAGCAGTAAGGTCATTGTCGTTGTAATAGAGCTTGAAAACGGGATGAATATTGTTCTTTGATGCCCATTCCCTGGCCCTGTCGTACATAATTGAGGACCTCACCACGCCAAGATTCTTATCATTGAACTCCGTAGGATTGCCATAGCTAAACCGCGGGTCATCATTGCGCACCCAGACACTGGCCTGACTGGTAAAGAATCCGTTGTTGGCAAACAAAAAACGCTGCAATCTTTCCGGATTAGGTGAAATGCCCAGGGCCATCTGAATGTCCCCAGTATCCAGTGCATTAAACATCTCCACATTGCTTTTATATGGATGGAACATAGGCCTGAGGTTGGCATATTGGGCAATCTTGTACATATATTCCGCATCAAAGCCGTAGTAAACCCCGGAATCTGATGGCATGGCCACCCCGGGCTGCACTACAACACCAACACGGACCGGCTCTCTGGTGTCGGGAGCCTTATCCGCATAAAGCACATGGGAAGGAAGCAGCACAAAAACCATAAGGGCCACTAAAAATATTCGCATAATGAAGGTTTTATTATTTCCCATCAAAGGCAGCCTCCCTTTGGTGTTGGACAATTAATGAATATTCATTGCTCAAATTATTTTCGGTCAAACTATATTATGATATATTTCGACATTCACCCATTTAATCCTTTTTTTCAACAACTATTATCTAAACAACAGCGAAAATGTTACATTATTTCTAAATAAATGTAATTTTTGGCTTTTTTTGTTAATTTGGAATATGTTTAGTCATTTTAGGCAGGATTATGTTACAATATATTCGTGATGTTTTAAACGGTGAACTGCCCAAAGAAAGACGAGAGTGATTGACTATGAGTATGGAAATGGAATTTATCCGGGTTCTTCCTTCACCCCAAAGTCTGATGGAGGATTACCCTATTAAAAAGAAATACAAAGAGATAAAGATGGAACGTGATGAAACCATCAAAAAAATTTTTTCCGGGGAGGACCACCGTCTTGCCCTTATTATCGGCCCTTGCTCCAGTGACAACGAGGACGCTGTAGTGGATTATGTTTCCCGTTTGGCAAAGCTGCAGGAAAAGATCAAGGACAAGATTTTCATCGTGCCCCGGCTCTACACCAATAAGCCCCGCACCATTGGCGTAGGCTACAAGGGTATGCTGCACCAGCCTTCCCCTGAGGGAGAGGAGGATATGCTGGAGGGCATTATTGCCATCCGCAAGCTGAATGTGCGGGTCATTGAGGAAACTGGCCTTACAGGGGCCGAGGAGATCCTCTATCCTGAAGTGTTCCGCTATCTTTCCGATTTGCTCTGTTATGCGGCAGTGGGGGCCCGCTCCAGCGAGGACCAGCTCCATCGCATGATTGCCAGTGGCGTGGGCATTCCAGTGGGCCTTAAGAATCCTACCAGCGGTGATTTGTCCGTTATGCTTAACTCCGTGGCAGCTGCCCAGCATTCCCAGGAATTCCTTTTCCGTGGCTGGGAGGTTCGCACCAAGGGCAACGACTTCGCCCATTCCATTCTCCGTGGCTACGTTGATGCCGCAGGAAACAGCCTGCCAAACTACCACTATGAGACCCTGACCCAGGTGATAAAGATGTACGAGGAGCGTGGACTGGAAAATCCTGCCATCGTGGTGGACACCAACCATGCCAACTCCGGCAAGAAGTATCTGGAGCAGATCCGCATTGCCAAGGATATTCTTCATTCCCGCAAGCTTAACCCTGACATCAACAATATCGTCAAGGGTCTTATGATAGAGAGCTATATTGAGGACGGCTGTCAGAAGGTGGACGGCGGCGTATACGGCAAATCCATCACGGACCCATGTCTTGGCTGGGAAAAAACCGAGCGGCTCCTGCTGGATCTGGCAGATATGCTTTGATAATTAAAATATATTAACTTTTAATGGAGGAATCTCTATGCAGACTGCGGCAAATATGCTGACCATCGCCCAGGGGGTGTGGTCAAAATCCCTTGAAACAGCCAAGGTAATCGTGGATGCCACTTCCGGCGCCGGCAAGGACACATTGTATCTGGCCCAGCACATGAAGCCCGATGCCCATATTTACGCCTTTGACGTCCAGCCAACAGCCATGCTGAAAACCAAGAAAACCACCGAGGAATTCAAGGACAGCATCACCTACGTGCTGGACAGCCACGAAAATATCAGCCAGGTGGTATCGGAAAAGCTGGATCTGGTGGTTTTTAATCTGGGCTATCTCCCAGGAGGAGACCACTCCATTACCACCGTGCCAAAGGTTACTGTGAAGGCTGTGGAAAATGCCATGAAGCAGCTGGCAGTAAACGGCGTTATTTCCATTATGGTTTATCCCGGCCACCCATCAGGGAAAGAGGAAGGGGTACACCTGATGATTCTTCTGGAGGAGCTGCCAAAGGAGGACTACTCCGTGGTAAAATGCCAGCTCACCAACCACGACGCCACCGCCCCATATCTGTATTTGGTTGAAAAGGTGAGATAACCGAATAATTAACCGTTAAATTAATTGAGGCCCGCTAGCAGATAGCTAACGGGCCTTTAATGGGCCAAAATTTTCAATTGTTATACTTTCCCTTTAGGCAAACGTTCCTTTATCTCCTTTAACATTTTCTCGCCCGCACTATCAAGTGCTTTTAGGGATACTGACTTATTTCCAATTCCGCCTATTACAGTACTGTCAGATGCCTTCTCAGTAAATTTGCCGTTATACAGATATTTCCCTGTTGTCAAATTTAATATCTTAAGCGGCACAACAGTGGTTATATCCTTACCAATAGTGAAAAAAGTCATTTTGTCACGTGCTATAAATGGCTGTACTTCCAAATAGATACAATAATCTATTCCAGAATTTGCAAAGGCATCCATAAAGTCAGCCCGTTCTGCCGAACCTGGATCATCATAGCCTGATTGTTTCAGTATTTCCATATATGGGGCACCATCAATTAACTCATACTCTACTTCAGGCAGCGCATTGTTTAAGTATTTGAATATTTCTCTGTCCACCTCATCATCATAAGTAGACTTGGAATTGTTCAAATACATTATTGCAACCTTAGGAAGCTTTACTGCCTGTTCGGTAGATGGCTTATTATACTCTGCCATTATATTATCAATACGTTCCTTAATAGTATCTTTACCATTTTGTCCGTCTAACTTGTCAGCGGTTCTTATTCTTTGGACCAAATTGGTTTGTGGTGTACTCTGATGAATATCAGCATCCGCCAAAACAACACTGTTACAGCTTAATAATACGGAAAGTGCCACACCTAACCCCAGGATTTTTTTCGTAAACATTGATTATCCCTCCAGCCATAATATACTTGGTGACTTGTTGTTTTTACTTTAATGTTGCCTATTGTTTATGACAATAGCAAGTTCTTTATCCATTTTTGTCCAACTAAAACCTTTTTTATCATCATCCATTTCCATTAGATGTAACGCTTGCCGTGTTTCGTTTTCACTCAAATTCATTTTAGACCACGCAGGATGATTTTTAACATATTCTTCCACATCTTCAATCGTCCATTTATCAAAAATCTGATACGGCCACCCATCGACCCCTACATTACATTCTTTTAAGTCGTCATCTTCAAATATAAACGCACCTCTATCATGTTCTTTATTGGTTTTCATTAAAGCTTCACGCCAGTTTTCAGCCTCCACGGCTATCTTTTTCTCATATACTTCTTGAATCACCACATTAAATTTCACATTTACACCCCCAAAATAATATTTATTACTATTCCTTATTTACTATATGATACGATCCTCTTCCTAAGAATTCAACAAATCCTTTATCCCTTAAAAATTGTAGCTGTTGGCGAATTTTAGGTTGAACATTGTGATTTTCTCTGTGCCGCTCCTGTAAATAATCTGTAAAAGCATATACATCATCAAGTGTGAAATATTCCTTGCCTATCTGTTGCAGACAATAAAGCACGTCCATAAGCCAGCCCCTTGCCTGTATCTTTGAAGTCGCCAATGCCATCGTGGCGGATACTTTTTCACACACAAATTTAGGTTCAAGGACTTCCTGCTGATAAATAACAGGGATTTTGCCCAGAACCGGAATATTCTTCCAAGCTATATTACACCCCGTCCATCCTGCACGGCGGGCTGTTGGTGGTAAAGGATTTCGTTTTATAATAATATCCGGAGTAAAAAAATAACTGGGAATAATCCAAAGATTTTCTACTATGCATTCTTTGCGTTTATATTCCATAACAAATAAATGAGGGTTATTATCATCCATCAACCTGGCCAGCATGGTATCATAGGCTCCATCAGCAATTAGTGAGCCAAAATGACCATTATGACTTTTCAATTCAAAAATATTCTGGCAAGCCGGACATATTAAATCAGCTACTGGTTTGTTATTTTCCAAATGCTTCAAGTGGTGTTCTCCACACATAACACAGTACATATTTTCAGACATCCAGTTTTCTGTTATAACCCGTGCCTGTTGCTGAGGGCTATTATATTTCAAGCCCAAACTAGCATCCATGTATATATTCACGTCACTACCTCCGGCATTTTTCAAATAATAATTAGTTAAAAATTATTATTCCACACGTTCTAATATATTGCAATAAACTTGTAATTAATTCCTATATAATATCCATTTTTCAATAATTATTGTAGAACATATATGCGATAAAATCAATATTGTCACAAATAAAGTACATCATAAAAGGCGTGCCGTAGCACGCCTTAAAAGCTATAAAGCAGGTTTAGTCATCAAGACATCGAATCAACCAGTTCTCTGAGTTCAACGACAGTAATACCAGCCTCTTCAGCAGCTTCTTCCTCAGTAATTCTTGATTTTTTTCACCAAAGAAAATAAGGTTTCGATTACAGCCTTATCCCGTTCTTTTTTCTTCTCTTTCTCAATTTCCAAAGCCAAAGTCATATACTCTCGCCTCCATTCTTCGCTTATTTATCCCAAGGTGGTGTCCAGTACCATCATCAGTGAAAACCCTACGGCGAACATGATGGTTCCTATATTGGAGTGCTCCCCTTCGGACATTTCGGGGATTATTTCCTCCACCACCACATACAGCATGGCGCCCGCCGCAAAACTCAGCAAAAAGGGCAGCACTGGGATAATGATACTTGCAAATATAATGGTCAGGGCCGCCCCCAGGGGCTCCACCACCCCGGAAAGGACACCATACACAAAGGATCTGGCCTTTGACAGGCCTTCTGCCCTCAGTGGCATGGATATAATGGCTCCTTCGGGGAAATTCTGAATGGCAATACCCACAGACAGGGCTATGGCCGCCCCCAGGGTGATATCAGCCGCCCCATTATACCAGCTTGCGTACAAAACGCCTACTGCCATACCCTCAGGAATGTTATGAAGGACCACTGCCAGCACCATCATGGTGGACTTGGCTGCGGTGCATTTCAGGCCCTCACTTTCCTCACTGTTTAAATGCTGATGGGGAATGAGATAGTCCAACAGCAGCAGAAAAAGTATTCCCGCCCAGAAGCCCGTTACGGCAGGAATACAGCTCAGCACATCCCCCCAGCTGTCAATGGCCTGCTCCATGGAGGGTATCAAAAGGCTCCACACCGAGGCCGCCACCATAATACCCGCCGCAAAGCCCAGCAGTCCCCTTTGCACCAAGGGATTCAACTGCTCCTTCATAAAAAATACACAGCCCGCCCCCAGACTTGTGCCCAAAAATGGAATAAGGAGCCCCTGAATTATTTCAACTGACATTTTTCCACCTCTTTTCAAGAAAAGCAGAGCCAATAACCATGACTCTGCTTTTTGATTGCATTATATGCTATTTTTCCAAATAGCTTCTATATAAGAATATCTCAATTAGAATGTCTCGATGAGATTGAAGCCCTTGCCCAAAAGGAAGGTGGCGGTTTCAGGCTCGTTGGTCTTGAATACAGCCACTGGCTTACCCGTAGCACGGTCAAAGGAAATGTACAGATAACAGATATCGATATTTGCCCCGTCCACGGCGGACAAAATCTTGTCCAGATACCCCGGAACATCCTCCATGGTTACCGCAATAACCTTGTCCAGACGGCACTGGTAGCCCGCCGCCTTCAGAGCATCGATGGCCTCATCAGGCCTGTCCACTATAAGGCGGATAATACCAAATTCCGCGCTGTCATTGGCCAGCATGGTGTAGATGTTTATATTTGACTTGGCGAGAACAGAGGTAATCTTTACCAATCCCCCCTGCTTATTTTCCGTGAAAAGAGATATCTGTTGTAACATATTTAAACCTCCATTTAACAAACTCTACCCATAACTATAGCAAATATGGGTAAAATTGTAAACCTAAAATCGCCATATTAGTCATCTGTCTCCACAGGTGTTCTGCCCTGACGCAGCTTCTCCAGCTCAATGCCCGGCAAGGTGAAGCCCCTGCCCAGCACTTCGTTGGCGGATACAATAAGCATAAAGGCGGCCCTGTCCACGGTATTGACAATGGACTTTATCTTGGCAATCTGGGTAGTTTTCACCACCACAAAGACAATATCCCGCTCGGCCTGGCTGTAAGCCCCCTGACCGTGGATAAAGGTGACTCCCCTACCAACCTCATAGATAATTCCGTCGGCAATTTCCCGTGACTTGTTGGACACAATAAGGATAGCCTTTCTGTGGTTTATACCCGCTATTACCTTGTCCGTCACATTTGCCGCCACGAACATGCCAATAAGGGTAAACATGGCCTGGGTAACACCGAAAAGGGCCCCTGCCACCAGCATCAGCATACAGTTAAAGGAAAAAATAACCACGCCCATATCAAAGGAATAGTACTTCTTCACAATGGCCCCGATAATATCAAAGCCGCCGGTACTGGCGTTATTCCTGAATACAATGCCATAGCCGATACCGCACAACACACCGCCGAAAATGGCCGACAGCATGTGGTCCGGCACCAGATGGTAGTCATTCAAGAATTTGGTAAGGTCCAGACAGAAGGAAAATACCACTGTTCCCACAATCACATCCATGAGATAGCGCTTGCCCAGATAAAAATAGGCCGCAATCAGAAGTGGAATATTGTACAGTATGGACTGGATACCCAAAGGAAAACCAAAGGAGAACAGCATAATCATGGAAATACCCGTAACTCCCCCTGTCAAAAGGTGAGCCGGTACATAACAGGCATTGATGCCCACGCTGGCAATAAGACAGCCCAGTACAATCAAAGAATATTTCAAAATATTTCTTTTTACATGATACTTCCTTACAAAGTGCTTCATGCCCAATATTTCCCCCCGAGGAATTCCCTTAAAGTAATGTTAATTTTCAGAAATTATAGCTGCAGCTCAGCACGTAGGTGCGGCCCTCCATTGGATAGCCGTAGATTTCGCTGTAGTCCTTGTCAAATAAATTATACACCGTAAAGTTGGCGCTTGTCTGCTTATCAAATTCTTTTGTCAAAGAAATATTGTGTACGGCGTAGCCCCCCAGATCCACAATACGGGTTGTACCCGGAGCGGCGTAAGGATAGCCGTATTTTGCCTTCTGGCTGCCAACGTAATTCATATCGTACTGGAAGGTCCAGCTATCCCTCTTGAACTTGTAGCCCAGGGAAAGCATGTGGCGTGGGCGGTAATCCAGCTCATCGTTGAGCCCTGTGCTGTCATAAGCCTTTACACCGTCCTTGGATGTATGCTGGTTGGTGTAGTTAAGATAAACAGAGGAATAATCATCGAACCTATAGCTGTTCTCCCACTCAAAGCCCCAAATCTTCACACCGTTCAGCATATACACGTTGAATGGTCTTGTGTGAAGGAAATTAATGAAGGAGCTGAAATTCTGGTAGAACAAAGACACCTTGGTGTCATATTTGTCACTGAAGCTGTGGGCCACGGACAAATCATAGCCCCAGCCCTTTTCCGGCTTCAACTCACCACTTCTATTATTGTTGCCCGTTAAATCCATATAATACCAGTAGAACTCTGCCATGGACGGACTGCGCCAAATGCGGTTGATGGAAAAGCTGGTGGTGGTCTTTTCATCATGCTTTAAAGTAGCAGTAATCTTTGGAGAAAATCCGCTGTCACTGTAGGATTTTATCTTTGCTGAAGCCCTGTCATCATCCCGGTCAGCGCGCATGGTATCATAGCGGAGACCATATTCCAGGGTCCAACGCTTGTCCATGGTCCAGGTATCCCCTAAATAAAGGCCCCAAGTATCAGCCTTCTGGGATGGATAAAGTTCCTGGGCAGTAGCTGGTTTTGCCCCCTTGTACCAACCATAGCCATAACGCAGACGGTTATACTCGCCGCCGAAAGCCAGCTCATGCTTGTCATCCAGCACCTGAGTACCCCGATAAATATAACCAGAGGACTTGTCACTGGTATTGTAACGGTCATAACTAACAGCACCATTAACAACCTTTACCTCATGTAACTCCTCGTTATTCTGCCAGTAGGTAAGTAGGTCATTACCGCTGTCCCTTTTGGATTCATAGGAAATATCGAAGCGGTTGCCAGTGGCAATGGTATGGCTCCCATCTCCAGGCAATACGCCAAAGGCCTGATCATTGCCGTATGCATCCCCAAAAAGTGTGGTAGGGTAATATGGATTGTATCCCGCAGTACCCGGAATATTCTGTACAACACGGCCCACATGGGTGCGGTTATGCTGGAAATTCACCTTAATGGTGTCAGTTTTGCTAAAATGGTATCCCAGACTCAGGCCAAATAGCTTGTTGCCATAATCCGCATTTCTCAGATAAGCGTCCTGGGACTCATAGAGATAGTTAATGCCAAAGTCAAAATTGTCAGCAGAGCCCTTGTAATTAAAGGCTGTCTGGCGGAGTCTTCTGCTGCCCATGGCAAACTTTATCTGACCGCCGTAGGCCTGTTTGGTGATAATATTAATAACACCGCCCTCGGTCTGGCCATACTTAAAGGACTTGGCGCCCTTAATAATCTCGATTTTTTCAATCATATCCGCAGGTATGGAATCCCAGCTGAAATAGCTGCCCCCCATAACTCCGGAATTTTTCTGGGGAACACCGTCCACCAGCACAATAAAGCGGCGGCTGTCATGACCACGGAGCTTTACACTCTGGTCCTCAGCGCCTCCCACGGGCTTTTCCTGAATCTGAATTCCCGCAGTACCGCGAAGAATCTCAGGGACAGACTTGACCTCTCCCTTGTAGTCCTTCATATCGATAACGGTATCCACCTGATTATCAGTGGCCTGATCGCCATATACCACCACTTCTTCATCGCCATAGTTGACTAACTCGGCGGCGTAGGCGCTGCCCGTAACCAGACTGAGACACAACAAACCGCTTAAAATCTTCCACTTTCTCATTAACTTGCTCCCAAACATGTAATATTTTTTACTTATATCATTTTTTCTAAGGATTATTTGTTTCCTAATTAAACAGCTCATGATGTGAAAAGGCCATCTTCAGCTGCTTAACAACAAATGGAATCAACAGAAGCTGTATCACAATGCCCGGGGCTCCTGTCATAATCCCACCCCACACATAGGTAATTGGATCAGCCTTAATCTGCAGCATTTCCCCAAAGAGAAGAAGCACCACCACTATTATGGCACGGCCGCAGATAATGGCCCCCAGCATGGCCAGCCATGGATTCAGCTTACGGCTCAAAAGCCCGGAAACCAGGCCGTACACTCCCAGCTCTGCCACCATCATTGGCAGCATAGGCATCAATGGAGGCATACCCGTCAAAAAGCTGCTAATAACTGGTGTAACCACACCTACAATAAGTCCATATACAGGGCCTAAAATCAGACCACCCAAAAACACGGGAATATGCATGGGGGATAAAATCCTGGCCACGGGCCCAAAAGCATGAAAAGCTATGGGCAAAAGCACACCCAAGGCCACAAAAAATCCCGCAAACACCGTCTTTTTTGTACTCATAATAACTCCTTTTTCTATACTGATCGGCGTTTAAAACCTATCAAAATAGTATAGTTTTATTTTATCCGATATAATTTCCCAGATACCCTATTATTTTGCCATTAAATGCCCCTATATAGCAAGCAATATCTGACTAATTTACTAATATTCGCCATGAAAAAATCCACCACCTAATAGGTAGGTAGTGGACTTTTCACCTTATGGCAGTCTTATGCCATGATGTCAATGTTCTGACCGATACCAGTCATAGCAGCCACCTCCGCAGCCCCCATTGCATCCAGCATGCCATCCATCATTTCAGTCTGGGTATCCATGGCCATTTTCATTACAGCTGTGCCAATAGACATTGCATCCTCTTGCTGATGCATTTCTACTGACAAAGAAGCAATGCTCATTATATCCATAGGATTCACTCCCCCTTCTTGTAAATGCGCCAGTTCACTGCTGTTGCCACTGAGGTTAATACAGTACAAATTATGAGCATGATGTCAGCTCCACCTCGCACCATTGCTTCGGCAACATTTAATACTGTAAGAATACCAAAGAGGATAGCAGCTTTTCTGTAGAATCTTGGCGTCTTGCCTTCATCTCTGTAGGCTTTGAAAATCAGGAAAAAGACTACCAGTGATGCCACCAAAATAATAATTGAAATATAAACCGGATCCATGAACGGAACCTCCAATACAACACCAAAAATGATACGGATATTGTATCACAAACTATATCGTGATTTCCAGCCGAAATCTTCAGCTGAACAGCGTTATTTTAATTTTTTCATAAGGGCCTTGGCCTGCTGGTTTTCAGGGTCCAGCATAAGCACCTTGTCAATATCCGCCTTGGCCTCAGCCTTCATGCCCATATTGTTGTATACCATACCACGATAAAGGTAGGCGATTACATAATTGTCAGTCATACCAATAACCTTGGTAAAATCTGCTGCTGCATTCTCATTATCCCCCAGATATGCCTCAGCCACAGCCTTGTTCAGTATAAACTGAGGTGTCCTGCCCCCGTCCAGCTCCACAGCCTTTTTGAAAAGCTCCAGGGCCTTGTCCGGCTGCTGCATCTCCAGATAGAGACAGCCCTTGTCGTAGTGGGACACAGGATTATTTGGGTCCAGCTCAATGATTTTTTCAAAATCCGCCTCAGCATTGTCAAAATCCCCCATATCCCTGTGGAACATGGCCCGTGACTGATAACCCAGCTCATAATTCGGTGCCAGCTCAATACACTTGTCAAAATCCGCCATGGCTTCATCATAACTGCCCACCTTGCGGTTGGCCAGACCTCTGGCGTTGTAGGCCAGGGCATTATCTGGTTGCACCTCTATGGCCTTGTTGAAATCCGCCATGGCCTCCTCGAACATTTTGGCCTCCATGGACAGGTAGCCTCTGTTAATATAGGCACTGGCATTTTTGGGGTCAACCTTGATGGCGTTGTCAAAATCACTGCGGGCCGCATTAAACTTACGCTGCTCCACAAAAAGCATGCCCCGGTTCAGATAGGCCGTCACGCATTTCGGGTCAAGCTCCAAAGCCTTGTTGTAATCCAGGTTCGCCGCAGAAACATCGGGAATCTTGGAATAGAGAATGGCCCTGTTGACGTAGTTCATGGCAGTAGGAGCCTTTTCCACCGCCAGGCTCATGGCCTTTACCGCTTCGTTTTCCCGCCCCGTGTCGAAATACAGCTTGCCGAGAATGGAGATTGCATCAACGTAATCGGGATAAATCTCCAAGGCCCGGTTGAAGCTCTCCTCAGCCCCGGCGAAATCATTATCCATATACTGGAAGCTGCCCTTCACGTAGTAAGCATCAGGTAAATTTGGATCAACGCGGAGGGCTGTATTTAAATCTGCCTCTGCCCCTTCCCTGTCCCCCGACAAAAATTTTGCCCGGGCACGGCTGGTATATACCACAGCCCAGCCATCGTTGCTGGACAATATATAGTCGTAGGCCTCCATGGCGCGGCTGTAGTCCCGCTTTTCCATAAAGGAATTACCCAGATCATACACCTGTGAATCGCTAAGGCCGCTGAAGTCCTCTGCCCCCAATGCGAAGGCAGGAGTTACCAGAAGGGCCGCTGCCATCAGGGGGGCAACCACCTTCCTGCCAATATTTTTCCTTATATTTTTATGGGCTAATCCAGCTAATTTATTAAAGCTTCTCATATCAAATTTCACGTAATCCTCTCTTATAATATTTCACTATTAACGATACCTTGCACTATTAGCTATACCTTAAAATAATGCTCTTTAATTCTACCACCTCACCTCCGCCCCCACAATTAGAAGTTTATTAGAAAATACCAAATTATTTACCATAAAAACTTCAAATCGGCTAAATATTTTTACACAATTCCATGAAAAATATTCCAATTAGCGTTATAATAATAAAAGAAGAACTATTTACCATCGAGGGGACTTGTCATGAATTTAAATAATGTGAGCAAAACAAGCCGCATAACTATAGTTTCGGCCGTATTCCTGCTGAGTATGCTGGTACTGGTGCTGGTTATCAACGGCATCTGGAGACAGCAGACCACCCAGGAGCAGACTCTGGCCAAGCAGAATATCCAGAACCGCGTCAGCGAGATAAAATACGGTATTAATGAATGCTGTGGTATCACCGAGTCCATGAACCTTATTGTACAGGAAAATGCTGAAGGAACCATGGAAGACTTCAACAACGTGGCCAGACACATTATGAAGGACCGTAAATTCATCTCCTGTCTCCAGCTGGCTCCCCAGGGCACTGTAACTTCTATTTACCCCATGGAGGGCCACGAAGGAGACCTCATAAATCTTTTTGAGGAAAAGCATTACGGTTCTCTTGCCGCCTACAGCAAAAATACAGGCACCATGACCCTGCAGGGTCCCTTTGAAATCCAGCATAGGGAAGTGGGCATGGAGCTGAGGGAGCCGGTTTATGTCCGTGACAGCAGCGGTATAAAGCAGTTTTGGGGCTTTGTTATTGCGGTGTTCAAAATTCCGGATGTTTTCCAGATTTCCATCGACAATCTGAAAACCTTTGGCTATGATTATGCCCTTTATAAAACCAACCCATTCGACGATGAAATGCGCCTTATTACAGCTTCCAAGGGAATTATGGAAGACCCTGTGGTGGCTGAGTTTGATGCGGCAGGGGTATCCTGGAGACTTGACATAGCTCCGGAGGAGGGCTGGGTTCAGCCATCATTTTTGCTTCCTTATGCCCTCTTTGGGCTGTTTTTGGTGCTTCTGCTGACTCTGCTCACCTACATGGTGCTGCTGCTGGCGGAGGATAGGGCCCTGTTCTCCAATATTTCCCTCAGGGACCAGCTGACGGGACTTTACAATGTCCGCTGCTTTGAGGAGGACATGGCTGCACTGGTGCGCACCAACAATCTCCACGGCATATTCTACATTGACGTAAACAAGTTCAAGCATATTAATGATACCTACGGCCATCGGGCCGGCGATGATGTGCTGAAGGAGGTTGCCCTGAGAATGAAGGGTGCCTGCGAATTCAAGGTTTACCGCCTGGGCGGTGATGAATTTGCCATTCTGGTGGACCAGGACATCAAGAAGAGTGCCTACGAAACCATAACCACCAAAATGACCAAGGCCTTCAACCGCTCCATTGTCAGCGGCTCCAACAACATGATGGTCAGCGTAAGTATCGGCTATGCCTTCTATCCTGATGATGGCACTGATCCACAGCAGCTCAGGGAAATTGCCGACCAGCGTATGTACAATATGAAGGAAGCCTATCATGCCGAAATGGAATAAAAATAATGCCCCAAAATTATTGTCAGACGATTCAAAATATTGTTGCAAAGTGTTTTTGTCTGTAATATAATAGAGGCAAATAAAGAGGTACTTGATGTTTGCACCGTCAGCAATTTGACATATTAGACACGGTTCCCCAGCTGACGTTGATGCGCCGATATTCATTAATCTCACTTAGTTGTCTGGTAGTAGATTTGTCTGTACGTAGATGTTGTCTGGTAGTAGATGTTAGTGACAGTGGATTGTGTGGTAACGTTAGTACCCGAATATTAATCAATGCTTCACTCCCGATTGGGATGTCCGACGACGTCAGGTACCTCTTTCCTATACTTCGTGAGAGATGTAGTAAGTAGTTGGTTCCGAAAATGTCAATTATGTGTATGGCCACCGAAAAGGTGGTCTTTTAGTTTTGCAAAATTCAAAGTTGATAGTATAATAATATGTAGCGAACTTGAAGGGAGAATTCTAAATATGTTTAAAAGATTATGTGCCATTACCATAGCAGCTGTTGCTCTTTTCTGTGGCAGCCAGGTTGTGGCTCCAAATAACACCCAGGCCCATGAGGTGCTGGTGTACGGTGATGATACTACCATGCATTATCTGGAAACTGAAACCCTCCGGAAGGCCGGGGGCTCCTATTATGCCTGGGTTAAAATCACCATCAAAAACGACACCTTTGAAAATGCCCGTTTCCGCTTCACCCCGGAGCTGGACGACACAGTAACTGTTTCTGTCTGGTCCGAGCTGCCTCCTGTTGTTGAGGACGTGGACGATACAGTTATGGAGGCTATGATCAAGGCTGAGAAGAAGAAGGCAGCGAAAAAGAAAGAGGAAAAGGTGCCTGCTGTTGTTTATCCCGATCCCCTCACCATGGCAAATGTAAGACCTGGTGGCCGTCAGGGCTGGGTGGAAATCGGTGCAACTGATTACAGTCAGGCCTTTGAAAATTACTGGACCACTGTACAGTTCTACAGCGAACATCCGGAGCTGGCACATCCTGTAGTGATTTCCGGCAAAGAAGTAAAATAACATTTAATTAATGTTAAAATAATACATAAATAACGTAAAAATAAGGGCAGCAACCTCATTAGGGTTACTGCCCTTTTAATATGTTCTGCCACACCTATTTCAGCACCCTGGCCATGCCTCTCATGAGCTCCTTGATGTCCACAGGCTTTGCCAGATGTCCGTCCATGCCAGCCTTGAAGGCCTCCTTTTTGTCTTCCTCAAAGGCATTGGCTGTCATGGCCAAAATCGGGATTTCTGCCTTCTTCAGATCTGGGAGGGCCCTTATGGCCCTTGTGGCCTCATATCCGTTCATATTTGGCATCTGCACATCCATCAGAATCAAATCATAGTAGTGTACCGGGGCCTTTTCCAGCATTTCCACACATTCCTTGCCGTCCTTGGCATTCTCCACGGTCATTCCCGTCATGGACAAAATCTCTATGGCAATTTCCGCATTGATTTCATTGTCCTCTGCCAGGAGGACCCGCTTGCCAACGAAAATGCTGTAATCCACGTCCTTATGGCCTTCACTTAAATACCCCTCGGCAGGCTTTTGGCCCAGTCTGTGGGGCATATTCAAAATGAAGGTAGTGCCTTCACCCTTCTTGCTCTTGACCTCAATCTTTCCCCCCAGAAATTCCGTCAGTCGCTTCACAATGGACATTCCAAGGCCAGTGCCCTCTATCTTGTTGGCGGTTGTGTTGTTCTCTCTGGTAAAGGAATCGAAAATATGCGGCAGAAATTCCTCGCTCATGCCGATACCCGTGTCGGTGATGGTGCTTCTGTACCACGCCCACCCCGGCTTTTCATGAGGTAATTCCTCCAGCTTCATGTGCACCTTTCCCCCTGGCTTGGTGTATTTATAGCAGTTGGAAAGAAGATTAAGGAAAATGTCCCGCAGCTTCGGTGCATCACAATAGAAATACTGATGCTGGACGTTCATTTCCTGTGTAAACTCCAGATGCTTCTGGTCCATCATGGATTTCAGTACAGAATACAGTCCGTCATTAAACTGCTCCGTATTCCACAGGGTCTCATCCAGCTTCAGAACACCCTTTTCAATGCGGGCCATTTCCAGCACATTGTTTATAATGGAAATAAGCACCTTGCAGGCGTCATCCATTTTATCAAGGTAATGCTGCCGCTTCTTCGGATCCTCCTGATCCCTCTCCAGCAGCTCCCTAAAGCCCGTAATGGCATTCATCGGGGTGCGGATATCATGGGACATATTGAACAGGAAGGAGGTCTTGGCCTGATTGGCAGCCTCTGCCTCATAGCGGGCAATCTCCGCTTCCTCCTGGGCCTTACGCAGCTTCTCCTGCTTTTCCTGCTCCACTTTAATAAGGTCAGTTATATCACGGAAGCCGCAAATAACCTTCCGCCTGTCCCCATCCTTATTGAGCCACAAATAACTGCCCTGAATATGATGAGCCTTGCCTTCTTCGTCCACCAGCTGATATCTCATGCGATACATTTCCTTTTCCTTCAGCTTCATAACGATGTGGTAAATCCGGCTGGCCCGATATACCCTGTCCCTGTCCTCCGGCAAAACGTGCTTGCTCACATATTCCTTAAGGAAATTATCATAGTTATGGGCACCCTTTTCGTAGGATTTAATAAAGGTATCGTTTATCATCTTGTCCCGAAGTATCCATATCTGATTGTGGAATATATCAATAATGCCCACTGTCAGATACTCCTGGGAAAACACCTCATAAATAGTCTTTTGCAGCTCCAGATTTTTCTGGGCGGTAATGTCCGTAAGAAGTCCAATAGCCCGCTTCGCCTTGCCATCAGGACCCAAAATACGCCGTGCCGCCGCCCTGACCCACACAATGGAGCGGTCCTTTCTGTACATGCGGAACTCCACATCATGGACAGAACTATCCCGCTCATCATTTTCCATTAAGTCCATGGCATGACCCACATTTTCCAGGTCCTCTGCCACAATCTGATTGTAGAAGCTCTGGAGGATCTGTGGAAACTCCTCATCCTTTTCATAGCCCAGCAGCCTTCTGTAGGCCTCATTCCAGGTTACCGCCGTGCGTTTACCCTGCTCATCGTATTCCAGACGGAATCTGGCGGTATCGTAAATTGCCGAGACGGGGCCGAACCAGCTCATATCATTTTCACGCTTTTGGGTAGCCTCCAGCTGATGGGTAACCTCCTCGTAAAGCATCCGGTTTTCCACCAGCTCCGTAATATCAAAAATTGAGCCATGCATAATAACCGGCTTGCCATCACTGTTGTAGATAAGCTTGCCGGTGGCATTCACCATGAGATATCCCCCATCCTTTTTCTTGATACGAAATTCCGTATCAAAAACAGCCGTCTGGCCTGTGGAAGCAGCAATGGCCTGGGCCAGCATCTCCTCCTTGTCCTCAGGATGTACCAGGGCAATTACAGAATCCAAGGTATCGGGGCACTCATCAGCATCCTCATAGCCCAACATATGTCTTACCTCATCGGAAAAGACGATTTTCTTCATGCGGGCGTTCTCATTCAGCTCCTCATACCAGGTGCCGGAACGAACCATTATTTTGTTGCTTGAAACGTCCTTCATACAAAAACCCGCCTTAAAAATAAATTCATCATCTTATTTCAGAATACACGAACTCACATTATATGTTATATTCTGCATTCCCTTTAAAAAATCCTTTATCCGCCCATTAAATTCTAAAATAGCTAATTTCTCTTAAAATTTTTCCTATTAAACCTTACAATTTGCTACAAATTCATTTATAATAATCACAAGAAAAAATTTTAGTTTCATCAGTCAATAATTATTTTTCACGATTATATAATAAACACCATGAAAAACGCACTTTACAAGGTGGGAGGGATGATTATGAAGCATCTGTCCATAAAATCCTTGCGGGAATGGCTGCAATCCCATAGCAGTATTCTCTGTTTTCTGGTGTCTTTTTTTTGCCTTGCTTCCGCTCTAATTTTTATCCCTGATACCATGGAGCAGTGCCAGTCTGCACAAAGTGCCACCGCTGCCCCAGGACAGATACCAAAATTAAATACCTCCAAGCTGGTGAGGGTGGGCTATGTGGAAAGCCGTAATTTTATGGAGGGCATGAATGATTACGCCATAAAATCCGGCCTTGCCTACGATTATCTACAGAAGGTTTCCTACTACACCAACTGGGATTATGACTACATATATGGCGAATGGGACGAGATACTGCAGAAGCTCTATAACGGGGAAATCGACGTTATGGCAGGGGTTTCAAAGACCCCGGAGCACATGGATAAGCTGCTGTTCCCTGATTACGCCATGGGCATTGAAAACTACTATATCTATGTCTACAACAACAGTCCTTTGGCTTCCAAGGGCATTGCGGGCCTTACCAACCGCACTGTCAGCGTTAACCGCAACACCGTTATGGAGGATTTGCTCCATCAATGGAACGATATGGGAAACCATCAGATAAATATTGTCACTTACAGCAGCAATGAGGCCCGTTTCCGTGATTTCGATGCCCGCAGAACAGATGCCACCGTGGACACGGACAACAACGTGGTTCCGGAAAATCACATGGTTCCTATTGCCAGAATCGGCCAGACGGAATACTATCTGGCGTTTAACCGCAACCGGCCTGATCTGGTCCAGGAGCTCAATACGGCCCTTGGGAAAATGACCTCCACGGACCCTTATTTTACCAAGAAGCTTTCCAACACCTATTTCTCGGGTCTGGCTGTCAGCGGTCAGCTCCAGGATGACGAAATAAATTGGCTTAATGATCATCCTATCATAACAGTAGCTTATCTTGATGACTATCTTCCTTTCTCTGCTACTGACGAAAAAGGAAACGTCCAGGGTATTATTAATGACCTCCTTAACGAAATGACCCGCAGGCTGAAAATTGACGACAGAGTAAAATTTTCCTTTGTTCCCTACCCCACCTACGAATCCATGATTGCCTCCATTCAGGCAGGCTCCGTGGATATGGCCTTTCCGGCCAACTATGATGTGGCCCGGGCTGAGCAAAGCGACGTATTCCTTACCACGGAGGTTATTTCCACCCCAATGCATCTGGTATATATGGGTGATTTTTCCCACCTCCAGCTGCGGCGTATGGCAGTGAAGAATGGAAATTCCATAGGAGATATTTACATCCGTGCACATTTCCCTGATGCGGAGATTCTTTATTATGAGAGAATTGAGGGCATGCTGGATGCAGTAAAAAATGGTGATGTGGATGCCTGTATTCTCAACCAGTTCCGCAAGGACGGCTATCTTGTCCACCCATCCTTCAGTATGCTGAAAACTGCCCCAATGAAGGATTACAGCAGCCGCTGTTTTGCTGTAAAACGCGGCAACAACCAGCTGTTATCCATCTTGAACCGTGGTATTACAAATTTGCCATCGGATTTTGGCTTTACCTCCACCTACACCTACACCAGCAAAATGAAAACCATGACCCTCAAGGATTACATCTTGCAGCACTTTATCCTGTTTATGATTGTGATAGGTGTTATTACAGCAGTGGTCAGCGGCCTGCTGGCTTATATTTACCTCATTCACAAAAACCGTGAACAGATGGAATATATTGCCCACCATGACGGCCTCACTGGGCTCTTTAACCGCCGCAGCTTCAATGAGGACCTGGAAAAACTCAATCCGGAGCTTGGAAAGGGCGATGTTGTAATGGTGGCCATGGACCTTAACGGACTGAAAAGGGCCAATGATGAGCTGGGTCACGAGGCCGGTGATGAGCTTATTATAGGAGCCGCTGATTGTATGAAGAAAATCCTCAATCCTTATGGCAATGTTTACAGGGTTGGTGGTGACGAGTTTATGGCTATTCTGTATAATAACGTCCATGACTGGGATGATATTCTTAAACGGCTCAAGGAGGCCTTTGGGAGCTGGTCAGGCAAGCGTGTAAAGAGCATGGCCGTGGCCATTGGAGCAGCCAACAATTACGATTCTGTATATACCAACCTAAATGATATGGCAAACAGTGCCGATCAGGAAATGTACAAGGACAAGGCCGAATATTACAGGCGCTCCGGCATTGACAGGCGCAAACGCTAAGTTAAACAGTACCTATCATTTATCCCCATTCTGAGGGATTTGTGATAGGTACTTTTTTTGAAGTCGTAGTGAACCAAATCATTTTACAACTTTACAATATGTAATATTTCATCATGTATACAGTATTTTTTTGTTAATGGTTGTTTACACCAACTATATTTTCGTATATAATGCTCCCAAGAAATGGTATTACGTTTGTAGTATTATTTCTTGGCGGATGTATGGAATACATAGTATCCCCCATAACCCCTCTCTCGATTTGCTCTTCCCCGGAGCATTTCACCCATGGCCGTTGGCACTACCCCTTATAGTGTTGGCGGCATTTTTTTCTGCTTATTTTTATCATTTAAATAACATTATAAAAGCACTAATCAGGTTGTGATATGCTCCCCCTATAAGAGACAGGTCACCCCTCGATTAGTGCTTTTCTATTTTCTTTTATAATATTTTTATATCATTTTTATAATGTGATTAAAATATCATTTTTACTTGTTACATAATCATACCGATTTTCATCTGACTCTGAGCTCAGGGCCATCGTCCACCCGGATTACATGATTCTGGTCAATTGCTTCCACAGTCATAAAACTGATGCCGTAAGGCTGCAGCAGCTTCAGCACGTGAATATCCGGAGCAGTTATATCCTCCACATAATCAGCCATGACCTTAAGACCGTTTACATAGCCATTATGAGCACTTACAACGCATTTACCGCTGTCGTCGTAAAAATCCCCCTCCAGGGCCCAGGCTGATGCCTTCTCCGTAATACCTGCAAAACCTATAAACAATGATGCAACCAATAAAACCCTAAAAAACTTTTTCATAATGGCCCCTCCTTTATTATGAGGAATAAAAAACATTTTAATAGACTTTATTTAACATTATTTTATTGTTTTTTTAGAGCAAATGCTTCTGCAATACCCTGGCCAGATTCTTCAAATCTATTGGCTTGGAAACATAATCATTCATGCCGCATTTCATGAAGTTTTCGATATCCTCGGCAAAGGCATCGGCACTCATGGCGATAATAGGAATACTATGGGCATATTCCGAATCCATGGTCCTTATGGATCGGGTTGCAGCATATCCGTCCATTATAGGCATTCTGGCGTCCATGAAAATTAGGTCGTAATACCCGTCTCCCTTTTCCATGAACATATCCACTGCTTCCTTGCCGTTGCCGGCCTTATCCATTTCTGCACCGGTCATTTCCAGCAGATTTTCCGCTATTTCAAGGTTCAACAAAATATCATCAACCAGAAGGATACGTTTCCCCTCCAGGTGAATTTCCGAGAAATCCATTCTTCTGCTGGTCTTGGATCCCTCTGCAGAATCCTCCACAAATTCCAGATCAAGCTTGACTGTTATCTCAGTCCCCTTGTTCAGGGCACTCTTAACGCTTATAGTACCACCCAGCAAATCCACAATTGCCTTTGTAATGGACATGCCCAGACCAGTTCCCTTTACCTCTGTTTCATGGTCATCCTGGGCCCTGGCAAATGGCTGGAACATCTTCTCCTGGAATTCCGGGGACATACCTATACCATTATCCTTAAAGGAAAATACATACATGCTTCTGCTGGCAGAAACGTGAATCTCCCTAACCATCAGGCTTATATTACCACCATCCGGTGTATATTTAATGGCGTTGCTGAGTATATTAACGAATACCTGCTGCATTCTAAGGGAATCACTGAGTACAGTCTCATGTGGCAGGTCTTTTATGGTTGTTGTTATATTATGTCTATGATCCTTTAATTGAGGGCCTATCATGGCAACAATACTTCCGATAAGTTCCGGAATATTAACTGGCGCCTTTGTCATGGTGAGATTTCCGCTTTCAATCCGGCTCATATCAAGAACCTCGTTAATGAGATTCAGCAAATATTTACTGGATGTTGAAATCTTTCTGAGACATTCCGTCAGCTTAACAGGGTCATCCTTGTGGGATTCCGCAATCATCCCCATGCCCACAATGGCGTTCATCGGAGTTCTGATATCGTGACTCATACGGGACAGGAAATCACTTTTTGCCCTGCTGGCCTCATTTGCCTTTTTAACAGCCTTTTCAAGCTTTCTGTTCTGTGCTGCCAGGGCAGAGGCATTAAGCCTGTTCTTTTCCCCAAGGGCCGCCGCAGCCATGGCCACACCCTGGGTCAATACCCCAATTTCCCCTGGTGCATTTGTTGGAAGCTCCACATCGTACTGGCCTTCCTTAATTAAATTTACTGCCTCTGTAAGCTTTTTAATAGGCTGGGTAATACGGCGGGTATAGTAATATATCAATCCAATTATCACTAAGCCGCAAACTACAATAACCAGAATATCCACAGTTAACAGCTTATAGCGCCCCATGTATATCTCATCATAGTCATCACAAAGCACCAGCTGAAGTCCGCATCTTAAGGTAGTAAAGGTCTGTACCCTGTCACTGCCGTCTTTCCAATACTGAAGCACATCTTTTCCTGAGGTTTCCTGGGACAGAAGTTCTCCGTTTCTTACCCTCTCTAAGTTTTCATCACCATGAACACTTCCCAGCATAAAATCGTGGGCATGATAATGTATTTTGCCATCTGCACTCTTTAAATAGGCATAACCACTCTTGCTGAACTGTATACGGTCTACCACATTCAGCAAAGTTTCAAAATTAAAGTCCATACCAATAACCGCCACCAGAACTCCGTCCTTATATAACGGAGAGCAGTAGGAAATGGTATATCTTCTTGTATTCTTATTAAAGTATGGAGGCAGCCATACTGCTTTTCCCGCCTTTACAGGTTTTTTATACCAGCCTACGCGCTCAATGTCATCAGCATCAAAATCACTGATAGTGGCCATTTCATGCTTTTCCATATTACCGGCAGCATTACGTACATAAAAGAATCCTTGCCTGTTACCTACCAAATCAGGGTTATAAACACAGTAGTAGCCAAGAGACATATTGGTTGTATTGGATACTCTGTCATACAGCTGCTGCAGAATTCCATCAATATGCTGGCGTTTGGCCGGGTCCTTTATTGCTTCTGCACTATCAATATAATAATCCGTGATGCTGGTCATGTGATTCACAGCATCCTCAAATCTTATATAATCCTGATCCAGCTTTTCAGCCTCATTGGCGGTAAGGATATTCATTTCCATGGAAATATCCTTATCCTTATCCCTGCCCACTATTTCAATGGCTGCAAAGCTTAATACTGCTGTCAGGAGCACAAGAGTCATTATGAGAAAAGCCATTACCTGCTTTTGCAACGATCCAGCTTTCTTCATGATATTTTCCTCCTGCACATTGGAAGATGGACTCAATCATAAACTTACTACTAATATTAGTTATATTTTACATTCCTTCGAAAAATCCTTCTTTTTTCATGTATCAGAATTTTCTAAAAGTTCTGATTTTTTTCTTTCGAAAATGGTATAATGAGGTAAGATAAGCTTCGTGGAAAGGAGGGAAGCGGTATGGAAGGGCCTAAGAAATGGTGGCAGGAGTATGATGGGTCGGAAAAAGAAGCCTGGCAGGACGCGGACCCTCTGCACCCTGACATTGACGATCGCCATTTTCCTGATGACGAGGAGGATATCGGTCAGGAAGAAGATGTTTATGGTAAGAAGTATTAGCGCTTTTAGTTCGTTTATCGGGATTTTTTAAGATTTGTTGAGATTATTGTGATTTGTGAGATTTTTGAAATGTGTGAACTATGTGAAATTTAAAAGGCCCGCCCTATTGTGGACGAGCCTTTTAAAATGCTTAAAAAATATTATTTTATTGTCAAATAAACACTTTTATAACGTTATTTTAATATTTATATAGTTTTATTTTACATCTTATCTTGCAATACTTATTTTCAAGCTTTTGCCATTGTTCCTGCCTAAAATCAATTGCATCATAAGCCATTTGCTTCGCAATAATCCATAAGAGCTGCAGTAATAATTGTGTTCATACTCATGCTCTTTTTATCAGCCAATGCTTCCAGACGTCCCTTTAACTCCTCTGTGAGATAAACTGATAATCTGGAATCTTTTTTTATTGCCTTGATAGGACGTCCCCTTCTTTTGGGGGCAACATTATCCAGAACAGCTTCTGTTCCCGCTGATGTATTTACTCTATTTTCTGATACATTTTGGTCATGTGTCATTTCTTCATTTTTCACAGTGGCCTGTACAGGAGTTTCCTCTGTTTTTTCCTCAACCTGCTGGATTGGAACAATAGGTTTTGCCCTGCCTGTAAAATCCCCCAGGGCTGCTGCTGTATTATTAAGATCCAATTTCTTTGCCATTATTTTCACCCCAATTTAACATTATTATAACGCCATTGTTCAAATTTTTCTTCTTTAGAAGAAAAATCTTCCAATTAGCGTTTCAACGAGCTGGGAGATATTCTCACCAGCTGTTGTAGTTTGTTTTCCCCCACCTAAAGAGGAAGGGGACATCTTAAAGCTCGTTATATTGTTAAACTAATATTTATATAACATTAATATAATTTTATTTTATCTTTTGATTACTCTTTTTAAACAGCTCAAGTACCTCATCGGTAAAAGTCTCGTAGTCCCTGGCACCATCAGATCTGGCATCCACGTTAAACACGTTTGTATGAAGGGCAGTACACTGATGGAATACTGTACGCTCCTTAATATGTGTATCAAATACAATGCTGTTTATCTGGGCAGCTGCCTGATGGAATACATCCACCGCAAATTTATTTGCCTGGGTACGTGGAACATCCCTTGTAATTAGAATTCCATCGATTTTCAGACCAGGGTTATAATCCGCCGCGCTCTGGATAGCAGAATACAGATCACCAAGGCCGGTTACACTTCGCTGGTCTGCATCACATACACCAATAACACGGTTGCAGGCTACCAAAGCCAAAAATACTATGCCAGACATGCTAGGGGCTGTATCAAGAACCACATAGTCATATCCCTCCACCTTGGCCAGGGCCTTTTTCAGCAGGAAATCGGAGCCCTTTTCCTCAAATTTGTTTCTCTGGTTCTCAATGCGCTTGTCAGCCCCCATGAAATCGTAATATTCATTGTGCTGAACCACATCCTCCAGAGGAGCTCCCAAAATGAAATCGAAGGTACCTGCAACTGTACCAATAGCTTCCCCGCCGGAATCAGATGTAAAATTGGCCTGTGGGTCCAGATCGATGGCCAGAACCTTGTATCCTTTTCTGCCTAATGCTGCACAAAAGTTAATGGCTGAGGTGGTTTTTCCCGTACCACCCTTCTTGTTTGAAAAAGCAATTATTTCCATTTATACACCTCATTTTATTGCTATATTAACATTTATATAACATTACATAAATGTTAATATAGTATTTTTTAATGATTATAATATGGTTATAATAGTACATAATTAAAAATAATGCAACCCTTTGAATTTTCTTCCTATATACAGATTCATTATCTAAAATACATGACTAAAATGTACCATTGTTCAATACATGAATAGATTGTATCATTTATTAAAAGAAAAACTGTACCCTATCTCATATTTAATACAAAAGTAAAATTTTTCAAAAAATAAAACACACACTTACATTGCTCCCCTTCCCCACCTTTTTATCCGGAGATTGCTGTTGATAAGTGTGTTTTAGTTATTTATATATTGTTTTATATTTTTTATGTTTTTATTCCCTGTTCAGGCCACGTGCAGCAAGGGATACAGCGGTTTTATATGACTTAATTGTATAATACAGATGACTGGATTGTATCAGATACAGGACCACAATGTATCAGTCATGGTATGGAATTGTATAGATTATATGACCTTATTGTAGCAATACAATACCGAATTGTATCATTGAGATTGATTTTGGAGGGGATTTTTAGAAAGTAACTATACAATTAGGTCATGTATCTGTGGAAAACTCAGTATTTGTAAGGGTTACACCATGTTTTTAGGATACAATCTGGTCAGCTAAGGCTGCCCTGGTATGGGAAATAACAAAAGGATGATACATTATGGTCATCTTTTTTGTTCCTCATTGTTATCTGAAAAATTGTAACATAATTTCAGGGATCAGGCCAATAGAGGCGGCTTCAGTGGACGAAATGGAGAATACATGACCGGATTGTATCATATATTAAGGAAGAAAATGCGGAAAAAGCCGATAAATGACCTTATTGTAGCAATAGAATACTGAATTGTATCATAACTTTAAGGTAAAATCGTAAAAAAATGATACAATTAGGTCATAAATAGCCTATATCTGACTAGATTGTATCATAAATTTATAATACATGACTTAATTGTATCTCAAAATTAAGTTGAAAATTTAAAAGTAATGATACAATTAGTTCATGTTTTTCCAGAACCCAGCTAATTATCCCAAATTTTATGATACAATTCACTCATGTATCTGAACAATTGATACAAAATGGTCTTTATATGACCGAATTGTATCATAATTTCAATAAAGTTTTTATACAATAAGGTCATGTATAAATGAAACAACATGAAATAAAATCACCTGAAGCCAGACAATATGGGACGATACGATACACGACTAAAATGTAACATTGTTTAAAAAAATATAAAAAAGTATTATACATTTTACTCATATAATGTTATAATGGTCGCGTAAGATTGATACATTGAGGTCGTGTATCCTTTTCACTGTGAAAAGTTTGATACAACCCGGTCGTATATACAAAACTTTACATATAAGGATAGTAAAGGGATGAACACTAAACTTAGCAGTCATAAGAAAAAAACAAAACAGATAATTGTTCAGGCCAATACCCTCATAGAGTCCCCTTCCTTCTTTTCAAATCTTATGGAGGCCAGACTTTTTTATATGGCATTGGCCAGCTTAAGGCCCCAGCTAAAGGCAGGAGAGCCTACGGAAAATAAAGTTGTAAGTATCCCTTCGGTGGATGTCATCAAGATATTTGGTGGCAACAATGTGTATTATTCACGGCTGAAGGGCTTTTGCAGTAATCTTCAGGGGATTCAGGTAAATCTGCTGGACAATGAGGAAAAAGGCAAGTATGTATCTGTAGTCCCATTTCCAAAATTTGAATTTGATAAGGCCAAGGGTATGCTTTCCATTGAGCTCCATAAGGATTTTGCGCCCTATGTACTGGAATTGGCGGACAAGCCATATACCCAGATTGCTGCCTCCTCCATTTTTTCACTGAAATCAACCCACTCCATTAAGCTGCTGGAGCTTCTTTTGCAATATCAGGGCTTTGATAAATTTAAGGCCTCAGGGGTTATTGAGCGGGAATTTTCCCTGGAAGAGCTGCGGAAATATATGGGTGTTGAGGACAGATATCAGAATGTGTCCGTATTTATAAGGTCCGTTATTAACTATTCCATAAATGATATTAACAGCCATACCGGCTATTTTATCGAATACGAGAAAATCAAGCCTAGCCGCACAATAATTGGCTTTAAATTTTTCCTCAGCAAAAAGAGTGATACTCCAAATCTTGAGGATAATATTACAGTGGCTGAGGATGATCTGGTGGATATTCTCCTTAAATATGGTATTGGCAAAATCGTGGCCAATCGCCTTATTAAAAACTATGATGCCAAACGCATCAGGGACAATGTGCAGTACACCCTTACACAGCACGGGGTGAAGAATATCCCTGCCTATTTGCGCAGGGCCATTGAGCAGGATTATGCGGGGAACGCCAAGAAGGCTGCCATGCAGTTTGATTTGTTCGAGCATAACAAAATGGCGGATGACGAAAGCGACAAGGCCTGTGAAAAATTCCTTATTTCCCGTGGCATCGGTGAAATGTCCCGTGAGGTTATTATGGCCAAGGCCAAGGCCGGGGATATGGACGAAGTTGTTGATACATTATTGGGGGATATTGATAAGGCCAAATTCATGGAGTGCTACCGAAAAGGAGATTTCTCATCTCTGATGGATGGTTATGACTCCATAGATGACCAAAATGTATCAGAGTTTTCAGCAGCCAGGGACCGCATTGCGGCTGAGGCCGTCAAGGCTACTCCAAATGCTGTTGATAATGATACATTGGAAGCAGAGGAAGCTGCCATACTTGATATTGTTGAGGATGTTCCGGAGGCAGAAGTGGCCCATGTGGAGGAACACAGCAATTCCCAGAAGGAATACCTGAAAAACCAGCTGGTGCTTACTGTACTGGTAAATGGGGAAAAGATCAGCAAGGAGTTTTTGCAGCAGTGCCTTGATGCCAAGCTGAACATTTCCGAGATTCAGAACATTGTGGGGAAGACATCCATTGCGGAAATCCTCAAATAATCCACACAATCCACAGGTACCCTGTTAATAACTCTGTATAACATCTTAGTAAGTTGTGGATTTTTAATAAAAGCTGTGGACTAATTTAATTCTTTAACATGAAAAAAGGACGCAAACCCAGTTGCGTCCTAATTTTTTTGCCTGTGTATAACAAGGTGAAATATTCACTTCGACTTGTTGAAGCTTTTATACAATCAGGTCATGTATTTATATCTAATCTTATTTTAATAATTATTTTCAAGTAAAATTCAGAATAAGTTGTTATAGTTTAACCATAGACAGTGGCGTTAAAGCTATTGCATTGTATCACAGCTATTTTAATACAGAGAGGAAGTGAAGCTGTATGGATACAAATGAAGTAACAGATTATATGAAAAAGGTGAAAAAGTATTTGAAAAATACCAAGCTTAATGATTTATCCCGTATGATTGAGATTACCAAAATGGACAACCTGGGGAAGGGGAAGGCATTCCTGGTAGCCGGTGTTGTGGCCTGGTCCGCATTTACATGCAGCTTTGGTAATGTAAATAGTGCAGCGGCAGCCCAGATTGGGCTTATGAGCACTGCTACAGTCCTCACAGACAGCATGCGCCTTGGGGGTATCCCTTATCGCAATAGAAACGGCAAGGTGGTTATTTCCGGCAGCGCATCCCAGGAGGACAATATTCTTGAAGGATGTCAGCAGCGGGCACAGGTGGCCTATAATATGGCAAGGGCCAATGAACCGCGGATAACAATGGATATGCTGGACATAGCCAACAGACT
This sequence comes from Anaerovibrio sp. RM50, assembly GCF_000622005.1. Classification (GTDB taxonomy): domain Bacteria; phylum Bacillota; class Negativicutes; order Selenomonadales; family Selenomonadaceae; genus Anaerovibrio. Next base: position 92,554 of record NZ_JHWV01000008.1, on the reverse strand, counting down.
TGGCACCTCCATGGAGGGGCTGGAATATTCAGTAAAGACAGCCTCCAGCATCAAGAGCAAGATTGAGCGCAAGACCAACAAGGCTCTGGAAGCAGGGGAAACCCCAAAACAGGATTTCGAATACGTTTCCGAAACCGGTGATCTCCTCAGATATACTGAGGTGGTAAATCATGATGAAATGGCAGAAAAGGTTCGTGACACAGTGGCACTCCTTGAGGAGAAGGGTTACACTCTGGACGAAATTGACAATAAGTACCTCAACAAGGAGGGCCGTTACAAGGCGGTTCATCTCAATGCAACCAGTCCTTCCGGCCAGGCCTTCGAGATTCAGGTTCATTCCCAGGAAACACTGGCGGCAAGCCGTTCCACCCATAAGATGTATGAGGAGTGGAGAAATCCGGAAACCTCCACTGAGAGAAAGGCGGAGCTTTATTCCTCTATTAAGAGCACCTATGACAGCCTGCCTTTGCCAAAGGGCATTGAGCAGCTGGAAAATTACAAGCGTGCTGTTTAAATATCATCATATAATTGTTATATAAAGGTTATTACAATACTAATATAACATTATATAAATATTATTTTAACGACAATCACATTTATTTGATAAAACCCATAAGACCTTCCTAGAGGAAAACACCTGCCGTTAAATCGGCAGGTGTTTTCTATTTAAGGCAAAAATCAGCAGGAATTTTAGTGCATTTTGCAGAATAAATGACAATTAAGATTATTCGGAAAGCAGAATGTTATTATTCATAACGGAGAATGTTAAAAGTACCGGCAAATATCCAAGGATTGCGAGGTGGTTTTGGATGGGTGCTGAAGAGATAAAAAAGCTGAAGGACATAATTGACAAGAGCCGTTCCATGGTGTTTTTGGGCGGTGCGGGAGTATCCACAGAGTCCGGGATTCCAGATTTCAGAAGTGCCAAGGGCTTGTATAATCGCAGGCTGAAGCAGAAGTTCAGCCCGGAGGAAATGGTTTCCCATACTTTTTTGGTTGATCACCCAAGGGAATTCTTCGAATATTACAAGAAGAATCTTATCTATCTGGATGCCAAGCCCAATAATGCCCATAAGGCCCTGGCCAAGCTGGAGGAAATGGGCAAGATGAAGGCCGTTGTGACCCAGAATATTGATGGACTGCACCAGATGGCGGGTTCAAAGAAGGTTATTGAGCTTCACGGTTCTGTTCACCGCAATTTCTGTGTAAAGTGCCACGCCACATACGATGCGGAATTTGTGGTAAACAGTGAGGGGATTCCAACATGCCCGAAGTGCGGGGGCATGGTAAGGCCTGATGTGGTCCTTTACGAGGAGGCCCTTAACAGACAGGACCTTATTGACGCAGAGGCGGCTATTTCCAAGGCTGATACCATGATAGTGGGGGGAACCTCCCTGATGGTTTATCCTGCGGCAAGTCTGGTGAGATTTTTCCGGGGCATGAATCTCATCGTAATCAACAAAACCCCGACCCCGGCTGATGAGTGGTGCGACCTGGTAATTCACGATGCTGTGGGAAAGGTTTTCAAGGCCTGCGTTCCATAATATGAGTATAAAATAACCTTAATTTAAAAATATAAAAACACTATTACAACACTTATATAATATTTATATAATGTTTAAAAAGTGGTATAATTTTTAGAGGAGATATTCAGGGTGCAGTATATTTCTTTTTTTGATTCCCCCCTGGGCAAGCTGTATCTCACCGCAGATGATGGGGGTCTTACGGGCATAATATACGAAAATGAGGATGGAAATCAGCTTCCTTTAAATGTCAGTGATATTGAGTTTAATGATGAGCAGCCGGATATTATGGACGCAAAATTATGGCTGAGCTTGTATTTTAACGGAGGAAGACCTGATTTTACCCCTAAGCTGTCCTTAAAGGGCTCGGATTTTCGTATGGACGTGTGGGACGTGATAAAGGACATTCCCTACGGAAAAACCATGACCTACGGGGAAATCGCCAAGGTTGTGGAGGAGAAGCGGGGAACCAGGGTTTCGGCCCAGGCTGTGGGAGGAGCAGTGGGACATAATCCCGTTTCCATTATTGTGCCATGTCACAGGGTTTTGGGAGCCGGGGGAGCAATCACGGGATACACAGGGGGCCTGGACAAAAAGAAGTTTTTGCTGGATCTGGAAGAAATCCAATACAATGAATAAACTGTACTAGGCGCACTTCCACGGAGGTGCGCTTTATACATAGGTGGGATAGTTGTGGAACAGATTTATTATTATTTTGACGGGAAATCCGGAGCATGGGCGGAGTGCCATGAGCCCTGGATTGAAAAGGATATTGAGAAATTTTCCTTGAGCATAGTGGACAAGGGAATGGGGAAAAGGGAGATCAGTGCCCTGGCACAGGAGCAGTCACCAAATCATCTTCTGGCCTATGTGGATATAGGGGATTTTGATTACCGATATGACTGCGCATATAAAAAAGCGGCCGCCAGATGGCGGGTACAGCTCTACAAACCGCAAAAAACTGCCATTATATTGGTGGATGTGTTCAGCGTTATGGGCACCCAGAACGGTGTGGCTCTTCATACCAGGGGCAGCAAGCAATTTTCCCTTCGGCTGGATTATGGCAAGTGGAAGTATACTGTCATTCCTTCGAAATCAGAGCAGGCAGAGTCCGGGGGAAACGTATTTAATTATAAGTACGACTGGACTGATGAGGGCTTTGATTTTTCCGTGGAAATTCCACAAATAGTTGTTGACAGGGTTATGGAATTTTTGAAGGAGCTTGCCCAGGAGGAATTTGGCTTTGTACCTACTGTGCCAAGTGATATACCCACCGCAAGGCTCATAAAGTATTTTACCCAGTATCCCCTTGATGTGAATGTGGGCTGGTACGTGGATATGCTGGGCTATGATTTTGCCCGTCATATTATAAGGGCAAATGATACAAACTTTGACCTTATTTGCGATTATCTGAAGCTGCCAAAGACAAAGGGCCTCCAGAAGGCCTATCGGGAAAACGGTCGGTCCCTTGCAGTATGCCATTTTTTGCAGAAAATAGGCATTGAAGATGTAAATTTGTGGTCTCAATTTTATGATATAAAGAGTCTTTGGGGCCAGGATATAGAAAAGCTTGGGATTGACCGCAATGGGGCCTTTTACAGGCGTCAGGGCTTTTCCTGGCGGTATTGGTGGGGGGATGTAAGCGATTATTCAATTAATTGGTGGTGGAAGAACCAGGATAAGGAGGCAATCGCTGACTATGACCCTGCCTATGTGGGCTGGCAGATGCTTTGCCGCTGGCTAATGGAAAAGTGGGAGCCCCTGAAGGTGGCTGAGATACTCCACAGCGCCTTGGCTGACTCATCAGAGGATATTAAGGACTGTCTTTCCATGTGGTTCAGAAGCTACACCAATAATGAGATGAATGATGAATTTGTCCACGCCCTTTATCGTACAGGCTTTTCCAAGGAGACCCATGATATATGGACGGAGGAGGAGCGGCGCCTGCAGCGGCTCGCCATGGAGCAGTTTCGCAGGGAACAAAATGCCCGCCATAACAGCTATCTTGATATAGAGTTTACCTTGACCAAGGGTGATCTCATAAAGGAGGAGGAAACACCTCAGGGGAGCTTTAAGATTGCCCGCAGTGGCAAGGAGCTCTTTGAGCTTTCTGAGGCTTTCCATAACTGCGTTTTTTATCTGTACACTGAAAAGATGAACCGCAGGGAGTGTGCTATTTACTATCTGGAGCAGGAGGGAAAGCCCGTGGCCTGCATCGAGGTGTCCAAGGGAGTCATCGTTCAGGCCCGGGGAGACCATAACCACATTTTAAAGGGAGATATAAAGGATGCAGTGGTGGACTGGGGCATAAGGCACAATCTGGAATTTAAGCCTATGTGATATACATAGCATTAAAATAGTGTTATATAAATATTAATTAAATACTTTTATAACTATTTTTAAGCATTTTAAAAGCACTCTGGAAATAAATTTACAGAGTGCTTTAATTTTTATAACGCAAACATGTGGTTAAGGGGGCCTGAGCCCTTCCCCAGATTCAGTCCGTCCTTCAATGCCCCGGTAATATACTTCTTGGCATTGGCAATGGCCTCGGGCAGATCATAGCCCTTTGCCAGATTGCAGGCAATGGCCGAGGACAGGGTACAGCCTGTGCCGTGGGTATTTGGATTATCAATATGCTCCTGACGGTACCAGTTTAATTCCCCATCATAATATAAAAGATCCGTGGCAGTGGCGGACAAATGCCCCCCCTTAATAAGGACACCGCCATATATTTTGGAGCCGATTATTTTGGCAGCCTCCTCCATATCCTCCAGACTCTTGATTTCCATGCCGGAAAGGACCTGGGCCTCGGGAATATTAGGGGTAATTACGCTGGCAATAGGCAGCAGCAGGCGGCAAAGATTATCTTGGGCCTCCTCCTCAAGGAGCTTGGCTCCGGAGGTGGATACCATCACTGGGTCCACCACAATATTCATGGCACTATAATCCCGCAGCTTCTCAGAAATAATCTGAATAATGTCAGGGGCAGATACCATACCTATTTTCACCGCATCTGGAGGAATGTCCTCAAAAACAGCATCTATCTGCTGTCCCACAAATTCTGCCGGGGCATTGTGAATGGCCCGTACCCCTGTGGTATTTTGGGCTGTAAGGGCCGTAATTGCACTGGTGGCAAAGAGCTTGTGGGCAGTAATGGTCTTGATGTCAGCCTGGATTCCGGCCCCTCCGCTGGAATCGGATCCGGCAATGGTCAATACGGATTGCATAATAAAACCTCTCTCTCCGGGATAAACTTTCAAATCCCAAGCACGTACATTTTTAAGTATAGAACCAAGAAGGGCCTCTGGCAACAAAACTTTCCATATTTGGCAGGATTTGAAAAGTATTCTGGCGAATTAGAAAGCAAAAGTAATTTTTTGGAGGTTTAAGATAATGAAAAGTGTAATGGAGGAAGCCTTCAGAACCTACGGACGGGTATTGGATGTGGATGCTTCCGAGTTTATGGAGGAGGTTCAGAAGCTGCCAGAGGCTCCTGAGGGACAGGTGCTTTATGAAGCCTCTATTCCAGAATTTGAAACCACCAAGCTGTTTCTCACCTTTATGGACGAGGTATATGGGGGCATGCCTGTGGAATTTGGCTGCTGCCATGGTTTTAACGAGAAGCTGAACGGTCTTGAGTACCACAGGGATTCGGAAATTAATATAGCTGGTACGGACATGATTCTTATGGTTGGGCACAGATGGGATATTGATTATTCGGATAATTCCTATGATACCTCAAAGGTGGAGGCCTTCTTCGTACCCAAGGGGACGGTGGTGGAGATATTTGCCACAACCCTGCATTATGCACCTTGTGGAGTGGATGGGAAGGAATTCCGCAGCGGCGTTGTTCTTCCTGGGGGAACCAACGAGGCCCTGGACATGGAGCCGGAGGCCAGGGGGGAGTCAAAAATGCTCTTTGCCATTAACAAGTGGCTGCTGGTTCACCCTGAAAGCGGTGAAACAGGCCGTGTGGGGCTGTTAAAGGGGAAAAATTTAAGCGTAGGGGATTTTGAATAAAAGATTTGTAACGAGCTTTAAGATGTCCCCTTCCTCTTTAGGTGGGGGAAAACAAACTACAATAGCTGGTGAGAATATCTCCCAGCTCGTTGAAACGCTAATTGGAAGATTTTTCTTCTAAAGAAGAAAAATTTGAACAATGGCGTTATAATGACGTTGGCAATAAAGGGGGAACTGATATGTGCAAGATTTTGGTACCTGTAGATGGCTCTGAAGAATCCGAGAAGGCTGTGGAGAAGGCCGTGCGTCTGGCCAAGCTGGAGCCGGGAAAATTAATTTTTATATATGTGGTAAATATTCAGCAGGCGGCTATTTCCGTCCATCTCTGTCAGGAGATTATTGATTCCCTTACTGAGGAGGGCAACAGAATTCTGGGTGAGATCAAGGAAGGACTGCCTGAGGGCCTTGATTGCGAAACCGTCCTTGATGTGGGTATTCCTTACGAGAAAATCGTGGATTATGCCACTGAAAATGAAGTGGACCTTATAGTTATGGGCAGCCGCGGCCTCAGCCTTGTGGAGGGTATCCTCATGGGCAGCGTCAGCCGCAATGTGCTGGAGCAGGCCCCATGCTCCGTTTTAATAGCAAAATAGTTGTATTAAAACATTATTTTAGCAATAAAGAAATATTAAATTAATGTTAAATAAATATTATTTATTCCTGCTGATTGGTTATTGACTGATCAGCAGGTTTTTATTTATATAAATTTGGCGGGGCCTGTCATGGGATAGGGGGAGGCCTTATCCCATGACACCCCCTAAAAAAGTGATAAATAAACCACAAAAAAAGAGTTTCACACTAATTTCTTAGCGTGAAACCCGTTACTTTTTTTTTAGAAGTGAAGCTTGTTTTTGATGCGTTCTACGGCCCGGAGGGTGTTTTCCCTGTCTCCGAAGGAGGTAAGGCGGAAATATCCCTCGCCGCATGGACCGAAGCCTGCACCAGGGGTACCCACAATATTTACCTCTGTCAGGAGCTTGTCAAAGAAGTCCCAGGATGGCATATTGTTTGGGGTCTTCAGCCAGATATATGGGGCATTAACACCGCCGTAGGCCTCAATGCCGGCGGCCTTAAGGCCCTCACGTATAATGCGGGCATTTTCCATATAGTAGCCCACCAGCTCCTTAACCTGCTTCTGGCCCTCAGGAGTGTAGATGGCAGCTGCACCACGCTGAATAATATAGGCAGTACCATTGAATTTGGTGGTGTGACGGCGGTTCCACAGCTTGTTAAATTCCACTGCCTTGCCTTCTTTTGTAAAGCCTTTAACTGCCTTAGGAATTACGGTATAACCGCAACGGGTGCCTGTAAAGCCCGCAGTCTTGGAGAAGGAGCGGAACTCAATGGCCACCTCTTTTGCACCTTCAATTTCGTAGATGGAGCGGGGCACATCTTCCTCGGTAATGTAAGCTGCATAAGCCGCATCAAAGAGAATAACGGATTTATTTTCCTTGGCGTATTTTACCCACTTGGTCAGTTCCTCCTTGGAAAGGGTGGTGCCGGTAGGATTATTTGGGCAGCAGAGATAAATCATATCCACCCGCTCATTTGGTAGGTCAGGAGAAAAGTTGTTATTTGCGTCACAAGGAAGGTAGGTAATTCCCTCAAAATGGCTGTCTTCCTTGATTTCACCGGTGCGGCCCGCCATAACATTGGTATCAAGATAAACAGGGTATACAGGGTCGGTAATGGCCACCTTGTTATCTACTCCAAAAATCTCCTGAATGTTTCCGCAGTCACTCTTGGAGCCGTCACTGACAAAGATTTCATCAGCTTCAATATCTATGCCCCGGTCAGTGTAATTTGTCTTGCGGATGGCCTCAATAAGGAAATCATAGCCCTGCTCCGGACCGTAGCCCCGGAAGGTTTCAGCACTGGCCATTTCATCTACAGCCTTGTGCATTGCTTCAATGCACACAGCAGGCAGTGGCTGGGTAACATCCCCGATGCCCAGACGGATAATATCAGCCTCTGGATGGGCGTCCTTAAAGGCTGCCACACGGCGGCCAATTTCTGCAAAGAGATAGCTCCCCGGCAGTTTTAAATAGTTTTCGTTTACAGTAGCCAAATAAAACACCCCTTAAATTATTGCTTTGTTATAACATTTTTATCATAGTATACCACATTGTTATGCAAATACAACAGCTTTTAGAGAAAATATTGAAAAAGATTATCAAAAAAGATATTTAGCTTTAAGCCCCATTGCACTCAACCTATTTTTCGGTTTCTGGTCGACAATTTTTCCAAAACCTTATAAAATAAGGGCTTAGATGATATTACATTTTTAGGCTCGGGGGATTTTATGGACAGACTCATTATGCATGTGGATATGGATGCTTTCTTTGCCTCGGTGGAGCAGCTGGACCACGAGGAATACAGAGGAAAGCCCCTGATAGTTGGCGGTATAGGGGGCAGGGGAGTGGTGTCCACCTGTTCCTACGAGGCCAGAAAATTTGGGGTTCATTCCGCCATGCCAACTGCCAAGGCCATGAAGCTTTGTCCCCAGGGAATTTTTATAAGGGGCAATTATCCCCGCTACAGTGAGGTTTCACAGCAGATTTTTGATATTTTTGACACTTATTCCCCTCTTATAGAGCCCCTTTCCATCGATGAGGCCTTTTTGGATATTACGGGTATGGAGCGGCTCATGGATAATCCCCTGCAATATGCCATGAAGCTGAAGAAGGAAATAAAGGAAAAAACGGGAATAGTGGCCTCCGTGGGCATTGCGCCCAATAAGTTTCTGGCAAAGATTGCCTCGGATCTTGATAAGCCTGACGGGCTGGTGGTGGTTGACAAGGACAAGGTTCAGGAGTTTCTTGATCCCCTGCCCGTAAGGAGAATCTGGGGGGTGGGGGCCAAGACAGCCATGGTACTGGACAGACTGCGGATTAAGACCATTGCCGATTTGCGGAAAATGCCCTATGAAGAGCTCCATAAAACCTTCGGGGAAAAAACCGCCTACCATTTATTCTGGCTGGCCCAGGGGAAGGATGAAAGGCCGGTGGCCCCAAGGGGACGGGCCAAGTCCATTGGCAATGAGGTGACCTTTGGGGAGGATCTGCAGACCGCCGAGGATGCCCTGCAGGTTCTGCTGGAGCTATCAGTAAAGGTGGGCTGGCGTCTTCGTAAAGCGGGCTTTAAGGCCAAGACTATTCAGCTTAAGCTACGGACAAGGGATTTTACCACCCATACCCGTCAAAAGCAGCTATTTGAGCCCTCCAATTATGATAATGATATATATACTGCCATTCATGAGCTATTTACGGCCCTGAATATCACCAAAAATATAAGGCTGCTGGGGGTTTCCACCACAGGCTTCGGGGAAATGGAAAGCCTGTCCCTGTTCCATGATGAGAAAAAGGACAAGCTGTACCAGGCCATTGATGATATAAACAGCAAATTTGGCAAGCTGGGCATTACCCGGGGAAGCCTCATAAAAAAGTAAAAAGGGGCTGTCGCATTAAGAATGTGACAGCCCCTTTAGAGTTTGCTTTTACAAAAATACTTTTACAGCATCATCTTTTCCTCTTTCTAAGCTACCATCAGAATAAAGAACCCTGGTAATTATGACAAAGCCTTTAACTTTTTCACTTCTAAAACCTGATATTCTGGATGTTAATCGTTTTATGAGGTATTTTTTTGATTCACTTTCATTTGGTGCTATGACAACATTTGTCTCATTAATATTTGTCTTAACAACCCTATTCTCATAATCGTTCAAAATAATGACGTCTGCCTGGTAACCAACAATGGTTTTATCGGTACTGGTATTAATTATTTCATAATCAATTAGACAGTGTTCCCCTTTAGCACTGGCATGGATATCACCATGCTTTACGTCACTTGTTTCGGTTAAATAAATATATTTCACGATCAACTTTGCATGAGTACCATTGCTGGAAATAATCGCCTGCTCTTCCTGTTCTTTAGTGGTTACATCCGTTTTTTCTTTAATTTCCGTAATCTCCACTTCGTCTTTTGTTTTTTTTTCTGGTGAGGTAGTTTTTGTATTGATGCACCCTGTAAAAGAAAATACAACTAATAATACACATACAATAACATTAATTATTTTACTAAAACTCACTTATATTCTCCCTTAACATAATAAAGTTAATATTACATTATAAAATATTTTCTATATAAAACTTCTCTTAAAAAAAGTTTTACCCTATTAATCTATTGTAATCCCTATATTACATTTTTGTCAACAATGTATTACAGAAGTTTTCCTAGATAATATATTACAATAAAATCAGGAGGTGAGAATACATGGATTCTTTAGCAAAATTGTTAAAGGAAAAAAGAGCTGCTATGAAGCTCAGCCTACGTTCGGCCGCTGAACTAATTGGTATAAGTCACACTTACCTTAATAAATTAGAAAAAGGATTTGATACCCGCACTGGTATAAGTAATAAGCCAACCCCAGATACTCTAAAACTTATAAGTAATACATACAATATCAATTACATCACTTTGCTTGAAATATGTGGATATATTGCTAAACAAAATGATGGAAACCTAAAATACCAAAGTGCAGATATGAAGGAATTAATAAGTATCGTCGAAAACTTTACTAAACCACAAATCCGCAACCTTATATTATATGCTAAATTCCTTGAACAAAATAAGGCCGTGGCTGATTAGAGACTGATTATCATCGTGATAATCGGTCTATTTTTTTTACTCTTAACTAATCCTATGGCACAGAAAAAGGAGCTGTCGCACTAAGAAAAATTAGTGGCGCTGCCCCTTGTTTAAAATATTATACTATGATAAAATTACTAAAAATGATTTTAGTAAAAACAAATGTAGTAATAATTTTATTGTATAATTCAAAATGGGGTGAGACCATGAGATTCATCGGCAGAGAAAAAGAGTTGGGCGATATAAAGCGAAAGCTGGACAATAACCGATCGGAATGTCTGTTATTGTACGGCAGAAGGCGTGTAGGTAAGAGTGAACTTATCAAAGAGTCTTTGCGCCAGATAAATGCCACTGTTGTTCACTATGTATGCCGCAAGGCCAGTTTTGAAGAAAATTTGGCTGGACTCAGTCTGGTGGTGGCGGAGGCATTTGATGAACCGGTCCAATTTAGCCAGCTTGGAAAACTGTTGGAGTACGTTTATAAAAAAGCCAAAAATCAGAAAGTCATTATGGTAATTGACGAGTACCCATTTTTACGAGGGGACAATGAGGCAATAGATTCGGAGTTTCAAATTGCTATTGATACATGGCAGCATGAAGGTTGCCTGAAGCTGATTTTGTGCGGCTCTTATGTTCAAGTTATGCAAAAACTCATAGAGAGTGATGCACCTTTATTTGGCAGATTTTCTGAAATTATAAAGCTCAAACCATTTGATTATTATGATACAGCCAAATTCTTTCCTTCCAAAAAATTGGAGGAAAAATTCCTCTTGTACAGCATCTTTGGAGGTATTCCTTTTTATTTGATACAAATAGATGATGAGTTGACAGTTGAGGAAAATATAAAGCGGCTGCTTATACCGGAAGGCTCCTTATTAGAAGGGGAGATTCGTTTACAATTAAAGGCAGAATTATCCAAGGAGGAGAATGCCAATCTTATTCTTGAAAAAATAGCCAACGGTGTAGGCAAGTACAGAGACATCGCCAATTTCCTCCACAACAGCAGCAATATAAGCCATATTCTCAGCAAGCTGTCTGGTATGGGACTGATAGAAAAGGATTCCCCTATAAATGCAGCTTCAAGTAAAAAACAGCATCGCTACGTAATTTGCGATAATCTGTTAGATTTCTATTATTCTTATCTGTTTAAGGAAACAACGGCCAGGAGTATTATGTCCCCTGATGTGTTCTGGGACCGTCATATCAAGGAGAAATTAGCCAGTGAATATTTGCCCCGTAAATTTGAACAGTTAGCCAAGGAATATCTGTTGAGGGAAAATCGTGCCGGCCGTGTAGATCCACCATTTTCGGCTATTGGAAGATACATATATAATGACAGGGTAAAGGGGCAGAATGGTGAATTTGATGTGGTTACGGAGGATAATGTAGGGTTTACATCTTATGAGTGTAAATATAAAAAAGAACCACTTGGAATGAAGGTGGTTAATGAGGAGAAATGGCAGGCTGAGCAACTGGGGATGAAATTTTACAGATTTGGTTTCTTTTCAAGAAGCGGTTTTAGTGAGGAGATAGATACGTCCCAATATAAGCTGATTTCTTTGCAGGATATGTATAAATAGGTAATAGGTTATGTAATATAGATATAAATAAAAATGCTGGAACAAACTCCGTGTTCCAGCATTTTTAAGAGGGATTGTTAGGTTAATATGAATCTAAGATAGTATTATATTAATGATTTTATAATGTTATTTAATTATTGAAAATCTTATATGATGGGCAAAAGCTCATCTTATGGATTCCTTCTTTTCCCCAGGGATATCCATGATGGCGGTGGCGCCGCGCTGGCCAGTACGGATACGGACAGCATCAGTTAGCTCGTATACGAAAATCTTGCCATCACCATAGTTGCCGGTGCGGAGAACCCTCTGGGCTGTGTCCAGAACCAGATCCACGGGAACCTCGCATACAACAGTTTCGATTTTTACCTTGGGCACCAGATTTATATCGTACTTTTTGCCACGGTACACTTCCTCGTGGCCCTTCTGGAGACCACAGCCAAAGACCTGGCTGACGGTCATACCAAGCACCCCGATATCATTCAGGGCACCCATAAGGTCGTCCAGCTTGTTGGAACGGGTAATAATTTCAATCTTGGTCATTTTCATAATATCACCTGTCCTTTCTTACGCCTTGTTGGCATTTGCCTGCATTACAGTGTTGGCCAGCATTTCAGAGGAATCCTCAAAGCTGCCCATAATAGGGGAGCCACCCAGAATGGAACGGGCATAGCCCCGCTCGCCGTGCTCTACAATGTCCAGACCTGTAAGCTCCTCAGCCTCGGAAACACGGGCTTCGGTGACAAGGGTAACCAGCTTGTAGAGAACGCAGGTGCCTACTACTGCCAGGGCAATAGCCACACCAATGGAAATGAGCTGTGCAATAAAGAGATGGGTATCACCATAGTAAAGGCCGTTGGCACCATCAGGATTAATCTCGGTGGTAGCCCAGATACCGGTGGCCAAAGCACCCCACATACCGCCAATACCATGTACGCCGAAAGCGTCAAGGGCATCATCGTAGCCCAGCTTTTCCTTGAGGACAGCTACTGCGAAGTAGCAAACCACACCGCCTACAAGACCGATGATAACGGAAGGAAGAGGAGCTACGAAGCCAGCGGCCGGGGTAATGGCAACTAGACCAGCGATACAGCCGGAGGCGGCGCCGAGAATGGTAGGCTTGCCATTCATCTTCCACTCAGTAACTACCCAGGAGAGGGTGGCAGCTGCGGCAGCAGCCTGTGAGGTAACAAAGGCGTTGGCAGCCAGCTCGTTGGCGCCAAGGGCACTGCCGGCGTTAAAGCCGAACCAGCCGAACCAGAGAAGGGCTGCACCAAGAACGGTCATTGGAAGATTGTGAGGAATCATGGCAGTGCGGCCATAGCCAGCACGTTTGCCAAGGAGAATACAGAGAGTGAGGCCAGATACACCGGAGAGAATGTGAATTACCAGACCGCCTGCGAAATCAAGGGCACCAAGCTCGGCCAGGAAGCCACCGCCCCATACCCAGTGAGCCATTGGATTATAAATAAAGATGGCCCAAAGGAGAATAAAGAGAGCGAAGGCTGCGAACTTCATGCGTTCTGCAAAGGCACCTGTGATAAGGGCCGGGGTAATTACAGCAAACATACACTGGAAGGCTACGAAGGCCAGCTCCGGAATAGTGCCGTTTTCCAGCACATTGTATCCTACGCCAATAAGACCGATTTTATCAAGACTGCCAATAAATCCATTAATATCAGTTCCGAAAGTCATGGCATAGCCGATGATAACCCATTCAACGGAAATCAGGGCTACTATAAAAAAGCTCTGCATTATTGTGGTAAGTACGTTTTTGCTGCGAACCATGCCCCCATAGAAGAAGGCAAGGCCGGGAGTCATTAGAAATACAAGGGCCGCGCTGATGAGGACCCAAGCAGTATCGCCGGTATTAATCATAAGAATCAGTCCTTTCCACCTTAAATCTTAAAGAATAAATTATACCTAATAATGTTTCCCAAATAGAATGGCGCCTCATAATCCCTCCTTTTCAAAGGAAGAACCATAAGACGCCATTGTCTTATACCTATACTGAAGAAAAAGCTAGGAGATCTTGTTTCTTGTGTGACAGTATAGATATTTCTATTTGGTTTTGTGAGAAATACAACCTACAGGAGAACAAAAATACCCCACGAAATCCGGTACCTGATTTCATGGGGCGTCATTGCCATGTATGTTGTTGTGTATTAGTATACTCGATTTTCTTACTATGTCAATAGGGTTATAGAAAAAAGTTTAAAAATTATTTTAAAGCATACTTTCTTTAGCTTTTCGCATACTATAAGGGTGGGACATTGTCATTTAAAGGCCGGGTCCTCGGAGACCTTTATGGTATTCCCAAAGGTCCAGAGGGTGTCGGCAGTAAAGTCGTATGCGGGATTGGTTAAATCCTCATGGGGAATATAAAAATTGGATTCTGCATTCATAATGCCGCTGAGGGTGTTGTACATCATATCGTTGGTGAAGAAGGTGTCCTTCCTCCCCATAAGCACTTCTGCCTTCGCCTTGTTATTTTTAAGGTATTCATCCCCTAAATAAATAAACATAGGAATGCGCACCTTCACAAAATTCTGGTCATTAGGGGTATGGCCTGTTCTCATGTGCTCCCCGTGGTCGGAAAAATATAGCATAACCTGAAGATTCAGCTTCGCTCTGCCATAGTCGTATATGGCCTGCAAAAATTCGTCGGTGTAGCGTATGCTGTTGGCGTACTCCGCTTCCTTGGCCTTGGCGGCGTCACTTTCCGCAAATACAGCCTTCTCCTTTGGATAGCGCTCCTTGTAGGCTGCGTGGCTGCCATTGCCGTGGAGGATAATGAGATTATTCTCCTGAGGGTTAATTTTTGAAAGCTCAGCCAACATACTGTGATCGTCATCGTCCCCGGTGTTAAGCAGCACATCTGCCCGGGAGGCCACGTTAAAAAATGAGGATTCGTTGTTGTTGTAGCCCAGATTGGTGATCCAGTAGGTTTTGTAGCCCTTCTTTTTGGCAATATCAATAATATTCACGCTGTCCAGAAATTCCTTGTCGTTGTAGGCGCTCTTTTCCGTAAGGGCGCTTTCCAGCACCTGCTGGGTAAGGCTCTGGCAGGCGTAGGCGTTTTTAAAGACAATAAAATTAGGGTTATTTAGCTGCTGGCTTAGCCATGGGGTATCATCGTATTTGTAATCGGGGGTGAAGGCCTTCATTTTGTCCCGGGTGGCAGATTCCCCTATAACCATAATAATGGTGTGGGAGGAACTGGTAACAGGGGCGGCATCAGAAATGGCGATGCTGTCCTTTTTTGCCTCAATGTTGCGGTAATACTGGCTAAGTCCCATGCTGTAGCGGACCGCCTTAAAGTAAGGGGCCACAAAATCAGTCTGGAGCCACATATTCCATGGCAAAATGGAAACTGCCAGGGTCAGGGCAAGGGACAAAATCAGCACAGGAGGCTTCTTGCCCCCGTCGTGTTCCATGCTTTCGCCATAATTAATATCATTGCGGGAATCAATTTCGTTGACGCTATGAGATAAACAGAAGGTCCGCATTTTGTTTATCAGCAGAAAGATTCCCCCAAGGACCAGAACCGTCATGAAAGCATATAAAGGCCCCATATAGGTAATAATCCATTCGTAGGATTCCCTGAAATTTGTATTGTGCAGGGCAACAGCCTCCTCGTAGGTTATGAGGGTGCCATATAAGCTATAGTGAATCAGGGACAGGACAGGGGGCAGGCAGAAAAGAAATTGCACTACGTCCAAAAAAATAAAGGCAATTTTTTTTTGAGCGTATTTTTCACAGAGGAACTGGCCCATTATAAAGCTGGCAGCTCCCCCCATGCCGGCGATTATTTCCGTGCCATCACATGGGGCATTCACCGAATTCATAAGGAAAAATTTATAGAGGAGATACAAATACCACCAGCCCATAACAAAAAGAGATACAAGATTTTTCCTGTGAAAAAAAGGACAGCCCCCTATGTACTGGGCAACAAAAATAAGGACAGCGCACACCAAAGATTTTAAGGTAAATGGGGTGTCGGGGAAGGATATGCCCTCGCTCCCCGTGGCATAAAACAATACATTCATCAGAGCCAGACATACAAGGCTGTTTATAATATACTTTCCAATACGTTTCTTATCCATTTATGCAAAACTCCAAAAAGCTCATCTTCATCTATTAGATTCGATTCGTTAAGATTTCGTAGTAAAAAAGCCCAGGACATAATCCTGGGCTGTGATTTCTGGTGACGCGTAGGGGATTCGAACCCCTGAAGCCGCCGTGAGAGGGCGGAGTCTTAACCACTTGACCAACGCGCCGTGAACAAGAAATATGATACTGCAAAAAAAGGCACGAGTCAAGGAAAAAATTTTAAAAAAAATCCATCCCAAAAGGATACTGCCCACCAAATGTAGAATATCTCCGGAGTGGGGAATATTTTGAAGGTGGAGATTCTCACCAAAAACGTGGTGTAAAAGGACTCAGCCGATAATCTGAACCTTTGCCACTTCAAAAGCCTCTTTCAGTGCAGGAATACAGTCACGCTCCAGGAATGTGCGCTCCAGTATGCCGCCGCTGACAATAAGGAGAGTGTCCCCACGCTTGTTAAAGGTCTGGATATTTTTGAAGGCCCGCTTGTAGATGTCCTCAGGAAGCAGCTCCAAAAGCTTGTCTACCCCCGGGGCCAGCTCCGGCTTGTCTTTTTTTATCCGGACATCAAAGGGCTCTGCCGCCTCCGAGGAGAGGTGGGCGTTGCCTGCCATGTGATTTTTGTTAAGCATAACTTCATTCCTCCTGCCGTGAAATGTAATACCACAAGGAAACTTACTTCTCTATGATACAACTTTCCCGGCATTTTATACAACAGTCACCTTGTATTTTTAAAAAAGTGGCAAAAAATTCCCAATTTTACCTATTTTTATTTAATTTGTTGGCTAATTTTTGATATAATATTAACGAATATACTTGTGTGCCGTGAATTTAAACTGTGCAGTGTGATAATATTTTTTCGCTGTGATTTTTTTAAAATATGGGGGGCACATGAAAATGAAACATGGGCACAAAATATTTTTTAAAAAGATAAATATAAATCTTCTGTTTTGCCTTGTGGCGTTCCTTGCCTGTGTGGCAGGTGTTCTTAGGCTGTCTGAGGTGGCATCTGTGGAAGCCAACGCGGAAAAGCTTGTGCGGGTTGGTTATTTCGTGGAAGAGGGCTTCCAGATGGGAGACCAGGATGGTGACGTTAAGAGCGGTTACGCCTATGATTATATGCAGCGGCTGAAGCTGTACAGCAATTGGAAGTATGAATATGTTTACGGTTCCTATGGGGATCTCTATGAGAAGCTGCTAAAGGGTGAGATTGACCTTTTGGCCGGTCTGGCATACAGGCCGGAGCGTGAGGCCGTTCTCAGCTATCCAAAGGACCCTATGGGAGCCAGCCAGTACCTGTTTTTCAAGCGTACCTCCAATGAGCGGGTTACCTCGGAGCCGGAGTCCTTAAATGGCAAGCGGATCGGCGTTCTCACAGGTGCCCAGGTCAAGGTGGTAGAAAAATATCTGGCTGCCCATAATCTTCAGGCCCAGCTTGTCACCTACGAGGACATCAAGGACCGTGACGAGGCCCTCAAAAGAGGCTACATAGATGTGATGATGGCTGAGGGCTATAACTATTTCCGAAATATGGGCATTGAGGTATGCCAGGAGGCGGGAACATCTGATTTTTATCTGGTTGTAAGCAAGGCCCGTCCCGATATTTTGGAGGATCTGAATCAGGCCCAGCATCGTCTGTATCAGGAGAATCAAAACTATATAAATGACCTTACCAAAAAGTGGTTTAAGCGTACAATTTTTACCACCACACTTTCCAAGGCTGAACGCCAGTGGCTGGCTAAAAATGAAACCTTCAGGGTGGGGTATATTGATAATTATCTGCCATACTGTGACACCGATGAAAATGGGGAAGTTACTGGTGTTGTAAAGGACGTTGTACCAGAGATTTTCAGGGCCTTGGGAGTAGAGAAGGATAATATAGAATACAAGGGATACTCTACTAATATGGAGATGACCAAGGCTTTGCAGAGCGGCGAAATTGATGTTATGTTCCCGGCCTTTTCCAACTATTGGATTGCTGAGGAATATGACATGGTGCCAACTGACCCGGTTATTAATTCCTACTTTAACATTTTGTACAAGGGGGATTATCCTGATTTGGCCGCTGCCAGAATTGCCGTGGCCAGCCGTCTGGGTGTACTTGATGATTTCAGGGCAGTGCATTATCCGCACAATCCTGTGCTTTATTTTGACACCGATGAGGAGGCCATGGATGCCGTTGTCAGGGGTGAGGCTGATGTTGTCATTGTAAGCGGTATTAGAACGGAGTATTTGCTTAACAGAAAATCTGACTACAAGATTCTTCATTCCGCACTGCTCCCTGACGATTCTTCCATAGGCTTTGAGGGCATGAATGAATCAGCTCTGGTTATGAGTGTGCTCAATCATGGTATTACCCTCATGGAAAAGGATTATGCCCTTACACGTTCCTACACCTATATACCTCATCGCGATGTACCAATAAGCGAGTTTTTGAAGCAGAATATCTGGATTCCTATAGGGGCCTTGGCGGGAATTTTTGCCCTGGTAGTTTTCTTTATAACCAGAGAAAACAAGAAGAATCGTGAGCATCTTGCCGAGTCCGAGTCCCAGATTATGGAAATTACCACCCTTAATAATATTTTGCAGGACAGACAGCTGCGGCTGGAGGAGCTGACGGCGGCTCAGGATCTGCAGCTTGAAAAGACAAAGGCCCTGAATGATATACTACAGGAGCAGCATATAAGACTGGAGGAAGCAAGGGAAGCTGCCGATGTGGCAAACCAGGCCAAGACCTCCTTCCTGTTTAATATGTCCCATGATATCCGCACCCCTCTTAATGCCATTATTGGCTTTACGGAGCTGGAGGAACGGGATCCTGATAATGTGGAGCTGAATAAGCAATACCGCAAAAAGGTGAAGCTGGCCAGCTACCAGCTGCTGGATATACTGAATAACGTGCTGGAAATGTCCCGCATTGAAAACAAGAAGGTTATTATTGAGGAGGAGCTGACGGATTCAGAGGAGCTGTTCAATTCCTGCATTGCCGTATTTGAAGGGGAAATGAGGAAGAAGAATCTGACTCTGGTGGATAATTGGGATATACAGCATCATTATCTGTACCTTGACAAAACCCATTTGTCAGAGGTTGTCATGAACATCATGAGCAATGCGGTGAAGTACACACCGTCCGGCGGTACTATATGGATTAATTGCCGTGAACTGCCGGGAGATAAGGAAGACCAGTGCATAATAGAAGTGTCCATCAAGGACAATGGTATTGGCATGTCCGAGGAATTTGTTTCCGATATATTCGAGCAGTTCTCACGGGAGCGTAATACCTCCCAGAGCGGCATACAGGGCACGGGCCTTGGCATGGCCATCGTTAAGAACCTCATTGAGCTGATGCATGGAACCATTCATATTAACAGCAAGGTGGGAGAGGGTACTGAGGTGCGCTTCCGCATTCCTCATAAGATTGGCGCTGCTCCTTCTGAGAGGGAGGGCAGTGATGACCAGAAAGTTGCCGTTGACTTCTCCAACAAGCGGATTCTGCTGGCGGAGGATAATGACCTTAATGCGGAAATTGCCACGGCAATTCTTGAGGACAGCGGCTTTAAGGTGGAAAGGGCCCGTGACGGCATTGAGTGCTGCGATATGGTTTCCAAGGCTGAGGCGGGTTATTATGACCTGATTCTTATGGATATCCAGATGCCAAATCTCAATGGCTATGATGCCACCAGAAAGATCCGCAAGCTGGACGATCCGGTAAAGGCCAATATAATGATTATTGCCATGACGGCCAATGCCTTTAAGGAGGACAGGCAGAGGGCAATAGAGGTGGGCATGAACGACCATCTGGCCAAGCCGATTGACGTAAAGAAAATGCTGGAAACCATAAGCAATCTCTTTGAACAAAAAGAGCATATCCAATCGGTTTAAGCTATTCAACAGGGGCCCTTCAACAGGGCAACCCCCAAATTAGCAGGAAAAAAGATAAGCTGGACGCCACATAAGTGACGCCCAGCTTTTAATTTTCTAAGAATGATTTACTTACTAAGAATGATTTGATAATCACGATAAACTACTGTGCAATATCCACATTGGAGGCAGTAGCCATCTGTGCCTGAATTTTATAAGGACTATAACGCTTGATCATGTCCATTACCACTCCATCGGCCTTCCTTTGGGCGTCCAGGACGGAGCCACCCTCCGGCATTGCCTTGTAGTCCTGGGTATGAACGTATTTGTCCCAGGCGTTCTGCAGAGCACGAATCTTAAAAAGGAATGTCTGTAAAATATCCTGGTCATGAGCCCCGGAGCTGGTGTCCTTCAACGGTGGCAGAGGCATTGAATTCTCTGAGGCCGTGGCCACATCTGCCTTGATAGCCTCGGCGGACTCAGCGATTTCAGCGGTCTTGCCGGCTTTGGTGCTGGCACCAAGACTGGCCTTGATCTGAGTCATAAGGCTGGTCACCATCTGTTGAACGGCACTGGCTTCCGCAGCCTGTTCATCAATTATCTGATGGTCATCAGAGTCCTTGGCGGCAGAAGACTTGGCAATGCTGTCCGCATCCTTGTTGAGGGCCGTCATAAGTGCATTTCTGGCCTCCTGCTTGGTGGTGCAGTCCGTCAGCTCCTTTTCAAAGCTGGTTCTGGCCTCTTCCACACTCTGGGCCTGACGATGCAAGGTTGGTTCCTTGCCCTTCAGATGATCCATCTCCATAGAGGATAACCTCTCCCCCATATTCAGTTTGGACCTGATGCTGGCAGTTTCAATAGCATCACCGGAGTTCATTCCACCAAAACGAGCAGTTTCATTCTTTTTCGCGGAATGGTGTATCTGTGATGTATTTGAGGGCATCAGGTTCCGTCCTAAATTGGCACGGTACTGGGCAACCAACTGATAATTGCGTTGCCTTGAGCTTGTGCCAACGCGCCCAATCGCTTCCAGCATAGAAAACACCTCCTTGTATTTCCTGCTTTTTACCCCTGGTAAAGAAACAAGTTATAGAAATTTTTGCTAATTGTACAAAAATTCAGACTTTACCTCAGATACATTATAACCTAAATAAATACAATTTTCCATATCCAAATTTAAAAATCCCCAAATAGTCCCAAATAATATAAGCAATCATCACAAAGGAAGCTAATGAAATAAATGAAGGCACTTTGCGAAGCTGCAAAGTGCCTTAAAAATAAAGGTTGAAATTAAAGCCTATTTCTGTTTGTTAAGTACCTCGACAAGAGACTTCATATATTCAGGAATATCCGGGGGTCTTCTGGCAGAAACTATATTCTTGTCCACTACGCATGGCTGGTCAAGCCATGTGGCTCCTGCATTGGTCATATCGTCCTTGATACCCGGGGTACTGGTAACCCTTCTGCCCTGTAAAACCTTGGCGGAGGCCAGAACCCAGCCAGCGTGACAAATCTGCCCTATGAGCTTGCCACTTTTGTCCATTTCAGCCACCAGCTCCAGAACCTTTGGGAACCTTCTCAGCTTGTCGGGAGCCCAGCCACCGGGAACCAGAATGCCGTCATAATCCTTTGCTTCCACGTCGTTAAAGGACATTTCCACTTCACAGGGAACCCCGTATTTTCCGTGGTACAGGCCCGGCTTTTCAGCCACAAGATCCACCTGTACCCCTTCTTCACGGAGTCTCATAACAGGGCACCACAATTCCAGGTCCTCAAAATCGTTGTTGACCAGCTGTAACACTTTCTTCATAAAATTCCTCCTGCTTCTTACTTACGTTCTTGCTTTCATACTTATTTTTTTATTTTTTTGCCCAGATCATCAAAGAATGACTTGCTTATACGGCCAAATATACCTACCTGCCCCTGACGGGAATCGTCACGTTCTCTCAACTCGTCCCTGGACATAATCAGCTTGTTGGTCTTGTTGTCATACACATCGAACTTAACCCGTACAGTGGAGGTGTAGATGGTCTGCTCAGGATGATATACGGGCACGGTGTAATAATATGTCTCATCATACCAGCTGCCATCGGACCGCTTCACCTTTCTGGTGGAGGAGCGGGTCTCCCAGTCAGTGTAGGCCGGCTTAATGTAAAAGTCATCGTGCCATTTTAATACTTGCGCCTTTACATAAATGTCAGCCATGTCCTGGGGATAAAGCACTGAATTATCATCCGGGCGGATAAGCTTGTAAGGAGGCTTTGAGGCGGTTTTCCAATATTCCTCCTGTACCACCTTTTCCGTCAGCTCACTGGGCAGCTCGGAATTATCAACTATTTCCACATCATAGACAATAGCAATTTTTATCTTGGAAAAATCATAGGCTTTGTCCTCCCAGTTTACCTTTTCGGCCTGGGCTGTCAATGGGCAGAGAACCACCAGCAGGAGCAGTATCCCGCTTAGAAGAGGGTTTAAAAAGCGAAACATAGGAAATCCTCCTTTCAAGGGGAATATAAAAATAATATATATATCATTATATTCGAGTTTTGGGGTCTTATTCCTTCCTAAAAGATTATTATAATTCCATTAAAATTGCATGTGAATTTTTGTTAATAGTTATTATTGTGCTGCTATATTCATTGTGATATTATGATTATATAGTGTAAAGGGAATTTCCAAGGTTGGGTGTTCCCAATCGGATTTTGTTAATATGGATTAAATATATAGATAGGTGGCGGTATTATGGGGGACCAGGCAAAAAAGAAGATTCTCATTGTTGATGACGCTGAAGTCAATCAGATGTTATTGTCACGAATTTTGGAGGCCTATGAGCTGGTAAATGCGTATAACTGGGACGATGCCGTTGAGAAGCTCCATACCCATGGGGGTTCCTTTGACCTGATTATTCTTGATTTGATATTCCCGGATCCTGAAAAGACAGGCTTGGATTTACTGGAATACATCAAGGCTGATGACACACTTAAGGATATTCCGGTGATAGTAATGAGCGCCCAGGTGCATCTGGAGAAAAGGGCCATGGAATTGGGTGCCGTGGAATTTTGGAAAAAGCCGTTTTGGAATGCCCAGGAGGTACAGAACAGGGTGGCAAAGGTTCTTGGGTAAAATCTACACGTTTGTATGTTATAAATTATCAGTAGACATGATATTTAATATTTTTATGACTCCCGGCTATGGCTGGGAGCTTTTATATTTTTACATTAAATTCCATATTACCAAGCTGAAAGTAATATATATAATATTAATAAATAGCTTAATATTATATGGATTTATAAAGTGATATATGATATTATATTAATATAATTAGAGATTTAAAGGCATAAAGTTGAGGAGAGAAATATGGATAATGCGGATAAGCGACGGAAGATGCTATAATAGAAGAAAATATTATTGGCAAAGCGAAGGCCAAAGAATCCCATTATGATTTGTTGTCAGTGGTGATGATTTGTCTGGGGCAAAAACAGTATACCGAGCTGGAGGGCCTTTTGAGGCTGTTAAATCTTGTGTTGGTTGACAATAGCCTTAATCAGCAGGAAAAGAAAAACAAACTGGCAGAGGAATTTTCCATAAGAATAACACCGGGACTTGAAAGGGGTGTAACGGAAATGTGTAATTTAAGCGAAGGCGTTGAAAGACGTGGTATAGAAAAAGGCATGGCCCTTGGACTGGCTGAGGGCAGGGAACAGATGGCAAATGAAACTGTTATTGGTATGTTTAAAGAGAAATTATCAGTAGACATGATATCCCGTGTCACAAAGCTGTCTGTTGAACAGGTAAAAGAGATTGGCAAGAAAAATGCCCTAATTTAATATTTGGATTTCAAATGACTCCCGGCTACGGCTGGGAGCTTTTTTAAGAAAATCCGCCGTTATTCCGATAATTAGGCATAATAGTTATTAACTTTGCAGGATTTTTGTTTTCAATGTCGAAGATGTACAAAAATAAGTGTATTTTAAAATTTCCCCGAAAGGAGTGACAGGGCATGAAAGCGCAGAGTTTATTTACAACCAACGTGCAGGGCGATTTTTTTGTGCCTAAGTCTGTCCTCGCGGGGGGGGGTAACTGTTCAGCTCCAGTAGACACTTATCAACAAGTACATAACTATGTAAATAAGCCTTCTCTCAGGAGGCTGGTGAGTCTTTGCGGCTTGCCGGCGGCCTGAGGGGAGGCTTTTTATGTTTTGGCGTAGATAGCCCAGGGAGGGGAGTAATATGAAAAACAAGAAAAGCAAAAAAGAATTGACCCGTCTTATATTGACGGCATTGATCTTGGGCGGAGGGTGCCTCTATGGGCCTGTGGCTGAGGCATCAGATGCTTCCATTATAGATAATGGTGAGACCACCGTACATGTTTCCACAAATGTAGGAACCACGTCTCCTAACTTTATGTACATCACAAGTGCTTCTAATGGAGATAAATTTACTTTTAAACTTACGAATGATAATAATATAAATAAATACGCTGACAGAATTATTGTTGGTGCTGTTGGTACGGGAAATTTTTCGGGCCTAACGGTAAGCCATGAAGGTGGAAATTTAAAAGAGGTATGGGGTGCTTATTCCCAAGCGTCTTATACTGCTTCAAATAACCAGGTATTGGTAGATGGAGGAGGTTTTTCTGCAAGTACTAATATCGGTGGTGGCTACTCATATCAAGGTGCTGCCACGGGTAATACGATTACAATTAAAACCCCTGGTAATGTAGGTATTAATAATGTCTATGGTGGCTTGTCTCAATATAGCAATGTTGGTTCTGCCTCTGGCAACAGTGTTATTATCGAGGGAACCAATTCAACGACTGGGAAAGTAATAATAAGTGGAGAAGTTATTGCCGGCAAAGCTGCTAATTCCTCAGGTGATGTGGGTGGCAACAGTGTAACCTTTAAGGGATCTGCAAACATAACGAAATCTGTTATGGGCGGAGTGGCAGGTGATGTACGGAAGGCTACGGGTACAAGTGGTGATAATGTACTATACCTGGCTGGCGATGCCCAAAATAATATTGTTGGTTTAACAGTTGGAGCCTTTCAGAAGTTTGTCATAAAGGATGATTTTAAATTTAAGCCTAATACAACTTCTGCTCCAGCGATACTTACTGCTCAAGAAATCGATATTGGCTACCTAGATCTTACTACTGGGGCAAGCACATTGAAGAGTTACAGAGATATTGCTGGTACCATGACGCTTCTCAAATCTACGACTACTATGGGGGAGAATTTTAAAATCAAAACTGGTACTGATACTTATGCAACTATTCCTTCTGGTAATGGTACATATAATGTTACCTCTTTCACTAATGCGCAATATTATACTAACCCTAGTGATCAGAATAAGTCCTTGGTGCTGACCCATAGCGGTACTCATGACATTAAGTATCCTGACCGATATAACGTCAATTACGTTATCACAAATAACCTTACGGCAGTTGATTTGTCGAACTGGGACGGCACAACAAGTGCTGTCCCTACTGGCTGGACGTCTTCCCTAACCAATAATTCCATTACGGCAAATAACTTCACCGTGCCGAGCACGACGAAGGATATTCTGACGACAAGCACGGCAAACTTTTTCAAAGACGCCTATATCACAGGGAATCGGAAGTACGGCAAGACCGGCGACCTGCCCGGCGAAACCGGGACGACCGGCGTGACCTTCTCCGGCGGAGTTTACAGCGGCGTAAAAGCGACGAACAGCGGCAAGAACCTGACCTATGAGGCCGAGACGAAGCAAGTGTCGGGTATCTCTCTCGGCACGATTGCATGGAACACGAGCGCCGCGGCGCGGTCGGGGTCCGGCTACAATTTCAGCTCGGGCACGTCCATCACCGCCACGGGCCTGACATTCAGCAATCCCGCTGCCGTCACTGGCAATATGACGCTCCTTTCAAACGCCACGGGACTGACGGCGGGGAGCAGCACCAGTCATTCGCAGGATTTTTCAACAGCTGCGGACAACGACGCGACGCTCAATGCGACGCTCAACGGCAGTGTGACACGCACTGCAAATACGCTGGACTATACCGCAACAGGCACGACGCTGAACAGCATCAACCTCAATGGCTGGATCGGCACGGCGGGAACGCTGCCCACGGGCTGGACGAAGCCAACCACGGGTGGCGTTACCGTTGACACCGGAAACTTCACAGTTACCCCATCCGATAAAGTGGACATTTTCACCACCACCACGGAAAACTTTTTTGGCACGGTTACAGGTGCTAGAGCTTATGATTCTACTGGCACCTTTAACAACGAAGTTAATGGCGTAACTCTGGCCGGCAACAGAGCTGGCGGTGTAAAGGCCGAGGACAGCGGCAAAAAGCTGACTTATTATGCTGAAAAATTTGATGTGAATACTGTTTCCTTGGGGCAGATGGAATGGGGGACCCCGCGGGCAGCCACCACAGCCTATGACTTTGCAGGGGTAACAAATATCGATGCCTCTGGTCTGACCTTTAAAGGCACAGCAACAGCACCTGATGCGTCTACTAATCTTATTACTGGTGCCAACAATCTTTCTGGTACAGTGGGGATAACCCCGCCAAACAATGCCAAGGTAGCTGCTGAGTTTACCGACAATAATATTGTCTATAAGGGCACTGGTACTACTGGTAATGTATCGTTGGAAAATACAGCTAACGGCACAAATGTAAAATATACCATTACTGGCGGTACCATTAGCAGCATGAATCTTAATGGTTGGACGGGTACACAAACTATGAACCTTCCTACCAGCTGGACAGGCACCAACATAGCGGTGGAGACAGGGAATTTTGCTTCCCAGGCGGAAAATAAAATCCTCTTTAACAACTTGGGGGCAAACACTTTCGGCACCGTATCCGGGTCCAAGGCTTACAAAAGCGGTGAGCGGATTACTGACGATACCCAAAATGGCGTAACTCTGGCTGGCAGCAAAACTGGCGGCGTTAAGGCGGAAGACAGCGGTGCAACCCTGAAATATTATGCCGAGTCCATGGCCGTAGATACCATTACCCTTGGCGATATGAACTGGGGCACTGGCCGGGTAATGACAGGCACAGGCTATACATTCAATAATGTCGGAAACAATGGCGTGGACGCATCGAAGTTGACGTTTACTTTTGATGGAGATAAGGTCAATACCATCAAGCACAATGATAGCATGGAGTTGCTGAGTGGAGCCACAAATCTTGCAGCTGACCTTGCTGTAAAGGGTTCCCCGGTCAGCCAGAAGGTAAGCTATGGCATTAATAATGTAGCAAATCTCTCTGGTACTTTGACTGGTAATGTAACTACAATAAATAATGGAGTTAAATATACGCTGGACACTAAGACTCTGGACAGCGTGGATATTTCCAAGTGGGATGGTACCACAGTTGATACAGAAGTGCATGAAAGCTGGACAAAGACTCGCAGCGGCATTGCTGTTACGGGCAGCGGCTTTACGACTCCTACGGCTGTAGGCGATTATAATATCCTGAAATCTACAGATACAGGCTTCTTTACTGGTGCCAAAATTGATGAAAGCATTAAGTATCAGCCAAGCGGTACTTACAGCGAAACAGAGAATAACATCACCATTTCAGGCAAGCAGGCCAAGGGCGTTCAGGCCAACAGTGACGGTACGGCTCTCCAGTATAGCATAGGAGCGGCCTACATAGACACTATCGGGCTGGGTAAGGTCACCTATAACAAGGGTGACGTGCTGATGGATAAGCACGAGGCCATGTACAACTTCTCCAATGTAAAGACTCTGGATAAATCCGGCTTTGGTGTAACCATGACCGATGACCAGAAAAAGACGGCAGCTGCCAATGATTCCATGACACTGGTGAAGGCCAATAATACTTTGAATAATATTGGTGCCCAGGATACTGGCAAGCTGAACTACACCTACACAGCCAATCCGGGTCTGATCGTCAAGGGGGCAGTGACGGGCAATGTGTCTGCCACTGGTGGCAATGTACTCTACACAGTATCCTCCAACAAGGCCTCTGACCTTAACGTTGGCAAGCTGGGCTGGAACAGCACCTATGCCCGTCCAAATACAGAAATCGCTTACAGTGATGCCTTTGTAAATGCAGAAAATGTATTCTTTACAGGGGTAAGCGCTCTCAACAAGGGTGATACCATGAAATTGGTATCTAACTTTGGTGACAGCGTCAACAAGACCCGTGCGGGCATCTTTACCCTGGACAACGGCAAGACCGGCAAGGGCCATGCTTATTGGGACAGTGCTACGCAGAGCCTGATGTATGTGGTTGACCGCGGCGTTGATGAGCAGGTGGCACCTGTGGAGGCCGTGAAGGTTGAGACCACAATAGACGGCGAAAATCCTCATAAGGGCGATGTTCCGGGCGGCAAGGCCGAAGGTGACGGCGAGGCCAAGGATAATGAAACCAAGGTTAAAAATTCCCATATCCAGAAGAACGATGACGGCACCGGCGGTGATGCCAACGGTGGTACCAGTGAGAACGGCGATGCCGACAATAACAAGCTGGATGTGGAAGACAGTGAAATAGACGGTGATGCCAACGGTGGCCAGAGCGATACCGGCAACACCGAGGAAAACGAGGTCATTATCAAGAGAGGTACAATCCACGGCACCGTAACCGGTGGTGAAACCCTCGGTGGCCATGGCGGCTCCAAGGGCAACACGACCACGATGGAAGACAGCACAGTGGATGGTGATGTGAACGGCGGCAAGACTGGTGGCAGCGGCAATACCGAAGAAAACCACGTGATCCTGACTGGCAGTAAGATCGGCGGCGATGTGAACGGTGGCCACTCCGGTGGCAGCGGCGGCTCCAAGGGCAATGAGACCACGTTGGATGGCACTGAAGTCGGCGGCGATGTAAACGGCGGCAAGACTGATGGCGACGGCAATACCGAAGAAAACAAGGTTGACATCAAGAACGGCAGCAAGATTGGCGGTAACGTAACTGGCGGCCGTTCCGGCGGCAACGGTGACTGCACCGGCAACGAGGCCGAAGTGGAAGGCAGTGAGGTTGGCGGCAATGTCAACGGCGGAAGAAGTGAACAGGGCAATGCCAACAAGAACGAAACCACCGTTACTGAAGGCAGCAAGGTGGGCGGTGATGTTACCGGTGGTAAGTCCAACGGTGACGGCACTTCCAACGAAAACAAGACTACTGTATCCGGCGGCAGCGAGATAGGCGGCAACGTAGTTGGTGGCCATAGCAAGAATGGCGATACCAACCAGAATGAAACCACTGTAACTGGCGGCAGCAAGGTAGAGAAGGATGTAATCGGCGGCCAGAACGAGGGCAAGGGCACTTCCAATGAAAACAAGGCAACTGTTGATGGAAGTACTGTAGGCGGTAATGTTACTGGCGGTCAGAGTGAAAGCGGCAATACCGGCAAGAACGAAACCAAGGTCAGTGGCAAGAGCAAGGTTACTGGTGATGTTACCGGTGGCAAGACCAACAGCGGCACTTCCTCCGAAAACAAGACCACTGTAGAAGGTGGCAGTGAGGTTGGCGGTAATGTAGTCGGTGGTCAGAGTACCAGCGGCAGCACCGACAAGAACGAAGCCACTGTAACTGGCGGCAGCAAGGTAGAAAAGGATGTAATTGGCGGCAAGACCAGCAGCGGTAATTCTTCTGAAAACAAGGCAACTGTTGATGGAAGTACTGTAGGCGGTTCCGTGGTCGGCGGCCAGAGTGAAAGCGGTACTTCTGTACAGAATACTGTTAATGTTACCAACAGCAATGTTGGTGGCAGCGTAATGGGTGGCTACAGCAAGGAAGGAGCTGTTTCCACCAATGAGGCAACTGTATCCGGCGGCAGTGTAGGCGGCAGCGTATACGGCGGCAAGACCGACGGTACCAGTGCGGCAGCCTCCAATAATGTAACCCTTGACGGCAATGTGGCAGTGAAGGGTGCGGTTTATGGCGGCTACAGTGAGAATGGCACTGCTGATGGCAATATTGTTACCGTAAAGAAAGCAGCCATTGATGACTATGTATACGGCGGCAAGAGCAAGATCCGCTCCTCCAATGACCTGGTATACTTCCATGAAGGTACTGTTCTTGGTATTATCGGCGGTGGCTGTGACGAGGCATTAAACAACAGCGTTTCCCTCTTGAAGGGTGACGTAACTGAGCACGTTATCGGCGGCTTTGCTACCACCACGGCTACTGGCAATACGGTAACCTTGACCGGTGGTACGGTAAATGGCAGCGTTATTGGCGGCTATGGCGGAACCTCCACAGCCAACAACAACACCGTAAATCTTGGCGGTGGCACCGTAAAGGGTAATACCATTGCTTCTGCAACCCTGGGCGTTACCATTGATGGCGGCGTATATGGTGGCTACAGCGTAAGCGGCACTACCCAGAACAATACAGTTAATCTCTTTGGTACCGCAGATGTTTCCAATACCGGTATCTTCGGCGGCAATCTGCAGTACAACGGCAATACCCTGAATATTGGTTATAACAATACCCCATGGACCGGCGGCGACCAGCTGGTAAAGAATATCTCCAACTTTGAGGCCATGGACTTCTCCGTGGTTCCTTGGAGCAAGAGCAAGTCTGCGGTTACCATTACTGATGGTACTGCCAGCGACCTGTCAAATACCACTGTAAGCGCCAACAAGGTGACCTTCACCGGGGTCAAGGTAGTGGCCAAGGATGATACCATGACCCTTCTTGATCAGACCACAGTGACCAACAAGGCAACCAAGGTCAATGAGGATTCCGACTTTACCATTGGTATAGCAGTAGAGGGTACTGGTAAGGTGGCCCTTGATGAAAAGGGCAATGTGGTTTACAACGTAAAGGACGTAAGGGCCACTGAGCAGACCCATAACGTTCTGATGGGTGCAGAGGCTACCATGACGGTTCTCAATGTTGGTAATGACTACATCGGCGCAGCTACTGACGGGCTGGCATTGCCTGTTAATACCGGCACTGACGGCGTGGCTTCCTTTGCCAAGCTGGGTGGCGGCAAGCTGACCCAGGAAACCGGCAGCCATATTGATGTAAGTACCTGGAATGCAATTCTGGCAGTGGGCCACAAGAACGTGAAGAAGCAGTCCTCCTTTGAGTATGGTGCCTTCTTCGAGTATGGAAACGGCAACTACACTACCTTCAATGATGCTACTCAGCCTGGTGACGGCAGCACCCGCTATACCGGCGGTGGCCTCCTGGCCAAGTGGTATGCACCAAAGGGCTTCTATGTGGAAGGCAGCCTCCGTGCCGGTACTGTACATGAGGATGCCAACAATCTCCTGCGGGATAGCATGAACAATGCCTACGGCTACAAGACCGACACTAACTATTTCGGCTTCCATGTTGGTGTGGGCAGGGAGCTGAAGCTGGATAAGAACAGCTCTTTGGATGTTTATGCCAAGTATTTCTACAACCGCAGAAATGGTACAGACTTTACGGTGGCTGGTGCTGATTACAGCCTTGATGCCGTTACTAGCAGTCTGGTGCGGGTAGGGGCACGGTACACCGAGAGGAATGACCGGTGGAACTTCTACGGCGGTCTGGCTTATGAGTATGAGATGGACGGTAAGGCCACTGGCCGTGTAAACGGTCTCAGCATTCGTGGTGCTGATATTGGCGGTGGCAGAGTCCGCGGTGAAATCGGAACCTTTATGCGTCCGAGTGCTGACAACCCATGGGGAGTAGACCTCAATCTCACCTGCTTCGTCGGCAAGAAGCAGGGGGTAATGGGCAGCGTTAGTGTAGCCTATACCTTCTAAAAGTTCATCTGATATTAAAGTAAGTAAAAGAATAGTACAAATAGTAGGAGAATCCGCTTGTCGGTCTAAAAAATTGACAGGCGGATTTCTTACGGGGAAGGAGTTTTTTATGAATACCAAGGCAAAAGTTTTTAAAAAGTATCTGAAGGAGAAGGAGGTTACGGTATTTCAGGTGGAGGAAGTTCCAATATTAAAGTAAGTAAAAGAATAGTACAAATAGCAGGAAAGTCCGCTTGTCGGTCTAAAAAATTGACAGGCGGATTTCTTACGGGGCAGGATAAACGGTAATTTTTGTCGAATACCTAATTTAAAATATTCACAAAGGAGATTATTTATGAATACCAAGGCAAAAGTTTTTAAAAAGTATCTGAAGGAGAAGGAGGTTACGGTATTTCAGGTGGAGGAAGTACCTGATGACGAGCAGAATACGGTGACCTTCCAATCCCACATTCAGGTGGAGGGACAGCAGCTTCCTCTCATGGTTATATTGGATGACTCGGCATTTACCGTGATAAGGGTTTTGATTCTTAACAACGCTCTGAAACAGGATAAAGATGTACAGCTTCTTTATATGGCCAACACCCAGAACATGAACTACAAGCCCTTCAAGCTGTTTTTCGATCGTAACGGCGCATTGATTATGGATGTGTGCATGACGACCATCGGCGACAAGGAGAAGGATTTTGCCTCACTGGGTGATGAAATTTACGGAATGTTTAATTTAATCATAAAGTTCCTGGAAGAAAACTACAGACAATGGATGAAGGAAATCTGGTGAGTAAAGAAGCATAAAAATCGGCGGCTGAATTATCAGTCGCCCTTTTTAGTTACATCCATATACAAAAAATCCAATGGAAAAAATGGGAAAAATTTGAACAATGGCGTTATAATTATGAAGAATAGTCGTATATACTAGCAGATAATGTAAAGGGGAAATAAGATTATGAAGCTAGTTATTGATATAAAAAAGGATCCATCCAAGGATGGCGTAATAGTGGTGAAGCTGGTGGGGCGGCTTGATGCCAATACCTCCCCAGAGTTCGATGAAACCTTGGAAAAGTTTACCAATGATTTTGATGAGCTGCAGATGGACTTGTCCCAGCTTGATTATCTCTCATCGGCAGGGTTACGTTCCATTCTGGTGGCCAAAAAGTGGACGGACAAGGAAAATATTAAATTCAAGGTTGTAGATCCCAAGGAAGAAGTGGACGAGGTCTTTGCCATGACGGGCTTCAATCGTTTTGTGGAAATTGTTCACACCGATAAAGAAAAAGAGGACGGGGTAGCAGATGACAGCCTTGGGGAGTTTTACCCCCTCAGCCCAATTCAGCGCTGGATGATGGATACCCATTTTCAGAAGGCAAAATCTACCATGATGAATGAAGGGGGCCTGGCCAAGCTGGATGATTCCATTGATATGGAGCGTTTGGCAGGAGCCATCAATGATACCCTGGCTGCCCATGATATATTCCGTTGCCGTATATTATTCCACCCGGAGACAGGTGAAATATCCCAGCGTTTTGACGGAACCTTGTCAAAGGTGCGTATTGAGTCCCTGTCAGAAGCGGAATTTGAAAAACGCAAGCTGGAGCTGAAAAAGCCATATCAGATTATAGACAGGCCATTATTCCACATATATCTGATTATTGTCCCATCCGGAAAATATCTATATGTGGATTTTTATCATGTAATAATGGATGGTGTGGCAACGGCATTGCTGTTTTTCCGGGAAGTGGATAACCGCTATTTGGGAAAACCAGTAAAACAAACAGGGTACAGTTATGCCGAGTATATAAGAGAGCTATGCTCCAAACCAAAAAATGAAGCCGGTGCAGCCTATTGGCGCAATATGCTGGCGGACTTCGATGAAAGCAAGCATCTTCCACCAAGTGACAGAAATGAGGGTTCTTGGAATTTTAATGCTCATTTTGCTACCTTGAAGAATATTAAAAAGGACCTTTTCAAGGAAACGAATTACCCTGAGCATACATTTTTGCTGGGAGCCATGATGCTGGCCATCGCCAAATCCACCGGCAGCTCCAGCGCTATTATGAGCTATGTACATAATGGCCGCACCACCAGGGCGGAAATGCGATTGATGGGTCTGATGCTTACCCAGATACCAGTTCGATATGATTTCGATAAGGACATAAGTGTTGGTGCCTTCCTTGAAGACCTGAAACAGCGGGTAGAAGAAGGCTTCCAGCATCGCGATAGTCTTGAGACCGTATATGAAGAGGGGCTGGAGGATGAATGTGCCACCTTTATCTTGCAAAAGGGCAATATAATGGGCAATGTCAGCGGTGAAATCCCTCTTTGTGGTACGGTGGCTACGATTCAGGAATTACCGCAAAACAAAGCGTCGGCAGTGGAAAATTCTTTGGACATCCATGTGGTGTGCGAGGATGATGGCACCTACCGCTTAAAGCTGGAATATGATGCCAGCCGTTATTCTGAGGGAATGATGGGCCGGTTTGCCGAATCGGTGGATGAAATGATTAAGGGCTTACAGGATAAGGATAAAGCTGTGTTGGAGCTGTTATCATGAGTTTTTTCTCAGTATTACGGAAGAAAACGGTTATTTCTACCAGATTTTGGTCAGTGTTTACTTCGGCCATGGTAGCCATGACGTTGTCCTATATCTTGATGCTGTCGGATAATATCGTAGCCGGTCAGTTTATAAATGACGACGCAGTGGCGGCCATGTCCTTGGTTTTTCCCTTAATGACAATATTGTTTTTCTTAAGCTATCTCATTGCAGATGGGTTGGGAATGTTGGCGGCCTATGCCCAGGGGCAGGAGGATCGGGATGAAGTAAATCGCCTGTTCAGTCAGGGCATAATGCTGTCTGTGGGACTGGGGCTGATGCTGGTTTTATTGTTGAATATATTCCAGGAGCAGCTTCTTTCCTTTTGGAAAATTTCACCGGAGTATATGGTCCATGCCAGAGGATATTATGATGGCCTGAAATGGTTGCCTCCCGTGGTTTTTCTTAATATCTTGTTCTATACCTTTCTGATACAGGATGGAGAGGAACAGGTATGTGTCAGGGCGTCAGCCATTGCCTTTGTGGCCAATATTATTCTGAATATAGTCTTATGTAGAACCTTGGGAACCTTTGGTATAGGCCTTGCAACCTTGCTGGGAACATTTATATCCTGTATTGTGCAGTGTGCTTTTTTGTTTTCAAATAAAAGCAGACTTTCCTTTGTGTGGTATTATAATTTTCGTGAAATTCTGCGGGGGTTCATCTATAGCTTTTATCATTCGGTGGATACCCTTTATTTATCCATGCTCCCCCTTATTTTTTCCTTTTATGTTATCTCTCAGTGGGGGGAGAGCCATATCATCATTGTAACCGTTATTACAAATGTTTTGGTGTTGGCGGTGGCTCTGTATACTGGCGTGGTGGATTGCCTGCAGCCCATGGTTTGTCAGTATCATTCTGAGGGTAGCTACCCCAGCGTTAAAAAAACCATGGAGCTGGGGATAGCGTGTACAGTAATTATGAGCTTGGCTATTTCCCTTGTGGCAGGCTCTTTTGCCTTTCTTTTACCAATGCTTTTTGGGGTGGAGGAGGAGAAGCTTATAGGGGAAATAGTTACTTCCTTGCGCTGTTTCCTTATTTTTTTGGTATTTTTGGGGACAACACTGATTTACACAAATTATTATATTTACATTGAAGAACGTAATTATGGCCTTATCCTTAAAACTCTTTTGCTAATAGTTTTTCCTGTATTGGGCATGTACTTCGGGTCAGTCTGGGGAATGTATGGCTTGTGGCTGGGGGCAGGTACGGGATATTTATTGGCCTTTTTATTTAATTTAGTAGTTATAAAGCTATGGCCGGACCGGGATAATATTTTCCTGTTTAACAAGAAAAAAATGGCAAGACAGTGCTCTTATGATATAAATGCCGTAACGGAGGAGGTAGTAGCCTTATCACGTGTTGTCAGCGATGAATTAAAGAGCTGGAAGCTACCTTCGGCAAAGATAATGCGCCTTAGCCTTTTGGTGGAGGATTTGGGGATGAATGCTGTGGAAAGGGCCCAGAACAAGTCAGTTCAGCTGGAAATTTCCCTTTTTCTGGAGGATGAGGCCCATCAGTCGGTTAAGCTCATTGCAAGGGATAATGGGGAACCATACGATGTTCTTGCCATAGTCAATGAAGGAAAATATTCTTTTAGGGATTATATTATTGATTCAGTCACGAATGATTTTTATAGACGTAGATATTTATCATCCGGAGACGAGAACAAGCTGGTATTTGAGATGAATTAGTTGCCCCTTATTTTGGGGTAAATAGCGGGGGAATAATATTGGCACAGTATTTTATCAGACACCCACTACAGGCAGTAGTAGGGGCTATTTTGCTGACACTGTTGGGAATATTGGCGGTCATCAGACTGCCAATAGAGGAATATCCCAATATGAATCAGCCCACTGTCAATGTTACAGCTGAGTATCCGGGAGCAGACTCCCAGGTATTGCAGGATACAGTGGCAAAGCTTATCGAAAACGAAATACGGGGAATTGAAGGCATTGACTCATTAAGCTCCTATGCTGATTCATCGGGAAGCTATCAGCTGAATGTGGTCTTTGATTATGGCATCAATGGTGATATTGCCACCGTTAATGTTCAGAACCGTTTACAGGCCGTTCTTCCCCGGTTGCCCCAGGCGGTTCAGACCCAGGGCTTGCAGGTATCCCGCAGTACAAAGGATACTATCTTTGTTATGGCATTGTGTTCACCAAATGGCACCTATGACAGCGTGTATTTGCAGAATTATGCCAAGACATATTTTCTTGACCAGATAAAAAGGGTCTCTGGTGTAGGCGGTGTGGATGAATACTCCGAGGATTACGCCATGCGGATATGGCTTCAGCCGGATAAAATGGTTGCGCGGGGACTGACCGTTAAAGATATTTCAGAGGCCATTGAGGAGCAGAATACCCGTCCTGCAGTGGGCTCCCTTGGTAAGCTCCCGGCAACGGATTTTCAGGAAAAGCAATTAATTGGCCGTGTAATGAACAGCAAGAAGACGCCGGCTGATTTTGAAAAAATAGTTTTACAGTCAGACAAGGGCGGTATTACCAGATTGTCAGATGTGGCCAGGGTAAATGAGGGACCACGGGACACACGTTACTTGTCCTTCGTGAATGGCCAGCCAGCTGCTGCCTACGGTATCACTTTGGCGGATAATGCCAATGCCTTGGAGACTATTCAAAAGGTACGTGAGATCCTGGAGGAGGCTGAGGGGACCTTTCCACCTGATATGGAATGCAAGATAGTGGTGGATCGCTCCAAGTACATTTCTGAGTCCATGCAGGAGGTTTCCTATACCTTTTTTGAGGCCCTCTTCTTGGTAATGATAATAATGTTCCTGTTTTTGCAGAGCCGTGGTGCGACCATTATTTCTATTTTGACCATACCAGTATCATTAATCGCCACCTTTATCGCCTTTAAGCTGTTGGGGTTTACCTTGAATCTTCTTACCCTGTTTGCCCTTATTCTGGCCATCGGCCTTGTGGTGGATGATGCCATTGTAGTTGTGGAATGCGTAATGCAGGAGCGGGAGAGAGGCGTCACGGACATAAAGGAAGCCACCAGAGTAGCCATGGGAGTGGTTCAAAAGCCAGTTATTGCCATAGCCTTTGTATTGCTGGCGGTATTTTTGCCAGTAGCCTTTTTTGAAGGCATGACAGGTATTTTGTATCGTCAGTTTGCCCTGACTATAGCCGTGTCCATGGGAATATCTGCCCTTGTGGCCCTTTCACTTACACCAGCCCTTTGCGTGCTTATATTGCCTATATGGAATGAAAAGGTGGAAAGTCTCAGAATACTGGCCTGGTTCCAGAAATATTTCCGGCTCTGCCAGCAGAAATATTTAAAGGGACTGGGATGGTGCCTAAGACGCACAAAACAGATATTAGCAGGGCTGGCAATTATGACATTGGCAACCGTTGTATGCTATCGGTTGCTGCCTACGGAGTTTATTCCGGGGGAGGACCAGGGCTATTATATGGTGGGCCTGAATCTTACTGAGGGTACCTCCATGAATCGCACGGTGGATTCCATTAACAGACTGACTGAAAATATGCTGCAATATGAGGCTTTGGACAGTATTGTGGGGGTTACTGGAGCTGATTTGCTCAGTGACACCACCAAATCAAATGCCGGCATAATGTTCGTGGCACTGAAGGACTGGGATGTACGTAAGGATTTGGGTATTGACACCGTGGATATTTTGGATGCTGCCAACGAAGCTATTGAACAGACTGTGCCGGAGGCCAACGGGCTGGTGGTGGCCCCATTCGTGTCCAAGGATATTTCTATGCAGATAATGGATGTGAGTGGTCATACTGATGAGGAGCTTAACAATTTGGCCACCGCCCTGTATCTGGAGGCTCAAAAGTGTGAGGAGCTGGATGAGGTGGAAATCGGTTTTTCCATCAATACCCCTTATGCGGATTTTAAGGTAAATGAAGATCGGGCCAAGGAATTAAAGGTGAATATTAATGATATCTACACCACCATGGAAGCCATGTTTGGTGGGGAGGAGGTCAACGATTTCAATCGTTTTGGCCAAGTATATAAGACGGTAATTCAGGCAGATCTGGGCTTTAGGGAAACCGAGGAGGATTTGCGCTATTTGTTTGTCCGTAGCGAGGATGGGGAAATGGTGCCAATAAGCAGTCTGGTCCAATGCACAAAGGGCGTGGGGCCGGCCTATATCAGCCGCTATAATGGCATACGCAGTATGCAGGTGACGGTTACCGCTGCAGAAGGATATTCCTCCAGTGAGGCCATGGATGCTTTGGAGGAGGCTGCCAACAAGGTAATCGGAACAGGGTTCCGCCTGGCCTGGTCCAAGGACAGCCAGCAGGAGAAAAAGGCCCAGCATGAGGTTATCTATATTCTGGCTCTGGGTATTTTGTTTGTGTTCCTTTGTCTGGTGGCCCTTTACGAGTCCTGGAGTCTGCCAGTGGCAGTTCTGCTGTCTGTACCCCTGGGAATCGGCGGGACATTGCTGGCCATGGCACTGGTGGGTATGCCTGTAAGCATCTTTTCTCAGATAGGTATTCTCCTGATAGTGGGGCTTACTGTTAAAAATGCGATTTTGATAGTGGAATTTGCCAAGACCCGTGTGGATGCAGGAATGAGTCCTTTGAGGGGAGTTATGACGGCTGCCAAATTAAGGTTCAGACCTATAGTTATGACTTCCTTTGCCTTCGTGGTTGGCTGCTTGCCTTTGGCCTTTGCGGATGGAGCCGGCAGTGTATCACGCTGCAGCATGGGTGTGGCCGTGGTAGGTGGTATGACTGTGGGTACTATCCTGGGCGTATTTGTTATTCCGTTGCTGTTTATGATAGTTAGCGGTATCTACAAGGGGAAAGAGATAAAATAAAGCTATTGAGGTGTTTGTAAGCATGTTTCGAGGCATTGCCAAGCTGTGGGAAAAAATACCATGGCAGGTTATATTACTGGTTTTCGGCACAATTTTTTTGTGGCGAAATAATTTAATGCCCATGGCGGGGGATGACTACGCCTATGCTTTTATATGGGATCCGGAGCATGGCGGCAATCTTATGGATGATATAGGACCACGGCAAAGAATTGAAAGCTTTGGGGATGTTATTTCTTCTCAATGGACCCATTATTTTACATGGGGAGGGCGTACCTTCTCCATGCTGATAATTCAGTTTTTTGCCTGGCAGCACGGCGTAGGCTTTGACATGGCTGATACAGCAGTATATCTGTTATTGATGATGCTCATATATTGGTTGGCCATGGGAAGGATTGAATTGCCTACCAAAGCAAAGGGTTGTTTTTTGTGGGCCATTTTGGGAATTAACTTTGGGATTTTTGATTACATTACCACCATGATTTGGATGACCGGGGCCTGCGTTTATCTTTGGACTGGCATGTGTGAGTGTGCCTTTTTGCTGCCATACGCCTTGGCCTATAGAACCGATGATTTTGGGCGGCAATGGTCTAAATGGTCAATACCGGCTATGGCCCTTTTGGGGCTGTTGGCTGGCTGGTCCGAGGAAGGGGGCAGTTTGGTTACTCTGTCCTTATTGGGGCTGTCATTGGTGGCTTATTATCGTCGTGAGGGTTATCTTAAGCATTGGATGGTGGCCGGGGCAGTGGGAGCCATTATAGGATGCCTGCTGTTGATGCTGGCACCGGGCTCTATTATGCGTGAAGAATTCATGCTGCAATATGAACCGGAATATGTATTATCGGCGGATAAGCTATTTACTTTTGAAATGTTTTACAGAAATTTCACCGAGGGGTTCCTGCCAATTTTCCTCTTGGAGTCTTTTTTGTTTTTGCCCCTTATAATTTATTTCATCAAGGGGAAAAAGACCCGGGATGTGAAGTATTATATTATGGCCTTTACCGGGGCTGGTATGGAAGTGCTGTTTTTAATGATGTTTGCGCCGGAATTTAAATTACATACCGGCTTTCATTCCACCCTTTTTTTGACAATAGCATCTACGGCTGCTCTTCGTGAATGTATACCCTTTCTGAAGGAGAAGTGTCAATCATCTCTGTGGTGGCGCAGGTCCTTTTTTGTGTTGGGAATGGCTTCTCTTGTCTACGTGGTTTTCACTTTGGTAGGGGCATTATATATAGAAACCTCCGTTGCCCAACAGCTGCAAGGTCGCATGGAGTATGTGGAACAGCATCGCAATGACGATGAAATTGTCGTTGCGGCCTTATATATTCCATACGATTTGGATGAATGGATGGGGCTTCGGGCTGTGTCCACATATCACTTGATTTATGGAATGGATTTGGAATACAAGCCCCAGGATAACCGCTCCAATATGTTTGCTCAATATTATGGCTTAAAATGTATTCATATTGATAAGGAATTTGACTGGGAAAGGGTTGGAGAAGAATAACATGGCAGAGCATAATGAGGTAAGGATAGAAAAAAATACGACTGTACTGCCCTCCTGGTTGTCCTGGCAGGCAATTTTATTGGTGGTGGCATCTGTCTTTTTTGTGCGTAATATGCTTCTTCCATTAGTATCTGACGATATACCCTATGCCTTTATCTGGGATGGGGCTGATCGGGGGAATCTTTTGGACGGAGTAGGCGAACGGGTACGGATAACGTCATTTTACGATATTGTAGTCAGCCAGTGGTCCCATTACTTTACTTGGGGCGGCAGAATACTGGGGATTGGCCTCACTCAATTTTTCGCATGGCAGGGTAAGCTGCCCTTCAATATTTTAAATACTGTTGTTTTCGTGGCGCTGATTGTCCTGATGTTCCGTTTGGGCACCGGCGAAATTCTGAAGCACATGAATAGAACCTACATGATATGGTTGATTATAGCTGTGTGGTTTTTACTGCCAGATCCTTTTTTAACGGTGCTATGGATGTGCGGCAGCTGTGTGTATCTCTGGATGGCTCTGCTGGAATGCTTGTTTCTTCTGCCCTATTGCCTAAAATATTGGCATAGTGATTTTTGGGAAAATCCACCAGGGTGGAGTGTTCCAGTCATGGCTGTAAGCGGCTTGGCCGCTGGCTGGTCAGTGGAAACCGGGGCAGCAGCAGTTGCCTTTATTACTTTTTTTGCCTTAATATATTTCTGGCGACAGGGGCAGCTGGAAAGATGGATGGTGGTAGGGTTTGTTTTCCTTTGCGTGGGAACCTTGATGTTGACCCAGGCCCCGGGAGAAATGCATCGGCTGGAGCTCCAGCGGGAATTTGAATACAATCCTGCCTTGCCACCGGAAAAGTATTGGACCTCCTTAATGTTTTTAATCAATTTTGATGAGTGTTTTTGGCCGGTTATGAAATGCTGGCTGCCATTATTAGTGCCTGTGGCATTCTATATTTGTCGCCTTCCGTCAGGTCAAAGGCTGAACAAAGCTACCATGTTTCAGGGGGTGTTTTTTTCTGCGGCCCTGGTGGTTATGGTTATTATGATGTTTGTGCCAATGGCCTCGGCCCGGGCGGGTTTTTTTCCCACTGTCTGCGTGGCAATTATCTCCTTGACAGCATTGCGGGAACTGATGTCTGTTCTGGAATGCTTTGCAAAGAAGCATATTGCCCTGTGCAGGGGAGTTTTTTGCCTTGTTACAGCTATTTGGCTGGTTATGGTGGGTATCCTTCTCCATGTGGAA
Organism: Anaerovibrio sp. RM50; assembly: GCF_000622005.1. Taxonomy (GTDB): domain Bacteria; phylum Bacillota; class Negativicutes; order Selenomonadales; family Selenomonadaceae; genus Anaerovibrio. Next base: position 50,937 of record NZ_JHWV01000008.1, on the reverse strand, counting down.
TGGAATGTGTATGAACAGTGGAATCACCGTATAGACTATATTAATGCCCACGCCAATCAGGAGCTGGTGGTGGTGCATCAGATAGATGTGCCGCCAATCGCTGATGACTTGGAAGATTGGTTTAATAGATGTTTTACCTGGAATACGGAAATATTGGCCTGGGGGGCAGATTTGGAGCCACGAATGGAAGGCAGTCATAATATTATGTATGCCCAGTATTATGGGTGGAAAAAGGTTATAACAGATGGAGAGGACAGACGTCAGCCGTAACAATTTCTCCTGTACAGAATAATTGAAAATATATCAGACAAATTTAAAAACTGTGGATAACCCCATAAAGGGTACATCCACAGTTTTTGTTTGCAGTTTAATTAAGTTGTCACTCAAGTACAACGGATGGTCTGTCAACAATGGAGGACAGAACCACAATGGTCTGGGTCTTGGTAACTCCCGCCTGCTCCTTGATACGGGTAAGGAGATTTTCCAATGTCTGGGTATTGTGGGTCACAACCTTCAGGCAGTAGTCAAAATCACCGGTAATGTAGAAACATTCCTTGATGTCGGACTCATTACGGACGAAGTTCTTAAAATCGTCAGCCTTTGAAGGGTTGTCGAAGCCAAGATTAACCAGGGCTGTGAGGTTTTTATCCATCAGTTCCGGATCGAGGATAGCAGTGTACTGCTTAATCACCCCGGAGGCCTCCAGCTTCTTAAGACGCTCACTGATAGCAGGCATGGAAAGGGAAATCTCGGAGCTAAGAACGGAAATAGTTACGCGGGCATTTTCCTGTAAACGCTTCAAAATTTGCTTGTCAATTTTATCCATTTTTCATTCACCACCATTTCTATCTAATTATATGATGTTTATAGAAAATTGTAAATGGAATTAAGGATAAAAGTTTATATTTCTTATATGGCACCAAAAAATTGTTAAACAATTATGAGGAAGGGAAAATGTTATTAAAGGATTGGTTAACGAAAACGTCAACCTAAAGTTAACTAACGGTTGACGAAAAGGGGGGAGGGGGGTATACTGAATAACGGAGTTATCCGAAAAAAAAAGCTGCCCCGTAGGGGCAATTATGCAAAACATAATCAGAAAGGCAAGTGTTGTTAAAATGAGTCAGAGTGTTGCAGTTCAGCAGAATATTTCCGTCAAGGCCTTATCCAAAATGGCCATGTGCCTGGCGGTTATCAGCGTTTCGGCCTATATTGCCTTTCCCTTGCCATTTACTCCGGCCATGGTGGTGGCCTCCACTGCAGCCATGTGCTTTACAGCCTTTGTGCTGACGCCGAAGCAGACATTTATGACATTGGTGGCCTATCTTATCCTTGGAGGGGTGGCAGGTCTGCCAATTTTGCCGGGAGGCACCGGGGGCATGGGGCGTCTGCTGGGTCCAACAGGCGGCTTTTACTTTGCCTGGGTAGTGGCCTTTACAGCCCTGTCATATTTCAAGGGGGCAAATGTAAATCTTAAGCGCTATATATTAGTAGGAATTATTGTAAGTATTCCCATAACTTATATTGGGGGACTGATTTCCATGATGTTAGTCCTAAATATTGGATTAAAGGCCGCTTTTATGCAGGCAGTACTTCCATTTATCCCCGGAGATGTAGTAAAATGTATTTTAGGAGCGTTCATTGGGGTAAGGGTAAATAAAGCTCTGGGGAGTGAATAAAAGGCGACATGGATAATTACTATGAACTGCTTAAAAAGCAGAGCAGTGTTATGCCGGACAAGTTGATGCTGGATTGTGACGGGGAAAGATTTACCTACAGTTCCCTTCTGGATCTTGTGGATGGACTGGCTATAAGTGCGTCTGAAAAGGGGATTAAGCCCTACAAACCAATATTGATAATAGCTGAAGGTCCTGTCTATCAAGTCGGGGCCTTTTTGGCATTAGAGAAGCTGGAGGCTGTTCCTATTCTGATGCATCAGGGCTATTCCTCTGATGCGGTGGAAGCCATAATGCAGGAAAACAACATTTACGGCATGTGGCAGGTGGGAGCCATTCAAAATAATTTCCTCCTGCTGGACGAGGCGGTGGAGGACCATTACCCATGGGATGTAATGGGGGCACTGACCTCGGGGTCCACGGGAGTGGCCAAGGTCTTGTACCGCACCTACGAAAGCTGGGCGGGCTTGTTCCAGGAGCAGAACAAGGTGTTTTGTGTGGATGCAGACACTGTTATGTTCCTCCATGGAAGCATGAGCTTTACGGGGAACCTTAATATGTTTATGTCGGTGTTGGCAGCAGGGGGCTCTGTGGTGACCTGCCGCCGTATTAGCGGAAATTACTGGAGTATGCTGATTATGCGCAATTGTGCCACCCACATTTACATGGTGCCAGCCAAATTGCAGATATTGGGCATTGCAGCCAGGGGAGACAATCCTTATGTGAAGCAGATAATCGCAGGGTCTCAGCTTATCAGTCTGAAAGCCCAGCGGGCCCTCAGAAAGACCTTTAGCAGGGCGGATATTATTCTGTACTATGGCACGTCGGAGCTCAACTATATTTCCTACAAGCATCTGAAGCTGGATGACAAGGATTCCAGAAATCTTGGGAAGCCATTCCCAGGGGTGGATGTGAAGTCCGTGGAGGGAAAGCTCTTTGTGGATACCCCTTTCCATGTCAGCGGCATAAAGACACCTTATTGCTGCGATGATACAGGCTATATCAATGATGATGGGGAAATTATCTTCAATGGCCGGGTAACTGATTGGATCAACAAGGGTGGCTACAAGATAAGCTGTCTGAAGCTGGAGCAGCAGATAAGAAATATGGACAGGGTGAAGGATGTGGCCATACTGCCCTTTGAGGATGACACCAGAGGCCAGGAAATTGCCGCCTTTGTGGTGACAGATGGCCATACGGATTCAAAGAAGTTCCGCCGGGACGTGGGACAATACGTGGATGAAAGGGAGCGTCCAAAGAAGCTGGTCTTTTTGGAAATGCTGCCCTTAAACGATAGAGGCAAGGTAAACAAGGAAGCTTTGAGGGAGTTACTATGAACAGAGAATTAGCAGTAATAGCAGGCCGCTTAAGAGGCGGCGATTACGATGGCGTAATGATTATAAAGAATTTGTGGCAGAAGGAAAGCGCAGATACCTACAAGGGGGATACCTACGAGCCGGAGATGCTGAAATCCACCAAGCGTATGCTGTTGTGCCAGGCCCGTTCCGGGCTGGAGAGCCTTACTACCACTATGCTGCTGACTCCAAAGGAAGCCGCTGCCAAGGCAGAGCTTATTGCCCCTGAGCTTACAGGGGACAATGCAGTGGATACAGAGGGCTGCTGGCACGTATTCACCCGTCAGGAGACCCTGGATTTCGTTATTGCCGTAGGGGATACCAACGAGATTCATCGTACAGAGATTCCTGTGGTACCGGGGATTTTCATTATGGAAAGACTTTTGGAGACCCTGCCAGAGAACGTGGTGAAATTTGAAGTTTCCTACAGAAATGCCGTATTTGCCGGTGAGCCTCTTTGGCTGGATATCGAAGGCAATAAAGTGGTACTGCGTGGTAACGGCAAGGAATACATAAACGGTACCTTTGAAGTGGAGTAAATGAAGTCCAAGGGGTAAGCTGTGGGGAAGGTTTATGTCTTGTTTGGGCTGAGGACGCCCATTGTAACGAAAAACAATAAGTTTAAAAATATCCCGGCGGAAAAGCTGGGGGCTCTTGTGCTGCAGGAGATTATGAAGAAAATAGGGGCGGGGGTATTGCCAGATGGTGTTATTGCAGGAAATGCAGTGGGCACCGGGGGCAATATTGCCCGTTTAATGTGTCTGACGGCAGGCCTTCCGGAGGAAGTGCCTGCTTTTACTGTGGATATGCAGTGTGCCTCCGGGGCGGCGGCCATAGCCATGGGCTATGCCCAGATTGCCAGCGGCAACGGTGATATGTATATCTGCGGTGGTATGGAAAGCTCCTCCTTGCAGCCCATGCGGGTCTATGACGAAAAGGATGAGCGGTTTGCCTTGGTTTCCGGGGGAGACGGCCGCTACATGACAGCCCAGTTTTCACCGGGGGAGCTGGCAGAAAACGCCATGCTGTTGGGGGCAGAAAAGACCATGCGCTCCGAGGGTGTCACCAAGGAGGAGCTGGATTTTTGGACCCTCCGTTCCCACAGATTGGCGGCAGAGTGCGCCAATAGGGGGCTTTTGAAGGACCAGATTATTTCCGTGGATGGAATATCTGAGGATGATGGGATACGCTACAAGATGAGCCAGCGGCTATTGGACAGACTGCCAAGGCTGTTGGGGGGAGATTCCCTTCTGACGGCGGGAAATGCCTGTCTCATCAATGACGGGGCGGCCTTTGTGGTGCTGGTGTCGGCGCATTGGCTGAAGCATCATCCATCATTTGCGCCAATGGCTGAGATTTTGGGGACCTGTTCCGCTGGGGGAAGCCCGGTGGAAAGCCCACGGGGGGCCATGCTTACTGCGGACAAGCTTCTGGCCCGTCAGGGTTTCTCCTATGAGGACATGGACGCCATTGAGTTTAATGAGGCCTTTGCAGTAATAGATGTGCTGTTTCAGAGAAAATATCCCGAATTACTGGACCGTTATAACATGCTGGGGGGAGCCCTGGCCTATGGCCATCCCTACGGGGCCTCAGGGGGTATTATTATGATTCACCTGCTGCGGGCTTTGGAAATATCTGACGGGTCATTGGGCCTATTGTCTGTAGCAGGGGCTGGAGGCATGGGACAGAGCATTTTGGTGCGCAAGGCCTGATTTCGGCGGGTGCCCTGTTACTAAAAAGGTCAGAATAAGAAATGAAAAAATAAAAAGGCCAAACCCTCTTGTAGAAAAGGGTTTGACCTTTTTATCTGTATCGTTTAATTACTTAATGAAAGCATATACACCAGCTAAAGTGATAGCCTTGAGAATGCCGTCAGCAATCATTGCCATATCCATGTTGTTTTCGCCTCCTGAATAGTTGAAACCTCAGTAATACCAAGGGCTTACTGCGTTCTCATTTCTCACAGTGCCTATTATACTGCTATATAAAAAAACACGAAAGGGACTATAGTCCTATAATCAGCTATACCTCTATAGAACTTTAATATACGTTTTCTAACAATTTTGTTATATTGACAATGAACAAATTTTCAGAATATTTTAACTTTCCTCAAAAGAAAAATTTGAACAATTGGTTTATAATATCCCTAATGGAGGTTGAAGCTATGAGTAAGAAAGTTCAGCTTAAAAATGGTGTTTCTGTGCCATCTTTGGGCATTGGCACCTGGATGATCGGGGATGAGCCAGAAAAGGAGACAAAAGAAATTGAAGCCATACTCACTGGAATAAGGGCCGGCATGACCTTAATTGACACTGCGGAAATGTATGGTGACGGCCGCTCGGAAACCTTGGTTGGAAAGGCTGTCAAGGAGTATTTCAAGGAAGGCAGACGGGAGGAGCTCTTCGTGGTTTCCAAGGTTCTGCCCTGGAATGCGGGACGGGATAATATGCGTACATCCTGTGTAAAGAGTCTGGAGCGTCTGGGATTGGATTATCTGGATATGTACCTTTATCACTGGATTGGCAATGTCCCCCTCACTGAAGTGGTGGAGGGCTTAAACGCATTGCAGGATGAGGGCCTTGTCCGCAGCTGGGGCGTCTCCAATTTTGACACAAAGGATATGGAGAAGCTCCTAAAGATTCCGGGGGGCGAAAGGTGCCTTGTAAATCAGGTGCTTTATCATCTTGGCTCCCGGGGCATAGAATATGATCTTATTGATTATATGAAGGACCATGATATTGCCCTGATGTCATATTGTCCCTTGGCCCAAGGGGGCAGGATAAGCAGGGGCTTAAGGGAAAATCCCGTGGTGGGGGATATTGCCAGAGCCCATGATGCCACCCCGACCCAGGTGCTTCTGGCCTGGAATATTCGCAACGGACATACCATTGCCATACCAAAGAGCTCCTCTGCGGTCCATATAAAGGAAAATGCAGCCTCAGTAAATTTGCAGCTGACTTCCGAGGATATGAAGGCACTGGATGAGGCCTTCCCGCCGCCGTCCTGCAAGATGCCTTTGGATACGGAATAAGGGCTTCATTTCAAGGGGATAAGCAATTTGTTTTATCAAGGGGATAAGCAATATAATTAATAAATAAAATGTTAGCGAAAAGGCTAAAGTGAAAATTGAAAGGATGAGCACTATGAAATTTAAAAAGAAGTTGTTGGCAGCAGGTTTGGCTTGTGCACTGGCTTTAGGAACCCCTGGGATTATGGATTCCCAGGCCTTTGCTGAAGAGGTTCAGCCTGCTATCGTTCAGATGACGGATGCCAGAACCCAGCTGACCAATTCCATGGCCAGCCTTACGGATATGGACAATGGAACCTTAGCTTTTAAGGTGGATTTATCCAGCCCCTTCTTAGGAGGTAATGTTAATGGTACTTTTGATTTCGTGTCCAAGCCGGCAGTTATTTGTCAGGGAGCCAGCGAAATTATAATGACCATGGGTGGGATGCCAAGCGGCAACACCAGATATAACTTCTACTGCCGTGAGAATGGGGAGAATATGGAGTTTTATTCCCAGAACAAGGATGGCAGCTGGGATAAATACTTGTACCGCACGGCAACAGACAAAGCCATGGAGGAGGCCATTGCCAAGAGCCTTGCGGAAGACTTCCCGGATGTAATAAAGAATGTTACCCTGGGGCAGCGCCAGGGGGCAGAGCAGGATTATGTTGTTGTTATGGATGGCCAGAAGGTGAAGGATTATTTTTGGAAGCTGGCTAATCTGGGGAATGTGAAAAAGGGCAGCACCGAGGAAGGCAACAAGCTTCTGGAGGATGTGCTGAATAATATGGGGGATTTGGAGTGTACCATTACCATTGACGAGGTGCAGCACCAGTTCCGCAATCTTTATGCAGATCTTACCCCTCAGATAAGGGCCGCAGCCAGGACTGTTCTGGGCAATTCCAAGGAAGATAGCGGTATGTTGCCGATTATTGATGCCAGCACAGTGGAGTTTAATGTTTCTGCCACCAATTATGGGGCAATCGATAATGTTGTTATTCCGGAGGTTGTGCTTAATAACGCCGTTTTGAAGGAAATTCCAAAGGTTTCCGACAAAAAGAAAGAAACAAATAAGTAAATCCATTGAAAAGGAGGGCTGCGCCGGGCGCCCTCCTCTTTTGTATCTGTTTATGGTGGAAAAATGTATTTTTAAAGATGGCTTTTGAAAATAAATATGTACACTTTTCTTTATTATGGCGGAAAAATGTGTTAAACTGTATCTGTATTGGAAAATTTGTAGACTCTGACGAAACCTGTGTAAACTTAAATTTATAATATTAGGAGTGAAGAATTATGATGTCATTAAACTTTCAGGCCGAGAAGCACGCAAAGATGCTGGAGGCCCGTACCAAGCGCTGTACTGTCCGTCTGGGTGATGTGAGCAAGCAGTTCCCGGAAAATTCCATCGTCTGGATTACCGTCGGCAAGAAGTTCACTCCTAAAAAGAAGCTGTATACCGCCTTTTTGGACAAGGTGCGGGTAAAGACCATGGCCAACCTCACTTCTGAGGACCTGGGTGTCCAGAACCCTGAAATCAACTCCCGTGAGGAGCTGGTTGCAGACTTTGAGCAGATTTACAAGAAGCGCATAACCATGGAGGACACGGTAACAGTTATCTATTTTACGGAAGTAATGGAATAAGGAAATAAAAGAGCCCGGCTGGTTTTGGACCAGCTGGGCTTTGATGTTCAATGGAATCGGATCGGTAGATGCGGTCCGATTTTTTATGTGATTTTACCTTACTTTAGATACTGCTCCACATTGGCAGCCTTCAGATAATCACGGTTTACATACTTGGCAATATCATATTCGTCCTTTAATTTTCCGATGCTTACAAGGAATTTAATGGTGTCGTTTAATCCGGCAATATCCTTGTCATCAATTAAAACGGTGTAGTTAAACTTCTTAATAACCTTCTTGACCTGCTCAGGGGTCAGGGACAAATAATGGGCGATCTTATTGAGGGTATCGTCATCAAGATTGTCCAGTTCCTTTACGCCCCGTGCGTAGTTCTTGATAACTGTGGATACAACCTCAGGATTGGCCTGGGCAAATTCAGTTCTGGCCACCATGCCGTTTACTCCCAGCAAACCAACCTTGGTGCCGTCGCTGATAATATGGCCGCTGCCATTTTCCTCCAGGCGGGTTACATTTGGCTCCCAAATAGCCACTGCATCAGCATTACCATTGATCAAAATGCTTTCCGCATCTCCCGTGGCAATGCTCACCAGCTTAATATCGTTAATGGATAAACCACCGGTCTGCAGGAATTTCTGGGTAAGATTATGGGCAGTGGAGCCAACTACAGTGGCAATGGTTCTGCCCTTGAAATCAGCAGCATTGGTAAGACTGTTCTTTTTGCCCACCAAAACCGCATAGGAGGCAGCACCCTCGCAGGTAATGGCCACCAGCTCATTCTTCTGTCCAGCAGCAATGCCGGATACTATTGGCACATCACCAATAACACCTATGTCAGAGCTGCCGTTGGACAGGGATTTGTTCATAGGAGGACCGGATTCAAAGTTGTTCCAGTTTACGGTCACGCCTTTGGATTTCAGATCACTTTCTATCCAGCCTTTTTCCTTGGCTACAAAGAGGGGAATAAAGGCCGCAGATGGCTGAATGGCAATATTCACAGTTTTCTTGTTTTTATTCAAAGGCTGGTCGGAGAAGCATCCCCCCAGCACCCCAGCTAACACAAACAATGTAGCCGCCAAGGATACGGATATTAATTTATTAATCCATTTTTTAAATTTTAAAGCCATACGCACCACTTCCTTTTCGCAAAAACACTCTCTCACTTTCAATTATAAGCTATTAGCTAGGGCTTAAGTCAAGCTTGTTTTAGATTATTTTGGAGCTGGAAGCTTTTTCGGAAAATAATTCTATTATGCAAGAGGAAAAAATAGGCTGGTTGAAAAATGTATTTAAATTGCTGGAATGATGTTGACTTTTCCGGTATTCTTGGTATAATATAGAACACCAATTCATATATCAGAAATCTCTAAGAACCGGGATTTCCCTTTACAGGGGGATGTAAAGGTTTCGACGGGGGTGGCTGGAGTATGGATAGCGAGCCGGGGGGTCACCTAGCCCCGTTAGTAAGGTGAAAACGCTTTAAATATAAAAGCAAACGAAAACTACGCTTTAGCAGCTTAATGCTAACCTCTGTCTGCTTATCTCCCGCGTGAGCGGATAAGAGGCCAATAGCGGGATACCCAAAGGGCTGACTCCTGGAGGCCTGAGGGGAAATTTCTCCAGGATCGGAGGGACGGCGGTTGTCTGTGTCTGCCCATCTCTTAAATTTAAACATTGACTGCGCTCGGAGAAGTCTATATGACAACGCTTTCGGACAGGAGTTCGATTCTCCTCATCTCCACCATCAATTAAGGCGAAAATGAGATTTTTGCCTGCTATATATGTGTCCGCAGTGGCACTAAAAGCCAGTTGGCGTAGTGCCAACTGGCTTTTTCCTTTTGTTAAGTATTTTGGGGTATGATACAAATGAGTGTGGATATTAAGCAAATTGGAGATATGAAAATTAAAGTCGTCTCCGAAAATGATTCAATCGCTTACAAAGATATAATTAGCGATCAGGATGCGGAAATGGACAGACGGGCGATTGCGGCTGTCCGTTCAGCTATAGAGAAAGCGAAGGTCTGCAACAAGCCTATCGCAAAATTTGATGTTGAGACAAAGAGAGCTTATCTTGAATATCCTGACGGGAGCAGAGAGTATGCAAATTAAGAAGCCTATGGTTTTGGTCATAGCAGGGCCGAATGGATCGGGGAAGAGTACCTTTACCCAGTACTTTGAAAAAATAGGTGAATATACAAATGCAGATGATATAGTTGCTTCTACAGGAATCGATAATCAAGAGGCTGCTCGTCTGGTTGATGAAAAGCGTTATGCGGCTATTGCCAACAAGAAGGATTTTACTTTTGAAACGGTTCTATCATCTGAGTACAAGCTGGACATATTGAGAAAAGCAAAAGCTGAAGGTTATTTTATAAAATGTATTTTTGTTTTGACCGTTAATCCGTATGTCAATATTACAAGAGTAAAGATGCGTGTGTCGCAGGGGGGACATGATGTTGCCAAAGATAAGATTATCCAAAGGTACAAAAAATCATTGGCGAATATTAAGGAATTATTGAAACTGTGTGACATTATGCATGTTTATGATAATACCATTGAACCATTTAGAATAATAAGAAAGCACAAGGAAGACATTTCTATTTTTTCCAATGAGTTCTGGAGCGAAAAGGATATATTGGAGCTTATGTGATGGTGCATTGTTAAATTTTAACCAGTTAGTTTTTGCTAACTGGTTTTTGTATGGTAATTATAAACGATTGACACGTGTAATAATATGTGTTAGTTTTTTAAGTAGGGGTGTTAAAGTGCGGAGCTATTCTTCACGGGAACTAATAAAGCTGCTTAAAGCGGATGGATGGTATGAAGTAAATTGTGTAGGCGATCATCATCATTTCAAACATCCTGATAAAAAGGGACGGGTCACAATAACGCATCCTAAAAAGGATATGCCCATGAAAACAGTTCTAACAATTGCACGGCAAGCGGGCATAACACTACCTAGATAAAGGAGATGTGCATATTATGAAAGATATATATTCTTTTCCAGCTATTATTACCGTGGATAATGATGGCGTTGTAATAGAATTTCCGGATTTGCCTGGATGTTGCCCATGCGCATCTGATATAAATGAGGCGTTTACAAACGCCCGAGAGGCTTTACAGCTGCATATTTACTGTATGGAAGAGGATGAAGAAGAAATACCCGAGCCAACAGATGTGATGGATATTGAATTCGAAAAGGGACAGGTTATTGCCATGATTGAGGCCTGGATGCCACCGTTTCGGGAAAAAATGCTAAATAAGGCCACCAATAAAACTGTTACTATTCCCCGTTGGCTTGATATTTTGGCCAAGAAAGAAAAGGTCAATTATTCACACTTGTTGCAGGATGCTCTAAAGCAATATTTGGGTATAACTTCCCCAGAATCCTTACAGGCTTACGCAGTGCATGAGCAGAGGGCAGAATACTCTGTTAAAAGGAAAAAGTAATGCTTATGTGTACATTGTCTATAGAAATACCTGATGAGATATTATTGAATATCCATAAAACCCAGGATGAAGTTGTATTATACATGAAGCAGCTCTATGCTGTTGATTTGTATAAGAAGAAACAGATGTCGTTGGGAGATTGTGCTGCTTTAGCTGAAATGTCAAAGGAAGAATTTATCCATTTCCTTGCAGAGTTTAAAGTATCTATATTCTCTTTTGATGACGATGAGGATTTTGAAAATGAATTGAAGAATGCTTGAGATATGTTTGTGAAAGGAAGATTCTTATGATGCATCAGTTTATGGAATTAAATGATGGCACTCAGATTGTCCATTCCGATGCTCTTTTTGATGAACAGGGCAAAGAATATGTAAAAGTATATATGGAAAAACCAATCCACCTCGGGTTTAAGTCTGCCTATTGTTATTTGCCAGCCTATAAGTGGGAAAAAATAGAGGGCTTTGACGAGGAAGAATTGGCTAATTTAAAGGATATTGTCCAGTCAACCGCGCATTTGATTATTCAGTTTGCCAGACAGGGAGGACTTGGAAATACCTAAACTGTTGTCAGTAATTATTAATAATAAGTACCTAGGGTGTTGTATGATTCAGCAAATGCTACCTTGGTCGCTTACTTGACGCGCTTGTTTTTCAGTACCGGTTTTGACAAGACGATGAAGGTGGGAGCAAGTGTAGTTGTGGCCCGTCGTGGCGGTTTGTCGGCAACCTTTGATGAACTCAATAAGTTCTTCACCATCTCGGGTATGCCCATTGCTGCCAGTCAATACTGGAACAGTGTTTATGGCGGGGCACCGGGAGAAGCGGCGCAGGATATTAAAGAGTGGCATATTGAACGCAAACAAGTCATAAGGTATAGATAAAAACCGGTTACAAAGAGAAGCTACTGCACATTATCAGGCAAATGGTGTCGTGCTAAAGAAGAAACGGCTGATTTCCTCTGGCGAATAATGGTCATGTCCCATCCACCATCTGACGGTTTCTGCAAAATCGCAGACCATATGATTCAGCATATACTCCTGTGGCACATCCTGTTTATGCTTATTCAGCTCATTGGCAAATACCTTTTCCAGATATGCCTTAAAATAGCGCATGAACATCTCACCGCTTTCACAGGCTAAGATGCCACGGATATAGCTGCTGCTGTCTTTTATATGATACAGAATATGCGTAATCTCTGCTTTGATATCCTTTTTCTCTGTTGAGAAATCATGTGTTTTTTCCTGGGTTAGCTCGTCTGAAAACACGTGCTCAAAAATTTCCGTACATAAGGCCTTTAACAGTTCGTCCTTCGTTTCAAAATGGGAATAGAAGGTACTGCGCCCAATATTGGCCGCATCAATGATTTCCTGTACGGATATATTGGAATATGACTTTTTTTCCAATAGGCTTGTAAAAGCATGAAAAACTGCGGCTCGTGTCTTTTTTTGTCTACGGTCCATACGCTGCCTCCCGAACAATTTTACCAAAATGTTCAATAACGAACTTTTGCGTGAATCTGCTTATTGTTTTCAAAAATAAGCAACATTATAATCATAACTGAACAACATGTTCATTATTGTGTAAATTGTACATGTTACCTGAGAACGTGTCAATGGGAGGTTCCGTTATGATTAAGAATATTTGCGATTTTCTCGCGGGGTGGAAGATGACACTGGTGGGGGGGATATTCCTGCTGGCCTCTTTTGTATTGCCGCGATTCGGTTTTGCGGATAGTGCGCAGATGGCATGGATTACCGTCGTGCTTTGCGGCCTTCCTTTGTTGTATTTAGCAATCTGGAGAATCATTCATAATAAAGGAATCAGCAAAATATCCTCAGCGCTGTTAATCTCTATGGCCATGCTTGCAGCAATATGCATTGGCGACTTGTTCGCCGCTGGGGAAGTCGCCTTTATCATGGCCATTGGTGCCCTGCTGGAAGATATGACCACCCAAAGAGCCAAAAAGGGCTTAAAAAAGCTGCTTTCCCTTACACCGGATAATGCGTGGCTTGTCCGTGATAATCAGGCGGTCATAATTCCCGTAGAGGAAATACAGAAAGGTGACTGCCTGCGTGTACTGCCCGGTGAAACTATCCCTGTAGATGGCCAAATCATCAGCGGAGAAACCTCTGTTGACCAATCGGTGATGACGGGCGAAAGCCTGCCGGTGGACAAGGTAAATGGGGATATGGTCTATAGCGGAACCATAAATTGCTTTGGTTCCATTGATATCCGAGCTGCTAAAGTCGGCGCAGACAGCTCCCTGCAAAAACTGATTCGCATGGTCGCCGATGCAGAGAAGAAACAGGCGCCAACCCAGCGAATCGCTGACAAATGGGCCAGCTGGCTTGTGCCTGTTGCTATGCTTATCGCCATTGTGACCTATATATTTACGGGAAATATCGTGCGTGCCGTCACGGTGTTGGTCGTATTTTGCCCCTGCGCCTTAGTCCTGGCTACGCCAACGGCAATCATGGCGGCGATTGGTCAGGCTGCCAAACATGGAGTAATCATCAAATCCGGTGAAGCACTGGAAAAAATGGGCAAGGTAAACACGATTGCCTTTGACAAAACGGGCACACTTACCTATGGCAAACTTGCTGTCAGTGATGTTATCCCCCTGTCGGATATTCAGGAAATGAACCTGCTATCCATCACCGCCACCGCAGAAAGCCGCAGCGAACATCCCATCGGCAAGGCAATTCTTGCCCAGGCGCAAAAGGACAACCTGTCCTTGTCCGAAATGGAACGCTTTACCATGACAGCCGGTAAGGGGATATCTGCCCGCATAGGGGAAAAGGATTATTGTTTTGGTAACGAGAAATACATTGCTGAGAACGGTCTTCCCATCGACAGCCAAACCCATGCGGTATTGGACAAGCTGCGTGCGGAAGGGAAAGCCTCCGTAATCATCGCTACGAATACTCAGATATTGGGGATAATTGCCCTGGCGGATATCATTCGCCCCGAATCCGCTCATGTATTAGAACGCCTGCGTAATCTCGCTGCCAGGACGGTGCTGCTGACGGGCGATAATCGCAAAGCCGCGCAGTATCTTGGCCGTGAAGTAGGCATAAGTGAAATCCGCGCCGACCTGCTCCCCGAAGAAAAGGTAGACAATATCATTTCCTTGAAACAGGCTGGTAATGTCTGTATGATTGGCGATGGCGTCAACGATGCACCAGCACTTAAGATGGCTGATGTCGGCGTGGCGATGGGGGCAATGGGCAGTGATATTGCGGTTGAAGCTGCTGACATTGCCCTTATGGACGATAATATTTCCAAATTGCCCTATCTGAAATGGCTGGGCAATACAACAATAAAGACGATAAAGACGGCCATTGCTCTTTCGATGTTGATAAATTTTGTAGCCATTGTTCTTTCCGTTTATGGTTTGCTTACCCCGACCACAGGCGCTTTAGTTCACAATGCGGGTTCATGCGCAGTGGTTCTCTTGGCTGCGCTCCTTTACGATAGAAAATACGGGTGTCTATAAATTCATTATGAAAAGTTTTGGTAAAATATAATTAAGGTAAAAACGCAAAAATCGCCTGCTATAAAGAAGGCCAGGACCATTTGATATGTACCCTCCTTCCTGGGTGTCCAGGAAAGAGGGTACATATCACATTTCTAGAGTGGTTCTGGCCTTTTTATTTGTTAATAGCGTTTTTGAAAATGGAAGAATACTCAATCGTCAGCATTAAGATCATCCATTAATGCCTGAATGGTATTAAACGGTCCGCGAATATTATTGTCATTATCCGCTACCGCTAATTGTTGCATAGTATAATAACGATTTTTGCCTCCTTTATGGGGGATGACACGGCCGGCATCAACATATTTTTTTAGAATATTATTGGCCTGACTGCGGGAAACTCCCAAAGCTGATTCAACATCTAAACGGGTAAATGTTTTCTTGCCTGCTATGGCTTCAGGCAGTGTCTGATATTTGTCGGCCCGTTCATGTACAGCCATGGAGTGCTGCACATTTCTGTTTGGCAAGGTAATTCTAAAGGCATGATCGCTGGCTTCTATAGTAGGGGTCAGCCCTGAAGATTGGTAGCTCTCGTATATTTTAGGTATGCCAGTGCCGTAGGCTTCGATTAATTCCAGGCGGTAGAAAAGAGCAGCCAATTTTTCATTGCGGCATTGAGATACCCCCATCTTCAAATCACCAAGGTTTAACCCCTGTACCAAGCCACCAAAAGTTACGAACTCTATGCGGTCCTGGAAAATATTAATTAAAGTGCTGCCGCTATAAGAATACTCCCGATGAATAATCGTATTTAATAATGCTTCCCGCAGGGCAACATCAGGGTAATCTTTTTGGTCAGACCGCATTAATCCATGAAATCTTGCTCCAAGCTGGTTGTATTGTTCCAACATAGCATAGGCTGCTACCATTTGGCTGATTAGAGAGCCTCTGAATTCCCGTCTGTTTTGGAAAGGAGAAGTCTTTGTGTTGCCTGAAAAGACAGCTATTTTTATATCATGAGGACATTCCTCGGATAGAAGCAGCGCCAAATTGGTGAAGATGCCATCGCTTGTTTTTAATCCCAAGGTCAAAAAATGTTGCTCATTCAGAGGGATTTTCTTTTGCTTAAATATTTTCTTTAATGCCGGGAAGGTGAGTTCTTGGTGCAGGGAACGCCTTTTTTCGTATCTTTCTCCATCACTTGCAACAATCATGGAACGAATGGCATCGGATGAAGCTGGTATGGAGGCTGCACATTGTCGTATATATACGCCTTCAGGTCTTAGCCCTTTTCCTTTTAAGCAGTATGGCGCATGAGTGCCTTTTTGAACAGTAACTTTTAAAACAGGTTTATCTTCCAGATTTATAATATTCAGCTCCACAAACATAGTGACATCTGGGGTTATAGAATCATGTATCATGCTGGACACTTGTAAAAGGGCCTGATCAGGATCGTCAAGGCCGACTATTGTACCATCATCAGCAATTCCTGCATATATTGTTCCGCCATTGGAATTTGCGAAGGCAATGACTTCTTTCTTTATATCTGGCACAATCATTTGCTTTAGCTCTAGGGTGGAGCTTTCCTGAAACTTCATTTTCTCATCTCCCAACTGGTTTATAATTCTACTTTTCTTCTATTCTACCACAATATTTAGAAGAATGGTAGAAGAATAGAATAAAGCTTATTTATTCCCACTTGTTGCAGGATGCTTTAAAGCAGTATTTGGGTATAACTTCTCCAGAATCCTTACAGGCTTATGCAGTACATGAACAGAGGGCAGAATACTCTGTTAAAAGGAAAAAGTAATCCAAGGTTCTTGGGTAATGCGAACAAATTTTGACTATGAAGGATATGCGCCATTGTTGCGGCGCATATCCTTTTATTTTATTTATTAACAACAAGTAATTGTAAAGGTGAAAGTATGGATTGGATTATAGCTTTGGATTGCAGTATTATTTTTTCAGTTATTGGTAAATATGCCGGGATTGACAGGAACCATAAAAGAATGTAATAAAAATGTGATTTTGAGGCCTAATTTTATGTAGAAAATGTGATTTTAAAGTCTAAAAACACAATAAAAATGTGATTTTTAGACCTAAACTAAGAGGAAAAATGTGATATATACTTTCCCTTATGCATTAACATTCCTGCTAAAACGGTGGCTAAAGGAACGAATGTGAAAACGATAGTATGGCGGTATACTGTATTTTTTAAAATATACACTTACCATTAGAAAGGGGAACTTGTGCAAAAATTGCACAAGTTCGCTAAGAGGGCAGTAGGTGCAAAAAATGCACATACTGCTACTGATGGTAAATATTAAAAGGACTGAGCTGTTGTATGCATCAAAGCATTAAACAGTCAGTCCTTTTTGTTATTTAATAATTAAGGTGACAGGCAGGTCTGATTCAGCATTTAACCAGTTTTGCAGGCGGCCTTGTTCTTCCTGGTTTATGGCGTTTTTCAAGGTAACAAGAGCGATGAAATTCCTGTAGGCAACCTTGCCATCTTTATCCTTGGTGGCAAATGCTGCCCCTTCTATACCTTCAAAGTAGGGGAATAGAATCGGGGCCTTTTTTCGGATATTTTCCAGCAGCTTCTGGTCGCTTTCAAAGCGTTGGTGGGCCGTGGAGTACCGCATGCTTAAATCCTTGTATTTTTTTATTTCTTCCTGGGCCTCAGTAATGGATAATCCACCGGCAGATTTCCACTGGTTATTGATGAGATCCTTCACATCTTCAGAGCGGACGGCGTCGGACATATCGTTTTGGACAATATGTAAACTCCAACCATTAAAGTAGGAATATCCTTGAAGATTTTTTTCTAGCTCTGTTTCTTCCTCCGAGGTTATAATGCGCCCAATAAGGGTTAGATTCAGCCGATGACTGTCTGGTTCAATATTGTAGGCCACCACCTGGGGATTTCCTTGTGAGAAATTTTTTTCAATATAGGTTTGGGCCTGTACCTGCTCCAGGTTGGAGCGAATGCTGTGGTAGGCCATGTACATACTTGGTAAAATAATAATTATACCAAGAAGTGTAAGCTGCCAGCGCTGTCTGCGGAAGGCCTCGTCAGTTACGTAGGTCTTGGCTGGAATTTTTATTAATTTTAAAACTATAAAGGTTGTCAGGCAGATAAAAAAGCTGTTTATGAAGAAAAGATACAGGGCCCCTAAAAAGAATTTCAGGGAATGGGCGGCTATACCGTAGCCTGCTGTACAAAGAGGTGGCATAAGGGCAGTGGCAATAGCAACTCCGGGGATAACATTGCTCTTTTCAATTCGGGTGCTGCCAATGATGCCGGCCAGACCACCAAAAACCGCTATAAGCACATCCCAAATGGTGGGCTCGGTGCGGGCCAGCAGCTCGGAAGAAGCGGTGTCAATAGGGGATAGGGTGAAATATATTGCCGAGGTCATAACCGACAGGGTGACCTGAAAAACTAGCTTCAGGACTGACTCGCGAACATATTCACCGTCATAGGTAGCCATACCATAGCCAATGGACATAATAACCCCCATTAGGGGTGAAATGAGCATGGCACCGATGATAACAGCAGTACTGTTCATATTCAGGCCAATGGAGGCAATGAATATGGCCAGAATTAATATACACATATTTGTGCCCTTAAGAGTTCCACCGGAATAAATACGTTCGGTAATTTCATCCAGGGGTGCCCGGTCCTTATGCAGATCAAACAGGTCAGCCAAAATGGTTTTTATAGTTTTCATGGGCAATCCTCCTTGCACAATTATTACCCTTTGATATTTCTATACATGTAGACAAATTCCCTGCATTGCAAAAGGTCTTAAATACGTCATTTTACATTTTCGCATAAAATGATATATAATTTTTTGTAAACTTTCGTTTTGGGAGGCGGTTTCATGAATTTTTTTTCGCATAAGTAAAGAGGCATTATCTATTGCTCTGGCTTATGTGGGTGTTTTGGTTGGTGCAGGACTTTACTCCGGTCAGGATATGCTGCAATATTTTTTAAGCTTTGGTAAAATCGGTATATTCGGAGTCGTACTGCTGGGAGTATTAAATATTATTTTTGGGCGGATTATTGTTACCCTGGGGTCCCATTATCAGTCAAGCAACCACCAGGATGTGCTGGAGCAGATAACTCACCCTGTCATAAATCGTATTATTGATATAACCTTGGTAATATCCTGCTTCGTTGTGGGCTTTGTTATGGTAGCCGGGGCAGGAGCCAATTTGCATCAGCAGTTTGGTATTGCCAGCTGGCTGGGGGCCTTGGTATGCTCTTTGGCAGTAATTTTAGTGTCCTTTATGGATTTTGAAAAGATTACGCGAATATTGGGAATTTTTACGCCTGTTATAGTGGTTATGATACTGTCGTTAGCGGTTTATACCTTCTGGGGCAAGTCTTATGACTATGAATATCTGGATATGGTGGCTGGTTCCATGGAGCCAACCATGCCAAATGTATGGTTGTCGGTAATAAATTATTTTGCTCTTTGTGCCATGAATGGCGTATCAATGGCCTTTGTTTTGGGCGGCTCCGTCATTCGTAGTGGTGATGCGGAAAAGGGTGGTGCCCTGGGTGGCACTATAATCGGGCTTATTGTTACCTGTGCAGCCGCAACACTTTTTTCCAATCTGGATAAGGTGAAGGACGCAGAAATACCTATGCTGCTCATTGTGAATAATATTCATCCTGGGTTTGCCATGGTGGATGAAGGAAATTTCCCTTAATGACAATATTGTTTTTCTTAAGCTATCTCATTGCAGATGGCTTGGGAATGTTGGCGGCCTATACACCGTCATCATATAAACGGTGTTTTTGTTGTGCCGTGAATTAAGCTGCTATAGACATTTATTCAAAATAATAAAATAAGGACATAATAACAGGGCTGCCGCTTTGGTGAAAAATCATCAAATGCGACAGCCCCTCTTTTTATGTTATTTTTTACTGCGATAGTCCTCCAAGGCAGATTTTATAGCCTGTTCCGCCAATACAGAACAATGAATTTTATGGGTTGGCAACCCGTCCAGGGCTTCGGTAACTGCCTTGTTGGTGAGCTTTTCCACCTCGCTAAGGGGCTTGCCCTTTATCATTTCCGTTGCCATGGAGCTGGAGGCAATAGCACTGCCGCAGCCAAAGGTCTCAAACTTCACATCCTTGACCATATCGTCCTCAATTTTTAAATACATCTTCATGATATCCCCGCACTTGGCATTGCCCACTTCCCCAATGGCGTTGGCATCCTCCAACACACCAAGATTCCGTGGATTGCGGAAATGATCCATCACTTTTTCACTATATAAAGCCATTTTCTTATCTCCTTCTGAAGCATATTATTACAATAAATGTTTGATTTTACCGCTGCTTAAATCACGCCAAACCGGGGAAAAGCTTCGTAAATATTCCACAACTTCCCTTACGGACTTAATGATATAATCGGCGTCAGTTTCACTGAGATCCTCACCCAGGCTCAATCTTAAAGAACCGTGAGCCACATCATGAACGCGGCCGATGGCCAGCAGTACATGGCTTGGGTCAAGGGACCCGGAGGTGCATGCACTGCCTGATGAGGCCTGAATGCCCTTGTCATCAAGCAATAAGAGCAAGGATTCACCCTCAATGCCCTCAAAGCAGAAGTTAATATTGCTTGGCAGACGCTTTTGGGCATCACCATTTAAAATGGAGTGGGGTATTTCCTCCAAGCCCTTAATTATTCTGTCCCGCAAAGCCTTTACATGAGCGGTATTCTTTTCCATTTTGGAGCATATTTCTTTTAAAGCAGTAGCCATAGCTGCAATACCCGGAACATTTTCCGTACCTGCCCGCTTTCCCCGTTCCTGGGCTCCGCCTTCAATGAGATTGGTAAGAGCTATTCCTTTTCTGGCGTACAGAAAGCCAACGCCCTTTGGCCCGTGAAATTTATGGGAAGAAGCAGACAGCATATCGATGTTTTCTGCCACCACATCTACTGGCACATGGCCAATAGCCTGTACTGCATCAGTATGAAATAATACTTTTTTTCTGTGGCAAATTTCTCCGATTTCTTTTATGGGCTGAATTGTACCAATCTCATTATTGGCATACATTACAGTTACCAGACAGGTGTTATCATTAATAGCTGCCTCAACCTCCGACGGACGGATCAGCCCATCCTCATGAACATCCAACAGGGTAATTTCAAAGCCCTGTTTTTTCAGCTTCTCCAGTGTATGAAGAACTGCATGGTGCTCAAAAGCCGTAGAAATAATATGGAGCTTACCCTGTTTTCTGCCCAGCTCTGCTGCTGACAGAATCGCCTGATTATCAGCCTCACTTCCACCGGAAGTAAAGAGAATTTCCTCCGGCTGGGCGTTTATTACCCTTGCCACATCAGTGCGGGCCTCCTCCAGCACCTCTTTGGCCTTCTGTCCAAACTCGTACAGGCTGGATGGGTTGCCGTAATTTTCCTTTATATGTGTGAGCATTACATCTATTGCTGCATCGCTCATTTTGGTGGTTGCAGCATTATCAGCATAAATCATTTTGTAATCTCTCCTTTCATTCACTGTGGCAATTATATAACCTATTTACCCTACAAGTCAATAGGCAAATATTTCTTGATTTGCCAATTAACCCTGGAGTATAATAGGCAGAAGCAAAGTATCTTTATTTTGGGAGGTTTTAAAATGATTTCCACCCGTGGTCGATATGCATTGCGAGTAATGATTGATTTGGCGGAAAGAAATAGTGACCAATATATACCTTTGAAGGATATATCTGCCAGACAGGAAATCTCGAAAAAATATTTGGAGATAATTGTAAAGGATTTAGTTGTGGGTGAGATGATCGTGGGGGTCAGCGGCAAGGGCGGCGGCTATAAGCTGTGCCGCAAGCCGGATGAATACACCGTTGGGGAAATTTTGGAGCTTATAGAAGGCACTATTTCCCCGGTAGCCTGTCTTACGGGCAAAGACATCAACTGCCCGAGAAAAGGCCAGTGCCAGACCTTGCCAATGTGGAAGGAATACGATAATTTGGTACGGGATTTTTTTTACAGTAAGAAATTAACTGATCTGGTTAATGATAAATTCATCCTAAATGAATAAATGGGTGGTATAATTGTTAGAGGTGGACGGGGTTAAGATGCAAGGCCCCGGCTACGCAACATTTTTTTAAGGAGTGTTACCAATGAGCAAACACACAGAAGCCGCCCAGGTCCTTCGGGATGATACTACCCTCCATTATAATTGTGCCCAGTCGGTGCTGATTCCCTTTGCGGAGGAAATGGGTCTCACCAAGGAGCAGGCCTTTAATCTGGGATTTAATTTCGGGGGCGGCATGAAGCGGGCCTCTGTATGCGGTGCTGTGACCGCCGGACTTATGGTGCTGGGGATGCACGGGGTAAATGATGTGAAGATTCTCAGTGAGTACCATAATGCCATAAAGGCCAAGCATGACGATGTGCTGGACTGCGGTGAACTTCTCAGAATCAGCAAGGAAAAGGGCATTGAAAAGAAGTCCCATTGCGATGGCCTAATAAAGGAAGTTATCGAGCTGGTCGAAAAATACATTTAGGCGGGGGTATTTACATGAAAGCTGATTGCGCCAACTGTCCAACCCATGTCTGCTATACGAAGGGCGTGAACTGCACCGGCTATACGGACCAGGAGATTTTGTCCGCCTACAGTGATGAGGAAAGGGAAATAATGAAGGCGGCGGCCTATGTGGAGGGCACCTTCTACAGCAACATCACCAGACTGCAGGAAACAGCGGAATTTGCCAGGGCAATGGGCTATAAGAAGCTGGGAATGGCTTTTTGTATTGGGCTCAATGCCGAGGCCAGATATATTGCCAAATTCTTTAAAAATGAAGGCTTTGAATTTTATAGTGTGTGCTGCAAAAATTGCAGCTTTAACAAGAAGAATCTCGACTTAAAGCAGGTAAAGCCGGAGCTTGAACATGAAGCCATGTGCAATCCAAAGTTTCAGGCCAAAATATTGGCAGAAAAGGGCACGGAGCTGTTCATATCCTGCGGCCTCTGTGTGGGGCACGATGCCATTTTCAATGGCTCCTGCCCGGGGCCTGTAACGGCGCTGGTGGTAAAGGATCGCCTTCTTTCCCATAATCCTCTTGGTGCTATATATTCCCGTTATTGGAAAAGGAAGCTGGGAATCATGGATGAAGGGGAAATTTAATTTTCCGTTATTATTATGATATAAATATTTTCAGATAATTTGGTGTTGATATTATTTAATAGTAAGGCTATTGTGATGCAGAGTCCTGATGTTTATATTATGGATTTGGCGCTGACTCTACTTTGAGTAGGTAGGAATAAGCATCATTTTAGACTATGATTTTGACAGATGAATGACTTAATATATTTGGAGGGCAAAAATGAATCAATATAATACACGTTTTCGACAGTTGAATTAAAACAAAGAGCCGATAACACCTTGATTATATTGGGTTATCAGCTCTTTTCTTTTATAAAACTGCAAAAAATCTTGACTATTTTTTTAAATTGTCGTAAGATAATCCAGACTTAAATAAATATTGCACTTGAGTGCGTCGCCCAGTTATGGGAAATATCGCCGGCTGATACATGCCAGGTGACTACAGGGACGGGAGTTGTAGTCGCTATGGGGAATGTATCGGCTGGTTTTTTGTTTGCAAAAAAATAGGAGGTAAAGATGGATAAGAAATTAAGGGCAAAGAAATTTGGCATGATTTTCGCCGTGGTAATGGTGGTGGCTGGATTACTGCTGATGTATACGGGCAATGATGCATTGGTATTGGCCACGGAAAAGAAAGAGGGTATTTTAACAGCCGAACAAATTAAACTCTCCTTTGAAAATGTAGGTGGCAGGATGGTGAAAGAGTGTGTCAAGGAGGCCGACCAGGTGAAAAAGGGAGATGTGCTGATGGTGCTTGACAGCACTGATGTGGATCTGTCTATTTCCAAGCTGGAGGCCCAGATAGCCCAGATGAAGGCTCAGATAAAGTCTGCAGGTGGTGGCGTTAATATTGCCATGTCCCAGGCGGATACCAATGAACAGCAGAGCTTCCGTCAGATTGACCAGCAGAAGGCAGCGGTGGATGCGGCAGAGGCCAACTATAATAATGCATCTCTTGATTATGAGCGCAAGGTTCAGCTCTTTGAGGTTGGTGCTATCTCAAGATCCAATCTGGATGCAGCCCAAACTGCATTGCAGGTGAATGCTGCCAATGTGGCTCAGCAAAAACAGCTTTTAAGTAAATTATTGGCAGGTACCTCAGATAATGGTGATACAGATTCTCTTAATTTGCCAACTATTGCCCTGGAGCGTCAGACAGCAGCCAACAAGTTAAACGATGTGGAGGCATTGAACCAGCAGCTGAAAGGCTTGGAGGTTCAGCTTAAGGAATTAAAGGTTAAAAAGGAGCGTTTGACTCTTAGAGCACCTGAGGATGGCAAGATTATAAAGATATTGGCAAAAGAGGGGGAAATGATTGCCCAAAATACGCCGGTACTCCTTATGGAAAGCAACCGTTACTATTTTGATATTTATGTAAGCGAGGAAAAGGTCGACAAATATAAGGAAGGGGATGAAATTGAAGCCATCTCCGTAGCTGGCAAGAAAAAGGTTAAGGGTACTATTCGCCTGCTCACCCAGGCCCCTGGCTTTGCGGATTTGCGTATGACCCGTGAAAAGGGCCAGGCGGATTTAACATCCTTCCAGATGCGTATTTACCTTGAACCAACTGAAGAAATTCTTCCTGGCATGACGATGGGAGTGAAGATGAGATGAAGGCATTTCGGGACGAATTAAAACATCTTCTCTCTGGAAATGGTATGCCCTATGAAAAGGTATCCATAATGGTTTCCTTGGTTATAACGGTGATTTTCAGTGTTATGCTGGGACTGAATTACGCCAAGGACACTCCAATTACGGTTATTGATTTGGACAATTCCCACTACAGTCATGAAATTATTGACTATCTGAATAATTCTCAGCTCATTTCTGTCACAGCAGTGGTAAATACTCCTGCAGAGCCAAATGAGCTTATGTATCGTGATAAGGCCTATGCGGTAGTGTATTTGCCCCAGGGTCTTGAGAAAAATCATTATAATGGGGAACGAGCCGACATCGGCGTATTTTATGATAATACCAGCTCCTCAGCCTTAAGCGGCGTAAGGGAAGCCCTCAATGAGATTATCGCTGATTTAAATAATCCAAGTATTGGTACAGGTGATACCATAAGGGGCGGAACAATGCTGGTTTCCCGCTCTCTCTTTAATCCTGCAGAGTCTGCCAGTAATGGCGAGGTAACGGGCTTTTTGATATTTTTTTCCTCAATGTTTTTTGCCTTTGCCACCCTGGGCATGGTGCCACGGCTAAGGCAGGAGGGGAAGCTTGATCTTCATTTTAAGCTGGGCACAGCCTATGATTTGATAGAGCGCATATTGCCCTATTGTGGTTGCTGGCTTATTGCAAATTTTATTGGCCTTGTGGTGCTCCGCTTTTGGGGTGATATTAATTTTTCGGGAAATATAATTCTGTATTTTGCCGTTCAGGCCCTGTACATAATAATGCTGGGGATGGTTTCCGTGTTTATGGGCTGGTCTGCAGCCAATCCTGGGGCGGCTTCCAGCAGAATGATTTTGTTTGTGCCAGGAGGATTTATTTTCGGCGGATACGGTGTGCCTATGACCATGATGCCAGATTGGGTTCACTGGATTAACCAGATATTCCCGTTAACTTGGGAGTTTAAATTTATTCGTGATATCGTGTTTAGGGGAGCGGGCTTTTTTGATTGCGCTGTAACCATTGGCCAGTTCCTTATTTATATAACGATTATCTGGATACTTTTTTCCAGAAAATTTGATAAAGAGCAGATTGCCTACGGGGAAATCGCAGAATAATACGGGTAATATGCTGGCTAATAAAAGTAAGTTACTGACAAAAAAGTATGTTGACAAGTAAAAAAGGCCACCGACTTGTATGGATGCATTTCCATAAAGCTGGTGGCCCTTTTGTTACCTTAATTATTAAATTCACTTAATAATCTTAGGTGTGGTTTTTATATGGGATGGGGCTTAAATTATAGCATGAGCGATTACATAACCAACACAGCAGCCGGTGATAACGCCAATGAGGCCTGGTATCATGAAGCTGTGGTTGAGAATGTACTTGCCAATCTTGGTGGTGCCAGAGCGGTCAAAGCCGATACAGGCCAAATCTGATGGGTACGTTGGCAGGAAGAAATAACCATAGCAGGCGGAAATAAAGGATAAAACTATAACGGGTTCTATCCCTGCCTCCAAAGCCAGAGGAGCCACTATTGCGATGGCTGCCGCCTGAGAGTTAACCAGCTTTGAGGTGAAAAAGGCAATGATGGCATAAGCCCATGGATATACTGCCACGGCGGAAATCAATACGCCCTTCAAAAAATCCATGTGATGTGCAAAGAGGGTGTTGGCTGTCCACGCAACACCATAAACGGATACCAGGGCTACCATTCCAGCACGGAAAACGTTGGAATCAGCTACTTTTTTGGCATCTACCTTGCAGAAGAACAATATTAGTGAGGCAATACACAGCATAACCATCTGAATGACCAACGTCATGGAAATTGGCTTCGCCGGCTTACCTACGCCAGCGGAGAACTGAGGCAGATATTCCGGTAGATTGCCCATAAGGGCAATCAGGATAATACCCGCAATGAAAATACCAACAGCAACATAGTAGCTTCTAGGCAATTCCTTGTCTAAAAGGGACTCAGTGGATCCATAGACATATTTTCTTTGTTCAGGGTCAGCAATCAAGGCCTGAAAATCAGGATCATCTTCCAGCTCCTTGCCTCGGCGCATGGACCAGATAGCCGCCGCCAGTACACCGAAGAAGGTGGATGGAATGGAAACCATCAACACCTTGGCAATACTGATATCATAACCGGCTACAGCCAAAAAGCTCACGATAGAAACAATGGCCACAGATACTGGGGAACCGCAGATACCCATCTGGGCTGCAATGGAGGATACTGCCATAGGCCTCTCAGGGCGGATATTTTGCTTGATAGCTACATCATAAATAATTGGAAACATGGTGTAGCATACATGGCCGGTGCCGCAAAGAACAGTCAAAAACCATGTGGTAATAGGCGCTAAAATGGTAACATTTTTGGGATTTTTACGTAAAATTTTTTCGGCCAGCTTCAACAATACTGTTAAGCCACCGGAGGTTTGTAAGAAAGCGGCGCAGGTAACAACTGCCAAAATAGTCAGCATTACGTCATTTGGCGGAACCCCGGGCTTGTAACCAAAACCAAATACATAGATTACCAACCCAATTCCACTGACGGCTGCCAGACCTAGCCCACCGAATCTTACACCGATTATAAGGCATAGCAGGAATACAATGAAACCCAAAGCAATTTCCATAAACAGCCCTCCCGTCAAAAACATCAGCGCATAACACACAAACGCTTAAAATGTCGGTATTGATATCAGTTACATAAACTACTAATTATTTTCTTAAAAAGGTTGTCCATACGTAATAATTCGCCACGTTGTGGCGGTTTCCTGCAAAAAATAAAGCAAAAATCAAAAAATGGCGGGGAGTTGCTTTCATATATTAAGTTAACGAAATAATTTAACGATACATAGATTAGTAGCGGTGTATGCCGCTATAAATCAAATGGCTAAAACAAGGATGATTTCCCTACAGCAATACGGGGATAGCGCAGAAAGGATGATACGCTATGGCCATGGTAGTAAAAAATAATATGTCGGCAATCAATACCCTGAATGTTCTGAGCCGGAACAGCAAGGATTTTGCCAAGTCGCTTCAGCAGGTTTCCTCCGGCATGAAGATCAACAGTGCGGCGGATGATGCCTCCTCATACGCCATCAGTGAGCGTATGAGGGTGCAGATCAGAAGTCTGGATGCTACCCTTACCAACACCCAGAACGGTTCCAGTATGATGAAGGTGGCAGAGGGGGCAGTGTCCTCCACGGTGGATGCCCTGAGAACCTTCAAGGCCAAGGCTATTGATGCCGCCAATGATACAAATACGGACAGTGACCGGGCCATTATTCAAAAAGAGCTGGATCAGCTTATGAACCAGATCGATGATAATGCTTTGGTTACTTTTAATGGAAAGTATTTGATAAACGGTGCTATGGGAGGCAATATTGTGGCTGACCAGCAGGATTCCATGGTTTCCTTCCTGGCTTATTTGGATGGGTGCACATCCGGAACAGCCCAGGAGCGTTTGGATGCAGCTATAAAATATGGTTCCTCAGGGATGTTTAAGGATGAAAAGACCCTTATAAACAGCTGTGTGGAGGCCATTAGAAAAAGCGGCGGCGACCTTCTGGAGGTTTGTGGTATCAACTTGAATAATGATGATACTGGCTCCATTACTGGCCTTGATGCTGGCGGGGAAAAGGCCAAAACAGCTGAATCCGTTGTGCCGGAAGAAAAACCAGCTTATGGGGGGAATCCTACGGGAAGCACCATGATACGGGGACTTCAGGTGAACTGGCCGGACAGTGGTGATGATGCCATGAAAAAGGCAATTTGTGCAGCGTTGGATAATGAGTGGCTCTCCAACTGCATGTGGCTGGTGGATGAATCCTTTGCCCTTAATTTCTGGGAAAACGGCACAACTGTAAAGTCCATTGATGTAAACTTCTCTGATGCAGATAATGGAACATTGGCATCTGTAACATCCCATTTTACTGGTGATATTACTACAGGCCTTGAGCTGACCGTCAATATGCACTACTACAACAATCTTGACCTCACGGATAAAAACGGTGCATTGAAGAATAACCCGAACCAGCTTTATTTGGACCGTACACTGGCCCATGAGATGACCCATGCCCTTATGTCAGCCAACATTAATAATTTTAAAGACTTGCCTTTGTATGTTAAGGAAGGTATGGCAGAGCTGGTACACGGTATTGATGATTACCGCAAGGGAAAAATCCAGCAGCTGGCCAATGACCCGGATACCTTAAAGAATATTTTGGAAAACTCAAATAGTTATACTTCCGATGACAGCGCCTATGCTGCTGGTTATATGGTGCTTCGCTATATGGCCAAGGAGGCAGCAAATTCCGAGCCGGAAAAGAGTGCCTACTTCCAGATTGGCACCAAGGCTTCCCAGACCATCAGCATCGGTCTTGCAGATATGCGCTGTGAGGCCCTGGGCCTTACAAAAGCCGATGGCACCGCTGTCAGCGTGGCTACCCAGCAAAAGGCCACCTCTGCCATAACCGTTATTGACAGGGCCATCAGCCGTGCTCTGAAGCAGCAGACCATAATTGGTTCAATTGAGAGCCGTCTGGAATTTACGGCGGCCAATATTACTACTGCCACCGAAAATGTAACATCTGCTGAGTCCGTTATCCGTGATGCGGATATGGCCAAGAGTTTTACAGCCTACACCAAGGCCAACGTGCTTATGCAGACAGCCCAGTCCATGCTGGGACAGGCCAACCAGAACGGCAGTGCAGTTTTATCCCTGCTGCAGTAGTATACCAGCATATAATGAATAATTATTCACCCAAAAGGGCAGTCCATGAGCTGCCCTTTTTTGATGGGGAAAACCTAATTTATATATGTTCTCGATTGGAGGATTTTAGAAAAAATATCTTTATCAAAAATAATTTTGTATTTATAGGGAGAACAATATTTATTTTTTTGAAACAATAATGTATAATATGTGTTAGGTTTTTTATTTTTATACTATTAGGAGTGATAATGTATGTTCTTTTCCAAGAAAATGAAAATGGCAGCCCTGGGTATGGCTGCGGTATTCTCCCTTGGGCTGTTGGGGGGCTGTGGCTCCAATAATCAGGCAGCTTCTGACCAGAAAACAGTGGGTATTGTACAGCTGGTGGAGCATGATGCTCTGGATGCGGCCAACAAGGGCTTTAGGGATGCCCTTAAGGAGCGTGGCTACGAAGAGGGCAAGAATCTGAAGATTGATAATCAGAATGCTCAGGCCGACCAGTCCAATCTGCAGAATATCGGCCAGCGTTTTGTAAGCAATCACGTGGATCTGATATATGCAATTGCAACTCCGGCTGCCCAGACTGTGGCCAACCTTACCAAGGATATTCCAATTGTGGGCTCTGCCATTACCGACTACGTTGGTGCCAAGCTGGTTAAGTCCAACGAGGCTCCTGGTGGCAACGTAACTGGCACCAGCGATATGAATCCAATCAAGGATCAGGTGGACCTTCTGGTTAAGCTTTGCCCTAATGCCAAGACTATTGGCTGCGTATATACCTCCAGCGAGGTTAACTCCGAGATTCAGTTCAAGACCATGAAGGAATATGCCGAGTCCAAGGGCCTGAAGGTTGAGGCTGCTACCATTTCCAACGTAAATGATATCCAGCAGGCTGCCCAGAGTCTTGTGGGCAAGGTGGATGCCTTCTATCTTCCTACCGACAATGTAATCGCTTCTTCCATGCCAACCCTTATTTCCGTATGTGATGCTGCCAAGAAGCCAGTTATCTGCGGTGAGTCCAACATGGTTAAGGCCGGCGGTCTTGCAACCTACGGCGTTGACTATTATGAGCTGGGCCGTCAGTCCGGCTTCATGGCTGCGGACATTCTTGATGGCAAGTCCAAGCCAGCTGATATGAAGATTGAATTTGCCAAGGTTCTGAAGGCCGTAGTAAACAAGACCAATGCTGACAAGCTGGGCATCACCATTCCTGCAGACGTGCTGAAGGACGCCGAGGTATTGAATTGAGGTTATTGACGTGGATCTGATTATTCCTACTATATCCCAGGGGCTCTTGTGGTCCCTGCTGGCCATCGGGGTGTATATTACATTCCGTGTGCTGGATATTGCTGATTTGACAGTGGAGGGCAGCTTCCCCCTGGGGGCGGCTGTGGCGGCCTCTTGTATGCTGGGGGGCATGAACCCCGTTCTTTCCATTTTTGTGGCGGCCTTTGCCGGCATGTTGGCTGGCATTGTAACTGGTTTTTTGTGTACAAAGCTGAAGATTCCTGCCCTTTTGGCGGGGATTCTTACCATGATAGCCCTGTACTCCGTGAATTTGCACGTTATGGGAAAGGCTAATCTTTCTTTACTGAACGTGGAGACGGTGTTTACCATGTTTGGGATTCCTGATGTGACCCTCAGCAACATGGTTCTGGTGATAGGTGCTGCTGTGGTGGTATTCACCGGGGTTTTGTGCTACTGGTTTTTCGGCACAGAGATTGGCGCCTCCATTCGTGCCACTGGCTGCAATCCTCACATGATTCGGGCCAATGGTATTAATACTGATATTACGGTAATTTTGGGGCTTTTGATTTCCAATGCCCTGGTGGCCGTGTCCGGAGCCCTTGTGGCCCAGGCCAACGGCTTTGCCGATGTGGGCATGGGAGTTGGTACCATCGTTATTGGCCTTGCCTCTGTAATTATCGGCGAGGTGCTCTTTGGTACCAGAAGCTTCAAAAATTGCCTGATTTCCGTAATTTTGGGCTCCATTGTATATAGGGCAGTTATTGCCATAGTATTGCAGATGGGTATGCCACCAAACGATTTGAAGCTGTTTACGGCCATTCTTGTTGCAGCCGCTCTTTCCATGCCGCTGTGCCAGGCCAAGCTGAAAAAGAGAAAGGTGGCCCAGGATGCTTAAAATTGAAAATATCAAGAAAACCTTTAATCCCGGTACCATTACAGAAAAGGTGGCCCTGCGGGGTGTGTCACTGCACCTTAAACCAGGGGATTTCGTAACGGTCATCGGCGGTAATGGCGCGGGTAAATCTACGCTTATGAATGCCATTGCGGGAACCTTCAAGGTGGACACGGGTAAAATTGTTATTGACGGGAAGGATATAACCAAGCTGCCGGAGCACAAGCGGGCCAAGTACATTGGCCGCGTATTTCAGGACCCTATGATGGGTACTGCCGCCAATATGCAGATTGAGGAAAATCTTGCCATTGCTTCGCGCCGTGGCCAGTTCCCAACCCTGCGCTGGAGTGCCCCGGAGGCTCAGCGTACCTATTTCCGTGAGCAGCTGAAGCCCCTTAACCTTGGCCTTGAGGATCGTCTGGAATCAAAGGTGGGCCTTCTTTCCGGCGGCCAGCGTCAGGCCCTGACCCTCCTTATGGCTACCATGGTGGAGCCAAAGCTGTTGCTTTTGGACGAGCATACAGCGGCCCTGGACCCAAAGACTGCGGCCCAGGTGCTGGAGCTTACCAATAATATAGTAAACAGCCGTAAGCTCACCACATTGATGATTACCCATAACATGAGGGACGCTCTGGCCTGTGGTAACCGTCTTATTATGCTCCATGAGGGCAAAATCCTTATTGATGTCAGTGGCGAGGAAAAGAAGAGCCTCACCATCAAGGACTTGCTGGCCATGTTTGAGAAGGCGGCGGGCAGCGAGCTGAATTCCGATGCATTGCTGTTAAGCTGAAATGGATTTTTCCATAATTATTCTAATAAACTCCTGCTTTTTGGCAGGAGTTTATTTTTTTGTGTGGAATAGTAAGTATAAAGTAGTGAATTATTTTTAAATGAGCTAATTAAATTTAATTAAGGAATAATTTTGTATAAGGAGGCTATAGTATGGGTATCAAAGGAAAAATGCTGGTGGGAATGCTGCCCTTTGTAATTCTGGGCATGCTGATTCTTACCATAGTATCCGTGGTGTCCTCCAGCGGGAGCCTGGGAACTCAGATTGAGCACACCATGAATTCCGAGCTGAAGGCCAATGTAAATTACATTAATGAAAAGCTGGACATGGCCCGTTCCACGGCGGTGAACACAGCCCGCTTCGTGGGGGCGACCTACAAGAACACCCCGATGGACACCTTTAAGGCTGTTATAGGGAAGACCATTCAGAATGATGATTTCTTCTTTGGCAGCGGTATCTGGTTTGAGCCTTTTGCCTTTGATGCTTCCCAGGAATATATGGGACCATATTGGTATAAGGACGGGGGATCCGTTAAGGAGACCTATGAATACAGTAATGCTGAGTACAATTATTTCACTCAGGAGTATTACAAAAATGCCAAGGCTGTAACCAAGGAAGATGCCCTGATTACCGACCCTTATTATGACCCAACCTCCAAGGTGGTTATGTCCACCTGCTCCGCACCGATTTTTGATTTGTCCGGGAAATATGTGGGCTGTATCACAGTAGACTTCTCACTCCACGAAATCAGTGAGCTTATGGGCAGCATCAAGGTGGGAGAGAATGGCAAGGCAATCCTTGTTACATCTGATGGTACCTATGTTTATTCCGAAAATTCTGCTGACGTGGAAAATGGTGTGAAAATCACCGAGGATGAAAACAAGAGCCTGGCAACTGCGGCCCAGACCATGCTCAGCAATGAAAGCGGTATTACTGAATACGATGCAAATAATCTCTATTTCGCCACTGTGCCGGGTGTTAACTGGAAGCTGGCCATTAAGATGCCACAGGAAGAGATCAATGCACCGGCTGTAACCCTTACCAAGATTATGATTTTTGTCTGCGTTGTTATGATTGCCCTTTGCGTAGGCAGTATTGTATATCAGGCCAACAATATGGTTACCAGAATCGAGGCTTTGGGTGCCCACATGAAGGAAATGTCCCAGGGCAATCTCAGACTTAATCCTCTCACCGTGGATTCCCATGATGAGCTGGGACAGATGGCAGATGGCTTTAATACCATGCTTCATAATTTGAAGGCCATTATAACCCAGACTATGAATACTGCAGAGCAGGTGGCGGCCTCCAGTGAAGAGCTCACAGCCAGCTCCCAGCAGGCGGCAGAGGCAGCAACCCATGTGGCCCAGTCCGTTGTGGGCGTGGCCGGCGGCATGGAAAAGCAGCTTTCAAGCATGGATGAGGCCAAGGGCAGTATTGACAGTGCCTTTGGGGATATCAGTGTTATGACGGACAAGACCAGTGTGGTTACGGATAATACAGAGCAGATGGCCGGGGCAGCCGATAATGGTGCCCAGCTCATGCAGAACGCTATGGATAAGATTAACAACATTGAAAAGAGCGTTGCCAATTCTGCAGAGGTTGTTAAAAAGCTGGGCGAAAATTCTGCCCAGATCGGGGAAATCGTTGACAGTATTTCCTCCATTGCTGATCAGACCAACTTGTTGGCTCTTAATGCGGCCATTGAGGCAGCCAGAGCTGGTGAAGCCGGCCGTGGCTTCGCTGTAGTAGCTGAGGAAGTCAGAAAGCTTGCTGAGCAGTCCCAGGAGTCTGCTGAGCAGATCAAGAACCGTATTTCCGTTATTCAAGGTGATACTGAGGAAGCAGTTAAGGCCATGGAATCCGGCACCAATGAGGTGGCACTGGGTACCCAGGCTATCCGCGAGGTGGGCGAGCAGTTCAAGGATATTACCACAAGGGTTGCTTCCATCAAGAATGACATGGAGGAAATCAATTCTGCTGTTCAGACCGTTTCCAAGGGCATGCAGGATGTGGTGGGCTCCATGGATAATATCGACAAGGTTTGCCGTGATACCTCCGAGGAGACCCAGACCATTTCCGCAGCAGCTGAGGAACAGTCCGCCTCCAGTGAGGAAATCGCAGCAGCAGCCAATGCACTGTCCAATCTGGCCACCGATTTGCAGACTGCCATGGGCAAGTTCAGGGTATAAAATTGGTGTAGCTACAATATATAGAATGGCAATATATATAATGGCCGTCCCTTTCGTGGGGGCGGCTGTTTCTTTTTGCACAAGGGCATAGTACTGACTCTATTGGGGAAGGCGGCCTGATTTTCAGAGGCAGAAGGTGGCAAAAAAGCTGGTAATATGGTTTAATTATTAAATGAGGTGATTGCGAAATGAACGAAACTCAAAAATTAGTGGAGATTGGCAATATCGTTTCCAACTGGGAATTATCCGCCGATGTGAACGCCCTGGTGCTGGAGTGCCCTGAGATAGTGTCTTTGGCAGAGCCAGGCCAGTTTGTAATGATAAAAAATGAAATGGGCAGCACCTACCTTCGTCGTCCCTTTGGTGTGGCAGACGTGGACAAGGATCAGGGCCTGCTGCTTCTCATATACCGCAAGGCCGGCAAGGGCACAAAGGAGTTGGCCCAGCTGGAGGAGGGAGCTCCCATCAGCGTGGAAGGTCCTTTGGGAAGGGGCTTTTCCTTTAAAAATGAAGGCAGAACCCTCCTTATCGGGGGCGGCGTAGGCATTGCACCTATTATTTATACTGCCCGCCATTTGGCAAAGGACCTGGAGGGACCAAAGCCAGTAATTCTTTTTGGTGTACGCAATCACAAGGAGCTTTTCTGGAGCGATTTCGTGGAAAATTTCGCTGAAAAGCTGGTATATACCACAGATGACGGATCTTACGGCCGCAAGGGCTTTGCCATTGACGCCATTCCGGATATCTTGAAGGATTATCCGGATATTAGTCATATCAAGGTTTGCGGTCCTACTGTTATGATGAAGGGTATCGCTGAGCTGGCTATAAAACAGGGCATTGAGTGTGAGGTATCCCTTGAAAAGCGCATGGCCTGCGGCTTTGGGGTGTGCCTTGGCTGCACCTTTGAGGGCAAGAGCGGCAAACGCTGGAAGGTATGCGGTGACGGCCCAGTATTTGATGCTGAGGAGGTATTTGGCTGATGAATATTACGCGCTTGGCAACTGATTTTGCCGGTATTAAAATGACAACCCCTGTTATGGGAGCCTCGGGAACCTTCGGCTTTGGCGTTGAATACAGTGATTTCCTCGATCTTGATCAGGTGGGGGCCATTATTTCCAAGGGGCTGACACCTTTGCCAAGGGCTGGCAATGAAGGGGTGCGTATTGCCGAAACCCCGTCGGGGATGCTGAACTGCATCGGCCTGGAAAACCCTGGCATAGACGTATTTTTAAGGGATATTCTCCCCAAGGTGCGAAAAGAGGCACCAAATACCGCCTTTATTGCCAATTTCTCCGGCAGCTCCGTGGAGGACTATGGCATAATGGCTGAAAAGCTGGACGTGGACGGGGTTGACGGCATTGAGGTGAACATTTCCTGCCCTAACGTGAAGGAGGGGGGCATTGTATTCGGCACTGACCCCAAGGCTGCTGCGGCGGTGACAAAAGAGGTCAAGGCCCATACCAAAAAGCCAGTCATCGTGAAGCTTTCACCAAACGTTACGGATATTACAGTTATGGCCAGGGCCGTGGAGGAAGCAGGGGCAGATGCATTGGCCCTAATTAACACCCTTACGGGCATGGTAATAGACATTAACACATGGAAGCCACTTCTGGGCAATGTAACCGGCGGCCTCTCCGGCCCTGCAGTTAAGCCCATTGCAGTGCGCATGGTATATCAGGTGGCCCATACGGTAAAAATCCCTATTATGGGACTGGGGGGCATTGCCACTGCCGAGGATGCCATTGAGTTCCTCCTGGCCGGTGCTTCCACCGTGGCCGTAGGGGCAGAAAATTTCGTCCACCCGGATGCCGTAGTCCGCGTGGCCGAAGGCATAGACAAGTATCTGGAAGAGCACAACCTCAGCCACGTATCCGAGCTGGTGGGGAAGGTAAAAATAGGATAAATTAAAAATGCTGGAATCAAATTTGATTCCAGCATTTTTTCATGGGAGTAAAAGTTATTACTGCTGCTTTTGGTTTATATCAGTAATATCAGCAATATACACGAAGTAAACAAGGCGCTCGCCGTCGAATACCTTGTAGCCGATGTCTGCCAGGTGGCGGATTTGGCCGTCCTTCCGGATAACATCATAGTCCACCAGATCAAGGTTCAGTGAGGATTCCTCCTGCTGCTGATTAATGGCCTTTTGCACCTGTTCAATGTCATTGGCGTGAACCAGGGTTTTGAAGGTGCCTCCCACCAGCTTGAGGAATTCTTCCTCGTTGGCACAGCCGAAGATTTCTGCGGTGCCCTGATCGGCGTAGGTGATGGTTTCATCCCAGTCCACATGGTAAATGAAGAAACCGCATTTGCAGCCCAGCTTGGTGTATTTTTTCCTGAAGGTTTCCAGACCGTCTGTCTGGATATAATAGTTTTTGTGGGCCAGCACGTTGAAGATGGTGGCATAGAGCTTATCCACGTCAAATGGCTTTGCCACATGGGCATTCATGCCCACCAGCAACGTCTCCCGCTTGTCAGCATCGGAGGCATTGGCGGTCATGGCAATAATAGGAATGGTACTGTGGGCCGGCTCCTTTATGCGGCGGATAATTTTTGTGGCCTGATGACCGTTTACATAAGGCATTTCCACGTCCATTAATATAATGTCGTAATAGCCCGGCTCCGATTCCCGCAGCATGTCCACACACTGCTTTCCGTCACATGCCCGTTCCACGGTAAAGCCTCTGTCCTCCAGAAGGGCAATGGCAATATCTGCGTTCAGTTCATTGTCTTCTGCCAGGAGAATCCGCATATCGTGGGTAATCTGGGTATTTATGCGGTGGGGAATGGTGACGATGAAATCCGTTCCCTCCCCGTCGCGGCTTTTTACATCAATGGTACCATCCAGGATAGTTACCAGTTCCTTTACAATATGCATGCCCAGACCGGTGCTGAAGGCTCCCCCCTGAGGTGCAGGGCCGCTGGTGGTAAAAGCATCAAAAATAAAAGGCAGAACCTCCTGGGGAATTCCCTCGCCAGTATCGGAAATGGTGGTCTGATAAAGGGCATAATCTGGCTTATCACAGTCCAATTCCTTTATGGAAACGGTTATTTTACCCCCCTCAGGAGTATATTTATGGGCATTGCTTATAAGATTAAGCAGAATTCCTTTTACCTTGGCAAAGTCCACCATAATATCCGGGTGCTTTACATCAACATTGGTGGAGAACTGGATATTCTTTTTCTTCATGAGCCCCTTAAATTCCTTGGTTACGGCCTTCAGCAGGATGTTAATATTGCCATAGGCCTCTTCTATGGTAGCTATACCGCTTTCCAGGCGGGCCGTTTCCAGCACGTTGTTAATAAGGGTACGCATGAAGTCGTGGGAATTTCTGATTTTCTTGATATATTCCCGTGCCTTTTCCTCATCCTTAAGATTGTTTTCCAGCTCATTGGTGAACTCCGCCATAGCGTTCAGTGGAGTCAGCACTTTGTGGGCGATATTAAAGATAAAGGACGTATTGGCACTGTTTTTCTTCTTGCTCATGGTCTTTCTCCTGTGCTATGAAATTTTTTGTAAATCAATATGACATCCAGGAGCCGGTGCTCTGGATACTGCTCATCATAACCTCAGTCAGTGCGGTCTGGAGCTGCTTGCTGAGGTCCTGGGTAAGCTGTGGGTCCATGTTGATGCTGTAAAGTGGGTTATTGAGCATATTCAGCTTCAGTACCCCGGTGGTTATGGCCCCCATGGCTTCCTGGGCATAGGCCCGCTGATGGCGCTGGGTATAGTTTCTCAAATGCTTCATGGCATCGGCCTGGCTGGACCAGAAGGCGTCCTGAAGGGACAACTGATATTGGGCCAGATCCACTTTATCCAAAATGTCCTCAAATTCCTGCTGCTCCTTTTGGATTTTGCTCCAAACGTCTGCAAAGGATTTTGATTCCTCCGTTTCCGTCGCGGAGGTACTTTTGGAACTTTTGGCAATATTGCTGATTGCGCTGTTTCCCATAAGACTGTTCAGCTGCATCATTATGTCCATGCTGTTATCAATAAAAGCCATATCGCACCATCCTTTCTTCCTTATACAATTATAACGCAATTGTTCAAATTTTTCTTTTTCAAATAGAAGAAAAATCTTCCACTTAGCCCTTCTGTGGGAAATATCTTCTTCTCGTTATATCGTAAATAGGGCTAAATGACTTAATCAATACCTATTAATACATTTAAAAAATGTCAAGATATCCCATTTTGTGGTATAATTAACAGAATAAATTAATTATCATTTCCCAATAAGGCTTAGAATATATAGGGGAGATTAATGTCGACGAGGAGTGTACTATGGGAATTTTACCAGATAAATTATTTGATCTGGCTTTTAAACTAAAGTCCGCAAAGCCATGGAAAATGCTGCATCCGGCCCAGTTTTTTGCCATTGTGCTGCCGGATGGCAAGCCACGGTTCTGTCAGGTTTTCGGGGGAGCCTCCGGGAAGCCTTCCCTGTGGATTCACAACAGTGAACAGAGCGTGCAGGCTTATTTGCGGATGGTACATGCTCCACAGATTAATTTCTACAACAAGGTGGATTATCTGGTGGAGCAGGAGGCCTATATTCTTTCCTTTGAAAACAAGGCGGCCATGGCGCCTTCTGAGCTGGAGGATATGCAGAGCTATCTGAAAAGGAAGGAACTGAAGCCAAGCGGCAGCGGCTTCTATCCCGTGTTCCGCACCACCACCTCCCAGTACAGAACATGGATGTATCGTGACAAGGCGGATGTGGAGAACACCATCTGCTGTTTGCAGGCCGTGCTTAAGGTGCTGGAGCTGATTCACTCCGGTGAGGATATGGACAGCCTTATATTGGATGTACGTCTCCATACCCAGGACAAGCGTCTATCCATTCCTTCCATTTGTATTAATGGTCTGAAGTTCACCCATGATGTGGTGGAGCTTGCTGCTTTGAATAAACGGAAGCACTATCAGCCAAAGTGGAATGATTTGCAGATTGCCCGTATGAAGAAGGCGAAAAAAACTGGCGCTATATGGGTGGCTGACGAGGGCAGCCTGCCGGAGGCTCTCATTAATGAGGACGCCCAGATGAATGAGTACGGGGAGGCCGTGAAGGCACCTTATTTCCCGGAGATGCTGGCGCTATTTGACGAAGCCAGCGGGGAAATGCTTTTGATGGAAACAAGTACCTCTGACAGGGACCTTTACGGGAATATTACCCAGTGTCTTATGAATACCATTATGGAAATGGGACGGCCTATGAGCATCAGGGTTCGCAATGATGCCACGGAAGCCCTTCTTAAGGGCCTTTGCAGCAAGCTTGGCATTAAGCTGGACCGCCGTGAGGCCATTCCGGAGCTGGATGATTTCCGCTGTGATATTCACTCCCAATGGATGTTGGCCCAGGGCTTTTCCGAGGACGAGGTTGAACACGAGCTGGGCAGGGTTTATGAAAGCTCTGAGTCCATGCCACATAAAAATAAGGGCAGGGATGAGCGGCAGGATATGCTGGAGTCAATTGCGGACAGTCTGGTGGAGGACAAGGGGGCAGCAGAGGAATTTATTAAATACGTCACCAGCAAGGGCATTATGGATTCGGTGCCTGATATGGTATTTGATAATCTTGTGGACGCAGTGATGCTCTTTGATATAGATCCAAAGCTGGAAAAGCTTGTAAAAGAGGAATTTAGACGTCGTTATTATGAGGACGAATTTTATGATGACTTCGATGACGGGGAAGATGAATATTAATAGAGGTCACAGATTTATTCAGGGCATCTGTCTGCTGGTCATACTGGTCATGACACTGGCCCTGTCCGGGTGTTACAACAAAACCCCCAGGGATTTCAAGACCATAGCCGCTGATGGCTCCCTTTCCCAGGGCCAGAAGGTGGAGGAAATTCTTGAGGGCATGACCCTTGAGGAAAAGGTGGGCCAGATGATTTTGGTGGGTGTAGCCGGTACGGAGCTGGATGCCACTGCCCAGGGGCTCTTTGACAGATACCATTTTGGTGGGTTGGTGGAATTCGATTTCAATCTGGTAAATCCCTCCCAGATCCAGACCCTTAATGATCAGCTTCAGACGGTGGGGGGCAGCAAGCTGCCTCTGTTTATAGCCATTGATGAGGAGGGGGGCCTTGTGGCCCGTATGCGGCATATCGTACCGCCTCCCCCATCACAGCTTTCCATTGCCCAGTCCGGACCGCCTGAGCTGGCAAAGGAATGGGCTATGAAGATTTCTCCACAGCTGAAGGAATATGGCTTTAACCTGAATTTTGCCCCGGTGGCGGATTTGGGTTCCTTTAAGGACCGCCATTACAGCCATGATCCAAAGGTGGCGGCAGATTACGTGGAGCAGGCTTCCATAGGCTATGAGGAAAGCGGTATGCTGTATTCTCTGAAGCATTTTCCGGGCATAGGACGGGGGAAAACCGATACCCACAACGACAGCGTGGTGGTGGATGCCACCCCTGAGGAGCTGAACGACACGGATATTGCCCCATTTGTGCGGGTGATAAACAGAAATACCAATGACAAGCAGATGATTATGGTTTCCCACGTGATATATTCAAAGATCAGCGGTGAAACTCCCGCCAGCCTGTCCCCGGAGATTATGACGAATCTCCTTCGGGAGAAGCTGGGCTATAATGGCATTATTGTTACTGATGATCTTGGTATGGGGGCAGTGGCCAGACATTACAAGCCTGGGGATGCGGCAGTGATGTCCGTTCTGGCTGGTGTTGATATGGTAATGTCCTGTCATGTATACGAAAATCAGAAGGAAACGGCGGAAGCATTGCTTGAAGCCGTAAGAACGGGTAAAATATCTGAAGAGAGGATAAATGAATCCCTTCGGAGAATTATACGGGCCAAGCTTAATTTGGCGGCACCAAGAATGGGACTAATTATCAAGAGAAGTCCCTATGAATAAAATGGTATAATTACAAATGTATTTTTAAATTGGAGATGATAGTATGTCGAAGTATTGTCCTAACTGCGGGGAAAAGGTGGATGACAGTGTAGCCTTCTGCCCTGAGTGCGGCCAGAATTTTAATACCCAGCCTCAGGGGGCACCACAGCCACAGCCAGTGGTTCAGCAGCCAATTCAGCCTCAGCCTCAGCCGCAGCAGCCAATGCAGCAGAATCCATATCAGCCTGTTCCGCCTCAGCAGCCTATGAACGGCTATAATCAGGGGCAGCCAAATGGTTATAATCCTTATGGGCAGCAGGGCGGTTTTCAGCAGCCTGGCTATCAGCAGCCACAGTATGGCGGTTACAACGCCGGGCCGAAGCCGGATAATATTATTCAGGCCTTTAAGTGGACCACCTATACTGGCCGTCTGAACAGACAGAGATATTTCCTTCGTGGTCTGGCTTTTGGTCTTGCAGCCTTTGCTTTGGCCATGATAGGCGCTATGCTGGGCCTTGCCATGGACTTTAGCGAGGATGCTTCCGAGGGATTGGGCTATATCTTCTGTATTCCGGTGTTTGTTCTTTCCTACATGAATGCCATGAAGCGCTGCCATGACCTGGATAAGCCGGGCTGGCTGGCAATTGGCACTTTGGTTCCTTTTGTGAATTTATTCCTGGGTATCTATCTGCTGTTCTTCAGGGGCACCGATGGCCCTAACCAGTACGGCGATGACCCGCTGATGTTCCCTTGATGGAATACAACAGATTCAAATCTGATATTTTTTAACTAAAAACGCGAAAAGCGGCTAAAATCTGTTTCATTGCAGATTCAAGCCGCTTTTTTGATGCTTGCTTTTAATATAGCTTTGTACCGCAGCTCTGGCAAAACTTTGCCCCCGGCAGAAGCTTGGCACCGCAGCTGGTACAGAATTTTTTTACCCGTGTTTCCCTGTTTTCGGCGGGTATGGCTGTGCCGCAGCTCATGCAGAACTTCTGCCCCGCCTTGGCGGGAGCCTGGCATGAAGGACATGTAACGGAGGTGGCGGAAGCCATTGATATCACCGGGGCAACCTTGACTACAGGGGCCATGGGGTCATCGGAGCCCAACTTCTGAAATACCATTCTCAGCACCGGTATCAGCATATCGTTGGGTACATATATCTTATATGTATCTGATGCTGGGGTGATGCCCTGGGCATAGTACATGGTGAGATCAAAGCCAAACTGAGATCTGGTGAGCTGTATATTGCTGCCAATAAACCGTTCCATAGGAATAAACCAAGGGTAGCCCAAAATGTGCATTCCCTTGGTTGTCAGAAGAAAGCCCTTGTTGGGGGCCTTCATATCGCCGTCATCGTAGAAAAACAGAACCTGCTCATCTATGGGGCTGAAACTGGTGAATTTTTTCAACCCATAGGCAATACAGGTATCTGAGTTGGGATTGACTCCCGGAAAATGAAAGTTTACCGGAATAAAGCCAATGCCGGCAATAATATTTTGTGCAAAAACAGCACTGTTGAAGTTGGTAGGTAATTGAAAAGTCATAGGGTCAAATTAAATCTGGTCCTGCTCCTTTTTATTTTGCTTTTCCTCATAGTCTTTGACCATGTATTCACGTATCAGACTCAAATGGTTGGTCATGGCATTGTAGGCATCAAAAATCTTGCCTTCCAGAATAGCCTTTAAAATACGGCGATGGTAATAAAGGGTATTTGACACACTGAGGTTGTTAAGGGTCAGTTCAATGTTCTTTTCAATGGAAGAAAAGAGAATATAGGTAAGGTTACCAATGATTTTGTTGCCGGTGGCCTCAGCAATAAGCTGATGGAACTTGCCGTCCTCAGCCACGTAGGATTCGCCCTTGTTGATACGATCCTCAAGCACATTCATCATGTCAATAAGGGCCTGTTTTTGGTCCTCAGTGGCATTTACCGCAGCCAACTGTGCGGCCTTTGGTTCAATCATCAGACGTAAGTCAATCATGTCCAGGGCCAGCATCTGGTCATCGTAGATAAAGGTGAGCCCCAATGGGTCATCGGGAATCCCCTGTTTTTCGGAGATAAAGGTTCCGGCCCCCTGGCGGCTCTCCAAAATATTACGGGCAATCAGGACTTTGAAAGCCTCACGCAAAGTACCGCGGCTGACAGCGAATTTATCAAGGAATTCTGCTTCGGTAGGCACCTTGTCGCCGGGCTTCAGCTGTCTGGAAGTGATATAATCGATAATCCTGTCTGTTGTGAGTTCAACCAGCGTTTTCCCGCTGTCCTCCTTTATATCCTCCATAACATCAATTCTCCTTACTGTAAAAAATATAGCTCCGTGTAAAAAATCTTTAAATTTATAAGACCATTATATATAATTTAATTCAATAAATCTACACAATTTTGCAAATATTTTGGCTGATATGCTGATTTTATAAGCAAAAACTAGGAATGACAACCCTTTGGAAGGTTTTATAAAGGACAAAAAGTTAAAATAATTTGTCAGATGACAAACATTTTTTTATTATTTATTGTACAAATTAAGTTTAACCATAAAAAATTTACAATTCTTTTAAAAAATAAAAGAGGGATTTCCTACAAGTCTGTAGAAATCATAAGACAATTAGGGATGATGTGAGTATTTTTGTGACAGGTATAGGAATACCCGATGGAAGGTTTAAGGGGGAAGTAAGATGAAGATGTCACTAAGGAACAAGGTAATTTTTGTGGTGGTAGCCATATCCTTGCTGACCACTTTGTGCATTGGCATAATGATGGTCTACAGCATGGTGGATGAATCAAAGCGGCAGGTGGAGGCCTACCGTGAAACATTGACCCAGGATATTGAGAAGCAATTAAAGGACCAGACTGAAAGTGCAGTATCCGTAATTAATTATGTATACGGCCTCCAGCAAAATGGCACTCTTACTGAGGAACAGGCCAGGAAAGAGGCTGCAGACCGGGTAAGGGCCATGCGCTATGACAATGGTGCCGGATATTTCTGGATTGATACCTATGAGGGGGTTAATGTGGTTCTTCTTGGACGTCCAACAGAAGGTAAGAGCCGTATAAATTCAGTGGATCCAAATGGTGTCCGTTTTATCGAGGAAATGATCAAGAATGGCCGCAAGGAAGGAGGCGGCTTTACTGACCTGATGTTTGCCAAGCCAGGTGAGGATACTCCTCTTCCAAAGCGTAATTATACTGTATCCTTTGCTCCTTATCAGTGGGTTCTGGGCACAGGGGTCTGGATTGATTACATTGATAACATGGTGGCCCAGCAGGAAGAAACTGCTAATGCCGCATTATGGGCCAGCCTCATTAAGA
Source organism: Anaerovibrio sp. RM50 (assembly GCF_000622005.1). GTDB lineage: Bacteria > Bacillota > Negativicutes > Selenomonadales > Selenomonadaceae > Anaerovibrio. The sequence goes on along the minus strand of NZ_JHWV01000008.1, from coordinate 6,575 downwards.
TGGGTATTTTCGTTCTTGTGCTGCAGATTCTGTTCATTGGTATTGGTTATGTATTTGCAAATAAAATTACCCAGCCAATTCTTACGGTGACTGACCGTCTTAAGGTATTTGCCACGGGTGATTTCCGCACCGACAGAGGCGATGATGCCAGATTTGATTCCAATGATGAAATCGGCGAAATGCGCCAGGCCATGCGGACCCTTCAGTCAAATATCAGCAATATGATGAAGAAAGTTGTGGCCACTGCCCAGCAGGTTACTGATTCCGCCGGGCAGCTCAATACAAATGCCAGCCAGTCCTCCGAGGTATCAAGTTCCGTGGCAAATTCCATGGTAAATGTTGCAGGAAACTGTTCAGAGCAGTTTACTGAAATTGAGACTGCCAACGGCCAGGTGGATACCTTGGGACAGCACATGACCAACTTTGTAAATACAATTCAGCATTCCAGCGAAGTAGTAAAGGTTACCCAGGACAAGGCCGTTGCTGAGGCCAAGACCGTTGATGGGGCCGTGGAGCAGATGAAGCTGATTCAGTCCTCAGTTATGCAGTCCGCAGGCGTAATCACTGAGCTGGGTGAGGAATCTGACCGAATTGGCAAGATTGTTGATACCATATCCTCCATTGCCGCCCAGACTAATCTGCTGGCCCTTAATGCCGCCATTGAGGCAGCCCGGGCAGGAGAGCATGGTCGTGGCTTCGCCGTTGTAGCCGATGAAGTCAGAAAGCTGGCTGAGCAGTCCAGTGAATCTGCCGGTGAAATTGCCGGACTCATTACCTCCATTCAGGCCAAGAGCCAGAAGGCTGTGGGAGTAATGCAGGAGGGGGTAAGCCAGGTGGAGGCAGGAACCAAGGTAGTTCAGGAATCCGGTGCCAGTTTCAATGAGATTGCGGAAATGGTCCGCAAGGTAGTGGAAGAATCCGAGGAAATGAACAATATCGTTAATTCCCTTAATGAGAATACCAAGACTATTCAGGAAGCTATACAGTCCGTGTCTGTAAAGAGTTCCTCTGTTTCCTCCGAGGCGGAGAGCGTATCTGCCGCCAGCGAGGAGCTGACTGCCACCATGAGCGAGATCGAAAGCTCCAGCGGCGTTTTGGCTAACATGGCCAAGGAGATGCTGCAATCCGTTGAGAATTTCAAAATGGATTAAGTTTAAAAAACGGTGTTAAATAGGCTGCAACTGATGTATAATTAACTTTGGAAGCAAAATCAGACTTTTTACATAGTTTTTTCATGCTTTCATGGTATATTTCTTACCGTACAAGAATAGGAAAAGAAAAGAGGTTGATTTTCATGCAGACTATTGCACTGATTGCTCATGATAAGAAAAAGGAAGAAATGCTGGAGTTTGTTGAGCAGCATATTGATTTACTGAAGGGCTGCCACTTGATTGCTACCAATACCACTGGTACCAGAATCAAGGAAAAGTACGGTATTGATGTTGAGACCATGATGTCTGGTCCTCTTGGCGGTGACCAGCAGATTGGTGCAAAGGTTGCAACCGGCGAGGTGGATTATGTAATCTTCCTTCGCGATCCGCTTACCTCTCAGCCTCACGAGCCTGATATTAACGCACTGCTCAGACTTTGTGATGTTCACAATGTACCACTTGCTACCAACAGAACCAGCGGTCATATCATGTTGAAGTATGTGGCTATTGAAAATACTGTTGCTAGTGACTGATTCCAAAAATAAACAACAATGACAAGCTTAAAACGCCTTGGCTCACTGAGTCAAGGCGTTTTCTACGTACAAAACAGATTATTATTTTACGAGATTTGTGTTGTCCTTGTCGATTATCATTGGAATACACAAATAAGCCGGAACAGTCATAACACCATTATTGTAGGTTGTTTTGTCATTGATGGCAGGCTGAGTTCCCTCAACTACGGCCTTAATCATGCGGATACACTTAGCATTAAGGTCATCTGAGGATTTATAAATGGTAATAGCCTGGGTACCAGAGCGGATGGCCTCAATAGCACTGGCTTCGGCATCCTGTCCGGTAATAAGTGGCCAAGCACCGTGATAATTTGCCTGTAAAGAAGCACGGATGCCAGCGGCACAGCCGTCATTTGGAGCAAGTACAGCTGCCAGATTACCATCGGCATAGTAGGTGCTGATGAGCTTGTCCATGCGGGCCTGAGCATTCTTGCCGTCCCAATCCTTGGTGGCAGCCTGCTCGAAACTGGTTTCATTACTGCGGCTCACAAGCTGACCATTATCGAAGTATGGCTTAAGCACCTCCATGGAACCGGTAAAGAACATGTGAGCATTGTTATCCTTTGGATCGCCGGCAAATACCTCAATGTTGTAAGGTCCAGCACCGGATTTGAGGTTAAGAGCTGCCACCAGATATTCACTCATGGCCTTACCAACAGCCTCATTATCGAAAGAAGCATAGTAGGATACGGCATCAGTGTTCATAATCAGGCGGTCATAGGCAATGACAGGAATGTTTTCAGCCTTTGCGTTTTTTAAAACCTCGGTGAGCTTTTCACCATTTACTGCGCCAATAACGAGACAGCCAGGATGGTCCTGAATCATCTTTTTAATCTGTTCAATCTGCTGATCCTCGGTATCAGCAAACTGCAGATCAACCTGGAAGCCCTCTTTTTCCAGATCTTCCTTCACGCTGTTGCCGTTTTTCTGCCAGCTGGCAGATGAATTGGCAAAGCTTATAGCAACTTTCTTGTTGGAACCGTTGTCAGAACCGCATCCGCTAACCAGAAAGGCTGCTACAAGAAGTAAAAGTGATGCTAAAGCGATTATTTTTTTCACTTAATATTCTCTCCTTTTGACAATCAAATCTTAAATTTGTCAGTAGCATTCTGCAGGTCAACAGAGAGCTCTGCCATCTTGCGGCTGGCATTGGCGATTTCGTCCATGGAAGCTGCCTGTTCTTCAGTAGCTGCAGATACGGATTCGGTTTCAGAGGCCACTTCTCTGCCAGTCTTCTCAAGTGCAGCCATGTTGCTAACCAGGTTGGCGGCGTTGGAGGAGGAGCTGGTGGCCTCGTTAAGAATATCACGGGAATGCTCAGCCAGGTTCTCAACAGCACTAACAATCTGATTGAAGGCATCACCGGCGTTGGTGACAACCTCCTGACCAGCCTTCACAACCTCGGTGCCACGATTCATACGGTTAACAGCATGATCTGTATCCTTCTGGATATCGGAAATCAAATCTGCAATACGCAACGCGGCGGTGTTGGATTCCTCAGCCAGCTTGCGGACCTCCTCAGCAACTACCGCAAAGCCACGGCCAGCTTCACCGGCACGGGCAGCCTCGATAGCAGCATTCAGAGCCAACAGATTTGTCTGGGACGCAATACTTGCAATAGTATCGCTGATGGTACCAATTTCGTTGGAGCGTTCAGCCAACTGCTTGATAACTTCAGCAGATTTGATAACTGCCTCAGAGATTTCTTCCATCTGGCGGACTGCATCAGCAATGGATTCTGCACCATGGCTGGCAATGTCCTGCACATTATGGGCAGCCTCGTTAGAGGCAGAAGCCTTATTTGCAAAACCCTCAAGATTTTCAGCCAGTAGGTTGATATCATTTGAGGAATTGGTTACGGCACTTTCCTGCATGTTGGCATTGGCTGCCACATTGGTGATGGACATAGCCACCTGATTGGTTGCCTGGGCAGACTGTTCAGCATTTTCCGTAAGCTGCTTGGCAAATCCGGAAACGTCCTGCGCTGTTTTATGAATATGTCCAATAAGGGTACGGAGATTATGAACTGTATCCTTATAGGAATTTGTCAGCTCACCGAATTCGTCGTTGGTTTTGGCGGAAACATCCACTGTCAGGTTACCACCTGCAATCTCCTTGGAGATATTCATCAGATAGGTGATAGACTTCTGAATAGTGGAGCTGAGATACCAGCCCATAAATGCGGACAGAACAAGGATTATTATAAAAGTAAAGATTAAAGCATTTCTGGTAACAGCATACTTTGCTTCTGCATCTGCTGTTTCAGCGTGGATAAAATCCTTCTGTGCATCCAGGAGCGTTGTAAGATCGTTGCTGATAACCTGATAGTCCTGCTTGGATTTATCAAGCATAACAGCAGCCTCAGCCAGTTTGCCCTCTGAAATCAGATTAATCATGGCTTCGGAGTTTTTCCGATAGGTCTGCCAGTTGCTGACTATGGTCTGGAAGCGGGCTGCGTTTTCACCAGTAAGGGTTGGTTCGATATCCTTAAAGGCAATGTCCAGCTGATCCCCCAGTTTTTTTGTCTGCTGCATGGCATAAATCCTATTTGGCAGAGTAGTTGCCGTGAAAATGCCATATTCACCCTGACGGTAGTCGGTCAAGGTCTGGTTACTATTGGATGCAGCCATAACACCATTAAGATGCTCTGTAGCAATCCTCATAGCACCATTGTTAATGCTGTTTAAACTATATCCGGAAAAGAGGTTGGTTGCAGTGATAATAAGCAGCAACAACCCAAATACCATATATAGCTTTTGGCGAATAGTCAAATCATTCAAATAAAACCCTCCTTTTTTTTATAGTATTATATCACATATATATACCATTTTATTATCGTTTGTAGTTAATTATTTTTATGGTTCATTTTTTGTTTTGATGTTTGAAATCGTCCGCCGTATTTAATATGAATTAATTGGCAATATGATGAAATTCTGTTATACTATTTTAGTTAGACAAAAAGAGATAATGAGAGATTATAGTAGAAGGATGAGTGTAAAAGCTATATGTTAATACATGATTTGGTTTATCGTGGTAAAGACGATGCAGTTGCTGTTATTGATAAAGAGCGTCAGTTTACATATAGGGATTTGCAGAATTCTGTAAATGAGTACCGCAACTACCTATATAGTATTGGGGTGCGCCGTGGAGACCGGGTTGGTCTTTTCTCTCGCAACAACGCAGATATTCTCCTGGCCTACGTGGCCATCGTGTCCCTGGGGGCATTGGCTGTGCCTATTAACTTCCAGCTCAGCAATCGCGAGATAGCCTATATCCTTAAGGATGCCGGCATTGTCCATTTGCTTACCTATATGGAGCTGGATATTGCAGAGCCTTTGGCTGAACTGAAGTATGACGCAAGTGTGCAGCAGCATGATCTCAGATATTGCTATCAGGCTAAGGATTGCCCTGCTGCTCCGAAGCTGCCTGAGGATTTTAAGGATACAGAGCCATGTGTAATCATTTACACCTCCGGAACCACCGGCAACCCAAAGGGTGCAGTTCTCTGCCACAGAAACATCATTGCCAATGATGAGCAGTACCATGAGGTGGCCCATGGCACCGACAAGCTGGTGGAGCTGTGCATACTGCCTATGTATCATTGCTTTGGCTGGACCCTGTCCGTTATGTATCCTCTCTACGTGGGGGGCAAAATGGTGATTTTGGATAAATTTACACCAAAGGAAACCATTGAGACTATTCGTGAATATGGGGTTACCGATACCCATGTGGTTCCAAGTATCTGCGCCCTTTTGAATAAGCTGGCCAAGCCGGAGGATATGAGGACCCTGCGCATGGTGGTCAGCGGCGGCACCACCTTGCCATTGAAGATTGCCCAGGACTTCAAGGATAATTTTGGCATTACCCTTTGCGAGGGCTACGGTTTATCGGAAACTTCCCCTGTGGTTACCATGAATTCCCCTGCCACTGCCAAGATTGGCTCCATTGGTCCTGTGGTGCAGGGCATTGAATATAAGATTGTCAACGGGGACAACCAGGAAATGGCCAGAGGTGAGGCCGGAGAGCTGGTAGTGAAGGGCGACAATGTTATGCTGGGCTACTGGAACCTTCCGGAGGCCACTGAGGAGGCATTGCATGATGGCTGGTTCCATACAGGGGATGTGGTCCGTGAGGACGAAGAGGGCTTCCTCTACGTGGTGGACCGTATAAAAGATATCATTATATCCATGGGTGAAAACGTGTATCCACGGGAAATCGAGGAGCTGGTTTACAATTATCCTGGCATCACCGAATGTGCCGTGGTGGGTGTTCCCGACAAACTCCGTGGCAATGCGGGGGCCTGCTTCTATGCCGTTAACGAGGGAGAAGAGGTCAATGTAAGGGAACTGAAGAAGTATCTCCAGAAAAATCTGGCCCTTTACAAGATACCCCGTGAATTCCATAAGGTGGAGGCACTGCCAAGAACCTCCACTGGGAAGATTGCCAAAAAAAGAATTATTCCTGAATACGAGGCTTCAAAGAAGAAATAGAACAGCTTTTGCCACTACATTAGGGGCGGGGGCTATTAAAAAAGCAGAAATCGCTGAAAAAGAACTGCTACCCGTCAAGAGGACAGTAAAAAAATATAAATTTTCTTTGGTCGACAGCCATTGTTCTGTCGGCCTTTTTTATGCGGCCATATACATATTATGTTTTTCTATTGGTGTCAAAATGCCAAGGCTGCGCTGAACACGTTTATTGTTGTAGTAAGCAATATAGGATTTAATTGTATGTATTAGACTGAGTCTATCTGTAAAGCGTTTGCCATAATAACATTCTCTTTTCAATATGCCCCAAAAACCTTCCATAGGCCCATTATCAATGCAATGGGCGACACGAGACATGCTTTGAA
>NZ_JHWV01000007.1 GCF_000622005.1 Anaerovibrio sp. RM50 | reverse complement strand
ATGGCATGATTCAAAGCATGTCTCGTGTCGCCCATTGCATTGATAATGGGCCTATGGAAGGTTTTTGGGGCATATTGAAAAGAGAATGTTATTATGGCAAACGCTTTACAGATAGACTCAGTCTAATACATACAATTAAATCCTATATTGCTTACTACAACAATAAACGTGTTCAGCGCAGCCTTGGCATTTTGACACCAATAGAAAAACACAATATGTATATGGCCGCATAAAAAAGGCCGACAGAACAATGGCTGTCGACCAAAGAAAATTTATATTTTTTTACTGTCCTCTTGACGGGTAGCAGTTCATAATCCAGACTGCTGTTTTTATTAGGATATGAGGTAGACAGATATTTTTTACCAAGCTATAAAGGGTATCGCATATTGCGACACCCTAATTCTACAAAAGCAAAGGAAAGTAGGTATTTCCTTCATAAGGAGGAATATAAAAAAGCAATTGACTAATATAAGGTGTGAGGTAAACCGATATTTTCGGATTAGCTACTTATAAATCAACCATACTACCAGATGAATTAAAATGAAAAAACATTGACAGCATTCTGTTTACATTCGAGGTGGGTCGATATTTTCGACTTGGCTAGTTATAAAGGGTACCGCCTATTGTGATACCCTTTATACGGAATTACGTAATAAAAATTTGAAAGCAGATATTCAAGACAATTTTCTTTAATAAAAATTAAGGTATAAAATTGGTATAAAATGGCAGTATCAAATTTTGCGGACCCCAATATTTATAAGATTAGCGCACTTATCAACATACCTTGTGTGCTATAATAGTAATCAAAGTGGGTATTAAGTGAGGGTGGACTATGATAATTAGTGCCAGCAGGCGGACTGATATACCGGCGTTTTACTTTGACTGGTTTTGTCAGAGATTAAAGGCGGGGTATGTGGATGTGGCAAATCCATTTAATCGAAAGCAGGTTAGCCGTATATCACTAAAGCCGGATTATGTGGAGTGCATTGTGTTTTGGACAAAGGACCCGGCCCCCATGTTAATGGGATTGGACGAGCTTAGGGATTATAAATATTATGTACAGGTGTCCATAACTCCTTACGGCCGCGATGTGGAAGAAAAACTTCGTGATAAAGAAGATATTATCAGCACTGTGCAGGAGCTGTCCAAAAGGCTGGGGCGGCAGAGGATAGTGTGGCGGTATGACCCTATTTTATTGAATGAAAACTATACAATAGAGGGTCATCTGGAGTGGTTCAAAAATACCCTTGGAGCCCTGTCATCCTGTGTGGAGCGGTGTGTTATCAGCTTCATCGATTTATATGCCAAGGCGAAGAAGAACACTCAGGGGCTTAATCTCCATGAGCTTTCTGAGGAGGAAATGAATGAACTTGCGGCGGGGCTTTCAGATATTGCCAAGGGCAGTGGTGTAACCCTTCAGACCTGCTCTGAGGCCATTGAACTGAAAAAGTACGGAATAGGCCATGGGGCCTGTATTGACGGGGACCTGGTGGAGCGCATAGCAGGCAAAACTCTTGATGTTGGCAGGGCCAAAACCCAGCGCCCCCTGTGCAACTGTGTGGAAAGCTTCGATATTGGTCAGTATGATACATGTATCCACGGCTGCCGCTATTGCTACGCCAATGCCAGTCTTAATCGGGCCAGACAGGGATTTGATAATCATAATTCCAACTCCTCGGTAATAACGGGAAATTTGCTGGGGGATGAACATATTACCATGCATGAATAGCGTAAAATACAGAGCAAGATGTATAATATTAGTCAGATAGAATACTGTAAAACTAGGTGATATTGATGAGAGATTTATTCAATGATTTGCAGCAGGGCCTTCAAGAAGCTGTTGATTACGAAAAAGGTACTGGTTCAGCCAAAGAAAAACTATGTGAAATTGATCAGCCAATGTCCCAAAAATTAAAGAAACAAGATAGTATTCACGGTGAAATAGGAGGCGAGAGCTATGGGGATAATTAGCGGCTTGATGGGAAATGCTTCCCAGACCAACATTGAAGATGTAAAAAAGGATTATGCCAAGCTCCTTGGGCAAAATGAAAAGGTGATACAGGCCTATCAGTGGATCAGGGATTTGATGATTTTTACTGATTATCGGCTTATATTGGTGGATATTCAGGGGGCAACGGGCAAGAAGGTGAATTATCACTCCATTCCATACAAGAATATCCGTCATTTTGAGGTGGAATCAGCAGGGCATTTTGATCTTGATGCAGAGCTGAAAATCTGGGTGGCAGACATGGGAACTACGCCACTTGTAAAGACCTTCAGCAAGGATGCTGATGTGTACCGGGTACAGGCTCTTTTAGCGGAGTGTATCGGACGGTAAGGGGAATTACAATGAAAGAATACAGAACAGGCTGTATATCCGTGATACAGAACAACGCCAGAACTGAGGGGAAAGGACCGATGTTTCTTTCCGAGGCGGCTGTTGCCAAAGTTCAAAGGATTCATCGTGGATACCCTGATTATCATGAGACTCCGCTCCGTAGGCTGGATGCTATGGCGGAAAATCTGGGATTAAAGGCGTTCTTTGTAAAAGATGAGTCACAGCGATTTGGACTGAATGCCTTCAAGGGGCTGGGTGGTCTCTACGCCCTTACCATGGTTATTTGTCGGGAGCTTGGCCTTGACGTGGAGAAAATTCGCTTTTCTGATTTGAAGGGGGCGGAGTATAGGGAGACTGTTCAAAAGATGGTGTTTGTAACCGCCACGGACGGAAATCATGGAAAGGGAGTCGCCTGGGCGGCAGGACAGCTTGGCTGCGAGGCCCATGTTTATATGCCCATAGGCTCCAGCGAGCTTCGGGCTCAGGCCATTCGGGATATCAATCCCAAGGCGGAGGTCATTATCACGAAGACCGGGTACGATGATACTGTACGCTATGCTGCGGAGGTAGCGGAAAAACGTGGCTGGATACTGATTCAGGATACCAGCTGGGAGGGATATGAGGATATTCCAGCTTGGATTGTCCAGGGATATACAACCATGGCGGAGGAAGCATGCAGACAGATGGAGGAACAGGGGCTTGTGCCTACCCATGTGTTTTTGCAGGCCGGTGTAGGGGCCATGGCTGGAGGAGTAACGGGATATCTGGCCAATCGCTACGAGGGCGGGAGACCGGCCATCGGCGTGGTGGAACCGGAAAATATGGCCTGTATTTATCAGTCTGCTCTGATGGGGGACGGAGAACCCCACGAAGCAGTGAATCAGGCACCAACTATCATGGCGGGGCTTAACTGCGGTGAACCATGCAAAATCACATGGCCGATTCTCAGAGACTTTGCGGATTGGTATTTCAAATGTCCGGATTATATCTCAGCCTATGGCATGCGTCTGCTGGCGGCACCCCAGGGGGCAGATCCCAAGGTGGTATCCGGAGAAAGCGGCGCCGTGACCACTGGCCTTGTAAATCTTATTGCTGGGAAAGAAGAATATGAGGATATAAAAAAGCTTTTGAAGCTTGGCCCGGATTCCGTGGTCCTATGTATCAGCACGGAGGGAGATACGGATCCAGTGCATTATCGGAAGATTGTATATGAAGGAAAGAATCCAATGCCGCAGCAAGCATAATTATAGGATTATGTGCTGATGTGTGCTGCAGGCCATCCGGGCGGAGTGTGTAAGGTAGTAAGCAATAAAAGGACTAATGCATAAATTTGCATCAGTCCTTTTTGTTTACTCGTATAATTTGTCAGCGCTCAATAATATATACCTATCATCAGAATACTCATATCCTGATAAAGTCACGAATCCTATATTTTTAATCTCTATATTTTCAGGTATAACTTTTAGCTGTTGAAGCTCCTTTGCCATGTCATTCTTGCCTAGTGGATTATCATGGTACTTTACTTCATAAAATGAATACCCTTTCTTATGTTTTATAACGCAGTCGAATTCACCACTTTTATGTTCCTTGGGCATGTTATACCAGAATGTACCAATATCCATAACATCGTCCATAAAACCTTTACGGGTTTGACGCATAAAGTATTCCCGGCAAACCTCCTCGAATCTGTGGGCGATAAAAGTCTTTATTGAAGTAGCGATATATGAGCTATAGAAACTATCTGCACCAATTCTGGAGATTACATCTGCATTTCCATAAACGAAGCTATAATAAAATCTAATAAGATTATCTGATATTTCGTAAAAAGTTTTTTTCTTGTCTCCAGCTTTGTTAATAGGGTAAACCTTTCTGATTATTTCCATTTCAAGGAGGTTTTTAAGCTGTTTGTCTAATGTGCCATTGGTTTTGGCACCGATGGCTCCCTCTATTTCGCTATAACGCTTCTTGCCATTTGCCAATGCCGACAAAATCATATTGGCATTGGCTACCTTAGAGAATTCTGCCAATAACACATTTTCGATATAGATACGTATTGGGCTGCTTGAGGACAAAATCAGTGAACAAATATTGTTTGCCAAATTCTTTTCCACATCTAGCAAGGCATTTGAAAAGGGCATACCTCCAAATACACTATATAACTCTATTTTTTCCCGCACACTCCGCTTAGGGTAAAAAGCAGCACTATCATAATAATCAAAAGGCTTGACGTGCATAATAAGTGAGAAGCGTCCGAACAAAGGATTTTCTTTTTCAAGAAGCTCCTTCATCATTCCAACATAGGAACCCAGCAGTACAAGCTTTATATTTCCCCGCATTTGGTCAATAATATTCTGAAACATTGAATCAACATATCTGCCATCACTTACCTGTTTCAAATATTGGTATTCATCTATGATAACAATAATATCTTCATCTAAAGAACCAAGATATTCAAAAGCCGCCTCGAAGTCAGCAAAGTGCAGGAATTTATTGTTAAATAACTCCTGTATTTTTTGCTCAAAGCGCTTGACATTGCGTTCAAGGGAGGTTAATAAACACTCAATGTAAAGTACCTTACTGGTTGAATCCTTAACAGATTCCAAAATCAGGGTACTTTTGCCAACCCTTCGTGTACCGTAGAGCATTACAGCCTGCTTGCCGTTTTTTATGAATTGCTCTTTCAGTTGATTAAGCTCTTTATTACGACCAATAAACATATTCTCACCACCTATATTATACTGAAAATGATTTCACTGAATTCGTTTTCAGTATAATATAATATCCTCAATACTATTGTCAAGTAAAGAATAGTACCATGTAAAATATTTGGTATGTGCCAAAATGGCTGGGCGTTTTGCTGGCTGTGTAATCCCCGCGCGAGCGGGGGTAATCCTTGATGTATTTGTAATATTGGTGTATGAAGGAAGCAATTTTGTTAATGTGTTTCTAGATGTTAATACGACATCTGGGAAATTTTTTTATGTGAATTGGGAAAGCAATAGTGAAAAAATAATAGAACGAGGATAATGTTTGAAGATATATAAAAAGATTGATTATTTTACATAAAAATATTAAAATGTTACATATAAAAACAAAAAAGAAATAAAGAGATAGCGTTAAAGCTATATACATTATAGAGAATGCAGAAATGTTATGTGGAAAAATAAGAAGAAATGGGGTATTATTTTGGGTAAGAAAGATTCCATTACAAAAGACTACACGGGAAATCCGGACAGATTTGCAGATATGTCCGGATTTTCTATTTCCCCGAAAAGTTGATTTGCCAATAAATACCTTGGGCCGTATAATTAATATGTTATTTTATGCAATTTTGAATAGTCTGTTACAATTTTGAATAGGCTGTCGCATTTTTGAGACAGCTGTTACTATTTTAGATAGGAGTTTACGTATGAACGATTATATAAAAGAACGGGAAGAGAGTGCCAGGAAGCTGGCGGCGGAGCAGGTGCTGCCAAATGTACAGTGGTTCCCGGGCCACATGACCAAGGCCAGAAAGATTATCACCGAAAATCTTAAGCTGGTGGATGTGGTAATTGAGCTGCTGGACGCACGCATTCCATACAGCAGTGCCAATCCAATGCTTCAGGAGATTATTGCGGGGAAGCCAAAGGTGGTGGCCCTTAACAAGTCAGATCTGGCAGATCCTGCCATTACCAAAAAATGGGTTGCATATTTCCGCAGTCAGGGTGTTCAGGCGGTGGCAGTGGATGCCACTCAGGGAAAGGGCACCAAGCAGCTGGTGAAGATGACTGAGGAGCTGGCCCGTTCCAAGACGGAAAAGCTGGTATCCAAGGGAGCCAAGGCACGCTCAGCCAGAGTGATGATTCTTGGTATTCCAAATGTGGGAAAATCCTCTCTTATCAATCGTCTCGCCGGCTCCAATAAGGCCAAGACCGCGGACAAGCCGGGTGTAACCCGTGCCAAGCAGTGGATTCGCCTTGCTGACAGTTTGGAGCTGTTGGATACCCCTGGTATCCTTTGGCCGAAGTTTGAGGATATGAATGCGGGCCTTAAGCTGGCCTTTACAGGTGCTATCAATGATGAGGCGGTGGACCGTGAGCTTATCACCGGGGTGTTCCTTGATACCATGATCAAGCTGTATCCGGAGCGTATTAAAGAACGCTACAAGATTACAGATGAATTGCCGGAAACCTCTGGCGAGCTCTTGGAGATTATCGGCAAGAAGCGTGGCTGCCTTGTAAAGGGCGGTCTGGTGGACCTTGAAAAGGCACAGCGTATTGTTCTTACTGATTTTAGAAGCGGCAAGCTGGGCACCATCAGCCTTGATGTACCACCTGCTATTGATGCACCATCTGCTGCAGATGCAGCGGAGAATTCTCAGGAGAAGGATTAATGAATATTGCAGACTTGTCGATAAAACAAATAGAGGGTTTGTTTGCGTCCGGGGATGTCACAGAGGAGCTTTTGGAGGCTCTTAAGGCGGATCAGCGGGCAGCAGCAGGCAAAATCCTCAAACGCTATGAAAGACAGCAGAAGGAAATATCCCGGGTCAAGGCCATGTATCGCTACGAGGATGAGGCCAGAAATCAGGGGCTCAATGTTATTGCGGGGGTTGATGAGGCAGGCCGTGGTCCTTTGGCGGGACCAGTATCAGTGGCGGCAGTCATTCTTCCGGAGGGGCTTATTATCCCCAAAATCAATGATTCCAAGAAGCTGTCCGAAAAGGTCCGCGATGAGCTTTATGATGAAATAATGGCCAAGGCTGTGTGCGTAAAACAGGTCTTTGTGGATGAACGCACCATAGACAGGGTAAATATTTTACAGGCCACCATGAATGGCATGTACGAAGCTATATTTGCCCTTGAGCCACAGCCGGACAAGGTGCTTTTGGACGCAGTGAAGCTGGAAAATCTTCCCATGGCTTCCCTTTCACTTATCAAGGGTGATGCCAAGTCTGCATCTATTGCGGCTGCTTCTATTATTGCCAAGGTTTCCCGTGACCGTCTCATGGATGAATACGACAAAAAATATCCTGAATATGGCTTCGCGGGGCATAAGGGATATGGCACGGGAAGTCACATTGAGGCCATACGCAAATATGGGCCATGCCCAATTCACAGGCTGTCCTTCGAGCCTATAAAATCCATGGTGGAGGAAGCTGAGGAAGTGGGCAGCTTATTTGATAACTGATAAGCAATAATTTTAATAACGAGCTTTAAGATGTCCCCTTCCTCTTTAGGTGGGGGAAAACAAACTACAACAGCTGGTGAGAATATCTCCCAGCTCGTTGAAACGCTAATTGGAAGATTTTTCTTCTAAAGAAGAAAAATTTGAACAATGGCGTTATAATCAGTAAATAAATTGGTATCCAGGAGGTGGAAAGGCCTTGCCAACTAATGTTACAGGAATGACGCCCTCAGTACAACCTGCGGAGCGAACACAAGAGACTAAAGGTGACAAGCTATCGGTCAAAAGAGACGGAGGCGGCAGTGCCGGTTCTGCCTTTTCACCCCGTACAGATGTCAATATAAAAAATTCCATAGATAATATGGCGGGAGTCCTGTCAAAGATTTCCACCCATCATGCTGAAGCGGAGAATGCCATTCCAAGTGAGCTGAAAAATATTATTCAGAACATTATGCGCAATGCCTTTACTTTGGAGGGCACTGTGGGAGAAGGCGTGGGCAGTTCATTGGCCAGCCAGCGTTTTTCCGTGGAGCAGCTTAATACCCTGGGCAGAATTATGTCACAGCTGGGGCAGATGGCTGATCAGGGGAAGCTGGGAGATTTTTCCGAGGGTCTGCAGACAGTTTTTGATAACTTAAAGGCAGTTCTTGGCAATGACAGCTCCATGGAGCCTGTTAATATCAACAAATTGGCCTTTCAGCTCATGCAGCTTCCGGAGGGTGAGGAAATGCCAAAGCAGCTGGAACAGCTTCTTGCCCAGCTGGCATCTGTAACCAATCCTCAGCCATCGCAGGGGGCCCAGCAGCCTACAGAGGGCCTTAGTATCTTAAATAAATTGGTGGATGCATTTTTCCCTAAGAGTGCATTTACTGGTGATGTAGCCCAGTCACAGCCTCAGCAGGGGAGTGCCCAGGGGACTATGACGGGTAACTCTGCTCAAATGGCTTCCCCAAAAGGACAAATGGCCTTTCAGACTGGCCAAATGGCCCAGCCGGGGACTGCTGGTACTACAGCCAATAATATGCCGGGGGGAAATACCATGGCCGGCAATAATGTTATGGCTGGAAATAATATAATGTCAGAAGGGGAAGCTATGCCTCAGGGGGCTCAGACTGCCCAGAACGTAGCTGGGGGACCACAAGCCGGGCAAGGGGCCAATGCCATGCCACAGGGTGGCCAGAATATTACAAATGGCCAGACTGCACAAAATGGACAAAATATTCAAGGCCAGCCCCAGACGGGCCAAGCCACCGCCAATGCCAATACTGCCACAGCCGCCAATACAATGGCTGAAAATACTGTTATGCCTCAGGGAAATCAGGCCAATACCGCGGCCATGTCCCAGGGGCCACAGGGGACAGCCCAGCCACAGGGGAGTCAGACTGCCCAGCCAAATACAGCTATGCCTAATCAGTCAGCCATGGCTGCAGAGGAGGGCAGTGCCCAGTCTCAGACCAATTTCACCATTCCGGGCCGTGAGACTATTAACGTGCGCCTCAATAATGTAGGAATGGCTTATGAGGGTACCTCTGCAAGAATGAGCGGTCCCGTTGAGCAGAATCCGCTTTTCAGAAGTATTTTCAATCGTTTTGGGCCTCAGCAGCCTATTGAAAATAACAATGCCCCTGCCAACACCACCCAGTATCAGCTGCCACAGATGGACAGCCAACAGGTGGCTTTGGCCTTAAAGGATGCAGGGCAGCTTATTATGAAAAATATGGAGCTGACTCCAAAGGAGGGTCAGCTTCTTAACAATTTTATCAATGAAAATCAGGGGGCACTGTCCGAGCAGGACGCCAAGCAGCTGAATACGTTGCTTCGCACCATTGAGGGCAATATGCCGGCTTCAGTACAGCAGGCGGCACAGAAAATGGGCTTTGACGGACTGCCAAAGCTGTGGGCATTTATGCAGCTGGCGGATATCAGTACCCTGAAGAAAATGAAGGGCTATCAGTACAGAAGTGCCAGTAAGGAGATTGTTAATTTTACCAATGCCATAAAGGGCTCCATGGACAGCGACGGCGCCTTCAAGGCCGACGGCCAGAAGTCAATTTCCTACATGATGCCTTTGTATGTGGGTGATGGCACACTCAGCTATCCTGCGTACCTTCATATTTACGATGAGCCGCCCCATGAGGACGAGTACGGCGTTACCCGCAAGGATACGTGGTTCCGCGTTTGTGTGCTCACTGATGAAATAGGTGCCGTGGACGTGGTCTGCCGTCTTTATGATGGCAATAATCTGAATCTTCGGGTAGTGTTCTCGGACAATGAAGCGGTGGACGAATTCAAGGATTATCTCCCGGATATCCGCAAGGCACTTTACAATACACCGATTAACCTAACTGACTTAAAGATAGGAACTGTAAGCAATGATGAATAGAGGACGAAAACCTCACGAGGAGCCGGAATGGGATCCCCTTGCTGAGAAAAAAGCCGTAGCGCTTAAATACGACCCGGAAAAGAATATGGCGCCAAAGGTTGTGGCCAAGGGCAAAGGACACGTTGCCGAGAATATTCTTGAGGCCGCCAAAAAGGGCAAGGTACCTGTTTATCAGAATAAATCTCTGGTAAATATGCTGATGGCTCTGGAGCTGGACAAGGAAATTCCTACGGAGCTCTATACAACTGTGGCTGAAATTTTGGCTTATGTGTACAGGATTGACCAGCGGCGCAAGGATATGAAAAATCAGATGCCGCCAGTGAAAGGCTTATAATGAACAACAAGATTTTGGGAGCCAAGGGCGAACAGGCGGCGGCACTGTATTTGGAGAATCACGGTTACTTTATCCGTGAGAGAAATTATAGGGCCAAAACCGGGGAAATTGATATTATTGCCAGCAAGGGAGATACCATATCCTTTGTGGAGGTAAAGACCAGGGGCTCCATGAATTACGGCACCCCTGCTGAGGCAGTGAATTATTACAAACAGCAAAAAATAGTCCGCACCGCCCAGGCTTATATCAGATATAAGGGACTTCATGATTACTGTTACCGCTTTGATGTGCTGGAGGTTCTGGCCCCCAAAAGCGGCGCCATGAGCTTCAGGCTTATTGAAAATGCTTTTGAGGCGGGCTGATGAAGGATTTTTTGGAGGAAGTATGAAAATTATAGTTGGAATAACCGGGGCCAGCGGCAGTATTTATGGCCTCCGTCTTATAGAGGTGCTGAAGGAAGCGGGCCATCAGGTCCATGTGGTGCTTACTGACAGCGGCAACAAGGTAGTGAAGTTTGAGTGTCCCGATATTTATGAGAGGATTCTAAAGAGCGCGGACATGCTTCACGATGTTCATAATATTGGGGCGTCCATTGCAAGTGGCTCCTTCAGGGCAGACGCCATGGTGGTGGCTCCCGCCTCCATGAAAACTGTGGCCTGCATTGCTACAGGAGTTACGGATAATCTCCTCACCAGGGCGGCAGATGTTATTCTGAAAGAGGGACGGAGACTGATTTTGGTTCCAAGGGAAACTCCCATGCACGCCGGGCATCTGGAAAATCTCCTGAAGGCATCAAGGCTGGGAGCCATGATTATTCCAGCCAGTCCGGGATTTTATCATAAGCCTGAAACCTTGATGGATTTGGTGGATATGCTGGTGGGAAAAATCTGCGACAGTTTAAACGTTGAGAATAATTTATTTCGTCATTGGGACGGAAATATGTAATTAAATTTGAAGGTTGCAAAATGTAACCTTCTTTTTTATTGCAAAATCTTTACAAACTTAAAAATATTTGATAGAATACAGGTAGATTTTAAAATATTAAACAAAGGAGCGATTCACATTATGGAAAGAAATGAGAAACGGGAAATCACCTGCGAAATCAAGGAGGAATTTGGGGTAATTGCCGAGGACAGACGGGGCTGGCACAAGGAGCTGAATCTGGTGTCCTGGAACCACCTGAATCCAAAGTATGATATTCGGGAGTGGTCACCGGATAAAAGCCGCATGGGCAAAGGGGTTACCTTCACCAAGGACGAGATTGTGGTGCTGAGAAATCTGCTGAATGATCTGGCAATCTAAAAACTGCATAAATAATCTCGCAATATGACAACTGAATAAATGCTGGATTAATTATTGGAAATGGAGGATTCCCTGCGGGGGGTCCTCCATTTAATTTCTGTACATCACTTGAAGTTTTTATTATCTGCTTATTGCCTACTATTTTTGTTATCAAAAGCAGGATATTTTGGGGGGAGAATGGAATAATAACCAAGTAGAATTATTTTTTTGAATAGCTGAAAGAAAGAAAAAATTGATCGCGGGGCAATTATTGGTAGCAGTTACACATTGTGTCCGATGCATATCAAGGGATAATTGCCAAGGGAAAGTGTGATAATAATGAATTGTTGGGTTGTTGTAGTTGATGACGAAATTATGAGCCTGACAAATGCAAAGATAATATTAAAGGATGAGGGAATGAGGGTGGACCGTCTGCGGTCCGGCCGGGACTTATTGAAGTTTATGACCAAGAATAAGCCGGATCTCATTCTTATGGACGTTATGATGCCTGAAATGGATGGCTTTCAGACCTACCATAAGCTGCGCCAGTACGAGGAAGAGACTGGGCGTAAAAGGACCCCTGTGATTTTTTGACTGGCTCCGATGACAGCGAAACAGAACGGCGGGGGCTGGAAGCAGGTGCCTCCGACTTTATCCGCAAGCCCTTCAACAAGGATATTCTTGTACGGCGCATATATAACACTATTATGAATGACAAGGTCATAGAGACCTTGAGGGATGAGGCTTCAGTTGACAAGCTCACGGGCTTTTGGAGCCGTGCCGCCGGCATAAGGCGTTTGTCCGAGCTTTGCAAGTCCTGTGAAGGAATGCTGATGATTCTTGATCTGGACAATTTTAAGCTGGTTAACGACCTTCACGGCCATGATACAGGTGACAGGATACTTGAAACCTTTGCTGGAGTTGTAAGGAATAATACCAGGGCAAATGACGTGGTGGCCCGTATTGGCGGGGACGAATTTGCGGCTTTTTTCTGCAATATGAAAGAGGATGCTCCTTTGGGGGCAATAACAGAGCGGCTGAATAAGCAGTTCGTGGAGGCCTCGGCGAAATATCTGGGAGAGGATTCGGATATCCCTCTGGGAATTTCTGTGGGGGCAGTGGCAGTGCCGGCCCACGGCACAAACTATGAAGAGTTGTTTCCCCTGGCGGACAGTGCCCTTTATCGGGCAAAGCATAACGGGAAGCATGGTCACGTCCTCTACGCTGAGGAGAATGACTTGGAGATTTCCCGTGAGGAAGATCTTCAAACAGAAATGGACAGAATCACAAAAATTGTTGAGGGCCGTGGAGACAAGGGAGGTGCCCTGCTTCTGGGGCTGGATCAGTTTTCTGCCATATACCAGTTCTCACAGCGTCACGCTGCGCGGAAGGGCGGAATGTCCTGTAAGCTTCTCTTTAATCTGTCCCCGGAAAAAGGGACAGACAGGAAAAAGGTGTCGGAGCAGTTCGGGGAATGCCTGCAAAAGGTTCTTCGCCGAAGTGATATTATACTAAACAACAAAATTAACCAATATTTTTTGTATTTGCCGGATTTGGCAGAGGAAAATGTTCCGGTGGTGCTGGAGCGCATTATGAAGGCGTGGGAGACGTATTCCTTCGCCGGCCATGTGGCTATTGAACATGTAGTGGAACCACTGAGTTATGAGGGCCGTGTGGTAAACAGACCAGCAGACAGTAAAGATGAAAGGAAATAATCGGGAAACAGGCCGGTAATTTGAAAAAGCTTTTTAGTAAGAGCTGGGGAGGTACAATTTTATGGGTGAGGAAAATAATACTACTATTGCAGTAAGAGGATTTATACGGATGGACGATAATGTAAAAAATATTGTTATCGTAATGTATAAATACAGCGTTGTGGTGAAGGGCATCGAGCGGAAGCTGGCAGAATGCGGCTATAATGTCACCATTGTGGCCGGTGAATTTGAGAAAATCAAAGAGGTGGCAGCCTATACCAAGCTCTTTATCATTTATATTCCAAGTGGCATTATTGACAATATGGTGGATATAAATCACCTTAACCATATTCATGACATGATATGGGAGCGTGGCAGAAGCATGCTGCTCATTGGCGACAAAAAGGACAAGCCGGAGTTACTGAAAAAACACTCTCATTTTGAAAATTTTATCTGGCTGGACAGACCGGTGAAAATGGACGAGCTGGAATTGGCTGTGGAAAAGGCCGTTGAGATCACTGCCAAGAAAAAAATACTCATAGTGGATGATGACCCATCATACGCCAGAATGGTACGGGAATGGATTAAGGACGATTATCAGGCTTATAGCGTAACCGGGGGAATGAATGCCATTTCCTTTGCCCTGAAAACCCCGGTGGATTTGATACTTTTGGATTATGAAATGCCTGTAGTGGACGGCCCCCAGGTGTTCCAGATGCTTCGCCAGGATCCCGATACCAAGGATATACCAGTGATATTTCTCACAGGTGTAGATACCCGTGAAGGGGTGCAGCGGGTAATGGCCCTGAAGCCAAACGGCTATATTTTAAAGACCACAACAAAAGAAAAATTATTGGAAAGTTTACAGGGGGTTCTTGAAAAATAATTAAAGGGGACAATCACCATGTTCTATTATGCTTTAATTGGATTGATTGCTGCAGCTGATCTTCTTATTGTAAACTATGATATTTTGTTTAACCGTGATGAGAGACAGAGCATTCCTGCCCTAGGGACCTACAAAAAACTGTTATATGGTATTTTGCTGTACTATACCACCGACATAATGTGGGGGATTCTGGACAGCAATCACATGGTCAGCTGGCTCTATTTTGATACGGTAATATATTATATTGCCATGGCCCTGGATGTAATGCTATGGACCCAGTACGTGGTAAAGTATTTGGCTGCGGAAAATATTTTCGGACGTATCATGTCTTATACGGGGCAGATTTTCTTTGTGGTGGTTGTGGCAGTCACCGCAGTGAATTTCTTTAACCCAATTTTGTTCTGGTTTGATGACAGTGGTACGTATCAGGCTGGTTTGGCAAGACATATACAGCTGGCATTCCAGATTGTACTGCTGTTTTTGACTTCGGCCTATGCCTTTAAGGCAATGATGCAGGCGGACAGTGCAGCTAAAATCCGTTATAGGGCCATATTCCTCTTTGGCCTGGTGGTGGGCTTTATGCTGCTTATTCAGCTGCAATATCCGTTGCTGCCGTTGTATTCCATAGGCTTTATGATGGGAACCAAACTGATTCATACATTTGTATTCAAAGGTGAGCTGGAAAGATATCGGCAGGGTATGCTGGAATCCATGCAAAAGGTTGAGGCTCAGGAGAAGGTGTCCCAGGCAAAAAGTGAGTTTTTGTCAAATATGTCCCATGAGATCCGCACCCCAATCAATACTATTCTTGGCATGAATGAGGTGATTTTGCGGGAATGTAATGACGAGAATATCATCAATTATTCGGAAAACGTAAAAATCGCCGGAAATATGCTGCTGGGCCTTGTTAACGACATTTTGGATTTCTCAAAAATTGAATCGGGAAAAATAGAAATTATTTCCGATGAGTATGATCTGTCAGTTGTGCTCAATGATGTGGTAAATATGGTGAAGCAGCGGGCAGATGAAAAGGGATTGGAGATTTCCCTTGATTTTGACCAGGATATACCAAGGGTATTGTGGGGGGATGAAGTCCGTATAAGGCAGATCCTTTCCAATTTACTGACAAATGCAGTGAAGTACACAGAAAAGGGAAGTGTGACTTTTTCAGTGGGCTTTAAGGCGGTTGAAAATGATGAGGACAAGGTATTGCTCTGTGTATCAGTAAAGGATACTGGTATTGGCATTAAGCCTGAGGACATGGACAGGCTATTCCTAAAGTTTGAACGGATGGACAAAAGGCGCAACCGCAATGTGGAAGGCTCCGGTCTGGGGCTGTCCATTACCCAAAAGCTGTTGGAATTAATGGGTACTACTTTACAGGTGGAAAGCATTTATGGCGAAGGCTCAAACTTCTTCTTCCAGCTGGAGCAGAATGTTATTGACTGGGAGCCTTTGGGGGATTGGGAGTCCTATGCCCGTACATTGGCTTTGGAACATCGGAACTACCGTGAGAGATTTACGGCACCGGAGGCAACGATTCTGGTGGTGGATGACAATCCAATGAATCTCATGGTGTTCAAGAGCCTGCTGAAGCAGACAAAGGTACAGATTGATATGGCAAATGATGGCTATGAAGCCTTCTCTCTGGCCAAGGACAAGAAATATGACATGGTTTTCCTGGATCACATGATGCCGGGCATGGATGGTATCGAAACATTGCATGAAATGCGGGCTGAGATGGGGGGACTAAATATTGCCACTCCGATTATCTGCCTTACTGCCAATGCCATTGCAGGGGCCAGGGAGGAGTATCTTGCCGCCGGCTTTACTGATTATCTCTCCAAACCGGTAAATTCTGTGAAGCTGGAGGATATGCTGTTGGCCTATCTCCCAACTGAAAAAATCCATGAGATCAGTGATGAGGAAAATATATGGGATAATACTGCGCCAGCGGAAAATACGGAAATCCCGGAAAAGCTGGCCCCACTTCAGGATCAGGACTGGATAGATATTTCCCTGGGGATTCAAAATAGCGGTGATTTGGAGGCATATATGCCCCTACTGGAAATATTCTATGAATCCATGGATGAGAAAGCCAATGAGATAGAGGAATATTATCAGTCCGGGAATATTAAGGATTACACCATTAAGGTCCATGCATTAAAGAGCTCCGCCCGCCTTATTGGGGCCACGGACTTTGGTGAAGAGGCCCAAAAGCTGGAAAATGCGGGAAAAGCTGAGGATATGGAGTATATCCGTGGCCATCACCGGGATTTTATGGAGAAATACAGAAGCTTTAAGGAGCCTTTGGGGGAGGTTTTTGCCACTCAGGAGGCTGAGGACAAGCCATTGGCTGATGCAGAGCTGCTGGAGGGTGTAATTGAGGAAATACGGGCCGCCGCCGAGGATATGGACGGTGACCGTTTGGAGGATATTTTTGCAGAGATGGAGGAGTACAAAATTCCCGAGGCTCAAGCGGAGCTTTACAACAAACTAAAGGCTGCTACTGCTCAGCTGGATTATGAGGGGATTTTGAAGCTTTTAAGTTAGGGGGACCAGCCTATGAGAAAAATAATCATGGTGGTTTTCGTTGTTTTGGTATCCGCCGTTGCTGGTATCCTGCTTATAAATGATGATCCGAAGAATGATGATATGATGGCCAGAACCACCAGGGTGGGGGTAATGCTTTCTGGTTCTTATGATGATCGAAGCTATAATCAGACCCATTATGAGGCCCTGGAAGCTGTAAAGAAGGAACTGCCCATTGAGCCAGTTTATTTCACCCGCATAGGCAAGGATTGCTACAATGATATTGTGAAGCTCATTGAAAAAGAGGGTTGCGAGATTGTCATTGGTACTTCCAGTGATCATGGGGCATCCATGGAAAAAGCAGCTCAAGCCTACCCAAATGTCTATTTTCTCCAGTGTTCCGGAACGGGATATGGTGGTAATTTTTCATCATTTTTCGGCAGAATGTATCAGGCCCGTTATCTTTCCGGCATTGTGGCGGGCATGAGAACGGAAACCGGCCATGTTGGATTTGTGGCCGCTTTTCCTATTTCACAGGTAAATCGGGGAATTAATGCCTTTGCTTTGGGAGTGCGCAGTGTTCGTCCCGATGCCCAAATCCATGTGAAATTTTGTAAGTCATGGATAGATGATGGCATCGCGGGAAAAGCCTGTGCAGATTTATTGGATCGTTATCCTATTGATGTAGTTGCCAAGCATACGAATTCTCTCCAGGTCAACATGGAAGCAGACAATCGCGGGGTGTGGTCCATTGACTATAATATGGACAATGCCAGTGCCTTACCAGATACATATTTGACAGCCTGTGTGTGGAAATGGGATGCCTATTACCGTCAGGAGCTTACGAAATGCCTTCAGGGCAAGTTTCATGGCAGAAATGTGTGGATGAAAATGGAGGATGGTATAGTTTCCATTTCACCCCTCACGAAAAATGTTAAGCCGGGCACTGAAGCTGAGGTTAGGAAGGCAGAGGACAGACTGGTCAGCCGGGAATTTGATGTTTTTTATGGCCCTATTAGGGATAATCAGGGTCAGCTTCGGGTCTACGAAGGCGAATCCATGTCAGATGAGGAAATGCTTAACAAATTTGATTGGTATGTGGAGGGTGTGACTGTCGATGAATAAGGAATGGTTCATGCGGTTTACTCCAATTATTTTGGCTGCGCTCATTATTGTTGCCATTGTGGTGGTAATAAGGAGCTTTGAATTGCCCAAAAATGAAAAACATACCATAGTGGGGGCAGTCTTGGTAGGGTCAAAAATAGATCTGGGCTGGAATTCGAATCATTATGACGGCCTTGTTGATGCCTGTGACAAAAATGGCTGCAAGCTGCTGATTCGTGATAATGTGCCTGAGCAGGGCCAAGCTGTTATAAGAGCTGTTAAGAGCATGATTGATGAAGGGGCAAATGTTATTTTTCTGTCTTCCTTTGGCTACGGTGATTATGCAGGTATTATAGCCCGTGATAATCCTGATGTGGCCTTCTTTTGTATTTCCGGACAGGGTACAGAGAAAAATCGTGCTACCTATTTGGGACGGATTTATCAGGCCCGCTATTTGGCTGGTATAGTGGCGGGATGTGAGAGCAGAACGGGGATACTTGGCTATGTATCGGCCATGCCAAATTCCCAGACCAGTCAATCCATAAATGCCTTTGCCCTGGGAATGCGGACTGCTAATCCCGATGCACGTCTTCTTGTACGCTTTACCGGCAGCTGGGATGATCAGGTCAAGGAAAGGGAAAGTGTGCGTTTTCTGGCTTCCAAGGGGGCTGATGTAATAACCTACCATGAAGATAAGCCATACGCAGTACGTGAAGCGGAAGCCCTGGGGTTGTACAGTATTGGCTATGACAGCGTTTATGAGCAGTTTTCAGAGCGCTTTCTGACGGCGGCTGTGTACGATTGGAAGATTATTTACGGAAAATTGCTGGGTGACTACCTCAGCGGCAGGGCAAAAATGTCCGACACCTATTGGTTTGATTTTTACTCAGGGGGAGTAAAATTATATCCTTTGTCCCATCTGGTGAGCAAAGATACAAGATTGTTGCTGGAACGTGAACAGGACCGGATAGAAAAAAAACGGGATGTTTTTTCAGGGGTGATTTACGACAATGAGGGAAAACTCCGTTGCGCTGAGGATGAAACCATAAGTGACCGTGAGCTGTTTACCGGTATGGAATGGTATGCAGAGGGAGTTGAAATATATGAGTAATAGCGTATTTTTCAAGGAAAAGAAAACCAATATTTTGGCCTCTCTCTGTTTGGCTGCCATACTGCTGCTGGTGGGCTGGCTGTTCTATCAAAGAATGGGGGAGCTGCTGGTACGTTATACGGAGAACCAGACAAGGCGTCAGGCGGAGACCTTGTCCTATCAGACCTCGGAAAAGTTTAGTGCCGAATTGGAAATCCTTTCATATATTGCCCAAAAAATCGAGGAAAATCCTGATGATATAGAGCACCATATACCAACAACATTGGGCAGCAATGGAGTTAAGCAGGGGTTGTTGTCCATTGATGGTCGTGCTCTGTATGGGGATAGTATGTCTCTGCAGACCTATGATGGAATACAGACCTCCTTCCGGGGAAATAATGCCATAACCTTCGTGTCAGGCGGGGGCATTTTGTTTACCTGTCCGGTATTTCACGGAAAGAATATTAAATATGTTCTTTATCGGTTTTATCCAACCAGGTCCATTGCTGAAAGATTTTCTATCAGCTGTTACGATGATATTGGCAAGATGTGTGTAATAACCCGTGATGGTGAAGTAGTTGTTCCCTTTGCACGGACCAGTCCGGAAGATGTGGACTTTATAAAAAGCTGGGAAGTGGAGAATTATTATCACTCCATGCACAGGGAAATGGAGGTTTCTGTAGCGGTTGCCCACAATTTCTACACCAAACGGGGGGACACTATGCTTTTTGAGGCAGAGGTTCCAAACACGGATTATCTGGTGGTGGGCTTTGTACCCCTGGAAAAGGCTGCTGAGGGCATAGGCAATCTGAAGCTTTTGGTAGTTTGGGTATTTGGCTTGCTGATGCTGCTGGTGGCCCTGGGCTCTGCCTATGTATTCTATGTTTGGGGCAAGATATACGAGGGGGAGGAGCTCAGACATGCCAAGGCATTGGCAGAGGAAGCCTCCAAGGCCAAGAGCGGTTTCCTTGCCAATATGTCCCATGAAATCCGAACCCCTATTAATGCAGTGCTGGGAATGAACGAGATGATATTGCGGGAATGTCAGGACAATAATATTCTCGCCTATGCAAGCAGCATAAAAAGCGCAGGGAATACCCTTCTGGGAATTATTAACGATATTCTGGACTTTTCAAAAATTGAGGCCGGCAAGCTGGAGATTATTCCAGTGGAGTACGATTTGTCATCAGTGCTCAATGATCTGGTAAATATGGTGCAGACCAGGGCAGATGCCAAGGGCCTTACTATTTCTCTGGATTTTGACCCTAACACTCCAAAGAATTTGTACGGTGATGAGGTGCGGATTAAGCAGGTAATTACCAATATCCTGACCAATGGGGTGAAGTATACGGAAAAGGGTTCCGTGACCTTCACATTGGGTTTTGAGAGGATTGCAGACAATCCGGACGGTGTGCGTTTGTATGTGGCAGTAAAGGATACTGGTATTGGCATAAAGCCGGAGGATCTGAAGAAGCTCTTTGAAAAATTTGAGCGCATTGAGGAAAAACGCAATCGTAAGGTGGAGGGCACCGGTCTCGGCATGGCCATTACCCTTAATCTGTTAAATATGATGGGCAGTACAATCCAGGTGGAAAGCGATTATGGCCATGGGACGAAATTCTATTTCTATCTGGAGCAAAGGGTAATTAATTGGGAGCCACTGGGAAATTATGAGGCCGCTTATCAGGCCCTGATTAAAGAGCGCAACTTTTATCAGGAGAAATTCGTTGCCCCTGATGCCCAGGTTCTGGTGGTGGATGACAATCAAATGAATCTGATGGTATTTAAGAGTCTGCTGAAGAAAACCCAGGTGCAGGTGGATACGGCCGATGATGGGGACGAGGCACTTTTGCTTACCCAGGATAAAAAGTATGATATTATTTTCCTTGACCACATGATGCCGGGGAAGGATGGTATAGAAACACTCCATGAGCTGAGGGAGCAAAATGGCAATATCAATCAGAACACCATTGCCGTCTGTCTCACGGCCAATGCTATTTCCGGATCAAGGGAGAGGTACATTGAGGAGGGCTTTAGCGATTATCTTACCAAGCCAATTGATTCAGGCAAGCTGGAGGATATGCTGATAAATTATTTGCCGAAGGAGAAAATTGGGAAAGCCCAGCAAGTGGATACTAAGCCGGAGACTAGGTCAGCAACAGCGACAGTAAAGGAGACAGACAAAGGCAATATGGCGGGGGCGGAGGCAGGAAACACTGCTGAGCTTTCGGAGCTGCTGGCACCACTGCAGGGGCAGGACTGGATTGATCTGAAGCTTGGAATCCAAAACAGTGGCGACATGGAGGCATATCTGCCATTGCTGCGGGTATTCTACGAATCCCTGGATGATAGGGCCGCAGAGATAGAGGGCTACTATGAGGATGGCAATATTAAGGATTACACCACCAAGGTTCATGCTTTAAAGAGCTCAGCCCGGCTAATCGGTGCCATGGAATTTGGGGATGAGGCCCAAAAGCTTGAGGATGCGGGAAAAGCTGATGATCTGAATTATATTCAGGCCCATAACGGGGAATTTATGGCGAAATTCAGGAGCTTCAAGGAACCATTGGCAGAGGTATTTGCCTTCAAGGAGGACGAGGACAAGCCAGAGGCTGATCCGGAGCTGCTGGAGGGAGTAATTGAGGAAATCCGGGCTGCTGCTGATGATATGGATGGTAACCGCCTGGAGGATATTTTCGTCGAAATGGAGGAATACAAAATTCCAGAGGATTATGAGGAGCTTTACTGCAGGCTTAAGGCTGCTGCTGACCAGCTGGATTACGAGGGAATTTTGAAAATTTTGGGTTAAGGGTCCAACGATAATGTTGAACATAGACGCTGTTATTTAAGGTAGGGTCCTGTCGCTTTGTGGTGGCAGGACTTTTCTTATGGCAATTGATTTTTTGCTAATATTGGTATGGCTGGTGAAGGAATATTTGCTGGGGCTGTTGAATGATAAAGTAGTATTTTGACAGGAGTTGATCTGTGATGCCTTTGGAAATTGTCAGAAACGATATAACAAAAATGCAGGTGGATGCTGTTGTTAATTCGGCCAATCCAAGAGCTATAGTGGGGGGCGGCGTGGACAGGGCCATTCACCAAGCGGCGGGTCCGGAGCTGCTGGTTGCCCGGCAAAAGATTGGGGATATTGCCACGGGAAAAGCCTATATCACCCCTGGCTATAATCTTTTGGCAAAATATGTAATACACACCGTTGGCCCGGTCTGGCAGGACGGAAAACAGGGGGAACGGGATATGTTGGCCAGCTGTTATCAAAATTCTCTCCAGCTTGCAGCAGACCATGAATGCAGCTCCATAGCCTTTCCTTTGATTTCTGCCGGTATATTCGGCTGTCCAGCGGAGATTGCCATTGCCACTGCCACCAGGGCAATTCGGGAGTTTATTGATAAGCATGATTTGGATGTTTATATGGTGATGTTCGATCGGGAGTCCTTCAAAATTTCCAGCAGCCTTTTTTATGATGTGCAGAATTACATTGATGAAGTTTATGTGGATGAGCACCTGTCCCAGGAACACCGTGATGGTAATCGACGCAGACGGGAGCGGGAGGCGGCTCTCTATGGTAGAAGCGGCACGGATTCCCGTTCTTTGGAGGAAATGCTGGATAATATGACAGAGACCTTCTCGGAAGCCTTGTTTAAAATTATTGATGCCCAGGGCAAGAAGGATCACCAGGTGTATAAAAGGGCCAATATTAATCGTCAGCATTTCGCAAAAATACGGAAAAATAAGGATTACAAGCCGAAAAAAGCCACTGTTTACGCTTTGGCCATAGCCTTGGAGCTGGATTTGGCTGAAACCAGTAATCTGCTGGCCCGTGCTGGCTATGCCTTTTCCCATAGCAACGTGAGCGACGTAATCATTGAATATTTTATCAGACACGGGAAATACGATATCGATACCATAAATCAGGTCCTGTTTGAAAAAGGGGAATCAACATTGGGCTGCTAGGCTTTGATAGCTCACCAAAATGTCGCCTGACAGGATACCATATAGATAAATTATTTTGATAATATTTGACCATCAAAAGAATTGGAATGGTGATTTTGAAGGAGGAATATATATGTATGGTGCAATTTTAGGCGATATGATTGGTGCTCCTTATGAGTTTGACAGAGGAAATAAGACGAAAGATTTTCCGCTTTTTTGCGATAAGTCAAATTTTACCGATGATACTGTGATGACTGTGGCAGTGGCTGAGGTGCTGCTTGATTATGTTTATGATGAATTTGATTCTGATGAGGAATTAAAACAGGCTCTGATTGCCTCTATGCAAAATTGGGGCAGTGATTATCCAAATGCAGGTTATGGAGCCATGTTTAGCAGATGGCTTGAAGCCGATAATCCTCAGCCCTACAACAGCTTTGGCAACGGTTCTGCAATGCGGGTATTAGCTGCCGGCTGGCTTGCGACCAGTTTGGAAGAAGCCATGAAATTAGCTCGCCTGACAGCAGAAGTAACTCATAATCATCCGGAAGGAATAAAAGGAGCTCAGGCTGTAGCTGGTTCAATTTATTTGGCTCTGGATGGAAAAGATAAGGTTGAAATAAAATCATTTGTTACAGATGTTATAGGGTATGATTTATCCCGTACATGTGATGAAATCAGGCCAAACTATCATCATGATGAAACCTGTCAAAGGTCAGTACCAGAAGCTATAACGGCTTTTTTGGAAGGTGAAGATTTTGAAGATGTAATTAGAACAACCATTTCCCTTGGCGGTGATACAGATACATTGGCATGTATAGCTGGAAGTATTGCTGAAGCCTATTATGGTATTCCGGATGAATTAGTGGCTGAGTGCCGAAATAATTTACCAGAAGAAATGATTACTATAGTAAACCGCTTCTATGAAGTTGTTGATGAAATGTGGATTTTATACAGAGGAAAAGGAAAAAAGCTTTCTGAAGAAGAATTATCTGATGGAGCGCTTTTAAGGGAAGCTATCAGAAAATATAAATATTGGAATACGGATGATAGTTTTTGGAATTTATTGGCAGTTTTGAGAGATAGTAATGTTTGGATACCATGCAATGCGATATCAGGTAGTAAGGATCAGACATCCTTGAATAAAATTATACAAATGGCAGGTGACAATTTGGATTCTTTGGTAGGTATGGAATTTACAAATGAAGAACCTGTTCGCCTGGTTCCAGTAATTATCTCAAATGGAGAAGACGATTTTATCCCTGTTTTTTCCAGTGTAGAAGTTATGGGAGAATATGAAAATCAATATTCCAAGGTGGCAAAGCATTTTTTGGAAATTCTTGAAATTGCACAATTTTATAAAAATAGAATTTTTGGTATTGTGCTTAATCCATTTACTGAACCGGTAATACTGCACTTGGAAATGGCTGAGATAGTTGAAAAGATACGTTCAAGGGTTGGGAGATAAAACACAAATAATTATTAAAGAATAAAGACACTTTACTTAATAATGATTCAATGTTGACATAATAAACTTTTGATAATAAAATATAAGTACCAAACAGGTGTATAAAAGAATAAGCCTAACGGGCCTTTGGTAGCTGTATTCTAATTCATATTGGAATGCGGACTCCAAAGGCTTTTTTGTTTGGAAAAGGTTGATTTTGCGCATTAACATTTATTTACAAAATACACCATTATGGTTTATAATGAAAGCGAGGTTGAACTATGCCTAATGTAATGGACAAATACACTCCAACATATAATTTGGATTCGTTTAAGAAGTCTAAATATGGTATTAAGCAATCAGCTTTGTTTGGTGCTGCAGCTATGGGATTTGAACTCAAGGATATTTTCCAGGCAGTGGATTCCATGCTCCCGGAACATTTCTATAAATCAATGACATCTTATAACGAGCTTTAAGATGTCCCCTTCCTCTTTAGGTGGGGGAAAACAAACTACAACAGCTGGTGAGAATATCTCCCAGCTCGTTGAAACGCTAATTGGAAGATTTTTCTTCTAAAGAAGAAAAATTTGAACAATGGCGTTATAAAAATCATCAAATATGGCAGGATGTTTACCATGTACCATATAAGGACTATTTGATATATATAAAATTTGTTCAAGGGACTATTACTGAGTTTGATTTGCTATCTTTTAAAGAGAAATGAGGTGCCATCATGGAAAAAATCAAATATGATATTGAAACTGGTACTGAATTAAAACGGGATATTCGACCTATTACTATAACTTACCAAGGACAGAGTAGAACCTTTGATATGCCTGGTTGGTATCCTTCAAATAATGAATGTGAGCCCACTTTTACTCAGGACGACCTAAAAATCTATGATAGGGCAATAAAGGAATTAAAGGCTGAAGTTGAGCATCTGCTGTTACCAGCTGAGATACGCTCAATCCGAAAAAGCCTAAAATTATCCCAGATTCAGGCTGGACTTATTTTAGGTGGCGGAAAAAGGGCTTTTCAAAAGTACGAGAGTGGTGATGTGTTGCCTAGCAGGGCCATATCAAATCTGCTTAGAGTATTGTCGGCTAACCCAGCGTTGCTCAAGACTTTGCCTGCAGCTGTGATGGCAGGAGAATAATATATTTAAAGATAACGCCGGAGGTTTTCCGGCGTTTTTAATTATGGTATTAAATGGCTGAGTTATTCTACAAAATCTACAAAATCGCAACTTTATTTGTCAAATCCAGCGTCATATATTATCATTATTATTGGTATGATTTTTTGAAAATATATCAATTTATATAGAGGAATATCCTGGAGGGAAAGAAACGTGGAACTTGAAAATAGCTTAAATACACTTACAGAGCAGGAGACCCTTGAGGCAGAGCTGGAACAGCTGCCGGATCCCCTGGAGGCAGCCAGGGAAGCGGCAGCCCAGCTGGAGGAAGCGGCAAGCCTTTTGCGGGGTGTGGTAAATACCTTGGAATCATTGGAGGCATAAGGGTAAATGGCGAAGAAACAACTGACCTTAGAGGAAAAGATAAATAATGCCCTGGTGCCGGAGGAACAGCTATATAAGGTGCCGGATAATTGGTGCTGGGTAAGGCTGGGCAGTGTCAGTGATATAATATTGGGCCAGTCCCCAAAACGTGATGACATCACAGAGGATGAAGGCTTTACTCCCCTGATAAGCGGCTGGGCAGATCTGGCAAACAATTCCATAAGTGTAAAAAGATATGCCAAGGTTGTGACGAGATTATCCCAGGCGGGGGATGTTATTATATCCACCAAAACCAATATTGGTATGCCTGTCATAGCAGATGGGGAATATTGTCTGGGCCGTGGGGTGTCTGCCATCAGAAGCGGTGTCATGGACAAGGATTATACCAGATTGCTGCTGCTTCATTTTGAGGACTATCTTTATGAAAGTGCCTCAGAGTCCAGCTCTGGCCAGGTTACGGGGAAGACCCTGCAGAATATGCCCATTCCATTTCCTCCCCTTTCGGAGCAGAAACGTATAGTTGCCGCAATCGGGACCATGTGCTCTGATCTTGACAGGGCAGAGGCAAAGGTGCAAGGGGTACTTGATGGAGCAGAGCAGAGAAGGAAGACCCTTATTTATGGGGGAATTACTGGAAAGCTGACCTCCTACTGGCGCAAGGTGAAGGGCATCGGAGACGACAGCTGGTCCCTTAAATCCCTGTCATCAAAGGATGTATATGAGTCATTTTTGAACTGGTTTGATAAGTTGGGCTATGTTCGTTATGATGCTGACACCAAAGAAATGATAGATGTACAGGCCCGGATTCCAAGCCTTTCGGAACAGCAGGAAATCAATTCCGTTTTGCGTAATCTGCTGAACAAGGAGGAGAAAATAACCGCCGCCTGCGAAGAGACCCTTGATTCAATTGGTGATATCAGACAAGCCATTCTGTTAAAGGCCTTTAGCGGGAAGCTGGGCACCAATGACCCAACGGAGGCAAGCTCTTTGGACTTTTTGAAGGAAAAATTCCAGGAGCAGGACTGAAGCATTTAACTTTTTAATTAGTTAATATGATAAAGTAAAGTTACTTAAGGAAATCGGACTGGCCGAAGCAGTCCGATTTTTTTGTGTAAATCTTCATATTGGCCCGCAAATATGGTATAATCTTACAGTTAGTGTGAATACTTACATTTTACATATCCTTGGAGGTAGATTATTTTGAAGAAAATGACAGGTAATGAGCTTAGAGAGGCTTATCTTACTTTCTTTGCTGAAAAGAAAGGTCACTTGCGTCTGCCAAGTGCTTCCCTTATTCCTGAAAATGACCCTACTTTGTTAATGATTGGTGCCGGCATGGCGCCGTTTAAGGCATATTTTACTGGCAAGGTAAAGCCACCTCGCCCTCGTATTACCACCAGCCAGCGTTGCGTTCGTACTGGTGATATTGAAAATGTAGGCCGTACTGCCCGTCATCAGACCTACTTTGAGATGCTGGGCAACTTCTCCTTCGGCGATTATTTCAAGAAGGAAGCTATTCCTTGGGCGTGGGAGTTCCTTACTGAGGTTCTGGAAATGCCAAAGGACAAGCTGTGGGCTACCATTTATCCAAAGGATGATGAGGCCCGCAAGATTTGGGAGGAGCAGCCTGGCTTCGACCCAACCCATATCGTTCCATTGGATGACAACTTCTGGGAGATCGGCCCTGGTCCATGCGGTCCTGATACTGAGATTTATTTCGATCTTGGTGAGGAGCGCGGCTGTGGCAGCCCTGATTGTGCAGTAGGTTGTGACTGCGACCGTTATCTGGAAATCTGGAACAACGTATTTACCCAGTTCGACCGCACTGAGGACGGCAAGTACAACGATCTGGAAAACAAGAATATTGATACTGGTATGGGCCTGGAGCGTATTGCTTCCGTAATTCAGGGTGTTCCAAGCAACTTCGAGACTGATTTGCTGTTCCCTATTATTGAGTACGCTTCCAAGGTATCCGGAGTTGAGTATGGTTCTGACGTTGACAAGGACGTTTCCTTGAAGGTTATTGCTGACCATGCCCGTTCCATGAGCATTATGATTATGGATGGCATTCTGCCTTCCAACGAGGGCCGTGGTTATGTACTGCGCCGCATTCTCCGCCGTGCTATCCGTCATGGCCGAATGCTGGGCATTAAGGACAAGTTCCTTGAGGGTGCAGTAGATGCAGTTTGCAAGATTTATGACGGTGCCAGCGATTTCGAGGCACTGGCCCAGAAGCAGGATTACATCAAGAAGGTTATTTCCCTGGAGGAGGACCGTTTCTCCGCTACCTTGGAGCAGGGTCTGGAGCTCTTGGACGGCTACATGGCTGAGGCCAAGAAGGCCGGGAAGAAGGCTCTTGACAGTGAGCTGAGCTTCAAGCTCTACGACACCTTCGGTTTCCCTTGGGAGCTTACTGAGGAGATTCTTCAGGAAAATGGTTTGGATTTTGACAAGGAAGGCTTTGACAAGGAGATGCAGGAGCAGCGTGACCGTGCCCGTGCAGCCCGTGCTGAGAATCAGCGCTTTGCCGTTCCTGATTTAAAGAATATTGATACTGCTGCTCTGAAGCACGATGAAAAGGCTACAGAGGCAGAGGTTGTGGCTATCTGGAAGGATGGCGTTCTGGTGGATTCCCTCCAGGATGGTGAGGAAGCTGGCATTATTCTGTCTGTTACCCCATTCTACGCAGAGGGGGGCGGCCAGGTGGGTGACACCGGCGTGTTCGTAAGTGAATTGGGCCGCATCAAGGCAACTAATGCCAAGAAGCTGCCAGATGGCACTATTTATCATGAGTCCTATGTGGAAGAGGGACAGCTTAAGGTTGGTGACAAGGTTCAGATCAAGCTGGACAAGGTTGAAAAGCTTTCCTCTGCCCGTAACCATACTGCTACCCATCTCCTGCAGGCTGCATTGAAGAAGGTTGTGGGTGACCAGATTAATCAGGCTGGTTCCTCCGTAAATGGTGACAGACTCCGCTTCGACTTTACCAACTTTGAGCCAGTAAGTGCTCAGCAGCTGGCTGATGTGGAGGAGCTTGTTAATGACGAAATCCTCAAGGGCACCGATGTTGTTATTGAGGAAATGTCCAAGGACGCTGCTGTTGAAAAGGGTGCTATGGCTCTCTTTGGTGAGAAGTACGGTGACGTGGTTCGTGTTGTAAGCGTGCCAAACTTCTCCATGGAGCTTTGTGGCGGTTCCCACGTATCCAACGTTGGCCAGAT
This sequence comes from Anaerovibrio sp. RM50, assembly GCF_000622005.1. Classification (GTDB taxonomy): domain Bacteria; phylum Bacillota; class Negativicutes; order Selenomonadales; family Selenomonadaceae; genus Anaerovibrio. The sequence continues at coordinate 127,785 of NZ_JHWV01000007.1, read as the reverse complement.
CGGTCTCTTCAAGATTGTATCTGAGACTGGTGTAGCCGCTGGTGTTCGCCGTATCGAGGCCATCACTGGCCGCAAGGCTCTGGAATATGCCAATGCCAAGGCAAAGCAGGTGGCTGACGCAGCTGCTGCCCTGAAGTGCCGTGAGGATGAGCTGGTATCCCATGTGGAAACTCTGGCTGCCCAGGCCAAGGACCTTCAGAAGCAGCTGGATGCCGTTAACGCCGAAAAGGCCAAGGCTGATGCTGCTGCTCTCACCGATCAGGTGAAGACAGTAGGTGAGGTCAGCGTAATTGCCGCTTCTGTAAATGCTGCTGATATGGAGGATTTGAGAAGCATTGCTGACATGACCTGTGATAAGATTGCCAACGGCGTTGTGGTTCTCGGTACTGTAAACGGTGACAAGGTTAACCTTGTGGTTAAGGCTTCCAAGGAGGCTGTGGCCAAGGGTGCCCATTCCGGAAAGATTATCAAGGAAGCTGCTGCTGTTGTTGGTGGCGGCGGTGGCGGCCGTCCTGATATGGCCCAGGCCGGCGGCAAGAAGCCTGAAAATCTCAGCGCTGCCCTTGAAAAGGCTGTGGAGGTTCTCACCTCCCAGGTGGGCTGATAAAAAGCAATATACAAAAACAAAGGCTGGAATCTTTAAAATTTGGAGGTTCCGGCCTTTTTAAATGTAAAAAATACTTTAAAATTTTAAAGGGATTTATAACGTAATGTCGAATTGTTACAAATGTAAATGAATTTTAGTTGATGGTATTTGACTTTTTAACCAATTAACTATCAGGGAAGGTGAGGTTTATGCGATTAAAGCAAAAATTTGCACTGCTGGCCGTTGGCTGTGGCTTTTTGATGGCCATTATTTCCGTTATTGGCCTGATGTCGGCCAATAGTACCTTGGAGGAAAGCGTTGAGGCGGAGCTGGTGGCTGTGGCCCAGTCAGAGCGCGGCGAAACAGGTGAATGGGTAGAGGGCCGTATGGCCATGTCCAAGGCCTGTGGCCAGGTTATCACCAATGCCGGGGGTACCCATGAGGCTGTTATGACCCGCAGCAATCTGGCCATGGGCGGTGATGACCCTACTATTTTGGGTATGATAGCCGCTCACAAGGATGGTGCATTGAACAGCTTCAAGGACGGGGATATTACCGGTGTAATCGATGCCACCACCAGACCTTGGTACAAGAAGGCCATGGGTGAGAAAACCACCTTCGTTACAGAGGCTTATGAGGATGCCATTACCCATACCCTGGTTATTTCCTGTATTACTCCTTTCTTTGGTGAGGGGGGATTTACGGGAGCTATCTGTGAAGACGTGCAGATTGCCCGGGTAAAGGAAATGATTGATGACTTTAAGTATCGCGGCAGTGGTAACGGATATATTATCGAGCAGGGTGGTGTTATCATTGGTGCCAATGATGACACTGCTCCTATGGAGAACGTGGACAAGAAGCACTGGGGCAAGCATTTTGCTGAAATGCAGAAAAACGGCGAGGGCTTCTTCATGGACGGTGACGATGTAATTGCTTACTCCACTTTGAATACCACTGGCTGGATTGCCGCTATTGTTGTAAGCAAGGATGTTGTTTTCGCTCCTGTAACTTCCATGCGTAACCAGTTTATCGTCGTTTCCATTATTGGTATTCTCCTTATTTTGGGAGCATGCATGATGTTCGGCAATCAGCTCCAGAATGTGGCCCAGTCACTAAAAATTGCCATTGAGGGCATGGCTGCAGGCAATTTGAAGGGCAACCGGGTTCATGTAACTTCCCGTGATGAGTTGCCAGATATGGCTAATTCCTTTAATGGAATGCAGGATCATTTACGGGGAGTTATCAAGAAAATTGCGGACACTGCCGAGAAGGTGGCCAATGCCTCCGAGGAGCTTACCGCCAATGCCAGCCAGTCTGCAGATGCCTCTGTGAATGTGGCTGAGACTGTAGGTGAAGTGGCCAATGGTACTGACAGCCAGCTCATGGATATCGACAGCGCCAAGCATAATGTGGAGGCGGTATATAACGATATTAACAGCATGGCTAAGAAGGCAGAGCAGGTTACTGAGGCTACCAATTCCACTGCCGAGGCGGCAGAAAAGGGCCAGAGCCTTATGGAGGACGCTGTGGGCAAGATGAACAATATTGAGCAGAGTGTTACCCAGTCTGCTGCTGTTGTGGCCCAGCTGGGAGAGAAATCTCAGCAGATTGGCGAGATCGTTGATGCCATTACAGCTATTTCCGAGCAGACAAATCTGCTGGCACTGAATGCGGCCATTGAGGCTGCCCGTGCCGGTGAGGCCGGACGTGGCTTTGCTGTAGTAGCTGAGGAGGTCCGCAAGCTGGCTGAGCAGTCCCAGGAGTCTGCAGAGGAAATCAGAACCCGTATTGGCGGTATTCAGACTGAGACTGAAAAGGCCGTAAAGACCATGGAAACCGGTACCAAGGACGTTAAGGAAGGTATTGATGCCATCCGCAACGTAGGTGAGCAGTTCCGCAACATCATGGATAAGGTGGGCAGCATCAGCGACCAGATGAAGGAAATTGACACTTCTGTGGTCACCGTATCAACTGGCGCCAACAGCATTGTAGATGCAGTTGAGTCCATTGACAAGGTAAGCCGTGATACATCAAGGCAGATTCAGACAATTTCCGCAGCCACTGAGGAGCAGTCAGCCTCCAACGAGGAAATTGCCGCAGCGGCCCATTCCCTGTCAGAGCTGGCAGAGGAGCTTAACAGCGAGGCCCGTAAATTCAAATATTAAAAAAATATAACCTAAAAATGCCAGGCTACAGCTGTAGTCTGGCATTTCACTTTAAAAAAGATAAATTTTCTGAATATTTGCAATAGAATATTCCCCCGATTTATAGTAAAATTATACTAACAGTAAATTTGGGGGATGATAACTTGCAGAAGTATGTTTTATATGCAGTTATGATAACATCTTTCATAGGCTCCATGGTGGGCAGCGGCATTAATGTGGCCCTTCCCTCCATAGGCCGGGAATTCGATGCCATGACGGGGGATCTCAGTTGGGTAGCGGCGGCATATTTGTTTGGCTCCGCCATCTTCAATTTGCCTCTTGGTAAGGCAGCGGATATTTTGGGGAGAAAAAGGCTATACAAAATTGGCATAGTCATGTTCTCCATAACCCTTCTAATTGCTGGATTTGCCACCTCTGTGGATTTTCTAATGGATATAAGATTCCTTCAGGGTGGGCTTATGGCCATGGTTTTTGGCCCTGGTATGGCTGTATTGGCCTCGGTTTTTGATAAAAAGGAACGGGGACGTATTTTGGGATACCAGACAGCCTCTGTGTACGTTGGCCTCACATGCGGGCCGGCTCTGGGGGGCCTTATCTGCCAATACCTCGGCTGGCGGTGGTTCTTCTTTCTCACGGGAACAGTGGCAGCCGCAGGACTCATATTTATGATGAGGGTAAAGGAAGAATGGTACGGGGACAGGGGAGCCCCCTTTGATTACAAGGGCAGTCTCTGCTATATGATAACCATTCCCCTTATTTTATACGGCTTTTCCAAAATAACGGATACCCTTGGGATATATCTCTTTGTGGCCGGTCTGGCCGCTTTGGCCCTCTTTGTTTACGTGGAGCGTCAAAACGCACATCCTATCCTTGATGTAAATCTTTTTATTGGCAATCGGGTGTTTACATGCAGCAATCTGGCGGCCATGCTTCATTATGCGGCCACCTTTGCCATAAGCTTTCTTGTTTCCATGTATTTGCAGGTTATTTGCGGTCTCAGTGCCACAGTGGCCGGCGGAATCATACTTTTGCAGTTCTTTATGATGGCAACCCTGTCACCAAAGGCAGGGGCACTGTCAGATAAAATAGATCCAGGGGTGGTGGCCTCTGTGGGCATGGCCATAAACAGCGTGGGGCTCTTTGCCCTGTCGTGGCTTCATGAGGACAGCTCACTGATAACGGTGGGGCTCGTGCTTATGCTGATTGGCATAGGTTTTGCCCTGTTTTCATCACCTAACAACAACGCTATTTTGGGAGCCTGTCAGCCCAAGTTTTACGGCACAGCATCTTCCTTGCTGGCCACCATGCGGCTTATAGGTCAGGCCTTTTCCATGGCCATTGTTACCATTGTTATGGACGTAAATTCCGTTCAGTCCGTAACGGGTGCTGACAATGATGCCCTGCTGGGGGCTATTCAGATGATATTTAGGATATTTTCCATAATTTGTATGTTCGGAATACTGGCTTCATTGGCCAGAAAGAAAAAGGAGGGGGAGGCTTCCCTATGAAAAGGATTATTCAACAGCGAAGCTCCATAATTGTTTGCTTGGCCCTTGTTACCAGTGTTGCCCTTTTTGCCCTTAGCAATTATATGGAATTCCAGCTTATGTCGGTGCTGCCAAAGGCTGAGTCCCTGGCTATGGCCAATTATCTTAACAAGGGCCTGGTGGCGGTATTTTTGCTGGTGGCAGTAACTGCCGGCTATGCCATATTTTCTGAGAAGAAGCGGCTATATGAGAGCCATGAGCGGGATATAATGGACAATGTTACCCAGCTGCCAAGTATTGTGGGCTATAATGAGGATGTTATGAGCCTCCTGTCCGATGAAAAGAATATTCAGGACTATATTATGGTGGCCCTGGACATTGATAAATTCAAGGCTGTAAATGATGTTTTCGGCTTTGCCTGCGGTACCAAGATTATCCGCATGGTTGGTGATTTGCTTTCCAATAATCTTCGTGACGGTGAGAAGTGCTACCGCATCACCAATGATGTTTTCTACATGCTTTTGAAGAGTCAGGACAGGGATACGGATTACAGGCGTATTCGCAGTATTCTTGATAATGTGGCTATTGATCTTGTTTCCACCGATGATGAGGATATTCAGGGTAACCTGAATGGGGGCATATACAATCACATGATTTCCTTCTCCGCCGGTGGCATGCATATATATGCCAATGAGATAAGGGATACTCTGAAGGATTGTTCTGATAACGCCCTGCGTGAAAGATGCAGGGAGCTGGCTGCCAAGTTTGCAGATAATGCCAATATTGCCCGCAAGCGGGGCAAGACTGAAAATATAAATAGTGTTTATCTCTTTGATGAGAGCATGCGCAAGGAGATTTTTGAGGACAAGAAGATTGAGGATGCCTTCCTTATCGGTATAGAGCGTGGCGAGTTCATGATGTACTACCAGCCTAAGTTCTACATTGGGGGAGATAAGGCTGTCCATGGCGGGGCTGAGGCGCTGATTCGCTGGAACAGTGCTGAAATGGGCTTTATGCCGCCGGGGAAGTTTATTCCTCTCTTTGAGCGGGACGGCAATGCCCTCCGTATGGATATGCACGTTATGGATCTGGTGTGCCAGAATATCTGCGAATGGCGTTCCAAGGGATTGGAGGTTCATCCTGTTTCCGTTAATGTAACCCGCCCAACCATGCAGAACGGGGCCGGTTATTTGCAGTTCGTAAAGGAAAAGCTGTATCTCTTTGATATTCCTCAGGACCTTATTGAGTTTGAGATTTTGGAAAGCGCCACTGGTACTGACGAAGAAGTGGTAATTGATTTCATTAATGAAATACACAAGATGGGCTTCAAGATTGCCATGGACGATTTCGGCACAGGCTGTTCCTCTTTGGGACTGCTGAACCGTATTCCACTGGATATTCTGAAGTTTGATAAGAGCTTCTTTGATTCCATGACCATTAATATGAGCAATCAGGATCTGGCCGTTGTGCGCTATATGCTGATGATGGCCAAGGATCTGGGGATAAAGACAGTGGCCGAGGGCATAGAGGAGAAGTTCCAGGTGGATATCTTAAAGGACCTGGGCTGCGATATGATTCAGGGCTACTACTTCAGCCGTCCTCTGTGCGTGGAGGATTATGAGAAGATGCTGAAGCCGGCTTAAATTAAACGGGTCCTGTCACGGGATAGGACATTCATTTGCTTCGCAGTGCCACATCAATGTGTTTATCGGCTAAAATTAGTATGGACGGGCTTCGCGGCCGTCCGCCACCTCATGTCAGCTCAAATAGATTATGTGCTGATGTGGCATTTTGAGCTCAGCATGCTTCATGTCCTTATCCCGTGCCACCCGATTATACTAAGAAAACTCCCGTTGATTAAACGGGAGTTTTTTGATGCAGATTAAACTTAAACGAGGGAAATTTTTCGCCTGCAAGAACGTAGTCCTTGTGCCGCAGGCTCAGCATGGGCAGTATTTATATATACGCCTCGATGTAAGTGCGACTTTGTCGCCTGTGAAAAAGCCGAAAATATACCTGCTGCATTACATTCAATGTGGCAGGTATTTTATTTCTGGCATATTTAAATAGTAATTGCAGTTATGGGGTCCTTTCACATGGGACAGGCCCTTTTTTATGTCTACATCTAATTTTGAATATTTAACACACACTCATTATAATATTAAGTAATACGATATTATCACATAAATAAATATTGTATTACCATATAATATATGTTATTATTAATATAAAGAATAGGAGAACCATAATAGAAGAAAGATAATATTTATGGTATAATCACAGAAAGCGGTGATAGTTTTATGGAAGAAGAGGAGAGGCAGGAACTGTTGGAAGCAGTCCAGAGGTTTTGTCTTATGGATGATACCTTCTTCAACTGCTTTATGGCAGATAACATTGAGGGTATGACCTATGTTTTAAATGTTATCATGGAGAGGAATGACTTGGTTATCAATAGAATTGAGACCCAACATAGCATTCCAAATCTTTATGCCAGAGGTGTACGCTTTGATGTATTCGCAACTGACAATGAAGGACGGGAGTATGATTTTGAAGTCCAAAACGACAATGATGGAGCTATACCGAGACGAGCCCGTTATAACAGCAGTATGATGGACTATCGATCCTTAAACAAGGGTGCCGATTGGTCAGATCTGCCGGAAACTTATGTTATCTTCATCACTGCAAAGGATGTTTTGGAACAAAACGAACCATTGTATCACATTAACAGAAAGATAGAGGAAACGGAAAAAAGCTTCGAGGATGGAGCACATATTATTTATGTTAATGGGGAATATGACGATATTAACACTGAATTGGGACAGATGTTAAGAGATTTTAAATGCCTTAAAGCCGGTAAAATGAAGTCGTCCATACTGGCTGATAGAATGAGATATTTGAAAGAGACCGATGAGGGGGTGGCCAAAGTGTGTAAAATTTTGGAAGAATTTGCTGAAAAATATGCTGCAAGGAGAGAAGCCCGTGGAGAGAAAAGAGGAAAACTAAAGCTTGCAATTGACCTTCTCAAGGACGGAACAATATCTGAACAAGTAGCTGCGGATAAGGTCGGCATGACCTTAGATGAGTTTAAGAAGGAAATGGAGGCCTGTACATCTGTACAGTGATATTTAGTTATACATTTAGCCGGGGGCTGGAGAATATATTCAGCTCCCGGTATTTTCATGTCTTTATCCCATGCCACCTGTTTATATTTATAAAAAAACTCCCGTTAAACGGGAGTCTTTTATGGCTATTTATCAGCCCCGTACATGTAGCTGTAGTAGGCCTTTTGCATTTCCTTGCGGTTTTTGGCGGCGGGCCACAGCTCCCCTACGGCGTTTTCCCTCATGGCAGAGGCCAGATGAGGATATAGCTGTGGGTTGTCCTTGCTCATGGAGGCTATAAGCTCCTTTACTGTCTGGCGTATGGTGTGACCGTCATAAGGACAGGGGGAGGCCACTGGCTGGAAGCCGTGGTACTGAATGGCATCGATGATTTCCTGCTCCCTGAAGTACACCAGGGGGCGGATTACGGTAACGTCCATCTTATCCAGGTATGTTTTTGGTGTAAAGGTATGAATCTGCCCGGAGTACAGCAGACTCATGAAGAAGGTTTCCACCGCATCGTCGTGGTGATGGGCGTAGGCCACCTTGTTACAACCATGCTCCTTGGCAAAGCGATTTACGGCACCCCTTCTGAAGAAGGCACAGGAGTAACACGGGTCCTTGCCCTTTTGGGCCTCAATGGTTCCTGCAATGTCAACATCAATGGTATCAAAGGGAATGTCAAGCTCCTTCATAAAGGCTCTGATGCGCTCAACTCCTTCGCCGAAGTTATCAGAAAACATGGGGTTTATGGTAACGGCCTTTAAATTGAAGTCCTTTTTTAGTCGCATTTTCATCATGGCCATGGCGTAGGCCAAAAAGATGCTGTCCTTGCCCCCGGATACGCCGATCATTATATTGTCCCCGTTTTCAATGAGCTCAAATTCTGTAATGGCCCGCATTAGCTTGCTGAAATACAGCTGGGGAAGATTAATTTTCAAATTTTGCTCCACCTTTCCATATGGTTAAGTCACAAAATGCACAAAATAGTGTAACTTGAATTGCGTATTTGTAGACATATGTATATTGTGAATGGAAAAAATACAAAAACTTCTTGCCAAACAGTATTATTGTATATAAAATAATATGTGATGTCTATATGCGTCAGCAGTGGACAATCATAATTAACGGAGGGGTTTGCGTTGATAAAGGTATTGGTAAATGGCGCTTACGGCCGCATGGGTCAGGCTGTTGTAAAGGCTGTTCTTGAGGATAAGGACCTGGAGCTGGTAGGTGCCGTTGATATAGTTGGTGAGGGAGACGCGGGGGAGACTGTTGGCCTTCCTAAATGCGGCGTCAGCTTCACCAGGGATTTACAGTCCACAATAGATAGTGTAAAGCCACAGGTTATGGTGGATTTTACTATTCCCGATGTGGTATTTGGCAGTGCCCAGGTGGCACTTAAGAACAAGGTGGCTCCTGTAATTGGAACCACAGGCCTCTCTGATGAGCAGAAGCAGGAGCTGGGTAAATTGGCTGAGGCCAATGACACCCCTGTGTTTATTGCCCCTAATTTTGCCATTGGCGCTGTTTTGATGATGCAGATGGCCAAGCAGGCTGCCAAGTACATGCCGGAGGTGGAGATTATAGAGCTTCACCACGACAAGAAGCTGGATGCCCCATCCGGTACTGCACTTCAGACTGCGGCCCTTATTTCCGAGGTGAGAAAGGCCCATGTTCAGGGCAATCCAAACGAGAAGGAAAAGGTGGCTGGTGCCCGTGGTGCAGATGTGGATGGTATGCACATTCACAGCGTACGTCTGCCGGGTTATGTGGCCCATCAGGAGGTTATTTTCGGCGGTCTTGGCCAGACACTGACCATTCGCCACGATTCACTTAACCGTGAGTCCTTTATGCCGGGGGTATGCCTTGCGGCCAAGAGTATTCTGGGGCACAAGGGCCTTATAATTGGCTTGGACAAGTTTATGGACTAAGCCTTGACGAGTTTATGAATTGAGCTTTGATAGGTTATTGACTATTTATTGATATATTACAATTGGAATATTACATTTAAAGGGGAGACAAAACATGAAGAAGTATAATGTTGCTATTCTTGGTGCTACCGGTGCTGTTGGTCAGGAGTTTCTGAATCTCATTGAGGAGCGCAAGTTCCCGTTTGCCAACCTTAAGCTGCTTGCTTCCAAGCGCTCTGCGGGGAAGAAAATTCAGTTCATGGGCAAGGAGTACACCGTGGAGGAAGCCACTGAGAACTCCTTTAACGACGTGGATATCGCCCTCTTTGCCGGCGGCTCCATCAGCAAGACCCTTGGTCCTGCTGCTGCCAAGGCTGGGGCTGTGGTTATTGATAATTCCAGCACCTTCCGTATGGACCCTGAGGTGCCTCTCATTGTTCCGGAGGTAAATCCAGAGGATATTTCCTGGCATAAGGGCATTATTGCCAACCCTAACTGCTCCACTATTATTATGGTAATGGCTTTAAAGCCTCTTTATGATGTTTCCAAGATTAAGCGCGTGGTTGTTTCCACCTATCAGGCTGTATCCGGCGGCGGCAAGGAAGCCATGGCTGAGCTGGAGCAGCAGGTGAAGGATATTAACGATGGCAAGGAGGTTGTTGCCAATATTCTTCCTGGTGCAGCCCTTAAGAAGCATTATCAGATTGCCTTCAATCTCATTCCTCAGATCGATGTCTTCAAGGAAAATCTCTACACCAAGGAAGAGATGAAGATGATCGACGAGACCAAGAAAATTATGAACGATCAGGATATGCGCATTACTGCAACAACTATCCGCGTTCCTGTATATCGCAGCCATGCCGAGTCCGTAAACGTGGAGTTTGAGGACGAGGTATCCGTGGAGAAGGCCCGTGAGGTTCTGGCCAAGTTCCCTGGTGTTATTTTGCGGGACAATCCAGATGAGCAGGAGTATCCAATGCCTCTGGAGACCTCCGGCAAGGACGATGTGGAGGTGGGACGTATCCGCAAGGATTATTCCATTGAGCATGGCCTTAATTTCTGGGTATGCGGTGACCAGATCCGCAAGGGTGCTGCACTGAATGCTCTCCAGATTGCGGAGTACATGATGGAGCATGATATGATCAAGAAATAAAATTGTATAATTGCGTGGCTGTTGCTTGTGGTGTATCATTATGAGCAGCAGCCATTTTGTTTTAAAAGCGGAGGGAAACATTTTCCCCCGTAAAATTTTATACGGGGCCTGTCATGGGATAGGACATTCATTTGCTTCGCAGTGCCACATCAATATGTTTATCGGCTAAAATAAGTATGGACGGGCTTCGCGGCCGTCCGCTACTTCAAATCGGCTTTAATGGATTAAGTGCTGATGCGGCATATTGAGCTCAGCATGCTTCATGTCCTTATCCCATGCCACCCGCATTTTATTAAAGCGGAGGGAAATGTTTTCGCCTGCAAGAACGGAGTCCATGTGCCGCAGGCTCAGCATGGGCACTTATTTATTATTCGCCTCGATGTATGTGCGACTTTGTCGCCTTCGAAGAAGCACTAACTAATGTACATGCTGATTTGGACGAAGTGATGAAGCCGAAAATGTTTTCCTCCGTGTTATAACTGGTATATATGGCTGATACTCATTGGAGAGTGTGTAGCGTATGAAGAAAGAAAGATTGATTGTGGTGCTGGGGCCTACTGCCTCAGGGAAGACCGGTCTTTCCATAGAGTTGGCCAAGCAATTTAATACAGAAATTATTTCCGGTGATTCCCAGCTGGTATATCGCGGTTTTGATATTGGAGCCGCCAAGCCGGATATGAAGGAGCGTGACGGGGTGGTTCATCACATGATTGATATTCTCCCTCCTGAGGCTTCCTTTAATGTGGCGGATTTCATAGACAGGGTAAAGCCCATTATTACTGATTTGAACAATAGGGGAAGGGTGCCAATTTTGGCGGGGGGCACCGGCCTTTACATAAAGTCCCTGCTGGAGGGCTATCAGTTCAACGACACCGCCGGGGACGATGAGTACAGGCTTAAGCTGGAAAAACTGGCTGAGGAAAAGGGAAAGCAGTACCTTCACGATATGCTGCGGGAAATAAATCCCGAGGCCGCTGAAAGAATTCACGTAAATAATTTCAGACGGGTTATGAGGGCCCTTGAGGTTTATCAGCTGGGGGGAGAGCAGATTTCCACCCAAAAGGAAAACGAGCTGGTTTACGATGTGTATGTGGTGGGCCTGATTTGGCACCGCGGAGAGCTTTATGATAGAATAAACAGGAGAGTTGATATAATGCTGCAGCAGGGGCTGGCTGATGAAGTCCGTCATTTGCTGGACAGCGGCGTATCTCCTGAAAGCCAGTCCATGCGTGGCATTGGCTACAAGGAAATGGTTAATTATGTTCAGGGAACAGGAACCCTGGAGCAGGCTGCGGATGATATAAAAAAGGGTACCAGACACTTTGCCAAACGGCAGCTTACATGGTACAGAAAAATGCCTTATGTGCATTGGTATCACCCGTCACTCTACAGGGGTCGGGGACTTGTTGATAATGTTTCCTGGAATATAGCAAGATATTTTAAAGGATAATGGGGGGTTGTTTTTATGACAGGAAAGGCAATTAATTTACAGGACAGTATTTTAAATCAGGTCCGGAAGGAAAATATTCAGGTCTCCATCCATCTGGTAAACGGCTTTCAGATAAAGGGCTTTGTTAAGGGCTTTGATAATTTTACCGTTATTATCGATTCCCTGGGCAAGCAGCAGATGGTATACAAGCATGCAATTTCCACCATTACAATGGGCCGTCCTGTGGATAATATTACCGGGGAAAAGGATAAGGACGCGGAAAAGAAGGACTGAGCTTTTAAAATATGACAGAGAAAATTCGGTGCTTTCAGATTGTTAGTGCCTATGAAAATAAGGAAATAAATCTGCCAAAGAGGAAAACCGCCTCCAGTGCCGGCTATGACATAGAGGCCGCCGAGGACGTGACTCTGGCCCCCCATAAGGTGGTGCTGGTGCCTACGGGCCTCAAGGCTTATATGCAGAGTGATGAGTATCTGGGGATTCACGTGCGCTCGGGCATTTCCATAAAGAATTGCATCTCCTGCGTAAACAGCCAGGGGATTATTGACGCCGATTATTACAACAATCCCGAAAATGAGGGGCATATTATGGTGCCGCTGATTAATCACGGGGATGAGGAATTTTTTATCGCCAAGGGAACCAGAGTGGCCCAAGGGATTTTCTATAAGTATCTCACAGTGGACGGGGATGATGCCGGCGTGGGTGCTGAAAGAACCGGGGGCTTTGGTTCAACGGGAAAGTAAGTGAGCAGTATGGAATTAGGCATGGATTTATTTGCGGCGGCGGAAAAAAGCGACAGCAAAAAATATGAGCCACTGGCCCAGCGCATGAGACCACGGAATTTTGACGAGTTTATTGGCCAGGAGGAGGCCGTGGGCAAGGGAAAGTACCTTAGAAAAATGATTGAGAAGGACCAGCTTCCTTCCCTGATTCTCTATGGCCCCCCGGGGACGGGGAAGACCACCCTGGCCCAGATGGTGGCCACTCTTACCAACAGTAATTTTAAGAAGCTGAATGCTGTATCCGCGGGAATTGGCGATATCAGAAAAATCGTGGATGAGGCGGCGGAGGCCCGTCGTTTCTACCAGAAACGCACAATTGTATTTATAGATGAGATTCATCGCTTTAACAAGAGCCAGCAGGACGTGCTTCTTCCCTATGTGGAGGATGGACGTCTTATTCTCATTGGTGCCACCACGGAAAATCCATTTTTTGAGGTAAATCACGCCCTTTTGAGCCGGGTGAGAATAGTGCGGCTTTCTGCCCTTTCCGACAAGGATCTTATGCGCATGCTGCAGCAGGCCATTTCAGATAAGGAAAGGGGGCTTGGCTCCCGCAATCTTACCATTACCGATGAGTCTGTGGAGGCCATTGCCCAGCTGTCCGGAGGGGACGGCCGTATGGCCCTGAATCTTTTGGAGCAGGCCGCTGCCATGATTGAGGACGGCAGTGAAATTAATATTGAGCTTCTCCATACTATTTTGGGGGAGCGGATTCAGACCTACGACAAAAAGGGAGACAACCATTATGATACTGTGTCCGCCTTTATAAAGAGTATGCGGGGCAGTGACCCCGATGCGGCCATTCACTATCTGGCAAGGATGCTGGCTGCGGGGGAGGATCTTAATTTTATTGCCCGCAGAGTGGCCATTTGTGCCGCCGAGGATGTGGGAAATGCTGACCCCTTTGCCCTGGTTGTGGCCATGGCGGCGGTGCAGGCGGTACAGTTCGTGGGAATGCCGGAGGCACGGATTCCTTTGGCTGAGGCTGTGACATACGTGGCCTCTGCGCCCAAGAGCAATGCGGCTTATCTGGCCATTGATGCGGCTTTGGCAGATGTGCGTCACCGTGACTGCGGGCCGGTGCCGGAGCATCTTAGGGATGCCCATTACAAGGGGGCGGCCAAGCTGGGCCACGGTATAAATTATAAATATGCCCATGATTTTCCGTATCATTTCGTGAAGCAGCAGTATCTGCCAAACAAGCTTAAGGGCACCACATATTACCATCCAACTGCCAACGGCAGGGAAGGAAGAATCAGCGAATATCTGAAGGCCTGCTGGCCGGAGCGGTACAAATAAAAGATGGGGCAACATTATATGGGGCGGCTGTGGGGCCGTCCCTTTCTTTATGATTTTGGGAGCGGATAATTATTTTCTGAAATAGAAAAATACGCCTAAGTGATGTATAATATTTTAGTTAGACATTGATGTGAAAAACAGTTTTTTAGATTGGATTGAGATTTTTGAAGCGATTAATTGTTAATGCTGACGATTTCGGTCGGCATGAGCTTATAAATAAAGCGGTGGAGCAGGCTGTGGAAAAGGGCATTTTACGTTCTGCCACCCTAATGCCCGGAGCAAAGGCCTTCGATTCTGCAGTGGAAATTGGCAGAAAGCACCCGGAGCTGGGAGTTGGAATCCATTTCACACTGGTAAATGGATATCCCGTATTGCCACCAAATGAGATTCCTTCCCTTGTAACTGAGGAGGGAGTCTTCGTTGATGACCATACAGCCTTTGTAAAGAAGCTGGTTTCCGGCCATGTGAATATGCAGGAGGTTAGGGCTGAGCTCAGCGCCCAGCTGGAAAAAATGCAAAATACAGGCCTTGAACTGACCCACGCAGACAGCCATCAGCACATGCACACCCTGCCCGGGGTAATTAATGTGGTTATTGATCTGGTGAAGGAAGCGGGCATTAAGGCTGTGCGTATACCCAAGGCGCCTCTTTTCAGCGGTGAATTTGGTGGTATTGGACAGCTTATCGGCCGCTTTGGCCTGGGAACTCTGGCCCGTATTTCTGGCAGTAAGGCAAAAAGCAGAAATATTGCTTCTCCTGATTATTTTGCCGGTATTGTGGCGGGGGAGGCGGTGTCCGAGGATGAACTTTTGGCTGTGATTAAGAATCTTAAGAATGGCACAACCGAAGTTATGATGCACCCTGGTATTGATAATAAGCAGCTAATTCCCGATACTGGTTGGGACCATGATTTTGAGGCGGAATACAGGGCCATGGTTTCACCTGAAATTATTAAGCTGATTGAAGAAAATAAGGTGGAGATTACAAATTTCCGTTCCTTGTGGCCGAATGATTAAGGAGACAAAGTAATCTATGGATAAGATAACAATCATAGTTCCCTGCTATAACGAGCAGGAGGGCGTGGAACAATTTTATACTGTGGTAACTGATGTCTTAAAGGGCGTAAAGGATTGTGAATTTAACTATCTCTTTGTAAATGACGGCAGTACTGACGATACTTTGGTTAAAATCCGTGAGCTGGCGTCTGCCCATGAGGATGTAGCATATATAAGCCTTTCCAGAAATTTTGGCAAGGAGCCTGCCATGATGGCGGGACTGGATTATGCAGATGGTGATGCGGTAATCATTATGGATGCTGATTTGCAGCACCCGCCCCAGCTTATTCCGGAGATGATTGACTGGTGGCACAAGGGCTATGATGATGTGTGTGGCAAACGCACCGGCCGTGAGGATGAAGCCTGGCTTAAGCGTACCGCAGCCAATTTCTTTTATTTGGGTATGGACTCCGTTTCAAAAATAAAACTGCAGCGGGATGTGGGGGATTTTCGTCTTTTGGACAAGCGCTGTGTGGCTGCCCTTCGTCTTATGCGGGAAAATCAGAGATTTACCAAGGGTATGTATACCTGGGTGGGGTATAATAAAAAGGAGATTCCTTTCAAGGTTCAGCCCCGTGCCTACGGCAAAACTACTTGGAATTATTTGTCCCTGTGCAATCTGGCCATTGAGGGGATTACCTCATTTACCACAGCACCTCTAAGGATGACCACCATGCTGGGAATGGGTGTATCTGTCCTGGCCCTGGGGTATATGTGCTTTGTGCTGTTTAATGCCCTGTGCTACGGGGATCCTGTGGCGGGCTACCCTACATTGATAACTGTTGTGCTGTTTTTGGGTGGTGTCCAGCTCCTATCCCTTGGTATCATTGGGGAATATTTGGGCCGGGTATTTACGGAAAGCAAGCATCGTCCCGCCTATCTGGTAGATGAATATAATGGCATAAAGGTTATATACGACAGTCCGGTGAAAAGACCGGAATTGACTAAAAAGTAAGGAGTGTAAGGTTTTGTCCCAAGAGAAAAATAGTGGCTGGCAGACGGGATTGATATTGGCGGGACTGTTTCTGCTGATGTTTATGCTGAATGTATTAATGCCCCTTCACCGCGATGATTATGATTATTCAATGATATATACTATGGCCGAGCACATCGTAGATTTTGATGGTGTGCTTCGCTCCTGCTATGTGCATTACATGCTGCATGGGGGCAGAATGTTTACTGTGTTCTGTCTGGATTTGTTCCTGTGGTTGGGGAAAATCTGGTTTGATATTGCCAATGCCCTGATGTTTGTGGCTTTGGTGGTGCTGATATACTTCCATGCCCGCCGTGATATCAAGCTTTTTGGAGAGCCTGTTATGGTGGCCATTGCCAGTTTATTGGCCTGGCTGTCCTTCCCTCATTTTGGGGAGGTGGCTATCTGGAAAAGCGGCTCCACCGTTTATTTGTGGTCTGCAGTGCCTGTAGCCCTGTTTTTACTGCCATATAATCTCTCATTGAAAAAAGGGGAGTCTGTACTTAAGGGCTGGATGCTTGTTCCCATGCTTCTTCTTGGGATAATTGCAGGCTGGTCCGTGGAAAATCTGGCAGTTACTGTGGTTGGAGTCACTGCAGTTATGAGCTGGTATTTCCACAAAAGGAAAAACCTTTCTGGCTGGATGCCTGCCGGCTGTTTTGGTGCTTTACTTGGACTTATTGGTCTGGTGGGAGCTCCCGGCAATTATGTCCGCTATGATGATCAGGGCTCCGGAAAGGGAATTTTCACCCATATTGGCAATCAGTTTGCTGGAAACGGGGAAATGGTTCTCTATATTCTCCCTATAATATTGGCCCTGCTTATTGCCTGGAGAATTTTTAAAATTGTGTTGGCGGAGAAGAAGGGCATAGCCCTGAAGCCCGTTGATGCCAGGGTAACTGTTGGCCAGTGGATTCTCCTTGGTCTCATTGTGCTGTTGGTTGTTTCCTACTTTAACGGCAGCTTTGTGGCTTGGGCCATTAGGGATGCCCTTTATATTGGCGTCATGGTGCCCGTGGGACTAACGGATCCTAATGTGTTGGACAAGGTAAACAATATTTTCCGGGGCTTTGAGGAAATGGCCATTTACTGGTTCATTATTTTCTTTATATATGCCATGGCCAAAAAGAGACTTGGCCTTTCCAAGGAAAACATCAAGCTTCTTGCCGAAAATGTTAAGGCCAGGGAAATTTGGGAAGCATACGAGTCTGTACGATATGCGGGCTGGATGCTGGTACTGGCGCTGCTTAACAATATGGTTATGATTGCGGCACCTACCTTCCCGGCAAGGGCCACCTTCAGCTCAGTTGCCATGATTATCATTGCGGCCATTGCTGTATTCAGGGAGCCTGTAATCCGCCAGTATTACGAAAAATACACATCAAAAATTTTGTATGCCGGTGCCTTTGGTATAGGATTATTTACTGTATCGGCGGCTACTCTGGTGATGTACACCATGCAGCAGGAGAATGATGTACGTATTGCCATTGTGGAGGAGACTGCTGCCAGGGGTGAAGCCGTTGCCTATATGGAGCCTATAAAGATGACAAACAGGGCCCTGCGCCACGTGTTCTTTGTGGATTTTGACAACGGTGTAACCAAGGACGGTCTGTGCAGATACTACGGCATAAAAGATATTAAGGTCTTAAATGACGAAAACAAATAAGGAAAAACAATAATTAATAAATAAAGCTTTTAAAGCATTTTAAAAGGACAGAGGATTCATTGTTGCAAGTATGCAGCGATGAACCATCTGTCCTTTTTTTTTACTCCCTGGCCTGCAAAAGTATTGGATTAAGTACCTCGTCCTCAGGGGTAACATATAACGTGTTTTGGTTGGTAAATATCACAAAGCCCGGCTTTGCCCCGGCGGGCTTCTTTACGAAGCGGCAGCGGGTGTAGTCCACGGGCACCTTGGAGGAATTGGCTGCCTGGGAGAAATGCACTGCCAGATATGAGGCAAGCAACAGTGTATCCTCAGAAGGATCATCCCCATCACAGCGGATAATAACATGGGAACCGGGAATCTCCTGGGTGTGAAGCCAGATATCCCCGGGGTTGCTTACCTTGAAGGTAAGACGGTCATTCTGGTAATTGTTCTTCCCCACAAGAATAACGGTTCCGTCAGGGGCGGTGAACTTGAATGGCTGGGACTGCTTCACGGAGGCGTGCTTCTTAAGGTTCTCCCTTAAAATATTGTTGGTAATGAGCTCTGTATTAATATCATTTATCTCCGCCAGGGAGGTGGAGGCCTCCAGGGAGGTTTCGATGGAGGCAAGATACTTGATGTCATCAAGACATTTTGTCAGCTGATTTTCCAGAAGCTCCTTGCCCCGCTTCAGCTTGTCGTATTTTTTGTAATAGGCCTGAACATTTTCGCTGACGGAAAGGCGCTGGTCCATGGCAATGGAAATCTTTTCTCCGGCTTCGCTGTAAATGTTCGTAACCGTAACAGTGGCATCCTCACGATCTTTTAACTGATATTGATAGGTCATAAGGTTGTCCGCCTTGATGCGGTATTCCTCCGCATTGTCTGCTGCGGCAATATCCTCCTTCAGCTTATCCACCTTGTGCTGGGCTCGGCTAAGCTCATTTTTTATAAGCTTTTTAAAGCGGTCCCTGTCAGGAAGCTGGAAGCTGCCGGCAATGGCAGAGGCCTTGGCCAGCATTTCGCTGATGGTGGGGAACTTTACGACAGTGTCATTAATATAGTAGTGGAGTGGGAAGGAGGCGGTGGCCAGCAGCTTTTGGTTGGCATCAACCACAAGGCAGGCTTCCCCGCAGGGCTCCTTAAAGGCCTCTCTTATTTCCTCCAGACCATTTTTAAGGGAGGCAAAATCACTTTCATCCAATTCGCTTACTAATGAATTGTGGGGAAGACCCGCCAGATAGGCGGCTTCCTTTGCGGTAACGGGACCAAAGCCGAGACATGTATCGAGGATGGCCTTGCTGAGCTTCAGCTCCGCCTTTGATTTTATAGATCCAATAACATTATCCAGGTCACATTCAAGGAGATCAATTTTATCCTGCACCGGCGGTAAAACATAAGGGTCACCTGGCAGAACGGTTCTTATGCGGCTGGAGTTGGCCCCGACTCTTCTCAGTACATCGATGATGTTTTCATCCTGCACAAGAATAATATTGCTGTACTTGCCCATAAGCTCAACCACCAGGGACTTTGTAACAATCTGTCCACCGGCGGCCAGCACGTCCATGTCCAATATAATGATGCGGTCAAGGCTGTGCTGATAGACCCTTGCTATGCGTGCAGTTTCAATGTGCTTTCGGAGAACCATGCAGAACATAGGGGGCTCCGGGGGATTGTCCGGTGCCTTTTCAATAATGTGAACAGCCGGGTTCTGGGGATTAATTGAAATGTGAACCAAATAATTTTTCCCGGGCTGTCTTACTGAAAGAATGACAGACTGTTTATTTGGCTGATTTATTTTATCTATGCGGCCTCCTGTAATGGCCCTGTCAAGCTCAATGGCCAGGGGGTGCATGGAAATACCGTCCAAACTCATAAGAGTGTACCTCCAAACAATTGGATTTATTCAGTGGGAGCGTTTGAGCCCCGTGAATAAAACTAGAATAAGCATAACATTTAAGGTTATTTCGGTCAAATTGGGATAATATTATCTAAAATATCATATAAAATTTTATAAAAATATTTTAAAATAATTTTGTGGATACATGTAACTATTCCCATCATAATCGGGAATTAATCCTAAATACAGGCTAAAGTTACCCAATATATACCCAAAATATGGGTAAACAATAAAAAATACTGTGTAATTTACTAAAATTTTATTGAAAAATTTATATGACCGATGTTATAATGTGAGTGTAATAAAAGAGAAAATTGTAGAGGGTCAGGAAGATACCCACAAAGAGAAAACTAAAAATTAGTATTATCTTATTAAGTTATATATTTTATGTGTGTTATTTTATAGGGGGAAATGACATGGTAAAAATCAAGTTAGGCTACGCGCCTACCAGACGCAGTATCTTCAGTGCTCCGGATGCAGTTAAGTATCGTGGATTAACCCGTCAGCGCCTTGAGGAATTGGGCGTTGAATTCGTTGATATTGATGACATCAACGAGGAGGGGCTGCTCTACGATGAGAACGATCGCTTAAAGATTGTAGAGAAATTTAAGAAAGAAAAAATCGACGGACTGTTTTTGCCGCATTGCAATTTCGGTACTGAGTATTTGTGCGCACGTCTCGCCAAGGACATGAACGTTCCTGTCCTTCTCTGGGGACCTCTTGATGAGCGTCCTGAGCCAAACGGCGTAAGACTTCGCGATACCCAGTGCGGACTTTTTGCAACTGGCAAGGTACTCCGTCGTTTTCAGGTGCCATTTACTTATATGACCAACTGCCGTCTCAGTGATCCTGTTTTTGAGCGCGGTATCAAGGACTTTTTGGCAGTATGTAATATAGTAAAGACCTTCAGAAGTATCCGTATTCTCCAGATTGCACCGCGTCCTTACGATTTCTGGACCACCATGTGCAACGAGGGTGAGCTGTTGGAGAAGTTCAACATTCAGCTTTCCCCAATCCCGATGCCTGAGCTGATGGATGCCGTAAAGGCAGCCAAGGAGGAGGGCACCGAGGTTCAGAAGGTTGTGTCTTACTGCCGCGAGAAGATGGAAATCAAGGTTAAGGACGACGAGCTTGAGAACGTGGCAGCTCTCAAGGTGGGCATGTCCAACCTTATAAAGAAATATGGCTGTAATGCAGCAGCAATTCAGTGCTGGAATGCTCTCCAGTCTGAGCTGGGCATTATGCCATGTGCAGCCAATGCACTTTTAAATGATGAAGGTATTCCTGTAGTTTGCGAAACCGATATTCACGGTGCCATTACCGCCCTTCTGGTGGAGGCAGCAGGCATGGGTGAGACCCGTTCCTTCTTCGCTGATTGGACTATCCGTCATCCTGATATTGAAAATGGCGAGCTTTTGCAGCATTGTGGCCCATGGCCAATTTCCATTGCCAAGGAAAAAGCTCAGCTTACATATCCGTTAGCATTTGACCATCCTGGTTCCCTGACTGCTGAGGCACGTCACGGTGATGTTACCCTGTGCCGCTTTGACGGCGACAACGGCGAATACTCCATGCTCCTGGGTAATGCCAAGGGCGTTGAGGGTCCGCGCTGCATGGGTACTTATCTCTGGATTGAGGTTGAGAACATCAAGCGCCTGGAGGCCAAGGTGGTTGAGGGACCATATATCCACCATTGCGTAGGTATTCACAAGAATGTAGTGCCCGTTCTTTACGAGGCATGTAAATATATTGGGGTAAAGCCGGATCTTTACGACCCAATTGAGGAAGAGGTAAAGGCGTATTTGAGAGGTGAGTAAGCTATGAATCTTGAAGCAAAGGCTTTGGATATCCGCAAGGATATCATCGAGCTGATTTATAGCGCAGGCTGTGGCCATATTGGCGGCGATCTCAGTGTTACCGACATTCTGGTGGACCTGTACTATAAGCAGATGAATGTGGATCCTAAAAAAATGGACGACCCGAACAGGGACCGTTTTGTACTGAGCAAGGGTCATTCCGTGGAGGCACTCTACTGTGTACTGGCTGACAGGGGATTCTTCGACAAGAAGGAACTCTTCGATACTTATTCCAAGTATCTGTCAAAGTACATTGGCCATCCAAACAACAAGATTAACGGTGTGGAAATGAACACCGGCTCCCTTGGTCACGGTTTGTCTGTGGCTGTGGGCATGGCCCTGGCGGGAAAAATGGACAAGAAGGATTATCGCGTATATGCTGTTATGGGTGACGGCGAAATGGCAGAGGGCTCCAATTGGGAGGCCGTTACTGCAGGCGCCCACTACGGACTGGATAATCTTACTGCCTTTGTGGACCGCAACAGACTCCAGATCTCCGGCACCACCGAGGAGGTTATGACCGCAGACGATCAGGAGGAGCGCTGGGCAGCATTTGGCTGGAATGTTATTTCCATTCAGGGCAACAATATGGAAG
This sequence comes from Anaerovibrio sp. RM50, assembly GCF_000622005.1. GTDB lineage: Bacteria > Bacillota > Negativicutes > Selenomonadales > Selenomonadaceae > Anaerovibrio. Next base: position 105,822 of record NZ_JHWV01000007.1, on the reverse strand, counting down.
CAATTGACGATGCAGTGGAAGAGGCCAAAAAAACCAAGGGCAAGCCAACTGTAATTATTGCAAATACCACCAAGGGCTGTGGCGTTTCCTTCATTGAAAACAAGGCAGCATGGCATCACAAGGTTCCTACTGAGGCTGAATATCAGCAGGCCCTTAAAGAGCTTGATGAAAGGAGGGCCCAGTTATGAACAAGATAGCTAATAAGCAGGTCATCAATGACGTTCTTTTGGAGGAATCCGCAAAGGACAAGGATATTATCGTTCTGTGCAGTGATTCCAGAGGTTCTGCGGGAATGAAATCCTACGCCGAGCAGCGTCCTGAGCAGTTCGTGGAGGTAGGTATTGCAGAGCAGAATCTGGTGGGCATTTCCGCGGGTCTGGCATCTTGCGGCAAGAAGCCATTTGCCGTATCCCCGGCCAGCTTCCTTTCCACCAGAAGTATGGAACAGGCCAAGGTGGATGTGGCTTATTCCAATACCAACGTAAAGCTTATCGGTATCAGCGGTGGCGTAAGCTACGGAGCTTTGGGCATGACCCATCATTCCGCAACCGATATTGCAACTATGGGCTCCATGCCTAATATGAGGGTATATCTCCCAAGTGACCGTTTTCAGACAGAGGCTTTGATCAGAAGCGTATTAAAGGATGAAAAGCCAGCCTATATCCGCATTGGCCGTAATGCCGTTGAGGATGTGTACGAGGAAGGCAATGTTCCTTTCGAGCTGGACAAGGCTACTCTGGTAAAGGATGGCACTGACGTTACCATTATCGCCTGCGGTGAGCTGGTGGGAGATGCCAAGGCAGCGGCTGAGGAGCTCAGCGGCAAGGGCATTTCCACAAGGGTTCTTGATATGTATTGCGTAAAGCCAATTGACAAGGATGCAATCATCAAGGCTGCCAAGGAAACCAAGCTCATTGTAACTGTGGAGGAGCACACCATGTATGGTGGTATGGGCTCCATGGTGGCTCAGATTACCTCAGCCAACGCTCCTGTTAAGGTGGTAAATCTCACCTTGCCGGATGCTCCTGTGGTAACGGGCAAATCAAGAGAAATTTTCAAGTATTATGGTCTTGATGCTGAAGGTATTGTTAAGACAGTAACGGAGCAGCTGTGATATGGCCAAATACATTTTAGGAATAGATCAGAGCACCCAGGGCACCAAGGTTCTTCTCTTTGACGAAAAGGGTAAAGCCGTTTGCCGCGTGGACAAGGGGCACCGTCAGATAGTGGATGAACGGGGCTGGGTAGAGCATGATCCCGAGGAAATCTGGAATAATCTCCTGGAAATTACCAAAGAGCTTTTGGCTGAAACCAATGTGGCCAGCAAGGATATTGCAGCAGTTGGTATCAGCAACCAGCGGGAAACCTCCGTGGCCTGGAACAGGGAAAGCGGAAAGCCCGTGTACAACGCCATTGTGTGGCAATGTGCCAGAGGCACCGCCATCTGCCAGAGACTGGACAAGGATGGCTTTGGTGAAAAGGTGAAGGCCCATACTGGTCTTGCCTTATCCCCGTATTTCTCCGCCGCCAAGCTGGCCTGGATCATAGAAAATGTAGGCGAGGCAAAGTCCTTGATGGAAGAGGACAAGCTGGCAGTGGGCACCATGGACAGCTGGCTGGTGTACAAGCTCACCAATGGCAAGGTCCACAAAACCGATTATTCCAATGCTTCCCGTACAGAGCTGTTTAACATAAACACTCTAAAATGGGATGAGGAAATCAGCAATGCCTTTGGCATTAAGGCTTCGGCCCTGCCTGAGGTCTGCGATTCCAATGCTTTGTATGGAACCACGGACTTTGGGGGACTCTTTGACACAGCAGTGCCGATTCACGGGGTATTTGGGGATTCCCATGCGGCCCTTTACGGCCAGGGGTGTCACTTGCCGGGCATGATCAAGGCCACCTACGGTACCGGGTCATCTGTAATGATGAATATTGGTGAAAAACCAATAACCAGTCAGAAAGGACTTGTTACTTCCCTGGCCTGGAGCCTTGACGGCAAGCCGGAGTACGTTCTGGAGGGCAACATAAATTACACTGGGGCCTCCATTACATGGCTCAAGGATAACGTTGAGCTTATAGAAAGTGCGGCGGAAACCGCAGCACTGGCCAAGAAGGCAAATCCAGCCGACAAGACCTACTTCGTTCCCGCCTTTTCAGGGCTGGGAGCCCCTTATTGGGACAGCGAGTCCACGGGCCTGTTTACGGGGATTACCCGTGTAACTGGGAAATCAGAGCTGGTAAGGGCAGTGGTTGATTCCATAGCTTATCAGATTTCCGATATCGCCACCCTGATGGAGGAAGAATCTGGTAAGACCCTGAAGGGACTCCGTGTTGACGGAGGGCCAACCAGAAATGATTATCTCATGCAATTCCAGGCGGATATTCTTGACAGACCAGTGGAGGTTCCTGATTCCGAGGAGCTTTCTGCCATGGGTGCAGCATACGCTGCGGGAATTTCTGTAGGAATTTATGATAATAAGAAGGTTTTTGACGAAATATCGCGAATTAGTTATGTGTCGGGTATGAGTCAGGACCGAAGGAACCAATTGAAATCCGGTTGGGAGAGCGCAATAGGGAGAACATTGGCTCGTACATAATATTATTGGATTTAGCAGGGAGCCTAAACCTGATAAATCATAAACGTTTTCCAATTATATCTTAAAGGAGGAAAAAAACAAGATGGGTAAGTTCAAGAAAGTTTTGGCATTAGTGGCATCTCTTTGCATGATGATGATGCTGATCGCCGGCTGCGGTGCAGACAAAAAAGCTGCTGATGGAGGGGACAAGGCTGCTCTGAAGGGTGGCGGATCCAATATTCTTTATATTATCACTCCATCTCATTCCAATCCATTCTTCAAGACTGAGGCTGATGCAGCTGCTGCTAAGGCAAAGGCTCTTGGTTATGAAGTAAAGATGGTATCTCATGATGACGATGCAACTAAGCAGTCCGAGCTGTTCGAGAATGCAATTTCCGACAAGGCTGCAGCAATTATCTGCGACAACGCAGGTGCTGATGCAACTGTAGCAGCTGTAAAGAAGGCTCGTGAGGCTGGTATCCCTACTTTCCTGATTGACCGCGAGATCAACGCTAGCGGTGTTGCAATCTCCCAGATTGTAGCAAACAACTATCAGGGTGCAAAGGCTATTGCCGAGGCATTCGTTGAGAAGATGGGTGAGAAGGGCGAATACGCTGAGCTGCTCGGTAAGGAGTCCGATACTAACGCAGGCGTTCGTTCCAAGGCATTCCATGAAGTTATTGATCAGTACAAAGACATGAAGATGGTTGCTCAGCAGACTGCAAACTGGGAGCAGACTGAAGGCTTCCAGAAGACTGAGACCATTCTCCAGTCCAACCCTAACATCAAGGGTATCATCTGCGGTAACGACACCATGGCTGTTGGTGCTGTAGCTGCTGTTAAGAATGCAGGTCTCCAGGGCAAGATCGCCATCATCGGCGTTGACGGTTCCGACGAGGCTGCTGCTGCAATCAAGGCTGGCGACATGACCGGTACTGCACTGCAGCAGGCTGCAAAGATTGCTGAAATGGCTGTTGAGCAGGCTGACAAGTATCTGAAGACTGGTTCCACTGGTCTGGACGAGAAGCAGCTTGTAGACTGCATTGCAATCACTGCAAAGAATGTTGACAAGCTCAAGGCTTTCGTATACAAAGAGTAATTCTTAAGGTATAAAGAGCAAAGGTGAGGGTGGACAATAGGCGGTTCACCCTCTTTCCTTAGAAAATTGGAAAACGAGGAGTACACAATTATGAAGAAGAGAATCAGTTTAATTTTAATGATCTGTCTGGTAATGGTATTTTCTCTTACTGGCTGCGTAAAGGTTGTGCAGATCGGTCATGAGGATGAGGTTACCGGCAACAAGGCATTTAATGCTGCTGAGTCTGTTGAGGCCATCTGGGCTTCCCAGGCTGTTCCAGAATTGAAGGAAAAAGCAGTTGATCTGCCAACGCTTCTCAATGAAGCAAATGGCAATTTGAAGGCCGTAGCAGGCAAGTACGGTAAATATTCCATGGGTGATTCCGGCGAGCTGAGCTTTGTTGTAAAGGGCAAGGGCCAGGTTACCGAGGTTAACACCGAAAAGAAGGCTGGTTATATGACTGTTCAGCTGGATGGATACAGCGGCCCAATGGTGGTTAAGCTCCAGATCGGCAGCGTATTCAAGGGCGCAGCTATCCGCGACAGCCTCAGCTTTATTAAATATGAAGATTACACCAATCAGGTTGATTGGGCTAAGATATCCCAGAGCATTCATGACGTTGTGGCAAAGGATGTAATTGAGCCAGCAAAGGTTACTGAGCTCAAGGGCAAGACCATTGAATTCACTGGCGCATTCACTGTGGACAAGCCAGACGAAATTCTCGTAACCCCAGCAGAATTAATTGTTAAGTAAAGGAGGCAACTGCAAATGGCAGTCAATATAACAAATGGGCCTGATGTTTGCCTTCACGCTGAAAAAATCAGCAAGATTTATCCGGGTACCAAAGCCTTGGACGAGGTTTCCTTCAATGTGTACAAGGGCAAGGTAAATGTACTTATTGGTGAGAATGGTGCTGGTAAATCCACTCTTATGAAGATAATAGCCGGAATTGAGCAGGAGTCTGAAGGCGAGCTGTTCATGGGTGAGGAGAAGGTTCATTTTGATGATGTAACTGAGGCCAGAGAGCATGGCATCGGCATTATTCATCAGGAGCTGAATCTGTTCCCTAACCTTGCGGTATATCAGAATATTTTCATGGCCAAGGAGCGCAAAAAGGGCTCCGTTGGTCTGGATAATGAATATCATATCAAGGAAACAAAGCGGATAATGGAAAAGCTCCAGCATCCACTTGATCCTCATACTATCGTAGGTGACCTCCGCGTAGGTCAGCAGCAGATGATTGAGATTGCCCGTAATCTGATTCAGGATGATCTGAAGATTTTGATTATGGACGAGCCTACTTCCTCCCTCAGCGAGCAGGAGGTACAGGTTCTCTTTAAGATTATGCGTGAGCTGACAGCCGAGGGCATTTCCATCGTTTATATCTCCCATCGTCTGGAGGAAATTATGCAGATCGGTGACTATGTAACCGTTCTTCGTGACGGCAAGCTGGTGGATAGTGCAGCCGTTGAGGACATTGATATCTCCTGGATTGTTCAGAAGATGGTGGGCAAGGGCAAGAGCTATCCTAAGCGTGATGGGGATATTGACTGGTCCTCCAGGGAAACAGTTCTTGAAGTTAAAGACCTTTCACTTCCTAAGAAGGGCGGCGGCTGGCTCCTTGACAAGGTCAGCTTCAAGCTGAAAAAAGGCGAAATCCTTGGTATTTACGGACTTATGGGTGCGGGACGTACCGAGATATTTGAGTGCATAATGGGCCTTCGTCCGGAGCACACGGGAGAGGTTATCCTTAACGGTGAGACCTTGAATATCAAGAGTATCACCGAGCAGATTGACCGGGGCTTCGCCCTTATTCCTGAGGACAGACAGCGTGAGGGCCTGGTTCAGACCATGGACATTGGCAAGAATCTGTCTCTGTCCAGTCTTAAAAATTATGCCAAGGGCATTTTCCTCAAGAGCAAGGAGGAAGAGGCCAACATTGACAAGATTATCGACGAGATCCACATTAAGGTTGCTGATAAGCGCCTGCCAATTCTTTCCCTCTCTGGTGGTAACCAGCAGAAGGTGGTAATTGGCAAGGGCATCATGACTAATCCAAAGATTCTTCTTCTGGATGAGCCATCCCGTGGTATCGATATCGGTGCCAAGACCGATGTATTTGAAATAATGAATCATTTCGCCGATGCAGGTCTTTCCCTGCTGGTAGTTTCCTCTGAGCTGGAGGAGATTAAATCCATTGCAGACCGCATCATAGTCCTCTCCAATGGCATCAAGACTGCTGAGCTGGCAGGAGATGAAATCACAGAGGACAGACTTGTTATGGCTTCCTATGAGGGGCATAACTCCGGGAAGAAGAATTAAAGAAGGGTGGATAACTTAAAATGTTTAAAGATAAAACATCAATGATGATGACCCTCCTGAAGGGCCGTACCTTGATCGTATTGGTGCTGCTGCTGATTTTCTTCAGCGTGGCAAATGACAATTTCCTTTCTACCAACACTTTGCTGCTCCTTGCAAAGCACGTGGCACTTTATGGTATTCTGGCCATCGGCATGACCTACGTAATTATTACGGGCGGTATCGACTTGTCGGTTGGTGCCGTGGTTGGTCTGGCCGGCATGATTGCCGGCGGTATGCTTCAGAATGGTGTAACTCTCCAGTTTGCAGGAGTAACCCTTTACTTCAGCGTTCCTCTGGTAGTTATTCTCACCATTATTGTGGGTGCCTTTATCGGCTGGCTGAATGGTATTATCATCACCAAGTTTGGTGTAGCACCATTTATCGCAACTCTGGGTACCATGTACATGGCCCGTGGTTGGGCAATGCTCCATTCCAATGGTGCAACCTATTCCAGCCTGGCTGGTAACGAGGCGTTGGGAAATACGGGCTTCAGCTTCTTTGGAAGCCGCATCGCCGAGATTCCTGTTGGTGCATTGATTCTGGTGGTTATTGCCATCATTGCCCATATTCTTCTGAAAAAGACCGTATTCGGCTGGCACATTTTCGCCATCGGCGGTAACGAGAAGGCCGCAAAGCTTTCCGGTGTAAAGGTTGATAAGGTTAAAATTCTGGTATACATTTTCTCCGCAGTATGCGCCGCTATCGTAGGTCTTATTACTGCATCACAGCTGGAGGCAGCACATCCTGCCACCGGTGAGACCTGGGAAATGAACGCCATCGCTGCGGCTGTACTTGGTGGTACTTCCATGGCCGGTGGTATCGGTACTATTGGCGGAACCATCGTCGGTGCTTTCGTTATCGGTGTAATTTCCGATGGTATGGTTATGTGCGGTGTATCCGAGTTCTGGCAGATGATTATCAAGGGTCTCGTAATTATCCTGGCCGTAATCATTGACCAGTTCCAGCGCAACATGGAGGCCAAGATGGCTCTCCAGGCCCGCAACGAATCCAAGGACTAATTTGAAAAGCAGAAAAATACGAGGCGATTATTATGAAAAAGACCGGAATTTTAAATGCAGACCTTTCCTATCTGGTGGCTGGGTTGGGTCATAAGGATTTGGTTATGATTGGTGACGCCGGAATGCCTATTCCGGAGGGCGTTACTATTGTAGATATGGCACTGGTTCCTGGTATTCCAACCTTTAAGCAGACCCTTGATGCCCTGCTTACTGAGATGGAAGTGGAATACTATTTCCTGGCTGATGAAATGGATGAGAAAAATCCAAAGCTTAAGGCTTACGTGGGAGAAAAGCTTCCTGGCATTGAGCATGAATCCATGCCACATGATGCTTTGAAGGAATTCTCCGCACAGGTGAAGTTCGCCATCCGCACAGGTGAGTTTAGTCCGTATGCAAATGTTATTTTGAGGGCTGGCGTAGTATTTTAAGGGGACCGCTATGAAGGTAAATATAAAGAAAATCAGTGAATTATCTGGTTTTTCTGTAGCGACGGTTTCCAATGCCCTTAGTAATAAGCGGGGAGTGAACAAGGATACAGCTGAGAAAATCATCAAAATAGCCCGGGAAAACGGCTATATCAAGGATGAGAAAATCAAGCGTATCAAGATGGTTACTTACCGCGACAGTGGAGAGGTATTTAACGAATCACCATTTTTTTCCACGCTGCTGGACAGCATTGAGGCTGAAAGCAGGCGTTCGGGCTACGATGTTTCTATTGTGAATCTTTACCGGCATCATAGCGATTTTGAGGACAATGTCCGTGAGCTTTTAAATGACACATCATCGGCGGTATTGCTGGTGGGCACCGAAATGAGCGAGGAGGATGCCCGTATCTTTGAGGATGCCAGCATTCCTCTGGTGATGGTGGATAATTATTTTGAATCCCTGAATTTTGATACTGTCCTTATGGACAACGAGGATTCCGTATCAAAGGCTGTGAAGTATCTGCTGGAGAACGGCCACACCAAGATTGGCTATCTCCAGGGGGATACCCGTATCAGAAACTTCGTTGCCAGAGGACGGAGCTTTAATCGGACGTTGTGGGAAAACGGCTTGACCATGGACAAGAATCTGGTGTTCAATGTGAAGCCAAATGTGGTGGGTGCCTTTGAAGGGCTAAACCGTTATATTGCAGAAGGCAGAGAAATGCCAACCGCATTTTTTGCCGATAATGATATGATTGCCTTGGGGGCCATGCAGGCCCTGCAGAAAAATGGATTTTCCATTCCCGAGGACATTTCAATAATCGGCTTCGATGATATTACTTTGGGAGAGGCCTTCTCCCCGGGGCTGACCACCATCAGCGTGGACATCAAGGCCATGGGACGTCTTGCTGTGCGCCGTCTGGTGGAGCAGATCCAAAACCGCAACGAGGCCCATTCATGTACCAGACTCTACAACAATCTGGTTATAAGGGGCAGCGTGGGTAAATTAAAAAGATAAGGTGATTATATGAAGATTGCAGTTATCGGTTCAACAAATATGGATGTTGTATCCTACACTGATAAGATTCCCGAGGCTGGGGAAACCAGGGAAGCCACGGGCTTTCACACCGCCTGCGGCGGCAAGGGTGCCAATCAGGCTGTGGCTGCGGGGAAGCTTGGCGCTGATGTTATGATGGTTACCGCCATCGGCGATGACCTCTTTGGTGAAAAGTCCATGGACAACTTCCTTGAGAATAACATCAATACGGATTATGTGTGGACTGCCACTGGCGTTGCCAATGGCGTGGCTACAATTTTGGTGGACGAGTCCTCCCAGAACCGTATCCTCATTCACAAGGGAGCCAATGCGTGCCTTACTCCTGAGGTTATTGAGGATGCTGAGGATGCCTTGAAGGAATGCGGCCTTATAGTGCTGCAGCTGGAGGTTCCTCTGGAGACTGTCTATGCCGCCATTGATATGGGCAAGAAGCATAATGTCCCGGTTCTCCTGAACCCTGCTCCTGCCAGCAAGGAGCTTTCCATCGAGAAGGCTTGTCTCTGCGATTTCTTCGTGCCAAACGAGACTGAACTTTCCATTCTCACTGGTATGCCAACCAACTCTCTTGAGGAGATCAAGGCGGCTGCCCAGACACTGGTGGACAAGGGCCTTAAGAACGTAATCGTTACCATGGGCTCCAAGGGCTCCATGTGGCTCACCAAGGAGGATTATCTGGTAGTTCCAGCCGTCAAGGTGGATGCCGTTGACACCACTGGCGCCGGGGATTCCTTTATCGGCTGCTTCGTGGAAAACTATTCCCGCACCCAGAACATTCCTGAGGCCATGAAGGAAGCTTCCCAGTATGCGTCCTTAAGCGTAACCCGCAAGGGCACCCAGGATTCCTATCTTACAAGGGAAGAGTTTGATAAGCTGAAGAAATAAATAGCGTAACATAAAATGCACACCCGTTTTGCTAGACTTTGTTTAGTGAGATGGGTGTGTTTTTATGAGTTTAAAACTGCATTTAAGAAGTTTTATTTTATATTGACACCGTGACGTTTTTTATATACAATAAAACTGACACGAAGTCATTTTTATATTACAGAGTTGGAAGATTCCTAAACTGGTATACCTAAAATATTAATAGCTAATTGTAAAGGGACATGAAAGGTAGCGTGATTTGAAAATGTGGAAAGCCAAAGGTAGATTGTGCAGAATTCTGTTTGCTGGTTTTGTTGGCACAGTAATTGCCGTTTCAAGCTGGTCAGCGCAGGCAGCTGAAGCATGGAAGCTGCCCGATTCCGGTATCATTATGGCTGATAAGGAAAAACAGGCTTATGTGGCAGAAAAAATGGGAAAGATTTTTCAGCCAGCGACAAATACCCCAAAAGCTACAAATGGACAAGTTCCAAAGACCAATTTTGCTGCACCGGATGGTTGGGACTATAAAGTCTTTAGCTTAGGTGATTTACCTGTGGAACAGTTGAATAATCCTTCTGCCACATCTAAGCGTACCGTATTGCAATTTCACGGCGGTGGCTATATTAATTCTTTGGGAGATGGACATCGCTTATTCTGTGTAAAACAGATGGTTCTTACTGATGCAAAGGCTGGTTATATTGTGGATTACAGGACTGCACCGCAGAATACCTATCCAGCTGCCTTGGAGGATGCAGTTCGGGCCTATGAGGATATCCTGGCTAAAGGAACCGCTCCTCAGGATATTGTCGTATTTGGTGATTCTGCCGGGGGAAATCTGGCCCTGGAATTGTCTCTTTATCTGCGCGAGCACAATATGCCACAGCCAGGTGCAATGGTACTGGCTTCTCCCTGGGCTACCTTTGAAACTGATTTGCCATCTCGTAAGCAAAATGCTGATAGAGATTTGATACTGGGAAAAATTAATCCGCGTATGTATAATGAAATCCTTAATCCGTCTTATGGAAAGGGGCTTTCTGCCAAGGATGTGCATCTGTCGCCAATGTATGCTGATCTGGCAGGCTTACCACCAATGCTGATACAGGCTGGAGGATATGAGCTGTTTTTGGATGAAAGCATAGCATTGGCTCAAAAGGCCGCAGGTGATGGTACAGACGTTACCCTTACAGTTTATCCGGGTATGTCCCATGATTTTGCACTTCTGCTTCCAGAGCTTGATGATAGTGTGAAGTCCTTCAAGGAAATTCGCGATTTTGTGGACCGTTATATGGAAAAATGATAAAGTGATAATATGTCGTTTGTTTTACACAATATAAAGTAATGGAGGCAAATTGTTGTCCCATGGAATATTTTAAGGTTTAAGGAGAAGGATATGCCAAAGGTTACAGAGGAATTTTTGCTGGCGAAGCGGGAGGAAATTATTGATGCTTGTGCCCAGCTGTATGAGACAATGAGTTTTAAGGATATAACCCTTAAAGAAATTGCCAATGCCACTTCCCTTAATCGTACATCAATATATAATTATTTTGATACGAAAGAGGAAATTTTTCTGGTGTATATGCAAAAAGAGTACGAGTTATGGATAGAAGACCTGGAAAATCTGTGCAGAAATAATAAGGAGCTTTCCAGGGATGAGCTGGCTGATAAGTTGGCAAAAACTCTGGAAAGGCGTGGAAAGCTGCTTAAGCTGATGACCATGAACCACTTCGACATGGAGGGAAACAGCAGGTATGAAATCCTTGTGGAATTCAAAAAGGTATATGGTAACTCAATAAGGGCGGTAAAGAAGTGCCTTGATATGTTTTGCCAGGATATGACCGAGGACGCCAAGCAGGAATTTTTGTATGTATTTTTCCCTTTTATTTATGGTATTTACCCCTATGTAGAGATCAATGAAAAGCAAAGGGAAGCCATGGATGAGGCCAAAGTGGGTTTTGTATATCACTCAGTATATGAAATAAGCTATAATTGCCTAAAAAAGCTATTAGGCTCTGAAAATAGCTAATGACGTGAGCTTATCTGGTGGGAGTTATCGCCTCCCACTGGATAAGAAAAAATTTTCTTTTTAATAAACAACCTGTCGTTTTTATTGTTAAATTAGGGGGGCTAAAAATGAAAAAACTGCCAAAGATTGCGTTGGGTGCATGGTCATGGGGAACGGGCATGGCTGGTGGAGATCAGGTTTTTGGTAATAACCTGGGAGAAAAGGATTTGAAACCAATTTTTGACGTAGCTATGAAGCATGGATTAAATCTGTGGGATACGGCTACTGTCTACGGAATGGGCTCTTCCGAGGACATTTTGGGAAGCTTTGTAAAAGGTGTAAAGAGGGATGAGGTAATTATTTCAACTAAGTTCACACCTCAGATTGCTGAAATGTACGATAATTCTATGGAAAAAATGGCTGATGCCAGCATGAAGCGCCTTGGTATAGACGATATAGATATTTATTGGATACATAATCCGGCAGATGTAGAGCAGTGGACACCTCAGCTGGCACCGTTGGTGAAAAACGGCAAGGTAAAAGCAGTGGGGGTATCAAACCACAATCTGACTGAACTGAAGCGGGCCAATGAAATATTATCGGGGCTTGGTTGTAAGATAGAAGCTGTACAGAATCATTTCAGCCTTTTAAATCGTTCCTCAGAGACATCAGGTATATTGGATTATTGCAAGGAAAATGATATTATCTTCTTTGCCTATATGGTTCTTGAACAGGGAGCTCTTTCCGGTAAGTATGATACAAGCCATCCATTCCCGGAAGGTTCTGACAGAGCGAGAAGCTATAATCCGATTTTGCCACAGCTGGAAGAACTGACGAAATTAATGCAGGAAATAGGTGAAGCTAATGGTATATCGGTGGCCCAGGTTGCTACGGCTTGGGCTATAAATAAGGGGACTTTACCCATCATTGGTGTGACAAAAGTTCACCATGTAGAGGATGCCGTAAAGGCTGCCGGGATGGTGCTGACAAATGATGAAATTAGTCGTTTGGAGTCTGTTGCCGATAAAGCAAATGTTTCCACTATTCGTGAGTGGGAAAAGAAGATGGAATAATCAAGATAAATAGAAAGGCAGGCAATGTATTATGTTTATCATTAATGAAGTCCTTAAGAAGGATAAGATTCCGGCAGATAAAATGGATGAGCTCTTTAAAAAGCATGTGGAATGGTTTACCCATCATTTTGAGGAAGGTAATTTTGTTTTATTGGGGCCATATACCGATCAGGAGATGGTGGGGATTATGTTGTCACCAGTTAAAACCCGTGAAGAATTGGAAAATATTTTGAAAAGTGACGTTTATTATGCCGATGGTATGGCTGATTATGAGGTTCACTCATTTACTGCGGCAAAAATTTCGCCAAAAATTATGGACTATGTTGGGAAATAATTTGAGAAATTCCCATTGATTAGGAAGCTAAGGTGAGAAGCCATGGATAGACGAGAGTTTTTAAAGGTCACTAGTATGGGGGCTATCACCCTGTTTCTTTCAGGATGTGGTTTCTCAGGTCTGACAGGAAAAAATAAGAATAAGACAACTGAGGTGCCAGCGAAGGGCAGTGTATCGGGAGGAAAAAATATGAAAATAGTAGTAATAACATCAAGTCCTCATCCTAAAAATGAATCCACATCTATATACTTGGCTGACCGTTTTACCGAGGGCGCAAAAAGTGCAGGGCATGAGGTATTTACCTTTGATGCGGCCAACGAGGACACCCATCCGTGTCGGGGCTGTGACAAGTGCGGTATGGATGGCCCATGTGTATTTAAGGACGCTATTGAAAATACACTTATGCCGAAAATGCTGGAGGCGGACCTTATCGTGCTGACTACCCCATTGTATTATTTTGGTATGTCAGCCCAGCTGAAGATAATAGTAGACCGGTTCTATTCACGCACGGAAAAGCTTCACAGGAAAAAGTCTATAATGATGGCCACTGCTTATAACAGTGCTGACTGGACCATGGAGGCCCTGTCAAATCATTATGATACTTTGGTTCGTTATATGGAATGGACTGATGTGGGGCAGGTATGGGCAACAGGCTGTGGAGCCCGCTCTTTGGTGGAGCGTTCTGAGTTTGCAGATGTGGCCTACAAGATAGGAGCTAATCTGTAAATACTATAAAATGTTAAAACTCCCGGACAATTATGATGTCTGGGAGCTTTTCATTTTTTAGGTTTATATGCAGCTGAAGCAGGGGGAATTTTTGAAGTGAGGAAAAATTAGTGATAATAAATATAGAGAAAATTTCGAAAAAGACTAAAAAACTTGGAAAATATAACTTTTTTCTTATAATATATAGGTAGGGCATTTATACAAAAAAGACTGTGACGAACCTAAAAATCCCGCCTGATGGTGGCATGATGCCAACCGTCAGACGGGATAAGTCTTTTTTGTGGTAAAGGACTAAAGCTTTGTGGCCAGCTCCTGAATTTGCTCTTCAGTGAGGCCGGTGTATTCGGCTATTTTATCAATAGGCTCGTTTTTGCTAAGCATATTCATGGCAACAGTGGTGGCCATTTTAGTAAGGCCTTCAGCAAGACCTTCAGCAAGACCCTCTTCTTTGCCTTCATTACGTGCTTCTTGCATTTTCATTTCAAAGGTCATATAGCTCACCCTTTCCTTTTCTTGAAGTTTGATATCACTGATTAGAGTTTGAATCTCAACTACAAAGTCGTTGGTAACTGGAAGTCCCTTCATAAAATCAAGGAATGCCTTGACATCTGGTGATACATCATCCATTGTGCCATCGGAACAGAGGAAAATCTTTGTAGTTCCGTCCTCTAGCCTGATTTGAGTGTCTTGGAGGCATACATTGCGGAATGTATACATATGGCGCTTTTTATCAAACATGGCAAACGGGCACAGGAAAATAATAAAAGAATTTTTGAGTTCAGTGTAGTGTTTGGTGCCGGCAGGCAGCACATCATTGTCAATCATGGACTGATAATATCTGGTACGGTATGCAAATTCAGTATCGTCGTAGTGCTGCACTTGCATTTCAATGTCATAAATGACATTATCACCCTCGACATAAACATCAAGGCGAATCCCTTTTCCTGTATAGCTGTTATCCAAGGTTTTCTCTGTTTCAAGATACTTTATGTGCTTAATCTTGATGTTGAGAATTTTCTCAATAAGCCGTTGACAGATACGGGGATGTTTCATTACCAGCTTGAACATATAGTCATCAGTAATGGTCAAGTCTTCCCATGGTTTGATTGTGTGTTTTGTAGTGCTCATAAGGTGTTTCCTTTCTAAAATTATAACATATTTGTAAAAAATGAGAAAAAATATAATGCAAGTCATATATACTAATTAATATAATAATAATATCATAAATACAAAATAAAACAAATGATAATCTATATATATCCTAACAATATTATACTATAAGATAGTCACATGTATACTTAAAAACAGATTATGATAAAAATCCCGTCTGATGGTGGCTATGCAGCCAATATGTCAGACGGGATGTGTCTTTTAAAGAAAATATATAAATTGAATTTATGAGCTGACTTGTGCAACTTTGCAAATTCTTTCATTCACTGCATCAGCAATAATTTTGGTTGACGAGTCCTCCCAGAACCGTATCCTCATTCACAAGGGGGCCAATGCGTGCCTTACTCCTGAGGTTATTGAGGATGCTGAGGATGCCTTGAAGGAATGCGGCCTTATAGTGCTGCAGCTGGAGGTTCCTCTGGAGACTGTCTATGCCGCCATTGATATGGGCAAGAAGCATAATGTCCCGGTTCTCCTGAACCCTGCTCCTGCCAGCAAGGAGCTTTCCATCGAGAAGGCTTGTCTCTGCGATTTCTTCGTGCCAAACGAGACAGAGCTTTCCATTCTCACTGGTATGCCAACCAACTCTCTTGAGGAGATCAAGGCGGCTGCCCAGACTCTGGTGGACAAGGGACTGAAGAACGTAATCGTTACCATGGGCTCCAAGGGCTCCATGTGGCTCACCAAGGAGGATTATCTGGTAGTTCCAGCCGTCAAGGTGGATGCCGTTGACACCACCGGCGCCGGGGATTCCTTCATCGGCTGCTTCGTGGAAAACTATTCCCGCACCCAAAACATTCCTGAGGCCATGAAGGAAGCTTCCCAGTATGCCTCCTTAAGTGTAACCCGCAAGGGCACTCAGGATTCCTATCTTACAAGGGAAGAATTTGATAAGCTGAAAAAGTAAGGTATAAAAAAGCTAAATTAATAAGCTGAAAAATGAGTTAAAAAATAACGGGACTGCCCTTTGATGAAAGCATCAATGGGACGGTCCCGTTTTTTTTAGTTCAGTCAGTTCTTTAGTCCAGCAGTTTGGTTTCCCCAAGCTTATCCAAAAGGAGATTTGTTTCCAGCACGGAAAGGTTATTTTCCAGGGCATGCCATATTACGCTGTCCCAGCTGTTGCGCACGTAAAGGCGTTCAGCCTTTGCATAATATAAAAGGTGCTGTACCTCATCAGGAGTAAGCTTCATGGCAATGGCCAGTGCCAATATCTTATTTCGTGATGGATTTTTGCGGCCCGCAAAAATGTGATAGGCGTAGACCTTATCCAGTCCGGATTGCTCAATTACCTCGGCTTTGTTCAGTCCTTTTTCTGTTATAAGCTTCTCCAAATGCTCAGCCAGGGACTGGTTGATAAGCTCAGAATCGTTGGCAGAAAGATAATCCTCGATTCTTTTGGCTTCACTCAGTTCATGCTCCAGACTGGCAGTAGTTTTATTTTTCATGTCCCCTCCAACAAAAATGGTGTATATTATGTTAAACTATGAGTATGATAATATACTTTAGCGAACAAAGCAAGGTGATATTATGGGGCAGGACAATTCCAGAACAGCCATGGAGCTGGCGGAGGAATATATAAAAAGCAAATACGAAAAGGTGCGTCTGCTCCATGAGAGTGACAGGGCAGAGGTGTGGCTGGCCGCGGACAGTACAGGCAGCTTTGTGGTTATTAAATATATTAAGCTGGCCAATTTGCCATATTCCACACTTAAAACAATGGGGAAATCCCTTTGGCCGGAGGTTATTTACTGCACCGAGGATGAGCATAACACCATTGTGGTGGAGGAATTTATCAACGGGGAGTCCTTTGAGGAGCTGCTGGCAAACAGGAAGCATTTGACGGAGGCAAGGGCAAGGGAGCTGCTTTTGCAGCTTTGTGACGGCCTTGGCATGCTCCATAATAAGGGAATAATTCATCGTGATATAAAGCCGTCGAATTTAATACTACAAAATGTTGGCGGCCATGATTTTGCAAGGCTCATAGATTATGATGCTGCCCGCACGGTGAAGGAGGAGCAAAAGGAAGATACCCGCCTTCTGGGCACCAAGGGCTATGCTCCCCCGGAGCAATACGGCTATGGCCAGACTGACCAGCGAAGCGATATTTATTCCTTGGGCATCACCTTTCAGGAAATGATGGGGCCTGATTATAAGGGCTGGCTGAAAGCAATATTGCAAAAATGCACTGAGGTTGACGCAAGAAGCCGTTACCAGACAGTTAAGGATCTGAAAAATGCTTTGCTCTATCACAGGAGGAACAAGCTCCTTAAAGTGGCGGGGATTGCAGCTGTATCACTGGCGGTTGTGCTGGTAATATGGACAAACTGGCAGCATTCTCATGATGAAAAAATCATTCCTCCTGCAGTGGAAGAAATAATGGAGGAAGTAAAGGAAAAAGTGCCTCTTCCTTCAGTAGAGGAAAAGACACCAGAAGCTGAAAAGGATAAGCCTGAATCAAAGGAAAGCGGGTCTGTACAACAGGAAAATGGCCCTATACCACATGAAAATAAGCCAAACACCATGGAAAACAATAAAGCAGTACAGGAAGCGGCAACTGGTGCTGAAACGGGGAAAAATGCTGTTTATGCCAAGTATTATTTTAATGGCGAAAGGCAGGGGGCGTGGACGGACAGATTTGAAACACCAAGAAATGATTGGGGGACGTTTTTTACAATTCCGCCTAATATATGGAAAAATTGGAGTGACACCTATCCAAACGATTGGGAAGTTCGTGTAACGGTGGATAATAGGAGCAATAAGCATTGGGAAAATCCACATCTCAGTGTATGGACCACAGATGGTGTGGGGGGAGAATCAAAGGACTATTACGGAAATACTTTGGCACCAGGGGAAAGCTGTGTATTTGTGGTTCCACTGAATGAATTCAGATTGCCTGTTCTGCATAAGGAGAGGCGAAGACAGGAAATGCATTTCCAATTATATGCCTCGGGAGATCAGATGCTTTTTGGTGAAAAAGCAGAAATGGATTTTGAACTGGAAAAATAAATAGTGGCTATAAAAAATTGTCCCAGCGGGTAAACAAACCCTGCTGGGACATTTTGTATAATTTCGTTGAACACAGTTTTTAGCCTTCCCCTATGGGGAAGCACCTAAAGGTACTAGGAGCAAAGCTCCGTCGGTGTCAGCCTTATAGGCTGACGGATGAGGTCTCTCTACCCATTATTAGTGGTTTTCCTGCTCATACACGGCATTAAGGGTAATATCCACAATATCCTTGCCGGATTCACTTAAATCAAGATACTTTCGGAGCTGCCCGCTGATATGGGGAGATACCTCCCGTACCTTGCTTTCAAGGGTGGATTCCTCACGGCCAAGCAGGTAATCGACACTGACATTAAATAGGATAGCCAGTTCATTAAGCTTTCGTACAGGTTTGATGTCGCCACTTTCGTACTTGTTATAGGCTGTTCGAGTGATACCAAGATATTTGGCTACATCTTCCTGAGAAAGCTGCTTTAACTTACGTAGCTCCCGCAGTCGGGACGCTATAATATCCATACGCAATCACTCCTTACTTTAATAAGTATAGGGGTTATTTGTCGTATGAAAAAGATGTGATTTTAAGTTAAAATATTGTTGTTTCAATGGCAGGATTTTTGGCTTTGAGTGTTGAAATAGTGAGTTAAAGTTAAAAAAACGAGCCATTTAAGATTGAAATTTGGATATTGTATTTACAGATGTATAAGAAATGTCAGCCAGTTAATCGCAGGTGATTGATTATGATGTATAATGCAGTTTCTGAATACAGAGAAATATATAGAAAATTATTGCGTTCGTTTCTGCCAGACTGAAGATGGGCATACATAATATAGGTGTGTGCTGATTTTCGCCAGGGCAGGGCGGACTCTTTTTGTTTTGTGGAGGTGTTAGTCGCATGATGAAAACCTTTAATGTAAAGACCCATTCCCGGTGCTGTGCATTTTGCAAATATTGGTATGATCCGGCAAACAGTGCCATAGCCCCAAAGAATATTGTGGGCGGATTTTGGGAGTTTGATGACAAGGTATGGAATGTCTGTAAAAATTTTGGAACAAAACAGCCCGCTGGGGGTAGCTGTCCAAAGTATGAGTGCAAGGTATAGGGGGAACGATTATGGCTAATCCATTCATTGAATATATGTGTTCGCATTGTGGCGCTAAGAAAGTAATGCCAGCGGTGCGCGGTAAACCACAGCCAGGAAGGTGCCCAAAACGTAAAAACGGAAAACCTCATGTATGGACGGTTAACAGAAGAATGTAGGGTGAGGGAGGTAATGGATTATGAGTATCGTAAAATGGGAAGGAATATGTAAATATTGTGGCAAGAGATCCGAAGTGAAAAGTATATCAGATACACAGGGGGGGCCAAACAGGGCTCCTACACCGCCATCGGGAAAATGTCCATCTAGCCCAGATGGTAAACATAAGCCACAGTGGGAAAGAGCATAAATTATATGGCCAGTAAGCTGGAATTTGTATTGTGAGTAAGCAACGGTTATGGGAGGGAGCGTTTATGGCTATTATTAAGGTGACGCAGAAAGATTTGGATTTGATTCGGGTGGAAGCAGAAGATGTTACCACTATTGATGATAAATACTTTTTGATGGAAAAATTGCATAAATACATAGAAGCCCTGGATGCCCAGGTGGATGCTTTCGATTATGATAACAACGTGTCAGCTAAGGAAAGGGAGAAGCTGTTGAGTTTACAGAGATATTCTCAAGAAATACGCCAGTTCATAATGAGCAGACCTATTGGGCCAAGGAGATTTGGTTTGTTTGTGGAGTATCCTGAAGGATATGAAGGGTGAGGGAGCTTAATTTATGGGATACAGAGATGATTACTTTGATAACACTCCATCAAATTATGGATGGTATACCTGTGTACGATGCGGAAAGAAATTTAGAAAAGGCGATGTGGATATAGATCATATTTTGCCACAAAAATATGGTGGCGGAGATGGACTCGATAACTTGCAGTGTATGTGCAAACACTGTAATCGCTCCAAACAAGCAGATTTGCGTGATACAGTTCCTGATTACTTAAGGAATAACACGGAAAGAGCCAAAAAATCTATCTTAGATTTGTTTAATTGAGATGTGTTAAAGGAGGAATATATTTATGAGTATCTTAGATGCTTACCCTGACGCTGGTATCATTAATAATAAGTTTGAGGAAAGCGAAAGAAATATGCTAACTGTTAATATTATTGTGACAGGTAAATCAGGAACAGGAAAAAGCACTTTAATTAATACGTGCTTACGTAAAAAAGTAGCAGAAGTAGGCGTTGGGCGTCCTGTAACTAAAAGGGGCACATGGCTGCCGGAACCTCCTGAAAGGTCATTTCCCATGCGTGTATATGATACTGTTGGCCTCGAATTATCAGAAAATAATAAAAAAGCTACTATAGATGACATGATGGAAGTGATAGAGCAAGGCAATATTCATTTGATGTGGTATTGTGTATTATCGGCTTCAAATCGTTTGGAGCAGGGAGAAGAAGATTTTATTGAAGCTGTAACTAATAGGGGAATACCTGTTATTATAGTTTTGACTCAATCATTCAGAAAAAAACAAGCAGAAACATTTTTAAATGAGATAAAGAATATTGGAACAAAAGCTAAAGATATTTGTATTGTAGTGGCTGAAGATGAAGAAGAATTTAATATTAAAGCATTTGGTAAGGATGAACTTATCAAAAAAACTGCTAATTTATTGAAAAATGATAGATTGAAAGAATCATTTATAAATGCTGGTACAAACCTGGAATTAAAACGAGAATTATCACTAGAAAAAATTCATCTTGCTTTAGCAGCTGCAGCTGCAGCTGCGGTTGTGCCAGTTCCACTGGCTGATTCGGCAATGCTATTTGGAATACAGGCAAAAATGATGGCGGATATTGCGATTTCTTATGGTGTGGAATTTAAAAAGGAAGATATTGTAAAATTAATAACCACTTTGGGGGCAGCTGCAGGAACAGGGTATGCCGGACGCGCTATTTTTTCCAGTTTAGTAAAGATGATTCCTGGTGCAGGGAGCGTCGTTGGTGGTGTTGTAGGAGTATCTACTGCTGTAGTGCTGACATATGCTCTTGGGAGAGCCTATATGTATGCCATGGAAAAAGTGTTTACAGGAGAATTTAATATAGATAATATAAGCAGTTCATTTTTGAAGGATGCAATGAATTTCTATATGAATAATGCAAGTGATTATATTAGAAATCATGATATAAGTGATTTTGGAAAAGATGATGTAGATAAATTTGAAGAATATATGGATAGCAATACCTATAATGCTGAGAATACACTTACTGATGATGTGTCAATAGATAATGCAAAAGATATAGATTTAGACTCTACACAATCAAAAAAAGGGCTATTGGGTAAAATATCTGGTTTATATAAACGTCAATCATAATTTGAGTCTCAGTGGCTCAAATTATGATTAGAATTTATAGGTTTATTTGATTAATGCATAACATAATATAAAATTATTGTCCCCTGCCAATGTAGGTAGGGGACAATAAAATATAGTAGGTGGAATGTATTTGACAAAAAAGTATTGGTAAGTAGTGGTGAGAGGGTATATATGATGGCAGATAAAATGAGTAAAAAAATCAAATTTGCCTTAATAATGCATGGACATGAAGTACGTACCATGACTGAATTGCAGAAAAGGTTCTCTTTGGGGGATATGTTGGATGATTTTATGGATTTACGGGAAGAAGGAGAAGAAAGTAAATTATGTGAGTGGTTATCTGATAGATATTTATATACGGAAGCAAAAAAAATAGGAGAGCTACAAGAAGAATGGGCAGGTTATTCAGAACTAAGTGAAGAAAAAATGGCAGAACTCGTAGAGCGTATACAAGATGTTTTTTTGCCAAAAGATAAATTCCAACAAAAGAAGAGTCGGGAAGAAATAAGGAATTATGTGTTACTGACAAAGACTGAATTTGAGTCTAAGGTAGCTCGAATAACTGAATATTTAGAAAATGAATCCGTTACAGATGGATTGCAGGACTGTGAATATGATGCGGATATGTGGCGAAAATACTTGGCACGTCTGGCATGGAACAATAAAAGCCTCAGTGAACTCAAGGCCCAGAAGAAGGTTAAAAAAATATATTTACTAAGGTCACCCCAAAAAGATGAAATGTATAATTTGACTTTAAAGGATTTTGAAAATATATATTTCGTGGGTGTCCGTGATAAAAATGGAAAAGTACCTCGGATTAAAATAACACAGGGGCGTGAATTTATATCTGAGGAAAAATGGAATAGCACCAATAAAAAAGAATATAGAAATATCAAAATCTACTTAGAAAATGATAAAGGTGAATTAAAAGAATGGCATGAAGAAAAAAGCAAAGAAGTCGTGTACAGCTCAAAGGGAAGCAGCGAAGGAGAAGCTAAGAAACAATTAGCCCGTTATATGGATGCCCAATATCCCTTGATATATTTCAAAACATATGAGGAAGATAAAGCGGATGAAATTATACGTGAAATAGCAGCGGGTAAACGTATTCTTGAATGGAGTGTAGAGGGATTTTTTGACAAAAATCCAAAAACAGAAAATATAAATCATCAGAGGAATAAACCGTTAGATGATACGTTAAATATGCTTATTAGACAATGTGATACGTATGCAAATATAGTCGATAAAAAAGCAATATACATGAAAAACGCTGTCCTCGTGTTAAAGGATGTGCATGAATTACTTAAGGATCATACTATTGCGGCTCAATTAAAGTATTTAGCTCAGCTCATTTATAAAGGTTCATTAGAAGAATGCAATATTATTATAGTTTCCCCATTGTTGGTTATTCCCAAGGAAATAGAGCATTATATGGTTCTATTGGAATTTAGCCATTTGGCTGATGAAGAAATAAATGATTTGGTCAATGAATTTTGTGCAGGACAGAGCAAATTAAGAATAAGTGATACGACCAAGTCAAAACTAAAAATAGAGTTACGGGGGTTAACAGAGTTTCAAATAGTAAATATTTTGGGCTTGGCTTACGCCGGTGATGGTGAAATTAACGAAGATGATTTGAAGCAGATTACCGAACAAAAGAAACAGATTATACGTAAAAGAGGTCTTTTAGAAATTGTAGATGTAAAGGTGAAAAAAGACGAGATTGGCGGTCTTGATAATTTAAAGGAGTGGTTGGAAAAGAAAGGGCAGATATTCCATAATTGGCAGGAAGCTGAAAAATGCGGTGTTGCACTGCCTAAAGGAATTTTGATTGCCGGTATGCCAGGATGTGGTAAATCACTTTGTGCCAAGGCAACAGCAACTATATTTGGTGAAGTTACATTGTTGCGAATGGATATGGGAAGGATGATGGGAAAGTATGTTGGCGAATCGGAAGAAAATATGCGTCATGCTCTTAAACAAGCTGATGATATAGCACCATGTGTATTATGGATAGATGAAATAGAGAAGGCCTTTGCTGGTGTTGGTGGTGATGGCAGCGGTGCGGATGTGGCTACACGGTTATTAGGTACATTTCTAACCTGGATGCAGGAGAAGCGAAGTAAAACCTTCGTAGTTGCCACGGCAAATAATATTAATCTTTTACCACCGGAATTATTGCGCAAAGGACGCTTTGATGATGTATTTTATGTGGATTTACCAACATACGATGAACGGGTGAAGATACTTGAAATACATATAAAAAAGAAATATGAAAAAGATATTAGCAATAATAATATAAAAATAGAAGATTTAGCCAAAGAAATGGACGGTTATAGCGGTGCTGAAATAGAGGGAATAGTACTTGAGAGCATTGAAAATGCATTTATAAGAAATGCTAAAGAAAAAGAATTTGAAAATGATGATAATAGGGAGATACATTTAAGTACCGATGACATAAGGCAGGTAAGGAAGAAAACAAAATCACTTAAAGAAATGCGTCCAGAAGCCATTAAAGAATTGCGTAAAATTTATGGTAAAAATAATTTTAAAAATGCAACCAAGCTAATTCCCGAAAAAACAAAAAGGGGGGATCGCTTTGTATCAATATGGTGGGATAAGCTCATTAGAGGCTAAAACGCACTTCGGTGAATTTGATGTAGATAAATTCAATAACATTGTGCAGGAGATTATTTCATCCTTTTGCCAGCATTTTATTGATTCACAAGGTTATTTTGATGAAGAAAAATCTATTTCTACATGGCTTGTAAAAGAGTTGACCAATCATGGATTAGATGAAAGTCAACAGGCGGTTGATGAAATAATGCAGTTATGTGAGCAGTTGGAGAAAATTGAGAAAATACTTACAGAAGCCATACTTCAAGGAAAAGATATTACATTATGGTTATATTCACAACTACGTCCTGATGTTGATATGACAGATGATGAAGATTTTGGTTGCCCCATCTCTATTCATAGCCTTTTGGAAATGTATCGGCAAAGTATTATAGCAAGGGAAATTGTCTTTGGCTCTTTGCCAGTTATCAATATTTTACCCGGAAAAATTTTTCAGGAAACTAATTATCGGGAAGCAAATTATCAACAGATTGGAAAGTTTCAGGGGAAGACCCAAGTTAATAGCAGCATACAACAGGTATTGATGCAACAGTATCAAAGACAAATGCAGTTGGATATAAGCTATAGCATGACGTCGTATGATATGAGTATATGTGCTGTGGACGATATGGCGTATATTTTAAGTAAAAATGCATTGCTTATGGGAACAGGGAGTTTGGCTTTATCAGCCGCCTTTTCTTTAGGGCAAACTGTTATTAGGAACAAAAGATTAGGGGGGGAATTTTATGGTATTTCCAAAGAACTATTGCGCCCAGGCGCAAAAAGAGGATTGCGTCTGGCTTTCTTGGGTGCTATGAAGATTGGAGCTGCCCGAAATGCTTTGCCAATTATAGGTATGGCTTCATCAGGAACTTTACTAGGAATCGCAACAGTAGGTGTAGAGTGCTGTGATGCTATGTATAGGTATACTAATGAGGGCATTGAGGCTTGGCAAGCGGTGGACCAGGCTGGACGTGCTTCGGTTGCGAGTATTTGTGCTATGACGATGAGCGCACAGGGGGCTGTAGTGGGAGCGGCTACATTTACAGGAATGATGTCATGTATTCCTTTGGTTTCTCCGTTACTTGTGGGGCAATTAGTTGGTGCAGGTGCGGGAATCTTTGCAGGCAATATTTTAGGGCAGAAAGCTTATGAGTTAGCCAGAGGATTAGCTGTTTATTCTTACGAGAGAGCCAGGGAATATATAAATACAGAGACATTGTTAGAAATGCCAAAGGTAATGGTTGGGAATATACGGCATGAGGCTCAGAAGCTATATACTGGTTCTTCGTTGGCGTAATTATGCTACTTTAAGTACAAATATATTATTTTTTGCCAAATTCTTACTAAAAGAGGGGGAATATGAAATTCATAACATGATTATGGACAGGTGCCAGATAATATGTTTGTGCAGTGAAGTTGGAACAGAGGGAGGTTGTCAAAAGGTTTTTTAAAGATATGAACGAGTATATTGAAAAGCTTGATTTGTACCATAAAGAAGCTGGGGCTGGAAATGCTAAAGCCATGGTCGAAATTGGCAAAGAGTGCAGTTGGGAGAACGCTTTTCACATGATGGTTTATTGGTACTACAAAGCCTTTGAGCTTGGGGAGTATCATGCAGCAGGATTGCTAATTCGCTATTATTATCTGCAAGAATATTACAAGGAGGCCTTGCATTGGATTGATAGTGCATTAAAAGAGGATGACCGCAACGTAGATGCCTTGTATTTTAAAGGTTTGTTGTATTTATATGGTTATGAAGTTGAAAAAGATGAGAGCAAAGCGATAGAATATTTGACTCAGGCAGCAGAGCAAAATTCCAATTCAGCCATTCTTACCATGGCGTGTATTTACCGTGATGGACTTGGAGTGCCAGTAGATAACGATAAGGCAGCAGAATGGGTTAAAAAATAGATGATGAATGGGATTATGGTTTGGGCTATGCATGTAGCATATTGAATCCAAAGCCGGAAGAGTGGATAAAGGATTTTGTTTATAAAATTACTCTTGAATATCAGATGTACAGCTCGGATGATACTGATGAATATGAATTACAGCATCCTGATGATTTACCTGATTTTCATGCTAAACCAGAAAAATTAACTTTAGATATGAAAATTATAGAAGATGTAGGATTTGATTCATTGGATGCTGTGGAGTGGTTTATGGCGATAGAGGAAGCAATAAATTCAGAAATCATGGATGCAGAAGCTGAAAAGATCGTGACATTACAGGATATGTATGATTTATTATTAGAGAAGCAGCAGAAGGGAGTTATAGATTTTAAAATAGAGAATATTCATCATGATGTTTACTTGGATCATGTTTTCTATGAGCATGATGAAGAAGTTTAAGTGATAGGCGGATTTGTGACGATTCATTTGCTATTCAATCCTGGTTAGATTATTGGCAAATCAATTTCTTTTAGAAGTACATGATATTTATCCCCTGGGTAAACAAAAGCGCATTCCCTTGATGCTAAAATTAGACTAATCAAAAAGAGTTAGCTGTATCATCTGCTAACTTGGAGGTATGGTTTAGTAGCATTTTATAAAGACATTTAAAGAGGGAGTGTGACAAACATGAAGAAGAAAGTAATTGCGTTGGTTACGATCATTTCAATTCTTAGTATTGTTGCGGTGGCTTATGCTGGCAGAGCTACTCTTTATCAATGCGACAAATGCGGTATGCAGGTTACCACAACCGCCAACGGGGGACCAAGTTCACTGGGCTGCGGGGGAAAGTTTAGTGAGCGACATGTATGGAAAATTTTGAAAGTATATTGATACAACATAATATGAGCCTATAAGAAATCCCGTCTGATGATTGGTGGTTATGCAGCCAACTGTCAGACGGGATAAGTCTTTTTTATGGTAAAATTGTTAATAACACCTCGTAATTAAATTAAAACACGTAATAATACGTAGTGCAATAAGCTCTTAGCATGTAAGGAAAGATGTTATATACTCTGGTAGCCTTTTTGTAATAAGAACATATTTTAATGGCGGTAATTTTTTGGTACACGAAAGTCTTTTCAAGATTCAGTAGTGGTGCTATTATACATACAATTAATATTAAATGGTTATGGAAGAGAAATATAGGAAGATTGCTTGACTGGTTAAATGTTAATTAATTGCTTTTTAAGAAGATTATTATGATGATACAGTGAACTGAAGGGAGGGATAGTTATGGCTGTAAAAGAAGATACACTTAGTAAGGATGAAATTGATGATTATATTAGATTAAATTATCAGCCTGATGATAATGAATTTGATGAGTTTAAAAAATCCCTTAATAAAACGCAGGGCATTGGTAATTCTGTTACACGATTTAAGGGAGGTATGTCTGGCGTTCCATTTCTGATATTAGATTCAATCCGTGATTTATTGGAATTGTCTTTTTCGGAAAAATTAATGGAACTTATTTGTGAAAAGGGTAAAAAACCAGCGGAAATATACAAAAAGGCGAATGTAACCAAGGAGACATTTTCTAAGATTAAACGTGACAAAAAATATCATCCAGAGAAGGATACGGCCATAGCATTGGCTATTGCCTTGCATCTGAATGTAGATGAAACTCAAGATCTTATAGGCCGTGCTGGTTATGCTTTGTCCAGAAGTACATTACGTGATTTAATTATATTATGCTATATTGAATCTGCGACATATAATATAGATGATATTAATGAAAAGCTGGTGGATTACGACTTTTATCCCCTTACAAATAAAAAAGGTGCATAGTATAAAAAAATGAAAGGTTGCTTAAGCGGCAACCTTTTTTAGTGCCAATTATTTTATACTTAACTCAAGTCGCAGAGCAAGGTCACCGGGTGGCCACATATATAATTTCCTGTGCTGGACTCAATAAATGAAAAATCAATTGTTATATAAATGACTATAATTTTGTTTTAAATATATTGGCAGGATTTTTATTACTAAAGTTGAATATTTTATGGTGAAGAAAATTTTGATTTAGGTGATTGTTTATGATACATAACGATTTAATAAAGCTAATATCATCTATACAGCAAATTAGTATCAGTGTCTGTGGAACCCAAGACAATTTTCGACAATTTAAAATTATGGATAACTATGCCCGTTTCTGCCAAGTTGAAGTTGGATATGCGCAGTTTTAGTGTGTGCTTATTTTAGCTGGGGTATGACGGGCTATTTTAATTAATGTTATCTGGGAAGCAACCTTTGGGAGATTGACAAGTCATATATTGAAAGCACAGATGTATAAGTATTAATGACAAGGGAGGTTATATCATGAATTTGAAGGAAGCATTTCAGATGCAAAATAAACTTGGTGAGTTACTGGATCGTATCACAGAATATTTATCTGATTACGATAATGTCATGACCATTACCGAGAAACACCTTCGCAGTAAGGCATTGGCAGGACAGCAGGATGAGGAAGTAGACGCCAGTAATAAAGAGGAAGAAGGCTATGATGTAGCCAAGCTCCTTACTATATGGCAGGATTTAATGGCAGAGAGAAAAAATCTGGGATTGGCTATAGGAAAGGCCAAGGAAGGAATGCCCTTCAATCTGGATGTTGCGGTGGACAACAATAAAGACCGACACAGAATGATTAATACTTTACATGGATTGGCTAATGCTAAGAGTGCCCATCGTTTGGAAAAAGGTGCAGGTACGGCCTACGTTTTTAACAATGATGGCAATCAGACAGCCTATCATTATGATATTGACGTTATAAAGACCATTAATTATGACCGTAATCGTGTGAGGAATATGATTAAAGATCTTCATCGTGAAGCGGAAGAAATATCTATTAAGATAGATGAGGCACTGCTTCAGACCGAGGTAGATTTTACACCAAAATATGATTTGTCCGGGGAGGATTGGTTTATTTTGGAGGAATTGGCAGGAAAATAATATTATGGGGGCCAGTTAAGTGATTGGCCCTTTGAGTAGGGACAGACCATGAAGGAACTTCGGTTCAGTTGCAGATGAACTGAGAGGCTGCAAATCAAAGGATATGGTTTAAATAGCGGTAGCTATTTTGAAGATAAAAGAGGCAAAAGAGCCAGAGGGGAATGCCCCCGAATCTTCGCCATGACGTATAATCAATCGTGCTGTCACAATCCGCAATGGCTTCATAACTTTAGTTCGACAGACAACAGCACGTACTTACGTTTCGCCGTGCGCCAATGCTTTCTGTTCCCATTTTGTGGGAACGATCCACAATTTACGCCCGACCACTAAGCTTCGGTTGCAGTGTAGGGCAATGGGAGGGAATTTGTGTGTCTGTCTCTGCTCAAGGGGCTGTGACATGGTAATAATATATCATTTGTATTAATTGGCAAAATAATAAAATATGACTCTTTTGAATATGTAGATACATATTTTGTCTGATGGAAGGAGAAAAATACAATGCAAAGTAGTTCTACTGTCGCATCAACCAAGTATATTTATGATAATATTGCAAATAAAGTAAGTGAAATTTTAACTTCTCTTGATATTGAAACGGAGGATGAGGAGGTAGCTAGTGCACAAAAAAATGCAAAGGAAATATTCAGCATACTAAAAGATGAAATAAATGAAGAATATAGTGCGTTAAGTAAAAATGCTGAATGGGATAGATTTACAATAGCCTTTTACGGAGAAACAAACGCGGGCAAATCAACAATAATTGAAACTTTAAGGCTATTGCTAAAGGAAGAAACAAAAATACTATCCTGCAATACATTTAGAGAACTTCAAGAAAAAAATAATATAACACAACAAGATTTTGATACATTACAAGAAGAAATCTTGAAACTAGAACGAGAAAGTGAACGTATCAAAAATGATATTAATATGCTTGAAAAATCATCCAGCGAGGAAATTAAGGCGAAAGAGGCTGAAGTTAATTTATTAAAAGAACAGGTTGATGAAGAACAAAAAGCCCGTAATTGGTGGCAAAAAATTGTCCATTTATTTATAAAATCAGCAATAGATAAAGAATATGGCAAAAAACAAAAAATATTTCAGGGTTTATATAGAGATTTAAACAATAAGAAAAACGAGCTAAATAAAGCGTTAAATGTGACACAGTTGCAACATGCAGAAGTAACACAGAAAGAAAAGGATTTACATGATAGGTGTAAAATCCTCGAAGAATATGCTGATGGAAAAATAATTGGTACTGGTGCTTCTGATTTCACTCGAATAAATACCACATATAATTTTTCTATTGAAAAAACAGAGTTTTCACTGATTGATGTTCCTGGTATTGAAGGAAATGAAAAAAAAGTTTCAGATTCCATTATGGAGGCTGTTCAAAAAGCACATGCTGTATTTTATGTTACTCGTAAAGCGGCTGCACCACAAACTGGAGAAGGCGTTGAAGGGACGCTGGAAAAAATAAAAAAACACTTGGGGGCTCAAACGGAAGTATGGACTATATTTAATCAAAATGTTGTAAATCCAATCCGTTTGCAAAGGCCATTGGTTAGCTCTGATGAAAAGGACAGCCTAAACGATATGCATAATGTGCTTAGTAAGCAGTTAGGTGAACATTATTGTGGAGAAATTGTTCTTAGTGCTTATCCTGCATTTTTAGCGGCGTCAAATTGTCTATTGCCGGGTAGTGTGAGCGTTAAAAGAAAAAAGAATTTTCTGAAACAATATAGTGCAGAAGAATTATTAACTATGAGTGGTGTCGATGAATTCATTAGGAAAATTAAATATGAGATCATTGGCAATTGGAAACAAAAAATACTACTATCCAATTATAATAAAGCAACGGTTACTTTGGATAAGGCTATTATTCAAATAGAGAAAATAAAAAAGGAAAAATTTGAACCACTTGTGTTACAAATGGAGAAAGCTATAAAGGATGCTAAAATCAGCATAGATAATGGCTATTATGGGCTAGAGGGACAACTTGACAATGTTGAGCAAGATGTTGTTGAAGATTTCAAAAAAAAGGTTAGAGAAGAAATTTACAATCAGATTGAAGAAGATATAAGCAATGACTATTTTAAAAGCCAGCTAAAAAATATAATAGAAAATAAAAAAGAAATTTTGGAAAAAGAACTAACTGATGGATGGAATCAAAAAATAACTGATTTTAGAATCGACTTGGAAAAAAATATAGATCGAACACTTAAGAACTTAGGGATTTTAGTTAGTAACGCATCTCACAATCCAAAGTTGGGAAAATTTGATTTAGATATTAGCGTTGGGAGTACGTTGCAAGGTAAATATATTATTGGTGTTGTGGCATCTGGTATTGGTTTAGCTCTAGCTTCTGGTGGTGTTGCTATAGTATTAGCGGTTGCTTCGCTTGTTTTCAATCTCTACAAAGCAATTAGAAGTTTTATTAGTTCTAGCTATAAGATGGAACAACAAAGAAAGGATGCAGATGAAAATATACGGAGAGTAGCTAATGACATAAAGGATCAGATTGAAAAATCAAAATCGATACAATGCAAAAACATAGATGAATGTTTAGTTAAGTTAAAAGTAGAGTTGGATAAACCATTAAATGTTGTAAAAGATATTAATAATTGTTTAGAAAATACAAAAAAAGATTTATATAATTTAAGGAATTCATTAGATAAAGGAGTATAATATGAACAAAAATGCAACTGTTGAAAAATTTAAGGAACAAAACCGGAAAATTGCATTGTTACTTGACAAACTCAAGGAATTTGTTGTTAAGGGCGAAAAACTTGGTGTAATAGTTGATCGGAGTATTGACAACAAGTTAGAACGTATTACCAATTTGATTGGTGGAGAGGCCAGATTGAAAATAGCTTTGATTGGCGGATTTTCAGAAGGAAAAACTTCTATAGCAGCGGCCTGGATGGAGCGGTTAGATAAAAATACAATGAAGATAAGTCAACAGGAATCTTCTGATGAAGTCAATGTTTATATTGTAGATGAAGATATTGAGTTAATTGATACGCCTGGTCTGTTTGGATTTAAGGAAAAAATTAACGATGCAGGAGCCGTGGAGAAGTATAGAGAAATTACAAAAAAATATGTTAGTGAAGCACATTTAGTGCTTTATGTTATGGATTCAGCTAATCCTATAAAAGAAAGTCATAGAGAGGAATTGGTTTGGCTTTTCCGCGAATTGAATCTTTTGCCAAGAACTGTGTTTGTTCTTAGCAGGTTTGATGAGGTATCAGATATAGAAGACGATTGGGATTATCACGAAAATTTGAACATAAAAAAATCGAATGTTATCGGTAGGCTAAAAAACGTTTTAAACTTAAGCAATCAAGAAGAAGAGGAGCTTCAAATTGTTGGAGTTGCAGCAAATCCATTTGGCATGGGTACAAGTTATTGGCTACAAAATATGGATCAGTTCAAGAAAATTTCTAAAATTGAAACGTTACAGGAAGCAACCCGAAAGACGATAAGTCACAATGGTGGATACGTACCCTTGGTTTACGAGATGCAACATAGTGTAATTCAAGATGTTTTATTACGCCAAATGCCTGAGGTTAAGGCGCAGAAACAAGAAATAGATAAAGCAGTTGATGCATTAGAAGAAAATTGCGATAGCTTGGAAAAAAATATAAATGGCATTGAAAAAAATATACCAATAGTACAACAGAATTTACTAAAATCAATTAACTCATATTTTGACGACCTAATAGTTCAGGCTCGTGGTTGCGGAATAAATACTGTACAGGCTTTCCTAGATGCGGAAATTGGAAAGGAAGGCTGTATAATGTACTCTCACCTACAAAATGAAATTGCCAGGAAGACCAAAAGTATTGAGGCAGATATAGATAAGACGACATTAGAATTTAATGCAAATTTAAATCAATTTGATTCAGCCGTCGCAGGCTTAAGCAAAAAAGGACTTTCTTACTTAACAAGTAACTCAAAAACACTTTTTAACTCTCAAAACGTGTTAGCAGTCCGGGACGGTGTTGTAGGCTTGGGTAAAATGATGGGCGCTGATTTAAGCAAGGTATTAAAATTTAAACCATGGGGTGCCACAAAATTAGCAAATAGCCTTGGCAATGTGGTGGCTTTTGTTGGTATGTTTATGGAAATATGGGGTGAGTATAAAGAAAAAAAAGCTGAAGAAGAGTTTCATGCTGCAATGAATAAATTTATTGAAGATATGGGAAAAATACAAAAAGAGATTATTGAAATGATAAACTCTTCGGATTTTGCTGAAAAATTTTTCCCAGCGTATGTTAGTCTAAAAGAGAACTTAGATCTAGAAAAGAAAAATATCAGAGATTATAAGGATAAGCAAAGCCAATTTAATAATTGGTGTCAAGAAGGTGTTGTGATTGAGGCGGAATTTACGGAATTAAGTTCGCATATCTAAACTACCGTAACCAATATATCATGATTAATAAAGGTAATATTATGGCTGAAAAAGATCAAACACTAAGCAAAAAGATAATTGACGAATTTCATGATCTTAACATTAATTGTTAGAATATGATCTTGACCAAATCTCCAACAATCGTAGCTAATAATAATACGGGGGGCAGAAGTTTTGACTGCGTTGAGGTTTTTATATGAAATCACCCTGTTCCTTGATAGTTTAGGCGTATTACAGTTTGTTTTAGGTATATTGGCTGTTTTTGGGGCAATAATATTGGCAGCGATTTTTCAATTTTGTTGGATTTTTCTTAAAGATGAGATGAAGGTTCTTATAGGCGTATTGCTATTTGTTTTAGCATGTTATTATCTGTTGCCGTATGTTTGGGATGTTTTGAAGTACCTGTTTTACCTTTTGATGTAGATTTTCGCGTATATGCTTATGTCTTTATAAAAAAATTTAAAGGTTGCCTGTGTGGCAACCTTTTTAGTTTTTCCCTGATTTATACTTAAATCATCCTAAAGAAACTATTAGAACATCAAAGGAGGAATTAATTATGAGTTGGTGGAAAAATGGATTGTTGTTGGGTGCAGGCGGTATCGCAGGATTGGCTATTGCAGCATGGTTAGAGTCTGAAAGAATTTTTGATGATGACCATTACACTGTTAAAAGAGAGACCAAAAGGGAGCCGTCCACTGCGGAAAGCATTGAGGCATTGATGGAAAAAATCCGGGATGAAGCCAAGTGGGCCATGGATGAGTGTACTACTGATGAACAGCGGGAAAAGGTTTATGAGGAAGTAAAGTCATCCATCCAGAAGCTTCAGGCTGCTCTTGAAAGGAGTGGGGATAAGATTATTTCTGACCTTAAGGCTTCAGCAGTGGAGAATGAGGATAATGAAATGAGTGCCACTGACCCGCTGATACACTACAGAAGCACTCTGGAAAAGCTCCTTAAGGATTTGGATAATAGCAAATCGACAGGGGATAATGAAAACATCATAAAAATGGAATTACCTAACAGCACAACCAGAACTGATGTAAGACCGTCATAATAATGATGATACTGGAGGGAGTTTATCAATGACAATAAGTTTTGAAGATTTTGATCACAAGGTCGTAATTAAAGTAGTAGGTGTTGGCGGTGGAGGAATTGAAGCGGTAAAATACATGATTAAAGCTGGTGTAAAAGATGTTGAGTTTATTACTGTAGATACTGGTACTGTTTGCAATGTAGGAACCGAAACTGTAAAACGTATTAGTAAATCCGATGGGAACTATGTTGAATATATTGATGTATATTCCAGTACATCAAATCCTTTGGCTACCTCCCACATAAAACTTGGTGATGCTACAAATTTTGATCCTGAGTCCGTTGCCAAGGAGGCTGATGAACACAGTGAAGAAATTCTCTATGCACTTCGAGGCGCAGATATGGTATTTATAGTAGCTGGTATGGGTGGGGTTACTGGTAATGGTGTAGCTCCTATAGTAGCAAGGTGTGCCAAGAATATTGGTGCTCTCACTGTAGGGGTAGTAACTTGTCCGTATTCTTATAGAGAAAGTATACCATCCGAACGTGCCACACGTGGTATTGAGGATTTGCGTCGCACTGTTGACCAAATTATTATCATCCCTAATGAAAAGGTGTTTGGTAATCTTGATAAAACAACTTCAATGGCCGATGCTTTTAAGTTAGTCGATGATATTATATGCCAAGGTGTTCGGGCTATTTGTGACCTTGTCAGTGATGCAGGTTATGTGAATTTGGACTTTGCTGATGTTAAGTCAGTTTTGAGCAATGCCAATCTGTCATTTATCGGTATTGGAGAAGCTGTCGGTAAAAACGCTCCTGTTGCTGCTCTCCGTGAGGCAATAAAATCGCCTCTTATGGAAGTCCCGTTATGCGATTCAAAAGAGATTATTATTAGTTTTGTGGGTAATGCGTCACACCTTAAGATGATGGAGCTTAATGAGGCCGCACAAAGTATTGCTGAAGAAGCTCATCCCGAAGCAAATATCCTCTGGGGAGTTTCTGTAGATGATAACATGGGTGACACTATCCGTGCCGTAGTTGTGGCGACCAGCCCCCGCAAACAATATCCCTAATAATGTAAAATTTCAAAAAACTATCTGTTAGGGGCTTGGGGATATTAATCTGAAGTTAAAAAATATGTAGGTTGAGGTGGTATACGATATGGACTATAAACCGATTGTTTTTGATAAGGAATATTCTGCCTTTGAGTACGGGCCTGATGATTGGGATCCTTTTACAACTATACTGGTGTTTGATGACAAAAATTGGATGCATTACACGCTTACCGCTGATTTACCAACCAAGGCTTATGGAAAAATACGGTTGAAATTTGAATATTGTGGCTGTGAAACCTGTCATTTGGAAATTAATAACCTTCAGGGCCACTATAAGGATGCACGTTATCTAACTGTTTTTGAATTTAGCACGGAGCTGTTCAAAAAACATATTATTAAGTTCATGGAGAGGCATATCAGTAGTTGGGACGAGGAATATGCATTTACTGGAGAAAAAGAAGTAGTAGCGTTCTATAATGCTGTATTGACAGCTCCTGATACCAAGCTGCTGCGGGATTGGGCATAATTATTCGAAAATAGTATGAACACTATGGGGGGAGGTGCGTAAATTTGAGCAGAACCAGTAGGAAACAGCAACATAGGAAATATTTTAAAAGGGATATTAACAGGAGACCATTAAAACCAATTCCTTATGATGATCAATTAAGCCATTTTGTGCTTTCAGGTGATACGGATTTTCGGGACGAAATGTATACGCAATTGTTTCTTGATGATTATGATTGGATGGTTTATAAACTTAAGACATTTTTTAATACCAAGGATTACGGAAAATTGACCATCGAGTTTGAGTATTTTGGTGGCGGGCTGTGTGATTTGCACGTGATCCAGGAAATAGAAAATAAGATATACGCTCATAAAATATCTTTTGACAGTGATATTTTTAAGGAACATATAAAGGCATTTATGAGAAAACATATAGAGCATTGGGGTGATAAGCAACCTTTCAATGGATTGGATGTAGCCATAGGATTTTATAACGGTGTGTTAGAAAATTTCACAAAATATGAATTACAGAAATTTTCGCCGGAAGACAATGTGTACGATAATAAGTCTCTATGGTCTATATCTTATTGGTGAGGTGATAAAATGAAGCAACAGGACAGATATATTTGTTTTTTATGTGGTGAGCGGCGGCGCAGTTCTAATGGGGAGCCACCAGCGGGGAAATGTCCTCAAGGCGGTGAATATAAGAGTCATATATGGCTTGATGATAAGCGTATACCACGGCGCTATCGGGAATATATCAGGAACAAGGAGGCAGGGCCTCTGACCCCGGAGCGTATGTGTGCTCTGGGTAGTTACTATAAAAATTCCCCCGATATGAAGAAATCTTCAGAGTGGTTTCTAAAGGCTGGTAATTTGGGCAGCGTAGAGGGCATGCTTGCTATGGGCAGTGCATATCTAGATGGGAGTGGGGTTACAAAAGATATTGGGGAAGCTATTAAGTGGTATCAAAATGCTGCCAATAAAGGAAATAGACATGCAAAACAAGTTATGCTGGAATTGCATGAAAAATATAATACGGGTGCAACATTGGAATATGTTAAGAAAGAGGCTAATAAGGGAAAATTGAAGGCTGTTCTTTTGCTGGCCCGTTCCTATGAGGAAGGAAAAGTAGTTGCGCAGGATAAGACGAAAGCTATGGAATTGTACCGCCAGGTAGCAGAGAAGGTTACAATAGGACCATCCTTTATGATTGGTGGGGCGATGATAGGGGGCGCACTTTGGGACGGAATTATTATGGATGTTTTGGCTCAAACAAATGAAAATAACGTATACGATATGACACGACGGGGCTACGCCTATGAGCACGGGACCCATGGAGTAGAGCAGGATAAAAATGAAGCCTTGAAATGGTATCAAAAGGCTGCCGAGGCTGGAGGCACCTATGCTATGTTTGTTCTTGGAAATGAATATGCAAGTGGAGAACACCAAGACAAGGAAAAAGCTTTAATGTGGTATCGAAAGGCTGCTGAAAAGGGCTTGGCATCTGCAAAAAAGAAGCCTAGCCCATGGGAGTCTTCTTAATTGGCCTATGAAATGACGAAAAATTATATCTGACGAGTCTGTGAAAAAAACTCTGTGACGAACCTAAAAATCCCGCCTGATGGTGACATGACGCCAACCGTTAGACGGGATAAGTCTTTTATATGGTAAAGTATTAAAGTTCTTGAGCCAGTTTCTGAATTTCCTCTTCCGTGAGGTCGGTGTATTCGGCGATTTTTTCGATAGGTTCATTTTTTCGGAGCATATTCATGGCAGTGTGGCGGTTAGCGTTTTTTTCGCCCTCAGCGAGGCCAGCCTTATGCCCCTCTTCAAGCCCGGCGTTATATCCCTCTTCGCGGGATACACTCATATCGGTATTGTAGTCCATAATGGCCATTTGGCGGTTTATGTATTTTAGCCGTTCTTCGAAATCCATCATAAATATGTCAGTGTCATTAACGGCTTTTTTTATAGTAGCGTCACTCATGGCAAGTTCCTCCATTTCCTCCGTATTCAGCTTGTTTGAGAAGTAGGCCAGCCACCGTTCCATGCGGGACATCTCAACAATTAAATTGTAATGTATCCGTGATTAACAATCAATAATATTTATATTAAGTAAATATTATTGAAAATTGTGCAAATATTATAAAGTATAAAATGATAACTCATTTAAAAGTATAAAAGATTTTTTAAAAATAATAGAAAAAATAAAATAAACATGATAATATAGTGGAGAGATGATAGATTTGATAAATAATAGATGTTATTGTATTTTGATAACTAATATGTTATCATAACTATGAAAGGTCAGTTAAATGCACAAGATAATATTTTATGTAGATAAAAAAGGAAAATCTCAATTATTAGAGTACTTGAATGAGTTGGAGCAAATTAATAGTAAGGACAGTCGGATTAAGCTGACTAAAATTCGTGAATATGTTAAAGCATTGGCTTTGAATGGTACATTTCTTCCAGAAAAATATGTGAAACATCTTGATGGAGAAATATGGGAGCTTAGGCCACTGGATAATCGTATATTATTTGCCGGATGGGTAGATGGTGCTTTTGTGTTACTGCATAGTTTCATAAAGAAAACCCAGAAAACACCAAAGCGGGAAATAGAGCAGGCTAAAAGGGAACTATTGGACTTCAAGGAACGGGAGGGAAAAGCATGAATTATACAAAAGGTGGTTTTCCTATATGGGATGAAGAATTTGATCGGGAGCATTTTACTCCGGAGGAGATAGCAGAGAGTGATTTAAGAGCTGAACTCATAACAGCTATGATTAAAGCCAGGCAAGAAAAAGGACTTAGTCAACGAGAGTTGGAAGCTATAAGTGGGGTCAAGCAGCCACAGATAGCACGTATTGAGCGTGGGGATACGAATCCGCAGTTAGATACGATGC
Organism: Anaerovibrio sp. RM50; assembly: GCF_000622005.1. GTDB lineage: Bacteria > Bacillota > Negativicutes > Selenomonadales > Selenomonadaceae > Anaerovibrio. Next base: position 67,293 of record NZ_JHWV01000007.1, on the reverse strand, counting down.
TTAAGGTCCTTGCTGCGATGGGCAAGACCCTTGCTATAGTGCCGTTGCCTTCAAAAATATAATTGAATAAGTAATATTAATTCACAAGTACAAAATCCCGCCTGATGGTTGGCTATGCAGCAAACCGTCAGACGGGATAAGCTATTTTTTATGGTAAAGTATTAAAGCTTCGTGGACAGCTCCTGAATCTTTTCTTCAGAGAGGCCGGTGTATTTTATGATTTTTTCGATAGGTTCTTTAGCTTTTAGCATATTCATGGCCACTTCACAGATGCCCTCTTCGCGGGATACACTCATATCGGTATTGTAGTCCATAATGGCCATTTGGCGATTTATGTATTTGAGCCGTTCTTCAAAATCCATCATAAATATATCAGTGTCATTAACGGCTTTTTTTATAGTAGCGTCACTCATGGCAAGTTCCTCCATTTCCTCCGTATTCAGCTTGTTTGAGAAGTAGGCCAGCCACCGTTCCATGCGAGTCATTTCACCAATAGGCTTTTTCTGGAATTTTGGTACTTCGAGAAAATGCAGCTCTAAATCCTCATTTAGTCGGCGACCAGTTTCAATGTTATAAATACTATACATTGAATGTAGTGGCTCATTAGGGAAGATTTCATGTCCCATAATATTTATGGTAATGGCCGGATTTAGTACGTTATACTTTTCACCCTTATGCAGCCCCATCAAATACATTTGTGACCAGTAGAAGAGACTGCGCCGTTCCATGTTCTTCTTGTTGATAAGTTGAACTTCCACATCGATTTTGGTTTTGTCCTCTGTTATGCAGAAAATATCAAGACGGGTCAGCTTGTCATCTTCATAGTACGGAACAATTTCACTGTTTTTGAACTGAATATCCCTGATAGCCTGCTTGCCTGTGCGGTTGAGTATGGCGTTCAGTAAATCAATGGTGATATTCTTCCGCTCATCTTTGCCGAAGATGAATTTGAAGAGGACATCATTCATAGGATTGTATCTCTTGTTGGCGATGTCGTTTTCAACTTGTTGCTGTGCAACAGAACGCTGGTCTTTCATGGTGAATCTCCTTTGCGCCAAATAAATTATAACATGAAAAAGATTATTAGGGTAGAAGCTGTTGGGATTAGGTAATGTTAAGGCAGGTCACTAGATTCTGTTAATATAATAAAACAAAAATAAGAACAAATCAAAGAATTTTTTAAAAAATATTAAAATAATTTTGATAATTTACAATACTACGATGATATATTAAGAAACAAGTGGTATTGGGCGTTTTTAGCAGGATAGCAGCAGTATATTGTATAACTATACCCATGAAGATGATATATGATATAGATAGAATATGGGCAATACAAAATCCCGCCTGATGGTGGCGTTTTGCTACCTGTCAGACGGGATGTGTCTTTTAAAGACAATATAAAATGAATTTATAAGCCAGTTTGAGCAACTTTGCAAATTTTTTCATTGACGGCATCAGCAATAAATGTGTTTAAGGATATGCCCTGAAGCTTGGCTGCGATAGAGGCACGGCGATGAAGCTCTGGCTGAAATCTGACATTTATTTTTCCAGAGAAGGGTTTTTCTGGATCAATCCCATCAGCCTGGCACCATTCCAGATAGTCATCAACAGAGGCCTTGAATTCGGCTTCAAGCTCCTTTACTGACTCGCCCTGGAAGGTTATGACTGTTCTGGTATTAATGACTTCACCGGTAAAAATGTGCTGTTCTTCATCAAAGGCGGCTTTTCCAATATAGCCCTTATACATCATAATTATTCACCCCCGAATTGTGTAAAATATATCATTTGGCATAGTAGAATTTTTTTATTCATATATTAATAGTACTATTATTTAGTACTATTATCAATGCAACGAATCATGATATCTCGTATTTTATTATTTGTCAGCATTCGTTGAAGCGTGATAACTAATATGATATGCTCCCCTTATTAGAGACAGTGAAAAATAAAACTGTCATCATAGGGGGGATTTTTTTGCGAATATTATCTGCACAAATCTCTTGTTACTATATCTCTTCAGCGATATAATTGTTACAAAGGAGTGGTCGTATGGTTGTTTATCATGGTTCTGATCATATTGTTGAAAAACCGGTATTTCATGGGGGCAAAAGGAATAATGACTATGGCTATGGCTTTTATACCACGGAAAGTTTGGAAATTGCCAAAGAGTGGGCCTGTGCCAGGAATACTGATGGTTTTGCAAATCGATATGAACTGGATACGGAGGGACTGGCCATCCTGAATTTGAATTCATCGGAGTACAATATTCTTAATTGGCTGGCTTTGCTGACGAAATACCGCAGCTATTGGCAAAGTGGCAGTATTGCTGAGGAAGCCAAGGATTATCTGCAACAGCATTTTTTTGTTGACCCGGATAAATATGATGTGATTATTGGTTATCGGGCAGATGATTCATATTTTAGCTTTGCCCAGGATTTTATAGCGGGAACAATTTCCTTAAATAAACTGTACGAGGCCATGCGCCTTGGTAAGCTGGGGGAACAAATTGTATTAAAAAGTGAGAAGGCCTACAGCCATATTAAATTTTTGGGGGCAGAACCGGCAGAGGCCAGTGTTTGGTATGAGAAAAAGTCTATTAGGGACCGGGATGCAAGACGGGCATATCGTAAAGACAGAACTCAGACCGACAGCGCATCAGAGATTTACATGCTGGATATTATGAGGGAAGGGATGACAAATGGCGATTCGCGCTTACGATGAAATGTATTTGCATAGTGCCCAGAATATATTGGGACACGCTGTGGATTTTGCCATTATGTCTCTGGAAATAGAGCCAGATGATTTTGGCAAGGCTTTGATGGTAAGCACAAGTGCAAGGCAATTTGCCAAGGGAAATCCCCGTTATGTGGCGGGGATGAACGGCTGCGAATTTGCCAGATATGTTTTGGATGAAGCCCTTATTTCGTATCCTGATGTAGAGGACATTATGTATCTGGATAAATCCCCGGAATACTGGGCAGGCTGGGCATTGGCCTATTATCAGTGGTATGCAGATTTTTCCTTTGGGGATATTTTGAAGGTGGTTTCATTGGAGGATATAATCGGCATGTATTCCCTTTACCATGAAATGGATATATCCCATTTTACGGAGCAAATCAATCAGCTTATGGAAAAGGCCTATACTCAGACGCGGCTGCGGGCAAAGCGGGATAATTGCGGACTATCCCAGTCAGAGCTGGCAAAAGAGGCGGATGTGCCATTGAGGCAGATACAGCTTTTTGAACAGGGTCAGCGTGATATTAATAAAACCTCGGCCATTACACTGTATAAGCTCAGCAAGGCTCTTCATTGCCAGATGGAGGAGCTGCTGGAGCCGTTGATATGATTTTATGTGTGCTGATCAGACTTAGGGGGTAGATTAATAATGGAGAGAATTGGCAATACGGGTAATACTGGTATGAATGATTGCACTAATATTCTGGATTTTATAAATAAGGTGATGGAGGAATGTAAAAAGGAAATGAAAAATCTAGGCCATGTAAATCTGATAATAGCCGGCAAAACAGGCGTTGGCAAAAGTACCTTGATAAATGGCGTATTCCGGGAAAAATTGGCAGAAACAGGCATGGGGGAGCCGGTTACCAGGTATTGCCAAAGAATAGAAAAGTCCGGGGTTCCGATTAGAATTTACGATACCGTTGGGCTGGAGCTGGATAAGGAGCGCCAGGAAAAAGCAATTGAAGACATACGTAACCTGATACAGGAAAAAATAGATTTGGGCCCTGACCACGCAGATGAATTTATTCATTGCCTATGGTACTGCATACAGGCGGACTCCGATAGATTTGAGGAAACTGAGCGTAATTTTATAAAAACAATTGCCAGTGAATGTGATATTCCGGTTATATTGGTAATCACCAAGGCATATCTGAAAAAGCATGCAAGAGAGTTCATGGAAGATATCATGAAATACAATTTGCCTGTGAAGGGAATATGCTGTGTTTTGGCCCAGGCCTATGAGGATGAGGATTTTGCCGTAAAGGAATACGGGCTGGGTGAATTGGTGGAAAAGACTGTTGATGTAATGCCGGAATCAGCACGCAGGGCCTTCACAAATTCACAGAAGGCATCCTTGAAGCTTAAGTACGATGAATCCATAAAGATTATAAAGCAGACTGTTTCCTTGGCATTTGGTGCAGGATATAATCCGCTGCCTATGTCTGATGCAATTGTACTGATTCCTATACAGATCAGTATGTTTGCACGGATAACCTCTGTATACGGAATAAATATGACCAAAGCCATGATAAGCTCCATTGCCAGTTCCTTGTTGGGGATTGCCGGAGCAACATTTTTAGGCAGAACAATAGTGGCTAATATTTTGAAGTTAATTCCCGGTATTGGAACAATTGGCGGTGGCACCATAAGCGGTGCAACAGCTGCTGCCCTGACCTGGGGATTGGGACGGACATATATAAAGCTTATGGAAAAATTATTCATGGGTGATATAAAGATCGAAGATCTGGAAAATGAAAGCGTAAAGGAAGAGATACGAAATTTGTTAAAAGAAAATTTGGCGAAGAAAGGCGAATAAAATATTATTGGTGCGGAAAGATTTGGGCGAAGTATGGCGGTATGGTATAATTAGAAAATGAGTAAGTTATGGAGGATTAAGCATGGAAGAAAGTGTGCTTGAAAATAATATACCCTTTGCCCATCTCCACGTACATACGGAGTACAGTCTGCTGGACGGGGCAAACAGAATAAAGCCATTGGTGAAGCGGGCCAAGGAGCTGGGCATGAAGCACCTGGCCATTACGGACCATGGCAATATGTTTGGCGTTATTGATTTTTATAAGGCTGCCAAGGCGGAGGGCATAAATCCCGTTATCGGCTGCGAGGTTTATATGGCCCCAAGGGACCGTCGGGAGAATTTTGAGGTGGATGGTACAAAGTACTATCACCTCATTTTGCTGGCTGAAAATGAGACCGGCTACAAGAATCTGGTGCAGCTGGTGTCCAAGGCAAATATTGAGGGCATGTATTACAAGCCCCGTATAGACAAGGAGCTTTTGCGTCAGTATCATGAGGGGATTATTTGCCTCAGCGCCTGTATTGCGGGGGAGATTCCCGCCTGGATTCTTCGTGGGGACATGGACAGGGCGGAAAAGTCCCTGCAGGATTATCTGGAGATTTTCGGCAAGGATAATTTCTTTATTGAAATTCAGTACCACGGCATGGAGCAGGAGGTTAAGGCCAACAAGGGGCTTATTGAGCTGGCCCAAAAGTACAATATCGGTTTGGTGGCCACAAATGACGCCCATTATTTGACCCGTGAGGCCAGTGAGTTCCACGATATTCTTCTCTGTATTCAGATGAGCAAAACCGTGGATGATCCCAGCCGCATGAAGTTTTTTGGTCAGGAGTTCTATCTCAAGAGCCCTGAGGAAATGGCCAAGCTGTTCCCTGAATACCCTGAGGCCATGTCCAATACAGTAAAAATTGCTGAGCGCTGTCATGTGGAATTTGATTTTGAGCACCGTCATTTGCCGTTGTTCCCGTTGCCGGAGGGTATGACAGATGAGCAGTATCTGAGAAAGCTGTGCGAGGATAACCTCCCATCCCATTATTCCGAGGAAACCAAGGAGGTCCGTGACCGCCTTGAGTACGAGCTGGGTGTCATACATACCATGGGCTTTGACAGCTACTTCCTTATTGTTTGGGACTTTATAAATTATGCCCGCAGCGAAAATATTCCCGTGGGGCCGGGACGTGGCTCCGCGGCAGGCAGTATTGTGGCCTATTTGCTGGGGATTACGGATATTGACCCACTTAAATATTCCCTGCTCTTTGAGCGCTTCCTCAATCCTGAGCGCGTAACCATGCCTGATATAGACGTGGATTTTTGTTATGTGCGCCGTGAGGAGGTTATTGAGTACGTTAAGCGCCGCTACGGGGAGGACCATGTGGCCCAGATTGTTACCTTTGGTACATTGGCGGCCAAGGGCGCTATAAAGGATGTGGGCCGGGCACTAAATATGCCATTCAGTGAGATGAACAAGATTACCAAGCTGGTACCTTCAGAGCTTGGTATTACTATTCAGAAGGCCTTGGACACCACCAAGGAGCTGAAGGCTCTCTATGATGAGTCTGAGGAGATTCACCGTCTGCTGGATTTTGCCATGGGGGTGGAGGGCCTGCCAAGACATTCCTCAACCCATGCGGCGGGTATTGTGATTGCCCGCAATCCTCTTACGGACTATCTTCCAGTTATGATGACGGACGGCACATTGGTGACCCAGTATGACAAGGACCATGTGGAGGAGCTGGGACTTCTGAAAATGGACTTTTTGGGCCTTCGTACCCTTACAGTACTTGATGATGCCATTAAAAATATAAAGAAAAATCGGGGACTGGACGTGGATTTGAGAACCATTCCCCTGGTGGATGTGAAAACCTCTGAAATGCTCTGCAAGGGCTTTACTGGGGCGGTGTTCCAGATGGAATCCAGCGGCATGACCAATATAATCAAGGAGCTGAAGCCTGAGGGCTTTACGGACCTTATTCCATTGGTGGCCCTTTACCGCCCGGGCCCATTGGGCAGCGGCATGGTGGATGACTTTATCGCCGGCCGTCACGGCACCAAAGAAGTTAAATATATGCACCCCCTTCTGGAGCCAATACTTAAGGAAACCTTTGGCGTGGTTCTATATCAGGAGCAGGTAATGCAGATTGTGCAGGTGCTGGCGGGCTTTACTTTGGGACAGGCGGATCTTCTCCGCCGTGCCATGGGTAAGAAAAAGGCGGCTATTCTGATGGCCCAGAAGGAAAATTTCCTTAAGGGCTGTGATGCCAACGGAATTGACGCTGATCTTGCCAACAAGATATTTGATTTGCTGACCCATTTTGCGGACTATGGCTTCAATAAGTCCCACAGTGCGGCATACGCCTACGTGGCATGGCAGACGGCATATCTTAAGGCCAATTATCCGGAGGAATTCATGGCGGCCATGCTGACCAGCGTTATGGATACCACGGACAAGGTGAGCGTGTATATTGAGCAGTGCCGCCGTATGGGCATTGCAGTTCTGCCTCCTGATATAAATGCCAGCTCCGTAAACTTCAGCGTTGACGGAGATGCCATTCGCTTTGGACTGGCGGCTGTGAAAAATGTGGGGGATGCTGCCATGCAGAATCTGGAGGAGGAGCGTGCCAATGGCGGCCCATTCACCTCCCTTATGGATTTTTGCACCCGTATCGATATGCGCACCATTAATAAGCGGGTTATTGAGAGCCTTATTAAGTGCGGTGCCTTTGATTCTATTGGCGCAAGGCGGTCTCAGCTTTTGGAGGTGTTGTCCAAAACTGTAGATGCGGCGGCTGTGTCACAAAAGGACAAGGCCACAGGCCAGATGGGGCTCTTTGATGATGAGGTTTTAAATGACGTTACTGAAGTAAAGCTTCCGGATATTCCTGAGGTGGATCGCAGCATAATGCTCATGTGGGAAAAGGAAATCACCGGCTTCTATATTACAGGGCACCCTTTGGATGAATACAAGGAAATTCTGGATGGCCTTACCCCTATCAGCGATATTGTGGCTGGAAAGCTGAGAGATGGCAAAACTGTGAAGCTGGGGGGCATGGTGGTGAGCGCTAAGCGCATTGCCACCAAGAAGGGCGATACCATGTGCTTTATGGAGGTGGAGGATTTCTCCCATTCCATGGAAGTGGTGGTGTTCCCTAAGGTCTTTTATAACAGTACCAATGCTTTGGAGCCTGATTCTGCAGTTATGGTGGCGGGCAAGATCAATTACACCGACGAGGGCATCAAGATTTTGGCAGACAGGGTATGTCTCCTGAAGGATTACAAGCCAGATATTTATATTGCCATCAGCGCTGCCCATGAAAATGAAGCGGTGTACAAAGCAGTGAAGGACGTGCTTACAACCCATCAGGGGGAGCATATCGTATATATTTATTATTCAGCCCGCAAGAAGGTTATTAAGACAGAGCGGGCCATGTGGATTGACGGCTCCGAGGAAGCCATTTCCCTCCTTAAGGAAATTCTTGGGGATGATTGTGTAAAGACAAGATAAGCATAGGATAACTGGAAAGTTGAGGTTATTTTTATGACTGATATAAAATGCGGCCCAAAGACCGGGGTATTTCTCCTGGCCGGGGGCCACTTCATGGTTGATTTCTATAATAATTTTCTCCCGGTGCTTTTGCCCATAATCATGGTGCGGATGGACATGTCCCTTACCATGTGCGGCCTTTTGGTAATGGTGCTGTCCATAACCTCCAATTTGTTTCAGCCCATTTTTGGCTACTTTTTTGACAAGCACAATTTCAGCAAGTCCATGATATATGCGGTGTCATTGGCGGGAGTCTTTATTTGCCTCGTGGGCTATGCCCCAAACAAGCCCGTGCTGTTTTTGCTCTGCGCCCTTTTGGGAGTGGCGGTGTCTGCCTATCACCCCTTGGGCACCTCTCTTTTGAGGAAGGTCAGCAGCAAAATGAATCTGGGCCGCTCCGTTTCCTTCTATGTGGCTGGGGGAAATATTGGCTTTGCCCTGGCTCCTGTGCTGGTGGTGGCCTTTTTGGACCGCTATCCGCTGGAGAGCCTTCCCGTGCTGATTATTCCCGGGGTGTTGCTGGCAGGGGCCTATATTTTCACCAATTTGTGGAATCTCCATTCAACAAGCGACAAGCCCTCTGATGAGGCGGCGGAAGCTGATTTTAAGAGTATTTTGCGAAACATTGATGTGGTGAGGCTGAACCTTGCCATGGGCTTTAGATGCTGGACCCATGTATGTGTTGTTACCTTTCTGCCTCTGCTGATGCAGAGCAAGGGCATATCCCCTGTGATGTCGGGGACACTTTTGGGAGTGTTTCTGGCTGGCTCCGCCCTTGGGGGCCTTTTTGGGGGCGAAATAGGGGACAGAACCAATCATAAAAAGGTAATGGCCTATTCCCTGATTTTCTCATTGGCTCCTGTTATTTACTTCTTTTTGATGCCAAATGACAGTGTAATGGCCATTATTGCCCTGTTTTTGGCAGGAGCCCTGCTGATGGCTTCCCAGCCAAGCTCAATTGTGTGGACAGGCCATCTGATGCCTCAGTTTATTGGCGTGGCCAGCGGTATGATGATGGGCCTTTGCTACGGTATTGGCAGTATTGGTGCCGCAGTGACAGCAGTGTTGGGAGACCATATCGGTCTGGAAACAGCCCTTCTTATAAGCATAGTGCCAGTATTTTTGGCCATTGCCATGGTTATAATCACCCCATACAGGGAAGAATAAGAGCTTTAACCATAAATTTTTTAACCATAAGAAATTCAAGAATAAATTTTTAAAGAATTACGCCGAAAAGAAGCCTGCTCTTTTGACTATTGTTGAAAGAACAGTCTTTTTGTGTTATGATATTTTAGTTAGAGTGTTTATTGGATTATCTTTCCAAACACCATGAAAATACTAATGAAAGCGAGGCGATTATTTGCCAGCTATAACTTATGAATTAATAAAGCAGGACCCTGCCACAGGGGCCAGGGCCGGTATTATTCATACACCTCATGGCAGCTTTCCAACCCCGATTTTCATGCCTGTGGGAACTCAGGCATCTGTAAAGGGGGTTTCTCCGGAGGAGCTTCACGATATGGGGGCTGGGATTATTCTCAGCAACACATATCATCTCTTTTTGCGTCCGGGCTCCGATCTGGTAAGGGAGGCCGGGGGACTTCACAAGTTTATGAACTGGGACGGGGCTATTCTTACGGACAGCGGAGGTTTCCAGGTGTTCAGCCTTGGTGATCTTCGCAAGATTACCGAGGAGGGGGTTACCTTCCGTTCCCATATTGACGGTTCCAAGAAGTTCCTGTCTCCTGAGGTTTCCATGAAGGTTCAGATGGATTTGGGCTCTGATATTGTTATGGCCTTTGACGAGTGCATTCCTTATCCTGCTGATTACGATTATGCCAAGGCCTCCACAGCCCGTACCACCCGTTGGGCACAGCGCTGCAAGGAGGTTATGACAAGCCCTCACCAGGGCCTCTTTGGCATCGTTCAGGGCGGTATGTACAAGGACCTCCGCACCCGCAGCGTAAATGAGCTGGTGGAAATGGATTTTCCTGGCTATGCCGTTGGCGGCCTCAGTGTAGGGGAGCCAAAGGAGCTTATGTATGAAATGCTTGACCATACGGTGGAGCAGCTGCCAAAGGATAAGCCAAGATACCTTATGGGGGTTGGCACTCCTGATTGTCTGGTGGAGGGTGTTATGCACGGCATTGACATGTTTGACTGTGTATTCCCTACCCGTGTGGCCAGAAATGGCACAGCCATGACCTGGAATGGCAGACTGGTAATGAAGAATGCTGAATTTACCAGCGATTTCAGACCTCTGGAGGAGGGCTGTGACTGCTATGCCTGCCGTAATTTCAGCCGGGCCTATATTCGTCATCTGGTCCGTGCCAACGAGATATTTGGTTTAAGGCTTTTATCCTTGCATAATCTGCGGTTCCTGCAAAGATTTATGCATGAGATGCGTCAGTCAATTATTGAGGAGAGATTTGGCGAATTCCGCCGCAATTTCCTCGACAATTATAACTATGGGGCAAAAAACAATTGCTGCAATTAATTATCTGCCCAGAGAGCAGATTAAGGGGGTAATGTAATGGGGGAAGATTTCTTCGGACTTGGTGGAGCGGCACCGGTTATTCTGATGGTTATTCTGTTTTACGTGCTGCTTTATCGTCCCCAGAAGAAACAACAGGAAAAACAGCAGGACATGGTGTCCAAGCTCAGACGGGGAACCAAGGTGGTGACCCGGGGCGGCATCTACGGCAGAGTGGATATGGTCAAGGAGGCCACCATTATGCTGGAGGTTGCTGAGGGCGTGGTTATTGAGGTAGCCAAGTCCATGATTGCCACAGCCATTGTGGGCAGTGAGGAGGAGCGCAAGGAGCTTTTGTCCGGATCTGCACCAAAGGATGAAGCTGTGGAAGAAGCAAATGTTGAGGAAGCAAAGGATAAGGAATAATGGAGAAAGACCTTAATCTTTTGAAAAAAGAGCTCAGAAAGACTGCTCTTATTAAAAGACGGGCCATGCGCCCGGAAAAGCGGGTGGCTGAAAGCCATGGTATTTACAAGCAGCTCAGGGATTTTGAGCTGTACAAAAAAGCCTCCTGCGTTTTTTGCTATGTTTCAGTGGAAGAGGAAGTTCAGACCAGGGAAATATTGAACCAGGTGCTGGCAGACGGGAAGAAGCTTTGCATTCCCTATATTGGGGCGCCAAAGACCCGTATTATGACAGCGGCCAGATTGAACAGCTTGAATGAGCTGGAGCCCGGCTACTGGGATATTCCCACGGTGAACAAAGAGAATTATCACGAGGTGAGTCCTGAGGAGATTGATTTCGTGGTGGTTCCCGGCGCGGCCTTTGATAAGGAGGGCCATCGTCTTGGTCTGGGCGGCGGATTTTATGACATATTCCTTAAGAAAACCCAAAATGCTGCGCTGGTGGGAGTTGCCTTTGAGTGCCAGCTCATGGAGGAAATTAAGGTTATGGACCATGATATTCCTGTGGATTATCTTCTTACACATAATGGAATTATAAAATGTTCCAAATAATAAATAATAATTCGAAAGAAGGATGGAAGTAGTTGAGAAAGGATAGTTTATTAAAGCTTCTGGCTGCCATCATCGTCATCGTAGGCATATTCTTTGCCTTTGTTGGCCCATTGGCAAAGTCCATCAGACAGGGTCTTGACCTGCAGGGTGGTACCCACGTGGTGCTGGAAGCAGAAGACACCCCTGAAGCACCTGTAAATGGTGACGCCATGGATCGTGTAGTACGAATCATGGAAAAGCGAGTTAATGAGTTGGGTCTGGCAGAGCCAATTGTTCAGCGCCAGGGCGAGCGCCGTATTATCATTGAGCTGCCGGGTATCAAGGATCCTGATAAGGCAATTCAGGTAATTGGTAAGACCGCAATGCTGGAATTCAAGAATGACAAGGGCGAGACCGTTCTTACTGGTACTGACCTTAAGGACGCCCGTGAGCAGACTGACCAGCAGGGCCAGAATCTTGTAGAGCTGGAGTTCAGCCCTGAAGGCGGCGAGAAGTTCGCTGATCTGACCTCCAAAAATGTGGGCCGTAACATTGCCATTCTCCTTGATGGTGAGGTTCTGACCAACCCACGTGTAAATGAGCCTATTATGGGCGGCAAGGCAGTTATCACCGGTAACAAGACTTTGGAGGAAGCCCACAATCTGGCAATTCTTCTGAGAAGCGGTTCCCTGCCAGTAAAGGTTAACATCATTGAGACCAGAACTGTAGGTCCTTCCCTTGGTCAGGATTCCAAGGATAAATCCGTTTATGCCTTTGCAATTGGCCTTGGCGCCGTAGTTCTCTTTATGATTTTGTTCTATCGTCTGCCAGGTATCATTGCGGATATTGCATTGATGGCTTACGTTATTATCCTGCTCTTCAGCCTGAAGATACTGGATGCAACCCTTACACTTCCGGGTGTGGCTGGTATCATCCTGTCCATCGGTATGGCGGTAGATGCCAACGTGCTTATATTTGAGCATTTCAAGGAAGAATTCCGCACTGGAAAGACCATGCGACTTGCTATGGATGCGGGCTTTGAGCGTGCTTTCACCACAATTTTCGACTCCAATATTACTACTATTATCGCCTCTGCGGTGCTGTTCTGCTTTGGTACTGGCAGCATCAAGGGCTTTGCCATTACCCTGGGCCTTGGCGTAGTGCTGTCCATGTTTACAGCCATTACCCTTACCCAGTTCATGTGCAAGAATCTCATTGCAGCACAGCTCTTTAAGAATCCTGCCATTTATGGTTATGGAATCAGCAACGTGGCAAAGGAGAAGGAGGAGGTGACCAAGCTTGGCTAAGAAGACTGTTGAACAGCAGGTGAAGATTCCTTTTGATATCATGCATCGTTCCAAGATTTGGTTCGCCATTTCCCTGCTTATAATTATTCCCGGTATTATCAGCATGTTCATCAACGGTTTTAACTTTGGTATTGATTTTACAGGCGGTACCATTATCGATATGCGTTTTGAGAAGGAAGTTACCCTTCCTGAAATCCGCGACTCTTTGAGAAAGTATAATCTGGATAACGCTACAATTCAGTTATCCGGCGATGTTACCAATGTGGAGGCCTCCAAGGATGTTATGATCCGTACTGTGGATCTGGAGGAAAACGATCGTAAGGCCGTAATGGCGACCCTGAAGGAAGATGTGGGTGACTACACTGTTCTCCGTGAGGAGAAGGTGGGTGCCACCATCGGCGGCGAGCTCATTATGGATGCTCTTATGGCAACCCTGATTTCCTGGGTACTGATTATTATGTACGTATCCTACCGCTTCGAGTGGCGCTTCGGCGTATCTGCGGTGCTGGCACTGGTACACGATATTCTGGTTGTTCTGAGTATCTTCTCCTTTACCCAGAAGCAGGTGGACAGCTCCTTCGTGGCAGCTATCCTCACCATTGTAGGTTATTCCATCAACGATACCATCGTAATTTTCGACCGTATCAGAGAGAATCTGAAGCTTCACTTCCGTCGTGGCGGTGACCTTTTCGAACTGGCAAATCGCAGTATTTACCAGACTCTCACCCGTTCCCTGTACACTGTATTTACCTGTTTGTTTACAACCTTTGCACTGTACTGGTTCGGCGGTGAAACCACCAAGGATTTCGCCTTTGCACTGCTGTGCGGCTTCTTCAGCGGCTGCTATTCCTCAATCTTTATCGCCAGCCCATTGTGGGTAACTATGCGTAACATTGCGGAAAGCAAAAAGACCGGCAACACCAACAAGCCGGCTGCAACTGAAGCATAAAAACTTAAAACATAAAACATTAAAAGGACTACTTCCGTAGGGGGCAGTCCTTTTATTGTGTAGAAAATTATAGATAACAAAATGGGAAGCCCATGTGCGGAACGCTCTCGCTCACTAGTTTACATAACGGATACTAAGCTCATTCTGCGCTTTCAGCTTGAATTCGCTAAGTACCGATGTAAACTACGTCCGCCCATAGGCTTCCCTTTTATGTTATATTATAACGCCATTGTTCAAATTTTTCTTCTTTAGAAGAAAAATCTTCCAATTAGCGTTTCAACGAGCTGGGAGATATGCTCGCCAGCTGTTGTAGTTTGTTTTCCCCCACCTAAAGAGGTGGGGGACATCTTAAAGCTCGTTATAGACTTCATAAACTACGTTCCGCCTATAGACCTACCTTCTTTTTACTATTTAATATTATGCATAATAAAAGCGCGTTGTCGGGGAGACAACGCGCTTTTATTTTGGGTTGTTAGATAAAGGGAATATTCATAAGTAGCCTGTCGGGGTGGCAGACCACCTACTAACTAAGATTGCTTTTACTAACTGGGGGCTAAATAATCCCTACTGCCAATGCTCCAAGCATTGCGGCCATGAGCACTATGTACCAGACTACCCACGGCAGTGCGGCGGCCTTTATCATCTTACCTTCAGCACCAATAATGCCCGTGGTAGCACACACCGCAACGATGTTGTTGATGCAGACGATGTTACCAATGGCACCGCCCTGGTTCTGGAGGGCAACTATAAATACCTGAGGTAAGTTCAGGATGGTTGCAGTCTCGAACTGGAGCGGGGTAAACATAATGTTGGATACTGTGTTGGAACCAAACATGAATGCACCGATGGTACCGATGAACGGAGCAACGAATACATAATTGGCCCCTGCCAGATCAGCCATGCCCTTGGCCATGGAAACCAGCATGGAATCCCAGCCAAGTGGGTTGGCGTTGGAATAACGATAAATATAAACCATTGCAAAGCCGAAGAGCAGGGCAATGGTGGCACCGTAAAGCTGATTGTAGGATTTCTTTACGATACCCTTCACCTGATCTCCACTTAGACCGTAGAACGGAATGGAAATCAATACCACCAATACAAATGGGAACAAACCAGGATTGTTGAAGTATTTCATGGCAAAGCCTGCACCCTCAACACCCATAATGTTGTTCATGGAGAATACGAAGCTGGTGATAATACTCTTAAGACCAATCTCCGGAATTCTGGTAAGTACCAGCCAGAGAGCGATAAGCAGATAAGGAGTCCAGGCCTTTAAGAGGGACATGGAAGGCTTATCTTCATTGGATTCGGTTTTAGTCTCAGTTTTTCTTTCAGTACCAGGGAAACGCCATGTATCCTTTGGTACAAGGAAGCCAGCCTTGGCTGCTCCGATAGTGGCAAATATTGTTACAGCACCGGCGCAGATTGATACCAGCTCGGAGCCGATGAATTTTGCAACGATAAGATAAACAACGTCAAATACTACAGTAGTGAACAATACAAATGGAACCATTGGCAGTGAATGCTTGATGAAGGATTTCTCCTCGCTGTACTGCTTTGTAATCAAAGCCAAAACCACCATAATAACAAAGAAGGTACCAGCTGCAAGACCAACAGCAGAGGCCCAGGACAGATCAAGCTTCCACGCTTCCAAATCAGTAACGCCGATAGTAGGAAGGGTATCCTTCAAAATTTCAGCTGCAGAGTTGGTTGGTGTACCGGCGGCACCGAAGGATACCGGCGGTGAATCCAAAATCAGACAGGCTATAGCAGCAGCCATTGGAGGGAAACCGAGACCAATCAGCAGCGGAGCGCAGATTGCCGGTGGAGTACCAAAGCCTGCAGCACCCTCGATAAATGCGGAAAGGCCATAGCCTACAATTACTAACTGAATACGGGCATCCTCAGAAATACCATTGAACATTGATTCAATTTTGCGCATTGCCCCGGCTTCGTTTAGCATATTCATCAACAGAATAGCACCGAAGATAATCAGCAATGTATCAATAGATCCCAGGAAACCAGTAATGGTATAAGCGGTAACATGGAGCATGTCCATTTGCCAGTAGAAGAGACCAATCAAACAGATAGACAGCCAGGCAATAGGCAGTACCTTTTTTGCCGGCATATTAACGCCTACCGTAAGAATAATGGTAATAATAATTGGTATTGCGGCGATAAGTGCTAACACATACATCATCTCCTTGCATTTCATTCATATATAATGATAAAAACTTCGCAATATTGACTCGCAATATAAATGGGAGAAACATCATTATATGTTACTACAGCGGAATAGAAATGGTTTTGCCGGTTCACTTAAAATGAATGAACTTCGATTTGTAAGATGATTTCCACATACGCCTATTAAAAATATAATATCGTATTTAATTGTTATGATAATTATATTTTATTTGAAGGCAAGAATCAAGCACAATATAAAAAATTGTCTGAATAATTTTTTCAATGGATAGTTATTTTTATCATATTTAATATTGATTGGTGATTATTTAATCCTATTGACAGACGATTTGTACGATATTATAATAAAACCATGAATAGAAATGGTTTGACGATTTTGTTGGATGAATTTCTCTGAAAGGAGAGTATCTAATGGAAAAGGTGTGTGAGAATTGGCCAGAAAAAGCGTTCATCAGCGGACTGGTGGATGCCAAGTACTGGACCGACTTTGAGGCTAATGCCACAGCTGCAGCTGCCCAGGTATATAAGGTAGCTGATTATGCAGCAGGTGAGGCAAAACTCAAGGAAGTATTAAAGGAGTATGCCCCAAAGGAAATCATTGCTGTAGGTGGAGATGAAAACCCTGCATTAAAAGGGATCTACTCCAGACTGAGTGAGGATGGTACAAAGGTTTATACCGAAAAGTTTGATATTGCCGAGCATGCTGCCAGCGCAGATGTGGGCATTTCAACTGCTGAGTTCGGTGTAGGCGAGTCTGGAAGTCTTGTTGTTGATAATTATTCATACGAAGCAAGAGTAACCAGTATGCTTCCGTTTGTAAATGTTGTTTTTGTAAATGCCAATTATATGGTAGAAAACATTACCTCAGCCTGTCAGATTATCGGTAAGGTTTTCCAGAAAGGCTATTGTGGATTCGTTACTGGCCCTAGCCGTACAGCTGATATTGAGCGCGTACTGAGCCTTGGTGTTCATGGCCCTAACAAACTCATTATCATTGCTGTAGAAAATGAAGGGGGGGCTAAGTAATGGCACGTGACCTTAAAAGAGAAATTAAATCAAAGCTGCAGGATAATATCATGCAGGATGCCCTGTCCCGTTTCGCTGACCAGTATCCGGGTTCACGCCTGAAATCCTATGCAGGCCAGGATATTGAGGCACTTCGTGAAAATCTTCGTTGCATGAAGGCTGATGCTGTAGACCACATTGAGGAGCTGGCTGACAAGTTCGAGGAAAATGTACGGGCCCGCGGCGGTGAGGTTTTCAGGGCAAAGGACGGAGACGAGGTTAAAAAGTTCCTTATTAAAATATGTAAGGAAAATGGTGTCAAGAGAGTTGTTAAATCCAAGTCCATGGCATCTGAGGAAATTCACCTTAATGAATGCTTCACAGAGAATGACATTCGTGTTAAGGAAACTGACCTTGGTGAGTGGATGATTGCCATTGCCGGGCAGAAGCCATCCCACATGGTTATGCCGGCCATTCATCTGAACCGTTATCAGTGTGCTGAGATGTTCGAGAAGGAGCTTCAGGAGGAGGTTCCTGGTGAGGACATCCCATATATGATTCAGAAGGCCCGTCAGACCCTGCGTCAGGAGTTTTTGCAGGCTGATATGGGTATCACTGGTGCCAACTTCGGTATTGCGGAAAATGGTGCCATTGGTCTTGTTACCAATGAGGGTAATGCCCGTCTGGTAACCACCCTTCCTAGAATTCATGTTGTACTTATAGGTTATGAAAAGCTTATTCCTAAGACAGAGGATGCAGCCAAGATTCTGCGCCTGCTGCCTCGTAACGGCACATGCCAGAAGATGACCAGCTACATGACAATGATTGATGGTCCAACTCCTGTAATGTACAAGAAGGATGGCAAGTGGGTAGAGGAGAACAGAAAGCAGTACGTAATCCTTTTGGATAACGGCCGTCTGGAGGCTGCCCATGATCCTGTTATGAAGCAGGTTTATCAGTGCGTACGCTGCGCATCCTGTCTGAATGTTTGCCCAATCTGGACTCTGGTAGGCGGCCATGTATATGGTCACATCTACTCTGGCGGTATTGGTGCAATCCTTACAGGCCTCTTAAATGGTATTGAAAACTTCAGTCAGTTCTCTGATCTGTGTATTGGCTGCCGGACTTGTACAACTGTATGTCCTGGTAAGATTCCAATTCCTGATCTCATTGACGAGCTGAGAAATAGATATGTTAAGAAGCATGGTGTTCCATCCATGGACAAGTCCTTCTTTGACAATGTCCTTAATGACAGAGGCTTGTTCCACAAGCTGCTGTTGAAGGCTGGTTCCGTTGGCCAGGCACCATTTAAGTCCGGCAAGTATATCCGTCATTTGCCACTGTTCTTTGCTGGCATGACCAAGGGCAGAAGCTTGCCAACCATCGCCGAAAGGTCAATTCGTGACCGTATGCCGGCTCTGGAAAAGAAGAACCCTTCCAATGCAAAGAAGAAGGTAGCATTCTTCAGCGGCTGTAATACAGACTTCGTATTTGCCGATACTGGTGAAAATGTAGTAAAGGTACTGCAGCATCTTGGTATGGAAGTCGTATATCCTATGGCCCAGAGCTGTTGCGGCAAGCCAATTCTCGGTGTAGGCGACCGTGAAACTGGTATGAAGGCAGCCAAGCGCAATATTGAGGCTCTGGAAGCTGTAAAACCAGATGTTATCGTTACTTCCTGCCCAACCTGTGCTGAGACCTTGATGGAGACCTACGAAAAGCTCTTTGAAAACGATCCTGAATGGGGTCCAAGAGCCAAGGCCTTCAGTGCCAAGGTTCGCGAATTCTCCAGCTTTGTGGCTGAAGAATACAAGGCTCAGGGCAAGCTCCTGCCAGCTGCTGGCGGCGAAAAGGTTACTTACCATGATTCCTGCCACATGAAGCGTGGTATTGGCGTTTATGAGGAGCCAAGAGCCCTTATTGATGCAACTCCAGGTGTAGAGCTTGTGGAAATGAAGAACTGCGATAAGTGCTGTGGTATGGCCGGTTCCTTCGGTATGAAGTATTCTGAGGTTTCCATCCCAATGCTGGAGGAAAAGGTAGAGAATATTAAGAATACCGGTGCTACCACCTGTATCGTGGCCTGCCCATCCTGTATGATGCAGATTGGCGGCGGCCTTGATAACCAGAATACTGGAATTAAGGTAAAACATATTGCAGATTTGTTGGCTGAAAAGCTTTAAAAATTCTTTCCTTTTAGAAAGAAAATTTTGAACAAATGCGTTATAATTGTATTCAGGGGAAAAGTTCGGGGTGAGCCTTTCGCTTACCCCGGACATATAATGAAAGTATGAGGAGGATTTATTCATGGAAATTCTGGTTTGTATCAAACAGGTTCCAGGCTCCAATAAGGTAGAGGTTGATCCTGTTACCGGAGTATTGAAGCGTAACGGCGCAGATAGCAAGATGAACCCTTACGATCTGTATGCGCTTGAATGTGGACTGAAATTGAGGGAGCAGTACGGCGGCCGAGTGAGCGTAATAACCATGGGACCACCACAGGCTCAGGCAATTATCAAGGAAGCGTATGCAATGGGTGCAGATGCAGGAGCAATCGTATCTGACCGTGCATTCGGCGGAGCTGACGTGTTGGCTACCGCACATACTCTTGCACAGGGTATCAAGAAATTTGGCAAGTTTGATATAATACTTTGCGGACTCCAGACTACAGATGGTGATACTGCACAGGTTGGTCCTGAGGTATCCGAGCAGCTGGATATTCCATGTGTATGTAATGTAAAGGAAATTAAAGGCGTTGAGGGTGACAATATACTTGTAGACATGGAAATGGCACAGGATATTGAGCATTTGAAGGTTTCCTTCCCATGCCTTATCACTGTTCAGAAGGATATTGTACAGCCACGCCTTCCATCTTATTTAAAGAAGAAGGACACTGAGAATCGCGAGATCGTTATGTACACCTTAAAGGATATGGAAGACCAGAACAAGAACAACTATGGTCTTAATGGTTCCGCTACTCAGGTTCAGCGTATATTCCCACCTACATCCGACAAGGTTCAGGTTACCTGGGATGATCCTGCTGATGTATTGGCAGAGAAAATTTACAGTACAATCAAGAGCAGAAAATTGTTAGGATAAGGGGGATTAACAATGGGAAAACTGATAGTTCATCAGGACAAAGTAACTGATATTAATGCAATGATTTCCATTTGCCCTTTTAATGCTTTGGAGGAAAAGGACGGCAAGCTGGAAGTTAATGCCGGCTGTAAGCTCTGTCAGCTCTGCGTAAAGAAGGGCCAGCCAGGGGCAATGGAGTATGTAGAGGAAGAAGTAAAGACTGTGGACAAGTCTTTATGGAATGGTATTACCGTGTATGTTGACCATGTAAATGGCGAGATTCATCCGGTAACCTTCGAGCTTCTTGGTAAAGCTGGAGAGCTGGCCAAGAAGATCAATCATCCTGTATATGCTATCTTTATCGGCAGTGATATTGAAAAGAAGGCAGAGGAGCTGCTTCACTATGGCGTAGACAAGGTATTCGTTGTGGATGCCCCTGAGCTGAAGGATTTCCAGATGGAGTCCTACACTGCAGCCTTCGAAGCTTTTGTAAATGAGATTAAGCCATCCGCTATTTTGGTAGGTGCCACTCCTGTAGGCCGTCAGCTGGCTCCAAGAGTTGCTTCCAGATTTAACACCGGTCTTACTGCAGACTGCACAATTCTGGACATTCATGAGAATACTGACCTCGTACAGATTCGTCCTGCATTTGGCGGTAACATCATGGCTGAGATTCTGACTCCAAATTCCAGACCTCAGCTGGCTACAGTTCGTTATAAGATTATGGATGCTCCTGAGCGCAGTGCTGAGGCCAAGGGCGAAATCGTGAAGATTTCCGTTCCAGCTGAAAAGTTCAAGACCCGCACCCAGGTTCTGGGCATTACCCATAAAGAAAAGGAAAAGAGCATTGAGAATGCTGACATCCTTGTTGTTGCAGGCCGCGGTCTTAAGAAGAAGGAAGACCTTGAATTGGTTAAGGAGCTGGCTGATGCTCTGGGTGGCGATATCGCCTGCACCAGACCACTGGCAGAAGCTGGCTGGCTCAATGCCAAGCATCAGATCGGTCTTTCCGGCCGTACCGTTCGTCCAAAACTCATCATTACCTGTGGCGTATCCGGTGCAATTCAGTTTGTAGCTGGTATGAACAACTCCGAGAACATCTTTGCTATCAATACTGATCCTAATGCTAGTATCTTTAAGGTAGCAAACTACGCTATTATCGGTGATATTTATGATGTTATTCCAAAGCTCATTGAGCAGGTTAAACAGGGAAAGGGTGTAAAGGCATGAGCGAATACAAGGTTTTAGATGCTTCCGATTTAGAGGCTATCAGCCAGTATGTGCCTCGTGAGCGCATTCTTTGGGCTGATGAAATTAATGAAGAATACAGTCATGACGAGTTAAGTGCTGACGCTTCTTATCCTGAGATGGTAGTAAAAATTACCTCTGCAGAGGAAGCATCAAAGGTTATGAGATATGCTAATGAGAAGCATATTGCTGTAACCCCTAGAGGCGCCGGCACTGGTCTGGTAGGTTCCTCCGTTGCAGTTGAGAAGGGTATCATGATCGATACTACTCTTATGAACCACTTCCTGGAGCTGGATGAAAAGAACCTTACTCTCACTGTAGAGCCTGGCGTTCTGCTGATGGAAATTGGTCAGTATGTAGAGGAGAAGGGCCTTTTCTATCCACCTGATCCAGGTGAGAAGACTGCAACTATTGGTGGTAACATCAGCACCAATGCCGGTGGTATGCGTGCTGTTAAATATGGTGTAACCAGAGACTATGTACGTGGTTTGGAGGTAGTTCTGGCTGACGGTACTATCATGGAAGTAGGCGGCAAGGTTGTAAAGAACAGCTCCGGCTATGACCTTAAGGACCTGATTGTAGGCTCCGAGGGTACTCTCTGCTTGGTTACTAAGGCAATCCTCAGACTGTTGCCACTGCCACAGAAGAATGTTTCTCTGTTGATTCCATTCCCAACTTTGGCACAGGCTATTGGCACTGTACCTCTTATTGTTAGCTCCAACGTTATCCCTACTGCTGTAGAGTTCATGGAGCGCGAGGTTATTATGGACTCCGAGGAATATCTCGGCAAGAAGTTCCCTGATAACCAGGCTGATGCTTACCTCTTGCTGAAGTTCGATGGTGCTTCCGTTGAGGAAATCAGTAAGTATTATGACAGCGTTGCTCAGATCTGCTTGGAGCAGGGCGCACTTGACCTCTTGATTGCTGATACTGACGAGCGTGCAGAGGCAATCTGGAAGGCAAGAGGTGCATTCCTTGAGGCAATTAAGGGCTCTACCACCATGATGGATGAGGTAGACGTAGTTGTTCCTAGAAGCTGCGTAAACGAGTTCGTTGAGTTCGTTCACGATCTTCGAAAGGAAATGGGCATCCGCATTAAGAGCTTCGGTCATGCTGGTGATGGTAACCTCCATGTATACATCCTTCGTGATGACATGGATGACAAGAAGTGGGCTGAGATGCTGGGCAAGGCAATGGAGCGCATGTACCTCAAGGCTCGTGAGCTGAAGGGCCAGGTTTCCGGTGAGCACGGTATCGGTCTTGCCAAGAAGCCTTATCTGAAGGAGAGTCTCCCTAAGGAGTCCATGAAGCTGATGCAGGGGATCAAGAAGGCATTTGATCCAAACAATATCCTGAATCCTCATAAGGTATGTTTCGATTAATACCTTTTTTCAATAGTTTCCCTTTCATGAAGAGTTCGCCGCGAAAGAAATTTTGCGGCGGATTCTTTTTTTGTTGGATTGGAAGATTTTTCTTTTTCAAAAGAAAAATTTGAGCATTTGGGTTATAATTAGATGGTAATGTTCTTTTCGGAAAATTCGGGGGTTTTGCTTTTTATGGATAAATACTGTATTGTCCCAAAGACCAGCCGCATATTGTTTGAGCTGGCCAGGGGAATGGAAATGAATAATGATGAGGAAGAGCTGCTTAAGGGCGGCTTTATTCGTCATGTGGAAATTTCCCTGGATACAAATACATGGGAGATACTGGCATGGACTATGCCGGAAATTGCTGAACCCCTTCTGGATCGCGTGGCCTCCTTTGTGGAGCAAAAAAATAAGGTGGACAAGGTACATATCTACCAGAGTGCCATGAAGCTGGATAAAATTGTGGAGCAGAACTGGGAGAAGCTGGTTGATTACGTGGCCGGGGAAAACCAGGGGGTACGCCACATTCTTCTTCATTCCAACCGCATATACAAGGAATCCAAAATTATGCTGCAGGTAAATGGGGATTTCAGCAAGTACCTTCTTGAAGAACACAATGTACTTCAGGACTTAAAGGAAGCTGGTATCAAGGTAATCGGTTATCCTATTAAGCTGGAGTGTCAGACTGTATACGAGGAAATAGAAGTACCAGATGTGGAGGAGGCAGTTCACGAGACCAAGGAGTACAAGGCTGCCCTTGAGGCTGCCCAGGCGCCTGCCCCAAAGCCGGCCCAGGGTGGTGGCGGATATGGGGGCAGCTATGGCGGAGCTCCTTCTGGAGGCTCATCCTTTGGGGGCAGCGGGGAAAAGAGCTCTTCCAGCAAGCCTTCCCGTCCGAGACGCGCTGCTGTTCCAATTGGGGATGATGACAGCCCGCTGGTTTACGGTGAGGCCATTGTTGGTGAGATTACCCCTATTTCCCAGATTGAAGGGGAAATGAAGAATGTGGTGGCCCAGGGCACCATTGCCGGTGTGGACGGCCGCAGCTTCCAGACTACAAATATACTTCTTTTTGCCGTGGCGGATAATACTGAGGGTATTTCCTGCAAGGCCTTCTTAAAGGACACAGAGGGCTATGAGAAGGTCCTTGGCCGCCTAAAAAAAGCCGCCAAGGGTGGCGGCACCATAAAGGTGAAGGGCTCCGTCCGCTACGATAAATACGACAACGACTATGTAATGTTTGCTGACAGCGTGCTGCTGGTGGATGTTGAAAGCCGCAAGGACCAGTCGGAGGAAAAGCGTGTGGAGCTTCATTGCCACACCACCATGAGCAACATGGATGCGGTGTCTTCCGCCAAAAGCCTTATTACCACCGCGGAAAAATGGGGCTGGCCAGCCATTGCCATCACTGACCACGGGGTTGTTCAGGCCTTCCCGGAGGCCATGGATACTGTTTTTGGCCGTAAACCACTGAATATAAAGGTTATTTACGGTGTGGAAGGCTATCTTGTGGGGGAGGACTATGAGCAAAAGCGGGCAAATCATATTATTTTGCTGGCGAAAAATCCAAACGGTCTTCGCAATCTCTACAAGCTAATAACCATGTCCCATCTGCGGTTTTTCCATCGTACCCCAAGACTGCCACGGCAGCTTATTCAGGAATATCGTGAGGGCCTGATTATCGGCTCTGCCTGCGAGGCGGGGGAGCTTATCCGTGCCATTGTGGCGGGGCAGAGTGATGAGGAGCTGCTGGAAATAGCTGATTTCTACGATTATCTGGAAATTCAGCCCATCGGCAACAACGAATTCCTTGTAAGAAGCGATGATTTCCCTAATATAAAAGACGATGATGACTTAATTAAGATAAATCTGAAGGTGGCGGAGCTGGCAAAGAAGCTGAACAAGCCCCTTATTGCCACCTGCGACGTGCATTTTCTCAATCCAGAGGACCAGATATACCGCGCCATTCTCATGAAGGGCAAGGGCTTTGATGATGCTGATTTGCAGCCGCCATTATATCTGAGAACAACTGAGGAAATGCTGGCAGAATTCCAGTATCTGGGAGAAGAAGCCGCATACGAGGCGGTGGTTACAAACCCAAGGAAAATCGCCGATATGTGCGAGAAGTTCAAGCCGATTCCGGATGAGCTCTATTCACCAATGATTCCGGGGGCAGACGAGGAAATTACCTCCATGACCTACAACAAGGCCAAAAGCCTTTATGGGGAGGTGCTGCCGGAAATCGTTCAGGCCCGCATTGACCAGGAGCTGAAGCCAATTATTGCCCACGGCTTCTCCGTGCTGTATCTCATTGCCCACAAGCTGGTGCGCAAATCCAATCTGGACGGCTATCTGGTGGGCTCCCGAGGTTCCGTAGGCTCCTCCTTTGTGGCCACCATGACGGATATTACCGAGGTAAATCCGCTGCCGCCACACTGGCGCTGTCCTCATTGCAAGCACAGCGAGTTTATTACCGACGGTTCCTACGGCTGTGGCTATGATTTGCCGGACAAGGACTGTCCAATTTGCGGTTCCAGCATGGTGAAGGACGGCCATGAAATACCATTTGCGGTATTTTTGGGCTTTGACGGGGACAAGGTTCCTGATATCGACTTAAATTTCTCCGGAGAGTACCAACCAGTGGCCCATAAGTACACCGAGGAGCTTTTCGGCAAGGATAACGTATTTAGGGCCGGATCCATTGGTACTGTGGCGGAGAAAACCGCTTATGGCTTTGTAAGAAAGTATTATGAGGAAAAGGGCCAGAGCAAGCGTGAGGCCTATATTAACAAGGTGGCCATTGGCTGTAACGGCGTTAAGCGCACCACTGGGCAGCACCCAGCGGGAATCATGGTAGTGCCAAGGGATATGGACGTTCATTTCTTTACCCCTCTCCAGCACCCTGCTGACGACAAGACCTCAGCCACCATTACAACCCATTTCGATTATCATTCTATTTCCAGCCGACTTGTTAAGCTGGATATTCTGGGCCACGATGATCCTACGGTAATAAAAATGCTGGAGGATCTTACCCACCGTGACCCTAAGACAATTCCCTTTGATGACCCGGCAACTCTCAGTCTCTTTAACAGCACCAATGCTTTGGGCGTTACGGAGGAGGAGCTGGGGGCAAATTCCGGAACCTTTGGTATTCCGGAGTTCAGAACCAATTTTACCCGCCAGATGATTGCGGACACCAATCCAAGCTGCTTCTCGGATTTGGTGCGTATATCCGGCTTTTCCCACGGCACAGATGTATGGCTGGGAAATGCCCAGGACCTTATCAAGGCGGGTACATGTACCCTGCAGAACGCCATTGCCGCCCGTGATGACATTATGATGTATCTGATGCATAACGGGGTGGAGCCGCTTCTGGCCTTCAAGACCATGGAGAAGGTGCGTAAGGGCAAGGGCATTGAGCCAGATGTTGTTGAAATTCTTAGAAAGACGGGGATTCCTGAATGGTATATTGAGTCCTGCCAGAAGATTAAGTACATGTTCCCACGGGCCCATGCCACAGCCTACGTTATGATGGCCTATCGCATTGCCTTCTGTAAGGTTCATTATCCGTTGGCCTATTATGCGGCCTATTTCTCCATCCGGGCTGCGGCCTTTGACTCCGACATTATTGCCAAGGGGCAGAAAGCAGTTAAGGAAAAAATGGAGGAGCTGGAGGCAAAGGATAAGAGGGATGCCAAGGAGGAGGAGCTTTACGTTGTCCTTCAGCTGGCATGGGAGATGTATATCCGCGGCTTTACGGTGAAGAAGGTGGATCTGTATAAATCAGGGGCGGACCGCTTCCAGATGGTTACAGAGGAAAATGCCCTTCTGCCGCCATTTACTACCCTTACAGGCCTTGGTGGTGTTGATGCCAAGTCCATTGTGGAGAAGAGAAAAACCGGCCCATTTTCTTCTGTTGAAAATCTGAAGAAGCGGACCGGCATAACCAAAACCAGTATTGAGGCCCTCAGAGTCCACGGCTGTCTTGAGGGCATGGATGAGAGTGACCAGATGTCGCTGTTTTAAGCGGGAGAGGCTTTGCTATGTTAAAAGAAATAAAGAGAAAAGTGCTGGAGTGCGCTGTTAAGGCGGAAGAGATGGGGCTTTGCCAGCATCGCTCCGGAAATTTCAGTATCCGTGATGAGGATACGGGGCTTATCTGTATTACTCCAACTGGTATGGACCGAAGTGAAATGACCTACCATGATATTGTGGTGGTGAATATGAATGCGGAGGTGGTGGAGGCAGAGACGATGCACCGTCCCACCAGCGAGGTAACCATGCACCTTAAGATTTACCAGGCCCGTCCTGATGTAAATGCTGTGGTGCATACCCACTCCAAGTTTGCTCTGACCTTTGCCATTCTCAATAAGCCTATTCCTGCCATTGTGACTGAATTGATGCATCTGGGCTGCAAGGAGGGCTATATTCCCGTGGCTCCCTACGGGCGGCCTGCCACTCCGGCGTTGGCGGAGTCTGTTATAAAGCCCTTGCAGATTTCTGACGTGGCCCTTATGGAAAAGCATGGGGCCGTGGCGGTGGACAAGGATATAAAGGAGGCACTGACCAAGGCGGCCTATGTGGAGGAGCTGGCGGAGATTTATTATAATACCCTGACTATTCTGGGTCCCGGGAAGGAGCCGGATTACGTTGACAAGGAAGAGCTTCAGAAGTGGGCTTATCCAAAGGAAATTAAGCTTCTGCCAGGGGAAGATAAGTGAGGGATTAATATGAGCAAGAATACTATTATGGATTATGATACAGTGGCTCTTGATGATGCCAAAAGCGCCTTGGTGATAATTGACCAGACCAAGCTGCCCTACAGCACGGAAATATTGGAGCTGACGGATTTAAAGGAAATATGGGATGCCATATATCTGCTGCAGGTCCGGGGCGCTCCTGCCATTGGGGTGGCAGCGGCCATAGGCATATATTTAGAGGCAAAGAAAATTGGGGCGGTGGAGTCTGAATTTGATGGCTTCTATGAGAAATTCAAAAAGGCCAAGGAATATCTGGATTCTGCCCGTCCTACAGCCGTAAATCTGTCCTGGGCCCTGAACCGCATGGAGCAGGTGGTATTGGCCAATAAATCAAAGAGTGTGGCAGAAATAGTGAAGTGCCTTCATGCTGAGGCGGTGGAGATCCGTGAGGAGGATATCCGGGTGTGCCGTGCCATTGGGGAGCATGGTCTCACCCTTATTAAGGACGGGGACGGCATATTGACCCACTGCAATGCGGGAAAGCTGGCGGCAGTAAAATATGGCACAGCCACGGCTCCTATTTACGTGGGCCAGGAGAAGGGCTTCAGCTTTAAGGTCTTTGCCGATGAAACGAGACCACTTCTCCAAGGAGCACGCCTTACTGCCTTTGAGCTTCAGGAATCAGGCATTGATGTGACACTTATCTGCGACAATATGTCCAATATGGTTATGCGAAATGGCTGGGTTAACGCCATATTTGTGGGCTGTGACAGAGTGGCAGCCAACGGTGATGTGGCCAATAAAATTGGCACCTCCATTGTGGCTACAGTTGCCAAGCGTTATAATATTCCGTTTTATGTGTGCGCCCCAACGGCCACCATTGATATGGCCACACCTACTGGGAATGAGATAACGATAGAGCAGAGAAAGCCTGAGGAAGTTACGGAAATGTGGTATGAAAAGCGTATGGCACCTGAGGGGGTAAAGGTCTATAATCCAGCCTTTGATGTGACGGATAATGACCTTATAACCGGCATTGTAACGGAATTTGGCATTGCCAGACCGCCATATAAGGAGAGTCTGAAAAATATATTCGCCATGAAGGAAAAGAACAGATAATACGTACAAATGTGCAAAATTATTGTTGACAAAGGTATTCCTATCACTTATAATAGTTATCGTCGTCAAAAGCGATAACTAAACGCGGCCCGGTAGTTTAGTTGGTTAGAATGCCGCCCTGTCACGGCGGAGGTCAGGGGTTCAAGTCCCCTTCGGGTCGCCATTTTGCGGAAATAGCTCAGTTGGTAGAGCATCACCTTGCCAAGGTGGGGGTCGCGAGTTCGAGTCTCGTTTTCCGCTCCATTATGTGGTGCCATCGCCAAGTGGTAAGGCCAAGGTCTGCAAAACCTTTATTCCCCAGTTCGAATCTGGGTGGCACCTCCAAGGTATATCAAGCCCTCGCAGGTTTTTTAATCTTGCGATGGGCTTTTTTTGTGCTAATAAAAGTAAAATTGCAGCAATTTTATGAAAAGTGTAGATGACATTATCAAAAATAATGTATAATAAGTTGAAGTTAATTTCATTGAAAATAACTTCAACTAAGAATGATAGGCAGGTGAATCCGATGAAAGAATTTATTGGTCGTCAGCGTGAACTTGATGCTCTTAATAGTATTTGCAACAAGGAAGGCTTCCAAATGATGGTGCTTTATGGTCGGCGCCGGGTTGGTAAGTCCACATTATTACAGAAATTCATTGAAGGAAAGAAATCTATCTTCTACACAGCTGTGAGAAGCAGCAGTCAAAGGAACCTTAAACTTCTGAGTGATTATGTTGTTGAGGCTTTGGCACCGGAAATGCAGGGCATCAGCTTTGATTCATACGAGCAATTATTTCATTGGATAGGTGAAAAGGCAAAAAATGAAAGAATCATATTCATAATTGATGAGTTCCCTTATATGGCTGAGCAGGATAAAACATTGCTGTCAGTGCTGCAGAAGTATATCGACAGGGAATGGATCAAAGGAAATATGTTTTTTATCATAAGCGGTTCTTCAATCAGTTTCATGGAAGATGAAGTATTAAGCGAAAAGAGTCCTCTGTTTGGCCGCAGGACATCACAGTTAAAATTAAAAGCCTTCAACTATCGGGAAGCAGCAGAATTTGTACCAAAATACAGTTTTGAAGACAAGGCTGTTGTATATGGTGTTACTGGTGGTATAGCCAAGTATCTGGCAATGTTTGATGACGGGTTATCCTTGGATGATAACCTTAAGAATCTGTTTTTCTCAGATACAGGATATTTGTACGAGGAGCCTAATAATCTGCTGACACAGGAGTTTAAAAATGTGGCTCTTTATAATGCCATAATTGAAGCTGTAGCCTCCGGCAGAAACAGAATAGTCACCATAGCTGATCTTACCCACATGGATAAAACACAGGTTTCTCATGCGGTAGCAAATTTGGTTAGTACAGGAATACTCAGTAAAGACTATGCCATTACAGATGAAAGCAATAAACGTAAGGTACAGTACGTTTTGGCTGACAATATGTTCAGGTTTTGGTATCAGTTTGTTTCTCCGGCTATCAGTATGATTGACTATGGACGGGGAGCCATATACTACGAAAATGTGGTGAAAAATAATCTTAACCACTATATGGGGAGCGTTTTTGAGGATATGTGCCGTTACTTTACCATGGATGTTGGTTGTACCGGTGAATTGGCTTGTATGGTAATGAAGGTCGGAAAATGGTGGGGCACTAACCCAGCAAAAAAAGAGGAAACTGATATTGATGTAGTAGGTATTGATACTATTGGAAAAAAAGCTGTTATTGGTGAATGCAAGTACAAGAATGAATTATTGGATAAGAGCGTCTTTGAACAGCTGGAAGAAAGAAAGGATTTGATTAATAAAAAGTATCAAGTAGTCCAATACCTGCTTTTCTCCAAGAGTGGTTTCTCGGACTGGGTTAAGAATAATGCTAAGAAGAAAAATATATTTATGACAGATTTGCCACGACTGTATAGGTAAATAAAGAATTGTAGATGTCATCTCAGATTATGGCATTGACCGTCAGCAGCTGAATGACTACAGTAGCAAAGCTCGTGGCTTTGATGAAACAGATGAAGAAGGAGGACGCAAGTGTAGCGGTCAAGATGGCTTTGACAAAAGAAAGACTGATACGCTTCGGCTTTTGTGATTTAGCCTTGGCGTATCAGTCTGTGTACGTCAACTATTGAAACCGCTGTTGTTCCCTTTGTAATTTATTTTCCCTGCTTTTCGTACAGCAGAAGGAGCAATTCCTTTTGCGAAGCGGCGCTGGTCTTGCGCAGCAAGTTGGTGATGTGAAACTTGACAGTCCGCTGGCTAATGAAAAGCGCTTCGCTGATTTCGGCAATGCTTTGGCCGGAAAGAATACAATCCAGCACCTCGGTCTCTCGCTGGGTCAGCCCGTAGCGGGCGCAGTAATCCGGGGCGGGGAGCGGGGCCGTTATCTCGGTTGCGGGGAGCGAAGGTGTTACCTCCGCTGCGGCGGAACCGAGGTTAAAACGCAAGGCACTGCTATAAAAAACAATGACCAGACACCCGACAATGGCTAATACATACAGCAACGTAAAGAACAGTTTGTCCGCATCCAGGATAAAAGCGCCGAAAACAGTGGCCGCACTGACGGTAAACATCTGCACGGAACGACTGGTTACGGCCCAGGGCTTCAGCGATGGCCGATGGGCGGCGAGGTCTACAAAGGCCAGAATGATGAACAGGGTAAAGAAGCCATTCATGAAATCGCCAAAATAATGAAGTGGGTAATACAAAACCTGTTCTTGTCCGACCCAGATATCCAAAATGTCCTGCGCTTTGGCAAACAGTGCAGCCAAGGGCAAATACAACCGATTGCGGTCGGCAAAATAACCAGCTACGATGGAACCTAAGCAATAGGACAGGCGAGAGAATCCAAATAAATCATTAAAATTGTGATAAGCGTCCATATACAGGTCCCCAATGCCATGGAGCAGGGAAAGCAGTACGACAATCAAAAGCGTCATGGGTACTGACCAGCGGAAAACGGATATATCGACAAGGGGAGGCTTTGGTTCCGCTGGTTGTTCAACTGCTGGCGTTTTCATCGAGGCAAGTTGTTCCAGACATTTGGGCAATAGCATTGCCAGACCGCCCACGCACAGCACCGAGGCAGTCAGAAAGCCAGTCAACGAGGCGTCCAGAACAGCATGGAAACCTGACTGCAACAGCAGGGAAAAAGCGGTCGAAAAACCGAAGAAGCGACCAGTCAAGTTCGGCGCCACGTGCAGGGAAACCAAATGGAAAATCAGCGCAAACACGCCACCTGAAAGTGCCATAAAAAAGGCAAGCATCAACAGGCGAAGGCTAGCTCCCACGAATGGGAACACCATTACGGAAAGCATGATCATCGCCAACACCGGAAGTAGATACCGCTGCCAGCATGGGGGCCGGAGCCCATAGCACACGGTGCCGGAGAAAACTGCCAACATCATGCAAAGATCCGGTAACATTTCCGTACCGGGGATAATGGAAGAGAAAAAGATTTGTGGCCAGTCGATGCCGGCAAAATGGAGCGCCATGTACACCGTGGTGGCCCAGAAAAAGTACAACGCATTGGCCACGAACAGGGACACGGTGCATATATCTGCACCGACAATTTTTTGTAAGATAATGGAACGCGATATCGGCGATAAAGGTATAGGATTCATGTTCATCAAATCCTTTTTTATTCAAATTGGCAATCAAAATGAAAAAATATAACGAGCTTTAAGATGTCCCCTTCCTCTTTAGGTGGGGGAAAACAAACTACAACAGCTGGTGAGAATATCTCCCAGCTCGTTGAAACGCTAATTGGAAGATTTTTCTTCTAAAGAAGAAAAATTTGAACAATGGCGTTATAATGCAAATAATTTCTTGTTAAGGATAACAATTGCACATGGTTATTATAAGCAAAAAATCTTGTATTAGCAATCATAAAACGCCGATTAGCGGGTATAATTGCAATACTGTACGCGGGTACAGATCGATTTTGTCGTATTCCTCTTGCCTTATATAAGAGCGTCTTTGGACAGCTGGAAGAGAGAAAGGATTTGCTTAATAAAAAGTATGTTGTATTTTTTTAATATTGCATTTGACACGGGACTCGCATAAATGCTATAATTCCTAAATGTGAGAAATATTCATTTTTCTTTCTAATTTAATAGCAATAAAAAATATGCGGAAATAGCTCAGTTGGTAGAGCATCACCTTGCCAAGGTGGGGGTCGCGAGTTCGAGTCTCGTTTTCCGCTCCATTTTATTTGGTGACATCGCCAAGTGGTAAGGCCAAGGTCTGCAAAACCTTTATTCCCCAGTTCGAATCTGGGTGTCACCTCCAAAGTTTAATCATCCCGGAATTATTTCCGGGATTTTTTATTGCAATCAATAATTATATTTATAATATTAGACAAATATGATATAGTTACAAATAATATAAAGTAAACATGAATATAATATACAATTAATAAACTAATTGCTCCAATATAACGAGCTTTAAGATGTCCCCTTCCTATTTAGGTGGGGGAAAACAAACTACAACAGCTGGTGAGAATATCTCCCAGCTCGTTGAAACGCTAATTGGAAGATTTTTCTTCTAAAGAAGAAAAATTTGAACAATGGTGTTATAATGATTAGCTATATGAAATGTCAAATTACGCTATTTTAAAGTATGTAATTATAAAGTATGTAATTTTTTGGTATGTATGTAATTGATATTTAATTCTGATGGTAATATAATTATAGAAAGGAAGCAGAATATGACGGCGAAGGAAATGGAAAAGATAATCCAGGAAGATGGCTGGTATCTTGTTAAGATTGAAGGATCACACCATCATTATAAGCACCCAATGAAGCATGGTAAGGTTACTATTCCATTTCATAAAAAGCCTAAAGATTTAAAAATCAAGTTAATAAAGTCTATTTTGAAACAGGCTGGTCTGGTATGAAAGGAATGATAGCTTATGCTTAGCGTTTATCCTGCAATTTTTTATGTAGATCCATCAGGAGGATATTCAGTTGTCTTTCCTGACCTTAATCATCTTGCAACCTGCGGTGATGATATGCAGGAAGCAATGGAAATGGCTGTGGATTGTCTGGCCGGGTATCTATTTTCTGAAAAAATAGACGGAAACAGTATTCCTGACCCTACACCCTTTGACCAAGTGGACCCATATTGTGAGGATGATACAGAGGAGGAAAGACAGGCTGTTCGTTTTGTAAATATGGTGTCAGTTGATGTGGAGGCCTATGCTGAAAAGCATTTCAACAAAGCGGTGAAGCGGACTGTTTCCATTCCACAATGGTTAAACAATCGTGCCATGGCTCAAAATATCAATTTCTCCAAGGTTATGAAAAAAGCACTTTTGCAGGAATTGGATATAGCTCAATAATTATTTAATACTTCTTAATATGTGAAAAAGGACTGTGTTGGAAATGCTCCAATACAGTCCTTTTAAGTTTCGCTAATTAAAGATATTAATAAACTTACTTTATGCTGTTAAGCTTATTTGCAATTTCTTCGGCGGAGGCGTCGGTGTTCAGGGAGGTTATAATGCCCTGGTTGCCCATGTATACAGTGCCATCGTAGGCAATGGCATCAACACCGCCGTTGTCGTGGAAGGCTCTGGCAAGATTGCCGGCCACGTAGAAGGCACGTACCTTTTCAGACATTTCATCGGTGGCAGCTGGAACGATAAATTCCTTGTCGTTTACATACACTGCATTGCCCTTCACGTCAACCTTATTTCCGCTGTATTCCTTAAGTTTCTTCACGTAGTTGTCAAGGCGTTCGCTGTGGGATGGATGATCGGAAACGGAGAAAATATCGCCGGTCATTTTGTCACTGCCGGATTTTTCAATAACACGCTGCCATACAGCTGCGCAGGCTCCCAAATTATAGTTTGAATCTGCCATGTACTGGAAGGCTATATTATCTGCTTCCCATTCCATTGGCTTGGTAATGTGCACCTTTTCGGTATAGTTGGCAACGATATTGGTTACGGCTATACCTACGCCATTGGTGTTGGAGGCAATGGCAGTGGCAATAAGGGTAACCGGCACAGACTTCTTGAAGCCCTTAACCACATGGTCACGCATACCATGGGACATTTCATGGCCCAGTACAACAGCCACCTCGTCATCAGTGCGCAGTAAATCAAAAATGCCCGCATTTACTGTCATTACATGGCCCAGGGAACAGGCGGCATTAAAATCTTTCTGTGGGTTAATAAAATAAAGGAAAGGCTTCTCATTAATGGAAGGCTCTGTTACGGCCACAGCATTGGAGAGGTTGGACATAATCCCATCCAGACGCTGATTCAGGGCAGGGTCATTCTCCACACCCTGTTTTTCCTTCATCTGGGCATAAAGCTGCTGTCTGCCTTCCTCGGTGGTATTAATCTTGTCAATCTGCTTGTTGTACTCTGACATCTGGTATCCCGCAATGCCCACATTTATAGCTGCTTCAAGCCAGTTGGCATCAGCCTGGGATGGTAATGCGGCAAATACAGGCATGGTTACCAGCATGGCGCTGGCAATTATTTTGGAAAGTTTCTTCTTAAAATTTAACATTGCAATCGCCCCTTATAAAACTTAAATTATTTACCTTATTTATTATATCATAGACCACATTAAAATATCCTTAAAGCAGGAAAAATAGGACATTAGAAGTGCTATTAAGTGCCTTAAGATGCCATCAAATTTTGACGGTGGCAAAAATCCGGCAGTTGGGGTATAATATTTGAGTATATTTTAAATGAGGTGCAAGAAAGACAATGCCAGAAATTGATATGACAAGAATTACCGATAATCTCATGAGCGTATATAACTACGCTTTTATAGATGCAATGCCTTACGGCTTTTATAAGCCAAATGATGCCATGTATGTAGGGGTTAAGCTGGTGGACAAGATGTACCACTGCCCAAAGTGCAAGGGCGAGTTTACTGTTAAGTACCGCAACGACAATGACGGCATTACATATTTTTCTAAGAGCCGTATTGCTGCCCAGAAAAAGGTATATGAGGAGCTGGGATTGGATTTCCCTGCCAACTGGGAGCTGATGGAGCAGCCCTTCACCTATCATATAGTGGGTATCTGCAACGAGTGTGCCAGAAAGGATATTATGACTTCCCAGGAGGAGGGCCAGCATATCTACAATCTGTGCCATGAGCTGCACATGCAGGATGAGCTGATGGCGGCAAAGGCCAAGAAGTATATGACAGACAGTCTGCAGAAATGGCTTGATGGCATAACTGAGTCTTCCTATCTTATGCAGTTTGACCTTTCTACCCGTGAAAGCCTCCGTGACCTTATTTGTGCCGTGATTTTACAGGACACCAAGGCGGTGGAGGATGCCCTTCAGGAGTATCGTGATACCATTCAGCCTATTATATATGAAGCAAAGAAGCTGCTGGAAAAGCAGACTCCTGCCTGGAAGGCAAATGTGGCCCATTCCTGCAGCTTGCCTGATTCCATGTCTGATGAGGAATATCACGAATATACTGTGGCCTTCCCGGATGAAGCTTCTGAGGGTCAGGAGTTCTATATGGAGAAGTCCATTGAAAAGGATCGTGTTTCCATGTTCCTTACCCAGCATCGCCTTACCTCCCTTGAGGAAGTGCTGATGGATGCAGGATTCCATGAGGAATGGATAGACATGGTGGTGGACAAGGGAACATCCCTTAAAAAGTAAGGTGTTATTTAATTATGAAAGCAATGAAATTCAGAGCAGGACTGGTGCTGTTTCTGCTGTTAATGATATTTTCCACTGTGACTTTTGCGGCCACCGACGAGGATTTTTCCTTTAAGGGTCTGAGACTGGGAGACAGCTATGAAACCATGGTGGAGAAGCTTGGGGAGCCGGATTTTGATACTGATATGTATCTCCGTGGTGTCCAGGTTATTCGCTATACATATTCCGCTGATCAGAAAATATACCTTGATGCCAAGGACAAAAAAGTAGTGGAGATGTTCTGCAAGAGCAAGCACTATGTGGGACCCCACGGGGTAACCTATGGTGCCACCAGAGCCGGCCTTACCAAGGCCTTTGGAAAGTCAGAGCACAAGCATCTGGACGGCAATGTATATTATATTTATTACAATCCCGCGGCTTCCAAGGAAAAGCTGCTTATATCCATGGAACCGGAGCAGCTTTATCTTTTAAGCTGGACCTATACCAGCCTGGATTTAGATGATCCGGGAATTATTATTACTGCTGCTGAGGAAGAGCAGAAGCCTTCCAAAAGGTTTAATTATGGCGGCTTGCCAACGGATTAAGAGAATAAAAAATCAGGTGAGTTATATTGATTTTTAAGAAGAATATAAAAACAATTGTCTTGGCAGTTACCCTATTGGTGTCCATGTCGGTGATTTCCGTTATGGCTTCCATGGCGGTGGCAAAGACAGTGGTGCATAGTGATTATTCAAGGGCTGTTCAGGGCAAGGATAAAAAAACTGAAAAAACTCAGAAGGTGATGCCGGCAGCTCCCCAGGTCACTGCAGATGCTGTGGTGGTAATGGACAATAAGACCGGGGATATCCTTTATGAGAAAAATGGCGATAAAAGCGAGCATCCTGCCAGCCTTACCAAAATCATGACAGCTATTTTGGTGCTGGAGGATGACAGGGATGACCGCATTATTACTGTCAGCCCTTGGGCGGGGCAGAAGCCATATTCCTATTGCTATACTGGTCAGTCCATGCGTCAGTATGACATGCTGACCCAGATGATGCTGATTTCAGACAATGTGGCAGCCTCTGCATTGGCTGAAGCTGTGGGCAATGGCAGTGCATGGCAGTTTTGGCAGATGATGAATGCCAAGGCCAAGGAATTGGGGGCAAAGAGAACGCATTTTGAGAATGCCAATGGTCTCACTTCCAATTTGCATTATTCAACAGCAAAGGATTTGGCTGTTATTTCTCATTATGCTATGGAAAATCCAAAGTTCAGAAAAATAATAGCTATTCCAGAAAAAACTTTTTTCAGTATAAATCCTCAGGGGGAAACCCTTCATTGTGAAAATACCAATGAGCTTCTTACTGATTATCAGGGGTGTATTGGCGGAAAGACCGGATATACAGATGCTGCCGGGGGATGCCTTATGGCGGCTGCCCAGCGTGGCGGGGAAGAGGTGCTGGTGGTGCTCCTTCATTCCAAGGACACGGATACCAGATTTACAGAAGGTGCTATGCTGCTTGATTACGGCTTCAAAGCTTTGGCAAGCCGTTAAATACAAGGAGGTACATATATTATGAAGAAGATTTTGGCTCTGGCCATGATGCTGCTGCTGGTTATGACCACAGGCTGTATGGCTTCAGACAAGACAAAAGGAGAGAATGGAAAAATGGCAAATCGTATTGCGGTATTTGATACCAACAAGGGAACCTTTGAAATCGAGCTTTTTGAGGACAAGGCTCCTGTTACTACCGGCAATTTTATTAAGCTCAGTGAAGAGGGCTTCTATGATGGGGTTATCTTCCATCGCATTATTGACGGCTTCATGATTCAGGGCGGTGACCCAACCGGTACTGGCATGGGTGGTCCTGGTTATACTATTAAGGATGAGTTCCACAAGGATCTCCGCCACGACAGCGAGGGCATTTTGTCCATGGCTAATGCAGGCCCTAACACCGGCGGCTCCCAGTTCTTCATTACTCTTGCTGCAACTCCTTGGCTTGATGGCCATCACGCAGTATTCGGCAAGGTGGTAAAGGGCATGGATGTGGTTCGTGAAATCGGTCACACCAAGACTGGTGTCCAGGATCGCCCGGTTCATGAGGTGGTTATCAACAGCATTAAGATTAAGGCTGCTGAGTAATACATTGAATATGAAGGTAAGTTAAATGAAGGCATTTGCTTACATACTGGAATGTGCCGACGGCACCCTTTATACAGGGTATACCACGGATATGGAAAAGCGTCTTGCCACCCATAACAGCGGCAAGGCCAGCAAGTATACCAGAGGCCGTCTCCCCGTAAAGCTGGTTTATCTCGAAGAATGTGAGGATAAGGAAACAGCCATGAGCCGGGAATGGCACATAAAACAATTGAGCCGTGATGAAAAACTAAAGCTCATTGAAGAAAATAAGATTAAATAAAAATAGACTGTGATAAAGTTGAATGATTTTATCACAGTCTATTTTTTACTCATAAGATAAGCCCCCTGCCGAGGCAGAGGGCTTGAAGTTTTTGTAAAGGTATTAGTTGTTGCCTTCTTCGCTTGCATTAACAACTACTGCAACAGCACCATCACCGGTGATGTTAACACAGGTACGGAACATATCCAGTACACGGTCAATACCTGCTACCAGAGCAAGACCCTCAAGAGGAAGACCTACAGACTGGAGAACCATTGCCAGCATGATAAGACCGGCACCAGGAACACCTGCAGTACCGATGGAAGCAAGAGTACCAGTTAATACAACCATCATCATCTGCTCAAAGCCAAGTGGAACACCATAAACGTTGGCAACAAACAGAGTACAAACACCCATGTAGAGTGCGGTACCATCCATGTTCAGGGTGGCACCCAAAGGAAGAACGAAGGACGCAATTTCGCGCTTTACACCCAGCTTCTCCTGGCAGTTCTTCATGTTAACTGGCAGTGCAGCTGCGGAGGAACAAGTGGTGAATGCGATCATCATCTGCTCGGACATGCCCTTGAAAAAGTCAACAGGGCTGTGCTTGCCGAAGATTCTTGCCATGGTGGAATATACACCAACGGCGTGAA
The DNA here is from genome assembly GCF_000622005.1 of Anaerovibrio sp. RM50. Taxonomy (GTDB): domain Bacteria; phylum Bacillota; class Negativicutes; order Selenomonadales; family Selenomonadaceae; genus Anaerovibrio. The sequence goes on along the minus strand of NZ_JHWV01000007.1, from coordinate 28,086 downwards.
TGGTACAACCTACAGCTACGCAGGCGATAACGGTAAGCAGTGGAAGCAGTACCTTAGGACCATTTGCAGCAACTACAGGAAGCAGTAAGCAGAATACGCCGATAGGAGCGAGATCCATTACAATGGCGATAACCTTGTAGCAAACCTCAGCACCGGCATCAAAGAATCTGATGAGAAGATCCGCCCTCTCACCGCCAACTTTTACGATACCTACACCAATGAACAGTGCAAATACGATAGTAGGCAGAATAGCGGCCTTAGCCATGGAATCGATAGGGTTGGAAGGAATCATGTCAAGGAGAACCTGCATAATGTAAGGAGCTTCCTTAACCTTTGGCTGAGCACCAGCAACGAAGTCAGCACCAACACCAGGTCCGATAATTCCAGCTACCACGAAACCAATGGTGATAGCGATGGCCGTGGTAAAGAGGTAAATAGCTACCGTCTTGAAACCGATACGGCCCAGCTTCTTGGTATCACCCAAGCTGGTAATACCTACAACCAGGGAGAAGAATACAACCGGTACGATCATCATCTTGATCAGATTGATGAACATGGTACCAACTGGTGCGATCCACCATTTAATGAACGGCAGACCAGCTTCACCGGCAATCAGACCGACGATTACGGAGAGAACCAGTGAAATGAAGATTTTTACAGATAAGTTCATTTGAAATACCCCTCCTTCTTAGATTATATTAACCTATTTGTAGTATAACATAACAATATTATCTGTTTCAACTAAATTATGTCATTTTTATATCGAAGCATAAATATTAGTTATGTTTACTATACTTAATTATATATAAATTGAATTTATTTACAGTTATATTGTATAATGGTTACATCAGGAAAGGAGTTTTGTCTATGGATTTTGAAATTATGGGCTTTCTGGCCCTTTTCGGCTTCTTGGGAGCATTTATTGATGCCGCAGTTGGCGGAGGCGGACTTATTACCATTCCGGCCCTGATGTGGACAGGACTCCCGCCGGTTACGGTGCTTGGTACCAACAAGGTGGCTGCCTCCATGGGAGCTGTTTTTAGCTTCCTCACCTTTGTGAAGGCCGGGAAAATGGACACTTCATTAATGAAGAAGCTTTGTCCACTGTCATTCATCGGCTCATTTGCCGGCGTATTATTAGTTCAACATATCTCATCAGAATTCCTGCGTCCTTTGATAATTGTTATGCTTATTTTGGTTTTTTTTTATACAGTCTTCAAAAAAGACTGGGGCAAGGACGCCAAGCCTCAGGAGATAACTGGCAAAAAAATGATTTTATGCCTTATTATGGCCTTCGTGCTGGGCTTCTATGATGGCTTCTTCGGACCGGGCACCGGTTCATTTATATTATTTTCTTTTATAATGATAGGTTTTGATTTTATATTTGCCACGGGAAACGCCAAGGCCATGAATTTTGCCAGCAATATTGCGGCAGCCATTCTCTTTTCATATTTTGGCAGCGTTGACTTCACCTATGCTATTCCAATGGGTATTTTCATGATATTCGGTGCCATCGCCGGCTCCAAGATGGCCATTACCAAGGGCGTCAGCTATATCCGCCCAATGTTCATTATCATCACTGCTGTATTAATAGGAAAGCAGATTTTGACAATGCTGGAATAAAATTAGACATAATATTATATTGAAGCAAAAAAACAAGGACCGCTGACTCAGTTCGAGTTAGTGGTCCTTTTATCATGTCCGATTCACAATGGGGATGGCAGGGATTTCTTCATTTCTGTTTATTTGATTAAAATAGCCGTATAATAATAAATAGTGTTATAACGAGCTTTAAGATGTCCCCTTCCTCTTTAGGTGGGGGAAAACAAACTACAACAGATGGTGAGAATATCTCCCAGCTCGTTGAAACGCTAATTGGAAGATTTTTCTTCTAAAGAAGAAAAATTTGAACAATGGCGTTATAACGAGGTTAAGATGTCTCATTCCTCTACATGTGAGAGCATGTTTACCACCACCTCGTTGAAACGCTGGTTTGAAGATTTTTCTTTTCTAAAAAGAAAAGAAAAATTTGAACAACGGCGTTATAATATGTATTGACGGTAACTAGGTAATGTGTTAGTATAATTAACATGTTAATACTTTAACAAGATAAAGAATAAAAATCTTTTAGGCAAATGGAGGAAAGCTTATGACTTCAAATAATATGGAATACCTGACAATAGCCCTTCCAAAGGGGAAGCTCTTTGGATTATCCGCTGACCTTCTTGCCAAGATAGGATATACCGCCGAGGATTTAAGTGAAAAATCCCGGAAGCTGGTTATTACCAACGAAGAAAAGAAGATTCGCTTTATAATCAGTAAGACAGCTGATGTTCCAACTTATGTGGAATACGGAGCCGCGGATATTGGGGTTATTGGCAAGGACGTGCTGCTGGAATCCGGCAAGGACGTTTATGAGCTGTTGGATCTGGGCTTTGGCAAGTGCCATTTGATGATGGCTGTAGATAAGAATCATAAGCGGGCCAAGCTTTCAGATTATGCCCATACCAGGGTGGCCACCAAGTTCCCTCATATTGCGGAAAAGTTTTTCAACAGCAAGGGTATGCAGATGGAGTTCATTAAGCTGAACGGTTCCATTGAGCTGGGGCCTATAGTGGGACTTTCCGAGAGCATTGTGGATATAGTTGAGACTGGCACAACCCTGCGGGAGAACAATCTGGAGGAAATTGCATTTATAATGGATGCCACCGCCCGTCTCATTTGTAACAGGGTAAGCTTTAAACTGAAATTTGACCGAATCCATCAGATGACTGAGGATTTGCGCAAGATACTGGAAATGGCCAAATAATCGGGAGGAATAGTAATGGAGATAGTTAATGTTAAGGACAAGGGACTTATTAATGTTGAAAAGATGCTGAAAAAGCCTGCCTTTGACCAGGTGGAGCTAAATCCTAAAATCCGTGAGGCGAACAAAAAGCTTTTTGGCCGTGATATGACTGCCGCTGAAATAGTTGACATGATTGTGAACGAAGTAAGGGCAGAGGGAGACAAGGCGGTTATTAAATACACCAAGCTTATTGACCGCACTGAGTTTACTGCCGATGAATTTCTGGTAACAGATGAGGAATATGAAGCTGCATATAAGGCCGCTGATCCTGAAATTGTGGAATCACTTAAAAGGGCTGCAGCCAATGTGCGTCAGTATCATCAGGAGCAGAAGCCAAATTCATGGATGACCTACCGTGGCCAGGGCTCCCTGCTGGGGCAGTCCGTTATTCCATTGGACAGAGTTGGTATCTATGTGCCCGGTGGCACTGCCGCATATCCATCTTCCGTTATAATGAACGCAGTTCCCGCCGCTGTTGCAGGGGTTGGGGAAATAATAATGATGGTTCCGCCAAAGGATGGCAAGATTAATCCTTATGTGCTGGTGGCAGCCAGGGAAGCAGGGGTTTCCAAAATCTTTAAGATTGGCGGGGCCCAGGCCATTGCCGCCATGGCCTTTGGCACGGAAACCATTCCAAGGGTGGATAAGATTACAGGTCCTGGCAATATCTTCGTGACCTTGGCCAAAAAGGCCGTATATGGTCACTGTGATATAGATATGCTGGCTGGTCCAAGTGAGATTCTTATTGTGGCTGATGAAAGTGCTGATCCGGCCTACACTGCGGCTGATATGCTCAGCCAGGCGGAGCATGATATGCTGGCCTCCAGCATCGTCATTACAGACAGTCCTGAATTGGCGTCGAAGGTTGCAGAGGAAGCAGAAAAGCAGCTTCAGCAGCTGCCACGTCAGGAGATTGCCAGAGCCTCCCTTGACAAGAACGGTCTTATCATTGTGGCTGAGGACATTATGAAGGCCATTGAGCTGGCAAATGTATCCGCCCCTGAACACATGGAAATTCTTACAAAGGAGCCATTCCAGCTTCTTCCTTATGTGCGTCATGCGGGGGCTGTATTCCTTGGGGCCTATTCCCCTGAGCCATTGGGGGACTACTTTGCGGGACCAAATCACGTACTTCCTACGGGGGGTACTGCCAGATACTATTCCGTGCTAAATGTGGAAACCTTTATGAAGCGCACCAGCCTCATATCCTACACACAGCCTGAATTGAGCCGTGTAAGTGACGATATTATCCGTCTGGCAGAGGCAGAGGGCTTGCAGGCACATGCAAATGCAATCCGTATAAGAAAAATGGAAAAGTAAAAGGGAGACTGGAAAATTATGGCAAAGCTTAAATATAGAAACAAACTGGCAGATATGCCCTCCTACGATGTGGTGGAGCGGGAATGGAATATTAAGGTAAACGCCAACGAAAGCGGCATGAATCTGCCGCCTCTGGTGGAGGAAAGGGTAATGAGCCGCCTTTCCCGTGTGGCCTTCAACCGCTATCCAAATGAGGATTTGGAGATGCTTATGGAGGCAATTGGCAGGAATTTTGGTCTTGGTGTAGAAAATGTTCTTATAGGTAACGGCTCCAGTGAGATTATTGAGAAAATCTTTTATTGCTTTGGCGGCCGCGGCAGAAAGATTGTATTTCCGCAGCCATCATTTTCCATGTATCACATTTATGCCAAGGCAGCGGAGGCTGAGGCAATTCCTGTAAACTTAAATGAAAAGGATTACAGCCTTGATGTGAAGGAATTTGTTAATGTGGTAAATGAGAATAAGGCCGCCCTTTGCGTAATTTGCAACCCAAATAATCCAACAGGCAGCTTTACCTCCCTGGAGGACATTGAATATATTGCCAGCCATACCAGCTGTGCATTTTTGGTGGACGAGGCATATATTGAGTTCCAGGGCCAGACAGCCATCGGACTCATGAAGAAATATCCAAATATGATTATTGCCAGAACCTTCTCCAAGGCCTATGGCCTGGCGGCCTGCCGTTGCGGCTACATGCTGGCGGCTGCACCGCTGACTGAGATGATTGGCAAGTCCATGATGCCTTATCACATGAATGTGCTGACTCTTGTTACTGCCGATACTGTATTCCAGATGCGTGATGAATATGTGCCACGGATTCAGATGATGATTGCTGAACGCAAGCGCATGGAGGCCCAGTACGGCACATTAAAGGGCTTCAAGGTGTTCCCTTCCAATACTAACTTTATTTTCTTAAAATATAAGAAGGCGGTGGAGCTTAATAAATATCTGGAAAGCCGCGGTATTGGAATCAGAAGCTTTGGCAAGGCACCTCTTTTGGAAAATGCCCTGAGAATTTCCATGGGCAACAGAGAAGAAAATGATGCTGTATTTAAGGCTGTAAAGGCCTTTGTGGAGGAGCAGAAATAATATGCGTACAGGAAAGGTTATCCGTGAAACCAAGGAAACTTCTATTGATTTGACCATCAGCCTTGATGGCCGGGGGATGTCCGATATTGACACGGGCATCGGCTTCTTTGACCACATGCTGAATCTCTTTGCCGCCCATGGCCGCATGGATCTTGTGGTGGGCTGCAACGGGGATATTGAGGTGGATGGCCACCATTCCGTTGAGGATATTGGTATTGCCTTGGGAGAGGCAGTAAAGGAGGCTCTGGGGGACAAGAAGGGGATAAATCGCTATGGCACCTTCTTCCTTCCAATGGATGAGACCCTGGTAATGGTATCCCTTGATATAAGCGGCAGACCGTTTTTGGTATACGATGCAGGTGGACCAATGGCTCCAATGATCGGGGATTACGATACGGAGCTTACTGAGGAATTTTTGCGGGCCTTTGCCTTCAATGCGGGCATTACCCTTCACGTAAAGGTGATGTACGGAACAAATTCCCACCATAAGGTGGAGGCTGTTTTCAAGGCCCTGGGTCACGCCATGCGTCAGGCAACAGCCATTGATCCCGAGGCGGCAGATGAGATTCCTTCCACCAAGGGTGTGCTGTAAAGGCTTCTTCCATCAAGGACATGCTGTCATTGTTTGTCCCACTAAGGACGTGCTGTAACGGCTGGTTGAGTAAGTAGGAGGAAATGTAAGTGATTGCTGTAATTGACTATGGTGTGGGGAACCTTTTTAGCGTGGAAAAGGCCTTTGCCCAGTATACAGATAATGTGAAGGTAACCAGTGACAGGGCTGAAATAGAAGGCGCTGAAAAGCTGGTTTTGCCCGGAGTTGGGGAATTTGGGGCCTGCATGAAGAATCTGGAGGCCTCCGGACTTATACCAACTATCATGGAAAGAATTTCTGCGGGGGTGCCACTTTTGGGAATCTGCGTTGGTCTGCAGGTGCTTTTTGAGGGCAGCGAGGAATCCCCTGATGCCAAGGGCTTGGGGGTTTTTAAGGGCATGGTAAAGCGCATTAATGCCCCCGGACTGAAGGTGCCTCACATGGGCTGGAACAGTGTGGAATTTGCCCAGAAGGACCTTTGTCTCTTTAAAAATGAGCCACAGGTGCCATATTTTTACTTTGTCCACAGCTATCACGCAGTGCCCCAGGACAGCTCCATAGTGGCTGCCACCACGGAATACGGTGAGAAGCTGACAGCGGCAGTGGCCAGGGACAATGTAATGGCCACCCAGTTCCACCCGGAAAAATCCGGAGACGTGGGGCTGCTGATTATTAAGAATTTCATTGAGAGTTAATTGCAATTAACATAATTATGTATTGCTGGGCGTTAGTGGAAGGAAGATTTTATGCTTATTTTTCCGGCTATAGATATTCGTGGAGGCAAGGCTGTACGCCTTTATAAAGGTGATTTTTCCCAGGAGACGGTTTTCGGTGAGCCAGAGGAGATGGCCGCAAAATGGGAATCTCTTGGGGGGCAGTATCTGCATCTGGTGGATCTGGACGGTGCCAGGGCTGGCAAGTCCGTAAATCTTGATGTGGTAAAGAAAATTATTGCAAGGGTCAATATTCCCGTGGAATTGGGCGGCGGTATCCGCACCATGGAAAACATAGATGAGGTTCTCTCTGCCGGGGTACAGCGGGTTATCCTGGGGTCCGTGGCTGCCAAAAATCCAGCTCTTGTTCAGACTGCCTGTGCAAAGTATGGCGAGCGGGTGGTGGTTGGCATTGACGCCAAGGACGGCATTGTAGCTGTGGAGGGCTGGGAGGTCTCCGGCAACGTGGAGGTTGGTGTACTGGCCCGTAAAATGGCCCAAGTTGGTGTCAAAACAATTATTTATACAGATATATCACGTGATGGCACATTAACAGGTGTAAATGTTGAAGCTACTGCCAAGCTGGCAAGGGAAAGCGGCGTCAAGGTGGTGGCCTCCGGCGGGGTGAAGTCCATTGAGGATATTAAGGCCCTTCTTCCTTATGAGAAGGATGGCATCGAAGGAGTCATTGTGGGCAAGTCCATTTACACGGGCTCTCTTGATTTGTCTGTGGCAATTAAGGTGGCCTCCGGGGCAGAGGGGTGATTGGTATGTATACAAAGAGAATTATTCCCTGTCTTGATGTAAAAGGTGGCCGCGTGGTGAAGGGCACAAATTTCGTGGGGCTCCGTGATGCAGGAGACCCTGTGGAGCTGGCCCGCCGCTATGATGAGGAGCGCTGTGATGAGCTGGTATTTCTGGATATTACAGCCTCCAATGAACAGCGTGACACCATAGTTCAGGTGGCAAGGGACTGTGCTTCCCAGGTGTTTATTCCCTTTACCATAGGGGGCGGTATACGAACCCCAGAGGATATGCGGAAAATGCTTAAGGCCGGGGCTGACAAAACCTCTGTGAACTCCGCCGCAGTGAAAAATCCTGATATTATTCGTCAGGGGGCGGAAATCTTCGGCCGCCAGTGTGTGGTATTGGCGGTGGATGCCAAAAAGACCGGGGAGGACAAGTGGGAGGTCTTCGTAAATGGGGGCCGAACTCCTACGGGAATAGATGTTATAGATTGGGTTAAAAAGGGCACTGAATTGGGAGCCGGGGAAATACTGCTCACCAGTATGGACGCAGACGGCACCAAGGATGGCTATGATATACCTCTTACCAGGGCCGTTTCCGAGGCAGTTGATGTTCCTGTTATTGCCTCAGGGGGAGCGGGAAAACTGGAGCATTTCTATGATGTGCTCACCCTTGGAAAGGCCGATGCAGTATTGGCCGCCTCAGTATTCCACTATGGACAGTTCACCATCAGACAGGTGAAGGAATACTTAAGGGACAGGGGCATAGAGGTAAGATTATAATTTAAATGGCAGGGGGATTTTGCCCCTGTCAGAGGTAACTTCAAATGGAGGGATATTTATGATTGACATTTCAATGATTAAATTTGATGAAAAGGGCCTGGTACCAGCCATTGTCCAGGAGGAAAATGGCCAGGTGCTGATGATGGCATACATGAATGCTGACTCTCTCCAAAAAACCATTGAAACGAGAACCACCTGGTTCTGGAGCCGCAGCCGCAAGGCATTATGGAACAAGGGAGCCACCTCCGGCAATGTGCAGGAGGTAAAGGACCTTTATTATGACTGTGATGGGGATACCCTTTTGGTTATCGTTCATCAAAGGGGCTCCGGAGCCTGCCATACTGGAACATATTCCTGCTTCAGTGGCCGCAGACTGCTGAAAAATGAAAAGGCACTGGCTGTGGTTGAGCAGCCGGAGAAATATTATCTGGCCAACATCATGAATGAGCTTTATGATGTAATCAAGGACCGCCAGCTGAATCCGAAGGAAGGCTCCTACACCAACTATCTCTTTGAAAAGGGTCAGGACAAGATCCTCAAGAAGGTGGGTGAGGAGGCTGTGGAGACTATTATTGCCTCCAAGAACAAGGACAAAAATGAAATCATCTATGAGATGGGTGATCTCTGGTATCATTGTCTCGTGCTCATGGCATTCCACAACATCAACCCTGAGGAAGTGTTCTGTGAGCTGGTAAATCGTCATAATGGCGGCGATTATCATAAATTTACGGGTAAAACCGGCATTCGTCCTGTAGATTAAGTTAATAATGTATTCAAAACGCCTGTCCTTTGCGGTATAATATAAGTTAGAGAACTTTGAAAGGCAGGCGTTTTTATGTACAAGGATATATTTAAGGCTTTGCGGGAAGCTTCCTTGGTAAAAAATAATCTTAATACAAGGAAGATTAACCAGGAGGCAGTGCCAATGCCCCAGAAGCCATATCCTGAAGATGCCCAGCTGATACCCTTGCCGGAGCCTGATTATCTTGAGGACAGGGAAGTCAGTTTTTTGGAGCTTATGGAGCTGCGGTCCACTATTCGTGAATACAGTGAGCGGCCCCTTACCATGAATGAGCTGTCCTTTCTTCTGTGGTGTACCCAGGGGGTAAAGATGCTTCTTCCGGCTGGTGCCACAAAGCGCACTGTGCCTTCGGCGGGTGCCAGAAACGCCTTTGAGACCTACCTTTATATAGATAAGGTTGAGGGAATTGAAAAGGGGTTATACAGATTTTTGGCCTTTGAGCATGCGCTTTTGCCAATTGATACCTCTGATGGGGTGAAGGAAAGGCTGCGCAAGGGCTTCAATAAAGTAAATATGTACGATGCAGGTGCCGTTACATTTATGTGGGCGGCAGTTCTTGACAGAATGGACTATGCCTTTGGGGGAAGGTCATTGCAGTATCTGTATTTGGACGCGGGCCATGTGTGCCAGAATCTTTATCTGGCATGCTATACCCAGGAGATAGGATGCTGTGCTATAGGTCATTTTAATGATGAAGAGCTGAACCGTGAATTGGGCCTTGATGGGGAAGAAGAATTCATGGTCTATGCGGCACATGTGGGCAAAATCAGATAAAAGGGGTTGAGTTATTATGGCTCAGAATACAAGAGAGAGTTCTATTTTTGCACCAATGACAGGAAAAATCGTTGATTTAATTGAGGTGCCTGATGATACCTTTTCCAAGAAAATGATGGGTGATGGTGTGGCCATTATTCCTAAGGACGGTATGCTGTACAGTCCTGTCAGCGGTATTGTTTCCGCAGTGGCTGCCACCAAGCACGCCATTGGCTTTCAGACCAATACTGGGCTGAATATCCTGGTACACGTGGGTTTGGAGGCCCATGAGGTGGCAGAGAAGACCACAATTGTTCACGTTAAGCAGGGCCAGAAGGTCCAGGCCGGTGATCTGGTGGCAGAATACGATCTGGGGGCCTTTGAGGAAAAGGGTATTAATACCATTACCCCTGTAATTCTCGTAAATGAGGAAGAGGATGACACGGAAATCAAGGCCAATGTAGGTGACGTTGAGGCTGGTGCCGGGGAAATATTTAAGGTTGTTGAAATAATCAAGGAAGAGGCGACCGCTGAGAGCGAACAGCCTGCTGAAGAAAAGAAGGAAGAAGCTACTAAAAAGGAGGAGGCTGAGCCATCAGAGGAAGTTTCCGTTATAGAAGAGCTTAAAAGTGAAGGCAAGGAATTTTTCAGCGATTCAAAGAATCTTGTAAAGCTGGGGGTTCTTTTTGTATCAGTAGTTGTTATTATGGTTGCAGTGTTTGTCACCGTCACCTTGATGTTTAACAGCGGCGGCGGGGAATAAGTCAGGGAATGTGGCATATTTGCGCAGTTGTTCTGTATTTTGTAGTCTTGGAGGTTTTTCATGGAGCTGGAGCAGGATATTCAATATTTGAAGGGAATCGGACCAAAGAAGGCTCAGCTCCTTAAAAAATTAGGCATCAGCAAGATATTTGATATGCTGACTCACTATCCCCGTGGCTATGAAGATCAAAGCAGCATTACCCCTATTGGGGAGCTGAAGCCGGGGGAAAAATCCACAGTTTCAGGTGTTATTACATCTTTGCAGGAAAAGCGGGCCGGGCGGCGGAATATGTTTATTCTGACAGCCATGATCAGTGATGGCACGGGATTTATACAGATAACATGGTTTAATCAGCGCTTTTTAAAGGCAAAGCTGAAGCCAGGCAAAAAGGTTTTTGCCACAGGAAAGGTGGAATTTGCCTTTGGGGGCCAGGGCCAGTACGCCATGAGCCAGCTTTCTTCCTTTGAAATAATGGACGCTGATGAGGACGAAACCAGGGGACTGGGCATACTTCCCATTTATCCTTCCACAGAGGCCCTTAATCAGAAATTTTTCCGCAAATCCATCAAAGAACTGCTAAGCAGCGTGGATTCCATTCCGGAGGTGGTTCCGGATAATATTTTAAGGCATTATAATCTGTTATCCCGCAGAGAAGCCTTTCAGTCCATTCATTTTCCCGATACCTTCCTGAAGGTAAAACAGGCCAGAAATCGTCTGGCCTTTGAGGAGCTGTATCTCATTCAGTGCGGTCTTATGATGCTGAAGAAGCGGACACAGGAGAAGAAGCAGGGCATAAGACACGGCCTCAACAGCGTAATGGTGGAAAAGCTTATGGGACTGCTGCCCTTTAAGCTGACGGGGGACCAGGGGAAGGCCTGGAATGATATCTGCAACGATATGGAGAGCTCTGTGCCCATGCGCCGTCTGGTGCAGGGTGATGTGGGCTCCGGCAAGACGGTTATCGCCATGCTGGCCCTTGTAAAGACAGTAGAAAACGGTTATCAGGGGGCCCTTATGGCTCCTACGGAAATATTAGCCAGACAGCATTATGAAGGTTTCATTAAACAGCTGGAGCCACTTGGAATAAAGGTGGCTCTTTTGTCTGGAAAATTGACGAAAAAGCAGCGGGAGCAGATTTACGGGGAGCTGGCGGCCCAGCAGATAGATATTGTTATTGGAACCCATGCCCTTATTCAGGAGCAGGTGGCTTTTAAAAAGCTGGGACTGGTGGTAACAGACGAGCAGCACCGCTTCGGCATTAATCAGCGGGCGGAGCTGGAAAAGAAGGGTACCCTTATGCCCGATGTGCTGGTTATGACTGCTACCCCTATTCCACGTACCATGACACTTACAGTATACGGCGATCTTGATGTTTCCCTTATCCGTGAGCTGCCCCCGGGGAGAAAGCCGGTGCGGACCTTTGTGCGGACCCCTGACAGACGGGAGCTTATTTATAAGTTTATGCGGGATGAGATTTCCAAGGGGCGTCAGGGATATGTAGTGTGCCCTCTTATTGAGGAAAGCGAGGAAAGTAGTCTCCTTTCAGCGGAGGCGGTTTACGATGAGCTTACTCACGGCATTTTCCGGGATATACCCTGCGGGCTGGTTCATGGCAAGCTGAAGCAGAAGGAAAAGGAAGACATTATGCAGGAGTTCTACGAGGGACGCCTTAAGGTGCTGGTGGCAACAACAGTTATCGAGGTAGGGGTAAATGTGCCCAATGCCAGCATGATGGTTATTGAAAATGCCCAGCAGTTTGGTCTGGCCCAGCTCCATCAGCTTCGGGGACGCATCGGCCGCGGTGAATACAGCTCCTATTGCGTGCTGGTAACCAACGGAAAAACCGAGGTGTCCAAGGAGCGTATGCGGATTATGGAGACCACCTCCGATGGCTTCATATTGGCTGAGGAGGACCTGAAGCTCCGTGGTCCCGGCCAGTTCTTCGGCTCCATGCAGCACGGTTTGCCGGATTTGAAGATTGCGGATGTACTGCAGGATATAGATATATTGCTGGAGGCCCGCCGTGCAGCCTTGGAAACCATGGAAAACAGGGTGGATCTGGATTATGTGCTGCCTATTTTGGAGCTGCAGTATAAAGAGCATTTTATGAATATCACGGACACCTGATTGGTGGAAAATAGTGAAGAAATAGTGAAGAGATAGTAAAAAATAGTGAAAAAATAGTGAAATTTTAGTGAAAAAAATGGTTGGTTTTGAAATGCTGTCATGGGTTAAAAACTGTGGCGGCATTTTTATATATTTTTATAGAAAAATTTGAACAATTGCGTTATAATATATTTATATTTTCACAAAGTAAAGTGTGAAAGAGTGAAAGCACGAAAGTGAATGAACATAAAATATTACAACAGGTGGTGTATTTATGGTAAATCCAAAACTTAGGGATGATCTGAACGACCAGCTTTGCGAGGCGGTTTTGAAGCTGGAAACTGTGGAGGAATGCTATCAGTTCTTTGAGGATATCTGTACTATCAGCGAGATCAAGGCCATGAGCCAGCGCCTTGAGGTGGCCCGTATGCTGCAGGATCGTCACACTTATGATGATATTGTGAGTCGCACAGGTGCCAGCACTGCCACCATCAGCAGGGTAAAGCGTTGCCTGAATTATGGTGCAGACGGTTATTCATTGGTACTTGACCGCTTAAAGGACAAGGAATAGTATTTTAGCAAGTTGGGCTTAGGAGAAGTGACTATGGAAAATAGAGATATGGTTCTGGAAATCCCTTATGGAACAAGAGACTTTTTGCCTCGTGAGGCTGCGGGCAAGCGTGCCATTGAAGCGGCCATAGCTGAAGAATTCAACCTTTGGGGCTATGACGAGATTGTGACTCCAACCGTTGAATTTTTGGACACCCTTACCATGGGCAATGGCAGCAATTTGGAGCCGCACATGTTTAAGCTCTTTGACAAGAATAACCGTACCATGGCTCTGCGCTACGAGATGACCACTCCTATTGCCAGGGTGGCTGCCTCCCGTATGAAGGAAGACAAGCTGCCTTTGAAATTGTCCTATATCAGCTCTGTATTCCGCTATGAGCAGGCCCAGACCGGCCGCCAGTGCGAATTCCATCAGGCGGGAGTTGAGCTTTTGGGCAGTGACAAGGCCACTGCAGATGCTGAGATTATCGCTCTGGCCATTTCTGCCCTGAAAAAGACCGGACTTAATGACTTTATTATCTGCCTTGGACAGGTGGACTTTATTAACGGACTTATGAAGCAGTGCGGCCTTAGCTCCAAGGAAATGGGCAAAATCCGTGCGGCCATTGAAAACCGGGATCTGGTGGGGCTCAATGCCATTGCTGACAAGGCGGATATTTCCGATGATGCCAGAAGTATGGTTAAGGAGATTCCGCTTCTTCATGGTAACCGCGAAGTTCTAAAGAAGGCCTATTCCATGGTGAACAACGAGCAGTCCCGAAAGGCTCTGGACAATCTTTCCGAAATCTGTAATCTTCTGGAGGCCTACGGGGTTTCTGAGTATATTACCTTTGATCTGGGCGTAATCCGTGATTTCAGCTATTATACGGGCATGGTATTTGAGGCATATACCCCGGAGCTGGGGTATCCCCTCTGTGGCGGTGGCCGCTATGACAATATGCTGACGAATTTTGGTACAGATATGTCAGCCACGGGCTTTGCCTTTGGCATTGAGCGGGTAATGCTGGCTCTGGAGCGCCACGGACTGAAGGCTCCAGAGACCCAGCGTGACGTGTATGTGGCCTTTGCGCCGGGCAGGGAGCCGGAGGCCATAAAGGCAGTTCAGAAGCTGCGTATGGCAGGGGAAGCCTGTGAGATGGCCATGGGTCCTTCCACGGAGCAGGACGCCGAGGAATATAGGGCAGGAAAGGGATATCAGCAGCTGATATTCGTGAAATGAGACCTGTAAATTGGAAGATTTGGCAAAAGCTTATAACGCCATTGTTCAAATTTTTCTTCTTTAGAAGAAAAATCTTCCAATTAGCGTTTCCCTAAAGGACTAACTCACTTCGTTCGTGTCGCAACGAGCTGGGAGATATTCTCACCAGCTGTTGTAGTTTGTTTTCCCCCACCTAAAGAGGAAGGGGACATCTTAAAGCTCGTTATATTTTGCAACAGTTTTTATGGTAAAAAAATGCTAAAAAGAGTAATTCAGTTTTTTAAGGGGGTCCTGGCCAAGGGGCCCGACAAGGAAGAACAGAATACAATAAATGACCTGCTGTCCCCTGAGGCTCAGCAGGCCTTTTATCAAATGACGGTGGCCGACCAGCGCCATACCCTGAATGTAATGAAAACTGCGGTGGAAATCGCTGAAAAACAGGGCGTTGCCGGCTCCTTTGACATGGATTTTTTAAAGCGCTGCTGTTTGCTTCATGATATTGGCCGTGGGCCGAAGATGAACAGCATCAGAAAATCCTACGGGGTTTTGCTGGATAAATTTTTCCATGGCTGGTCTCTGGAAAACAGTCAAAAGCCAAGTGACAGCTACTTTAAAGATATAATGTACCGCTATTACAATCACCCGGAAATAGGCTGTAGCGAGCTGATGAAGCTGGGAATGATACACGAAGCGGATATTATACTTCGTCATCACAGTGGAAAAGATGAAGAATTATTAGCTCATGAGCAGGCTGTTCTTAGGATATTGATGGAGGCAGACCGCTTAAATTAGGTAAAATACAAAAAAATTGAGAAATTTGCAGGATATTAATTTTTTTTATAGAATATTACTCATCGTACGAGATTTGTTTATGGAAGGAAGAGGCGGAGAGTTATGCGCTATGAAGCAGTAATATTCGATTTAGATGGAACACTAATAAATTCAATAGAGGATTTGGCAGACAGCTGCAATGAAATGCTTGCGGCATACGATTTGCCAAAGCACGATGTTGAGGCTTATAAATATTTTGTTGGAAATGGGGTTGGCAAGCTTGTGGAAAGAGCATTGCCAATAGACAAATCCGAGGACAGAACCTTTTACGGGAAGGCATTGGCAAAATTCAAGGAGATATATAATGGCAAGGTGCTGAACAAGACCCGTGCTTATTCAGGTGTCCGTGAGCTGTTGTTGAAGCTTATTGAAAAGGACGTTCCTATGGCGGTTTGCACCAATAAGCCAATGGATGCGGCAAAGACCATTATAAGCATTCTGTTTGAGCCTGGAACCTTCAAGGTTGTAATGGGAGACCGTCCTGGTCACCCAAGAAAGCCGGATCCTTCCACTTGTCTGGAGATTTGCAAGGAAATCGGCGTTGAGCCTGATAAAGTGGCTTATGTGGGGGACAGCGGCGTGGATATGCAGACGGCTGTAAATGCCGGGTTTCTGCCTATTGGTGCCCGTTGGGGCTTCCGCAAGGACGATGAGCTTCTGAAGAATGGAGCAAAAATACTTCTTGATAAGCCAACTGATCTCCTCTTTGAGGTTCAGTTCAAAAAGAAGAACTGATTGAAAAAGTAATTATTACGGTGTGGCGTCAGTCACGGATGTTTGTGGTATAATAAACCATGCAAATATTCCGAGGGTGACGCCCTCTTTACGTTTTGGAGGAAAATAAATGGCTAAGGTTCCTGTAGAAAAGGGAAAGCAGTACAATATAAAAATCAACAGCTTGGGCAGTAGCGGCGAAGGCGTGGGCCGAATTGAGGGCTTCACTGTATTTGTGGTGGGGGGACTTCCAGATGAGGAGCTTACTGTAAAAATTAGTGAAGTTAAGAAAAGCTATGCCACTGGCAAGCTGGTGAAGGTGTTAAAGCCAAGTCCTGACCGTGTGGTTCCTTCCTGCGGTATTTACAAGGAGTGCGGTGGCTGCCAGCTACAGCATCTTTCCTACGAGGGACAGCTGAAGGCAAAGCATCAGCATGTGAAGGACGCCATGGAGAGAATTGGCCATCTTAAGAATTTGCCTGTGCTGCCTACTATCGGGGCAAAGGAACCATGGAATTACCGCAATAAGGTGGCATTCCCGGTGGGCCGTGAAAAGGGCAGGACCATTATCGGCTGCTTCGCCCAGGGAACCCACAAGATTATTGATTCCTCTGACTGCATTATTCAGGACAAAATCAACAACGAGGCCATCAGTGCAGTTCGAGAGGTAATAGATAAGCTGAATATTCCTGTATATGACGAGGACCGTCATACTGGAGTAATGCGCCATGTGGTGGCCCGCACTGGTGAAAAAGGCCAGCTTATGGTGGTGCTGGTTACTGCCACCAAGCAGCTGAGCCGTGAAAAGGAAATCATCAAGATGCTCCGCAGCCGTCTGCCTCAGATGGTTAGTCTGCAGCAGAATATTCAGACCTACAGAAATAATGTAATATTGGGTCGTGAGACCAAGCTGCTGTGGGGCCGTCCAACTATAAAGGCAAAGCTGGGGAAGTTCAGCTTTAATGTGTCTGCCCGTTCCTTCTTCCAGGTTAATACCAAACAGGCAGAGGTGCTTTATGACAAGGCCCTGGAGTTTGCCCAGCTTACGGGGAAGGAAACAGTTATTGATGCTTATTGCGGCACGGGCACCATCAGCCTTTATCTGGCCCAGAAGGCCCACAAGGTGTACGGCGTGGAAATCGTCAGCCCTGCCATTAAGGATGCGGAGAAAAATGCCCGTGAAAACAACGTTAAGAACGCTGAATTTATAGTAGGTGACTGCACAAAGGTAATGCCAAGGCTGTTTAATCAGGGAATCCGCCCCGATGTTATAGTGGTGGATCCACCAAGAGCCGGCTGCACCGAAGTGGTATTGAAGACCTTTGCCAATATGCAGCCAAACCGCATTGTTTATGTGTCCTGCAACCCGGCCACACTGGCCCGCGATCTGGAAATACTGGACAAACTTGGCTATAAGGCTGAAAAAGTCCAGCCAGTGGATATGTTTATCGCCAGCTCGCACGTTGAGTCAGTGGCTCTGATTACGAGGAAATGAGCGAAGCGATTGCCCGAGAAATCAGTTAGCACTGACCATGCCAAAACTGCCCAAGAAGTCGAGCGATAGCGAGGACTGATTGGCAGCAGTTAACGGCTGAGAGCGTAGCACTAATTAACAGAAAATAAAAATGCCATAAGCACTTGTCCTATAAGGCTTAACGGCATATTTGATAAATATAAGAATAAGGAATAATGCTGTGCCAGAAAGACAGTATTTTAGTGATTTTCAGCATAGCAGCATACTAAAAGTGATAGTTGGGTATGTTGCTCTGCTGATTTTTTGCATTAGGGTAGAGTATGTGGTACTGCTATTGGCATAGTTGGGAATGTGGGGATAATGTTGTTCTGAAACTATAAACATATCTACTCTGGAATAGGCATGATTACTGGGGTGGGATAGATATGTTTATGACACCTGCCCTTTTTTATAAGTTGGGTATGTGGGAGTGCTAGGATGTGGAATTGATGTTAGAAAAGTAGAGTGGTGAATTATTATAACGCCATTGTTCAAATTTTTCTTCTTTAGAAGAAAAATCTTCCAATTAGCGTTTCAACGAGCTGTGAGATATTCTCACCAGCTGTTGTAGTTTGTTTTCCCCCACCTAAAGAGGAAGGGGACATCTTAAAGCTCGTTATATTGCTGGAGGAATTGCACCTGCGATTCAGCATTATGCTATAATATGGAGCAGAGAGCAGGGGAGGGATAGACTTGCCTAATATAGAAGAAACAGCTAGAGCTTTGCGAAAAAGAGGATATGAGGTATCGTGTTTTGAAACAGGCGAGGAAGCAGCGCAGTATCTGGATGTATGGTGATGGTGGTATATTTTAATGATACAAGGTTTGTGTAATACGGAGGGCAATCAACTGTTATGAATAAAAAGATATTGGTAGCAGTACTTCTGACAGCGATATTAGCGGTTGTGGCTATGGGCTACGCTGTGGGGAACTATTTTGTAGATTTTGCCTTAAAGAGAGGTAATGATAACGACCCGTTGGCACCGCCGGCGGCATGTGCATATATTCAGGATAAAAACCTAACGGTTCCTCCGGAACCAATAGCACTAAAAGAAACATGGAGTGCTATATCCTCTGATAACCGGCATTTGGCAGCAACCCACTTTTCAACAGCACGTACTGGAAAACGCTGGGCCATTTTAATACATGGTTATGGAATGAATCAGCATTGTGCTGGGGATTATACCGAAGTTTATCTACAGAATGGATATCAGGTTTTGACACCAGATCTTTGTGCATCGGGAGAAACCGATGGTCAGTATATTACCATGGGGGTCAAGGAAAGTGAAGAAATCGCTGTTTGGACCAGGAAAATAAAGGAACAATACCCAGATGCTGAAATCGTATTGCATGGCGTGTCCATGGGCGCTGCTACAGCATTGATGGCCGCTGCCAGAGATGATATAGAGGGAGTTGTGGCTGTAATCGAGGATTGTGGATATACCAGTGTCTATGAAATGTTTTCCACCCAATTGGGAGTTCTCTTCGATCTGCCAGAGTTTCCTATTATGAATTGCATTGACATAGTCAGTGGCATAAAAACTGGTGTGATGCTTTCTGATGCGACTCCTATAAAGGTTATGGATAAAATAAAGGTACCAGTATTGTTCATTCACGGTGAGGCTGATAAGCTTATTCCTCCTGTCATGATGGAGCAGCTATATGATGCTTGCAAAGCCAAAAAGGAAAAGTTCATTGTATCAGGTGCTGGGCATGGCAATTCTATGTCAACAGACAGCAAGAAATATTGGTCGGGAATTTTTGATTTCCTGGCACAGGCTGAGGGGAATTAATAGTAAGGGGAGTAAAAAAGCCGTATGAGCGTAAAAATTACGGTTATAGACAAAAAGTGCTTTACGGATTATTAGGAACCTAATGAACTGGTGAAAGAAATTGACACAGAAGTTGAGATGTCAAAGAGCCGTGATGAATAAAACCCTTAGATGAAAACGGAGCCTATCTCACCCAATGAGAAGGCTCCATTTTTGCAGGAAAACCAAATTTTTTGCAGAAAAGTAAAAAAGAGATAACACTTTTATCCTCTCATGGATATAAAGAACAGGAAGAATTTAAATCACAAAAAATAACACAGGGGGGATAAAAATGAATGATGAGAAGTTGACAAAACGGCTGGAAGATTTTGATTTTTCTCTCCTGCATCCAGTGAGGGAGACTTTAAGGAATCAGTTATTGTTCATGCACCGTCGGGATAATGCCATGAAAGGTATTATGATGGGGAAGATGACAGATGATGAGCTGGATATGGTGGTTGCAGCCGGCAATCCTGCAATGGAAAAAATTAAAAATATAGATAACAAGAACAAATAAAAAATACAACTAATGGGAGGGAAAAATTATGGCTGTTGAAAATGTAAAAATGTTTTTTGACAAGGTATTAGAGAACGAGGAGCTTGGAAAAAAACTAAAAGAAGCAGATAATATTTATTGCGAAAAAAATCCTATACCACCGGAATCTACTACAGAAATTGACATAAAGGACTACAATGACAAATATTTTGCAGAGGTACTTCAGCCATTGGCTAAAGCAGAGAAATTACCCTTCACTTTAGAAGAATATCACCTTGCAGGGCAAACACTTACTGATGAGGAACTAGATAAAGTTGCTGGTGGATGGTCTATTGGTGGCTTCGTAAAAGGGATAGCGCTAACTGTTTTTAAACCAATTGCTATACCAGTGAAAATAATATCGGCCGTTAGTGACATTGGTGTCATAGTAAAAAAAGGCTGCAATGCCGCTCAAATTGCTTATTTAGTGTACAAAAATGTAATGCCACTAGGTGATGATCTTGCAAAAGCATTTATTGATGCTACAGTAGGTAAGCTCAGAAAGGATGGAAAACATGAATTGGCCGATAACTTATTGAAAGAGTTTAATAAGCTAAGCTATAGGTCGTAAACGGAAAGATAACACCGTTATATACCAATGAGAATATTGAGGGCCTGCTTGCCAAGAGACATTTTATAAAGAAAATGAGAAATGCCACTCATAAAAACCATATAAAGGGACCCCGTAAGAGGACAGACGAGGATGACGAGAGATTCATGGAGGCATTTGAGCAACTGCTAAATAAAGTAATAGAATTCCAATAAGTTGTTCTTATTGGAAATTATAAAAATACAGACCGCGAGATCATTGATTTTACTGGTTTCGCGGTCTGTTTTAGTTTGGCATTTTTACCTGAAAATCAATTTCCTTGTGCCTGGATAATGGTTTCCAGCCTGCTTTGGTGAATTCCCATGAAATCTTGTTGGAGCTGCTCCAGGTTGAGTAGAAGCCTCAATAAATTATAGATTGACCGTCCTTTGGCATATCATAATTAGTTACATTACGTTCGGCAAGGTTGCCCTTTAGTGTATGGCGGGTGAGTGCGGCATGGGCAACATTATCCAGATGCGTCAGATACAGTCTGGCGTTAGGCACAGTCTTGGCAACGCAGTGGACATCTTCGGCATCCATGATTAGTCGGCCATTTTCCACCGTCTCGGCGGCACAGCAGTTGAGTGCTACGACTTCCGGTTTCCAACGCTTCAAGGAGTCGGCTACTGTGGAATACCATATTGTATCACCGGCTAGATAAAAGTTTTTTTCCATTTCGCTTTCAAACATTATCCCCATTGCATCACCACAGGGATTTACTGTGCCATGGAGAGCTGGTACCTTGGTCAGCTTTGCTTGGCCAAACAGCATGCCTGCGTCGGAAAGTACGGTCACATCGTGGAAGCCGGATTTTTTGAAGACAGTGGCATCTGCTTCATTTTGGCAAATTACAGGCACATTCTTGTCCAAAGGTGCGCCCACAGTACCATCCATGGACATATCGATGTGGTCGGGATGGATATGCGTTACCAGATAATAATCAATTCCGGCGAGTATTTCTTCCATCGGCATGGGAAGGTCATAGAAGGGCATAGGCAAATGCTCCTTCATTTCATCCGGCACATGATAAGGCTTGCCGGGAACATCGACGAAGGAAAACTGGTGCTTGGGCATCAGCCACGGGTCAATCAGGAAAGTTTTGTCGGCATATTCAAGGCGGTTGGTGGCATTGCGGATTTGTGTCAATTTCATGGTCATGTCTCCTTTTTTGTAAACTATGAATTGCTTTATCTAATTTATGCTTCTAGTATAATGCTCATATTGAGGTACAACAAGCAAGGAAATTCTCTTTTGACGCAATAAAAAGGTTGCTGTAAAATAATAGGAGGGGGGATTTGATGAATCAGAAGCAAATGGAATATTTTCTCGAAGTATATAGGCAAGGCAATATTCAAAGTGCCGCAGATAAGCTCTATGTGTCGCGGCAAGGTGTCAGTAAGATGCTTAAGACTTTGGAGGAAGAACTAGGGCAGCTGCTCTTTATCCGTAATCCGCATGGCCTTGTTCCTACTGACTATGCCAATGCACTGTTACCGCATGTGCAGCGGCTGCTGGCAGAATATCGGAGCATTGCGAGCATGAGCACATTGGCGTCCCAATCCAAAAGCGTGGTGACTATATATGCGCTTGATCACATTATGGCTTACTTGGGGGCAGAGTTCCTTTTGAATTTTCACCATGCATACCCAGATATTATTCTCAGCACTGTGGATACGACAGATGATGCAGCCTTGAAGGGCGTGCTGGAAAAGCAATGCAACTTTGCCATTGTCACAGGAGAAGCTGACAAAAATCGTTTCGAAGCTGAACCACTGTTCTTTTCACGGTACTGCGCGCGGCTCCATCGCCAGCATCCGCTGGCCGGCAGAGAAAAAATTGATTATACGGATCTGGAAGGCGCGCGCATCGTCAGCAAGGGGCGGGCCTATCAATGTTTCAGACATAATATTGATAAATATATACTATTGCCAGGATTAAATGTTGACATTGTAGCCGAAACTGCCGATGAAATGATTATCACCGACCTGATTCTTCGGCATCAGGCTATAAACCTTAGCTATGATTACTCTGCTGTACTGAATAATTACCCGGATATAATTTCAAAGCCATTAGGCACAGGCGATGATATTGGTCAAACCGTATATCTTGTCTGGGATAAATCTACAGTTCTTACTCAGGCTAGCCAAAACTTCCGTTCCTTCCTACTGAAATGGTTACCTGCAAATGCAAGACCGCTTGATATGTTTATGAGTGAAGTGGACCGTAAGAAGTATCCTGAGGTTGAGCAACAATATAGATTTGAACGAGTGGAGTAGAAATGACTAATATTTATGTTGACGCCGATGCCTGCCCGGTGGTCCGCCTGACAGAACAAATTGCTCAAAAATATAAGATACCTGTAGTTCTTCTATGTGATACAAACCATATGCTTACTTCTGAATATAGGAGAAATAGGAGCAATATGTGAAGAGGATGAATTGAAGGTTGAGGTAAATGTGGAAAAGGATAAATTGAAACAAACCATTCAGGCAATTAGAGCTATACATCCCTACGAAGAACCGCTTATCAATGTCATTCGCCTATACAGTGAATAGAGAATATCAAAGGAACCAAATACTGAATGCATTGGTGTAGAATAATCAACAATGGAACCCGAAGAATAAAGCAGAGGTTAGCCTTAAGTGGCTAGCCTCTGCTTTATTTCATGGTGTGCCCAGTATGGACGCATATAATGGGTGAAATCCTTAGTCAGCCCTGATAGCGGAAATTTACGAATACAGAGCTATTGGGGAAACTAATAAAACAGCATACTTAACTATAAGCTTTGTCTCGTAAGCTGATGCCAACTATACCGACTATAATCAGCAGACCGCCAATTACTCCAGCAGTACCTAAGGCTTCGCCCATAAAAATCCATCCCAGGACAGCTGCGGTAAGGGGATTTAGTCCGAACATTACCCCTGCCATTTGAATACTGATACGACTCTGCGCTACCGGCTGAAGAACAAAACCCAGACAGGTGCATACCAGTACAAGCATCATCAGCATCATCCATTGTTCCGAAGTATTCGGAAGATGCGGGGACTCAAAAACAAGGGCAGCTGTTATTGCCATAAAACCCATTGTGCCAACGCTTAATAGGCCTATTGTAAAAGAATCGTGTGCTCTGGAGCTTCGGCCATTGATAATAATCGCTATGGCAAAGGTCAGGGCAGCAATTACACATAAAAATTCACCTATGCCAAAACCATCAAATCCACTTCCTATGGTAATCAGTGCAATACCAACCATTGTAACAATGCTACATACAATAATCTGCCATGAAGGGGCTCTGCGAAGCAAAAAGGCTTCCATGACAGGAACAATTACTATTGCTGAATTTTCAATAAAGGCACAGGTGGAGGAGGTAGTATATTGCAGGCCAATCAATTCTGATGCCATACACAAAAAATTAATTACTCCCAAGATTACACTTATTCGTATGACAGTTGAGTCTTTTTTTACAGCTTTATTTATATATCTGAAAAATATCGTGAATATAATAATAAAAGCCAATAAAAATCTTATTCCTAACAGGCTTAGTGGCCCCATGTCTGTTAGAAGAAGCTTGGAGAACATGAAGGATGTTCCCCTGGCGATTACCAATGCAGCCATCAATATGGTTGCTCCATTGACGCTTAAGTTATTTAGTTTATTCATTTTATATCCTTCTAAAAAATTTTATTATTAGTGACATAGCCATTGTAGCTTGCTATTGCAAACCAGATAGTAAACCGGAAAATCTGGTTGTTCAGTTATAGACCATAGATGTTTATTTTGCTAAGTAAATTCTTCATTATATAATCATTCCGTAGGTAAAGCAAAATAGAAAAATAATCTTGTTATGGACTATATACCTAATCGTATGTATATAGTATTGGTACAGCAAAGAAAAACGGGAAAAAGGGATTTTGTGCTTTGATCGGTGGCTCTACCGGCCCAGTTGCTGATTGCAAATGATAGGCCAAACAGCTAATAATAAGCAAATACAAACTTCTACGAGGGCAGTTCATTATGGACTGCTCCTTTTTTGCAGGAAAACCAAATTTTTTGCAGAAAGGTAAAAGAGATAACACTTTTATCCTCTCATGGATATAAAGAACAGGAAGAATTTAAATCACAAAAAATAACACAGGGGGGATAAAAATGAATGATGAGAAGTTGACAAAACGGCTGGAAGATTTTGATTTGCTCCTTTTACTATGCTCTTTTCTTCTCATATTTTCTTTCTTACATTTTCTTATGGGTCTGTACAATTTTAATGGTCTGTTCTGCTATAAAATGCTCCAGCCCTTGTTTTAGACTGTTTCCGAGTCCTGAGCAGGGGCATTTTTACGGCCCAAAATCTTTTTGTGGCCATGGAAATCCAGTCCTTGTGCCATATTAAATGCAATAGTAGCCCAACGCCCATAATATAATCGCTGTAAGTATGTATGTGTCTGTAAAAGAGTCTTGCTTCCCTGCCACCGGAAATAAGGTGGAAATCCAGCATTAATCCAGTAACAATGCAAATCAATCCGCTTATAAATAGTATCCAATCCAGCCAATAATTCTTCTTCATGGAGATACCCCTTTCATTAATTACTGTGTATATTATAAGGCTTAAATCTAAACTGGAGATAAATAAATAATAAAAAAGGAGGATAAAGGAAGCAACCAACAAAACACAGCTCGCTGCCCCCAAATAAAGCAATGGTAAGAACTGCCATAGAATGATATAATTTCTCCAAAGAAATCGGATGTTTTAGGTTGTAATTTTTATGGAGGGTCGTTCAACTCAACCAGCTTTGATTTGGCAAGAATTATTACAAGAAAGAGGCTGTCAGCGATTAGGACGTGTTGTTTAATTCCAGATAGGATAATGCTGTATGAAAAAATCTTGGCTAACGGCAATTCTATTATTGCCTTTTAACGTAACAGTCATAATACCGACCCTGTTGTTATGGTATACAGATTATCAGTGGTGCATTCCATCAATTTCACAAATCGTTTTAGGCGTTATATTATTCTGTGGTGGCTTGGGCTTATTTATCAAAACCACGTTGCTTTTCCATAAGGTAGGCCAGGGAACCCTTTCGCCGTTAGCGCCGCCTAAACGACTCATCATTAAGGGACCCTATAAAAGAGTTCGTAATCCTATGCTATTAGGAATCCTGTGTATTCTTTTATCAGAAGCGCTCCTTTTTAGCAGTAGTTGTATTTTTATATATACGCTTATCTTTTTCGTTGTCAATTGTATATACTTTAAGACTGTAGAGGAAAAGAGGCTAATAAAACGCTTTGGTCAGGATTACATCGTATACAGGGACAGTGTTCCCATGTGGCTGCCTGATTTTCACGGTAAGCGCAGGGTAAAATAATGTCCATATTATATGCGGGATAAAAAGAAGGATTGTGATTTTATGTTTTACATATTTCTGGATGTGGACGGGGTGCTGAATACGGAAATGGACTGGAAACGCCCATTCACCTTAAATAGCAAATGTATCAGCTGCTTTCTTGAATATATGGCCTATCTTAACGAGAAACATAACCATGAGGTGGGCATTGTTCTTACTTCTTCTTGGAAAACTGGCTTCAATAGTGACGGAATTCATGCAGTGTATATAAAGGAGTTAATTCACGCCATGGCCCCTGAGAAAATTCGCATATTGGATAAGACTGAGGAGCTTGACCAGCTGGACAGGGGGCGGAGCGTACTGAATTACTGCAAGGCCCATAATATCAGGGATTATATTGTTTTTGATGATGACAAATCCCTGTTTAAAACCGCCCCGGAGATAAATATTTACTACACCAACGCCTCCAGAGGCTTCAACAAGGAAGATGTCAAAAAGCTGATAAACAGTGATAAATCCGGTTGGCAGAGGATTATGAATTTCTTTGGGGGAAAGTAAAAGAAAAAAAGCCAGTCCATAGACCGGCCCTTTCCCCCGTAAGGCTCTGGCACCCCACGGGAAATAGTGTAAGTAAGTATTCTAATATGCGGATATTCTACCATAAGAAAGTTACCTGGCGCAAATTATCGAAATTCAAATTATTGGTAAGAGCTGCCATATAATGATATAATTTCTCCAAACAAATATTAAAGAAAAGGAAATTAAAAGAAAAGAATTTCATGATGAAATACTAAAGGGGTATGGCATAACTGGCAGTAAGGAATATGATTGGGGAAGTGTTTCCTCTGATTATGACCGCAGAGGAAATACAAGCAGCATTAACTTTACATATCATATATAGGAAGATACAGAATAGTAGACTCTTGGTATTATTGAAAACACGGAGCTGCCCCGTGTAGTGACCCCATAAAGTTAGACCTTAACGGTAGTAGCAATTATTTGCTGCTACCGTTTTTTATGCTGCGGCATGACGTAAACGGTAGTCGACTGGGCTGAGCCATCCCAGCTTAGCTTTGATTCTTTGTTTATTGTAGTATGTGATGTAATGTCGGATTGCTCGTTCCAGTTCGTCAAAGCTGTGATAGGTATGTCCATAATAGATTTCCTGTTTTAGTAGGCCAAAGAAATTTTCCATCACGCTATTATCCAGACAGTTTCCCTTGCGAGACATGCTTTGAAAGATACGTTCTTCTCTTAATCGGTCTATATAATTTCTCATTTGATAGGGCCAGCCCTGGTCTGAATGGAATGTCCGACGGTAAGGGCAGTCACTGGTAATGTCAATTGCTTTCTCTAAAGCAGACATAATACCTTGTGATGATGGTCGTTTCGTGATACTAAAACTAATGATTTCACGATTATAAAGGTCAAGAAACGGATCTAAATATGCTCTGCGAGTGATAATATTCCCTTTGCTGTCAATCTCATAATACTTGAATTCAGTGGTATCTGTGGTGATTTTCTGATGTGGAATACATGTATCAAAGCGGCGACGTAGCCGATTTGGTGCAACGTGCCCAATAGTTCCTTTGTAAGAATTATATTTGCGGCTTTTGTGGGCAAATGATTTTACCTGTAATCCCAATTTCTGAACAAGACGTTGGACCTTCTTATGATTGACTAAAAAGCCCTCTTGGCGGAGCTTGCCATAAATTCGACGATAACCGAAGTCCTTGTCGCTCTGCCGAATTGCTTTGATTTTTGCCTCTAATTCGGCATCCGGATTTTCCCGGTCAAATCGCTTCTGCCAATACATATAGGTGGCTTTTGGAAGTTTAATAGCTGCAAGGATATCTTTTAATTTGAATGATCCTCGGAGACTGTGGGCGATCCTTGCTTGCGCTTCTGCGCCTCTTGCTCCAGGCGCAATCTCCTCAGTTCTTTTAAATAGGCTACCTCAATGCGTAGCTTGAGATTTTCTTCTTCTAGCTGCTTAAGTCTCTCATCTTGATTAATATTACATTCAGGTGTAATGCTGGTTTTGTCTGGCACCTTTGGCCGCCTGCCTTTCCGTTGCGGTTTGAGACCTTCTATACCAACAGCACGATAGCGTCGAACCCAGTTTACTAAAATCCCGTCAGATTTTAATTTAAGTTGAAGTGCTAAATCTTGGTAAGACATCTCTGTACTTAAATATAACTCTACAGCATGTAACTTGAATTGGAAAGAATATGTTTCATTTTTTCTTGACCGTTGAAGTCCTTTTTCCCCCATTACCCGATATTTTGCAACCCAAAATTGAATACGTTTTTTGTCAGGTATACCATATTTGTGGGCTAAAGCATGGTATCCGATATCCCCTTTCAAATATTCCTGAACTATCTTCAATTTGAATTCAACACTGTATTTTGCCATAAAAAGACCCCCATAAGTTAGATTACTTAGTCTAACTTATGGGGGTCTCTACA